>CAJXUD010000003.1 GCA_913061415.1 uncultured Oleispira sp. | reverse complement strand
AGAATGGCTGCATAAAATTAATTAGTAGGGCGTCTACTATTTGGGGTGAGCTCTCCAGGACGTGCTAATCGCACGCCCTTTAGCTAAGCGTTAGTTTTATAAAAGTGCAAATCAATGACAAATATTATTGAATCAAAAAGTGATGGAAAAACAGTTGGTAATGATGAATCTAATGTCAGTAAATATTTTAGAGTTTTCAACCCTGTTTTTCTTTCATTGGTATTAATACTCTTTATAATTCTAATTTTTCGTGATGCCTTTTTATTGCCATATATGGAATTGGTTTTGCGGCTTGTTATACCTACTATGTATGAGTGCAATAACTTAGGTGGTGGTATCGGTATTTTTTTTGGGTGTGTTTCTTATTTTTTGGCTCTTCTTGTGCTGATTTTTTATTCCGTAGCATTAAATTGTGAATCAAATAAACAGTATGTTGTGGGCAGTATTTTGGGTGTGATTTCCACTGGTGCATGGTTTTTTTGGGGGGCAATTATTTTTGTACTCTGTGGAATAAGAGCCCACTAATAAAGCCAAGCTAACATCTACGGTACTGGGACGGTTGAACTACGCTCGTTTCTCACTACGTTTCACCGCCCCACAAAAAAATACGTGGCCTCCGCTGGGCGTGCAAAAAGTCGCGCACCGCTTATAAAAGTGTTAGCAATTAGAGTGAATATATGAATATCCGATATACTAATGAAATAAACGCAGTTGATTGGCAGCAGGTATCTAAGATAATTCGAGATATCGGCTGGGGAGAAAGGTCACCCGAAGAGCTTAAATCAGCCTTTCAACAAAGTTCCTTTACAAGATTCGCGTACGTTAAAAATGATCTGGTTGGTATGGGAAGAACGGTAGATGATGGTAAGTATTATGGTTGGGTTGTTGATCTTGCTATATTGCCAGAGCATCAAGGTAAAGGCATTGGAACTTATATTCTCGGAGAACTCGAGGAAGACTTAAAACCATTCCTTAGTACAATGCTCACCGCAGCACCTGGGAAAAGTGGATTTTATGAAAAGCTTGGCTGGGTAAAGCAAACAGCCGCATATATCTGGCCTCGTTCTGAAAAACAAAAACGTGCATTTACCGAGAATTGTTAACATGGCATTTAAACGGTAAAAGCACTTCGTGCATGGGGGTCAGTAATGAAATATAAGTTAATCGTTTTATTGTTAATAATTGCATTTTTACAAGGGTGCTCGTCTAAGTTTGTCTACAATAATGCCGATTGGCTGGCTCAGTGGTACATTGATGATTATGTAGATTTGACGGGAGATCAAAATCGTAACCTAGATATAGAGTTAAAGTCAGTATTAAAGTGGCACCGAGAAACGCAATTATTGCAGTATCGGCAGCAATTAGTGGATCTTTCAAACGATCTTGATCACCTTCCTATGTCTGAACAAACTTGGCTAAAGCACTTCAATCAAATAACAGACCATTGGCAGCGATTACGACGTGAATTGAGTATTCGAGCCGCGACGCTTGCGCCTCAACTAGATCAATACCAGGTGAATTATTTGTTCGCGAAACTGGAAGATACTAGCAAAGAAAAACTCGACGATTTTAACGAAAAAACCATCAAAGAATACCGTTCAGATAGGCTTGAAGGATTATTGGAAACGTTAGAAAATTATTTAGGTTCGGTAAGCAAACAGCAGAAAAGCTATGCGGCTATCTTTGTTGAACAGGCAATAATAACGGAACAAGAATGGTTTGATAGTAATATTAAACTGCAAACGGCGATGAAAAAATCGTTTGTACCTAGCACTAATGCAGAGCTAACAGAAGAGCTAACAGAAGAGCTGTCAGAAACGTTAACAACTGAGTTGTTTAAAATAATGGATAACCCTGATCAATTTAAGTCTGATACTTTGTTAGATGCTTATCCCCATAATCGCCAGTTGTTATTGAGTATGCTGCAACAAATCACAACGAGCCTAAGCGAAACTCAAGTGACGTACTTTAAAGGCGAAATCAACGATCTTATTCAATTGATTGATGATGTAAGTCTCAAGTCTTAAGCGAAAAATTAGCCCTATTATCGACTATCCGCGCCTATTGCGAGTAAGTCTTGTGGTTGCCTTGCACAGAAATATTGAGATGTTGAATATAGTGACAGGTGTATCAAAACGGGCTAATGTTTTTATATATCAATATCATTAACACAAGGCTTTAGTCGCTAACAGGTATACTTATGAATCGAAGAATATTTATATTGGGATCTATCGCCAGTGGCGTTTTTATGACGGGTGGCGCAACTTGGCTGGCTATCGATCAGCACCAAGAGCCTTTGGATATTGATTTTGCGCTTTCGAAGTTAAATAAGCTTATGAAGCAGAACCCAAAAACTATTGGTGAATGGAATCTTTATCAAGTGTTCACGCATTGTGCGCAAAGTGTTGAGTATTCAATGCTGGGGTACCCTGTGCATAAGTCTGACGTTTTCAAAAATACCGTTGGCAAAACGGCTTTTTCTTTATTTAGTTCAAAAAGAAAAATGACCCATACATTAGATGAAGCTATTCCTGGAGCACCGGACTTTTCCAATGAAGGGAATATCGCTGTTGCATTTGATCGCTTTAAGCAATCACTAATAGACTTTAAAGAATACGAAGGTGCTTTGGCCCCTCATTTTGCCTATGGGCCGTTAACTAAACAGCAGTATGAAATGGCACATGTGATGCATTTCAATAATCATTTACAAGAAGTTGAATTAACAATAGGGTGAGATGGCTGATACCGCTAATACGGGGTTAGATAGTGATACAGTACTGCTACACAGGAATGTCAAAATGAAAAATGAAGTATTAGCGTTTTGGTTTAATGAAGCCGGTAAGAAAAAATGGTTTGTAAAAGATGCCAATTTTGATGAAGCAATTCGTCAGCGCTTTGGTCGTTTAGTTAAGCAGGCAGGGGCTGGGGAGTGTTATTCATGGCGCTCAACCGCGGAAGGGCGTTTGGCGGAGATTATTGTATTAGATCAGTTCTCTCGCAACCTCTATCGCGATACACCAGCGGCTTTTGCTCATGATCCTATGGCCTTGGTTTTAGCTCAAGAGGCGGTGAGTGCGGGTATTTTAGAAAACTTGGCTAGTTCTGCTGAGCGTCGTTTTCTATTAATGCCTTTTATGCACAGTGAATCGAAGTTGGTTCATCAATATGCTGAGCCATTATTTACTAAGTATGTCGACGACGATGTTAATCGCTATGAAGTGATGCATAAAACCATTGTCGATCGCTTTGGCCGTTATCCGCATCGTAATGACATTTTAGGGCGTGAGTCTACTGCTGAAGAATTAGCATTTTTAAAAGAGCCTAATTCATCGTTTTAGATTTTTTACTTTTTTGTTTTAACCCCATATTCAATTTTAATGTTTCATTGAAGCTTAAAATTTATATTTATAAGGCCAGGTACCTATAATGCGTAAAGTGATCGGTGATGTTATACCCAATACGGAGTGGACGAATATTCATGAGGGTTCTGTGTTTGTTCCTCAGCAAGATACGTTTATTCATTTACAGTTTCGACGCTTTGCAGGATGCCCTGTGTGTAATCTTCATCTGCAGTCGTTTTTTAAACGTGCTGAGGAGCTGAAAGCAAACAATATCCATGAGGTTGTCGTTTTTCATGCCAGTCAAAAGGCTATGCTGGACAGTGTGGTTGATGTTCCTTTTGATCTTATCGCAGACCCTTCTAGAAAATTGTATAAAGCGTTTGGCGTTGATACTTCTTGGAAGGCGTTATTGAATTTTGGTGTGATGCAAAAAGCCTTTAAAGGCATTATAGCGTTTGGGATGAGGATACCTCAAAGCGTAGAGGCCGAGCTGGGTGTGCCTGCTGATTTTTTAATTAATCAAACAGGTATGATTGTCGCTGTAAAGTATGGTGCTCATGCCGATGATCAATGGTCTGTTAATGAGGTTATTGAATTGGCTAAGTATCAACAAAGTGAACCAAAACTGTTATAACTATTCTATAACGTAGCAATATTAGACTGTTAAAATAATTCAACAGCAATGTGGCCTGATCTATTACGTTAAATGAATTCGACTTAAAGTGGAATGCGTATGAAGAATCGTATGCCTGTTTTTTATTTCAACCATACTGATTAGTGCTTGTTCGATTACTCCGCGCTTAAAAATAAAAGCCCAGTATGTTTTAAAGGAAAATGTATGTTTCGTAGTGTGATGTTTGTGTTGGTTTCGCTCGTGAGCCAGATGGCGTTCGCGTTTAATTTTACTCAGGTGATTACCGAGCAAGAGATACAAGAGCGAGTCTCTGCTTCTATGCCGATTGAGAAAAAGCGTTATTTTGTGACGGTTAAGGTATCCAATCCGGTGATTGATTTGATTAAAGATACCGATGAAATAGGTATTTTGGCGAACATCGATGCGAGTGCGCCCGGTGGTATTGGTGGGCGTGGTAAGGTCATGATCAAAGGTACTTTGGATTACAATTCAAACAAAGGCGAGTTCTACTTCAAAAATCCTAAGATCGTTCGCTTAGATATTGAAAATGTGCCTGCTGAGTTTATGCCTAATATTCAGGGCTTGGCTCAAACAGCACTTTCAAATGCGTTGTCTCGATACCCTGTGTATAAGTTTAAAGATAATGATGTGAAGCACAGCTTGGCTAAGTCGGTATTGAAATCGTTGAAGGTTGATAACGAACAACTCGTGATTACCCTTAGTCCGTTTTAATATAAAACGATTATCGTTTAGCCTGAAGGTACAGTGCTTTGCATGTGTAATGCATTCGGTTAAAAACTGATCTATAACTGTATCTTCTGCGTATATCTCATAATTAATGCATTCAGATGTGTATTCGATGCTTAGGTTGATCGCGATTATTTTGGGAGTGGCTCGATGAATATACTTATTACTGGTGGCACGGGGTTTATTGGCTCGCGGTTATGCGAGACCCTGTTGAAAGAAAATCATACGCTGGTGGTTAAAACGCGTCAGCCTAATGTTGTTGATAAGCGAATGAGCGCTATTACCGATTTAAGCGAGCTGGGCACCGATGCCGTATTTGATGTTGTAATCAACCTTGCGGGTGAACCGATCGCCGATAAACGTTGGTCAACCAAGCAAAAAGAAAAAATATTACGCAGCCGCTTAGATACCACCGAAGAATTGATTTCTTATTTTATTGAATTAGAAAAGAAGCCAGCATTATTCATTAGTGGTTCGGCGATTGGTTTTTATGGCATTGAATCCAGCCCAGATGCGTTGAATGCAAAAATTGATGAAAGTGCATTGGGTGATAGTAGCTTTGCCAGTCGCTTGTGTCAGCAGTGGGAGGCCAGCGCATTGCAAGCTGAGGCCTTGGGTATTAGAACCTGTTTGTTACGGACTGGGATTGTATTAGGGCACAACGGCGGTGCGTTAAGTAAAATGTTACTGCCCTTCAAACTAGGGCTTGGGGGAGCTATCGGGTCGGGTAATCAGTGGATGCCTTGGATTCATATTGATGATCTAATCGGGCTGATCAGTTTCTGCATTTCGCAGCCTAATGTCAGTGGCGCGATTAATGGTACAGCGCCAAATCCTGTGACCAATTCTGAATTTACTAAAGCATTAGGTAAAGCATTAAAACGACCTACAGTATTGCCGATGCCTGGCTTTATGGTGAAAACACTGATGGGGCAAATGGGTAAAGAATTACTATTAGCAGGGAAAAGGGTTGTACCGTCAAAGGCTTTAGACGCGGGCTATCGTTTTAAGTTTGATACGGTTGACGAGGCTATGTCAGACCTATTTGGCTAATCTCTTTTTTGACTGTCGCTTTTTAGATGGAAGCTTTTTGATGGTCTTTTTTTAGAGGTGCGCTTTTAGGGTAATTGCGAGATGTCGTAATAGCCTTGTTTTAGATTTTTGAAGTAGTCATCGTATTCGCCGCTGTCTTTTATTTTTTTAAGCTGTTGGTTAAACCGTTCCATCAGTGCAGGGCTTGTTTTAAGTGACTTGGGAAATAACACAAAACTGGAGTTATTCAGGTAAGGCTTAGCATGGTAGGTTAACTGTTGCTGTTGTGCTTGGCTGAATTGTTTTTTAAGTATGGATTTTCCGACATTCAGCTCGAACGGAAATAAGTCTATTCGGTTTTTAAGCAGTCTTTTAAAGTTTTGATTAGGGCGGTTTACTCGGTCGATTAAAATTTTGCCATCGCTCAGTGCCTTATCAAGCTGTGGGCCGTAGCTATAAGCATATATACCACCCATTGAAAGCTTAGCTAGGTCATTAATCGTAGACCAATCAAAATTGCTGTCTTTTTTGTGAAAGAAGACAAACTCTTCAACCAGTACTGGATCACTGTACAGAAAATCTGCTTTTCTCTCTTCTTTTTCCATCCAAATCGCTGTCGCTGCAAATCGGCCATCTCTGGTTTTATTATAAGCGCGGGTCCATGGATAAAATGTAATAGTTGCATCAATACCGATGGCAGAGAAAATATCGGTAATCAGGTGGGCAACGATGCCATTGTGCTTTTGGTCTTGGGATAAGTAGGGCGGCCAGTCGCCTACGGCAATGGTGATCTTCTCTTGTGCGAGCGTATGTGCGCTGTAGACGGTCGTAATAAACAACGAAAGCAGTAGCGCAATCAGCCTGTTTGTAACTCGCATCGTTAACATCCATTTAAAGTGATTAATGATTCTATGCCTGGTTGAATGACAATTCAATATCATTCTTACTGCTGTCCTTTTTTCTTACTGCGGTACTTTTTTCTTGTAGCAGTACTTCTTGCTGTACTTATTCCAGACGATTGATATTCTGCGGTACAGCTAAACCCAGTATAGCTCAAGTTAGAGGCAAGGCTGGTGGTTTTACTAGCGTTATGTTTAATAGAACAATCGATCACTATCATCACTTATTCAGGTTTTTAGAAGTCATTATGTCATTATTATTTAAAGAAATTGATAGCCAGGTATCCTCGATCGGTCAGATATCATTGCGCCGCCGCCGTATTCCAGCCTTTGGGGATCGCGATATTTATGAGGTAAAACTCGGCGACGAGTTTTTAATGTCGAGTATGTTTGTAGAAGCTGAAGAGGCTTTATCGACACTGGGGTTGGCCGCGCTAGATGGCGATAATTTAAGCGTGGTTGTGGGTGGGTTAGGCCTAGGCTATACCGCAGTCACGGCATTAAAAGATGAGCGAATCGACGAGCTGTTTGTTGTGGATGCGTTAGATACCGTTATTGGTTGGCATAAAGATGAAAAAGTACCACTGGGTAAAATACTGAATGCAGATCCTCGTAATACTTATGTATTAGGCAGTTTTTTTGATCTAGCAATAGATCCTAGCGCAGGCTTTGACCCAGGTTGCCCTGGCAAAAAGTTTGATGCGATTTTACTGGATATTGATCATTCCCCGACGGAATTTTTAGATGTTGCTAATGCCAGCTTCTATACCACTGAGAATTTAACTTTGATGGCCAAGCAGTTACGGTCGAAAGGTGTGTTTGCTATGTGGTCGCAAAACCTGCCAGAAGCGGACTTTGAAGCTTTGCTAGGAACGGCTTTTGAGAGTGTTGAATCCCATGTGGTGTCCTTCTTTAATCCATTTCAGAATAACGTCTCGACTAATTCAGTATACGTATGCATAAAGGCCTAAGGCTATTTTAAGGCTATTTTAAGGCTATTTTAAGGTTAGCTTGCTAATCTCATATTACGTCTGGGATATTTCCCCAAATTAATAATTAATTTGCTTCTCGTTGCGGTAGAGGCAGATGCTATTGAGGAATCGATAAAAATGAGTAGAAGAAATGCCTGATTCAATATGTAAATCTTCAGGAAAATCTGGCTTGCCCCCAGGTTCATTGGTCCACGTCGGTGAAGTATTGCAACCCATTGCCAATATGTCGGTGATTGATTATGGCAAAGGCAAGTTTGAAGAGAAAAAGATTCAATCGATTGATGAGATAGTTCAGTACAAAGATAGCGAATCTGTAACCTGGGTGACCATCGAAGGACTCGCGGATATAGAAGTCGTTGAACGTATCGGTGAAATATTTGGCATTCACCAATTGGTACTTGAAGACATTCTAAATACTAACCAACGACCAAAATTTGAAGAGTACGATGATCACTTATACATAGTATTGAAGTGTTTATTATCAGACGGCGATAGCTTTACCGTGAATAGTGAGCAGGTTAGCTTATTAGTATTTAATAACTTTGTGATCATGTTTAAAGAAAAAAAGGATGAATTGTTTCATTCGATTCAACATCGCATTAGGACCAGTAGTGGAAAATTCGTCAGTCTAGGCGCAGACTATTTAGCCTATGCGATTTTAGATTTTATTGTTGATCAAAATTTCATTCTATTGGATGTGCTGGATGATTCTATTGCCGAGCTCGAAGACAGCTTATTGGTTGGGCAACCGACACAGGACATGCTGTATAAGATTCAAAGTCTAAAGCGAGAAATGATTACCATTAGGCGTTATGTCTCTCCGGTGAGAGAACTGGTAACTGAAATGATTCATAGCGAAAGCGATTTAATCCATAACGATACGCATATTTTCTTGCGAGATGTGTCAGACCATTCAATCAGGGTTGTAGAATCGGTTGAATCGTACCGAGATATTTTGACGGGCTTACTCGATATTTATGTCTCGAGTGTTAATAATAAAATGAATGAAATTATGAAGGTGCTGACGGTCTTTACGTCTATCTTTATACCGTTAACTTTTATTGCTGGCATCTATGGGATGAACTTTGAATACATGCCTGAATTGAAATGGAAGTGGGCTTATGCGGCCACTTGGGCTTCTTTTATTATAATTCCTGCAGTTTTACTGGTATTTTTTAAGCGTAAGAAGTGGCTTTAAGTCATCTGCGTTTTTCTTTTCGCCTATTCACTGAGCATTGGTTATTAGTGCAGGCAGAGCTTGGCATTAACAACTTGCTTATAAATTGGCGGTGGCGGGCGAAAAATGTGTAACCCATATCGGCAAAAAATTTTATGACAGGTAGCCGGAGGATTAATAACCATCGGTGTTTACCAACTGTTTTCCAAGCATGATAGGTGACGTCTAAACCATAAATTAGTTCACCTGATGCCATCTGCCCATGCAGTAAGTTCATCGCTTTGTCTTTGTTAATATGAGGAAATCGGCAGTAAAAGTCTGCTGCGTTCAAATCTTCTAATATTAATTGTTGATGCCTATCTGCTTTTTTTAGATGAAGCATCTCTGTATTGCATAGTGGGCACTGAGCATCATAAAAAATAATCATTATAAATCAGCTACTTAACTTCAGATTCAAGTCTTTGAATTTGCTTGTAAATGATGTCTGCTTCGCTTGTGATGAAAGAATAGGCTTTGATATCGCCGTTACGCTGTGCATTCATAGCTTGCTCTAACTTAAGTTGGTAAGACTTCTTTAGTTTTTTCACTGGATCTTTTTTGAATAATGAAAACATGATGGTCCCTCTTGGTTGTATTAGTTAATTGTATCTGTTGGTTATAACTCAGCTTGTAATACTTTTTACGCGAACCACCGTGTTTTGGATCATGTCATCTAGCTAAAAATGAAAGCGCTATTGCTGTATTGTCAATTTTTCTAATTAAATGCCGCGAAATGTCCAGTGTTTAAATATTATTTATACGCTTTCTTTTGTAATTAAATATTAATTTGTGTGATCCAAACTATTTTTTTTGCTCGTAAGTACTCTGACTTCTGCAAACATCTTAAATGAATTTGTGTTTGCAAAAGAACCTATTTTAAGAATTTTACAAAAAACGAGAACAAAGGGATTACACAATGAAAATAACAAAAAACCATCTTGCGGTTGCATGTTTATCAACCTTATTAGCTGCTTGTGGCGGTGACAGCGACTCAAAAGATTATTCTTATGTAAGAGTACTTCATGCCTCACCAGATGCTCCTAATGTGGATGTGTTAGTTGATGGAAAAGCCGTGTTAACCAACGTTGCTTACCAGCAAGGTTCTGGTTATTTGAAAATAGAAGCCGGTGCTAGAGATGTAAGTCTGCGTGTGAGTGGTACTGAAACAATTGCATTAGACGCAAACTTTACCCTTAATGATGATGGTTATTATTCTGTAATCGCACAAAATCAAGTTGCTTCATTAGAATTTGAAGTGTTGGATGATACAACTAAGCAAAACAATGGTTCAATCGACGTAACAGTTGTTCATGCATCGCCAACAGCCGGTAGTGTAGATGTATACGTAACAGCGGATGGTGTTGACTTGCCCGGTATGGCGACCTTAAAAAATGTTCCTTTTGATGCAAATGCTACATTATCAGAAATAGCGAGTGGCAATTATCAAGTTCGTATTACAGGTGCGGGTTCAACTGACGTGGTTTACAACTCAGCAACCTTGCCAGTATCGGCTGACGTAACGGCCGTTGCGGTAAATAGCACGAAAGGGGTTTCGCCAGTGAGTCTACTTATCTGGGCTGATGCTGTAACACCTGTATTAGATGCCTCTGCTGAAGTTCGTATTGTGCATGCAGTGGATGCTGTAGATGTTGATGTATTTGCTGGTGGTGCTGAATTGTTAGGTTATTTTTCTTATAAAGACACGACAATCGGTAAAGCTAACGCAAGCGCAACGGGTTATTTAACCGTTGCATCGGGTGACTTGCCTGTTGCAATTGCGCCTGCTAATGGTGGTATTGACGCAGCACTTGAGACATTAAGTGGTACGTTAACACTAGAGCGCGGTGAGTCTTATACGGTGATTGCTGCGGGTGATGTGAATGATTTACCCGGTACTCAATTAATTGTGTTGAACGACAAGCGAGAAGTGTCTGCCGCAGGCAAAGCCGATGTGCGTTTAGTGCATGCAGCAGCAGCGACAGCCGCTGATCCTGTTGATATTTATGTGGCAGCGACGGGAGCTGATATCAGTACCAACGATCCTACTTTTGCTGATGTAACAATTGGACAAAATACAGGTTATACAGCACTAGAAGGTACGACAGCTTATCAAGTTGTGATTGCTGCAGATGGTACTAAAACCCCTGCTATTTCAGGTTTAACCGATACAACTTTTGGCGCTGATTCTGTCACCACAGCGATTGCGATTGGTAATGCTAGCGGTCTTGACAAGATAATTCTTACTGACGATCGATAATTTCGTTATAGAAATATTGACTATCGAAACGCGAGGCTTGCCTCGCGTTTTTTATTTTTTTTAAAAATTTTGTGATCTTTTTTTAATTCTGTTTCGTAAGTACTTTCAACTAACGATCTCAATCTGATTTAACCGTTAGCCTTATATTTTTATCTAATACAAAAGGGAGGCACTATGCCTAACTATACTGCACCACTAAATGATATGAGCTTTGTGTTATTTGATGTACTTAAAGCTCAAGACTTAAGCCTTCTTCCTGGCTATGAAGATGCGAACGAAGAGATGATTCGAGCGGTTCTTGATGAATCTGCCAAACTGGCCGAAAATATTTTGCAGCCTCTTAACCAATCAGGCGATATCGAAGGTTGTCACTACGACCCAGAGACTAAGTCGGTCACTACGCCAAAAGGCTTTAAAGAGGCTTACAGAGCCTTTGCTGAAGGCGGTTGGTCGGGTCTTTCGGCGTCGACTGAATACGGTGGTCAAGGTTTACCGCAGTTATTGAAAATTGTGGTTGATGAGATGGCGTGTTCTACCAACTTATCAATGGGTATGTATCCAGGCTTGAGCCACGGCGCCATTGATGCACTTACGCTGCACGCCAGTGATGAATTAAAAGATAAGTATCTGCCCAACCTAATTGCAGGTGAGTGGACAGGGACTATGTGCTTAACAGAGCCACAGTGTGGTACTGATTTGGGCTTGGTACGCACGAAAGCTGAGCCGCAAGCCGATGGCAGTTATGCGATTTCGGGTACTAAAATTTGGATTACCGGTGGTGATCAAGACTTAGTGGATAACATTGTTCACTTGGTATTAGCGAAACTGCCGGGTGCGCCAGATTCCAGTAAAGGTATTTCGTTATTCTTAGTACCTAAGTTTCTAGAAGACGGTACGCGTAATCCCGCTTTCTGTGGCGGTCTTGAACATAAAATGGGTATTAAAGCGTCGGCTACTTGCGTGATGAACTTCGAAAATGCCAAAGGTTGGTTAATTGGTAAAGAAAACGAAGGCTTGAAGTGCATGTTCACTATGATGAACTCAGCACGCATCATGGTAGGGGTTCAAGGTTTAGGATTGGCTGAAAAGGCCTATCAAATCAGCCTAGGTTTTGCCAAAGAGCGTTTACAATCGCGTTCGCTAACAGGCCCTAAGAACCCTGAACAAAAAGCCGATCCGATTATTGTTCACCCTGATGTTCGTCGTATGCTAAGTCAGCAGAAGGTCTTCTTAGAAGGCGCTCGTTGCATGGCTTACTGGACAGGTTTGAATCTGGATATTTCAGAGAAGCACCCAGATGCCGACAAGCGTGAAGAAGCGGATGACATTGTGCAAATCATGACGCCAATCGTTAAAGCGTATCTAACCGACGAAGGTTTCTTCTCGACTGACCAAGCGTTACAAAGCATGGGCGGCTCTGGTTTTACCCAAGATTGGGAAGTAGAGCAGTTATTGCGTGATGGCCGTATCGCCCGTATTTACGAAGGCACCAACGGTATTCAGTCTTTGGACTTAGTAGGCCGTAAGTTAATGATCAAAGGCGGTCGTTTGCCTAAAACGTATTTTAAAGTGATGCACGAAATGGTGTCTAAGCTTGAAAACGAAATACACAAAGAGCATTGCAAAGCCTTATTGAAAACGTTGCAAAACAGCTTGATGTGGATGGCGGGTAATGCAATGAAAGATGCCGACATTGTTGGCGCAGCAGCGACGCCGATGCTTAAGCTATTCTCATTAACGACTATGGGTGTAATGTGGGCAAACATGGCTAACATTGCCGCGGCTGATTTAACCTCGGGTAAGTACTCTGAAGATTTTTATCAGGGTAAGCTAAAAGCAGCAGATCATTTCTTTAGAACCGCGCGTGCTCAAGGCGATCTTTTACAAGCCGATATTGAGGCGGGTAAAGAATCGTTGATGAATTTTACGGCAGAACAGTTCTAAGTAGTGATTGAGATGTTTAGCATTCGCTAAAAAATAAAAAAGCCTCATAACGAATGTTATGAGGTTTTTTTTATGAGTTTTTTTATGAGTTTTTTATTGGAGCTTACTAGCTCTATTATTTATATTGAATCTTACTAGAGTTCTATTAGGTAGATGTTCAGGCTATTTTTACATCGATTAGCGTTTGTAAGAAGGCTATCGATTTATGATAAAGCTGGCGAGTACGTTCTAAGCTAACCCCTACTTGTGGAGCGATTTCACCAAAACTTAAGCTGTCGTTAATATCAATGCCATGATACAGATAGACAATTTTTTGCTGACGCTGTGGTAATTGGCTGATGATGCTTTTTAAATAGTCTTTATCATTAGCATTCAGCATATTCTTATCGGAATAAGTATCAGTGTTTTCTTCTGATGTTAATACCTCTTCAAGCATTAAACCTTCTTCATACACGGGGGCGCTCATGGATACAGTTAAATTACCAATATTGCTAACAGATGAAATCTGTTCTCTTGTTAAACCCGTTAATTTTTGCAGTTGCTTTAGCGTAGGAAATTTTTCGTAACGGTTATAATACTTTTGCTTTTCTGATTCTATTTTCAAAATACGATCACTGGTATTAATTGGAATGCGTATATCGCTGCGCTTTTGATTTAATGCCTGTTTAATCGCCTGTTGAATCCACCAGTAAGCATAAGTAGTAAAGCGGAAGCCTTTATGACGGTTGAATTTTTCAGCGGCTTTGATTAACCCAATTGAACCTTCTTGTATGAGTTCTTCTGTATCAACGCCTTTATTCGCAAAACGTTTTGCAATATGCATGACCAAACGTATATTGCCTTGTACTAATTTGTTGCGATTGGATTGGTATTGCCTTTTTAACTTTTGGGCATGATCACAAAGCGGAACGTCTATTTGATTAACCTGATCAAGAAGAAAGTCGAACACATTTGAGCGGTCACACTGTAACCGAATCAAACTGACTGAAAGAGTGCTTTTAGAGACGTTTATATCTGTACTTAATGCTTTATTATGACGCGCAAGCAGTAATAGATCGTACTGGGTTAAAAAATCGTCTATGTCCGAAGTACTTTGGTATTGTGCAGCCAGAATGTCACATACTTGCTCTAAAAGATGGTCTTGCACCAATACGACTTGTGCAAGCTGCTGCATCGCATTATCCATTTTTGTTGCAATGCTTGCTTCGTCTTCAGGACTAAGAACGTGTATATCAGGGTAGTGCTGAATTAATTGGTTTACTTCATCAGAGTTCATATCAAGACCTTCTAATTGGCATATAAGCTATACGCATTAGAAGGTTAATTGGATGTTGAACTTTGCAGGCAAGCAACAGCCATTACTGGCTGGATTGCACCTTAGTTATAGTATTGAACGGCTTAGATCTGGCGACTTGGGTATGTTATGCCGTATTTGATGCCATAATCATTCTCAGAGCTATCTTGAAGGGATGTTGATGATTATGCTGTGTGCCAGCCTTAAATAATGGTATTTCCAACGATTCGTGTTATTTTAGCGCCTTATCATTTTGATTATTAAGTAGACCCCGATGAAGCAAGTATTTATCAATAAAGAGCCTGTTGAACTTTATAAAATCCTGAAGTTCGAAGGTATTCGTGCCAGTGGCGCAGAAGCTAAAGCAGCGATTGCTGATGGTAATGTAAAGCTAAACGGTGAATTTGAAACACAAAAGCGTAAGCAAATTGTTGCGGGTGATGTGATTGAGTGTGATGGCGAGACGTTTCAGGTTCAGCTAGAAGGCTAATCGTTCGTAATCTCGTGATGTAAAAAGCGTTATGTTTTAAATAGGTTGTGAATTGAGCAGTACGCTGGCGTATTGCTGTTCATACTGTTGCATGAGTCGATGTTTCTTCGTTTGCTCATGTAATGTTTTATCGCTGGTCGAAACAAATGGCCCAGCCTTGCAAATCTCGCAGTAACCCTTCCTCTGATGACTCTTTGTCTCTAATGCCTCTAGCAGCGCGTTATCGTGGTCTTTGCTGTCAATTTTAGGGCTCCAAGCGTAAGTAATCCCTTGTGTGTCTTTCACGTGCTTATCGCGATCAACGTTGCGGACCTTGTACCCTGGAAACTTATTGATATCAAAATTCATCGAGCCAAGGTAATGAATGTGCTCTAGGCCTTGGTTGAGGCTATTTTCAATATTCCATTCGCTGTAGGGTTTCACATCTTTTGAGGTGATGTAGCAAAGCTGCTTTCCATCTGGATCGAGAAAATATTCTACGCAGTGAATCAGGTATTTGCGCAGTAATAAGCGGTTTAAGGTATTAATACTGATATCGCCCATTGTATGAAAATATTCAGGATCTTCAAAAGCGGGCACGAGTGGGAATTGGAAGATGACGAGATCGAATGATTGGTTTCTTAGCTTTGCCCAAGTCTTTGGGTCAGTGACATCAAAGCCAAATAAAACTTGCTGGTTTGGGGCTGTTTGTAATTGCTTGATGGCGTGGTGCTGGTATTTATCTTCTAACGTTTGCTGGCTATCAAATACCGTGGAAGTTAGCTGCGCAGGTTTGAAATGATTCCAAAGTGAGGCAGAGAAAGAAAGATCGCCGTCACCGATGGTGAGAATTCGCCAGTTGGGTTTTATAAACATTTGAGTTTAAGCATTTATTGAAATAGTTCTTTCGAAGAGTTTGAATCTAGGTCGGTGTAGGTTTTGCGTATCGCTGCTGGGTGTGGCATTTGAGGCCGTCCCTCCCCATGGATGGGGAGGCCGAGCCTACAGGGACCGTATTCACGGCGTGCCGTGGAATGTCACACCCAGCAGCGATAATAAGCAAAACCGGCTTCTAAGCAGAAGCTTAAAGAATCTGGTCTAAAACAGATTCTAAGTTAGCAACGGTGCGATCAATGTTGTGCAATTTGTCTAAACCGAACAAACCTAAACGGAATGTTTTGTAGTCATCGCCTTCATCACACTGCAATGGAACGCCAGCTGCCGCTTGCATGCCTTGGGCCGCAAACTTCTTACCGTTTTGCATATCGCCGTCAGTGGTGTAGTTAACCACAACGCCTGGGGCTTTAAAGCCTTCAGCGGCAACACTCTTGATGCCTTTGCTTTCTAACAATGCGCGTACTTTTTGGCCCAGTTCAATTTGCTCAGCACAGACTTTATCAAAACCGTATGCTTTGGTTTCTAGCATTGCATCACGGAACTTAGTTAATGCATCAGTAGGCAGTGTTGCATGGTAGGCATGGCCGCCATTTTCATAGGCTTGCATAATGCCGTGCCATTGCTTCAAGTTGCAGGCAAAGCTAGAGCTGGTGGTCTTTTCCATTTCAGCCACTGCATTGTTATTGAGCATAACCAATGCGGCACACGGAGAAGCACTCCAGCCTTTTTGTGGGGCGCTGATTAAAATGTCGATACCCACATCTTTCATATCAACCCAGACCGTACCCGACGCGACGCAATCTAATACGAACAAACCGCCAACAGAATGAACGGCTTCAGCCACGGCTTTCAAATAGTCGTTTGGCAAGATCATGCCAGACGCTGTTTCAACGTGCGGTGCGAAAACCATTTGTGGCTTCTCGCTCAAAATCGTTGCGACAACTTCTTCGATCGGTGCAGGAGCGAAAGGCGCTTGCGGGCCTTCTTCGATGCGACGCGCTTTCATTACGATGCTGTCGGATGGGATATTGCCCATTTCGAAGATTTGCGTCCAACGGTAGCTGAACCAACCGTTACGAATCACTAAGCACTTTTTGTCTTGAGCAAACTGACGAGAAACCGCTTCCATACCGTAAGTACCGCCGCCAGGAACAACCACGGTTGCGTCTGCGTTGTATACTTCTTTTAGGTTGCTAGAGATGTCGTTCATCACGCCTTGGAAGGCTTGAGACATGTGGTTAAGAGAGCGGTCGGTAAAGACAACTGAATATTCTAATAACCCTGCTGGATCTACATCGGGTAATAAACCGGCCATGATTTTCTCCTGGTATTTTATTGAATAGGAATTAAGTTTTTTAAGAATGATCTAATAACCGTCTATTAGAAAAGAATGGGCCTAGAGAGTAAAGCCCCTTTTGAGAAAGGCTGTTGAAAAGACTGTTTCAGCAATCGAATTCATCAAAATGGGCACGGACAGTCTGCAATAATACGCTCACCACTCACGGGGTGATTAAACTCCAGACGAGTCGCATGCAGCATTAAACGGTTTGCCATATGCTCGCTATTTTCAAAGCCGCTGCCCGTTTGGCCGGTGTATAAGTCGCAACCTAAGATAGGGTGGCCCAATTGCTGACTATGAATACGCAACTGATGCGTACGCCCTGTGTGAGGGGTATACAATACTCGGCTTATAGAGAAAGTTTGGTGATTGAAATTTAAATCTTCATACTCTAAACATTCATATTCTGTCAGTGCAGATTTGCCGGTTTCATGGCAAATTATTTGATATGGGAATTCACCTTTGGCAACCGGTAAATCAATAGTGCCACGTTCTTGATCGACTCGTCCCGCTAATAACGCCGTATAGGTTTTATTCACTAAACGCTCACTGAACTGGCGATTGAGAAGTCGGCTAATCTCTTTATTCAGCGCAATCAGCATAATGCCAGAAGTGCCTAAATCTAAGCGGTGAATCATTAATGCTGTAGGGAAGTCTTGTACCAGACGATAATGAACAGAATCTAGGTTGGCAGGGTTTTTACCCGATAAACTGAGCAACTTTGTCGGCTTGTTGATGAGTAGGATATGCTCATCTTGAAATAAGATTTTTATCTCATCTTCACAGACAGGCGCAATAAAATCGTCGGGGCTTGTCTGTGACATGAATGATTTACTTATCTCGTTTTGCGAAGGGTTTTGCCATTGATATCAGCTGCGGTTAAATCAATCTGATAGGTCTGGCCATCTTTTTGCGTCTGCTGAAGGCGCACAAGCAAATAATCGTAATCTTTGGCAAACCAAATATACGTTTTCTTCTTGTGTTTTTTCTTTTCAATTTGCTCAATTTTAACCGTGCGCAGCGAGCCTACTTGCGTATTAAGCACTTCAAAGCCAACCATCTGAAAACTAAAGTTTTTGATTTTATTGCGATCAAAAACAGGATAAGTGAACTGAGTTTTACCCTGTTGTAAATCGATACTCGCTTGAACGTTATAGCTCAAATTATCTTGAACTAGATCATTCCAGTGACCGCTAAAAATTGATTGGTCATTGCCGTTAATAATCTGTTTTTTCTGCCAGTCGAATACTTGATTGCGATCAGGCTCTTTAAATAAACCGGTGCGTAGATAGCGATATTGCAGCGGTTGAATCGTGTTGTTTAAATAGCGAAACGTACTGATTTCTTGTAAGCCTGCAATGGCAGAATCTGCTTCAAAGGTCAGCGTCGCGGTGCCATCAGCTTGATGACTGAGTGAGCGTTTGGCATCGACATTAATGGGAAACCAACCACCGGTCCAAGTTGCATTGTATTCAGCGGTAAACTCTGGGTACGGATACTTACTTTTAGCAGGAGAGGGTTCTTTGATAGCGGTTTTTACGGGAGTTGATTTTTTAAGAGTCGCTTCTGTCGAGTCTGTTTGTTCTATTGTTGTTTGCTCTATCGTTGCTTCTAAAGGAAGGGCTTCTTCAATAACGTTCTCTTCAAGAGCACTCTCTTCAAGATTCGCTTCAACAGCAACCGTTTCTTCCGCAGTTGTTTCTTCAGCAGTTGTTTCTTCAGCAGGCGCCTCGATAGGGTCAGTTTTTAAGGAAGTCGTTGCTTCAAGGTTGGATTCTTCAATATTTGGATTGGCAAACGTTGTACAGCTAAGACTGCTGAATGAAATTGTAAGCAGTAATAATAAGCGAGTATAAATCATGAAATAATCAGATTGCTGGCAATAAGAGCTTTTAGTATATCGACCGTGTTTAAAATGACAATAGTAGAGGGGGGGAGGAGGAACTGCAAAGCGATTAGCTTTGCAGTTGAATGCCAGTGGCTGGAAGTACTTTATTATCCAGCAAGGCTTCGTTGCCTTTCATCGTAAGGCGACCTTCGCAGAACCATTTAACCGCAATGGGGTAAATGATGTGTTCTTGAGCATGAACGCGCTGTTGAAGGTTTTGTGCGTTATCAACATCAAGAATAGGAACGATGGCTTGAATAGCATTAGGGCCGCCGTCTAATTCTTCCGTTACGAAGTGCACGGTTACTCCATGAATATCATCACCCGCATCTAAGGCGCGCTGATGAGTATTCAAACCTTGATACTTAGGCAATAAAGAAGGGTGAATGTTTAATAAACGCCCTTCGTAATAGCGAGTAAAATCGGCGGTTAAAATGCGCATAAAGCCGGCAAGTACCACTACGTCAGGGTTTAAGTCTTCGATCATGCGGATAAGGGCATGATCGAATTCGTCACGACTGGCGTAAAGCGTATGATCGATGATGTCGGTATGTAATCCCATTGCTTGGGCTTTTTCTAAGCCTGTCGCAGTAGGGCGGTTACTAATAACACCGACGATCTCAGCATCAATGCCTGAGTCTGATTCTTCTTTTTGAAGCGCTTCGGCAATGGCAACCATATTGCTACCAGTACCAGAGATCAAAATGACAATGCGCGGTTTTTCTACTTCACTCGCCTGCATTACTTATAGACCTGTCTTTTCGATACCAACAAGCTCAACTTGCTCTTCACCTTCAACCGCATCTTCGATGTGGCCAATGATCCAAGCTTGTTCGCCTTCTGCGTTTAATAATGCAATGGCTGCATCGGCTTTCTCTGCAGGAACGCAGGCAATCATGCCTACACCACAGTTAAAGGTGCGGTACATTTCGAAAGCATCAACGTTGCCTTTCTCTTGTAACCATTTAAATACAGGTGGTAGATCCCAGCTCTTAGTATTGATTACCGCTTTAGCGGTTTCTGGCAATACGCGAGGGATGTTTTCTTGGAAGCCGCCGCCCGTAATGTGGCAAAGTGCATGTACTTCACTTGCGTTAATCAATTTAAGGACTGATTTAACGTAGATGTTGGTCGGTGCAATTAATGCATCTTTCAACGATTGGCCGTCTAGGTCTTGGTCTAGATCAGCGTTCGATACTTCAAGGATCTTACGGATCAATGAGTAACCGTTGGAGTGTGGGCCAGAAGACGCAAGTGCGATTAGTGTATCGCCAGTCGCTACTTTTGAACCATCGATGATGTCTTCTTTTTCTGCGATACCGACGCAGAAACCGGCTAGATCGTAGTCTTCGCCTTCGTACATGCCTGGCATTTCGGCTGTTTCGCCGCCAACCAAAGAAATACCTGATAACTCACAACCATCGCCGATGCCGCTAACAACGTCTGCTGCGATATCAACGTTTAATTTGCCCGTTGCGTAATAATCTAGGAAGAATAAAGGTTCAGCGCCACCAACGATCAAGTCGTTAACGCACATGGCCACTAGATCGATACCAATAGTATCGTGCTTGCCGATGTCCATGGCTAGACGCAGTTTAGTACCCACGCCGTCTGTGCCAGAAACCAATACTGGCTGCTTGTAACCTTGTGGCAATTCGAATAAAGACGCGAATCCACCTAGACCAGTCATTACTTCAGGACGGCGAGTACGTTTTGCTACCCCTTTGATTCGTTCAACTAGGGCATTACCGGCTTCAATGTCTACGCCAGCATCTTTGTAACTTAGGGATTTTTGATCGCTCATCAGTCTACGTCTCGTCGTTCGCTGTGTGTCATTTAGTCATTAGCCAAAGGGCTAAATGTTGACTAAATGTAAAAATTTTAGGCGGCATATTCTACCTCTTTGTGTGCTTGGGTGCACGGATATTGTGTAGTAATTATGTGGCTATTCGATAGGAATGGTGGTTTGACTGGCTCATACGGGTAGGGAGTGGCACAATAGCGCCTTTGTTATTCCACTCAAAGCAGGGATTATGTGTGCGTTTTATCATCTTATGTTTGTGTTTATTCAGTCTTAATGCAGTTGCTGTAAATGTAACCGATCTTTATCGCGTTAACGTACCGGTAGAAGATCAGAGTGAACAAAGTCGTAAATTGGGTGTGCAGCTGGCCTTTCAGCAGTTATTGATCAAGGTTTCTGGTTACCCTGAAGTACTGGAAAATCCAACATTATTGGATGCGAGCAAAAATGCTTTGCGTTATATGCAGGGGTTTAGTTATCAACAAGATGGTATTGATGGCCAAACGTATTTGCAAACCTGGTTTAGTAAAGCCTTATTAGTGCCTTTATTACGACGTGCTCATGCGCCCATTTGGGGTGAGAACCGACCACTATTATTAAATTGGTTAGCGATAGACGCTTCAAATTTAGATTCACAGTCAGCGACTCAAGCGCTTGATGGTGGTCGTCTATTAGTATCAGAACAAGCACCAGAGTGGAAAAACCGCTTGGAGTCGGCATTCAGCGATCGTGGTTTACCGGTATTATGGCCTTTAGATGATCTTGAGGATCAGTCGGCACTGTCTTTAAATCAGCTTTGGTGGCTGATTAACGATTCTATTATTACGGCTTCTACTCGTTATCAAACCGATGCGGTATTGGCGGGTAAGCTTAATCAGTCTGCCGAAGGTATATGGCAGTATGACGGGGTGTTATTGCAAGGTGAGCGTCGTTTATCGCTTTCAACCAAGGGTGAAACGCCTTTAGCGGCATTAACAAGTGCGTCGAGTGAAGTAGGTCGTTTTTTTGCAGACCAATTCGCGATAAAATCTAACCCCATGCAAGGTCGATCAGGTTTGCGTATCGTTGTTAAAAAAGTCAATGATTTTAGTGATTACTCAAAAGTTATTACGTACTTGCAAAGCCTTTCTGGAGTGCGTTTAGTTGAAGTTGCGCAGGTCGATAGAGATAGTTTACAGCTCTATTTGAATCTAGAAGGTGATTGGAAAAAAGTGCAGCGTATAATTCAGTTGGATAATAAATTATTCAGTTTACAAGAAAAAGAATTTGAATGGGCGCAGTAGTGTCTAGGAGTGCTTTAAATGGTTATTGAAGCCCAAGCGCAGCAGCTAACGCTGTCGGTCTCGGTAAGAGACGATGCTCGTTTTGCGAATTATTTTGCTGGCCCAAACGCGCAGGTTGTTTATTCGATTCAAGATCAATGGCGTGAAAGTGGTGAGCCGTTTATTTATTTGTGGGGCGCGAATGGCGTAGGTTGCAGTCATTTACTTCAGGCTGCTTGCCATTATGCTGAGGGGTTAGGTCATAAAGCGGTTTATTTGCCGCTGGATGAACTGGTTGCTTACGACCCTTCAGTATTTGAAGATTTGGAAGTTTTGCAGTTGGTTGCTTTGGATAATATTGAAGCAATAGCGGGTAAGCCTGAGTGGGAAGAAGCGTTATTTCATTTATTTAATCGCTTGCGTGATACCGGAACCTGCATGCTGGTTGCCGCAAAAGACGGCCCGCGAAATAACGGTATTTTACTGCCTGATTTAACGTCGCGCTTAAGCTGGGGCATTACCTATCAGCTGGAAGCGTTAGAAGATGAAGATAAATTAAAAGCGCTGCTATTGCGTGCTCGTGTTCGGGGTTTGAATATGAGTGAAGAGGTTGCGCGTTATATTTTAACCCGCGGTCCTCGAGATATGGCTGGGTTGTTTGATTTGTTATCAGATCTTGATCAGGCGTCACTATCGGCTCAGCGTAAGCTTACTAAGCCGTTTGTGAAAGAATTGATGGATTGGTAATAAATCTAATGCGCAGCGTTCACGCGAACCCACATTTCCAGCATGAGGCGAACGTTGTCTTCACAGCGGTGAGGGTTTAGTTCTAGATCGCTGCGAAGGTCTTCCATCAGCTGATAGCGCTCTTCAGTTTCGCTAGGATGCCATTCGTGCATGCCTATTAAGTCGGCGCCGGGTTCTTTATCGTAGGCGTCGTACATGCGTTCTAGCAGTTCCATCGTACGTTCTGAGTCTTGTACTAGGTAATAGGAATTTTCGCAGTCAAACTCAAACTCTTTTACGGCTTCCCAAACGGGTTCGCCCGACTGAATTAATATTTCTTGCGTTATGCCGTGCAGATCTTCTAAGCCGGCATCCCATTCGTGCCAACTTTCTTCTGGCTGAATCAGTGTGCTTTTAATCGTGCCGTCTGTTAACGACCAGGCAATTGCGATGGGGTGTCCGTCTAGCTCGTAAGAACTAGCGTCAATCACTAAAAATTGCGGATATTCCATAAACAGCTACCTAGGGTTTGAATAAATGGGCGCTAAGATAATCTGCTTGGCGTGGCTTATCAATACTCGGCTTAAAAAGAATTAGCTGCGCCGCACTTAAGACGACGCGCGGCCCATTTCTTTTAAATGTTTGATATGCCCTAAAATGGCTTCGCGAACGGTTGAATATTGACGGTGAAGAACATCATTCTCCGCGCAGACTTCGCGCACGATCTTATGCAATTTAGGGTAGTGAGTATGGCTAATTCTAGGGAACAGGTGATGCTCAACCTGAAAATTTAAGCCGCCTACGCACCAAGTCGTTAATTTACTGTTAGGTGCAAAATCAGCAGTCGTCGCCAGTTGATGCGCGGCCCATTCATAAGGCAGGTTGCCGTGCTCGTCTGGTTGAGGAAATTCTGTTTTATCAACCACGTGAGCCAGTTGAAATACCACTGCAAATAAAACCCCCATGACGGCATGTAAACATAAAAAACCGATAAGAACGGTCTGCCAACCTAAAAAGTAGCTAGGAATAATGAGGTAAAGGCTGATGTAAAAAACTTTGCTCAGCCAAAAAACAATCGAGTCTTTTGTTTGGTACTTTTGTGAGAAATCTTGCTCACTGATTTTTTGATTAAAGTAGGCGAGAAAGTCCAATACAAAAAACCAAAACAAGCTAGTAAGGGGGTACAGCGCCCACACATAAATGTGCTGCCAGCGATGAAACCAATAGCGAGGTTTGTCAGGGCTCATGCGTAATAAACCAAAGGCTTCAATATCTTCATCGGCACTGGCGACGTTGGTATACGGATGATGGTTTAAATTGTGTTTTTGTTTCCAATAAAATGCATTGCTGCCTATTGCGTTGAATGTATGGGCTGCAATTGAATTAATGGTTTTATTTTTAGTGAAACTACCATGGGCACCGTCGTGCATGATGTTAAAACCGATCAACGCAGTGGTGAAACCATGAAAGGCCCATGCTAGCCACGTATAAGGTTCTGCTAGCAGGAAGAAGCAAGCAAAGGAGATAATGTGCATAAACAAGATAATAGCGGCTTTACGATAGAGTTCGGTATTTCCTGTCTTTGCTATATTATTTTCTTGGAAATAGCGGTTTACGGCATTTCCTAGCGCTGTTTGTAATGGGCGCTGAGCATTATTGTGACTTAGGCTGTTCATGAAATGTGAGTGCTATTTTTTATGATTGGAATTTAGCTTTCGGCAACATCCTACTGATAACGCTCTAAAAGTAAACCTTGCGGTCGATGATAGTCAGTATTAGTCGTCAAAAAATTATGAAGTAGCGAAATTTTTCGAATTGTTTATAAATCTTTACGGAAAGCCCTCGGGCTTTTTCCTAACCAACGGCGAAATGCCCGACCAAAGTTAGAAGGATCGTTATAGCCCAATTGGCTGGCGATCTGTTCCACATTAATGTTGGAATAAGTGAGTAAGTCAATGGCTTTTTCACGTCTTACTTCATCCAAAATATGTTGATAAGTGGTATTCAATTGAGCCAGCTGGCGGTTGATTGTTCTTGGGCTGCTGTTCATCGCGGTTGCCATGTTAGGCAGTGTTGGGAATGCCTTCATTTTTTCGAGCTGGTTACGGATTTGAATAACCAAATCCTGCCCTTGATCCAGTTCTATCAACAGCTTTTCGCACTCACTTTCGGCCAAACCTCGCGATGTTGCATTGGCTGTCGAAACGGGAACCTCTAATAAGTATTCTGGGAAGCATACTTGGTTGTGTGGTTGGTCAAATAAAACCGGCACGCCTAATAAACGTTCGTATTCACTGGCAGGTACTTGCGGTGAATAGTTGAGTTTCACAATGGCTGACATTTCATCTTGTTGGTTCATCAAATAGCGTGCAACTCCGATAAAGCTAGAGATGATATTTTCGACAACAAAAGGGAAGGTGCTCGGCATGGAGGCAAGTCGATTAATTTGCACCACAGCGCTGTCGTCTTCTTTATGAAAACGGATGTCGGCTAATAATGTTCGCGTGCGAGCATAGCGAATAGCTAAGGAAAGCGCCTGATTTAAATCGTCGGCGGCCATCGCGGCAAATCCTAAAAAACCGTGGCTGGCAATATTTAGCCCTTGGCCATGCTTGATTCCTAATAACGGATCTTGGCTGAGAGCTAGGGCATTTTCGACAACGGTATGATACTGCATCGGTGAAATGCGAGTATTTTGTTGCATGATTTGCTCGGTTAATTGGGTATTCGCTAAGACTAGTTCAGGATCAAAACCCTTTTGCTTCATAAGGGTGATTAGCTGAGTTAGATAGTCTGTCGTTAAAAAAGCGCGCTGCTTAGAATAGATAGAGGTCATTAAAAGTGTCTTTGGCGTAATATGACTGAAATCCTGTCACGAATAGTACTTCATTTCAAGCCAAAATTACGTCATAGTGTCGAGACGTATATTAATAATAAACAAACGAAGTCACATTCAGTTCAGTAAAATCAAAAAAAACGTATTGAACGTGTGATTTATTAACATAGCGACTATTGCTAGGGGGTTAATGTGGAAGCATCTTTTTGGGACGGTAAACGAGCACCAGGGATTAAGGATACAATCGATTTATCAAAGTATGATTCGGTTGTAGAGGTCATTGAGAATTCTTTTAAACGTTATGCAGATCGTCCGGCATTTACCAGCATCGGTTATACACTGACTTATCGCCAAATCGATGAATACAGTGCTGCGTTCGCCAGCTACCTTCAAAATCATACGACTCTAAAGCCGGGTGATTCAATTGCCATTCAAATGCCTAACATTCTGCAATATCCAATTGCTATGTATGGCGCACTTCGTGCTGGTTTGCGCGTAGTAAATACCAACCCTCTTTATACTGAACGTGAAATGTTGCATCAGTTTAACGACTCGGGCGCAAAAGCATTACTTTGTATGGACGTTTTTGCTAAGTCTGTAGAAAACGTTAAAGATCAAACCGGTATTAAGCACATTATTGTTACCAGCTTGGCTGATATGCTGCCTGGCTTTAAGCGCGTATTAATTAACGCTGCTGCAAAACACATTAAAAAGATGGTTCCTGCTTATAGTCTTCCAGAAGCGGTTCGTTTCCGTGAGTGTTTGAAGTTAGGTAAAGGGAAGGTTTTCCAAGCAAACCACATGAAAAACCCTCACGATACCATTATCTTACAATATACCGGTGGTACTACGGGTGTTGCTAAAGGTGCAGAGCTTACTAACCGCAACCTAGTGGCTAACATGCTACAAGCGGCTTCTGCTTTGGGTCAGACAACGGCTGGTGGCCAGCCAATGAAGGGTGATAAGCAAGCGATTATCGTTGCGCCATTACCGCTTTATCACATCTATTCATTCACGGTTCACTTGATGGCCTTGTTTGAACTGGGTGATCACAGCATCTTGATTGCTAACCCACGCGATACTGAAACCTTCATTCGCTTTATGAAGCCTTGGAAGTTAACCGGTGTTGTGGGTCTCAATACCTTGTTTGTATCGTTAATGGCTAGTCCTCGCTTTAAAGAGATTGATTTCAGTGAAATGAAATTAACGCTTTCAGGTGGTACGGCACTGGTTGAAGATACGGCTAAGCGCTGGAAAGAAATTACGGGAACCGGTGTTTCTGAAGCTTATGGTTTGACTGAGTGCTCTCCTGCAGTAACGATGAACCCAGCAGACGGTCTTGAGCGTATGGGAACTGTTGGTCAGCCGATGCCAGGTACTTCACTTAAGTGTATTGATGACGACGGCGAAGAAGTTGCCGTTGGTGAACGTGGCGAGCTTTGTGTTAAAGGCCCACAGGTGATGAAAGGTTACTGGAATCGACCTGAAGCGACAAAAGATAGCTTCACGCCAGATGGTGAATGGTTACGCACGGGTGACGTAGCGGTTATTGATAACGATGGTTTTGTTAAGATCGTAGACCGTATTAAAGATTTGATCTTGGTATCCGGCTTTAACGTTTATCCAAACGAAATCGAAGACGTTGTTGCAGGACACCCAGGTGTTGAAAACTGTGCCGTAATTGGTGTACCAGACGAGAAAACAGGTGAAGCTGTTAAGCTTTATATTGTTGCGGCGGATGCTAACCTAACGGCTGATGAAATTAAGGCATACTGTAAGGATAAGTTGACTGGTTATAAACTGCCTCGTCAAATTGAATTCCGTGATGAGTTGCCAATGACGCCTGTCGGTAAGATTTTACGTCGTGAGTTAAAAGACGAAGAAGAAGCTAAGCGCGCTGCAAGTGCTGCTTAAGTTATAGTTTAGCGGTTTTGCGAATGCATTAACGGTTTGCTTTGTTTATAAAGAACCCAGTTTAGAAATAAACTGGGTTTTTTTATGCTTGCAAAACAGTGAGAGCGTACTGCTTGATTAGTCGATTGAAAATACAGTATTAAAAGTCTCAGAAAGGTGGTCAGCGCCGCTGCAAAAGGCCATTATGTTTGATTCAGTCACTAAACCGAACCGTTTAAAATAAGTAGGGCTTAGGCATGTCAATTGAGATTCAAGACATCATTACATTCGTCAGTGCGTACGAACCTTTTGACAGCTTGTCAGCAGAAGATGTTGCGGCAATGTGCGGCCAAATTGAAGTCAGCTATTTTCAAGCACAGAGTGAAATATTAGAGCATGGAGCGTCAATAGATGCCTTGTATATGATTCGTTCTGGTTCGGTTGAGGTGTTTCGCCGCACAGGAGAATTATACAATCGCTTGGAGTCGGGTGATGTCTTTGGGCAGATGAGCATTTTGTTAAACGGTCGTGTTCGCTACCCCGTTCGGGCCATAGAAGATACCTTGATTTATCGTATTCCTGCCGAAAAGTTTTTTGATTTATGTGATCGTATTGCGGATTTTAGCGACTATTTTGAGGTAAATGAACATTCGACTCTGCAACAAGAAGTACAGAGCCAGAATGATAATAATGATATGACCAGCGTAAGAGTACGCGACATTACTCAGCATGACCCTGCGTATTTGGGCGCTGATGCGACGGTCGGGGAATGCGCTAAAAAAATGACCGAGCATAATGTCTCTTCGATCGTCGTTTTTGATCAAGTTAAGGAAGACCTTGATGGCATTAATAGTGTTTCGTTGCCGATTGGTATTGTGACCGATCGAGATTTGAGGGTGCGTGTTTTAGCGGAAGGGTTGTCGTTTGATACCCCTTTGCGAGATGTTATGTCGACAGACCTAATCACTCTTGTTCATGATGCGTATGTGTATGAGGCCAAGCTGCTCATGTTGCGACACAACGTTCATCATTTGCCTTTAGTTAAGCATGATAAAGTCATTGGTATCGTTGCGCTCAACGATATTGTGCAGTATGAATCGCAGAGTAGTTTGCTATTGGTGCGGGGTATTTTATTGCAAGAGACCGTTGAGGGTTTAGCAGAGCTGTCGGCGCAGGTTGCCTCGGTGATGGTGCGCATGCAAAAAGAAGGTGCTAACTCACACATGATCGGTAATGCGATGTCGGTGATAGGGCGAACGTTTAAACAGCGGCTATTACAACTGGCCGAGGAAAAACTAGGGCCTCCCCCGGTGCCGTATTGTTTTCTTGCACTAGGTTCAATGGCAAGAGAAGAGCAGCTTTTAGTCACTGATCAAGATAATGCGATGATTTTATCTCAAGATTATCGAGCTGCCGATCATGGTGAATACTTTAAGCAACTGGCTAATTTTGTCTGCGATGGACTCGATGCTTGTGGTTATACCTATTGCGATGGTGACATCATGGCTTCTAACCCCAAGTGGCGTTTGACCTTAAAAGAATGGAAAGAGCAGTTTAGTCAGTGGATTGAAAAACCTAATCCGCAAGCGCTCTTAAATGCTTCCATCTTTTTTGACTTAGATGGCGTTGATGGCAAGGTTGCTTGGGCCGAGCAACTGACGCGTTTTATTGTGGGTAAGGCAAAAAAGAATCCTGCTTTTTTGGCAGCCTTATCACGTAATGCGATGAATCGAACACCGCCGTTAGGGTTCTTTAAAGATTTTGTTTTAGAGAAAGACGGACGTCAGCGTTTTAGTTTAAATCTAAAGCGCCGAGGCACTGCACCCATGGTCGATGTGATTCGAGTGCATGCGTTGGCAGAAGGCTCGTTATCGCAAAACTCATTTGATCGCTTGGATGATCTTGCGCAGTCGTCGTTATTGCCAGAAGGTAAGACAGCAGAAATTTCCGATGCGCTCGAGTACTTATCGATGATACGCATTCGCCAGCAGGTCGCTGCAGTAGAGGCGGGAGAGGATGCGGATAATACCGTTGAACCTGAGATGCTTTCGAGTAAAGAGCGTCGAGGTTTGAAAGAGGCATTTCAAGTATTAAGCAGCGCACAAAAATTCTTAAAGTTTCGCTATACCGCTCATCAGAAGGGTTAAGTTAAAAAGGCTAAGTTAAATGGCGTTATTGCCCTATCAAGTCATTCCTAATGACTGGGATGAATTTTATTCTGAGCAAGTGCAGGAAAGCCTGTTAGAGTCTTTGGATACTTTTTACCATCAGCCATTATTGGATCCGCAGCAAACTATAGGGGCGACAGACTTTGTCGCCTTAGATATAGAAACAACGGGGTTAAATGCACAGCAAGATGACATTGTCAGTATTGGTTTGGTGCCTTTTGATCATCAAAGAATTTACCTGGCTAAGGCTAAGCATTGGGTCGTGAGTAGTCATCGATTAACGCCTGAGTCTGTTATGGTTCATGGCATTACTCATACCGATGTCGCACAAGCGCCTTCGCTTAAATCAGTCTTGCCCGAAATAATGGAGAGCTTACAAGGAAAGCAGGTGGTCGTTCATTACCGCTATATGGAACGAGAGTTTATGCGTACCGCGGTGGCGGAATTATGCCAGCAGAACTTTTTGTTTCCAGTGATTGATACCTTGGAAATAGAAGCACGATACCTACGTGAAAATCAGACGTTAATGGCTCGCTTTATGAATAAGCAGTTACCGTCTTTACGTTTATTGTATGCGCGTGAGCGTTATCATTTACCGGCTTATGAAAATCATAATGCCCTGGTTGATGCCTTGGCGACGGCAGAGTTATTACAAGCGCAGATTGCTAATCATCAACTAACAAAAAAGCCAGTCAGGGCGCTCTGGTATTGATGAGCGAACTGACTGGCTTGAGCGACGTTTATTATTTCTAATAAACGTCTATTTTGAACAAGCTGCTATCTCTAGTAGCCTTTTACTCTAGTAGCCTTTTACTTTTACCTCTGTGCGCATGCCCATTAAGAGTGAAAGGCACATCAGCAATAATACAAAGGTGAAAGGCAAACCGGTCGAAATAGCACCTGCTTGTAACGCTTGAATTGCCTCTGTACCGCCGATCCATAACAAAGCAATTGCGATGGCTCCTTCAACCGATGCCCAAAAAATACGCTGTGGCACAGGTGCATCAATCTTACCGCCTGCGGTAATACTATCGATTACCAAAGAGCCAGAGTCCGAAGATGTAATAAAGAAAACAAGTACCAGTATGATCGCTATTACAGACAGGATCGAACCGAGTGCCATTTCATCAAACATTTGGAACATGGCTAAAGGTACGGAGGTAAGACCTTCTGTACCGAGTGCACCGATACCATTTTGTACTTGTTCAATGGCAATGCCGCCATAAACCGACATCCATATTACAGTTACTGCTGTTGGTACTAATAGCACTGCAGTAACGAATTCTCTTACACTACGTCCTTTAGAAATGCGCGCGATAAACATGCCAACAAAAGGAGACCAGGAAATCCACCAAGCCCAGTAAAACACTGTCCAGCCCTGTAGCCACGCTTCATCTGGGCGACCATGTGGGTTTGAAAGCGGAATGATATTTTGCACATAAGCAATAATGGTTTGAGGAATGGTGCCCATAGATACGGCAAACGCTAGCGCAATAACAAACATCAATAAGCAAAAAGCAATAATCATATTAACGTTTGAAAGTAATTTAACGCCGCCATCAAGACCTCGTATGACTGAAACAATCGCCAATAAAGTAACGGCGATAATCACGATAATCTGTAAACCAATGCCGCCAGAAAGACCAAAAACGTGCTCAATACCGGCAGACGCTTGTTGCGCACCTAAGCCAAGAGAAGTGGCTAGGCCGAATAGGGTTGCCAATACCGCTAGGATATCGATGATGTGTCCAGGCCAGCCCCAAGTGCGATCCCCTAAAATAGGATAAAAAACAGAGCGCATGGAAAGGGGTAAGCCTTTGTTATAGGTGAAAAAGGCCAGTGACAGTGCGACCACTCCATAAATAGACCAAGGGTGAAGGCCCCAGTGATACATCGTTGCGCCTAAAGCCATGTCGACGGCTTCGGGTGTATTGGGTGTTACGCCGAGTGGTGTTTCATACCAGCCAGTGAAGTAGGCGACAGGTTCAGCTACGCCCCAGAACATAAGACCGATGCCCATGCCTGCAGAGAACAGCATGGCTAGCCACGTCAGTGTTGAATGTTCTGTTTTAGATTCTACGCCACCTAGGCGGATTTTTCCCCACGGAGACAGTGCTAGAACAATACAGAAAACGACAAAAAAGTTAGCGGACCACATGAAGAATGCATCAAACGATTTAATGATGTCCCACTTTAGGCCATCGAGTAGTGATTTAGCCGCCGCGGGATCGGTTGCTAATACGGCAATTAAGAAAATAAGAATAAGGCCGGCGCTAATACTGAATACCGCGTTATGGACATCAAATCCCCATTTCTGAATGTTATCTTGACCGACGGTATAGTCGGTATTCTCGATACTGTACTTATCGGTACTGGAGTTGTCTTTACCAGAGCTGTTTTGAATCGGCATTAATACCTTCTCATGAATTTTCGAGTGAATGGTCAACTTCTATACCATATTGAGTATGGCGATAAATTACAAATTGGGTTATGCCTTTTTATATGATGTTAAATGGCATGCCAGTGTGATGGCGCGCGAATAGTTGAAAATGCTCTCACTGCATTAATTAGAGCTGGATTGTGTCTTGAGTAATCACTCAGGGCTTCTAAAGTGGCTTATTGTTAACTCTTGCTCTTAAGACGAGAATACTGGGCTTACTAGCCAATGTCTTTTTGTAACAAACTGTAATAATCAGGTTGATCATTAGTTCGCTTGAGTTTCATAAGTCCTTTGCCTAAGGAAGAGTACAGGGATTGATACATAGTTTATCGCGAACATTTTTAGTGCTTTTTGTTAAAGCTTATTCAATTTAAAAGGTTTTCCCATGGTTCAATACAAAGCTCCTGTAAAAGACATTAAGTTCTTAATGAACGATGTTTACAACTTTCAAGAACATTATCAGACCATTCCTGGTGGTGATGAAGCGACCCCAGAAATGGTCGATATGATTCTAGAAGCCGCGGCTTCTTTTTCTGAAGACGTGATTGCTCCGTTATACCAGAGTGGTGATGACGGCTGTACCTTTGATAACGGTGAAGTGACTACGCCAAAAGGCTTTAAAGAAGCCTACCAGCAATATGTTGAAGGCGGCTGGCAGTCGATGGCGACGCCGGTTGAATATGGTGGTCAGGGTCTTCCTATGTCGTTGGCATTGGCGAAATCAGAAATGATTGGTACCGCTAACTGGTCTTGGGGTATGTATCCTGGTTTGTCGCTGGGTGCGATGAATACTATTTGGATGCACGGAACTGAAGAGCAGAAGCAAGAATTCTTTGTGCCACTGTCTGATGGTCGCTGGATGGGCACTATGTGCTTGACTGAGCCACAGTGTGGAACAGATTTAGGCCAGGTTAAAACCAAGGCAGAGCCAAATGGGGATGGTTCTTTTAACATCACTGGTACTAAAATCTTTATCTCTTCGGGTGAGCATGACTTAACTGAAAACATTGTTCACATCGTATTGGCACGTTTGCCGGGCGCGCCAGAAGGCACACGCGGTATTTCATTATTTATTGTGCCAAAATTCAATGTAAATGCTGACGGTACCTTGGGTGATCGCAACCCAGTAACCTGTGGTTCAATTGAAGAAAAAATGGGGATTCACGCATCGTCTACTTGCGTGATGAACTTTGATAACGCCAAAGGTTTTTTGATCGGCCCTGAAAATAAAGGCCTAATGTGCATGTTCACCTTTATGAATACGGCGCGTATTGGTACCTCGATTCAAGGTGTTGCTTCTGCTGAGCTGTCTTTCCAAGGTGCTTTACCTTACGCCAAAGACCGTCGTTCGATGCGCGCGTTAACTGGTAAAAAAGATCCTGACAAGGTTGCGGATACCTTGATGGTTCACCCAGATGTGCGTCGTATGCTATTAACCCAAAAAGCGATCGCAGAAGGCGGCCGTGCGATGGTTTATAACGCAGCGCGTATCGCAGATTTAATGACTGCAGCGCATAATGCTGGTGATACCGAAGGCTATGAGAAATATGATGATGAGCTAGGTTTCTTAACGCCTGTCCTAAAAGCCTTCTTAACAGAATTAGGCTATGAAGCAGCGAACCACGGTGTTCAAGTTTATGGTGGTCACGGCTTCATTAAAGAATGGGGCATGGAACAAATCGTTCGTGACGCTCAGATCTCTAAGTTGTATGAAGGCACAACCGGTATTCAGGCATTAGATCTCTTAGGTCGTAAGATGCTATTAGGCAAGTTTAAGTCCTTCAATGTCTATGCTGATAAAGTGGCTGAGTTCACTAAGGCCACTAAGCGCCCAGAAATGAAGAAGTTCATTAAGCCGCTTAAGCGTCAAATGTTGGGTTGGAAAATTAACAACTACCGCATTGCGTTTAAAGCCTCTAAAAATCGTGACATGGTCGGATCAGCATCGGTTGATTACCTGATGTACTCTGGTTATAACTGCTTAGCGTATTACTGGGCAATGATGGCAGAAACAGCGTATCAGAAACTGGAAAAAGGCGAGGGGGATTTAGCGTTCTATAAAGCCAAGATCCAAACTGCTGAATTCTACTTTGAACGTATGTTGCCTCGTGCTAAAGGTCACGCCAAAATGATGGTTAAAGATCCTAAGAGCTTGATGCAAATGAACGAAGATGATTTTTCTTTCTTAGATTAATCGCTTGGTCTATTAGAGTTAGACACAACACACTGCACTCTATGTTATATTTTGGGTCATAGCGTTTTCGTTATGGCCTTTTTTTTGGCTGTTAATAATCCAAATCTACATAGGAAATCAATATGTCTAGCACAATGCCTCATGCTCAATTACATTTTGTACACGCAACTAATGTGGATAACTTACCAGAAGGAATGGAATACGCCCTATTTGGTCTAGGCTGCTTTTGGGGAGCAGAGCGCAAGTTCTGGCAGCTTGAAGGTGTGTATGCAACTTCAGTAGGTTACGCAGCGGGTTCGGTTGAAAATCCAACCTATAAACAGGTCTGCTCAGGTGCAACCGACCACAATGAAGTCGTACGAGTGATATTTAACCCTAAGAAAATCAGCTATCAGCAGCTGTTAGAGATATTCTGGACCTCGCACAATCCAACCCAAGGTGACAGGCAAGGAAGCGATGTTGGTAGTCAGTATCGCAGTGGCATTTATACTTATACCGCTGAACAGCTAGAGCAGGCGCAACAATCAAAGCAACATTTTCAGCAGGTGCTCACTCAAGCAGGGGCTGGCGCTGACATTACAACTGAGATTTTATCCGTACCAACCTTCTATTTTGCCGAAGATTACCATCAGCAATATCTAGCCAAAAATCCCAATGGTTACTGTGGTCTCGGAGGCTTAGGGCTTGAGTATTGAGCCGAAAGCAATAACGCCTTGGATTGATTCACACTGTCACTTTGATTTTCAGCAGTTTGATCACGATAGAGAGCAGCACTGGCAGTTCCTAACGCGCATGGGCTGTGTTGGTTTGGTTATCCCTGGTGTTACTGCAAATACTTGGTCAACGTTAATAGGGGGTTGCAGTAATAAGCCCTGGGCTTATGCTTTGGGGCTGCATCCTTATTTTATTGATCAGCATGAAGCGGATGATTTATTACGATTGTCAATCGCTTGCGAAACCCATCATCCCATCGCAATAGGGGAGTTTGGTTTGGATTTTGTCTTACCTGAAGAAACCTTTACCCGCCAAATTGAATTGTGCCAGCAGCAGTTTCAGCTTGCTAAGACGTTAGAATTGCCAGTGATTCTGCATGTGCGTAAAGCGTATGATGAAATCGCCGCTATGGTGCGCCGTATTGGGTTTAAGCAGGGTGGTATTATTCATGCGTTTAGTGGCAGCCTGCAACAAGGTGAAGCGTTGATTAAACTTGGCTTTAAATTAGGTATCGGTGGGGCGATTAGTCACGGGCGCGCATTAAAACTTCGTAAAACTGTGGCGAATTTACCACTAGACGCTCTGGTGCTAGAAACTGACTCGCCGGATATGAAGCCTGCTTTTTTAGCTGGCCAGCGTAATTCTCCAGTGAGTCTTTTATTATTGTCACAAATGGTCGCAAGTCTAAAAGACTGCCATGGTGATAAAGTGATCTTAGCCAGTAATCATAATTTATATGCTGTGATGCCAAGGTTGAAGGCAATCATTTGAGCTTACTTTTCAAATATAAGTAAGCTGATAACTTGCCAATACGGCTTTTATTAGCTAAATATTATACAGAGTAATTAGTTTTTATTATAAAAGCCCTAATATTGTGACTAAGTGTAACGAGTTGTAGCTTTTCGTAGTGGAAGGCAGTTTTTACTTGTCCCACTTGTGCTTGGCTATTAGCCTGCGCCCACTAATTATAATTAATGGAAAAACAAATGCTAAAAATCGTCTTACCTTTTCTATTTGTCAGTTTTGCCTGTGCGGCCCAAGCCGATGAGCAAAGCCCTAATCGCTTGTCTGGGGATCTAACGCCAGTCGGTGCTGAGCGAATGGGAAATGGCAAAGACATTCCATCTTGGACGGGAGGCTTAACGAAATCTAAAAGCCACAAGTCTGGAGAATTTCACAGTAATCCTTATTTCCGTGATCAGCCTTTATTTTCCATTAATAAAGACAATTTTGAGCAGCATAAAGCTCGCTTGAGCTTAGGTAGTCAAAAACTACTGCAACAATTTCCAAGTATGGAAATGCTAATTTATAAAACGCACCGCTCCGCTTCTTATCCTGATTATGTTTATGAAGGTATTAAGAAAAACATGGGAACGGCGAGTTTGATGAAATTTGGTGCCGGTGTTGAAGGTGCTCGTATTAGTTCTCCTTTCCCTATTCCTAAAGATGGTTTAGAAGTTTTGTGGAACCATACACTTCGTTATCGTGGCGAAGCTGTGAGTTTTGAAGCATCAACGGTGAGCGTAAATGAAGCCGGCAGTCGTGCGGTAACGTTGCGTGATTATCAGTATTACTTTGCTTATTCAGATCCTGAAGTATCCACATCTGACTTGAATAACAAAATCTTTTTCTTAAAGCGCAAAACCCTTGCACCTTCCAGTCAGGCGGGTGGTATTACTTTAGTTCACGAAACATTAGATCAAGTTCGCTCACCTCGTAAATCATGGATTTATGTACCGGGCCAACGCCGAGTTCGTCGTACGCCAGATTTAAATCATGATACGCCAGATATCGCGACCAACTCATTACGTACAATCGATCAGGTAGACATGTTTAATGGTGCGCCGACCTATTACGATTGGAATTTGATTGGTAAGCAGGAAATGTACATTCCTTATAATTCCTACGCCTTGAATGCTGAAGGATTGACCATTGAAGATATCACTGGCCCAGCACACTTAAACCCTAAATTATTACGTTATGAAGCTCACCGCGTTTGGGTGGTTGAAGCGACACTACGTGTAGGCTTGCAGCACCGTTATGCTAAGCGTCGTTATTACTTTGATGAAGACAGCTGGTCGATTGTTTATGCCGAAGAATATGACGAAGAAGGCAACCTTTGGCAGTTCACGGAAGCTCACTTGATGAACTATTATGAAGTTCCTGTGCTGTTTACGTCGTTAGAAAATACCTATGACTTTAAAGATGGTCGTTATTTTGTAGAAGGTATCGATAATGATCGTGGCGCCACTTATAATTATTCGGTTGAATATTCATTAAGAGACTTCACCACTTCTGCTGTTCGCCGTGAGGCAAGACGTTAAGCTGACAACTTTTTAGTTATTCAGTATGATGCCTTCACTGTGGAGGCATCATGATACGCTTTAAAACCTTTCTTCTATTTTCTATCTCGGCATGCTTATTAATGCCCGCTTTCTATTGTCGTGCTGCATTACCCGAAAATTTTATTGAATTATCGGACGATGTTCAGGCGATGCTATTGGAAGCAGAATACTTTTCTGAGCAAGGCTTCTCTCACTGGGGAGATGACTTTATTGCCCCTTCTACGCAGTCTTATGTTAAATATCTTGATGATTACGATAGTCGAGCGCAAATCGATTTTAACTTGGGTAAAATCCGCGTAGAAACTCTTAAGCAAGATGCGACTTACGATGTTTTAAGACATGCGATCGTTTCGACCTTATTAACCCCCGCCGATCCTCAGCAAGTCGATATTTATACTGCACAAGACGTCGGCTTGAAGGGCACTCCCTTTTTACTCAATAAAGTAAAGGATCATGAAGGGCAATCCATTGCTTATGCATGGCGTGCTCAGCGTTATGCGCAGTACCTGCTGGATAATAAATTGCAAAGCCAGTGGTTAAAGGGAAAGCGCCGCTATTGGGTCGATATCCCATTAGTGCATCAATTTAAACAAGTTGCGGCTCAGCAATACCTACCTTATGTCACACAAGCCGCGTCACGCTATGGCATTGATAAGGCGCTGATACTCGCGTTAATCGAGACCGAAAGCAGCTTTAACCCTTATGCGGTGAGTCGCTCGCATGCTTATGGCTTGATGCAGATTATGCCCAATACGGCTGGCAGAGATTACTTTCAGCGTATCCAGAAAAATGATCATCGACCGAGTCGGCAGTTTTTGTTTAATGCCGAGAATAATATAGAAGTTGGCAGTGGTTATTTATCCATTCTTAGGGATGTGTATTTACGCGGCATACGAGATCCGTTGATACAAGAGTATTGTATGATCGCGGCTTATAATGGCGGTGCAGGGCAATTGCTTCGCAGTTTTAGCAGTAATAATGCCAAGGCTATTGCAATGATTAATCGCTTATCGCCCGCTCAGGTTTATCAATTTATTACGCGTAAACACCCTAAATTAGAATCTCGTAACTACCTTAAAAAAGTGATTCGTTATAAAAAGAAGTATGCCTTGTGAAGTCTCTAGCCGAATCATTAACATCAGTCTTGCCGGGTGCAGAGCTAAACTGGCAGGCATTGGACTTTGACCAACAGACCATTGAGCTAGCGCTGTTGGCTATTGATAGCGAACGTTTAGTCTTAGATGCACAACAAGTGGGGCAGTTTTGGCAGCAGTTGCCTTATTGGGCTTTTGCTTGGGCGGCTGGCCAAGGGCTAGCGCGTTATATATTGGCGAATCCAGAACTGGTAAAAGGGAAGCGGGTATTGGATTTTGGCTGCGGCTCTGGTTTGGTGGGCATTGCGGCTGCTAAAGCTGGTGCTCAGTCTGTTCTATGTTGTGATACTGACCCTTTGGCCCTGCAGGCCAGTCAGCTCAATGCTAAGCGTAATAACGTCAATATCAATGTTACTCAAGAATGGCGGGGCGGTATTGATGATCTGGATTGTTTATTGGCCGCAGATATTTTATATGATCTAACCAGCGCAGGTGATTTGGCTAAACAGTGTGCACAAATTCCTAATTGGCTGGTGGCCGAAACTCAGTATCAATTACCGCCTTGGTCATCCTTAGTCGCAGTTAAACAGTATTCCGTCAGCACTTTACCGATGCTGGATGATTTTGATCATGACTTGGATGTGTCTATTTATATACACAAATAGACAATTTACCTTATTGAATCATTCAGCGGTTTTAGTCAGCTCTTTTTTATCCAAGCTCTGTTTTATCGAGATCTGTTTTATCGAGATCTGTTTTATCCAAGATTTGTGATACGCCGCTGGGGTGATGTCAAACCATTGCTTAAATGCTCTCTCGAAGCCACGGCGATCAGCAAAACCTAAATCATGAGCCAATTCTTGCATATCGACAGAGTGATTCTTAAGTTTGAATTCAGCTTTATCCATACGTACATTTCTTAATAGGCTTGAGAATTGAGTGTCTTCTTCTTGTAAGCGGCGAGTTAGGGTGCGTGGGCTGGTATTGAGTAATTCGGCCACAGCCTCTTTATTGGCCGTATATTGATTCGGCCAGTGCTGTAATACATAGCGAACTTTTGAACTAAAGGTATTAAGGTTGTAGTGTCCACCTAGCATGCTCTCGGCTTTTTTTCGTAAGGCATTAAATAAGCTTGGGTTTGATTGCTGCAGCGGTTGATCGATATGTTCTGCTGAGAAGCTGAGCCAGCAGTCTACTTGTCCATATGCGATATCAATATTGAAAAAATCAGCCAGTTCTTGGTGATATTTAGGCTTTGGGTGCTTAAATCCTAGTTTAAGTGGTTGGTATAAGCTGCCTCCGACTGAGCGGCCTAGCGTATGAATGGCAGTCATGATCAGTTCGGCACGTGCGCGCATGGCCAGGTCATTGCCTTTGGATATCGAATAAATAACTTTTACTTCATTTTTACTCAGAAAAATTTCAGGCGCTGGGCTATCACTCAATAGCATGTAGTAGCGACGAAGGGTGACTAACGCATCACGGCCAGTTTCACATCGCGTCAATAAAAATCCCAGTAGTTTGAATGCTTGTAGCTCTACATTCTGGCCGGTGATAAAGCCAATGCGGTCGCATTGAGTCAACCGAGAAGCATTGTTTAATAGCTGATCAAAGCTGGTAATGGTAATCCGATCATTTCTAAGTTTTGTCTCATTAAGAAACGTATCCTGAAGAATATCATCCAAAGGAATGCCGAATTTTTCGACATAGCGTAATAATGGTTGGACAGCACTGGCCGTCATGGTTTGCTGATAATTGATAGACATGATTTTAACTGGTTTTATTTATAATTATTATTAGGCCCGTTTGGGCGTAATAAAACATTAACATCGTAATAATTACTAGACCAGTAATTGCTTCCCGCTATTTTACTAAATAATAAGCATGTCCCTAAATCGGTAAAAAGTATAAGTTAAACAGTATGTTAGCTTGACACTTATAGGCTACGAGCGTAGTATCCATCTCGTTGTCGCGGGGTGGAGCAGTCTGGTAGCTCGTCGGGCTCATAACCCGAAGGTCGTTGGTTCGAATCCGGCCCCCGCAACCATTTAATCTACATCGATTAAATGCCAAGAATTCTAAAAAATGGTCAGCCTAAGTGCTGGCCTTTTTTTTGCCTAAAATAAAGTGAATCTTTATGTTAAGTATTCTAGTTAGTTCGGTTTAGTAGCTCGGTTTAGTTGTTCAGTGCAGTGCGCTGTTCGTACCAGTCAGCTTGGCTCTAGAAGCCACTAGTACGAATTGTTATGGCAAGTGATGGTGAGACTAGTTGAGATAGTGAGTCGCTATTGGCTTGAGCAACTACTGGGAATTGTACTGATCAGACCTCTTACCCGAAATTGGCGCGTAGATTGATTTGATATGGTTCATATCGACTTCTAAGTCTCCAGTGGTGGTATACGTTCCTGCAATGCCACTCGTTTTACGTTTGAAATCTAAAAACCCCATCAATATAGGTACGCCTGCGCCTTGAGCAATATGGTAAAACCCTGTTTTCCAGTACGTCACTTTGCTACGAGTTCCTTCTGGCGGCACAATTAAAAACAGCTGATCATTTTCTTTAATAGCATCGATTGACGCTTGCACCATATTGGTCGACGTTGAGCGATTAACCGGAATGCCACCGGTCCACATCATAATGCGACGAAACGGCGGTTTAAAAATTTGTTCCTTACCCATCCAGTAAACTTTTGCATCTAAAGCGAACGCGGTCATTAATGTAAAAGGTAAATCCCAATTACTGGTATGAGGTGCTGCGATCATGACGCATTTTTTTAGATTTTTAGGAATTTCCCCTTCGGTTTTCCAGCCTAATATTTTAAGTATAAGTATCGATAATCCGCGTAGAACTGATTTAAGAATGGGAGTATCGAACATGGTACGATGCATTGAGATGGCCTATATTAGGGTAGGAGATTTTTCTTCAAAAATAGGGAGCATTAATTCGCGTAGATTACATCAAAACACTGTGTATAACGAGTATTTATTGCCTAAAAATCTATCAATTAAGGCTGCAGGAATTAAGCGATGACAGAACATGTTCAACGATCAGATTGTTCTACGATTTTAATTACGGGGGCAGGAAAACGCTTAGGGTTATTTCTGACGGAGCATTATTTGGCATCGGGCTGGCGGGTTATTGCTCATTATAATACTGCCAATGAAATGCCTGAGTCTGATCGAGAGCATTGGCAGCAAAAGGAGCGTTATGTTGCTCTACAAGCAGACTTATCATCGGCTTCTGATGTTGAAGTATTAGTGGCTAATATCAGCGCACTGAATCTAACAATTGATGCCGTCATTCATAATGCCTCGTATTTTGTCGCTGACGATCCGTTAGCAAGTCTGCAAGAGCATTGGAAATTACAGCAAGAGATGATGGCTGTGCATGTCATGTCGGTGGACGCTATAACGATGGGATTAATACCGCGCTATGCCAAAAGTGCAAGCATTGTGGCTATTACCGATATTTATGTTGATAAACCTAACCAAAGATTTGCCAGTTATTGCGCTGCGAAGTCGGCTTTACAAAATTTATGCTTAAGTTATTCGCAGCGATTAGCGCCTAATATTCGGGTTAATATCATTCAACCAGGCCCTATTCAATTTCTAACACAGCATTCAGAGGATTATCGTGAAAAAGTATTGTCGCAAAGCTTGCTGAAACGAGAGTTGGGCTATGGCGCTATCTTGCAGGCCGCTGAGTATTTACAGCTCGCTCAAGGAGTGACGGGGGCTATTTTAAAAGTGGATGGTGGTCGCGCAAATGCGAATCACTATGAGCAATCTTTTAGCGTTAATTAACTGGGATGCCAACTATGCATGATTGTCTGGTTGTAGGTTTCGGTGAATGATATTGATAAAATTTCTTCCATACTATCCGACTGGGCTAGGATGTCAATGTCGATAGGACGATCCCTCAGTCGTCTTTCAGGACTTTTAGGTTCTCGTCCCATACTGATCTCAATGCGCTCAAATAAGGCTTTTAGGTGGGCAGAAGAGTGCTCACTTTGTATCAGTAAGATTTGGTTGTGGAAGGTGAATTGAAATGAGGTGCCGCACGGGGGATTTATTAATACCGGCGAATGATCAAGTATATTCACCTGCAGGGTCATTTCCTGATACGCCTTAGTGATATTAAACTCGGGCTCTAAATTACTGCCTAGACCAACTAGATAATACGGCATCATTAAAAAATAATTATTCTGTCATGGATAATCGTTATACTTATAGCAGATATCATCTAATAATTTTATAAAATAATACAGTCCAAAGGTCTTTGAGTGAATATCGTTAAAGCACATCTCATTTTACTCAGCTTTATGCTGATTCCCTTACCTCATTCTTACGCTGAAACCACGATCGCTAATGATGTAGTGGTTGCAGAGGTCATGGAGGAAGTCGTGGAAGAAGAAAGTACGGTAGAGATGCTTTCTGAGTTGGTCGATGACGTCGTCACTGAAATCGAAGATATTGTTGAAGTTGAGCCGTTAAAGACGAAAACCCGTAAAGTCGAGGTGATTGCTGATGAGGAATTTTCCGACTTTATGTATCGATATCCAGGCTTGGTCGAAAAATTACGAACCGAACGGCTAGCTTCGCGTAACCCTTATGTTTTATTACCGCATAAGCCTAATTACTTTATGCCTCTAACCCATCAAACTAAGACCAATCAAGAAGAGCAAGAGAACTTTTATAATGCCGTTAGAGTTGAGAATGGAGAAGCCCAGCAGAAGCCTGGGTTTGACCATACTGAGTTTGTTTTTCAGTTAAGTGTTAAATACATTGTCGCGGATAATATATTAGGAAAATTCAGTACGCTGTCTGTGGCGTATACCAATAAGTCATACTGGCAAGCCTACAATGATAGTGTGTCGGCTATTTTTCGTGAAACTAATCATGAGCCTGAAATCATCTTAGGGTTCAAAGCATTTCAAGATTGGGCTGATTTTTGGACCTTATCTTTTAACCACCAATCAAATGGCCAGGTTGGCAGTCTCTCTCGCAGCTGGAATAGAATTATATTAGGCGCCACCAAGGTATGGCCTAACAAATTATTGTATGTACGTGCTTGGTACCGTATTCCAGAAGAATCAAAGTCAGACAAAATGGATTCGATCGGCGATGATAATCCTGATATTCATAAGCACTTAGGCTACGGTGATATTTTTTATTTGCGTAAGTCCGGTGATCATAGTATTTCTGCGACCATACGCAACAACTTAGATATTAATAATAACGTTGGTTCGATTGAATTAGATTGGACGTACCCTTTGCCTGGGAATGTTAAAGGCTTTATTCAGTACTTTAATGGCTATGGGGAAAGTTTAATTGATTATGACCAGTACCAAGAACGTATTGGTATCGGTATTAAAATCACGGATTGGCTATAAACTTTGTAGCAGTACTATTGGTTTAGATGAACGGTTTAGGAGAAAAAATTGCTAACACTAGGGCTTATTATTAATCCATTAGCAGGTATTGGCGGCAGTGTCGGCCTTAAAGGCAGTGATGGTGCCGATATCGTTAAAGAAGCATTTTCTCGAGGTGCGCGTTGTAAATCCAGTGAGCGTGCCAAGCTCGCGTTGCAGGTTTTATTGCCTATTCAAGATCAGATAAAAATTATTACTTGCCCACAAGCAATGGGAGAAACGCTAGTCGCCGAAATGGGTTTTTCTTATCAGGTGCTCGACAACCTCTCGGTTGAGCATACTAGCGCACAAGATACATGTAATGCAGCCCAGCAGTTGCTCGATCAAAAAGTCGATATCATTTTATTCGCCGGTGGTGATGGTACGGCCCGAGATATTTGCAGTGTCGTTGCCGATAGAATTCCTGTTTTAGGCATTCCAGCGGGTGTTAAAATTCATTCGGCGGTTTATGCCGTTACCCCCAAAGCAGCAGGGGAAGTTATCTCGCAGTTAGCCAGTGGCCAGTTGATTGATGTGAAAGCCCATGATGTGAGAGATATTGATGAAGAAGCTTTTCGCAATAACATCGTTCGAGCCAAGCTTTATGGCGAAATGCGTGTGCCTCAGGCAGGCCAGTTTGTGCAAAGTGTTAAGCAAGGTGGGGTAGAGGTAGAAGAGCTGGTTCTTGAGGATATTGCCGCTGATGTCGTGCAAGGCATGAAAGATGATGTGCTCTATTTGATTGGTTCAGGAAAAACCACCTTGGCCATTATGGATGAGCTAGGCTTAGATAATACCTTACTCGGTATTGATGCCGTGCTTAACCATCAGCTGTTAAAAAATGATGTCAGTGAAACTGAAATTTTAGAATATCTTGAGCAATATCCGTGTAGAGCGGTTATTAGTATTATTGGTGGCCAAGGCCATATTATAGGGCGCGGCAACCAGCAGTTAAGTGCTGCGGTACTAAAAAAGCTGGGTAAGAAAAACCTGAAGGTTATCTCTACCAAAGCCAAGGTGAGTGCGTTAGAAGGTAGGCCCTTGATTGTTGATTCTGGTGATAATGAATTGGATGATTTATTCTCGGGCACCATCGAAGTGACTACGGGTTATCAAGATCAAATTATTTATCCGGTTGGGCTCTAGTTAATTGAGCCTTAGTTAATTGAGCCTTAGTTAGTTGAGCTCTAGTTAGTTGGTCTATAGTTAACATTATTAAATAGTTAACATTATTAAATCGATAGCTTAACCACCATAGGGAGTGATTATATGTTATTAACTCGCTCCTTATCGGCTTCTTTTTTTAGTGTGTGTTTCTTCCTATCTTTAACTCTGCATGCGACTGAGATTAAACACATGGGAATGTGTGGCGATGCTAATGCGCGTGACTTCAAACACATTACGCAAATACAGGGGGCTTTTAACCACTCGGAGAGTAAAAACTCAGCTAGTAAAAACTCAAGGTATATCAACCATTGGCCGAGTCCTTTAAAAGGGCAATGGGTTGTTACTGAAGGGGTAGTCACTCTTGATAAAAGCAACGAGTATCAAGGCTTTTGGCTGCAGCAGGCGGCTAAATACTCTGATAAGAAAACGTCTAAAAAAATATCAAAAAAAATATCAAAAAAAAGAGATAAAGCCAAAGCGGCCTCGAGTGGCATTTTTGTCTATCACAAGAATGCAAAGGTTAAACGGGGTCAGAAAATACGTTTATTAGCACAAGTCGATGAATACCAAGGCTTAACAGAGCTAAAGCGCGTTAAGGCACTAAGGATATGTGCAGATGATGTGAAAATACCGCCAGCCCATGAATTAAGATTACCGGTAAGTTCTTTGGCTGAGCTAGAAGCATTAGAAGGCATGCGAGTTCGTTTGAGCCAGAACCTGAAAATTAGCGATTTGTATGGCGCGGGCTATGGGTTGGGTAACTATGGTCAATTTGCGATCTCTTCACAGCTGCATATTCAGCCTACTGAAATTCACCGCGCTGATGCATTACGATCCGCACTGCCGTCGAAAAAAGGGCAGTCAAAAATAGAGCGGTCAAAAATAGAGCCGTCAAAAGAAGCGCAGCATCCTAATAAAACATTAGATTATTTATTGGTCGATGATGGCTTATCTCAGCGTTCGCCGGCATTTATTCCCTTCCCTAATCAGCACGGATTTTCTGCGCACAATCCTTTGCGAATTGGCGATAGTATTGGGCCATTAACCGCTTTATTGCACAGCTATGGTCAGCACTATATCTTAATACCAGAATCGCTGAGTGATATCAGTATTCGCATGCAGGCGAGGCCAAAGCATCCGAAAGTATCGAGCGATGCGAATGTGATTTTTGCCAGTATGAATGTAGAAAACTACTTTAATGGTAATCCTCGCTCATTCAAAAAAAGAGATGTGGGATTTCCGACGGCAAGAGGCGCTAAAACGTATCAGCAGTTCTTGATGCAGACAGATAAATTAGTCGCAGCACTCGCAACGATTGATGCGGATGTTATCGCACTGATGGAATTAGAAAATGATGGTTACGGCAAGCACTCTGCCATTTCGGCATTAACCCAAGCCTTAAATCAACGATTCCCGCTTGCTCAGCAATATCGTTACATTAGGCCAAACCGCGAGCAGTTAGGTCGAGGGGCAATCAGTGTTGGGCTATTATATCGCCATCATGCTATCGAGCCTATTGGCGCAGCCAGAGTACTGGATTCAGTCTCTTCGGTTAAAGCTTTGCCGTTAGATAACAATATGCAGCAAGACTCGAAGTCAGTATTTAATGATGGTTACCATCGCCCCAGTGTCTTGCAGAGTTTTAAAATAAAACGTTCAGACTCACCGCAACAGTTTACCGTCGTGGTCAATCACTTTAAGTCGAAAGGGCGGCCTTGCCGAGAAGAAAAGAAAGACCTTCTGCTGGGGAATTGCAATTTACAGCGCGTGCAAGCCGCGTCAGCGCTGGTTAAATTTATCGATAATGCAGTGCCTGATAATAGCCCTGTTTTGGTGCTGGGCGACTTAAATAGCTATAGCCAAGAAGACCCACTCTTACTCTTAGCGAAGGCAGGATTTCATAATTTGAATATTGTGGATAAATCGCATGAGGGTAGCACGCCCCAATTTTTTTCTTACAGTTATCAGGGGTATCTCGGTAATCTTGATCATGCTTTAGCGAATAAAGCGATGCTGCCTTTTATTCGTAGCATTGATAGCTGGCAGATTAACTCTGTTGAAGATTCATTATTAAAATACGATGGTCGGTATGCGGTACCCGATGCCTATCGTTCTTCGGATCATGATCCGCTAGTGATAGGCGCTAGATTTTAAATGAAAGCTATAAGTGCTTAGCTAAAAAAGGTATTCACCGAATTTTTATAACATTGGGTTAAAACGTCTTCGACCGTCATGCCTTTAACTTCGGCTATTTTTTCTGCAATAAAGGGTAAATAGCACGGGGCGTTTTCTTTGCCGCGGTAGGGGACTGGGGTCAAGAAAGGCGCATCGGTTTCTAATAGAAGCTGCTCTATTGGGGTATCAGCAACCACCTCGCGAACGTTGTCGGCCTTATTGAAGGTTACGATACCATTGATGCCTAAATTGAAGCCTTGGCCCACACAGAAGCGTGCGAGTTCGATGCCCGAGGTAAAGCTATGAATCACGCCTTTGTTTTTCATCAGAGGGGCAAAGTTGGATAAAATCGCCTGAGTATCTTCATCGGCTTCACGGGTATGAATCACTACGGGTAGCTCATAATCAACGGCGATTTGCAGTTGGCGCTCAAACACATCACGTTGAATCTTGCGATCGGCGTTATCGTAAAAATAATCTAGACCTATTTCTCCGACGGCTCTAAATTTAGGACTACGATTCTCGGGCGCTAGATTTTTACGAATAATGGCTTCGACTTCATCGTTATAGAGCTCGGCATCGTGAGGATGAATGCCTAAGGTGCCGTATACGTCGTCGTGCTGTTCGGTTAAGGCAATGACTTTTTCTAGATTATCAGGAGAAACAGCGATGGTTAAAAAGCGCTCAACACCGATTTGACGGGCTTTATCTAGAATTTCTTCCGTTGAGCCTTCTTTTAGATAATCTAAGTGAAAGTGCGTTTCAATAATTGGGAGTTGATAATTAGGTATGTCGCGCTTATTTTTAGCCATGTGGGTTATTTTGCTGCAGCAGCTCTGTTGAAAAATATTGCGGCAATCATAGCAAAAATAACTTATGTTTTTAAGTCTGTTCCTGGTAATGAGTAACCTGTAAGAGGATCGTAAAAGGCATGCTGCCCACGACCTTGATCTTTAGCCTTATACATGGCGATATCCGCATGTTTGTTTAAGTTCGAGACATCCGTGCCATGTTCTGGGTAAACGGCGACGCCAATACTTGCACCTATCTGCACTAAATGATCGTCGATGACGAAATCTTGGCTCAGTTGATTGATGAGTTTTTCAGCAATAAAACTGACAGAGTTTCGATCATAAGGGCTATTTATATTAGGTAAAATAACTGTGAACTCATCCCCTCCCAACCGGGCAACGGTATCGGATTTGCGCACGCAGCGCGTGAGAATATTAGCCACTTTAATTAATAATTTATCACCCACTTCATGGCCATAATTATCGTTCAAAAATTTAAACTTATCTAAATCAATAAAGAACACAGAAAACTTAGATTTGTTACGGCTTGCAAATACAATAGCTTGCTCTAAGCGGTCGCTGTATAGCATGCGGTTTGGCAACTTAGTAAGAGGATCGAAGTAGGCGAGCTTTTCAAGTTGCTCTTCTGTTTTTAATTGCTCTGATATGTCATGGGCAATACCCAAGAAACCATAAATTTTATCTTGAGGATCATAGAGCGCGGTGACCGATAATCGTACGGGAATGCGGCTGCCATCCTTATGAATGTAGGTCCAGTTATTTTCGTCAATTTCGCCTGTTCGAGATTTAGCCGTTAATGTTTCAAATCCGATCTTAACTTCTTTACCTAACTCAACAGATAATTTTTTATTGTGAGAAATGATCTCTGAAATATCGTGGATGATTCCGGGAGATTCTTTATTGATAAGCTCTTCTTTGGAATAGCCTAAAAGTCTTTCAGCACTAGCATTAAAACTGGTAATTATACCACTCTTATCGGTCGTAATGATGCTGTAATTAGCACTTTGAATGATTGCATCATTGACTTGTTTATTAAAAATCAATGCTTTTTCATCTTCAGAAAATCGACTTACTAAATGGTTAATCATAGTCGCAATATGATTAAGTTCGTCATTGCCTTTAATTTCAATTATTGCATTTCGATCACCGTTTGACCATTTGTCTAATACGGTTTGGACTTTTAATACTCTATCAGTAACTTTAAAATGAATGATGAGTAATAAAATAAACGCTGCGATGCCAGTACCAATCGCAATATATAAAGACTGTTTGATTAGCCAAGTTCGAGCGCTGCTTTGTCTCGACTCGACATCAAGTTGATAGTATAAAAAACCGCATGAATAGGCTCTAAGCCCTTTTGATAAATCTCTTACACAAAGATCAATATATCCATTTAGCTTTTCTCGATCGTTAGAGAATTTTGTATGTCGCTGCTTTGAATTAATTGTTTTATTAATCAAATCTGGATCTAACTGTTGGCGGGTTTTTTTCCAAGAGCGCTGCAGATCTTGTTGATTGTTAGAGGCTGCTACTATTCCGTCTTCTGCCACAACAATCATCCCCGTATTATCCAGTTCAGAAGCTTTAGAGGCATGTAGCGATAGAATCGCTTTTAAATCCTTTTTGGCTAAAAGCGGTTCATATAATGATTGAAATTTATTTAATTCAATATTCATATAGTTTAACGCCTGACGCTCGATGGCCTCCGTTAAATCTGCACGGATAGCGATGTATCCTATTGAGGTAACCAATAGTGAAAATACGAGCAGCAGTAGCGGAATTAATATTCTTAGAGGCATGGGCGTTCTAAGGTAAAAACATAGTATTAATGGTGGTTTTTTTTGTAGCACCTGAATCTAGAAGGTTGGTATCAATCATATGTTGCGTTAAACGATCTAATGTTAGGCTGAGTGGAGCAGGGCTGCCGGTCATTAGCTTTTTGTTCTCACTTAAAGAGGGAAGGGATAGTCCTAAATAGCTGTCTTTCACTTCTTTTTCGGTTAGTTTTAAGTGAGATGCGATGAATCTATAAGATGCATTTGGAGATTTTTTTATCTGCTGAAGTCCTTTAAACCAGCCTTTCGCAATGTCATAGAGCTGCTCTTTGTGAGTATTGATAGTATTTTTATGAACGACTAATACATCTAGAATTTCGCCGGGAATTTCTTTTGAGCTAAACAGTTCAATGGCTCCCAGATTCAATAATTGTGTTCTCACCGGTTCAAATGTGACGACGGCATCAGCCAATTTTTTTGTATAGGATTCCTTATGACTGCTTAGTACTGCGTTAACGAGAGAGATATCTTGAATGTCAATATTGTGCATTTCAAGTGCCCGACTTAATGTATAGGCACCCACAGCAGTACTTTCTACAGCAACTTTAGCCCCGATCAATCCCTGCATATTAACCAACTCAGGGCGACCCATAATGACATCGGCTCCTTCCGATATATCCAGAATCAATATAATATCGATAGCAGTACCTGACTCAGATAATAGAATAACTTCATCGAGGGTAAGCGCTGCGGCTTCCAAAGTATGATTTTTGAAACCGCGCAGCACTTCGCTGGTCGAAGGGTAATTTATCAGTCGGATATCACTCTTATAAGCATTGATCTCTTCGGCTAGATATAGCGGCTCGTAGCCCGGCCATAATGTTGTGCCGACCCGCAGTGTTTGGCTATAACTTAAAGCGGCTTAGAGTAAGCAGTAAAAAAGCTAGTGGGACGGAAAAATACAATTTTAAGGTGCTCGGGTTCATACCAAAACTCTGAATAAACTGTGTAAGTTACCTTATAGTCTAGTTCAGATTTCATAGCTTGCTGGAATTACGAAGAATGCATAAAAAAAGGCCCAATGGAGTTATCCATTGAGCCTTTGATTGTACTTTTAATAGAATCTTTGATGGCACTTTTAATAGCAGTTTTACTGTGCCTAAGTCCTACTAATACGATTAAGCCCCGACTAATGACTGCCCACAAACACGCACAACATTACCGGTCACGCCGCTTGATGCTGGATTAGCAAAGAAAGCAATTGTTTCCGCTACATCGACAGGCTTACCACCTTGAGATAGCGAGTTTAAACGACGGCCAACTTCACGGGTCATGAACGGAATCGCATCGGTCATCGCAGTTTCGATGAAACCAGGAGCCACCGCGTTAATGGTGATGTTCTTTTCTGCTAACTCATCAGCCATGTACTGAACATAGCCGATAACGCCTGCTTTAGACGCTGCATAGTTAGTCTGGCCCATTTGACCGGCAATACCGTTCATAGACGATACGCAGATAATGCTCGCGCCAGAATTGATGGTAGTGGTCGCAAACAGCTCGTTATTGATATGCTCTTCGGCTGACAAGTTAATCGCAATCGTCATATCCCACCAATGCTGAGGCATGTTGGCTAGGGTTTTATCACGAGTGATACCGGCGTTATGAACAACAATGTCTGCTCCGCCCATTTCTTTTAATTTAGCGGCAATTTGAGCAGGGGCCTCTTTAGAAGAAATATCAGCCAATAACGATTCACCGCCAATTTCAGACATGACTTTGTGCAAGTCAGCTTCTGCTGGTGGAATGTCTAAGCCCAGTACGGTAGCGCCATCACGAGAAAGTGTGCGAGCGATTGACTCGCCAATACCACGGGAAGCACCCGTTACAAGCGCTACTTTGCCTGCTAATGGCTTATGCCAATCTGGGTATTGAACTTCTTCACTCTTACGCACGTGAATAACCTGGCCAGCAACATAAGCCGATTTAGCCGATGCTAAGAAACGGATAGTAGAATCCATTTGCTTCTCTGCGCCTTCTTCAATGTAAGCAACCTGAGAAGTAGAACTCTTTTTACCGATCTCTTTAGAAACAGAACGTGTAAAACCTTCTAACGCACGCATTGCAGCTGCTTTTTCGCCATTGGCGGCTTTCATGTGCGGGCGACCCAATACGATAACGCGAGCATTAGACGTTAGGCTGCGCATGATAGGGTTAAAGAAAGTATATAGCTGTGTTAAGCCTTCGCCATCTTCAATACCAGAAGCATCAAAGATAACGACGTTGAACTTTTCTTTCATGCCTTTAGCACATTCAACTTGAGTCACTTTTACAGAGTGATCACTACCTGCTTTAACGATTTCACTAGCGGTTAGTGCTGCGGATGGGAAGAAAATTTTTGCATCAGAGTCGCCTAAATTACGCACGATGTCAGAAATTAATTCGCCGTTTTTTGCTGTGCCGACTAAAACATTACCTTCTAAAAAGGTAGTTTGGCTCGCGCTATAACGATTGAGTTCGATTGGTGTTGGTAAGCCAACACTACCTAATACTTTTCGGCCCATGCCAGAATTCAGCATAGTTTCGTAAAAATTTCCCATGATATCGCTTCCCACTCTTTAAATATTTGATGTATAGGGTTTGTGTGTACTCACTAATGTGTGAGTCTGGTAGACATTAAACCGTATCGAGCAAAAAACGCTGAATACATGACTACCAAGTTAAACAGATTAGAGCAGCTATCCTACAATATTTAATTGACCGCTTGAATGCTTAATGCGTCGCTTCAGCCAATGCGAGACGCTGGCTAACAGGTAGACTCAAGTTCTAAAGTTTTTTCCATGGTGTTGAGGCCTATACACTCAGGTCGATGCCCATTATTGTAGTCGTTATATAGTCGCTAATTGTTGTTAACAAAGTATTAGCATTTAGATAGCCTTAATTTACTAGCCCTAATTTTAATAGGAACAAAACATGACACAGAAAATTCGTCGCGTAGCCATTATTGGCGGTAACCGTATTCCTTTCGCACGTTCTAATACCACCTATTCTTATGCGTCTAACCAAGACATGCTAACGGCCGCCTTGAATGGTTTGATCAACCGTTATGACCTGCAAGGTAAAAAAATTGGTGAAGTAGTTGCCGGTTCCGTTATTAAACACAGCCGTGACTTTAACCTGGCACGTGAATGTGTATTGAGCACGGCATTAAACCCAATGACCCCCGCGACTGATATTCAGCAAGCCTGTGGTACTGGCTTACAAGCCTGTATGCAGGTTGCAAATAAAATCGCTCTTGGCCATATCGATTGTGGGATTGCGGGTGGTTCTGATACAACTTCTGATGCACCGATTGGTGTTTCTGAAGGCTTACGTAAAATTCTATTAGACGTTAACCGCGCAAAAACAACTGGCCAGCGTCTAAAGTTGCTTTCTAAGATCCGTCCTAAGCATTTAGCGCCGTTAACACCACGTAATGGTGAGCCGCGCACGAATATGTCGATGGGTGAGCACCAAGAAATTACGGTTAAAAAATGGGGCATTACGCGCGAAGAGCAAGATCAAATTGCCTTTAATAGCCATACCAATTTATTAGCCGCTTACGAGCGTGGCTTTTTTGATGATTTGGTAACGCCTTTCCAAGGTTTAGAAAAAGACAATCTTGCACGTGTACCTAATCTAGACAAAATGGCGACGTTGAAGCCAGCTTTCGATAAGAAATCAGGCAATGGCACATTAACCGCGGCTAACTCTTCGGCATTAACCGATGGTGCTTCTTGTGTATTGCTAGCGTCTGAAGAGTGGGCAAAAGAAAACAACTTGCCAGTACGCGCTTACCTTTCTTTCTACGAAACAGCAGCCGTTGATTTTGTCGGTAAAGATGCCGAAGGTCTATTAATGGCTCCAGCTTATGCTGTTTCTAACATGTTGAAGCGTGCTGATTTAACGTTGCAAGATTTTGACTACTACGAAATTCACGAAGCGTTTGCAGGTGTTGTTGCTTCAACCTTGAAAGCGTGGGAAGACGAAACTTTCTGTAAAGAAAAATTAGGCCGTGATGCCGCGATGGGCTCTATCGATCGCAGCAAGTTGAACGTTAATGGTTCTTCTATTGCAACAGGTCACCCATTTGCTGCAACGGGTGGTCGTTTGGTTTCTACCTTGGCTAAAATGCTAGAAGAGAAGGGTGAAGGCCGCGGTCTGATCTCTATCTGTGCGGCTGGTGGCCAAGGTGTTGTGGCCATCTTAGAAGCTAAATAGATGAAGCTAAATAGAAGAAGCTAAATAGAAGAAGCTAAATAGCAACGCTTTCTTCTGATTAGTAAGTAGCCGAGAAACCGCAATCGATTCATCGTTTGCGGTTTTTTTATGCCTATCTTTTAGAGCCTCACTAATAATCTTGTGGTATCAGTTTAACCAATATTCTAGAGGTGAGGGCTTTTGGTAAAATACTGGCGAGCTTCACCAAACTGGCCGTGATAAACGGAAAGGCATAGTCGGCTTTTTCTTTTTCAATGGCATAGATGATGTGCCGAGCGGCTGCAATTTCGCTGATTTCAAACGGCGCCGGAATGCCATCTTGTTGAACTCGATCGGTTGCCACAAATCCAGGGTAAACCGAGACGAACTTCAGCCCAAAGGGCTTTAATTCAATGCGACAGGTGTCCATTAGAATGCGTCCAGCCGCTTTTGCCGCAGAATAAGGCCCTTGCATCGGTAAGCCTAAAAATCCCGCCAGTGAGTTGGTATGGGCTATTAATCCAAAGCCTTGCTGCTTCATATGAGCGATGAGTGGCACGAGAAAGTTTACTTGAGTGCCGTAGTTGAGCTGGGTATTTTGCTGAATGGCAGCGACCGTGGTATTGCTCATATTAAAGGCTGGACCATCGCCAATATTTAATAGCGCAATATCAATGCTAGAGAATTGATCAATCGATTGCTGAATGCAGTTCTCAGCTTCTTTAGGGCACAGTGCATCACATACAACCACCAGTGCTTGCGAACCGTTGTTGATTATTTCATGACTGAGACGTTCTAATTCAGCGCTTCTACGAGCACAGATAATAATTCGATTATTGTGATGGCTCAGTAATAAAGCCACCTGGCGACCCATGCCGGAAGAGGCTCCGGCAATAAGAATGGTTTTATTATGGATCATTATGCGGTTAAAAATTGAGCGACATTCGCAACAATGATACCTAGGTAATTACCGACAGCATAACCAATGATTGCCGCGGCAAAACCCGGTAATAAAATTTCACGATTTTTTAACGCTCCGGCAATAACCGGAATAAAAGGCACCGACATAATCGCCGCCGAAGAAGTAATTAAAAACGTATCGGTATCAATTTTAAACAGCTTGCATAAGAGCGCTTGCATGATGAGAGAACCGATAAGAATGAAGCTAATATAACTCGCTAGGCCAAGGTCTATATCAGTAAAAATAGAGGTATCGGTCATGGTGCCCATGGTGAAGCAAAAAACCAAGATTAAATACATGCCGAGTTGAAAGCTGTTGGCTAGATTACGCACTTGGGGAATAAAAGAGGCCGCTAATCCTAGGCTGGTTATGCCAACAATAGTGGTCGTCGACTTGTAACTTTCTGGTACTAGGCTGGCAATAAATAAAGCCAATCCCACGACGGCTCCCGAGGCAAGTATTGAGCCGAAGGTTTGAGGTGCCAGTTTAATATTGAGTAGCTTTTTATAACCGTGAGCGGTTTCATCGGCCATGTGTTCCATGCCTGCATAATCGATTTCAGTCTCTTTGGTATTTTTAGCTTGGTATTTATTTAAAAATAAGCCAAATACTTTTTGGCCGAACGCCATAACAAAAATAAGATACATAGCAGAGAATAAAATATCGTACGTCACCATGGTAATGAAAATGGATTCTTTACCATCAATTGCGGATTTGATCGCCGCCATATTTGGGCCACCACCGGTATAAGCCCCCACCGACATGCCTGCGACTTGCCATACGTCAGCGACTTGATCATTAAAAATTATCGCACCAATAATGCTAATCACCATGACCGACAGTAATGCCAATCCCATACCTTTTAAGGTATCGCCCGCCATGTTTAGCGCACTTTTAACATTGATCGAAAACAGTAGAAGCGGTAGTGCAATGGCAATACTGATTTCAGATACATCTTTTTGAACGGCGGTAATCGTCTCAGTTTGAAAAAACAAAGACAAATCCAATCCCGCAGCAATGGCGATTCCCAAACCAAAAGATAAAACAACGACGCCGGCTTTATCGAGCAGGGTGAATTTTTGGCAAGCATAAACAATGAGAGCAGGAATTAATAAATAGGCTAAAACGAGTATCATTCGATTTCCTTGGTGTTTTTATTTTTATTAGTATTTATATAGTTATCTTCTTCATCAACCGTGGTCGTTTCAGGATGAAATATCGACCACCAATCGATTATTTTTCCATTGTCATAAACGGCAATTTTTCCAAACTGTAATAAAACAGCTTCGCTTTGAGACGGACGAAAATAAAAATAATCATCGACTTTTATTGTGTGATTATCGTTTAGCTCATACATTTCTTGATTACTTGAGTTACCAAAAATAGAGGAGCGTTGACTGTCAGCAGGAAAACAAGGAGAAGCAAGCCAGTTGCCACCATAAATAAAACACGCTTGTTTGGGTAGTAACCCCATTGTGCGCAAAACTGACGAAAGCCCCGTTAGCATCGGGATTTCAGGGTTTGTAACCAGTTTCAGAACCGGAGTCGCAATAAAACAGGCAGGTTTGTGGTGTTCTAAGGTGGCTACATCAAAATCGGTTGGTTTAACCAAGGCCGAAGCGGTTGCGATTTCAGTAATAAAATCTGACTGACTTTTATTGTCGCCTTTGGTTTTAGCATATAAAGGATAAGTACTACTGCCGCCAGCGTTGAAAATTAATTTAGCAGTCGCTTCAGAGCCTATTACCTCAGTGATCGTATTGATACATTGCTGGTAGATATTCATAGCCGCAGTGAAGGATTTTTTTCTACCACCAATCAACTTCGGAAGTTTACTAACATGCGCTTCATAACCCATTAAACCGGTAAGTTTAAGGTGTGAGTTGTTATTCAATAGAATGATACTTTGACGAAATTCATCGTCATTAATAAGCCCGCCGCGGTTCAGGCCAACATTGATTTCTAAGTTTACGTTAATGACGCAGCCTAAGTTTTTTGCAAGGTCTTGATATTGCTGTAAGCGCTCTAAACTATCGACCAACCAATGTAATTGTTCGGCAGGCTTAAAAGAGGAGCTGCTTAAAGAAGAGCTGCCTAATGTGGAATGCCAGTTATAAAACTGCTGGGCCGCAGTTACCGGCATGGGCTTGCCTAAAAGAATATCGGCATAAGGAAGGTGCTTAACAACATGAAATAAGAAGGGCAGGTGAAAGCTCATTAAGCGATTACTGCCTGAACGTTTCATTATATATTCTAATAACGGAATTGAAGGCAAGGACTTAGCAACAATACGATAGTCGAAGCCTTGCTGAATAACATCCATTAGGTGCTTTAGGTTTTCGTCAAAATGCGCTTTGTCGATGACCAGCGTCGGACGAAAAGCCCCAGCGTCTTTTAGTGCCTGGCTGATACGGTGAAAATATTCTGCAGATAATGTAGTCGTTTTTATCATTATTATAAACGCTATAAATTAAATATGTACGTTTGTACCATATCAATGAAGGCTAAGCCATAAAAAGTAGCGATTGTAGCTATTGAAAGACAGTTCGAGTTTTATTCGCTTAATTATCAGCTTATTTCTGCCAGCTTATTAGCAGCGCATTAATTGCAGCGTATTGAGCATCAAGAACCTGGTGGGGTGCATTTGATCGGGCTAAGCTTATTTGTGATTGAACCTGGGCCAGTAACAACTGTACGGCATGTTCCTTTGCAAAGGGAAGCCTACATTTGGCATCGCTTAAACACAGTGAAAATAAATCACGTTGCTGTAGCCATAGATCAATAGCGTACTGCTTTACGAGGATATTTTGGCTGATTCCTTCCTTTTGGCTATTCTGGAATAAGCAGCCATATTGCCCATACTGGCCTTTTAGCAACCTATTAAGCTGAGTGAAGTAATTGTTAATAGCCTTTAAGGAAGGCTCAGATTCAGTCAGAGGTGCTAGCATTCGCCTAATTATATGGTCTTGATAATATTCTAACGATTGCTCAAATAAGGTTTCTTTATCACCGAAGCCTTTATAAAGACTATAGCGATTAAGCGAAGTAGCGGCTTCTAGATCTGATAGGGATGTTTCGGCAAACCCTGCCTTCCAGAATTGCATCATGGCCTTTTTAAGAACATCTTGGTGATCGTAGTTTTTAGGTCTGCCCATGAAATTCAGTCTTATCAAAATAGTGCGCGTTGAGTAGAGCTTAACAGTTATTTAATTAGTTGTTGACCAATCAGTTTGAAAAAGTTAGTTTTTTACCAATCGGTAAAGAACTGACAGTGCATAAGTGTTATTTACTTACTAATTACGCATTACTGTGGCAACTAACATTGAGTGCTAATGTTGAGTACTAATGTTGAGTGCTAAGACAGTCGCTACTAAATATCCGTCAGGCTAGAGAATGGAAATTAAGATGAAATTATACGATTTTAAAATGGCCCCTAACCCACGCCGTGTTCGCATGTTTTTAGCGGAAAAAGGCATTTCATGCGCAGAAGCCGGTATTGAAGTGGTTAATATCGATATCGCGAAGGGCGAAACCTTTAGTAAAGAGTTTCGTGAGATCAGTCCGTACGGTGGACTACCCGTTTTAGAATTGGATAATACAGGCGAGAAAGTCTTGATTAGTGAATCAATGGCCATTAGCCGTTATTTCGAAGAGATCTACCCAGAAAATCCACTTATGGGCACCGATGCGCTTTCTAAAGCCAAGATTGAAATGTGGAATCGTCGTATCGAATTAGGGTTGTACACGGCAATTGCTTTGTCATTCAGACACGGTAACCCTATGTGGAAAGCCGTGACAAACCAAGTCGCAGAATTCTCAGACGTTAGCGCACTTGATGCCGATAAACACATCCACAAACTGAATAAACATTTAGCAGATTCTAAATACATCGCCGGAGATGAATTCTCAGTCGCCGATATTACCGCCTTATGTGCAATCGATTTTGCGAAAGTAATAAAGCGCCGTATTGATGAAGAAAAGCATCCGCATCTAGCGCGTTGGTATGGGTTGGTGAGTGCTAGGCCGTCTGCTCAGGAGTAATCATGTTTAGAGGCTTCGGATTGCTGCCACTGGGGTTTTGACATTGGTGATTTATTGCTGAAGCCAAGTCTTACCAATATCCATCGCTTGAAACAGCTCTGCATTAATACTATTTTTTTGCAGGGCTCTTTCCAATGCTTTCGGTGGTTCATCAACCGGTTCGGCGGTTAATACAAAGGTATTCCAATGAATACCAAATGCCGATTTAGCGTTAATGTCTTTAAAAATCTCAACAGCATCAAGCGGATTCACATGTTGGGTTTTCATAAACCAGCGTGGTTCATAAGCGCCTATGGGAATCATAGCCAAATCAACTTGCCCTAAAACTTCACCGATCTCTTTAAATTGATAGGGGTTGTATGCGGTATCGCCACCAAACCATGCGGTGAACTTGTCATTGCCTTCAGATCCTGGCCAAGTAAATGCCCATGAAGCCCATAAACTTTCATTGGTATCAAAAAGGCTTCTGCGTGACCAGTGTTGGCTTGGTTGAGCTTGAACCGTTACATTGCCAACCTCTAATGATTGCCACCAATCCATTTCTTTAATGTTGGTAATGCCAAATTGAGCAAACCATTTTTTCAATCCTAACGGGACTAGCCACAAAGGTTGAGTGCCATTAATGTTCTTAATAAAACTCGGGCTAGTGAGGGCTTTGACAGAATCGACGTCTAGGTGATCGAAATGATTATGCGAGATTACGATGATATTAATATGGGGTAATTGGTCGATGTTAAGCGCGGGTGGGGTATAGCGCTTAGGGCCAAGGCTTTGAGAAAAAGAAGATCGCTGAGAAAAAATGGGATCGGTAAGAATATTCATGCCTTGGTGTTGAAGCAGCACTGTAGAGTGGCCAATAAGGGTCGCTTGGGCTTTATTGAAGTCTGGGTTATGGATTCTTTCTAAGTTTGCAGGCTGCCAATATTCACGATAATTCTCAGGATCATCGGGCCAAGTTAAGTCATCAAATAGGCGCGCTTTTAAAAAGGCTATAAAACTGGGTTGAAAATCAGCAGGTAGGTGCGGGTTTCTGAATTTGCCATCAATGTGATGGGACAATTCTTGAGAAGGTTCTGCTGAAAAAGCAGAACCTGTCGCTAGAAGGGCAGTGAGTATTAATAATAAGGGTTGTAGCATTATAATCTGACCTGGCTGTTTAATGGCTAGCTATTCAATGCCTATTTATTCAATGCCGAGCATCTTGTGAGTCTGAAGGCTTAATTTCCATTGAGGATGCTTAAGGCAATAGTGTGTTGTTTTTTGAGTATTGCTTTGAGATAAACCTTCATGGGCATCAGAGACAATATATTCTAGAGACGCATCAGCCATCGGTTGTAAGTAGCGGTGAGTGGCTTGAATAAAATCAAATGACTCGGGCATGGCAAGCGGCTGCGGATAAACCAGTTTCAATTCATCGCACTCAATTAATACCAGCTCAGCATCGGCTTTTGGGCTTAAGCAAATCCAATCGAGCCCTTCTGGTGCCGGTAAAGTACCGTTGGTTTCTACCGCCACCTCAAAACCATAGTCATGCATGATTTTAATAAGGGGCTCATCAAGCTGTAATAAAGGTTCACCCCCTGTGCATACAATATAAGGTATACCTTGGTTGGTGCTTTTGGAATTGGGTGTTGGGTTGCCAGGCCACAAAGAAGCAATTAATTTAACCAATTCGGCGGCGGTATAAATTCCGCCATTTTCGCCGTCGGTACCGACAAAATCTGTATCGCAAAAATCGCAAACGGATTGCGCGCGAGATTCTTCTTTACCGTTCCACAAATTACATTTACTAAAACGGCAGAATACAGAAGGGCGGCCTGCTTGAGCGCCTTCCCCTTGTAGGGTATAAAAAATCTCTTTTACGCGATACGTTTTTGTCTTAGTCATTGGTATAGCCATTAAACTTCGTAAGCAAGAGGGTCTGTAGCTTTATTTAATTCAAACGCTTCTAAACGCTCAACACAAGAACCACATTTTCCACAGGCTTTTTCACGGCCGTTATAACAGGTCCAAGTTTTGCCATAGTCTAAACCCATTTTTAAACCATCGGCCAAAATTTCTGATTTATCGGTATTTAAATAGGGTGTAACAATATCAACCGGTTCGTAGTTCGCTAGTTTGGCTACCTTGTTCATCGCGTGCACAAAGTCAGGGCGGCAATCTGGATAGATCGCGTGGTCACCAGAATGGGCGCCGTAAAATACCTTGCTCGCGCCAATGTCTACGGCATAACCAATCGCCAGTGATAATAAAATCATGTTGCGGTTAGGTACCACGGTTGATTTCATATTGGCTGATTCATAATGCCCTTCAGGAATTTCGATGCTTGAAGTCAGTGATGAACTTTGCAGAAGCTGATTAATCGCCGTGATGTCGATGATTTTATGATTGATGTCGAGCGCTTTGCAGGCATTGCTTGCAAACTCAATTTCTTTATCGTGTTTTTGGCCATAATCAAACGTCAGTGCGAATAGATCATACCCTTCAGCTTTGGCTTTATTTAAAATGGTATAAGAATCCATACCACCAGAGTAAATAACAACGGCTTTAGGTAATGCGGAACTTGATTGCTCTGAGGATGTTGAAGGCTGGCTGGCAGACATAATAAATCTCGAATACTTGACTTGTTGGTTGAATATTGGGGTGCATTGTATAGTAAACCGTATTATACAGCACCACGGATTGCTTTTCGCCCCGTGTCTAGCGTCTATCGGCTATTTATAGTAGAATTCGCGCCCTAAAATTTAGTATTTCATACTCCCAAATTCAATCCCCAACTCAATATGAGTTGTAATAGCGAGAGCATGCATATGTCTGACATCAAAAAAGTGGTGTTGGCGTACTCCGGTGGTCTGGATACGTCGGTAATTGTTAAATGGCTTCAAGAAGAATATAACTGCGAAGTTGTAACCTTCACTGCTGACCTTGGTCAGGGCGAAGAAGTTGAACCAGCGCGCGCGAAAGCCGAAGCGTTAGGTATCAAAGAAATTTACATTGATGATTTGCGTGAAGAATATGCACGTGACTTCGTTTTCCCAATGTTCCGTGCGAATACTATCTATGAAGGTGAATATCTTCTAGGTACGTCAATTGCCCGTCCATTGATCGCTAAGCGTTTGATCGAAATCGCTAACGAAACGGGCGCAGATGCTATCTCTCACGGCGCTACCGGTAAAGGCAACGACCAAGTACGTTTTGAGCTAGGTGCTTATGCACTTAAGCCTGGCGTTAAAGTGATCGCACCTTGGCGTGAATGGGACTTAACGTCTCGTGAAACTTTGATGGCTTATTGTGCTGAGCACGGCATTGAAGTTGAAAACAAAAAAGGCAAGAAGTCTCCTTATTCTATGGATGCCAACTTGCTACACATCTCTTACGAAGGCGACATTCTAGAAGATCCTTGGAATGAACCAGAAGAAGATATGTGGTTGTGGACTAAGTCTCCAGAAAACGCACCAGACAAGCCTACTTATGTAACGCTTACGTTCAAAAATGGTGACGTTGTTGCAATCGACGGTGTTGATAAGACCCCTGCGACTGTAATGGAAGAGCTAAATAAGGTTGCTGGCGAGAATGGTATTGGCCGTGTAGATATCGTAGAAAACCGTTATGTGGGCATGAAAGCTCGCGGTTGTTACGAAACCCCAGCCGGTACTGTGTTATTGAAAGCACACCGCGCAATCGAGTCTATTACTTTAGACCGTGAAGCGGCTCACCTTAAAGATGAGTTGATGCCGAAGTACGCTAACCTTATCTATAACGGATACTGGTGGTCTCCTGAGCGAGAAATGCTACAAGCGGCGATTGATAATACCCAGACTGTTGTAAACGGTGACGTTCGCCTTAAGCTTTATAAAGGTAACGTGATTGTTGTTGGCCGTCAGTCTGAAGACAGCTTGTTTGACGAAGCGATTGCAACGTTTGAAGACGATGCTGGCGCTTACGATCAGAAAGACGCAGCAGGCTTCATTAAGTTGAATGCTTTACGTCTTCGTACAGCTGCTAAGAAAGGCCGTAATCCTTTAGGTAAATAGACTTTAGGTAAATAGACTTTAGATAAATAATCTTTAGGTTCGGTGTTTTAAAAGAAACCGCCTCATAGCAATATGATGCGGTTTTTTTGTGGGTGTCTTTTGGTTTTAGGGTCTTTGTTGCGAAGGGGCTAGAGATGTTTTACCACCGAGGCACTGAGGGCTCAGAGGAAAGAAAAATAGAGGGGAGATTTAGGGGGGAGTTTGATCATTAAAATTTATATAAAAAATGAAAGAGAACAGTTCACTAAGGGGATGTAAATGTTGATACAGCCTCATCAAATAGTCACGAAATTCTATAAATAAAAAGTAATGAATACCTGTAGTTAGTAGCTCTTACCAACTCTAGTCTTTTCTTTCTCTCTTTTGGCTTTCCTCGGTGAAGCGAAGCGGCTCGGTGTCTCTGTGGTGAACCGCTTTAGTCTTTATACTTGCCGAAGGCTAACCCGCGCCGTACAAACCACCCTGCATGTGCAAGCACGCATAAGCGGTAACAAACGCAGGTTCTTGGAATTGCTTCAGTTTAGTCTGCTTATAATCCATCAAGATTGGCGTATGCTTAAGCTGTTCTTTAATACGGCTACCGGCCACGATCTCTACGTCAATGCCTTCGATTAGCTGAATGGCCGTTTCTAGCTTAAAACCAACGGCGCCACCAGCGAACTTGCCTTTCATTGGGCGATCACGAATAACGACTTTTTCAACTTTGTAGTCATTCACTAGCTGCAAGAACTGACGCTGGAACCAGCGCATGTTATCAGTATCTTGAGTATTCGAGATGGTGATTTTGCGCTGACGTACTTCAGGGATGTCTAACAAACCCATGTTTTTAGACATGATGCAAAAGATGGCGTCATCGCCTTTTAATTCAACAGCACATATACGCATAAGAAATTTCCACTAACAGAATAAATAATTGAGCCCATTATACTCTTTTTTAACCACCACTGTATTGCTGTTTATCTTGGTCTCAAGCATCATGGCGGCTTATTCATCGTTTGTATTAATAAAGGCAGTAATCGAGTCATGGCGTGGTTGAAGACACAGTTAGATATTGTAATTTTTATCGTATTAGCCGCTATTTTTCTTATCTGGCCAGAAATAGACCTTTGGATCAGTAGTGCGTTCTATAACCCAGAGCAGGGTTTTGCGTACCGAGATAACGCGGTGGTTGTCTCGGTTTATGAGCTATTTCGCCATGCGCCTAAGTTCTTATTGCCGCTATTATTGATTATGACGGGGTTAAGCTTTGTAAAAGGCCGATTCGGTTTAGGCACAGACCAACGTAAACCTTGGGTATTTTTAACGCTAGCGTTATTGATTGGCCCAGGAATATTGGTGCATCTAGTGGTTAAAGAGAATTGGGACCGTCCGCGTCCACGCTCGGTGCAAGAATTTGGTGGCCATAAAGACTTTATACCGGCGTTTATTCCTGCGGCTATGATCAAAGATCAGCCAGGGAATAATAAATCGTTTGTCAGTGGTCATGCTGCAATGGGCTTTTATATGATGGTATTAGCCTGGTTATTTCGTCGACGTAGCTGGTTTTATGCCGGTTTAGCCATGGGCTTTGTTGTCAGTTTTGGACGCTTAGTTCAAGGTGGACACTTCGCCAGCGACCTCATCTTTGCCGGCTTCCTCTGTTATTTCAGTTATCGCTTATTATCCTATTGGATCTTGGGTCATAGCCGCATTTTACCGTCTGATCTAGATAACCGAGGTAAAACCTCATGATAAGCCCCATCGACTTTATTACTAAACCCACTGACCTGATCGAAACTCAGCGATTGTTTCATGGGCGAGGCCATGCTTACCCAGGCTTAGAACACGTTAATATCGATTGGATTGCGCCAGCGATTATCGTCACCTTATATGCCGAGGTCGAGCGTGATTGGCTTGAGTCCTTGTGCTCGCAATTGGCTGAATTATTCCCCGAGTGTGAAAACCTGCAAGTGCAATATCGCTGCCGCCCACGTGGGCCGTTTGAGCAAATGAAAGGTGAGTGCATTGACGGAAAGCCACTAAGCAAACTGGTTGCGACTGAAAACGGCCTTAAATACCATATCAGTATGGGCCAAGCGCAAAATACGGGTTTGTTTTTAGATATGGCGAATGGCCGCTCTTGGGTAAAAGATAATAGTGAAGGTAAGAATGTTTTAAACTTATTCTCTTATACCTGTGGCTTCTCGGTCGCCGCCATCGCGGGTGGCGCGCAGCGAGTCGTGAATATCGACATGGCAAAAGGGGCGTTATCCACTGGCCGCGAGAATCATCGTTTAAACGATCATGATATGACCCGGGTAATTTTTCAGGGTATTGATATTTTTAAGTCTTGGAGCCGGATCAAAAAATACGGACCTTATGATATTTTGATCTCTGATCCGCCTAGCTTTCAAAAAGGCAGCGTTGATATACAGCGAGATTATTACAAAATAATTAGCCGAATTCCTCTGCTAGTAAAACCGGGCGGGCTCTTGATGTTATGCCTTAACTCGCCAGATTTAGACGATGACTTTTTAAAACAGCAGGTAGCCGAGCATTGTCCTGATTGTAAGATGATCGGCAAAATAGAGAACCCAGCTATTTTTAAAGAAGCGCAAGCAGGTAAGGGGCTAAAGGTTTATTTGTACCAATATTTATAAATTACTTTTTTGAAGGGATTAGTTTATAGAGATAAGTTTTAAGAATAAGTTTATAGGGATAGGTCACAAAAATAGTAGATACTCTAAAAGAGTCTGTGGTTAGAAACGTAAAAATAATAAATCATGCTATATTTAGTGCTTGAGATTTAAGTGTTAAGTCGTAAAAATGTTTAATTAATACTCAAAACCATTCAGAAATGATCAAATTATAGGCAGGATACATGCATCGCGTAACTAAAGAAGAATATCCACTGGAATCACTGCAGCGAATTCTAAACGGCGTAACCTTCTTTAAAGAGTTAATTAGTAAAGATGAGTCGCAGTTTGAAATGTTGATGAGCATCGCTCAGATCGTGACAGCAGAAGCGAATGAAACCATCCTAGAGAAAGGAGATCACTCCAGCAGCTTATATTTTCTTTTACGCGGCGAACTTTCGGTTTATGTCAACGATGAGCGCGGTGAACATATACTCAATCAGATTAATGCCGGCGAAGTGTTTGGTGTTATGTCGATGTTATTAGATCAGCCAAGATCTGCGTCTATTCGTACAGGGAATAAAGTGGCGTTATTGGCCAGTATCGACCTTCAGCATTTTAGCGATATCAATGACTTCAGCATGTTCAGTCTGGAAACGAAGCTGTCGTTTTATCGCATGGTCGCTAACAATCTACGTTGGACCATTGAACGAAATAAGATTGAAAATCCGACCCATCCATTGATCCCTCGCTTATACAAAATTCCATTATTTAGCGGCCCCAAAGGCGGCGCTGAAGAACTGGAAGCCTTGTATAAACAATCTAATCTGCTAGCCGAGCTAGTGGGCGAGTGGAATAATACCTAGTATCAGTCGCTAATACTCTAGGCCACTAATACTCCAGGTTGCTAATACTTAAGTAGCTTAATAACGAGAGCTACTTAACCTTCACCTGATACACAATGTTAAATTCGGGTGTACCTTGATCGTATTTAGGCTTCATATTGCCATTAAACAACAGCTTAATATGCGTTACTGCGCTGTCGTATCCATCGCTATCGGGCACTGGCATATAATTAAAGCTGACGGCGTTATCATTCGAAAAGCTAAGATCATCAGTTGTGCTATCAAGGCTGATAAAGTTATAGCTTAAACCACTGGTATTATTCCCCGCACCGTCATTAAACAGCACAGGCCCATCGGCCGATAAATTATTCACAAACAAGGTTGCGTCACTAGAGAGGGTTTGAACAAGCTCCATCGAATTGCCTATGGTGCTTAAATTACCTTCGTTAGTCACCACAACGTCATAACGTAATACCGCACCAGGAATCGCCTTATCATTTATATTTGCGGTATTAGGGTTGTCTTGAATATCAATGTTCATATTTAAACGTATATCGTCGTCGCCGGCGCAATGATAAAGCACGGTCGCGGGAATAATACGAGTGGTTGTATCATCGGGTAAGCGCCAGTAAGCATAAAAGGAATCCCCCCCGAGGTGCTCTTGCATACGATAATTTAACTTGTGATAACCCGCGGCGAGCCCCACCGAATTCTCGTCTCGAGGGCTGTTTTGGGCACCGTGGCCACCATACCAACTAGAATACACCACATCATTTAGCTTCAGTTCAACCGCATCATCACCGTCGACGGCTAAATTATAAAAACCATCTTCAGGCGCATATAAGTAGCCTTCTATTATGACCAGATAACGATCATTATTACGCACATTGAATGGGTTGCCTGAACTGTTATTAATACGGCTTAAAATTGTTTTACCATCAAGCTTTGAACGAATGGCTAAGTCATTTTCCCACTGATCAAACTCTGCTTCACTATTGGCATAATTATCCCCATAGCCTTGTGTATTATAAACCCCGGTATAAACGCCTTGCTTGGGTGCTGAGCAGGTAGGGTTAATATCATTCACCAATTGCCAAATGGGTAAGTTTGCGGAAGTCTGATTATTTACAAATTGCTCTTCAAATTGTTTACTAAACACAGTCGCATTGAAGGTCGCAGACGTATTGGTATCGGCAGCCATAATATTTAGAGTAACAGGATTAGAACTTGCACCATTGGGGTTAATGGCTAATCCATATAGGCACTCTACGTTTGTAGAAGGGCTGCCGGAATCTGACGTACAGGTCCAATTATTGCCACTTGAGCTACTGAGGCTTAAACCAGCAGAAAGCGTAATGGCAACACGGGTTTGAGGCAAACTTGAATGAGTTGTGCTGAGATTTTCAATGGCAAAGGTTACTGGGCGTGAGTCATCAATCACCCAGCCATTGGGGTAGCTTAAACTGCTATCAAACCCCAGATCTATTCGACAAACATCATGACTAATTGACTCGAAGGTTGGCTCCTCTTCTACAGGGCAGGCGCGTGAGCGTATATCAATTTTATCGGTAGAGAAGGTTGTCCAATTACCACCTGGTTTCTTAAACTGAACCGTAATCCCGCCATCGCAGCAGTCTTCAAAGCCAAGCACCTCAAGTTTTTGGTAGCCACTGCTTGAGAAGGTAGCAGTTCCTTGAAGAATCTGGTTCGCATTAGTCCAGTTATTGGCCCACCATAAATTATCCCCCCACTGCTGCTCTAACTGTTGGCCATTAATATACAACGCACCACCGCGGCCAAAGTCAGCACCGTAACGAAAGCCCCATTGGCCTGTTTCGCCTGGCTGAACTAAAAAATAGCTTTCAGAAAATGCGCCGAAATTGCTATTGCTATTGCCAAATTGAGAGCTGTTGGTAATGCCATCAAAATCAGTAATAAAGCCACAGCCATAATTGGCATTACGATCATTAGATGCGTTAAAAGCATTGCGTGCTTGATTTAAATTGGATGGATTAACCGTTGAATAGCGAGTATGAAATTTGATTCCGGGGTAATCGAAGGTAAACGGAACATCACCAGCGGCAGGGGCATTTTTATTACCATAATAAAAATAAATGGTACGAACTTGGCCACGATCGAGGGTCGGAAAACGCACCCACAGAGTTGCTTGCTCGTTTGCTTGATCCCAACTATCAATCCAAAACTCTAATTGAGTTTGGTCATCGGTATCATAAATGTATAAATCTTGGCCATTGCTGCTCCAGTCGTACTCAGAGCTTAATGTTGATGCATCAATCTCAAATTGAACTTGATAGCTTTGCAGTTGGCTACCCGAGACCGAATTTTCTTGAACATCGATTTGAGTACGAAAAGGCCACTCACAGGATTGGCGAGCAAAAGAAGGAAAGCTAATAATTAATGCTATTAATAGAAGAATACAGCGATGGAACATGAAGGCTTCTCGATTATATCTAGGCGCTATGATTTGAATATTCTAATGGATTTATCATTAATATGTCGTAAAACAATGTAATTTGAAGGCTTAAAATTAAGTCACTTAAGCTAGGTAAGAGAAATCTTAGTCGTGTTGCACTCGGCCGCGCATCGACTTGGTATTACTGTGCTTGGTTTTTTTATCCATGCGTTTATTTTGAGAAGCACGACTGGGTTTGGTCGGCCGACGTGCTTTTTGCGTAATAGTAGCCGAACGCACCAAAGCTACTAAACGATCCAATGCGGCTTGGCGGTTTAATTCTTGGCTACGGTGTTCTTGCGACTTAATAATGATGATGCCGTCTTTGGTAATACGGTGATCACTGAGTGCTAATAAGCGCTCTTTATAAAACTCAGGCAGGGTTGATGCTTTAACATCAAAGCGCAAATGAATTGCACTGGATACCTTATTCACATTCTGCCCGCCAGCGCCTTGCGAGCGCATTGCGGTCAACTCGAGTTGATCACTAGGAATAGAAACAGCGTGTGAGATAAAAAGCACAGATTAAAAACTCAAATACGTTAAATTAAGCATTAATTGTAACGTACCTAGGTACATTACCCCAAATATTAGATTCACAAACACTACGTCTTTTTCTTTAGCACTTTTTTAGCCGTTTTCTTGGATGATTTTTGTGGCGCTTTATGAGGCAAAATAACAGGGTAGCTGCTCTGTGTTTGGCGATCAATTTTAATAAAATACTCTTTTAAATAATCGATCAATAAACGTAACTTTTTAGACGCCGCACCACCGGGTAAAAATACCCCATAAATATCAATGTCCTTTAATTGATAGTCATCCAAAACGGATTCCAATGTCCCCGCCTGAATCTTGGGCCAAGCATCGTAAACGGGAATTCTGCCTAAGCCATGTCCGCCCTCTAAAAAAGCCGTGCGCGCCGCGGCGTTATTCGTACTGATGCCGCCTTTTACTGAAATACTGTAAGAGCGGCTGCCTTTCGTGAGCTCTATTGCACCTGAAGTCATTTTGTAAATAACCCAATCATGTTGCTCCAGTTCAGTCGGGTCGGAAGGGCGTCCACGCTTTTGAAGGTATTTGGGTGCGCCGCACAAACAGGTCGCGAGTGTAGATAACTTACTCGCTTGTAAACCTGAATCGGGCAGTGGCGCGCCGCGAATGGCAAGATCAATGCCTTCTTGCATAATGTTAACCACTTCATCGGTTAGCATGACATCAAGCTCAATTTTGGGGTATAGGCAACGAAACTCGTTTAATGCAGGCACAACCATTTGCAAACCTACATTCACGGGGCAGGTGATTTTCAACAGCCCCTCTGGTTCATTTTTTAAATTTTCAATTTGCTGATTGGCCGTCGTAGCTTGCTCGGCAATGATCCGGCAAGACTGATAATACTCCGCCCCCGCTTCTGTTAAAGAGATTGAACGGGTAGAGCGATTAAGCAACATCACACCCAAGTGCGCTTCTAGCTTTTTAAGGTGATAGCTAACAACAGCACGCGATAAACCAATGTGCTTAGCGGCGGCCGTCAAATTACCTTGCTCAACCACTTGGGCAAAAACCACCATGCTCTTCAGTTGTTCAAAAGAAAGGCTCATTCTAGAAGTCTCCAGAGTATTCAAAAGTTCTGTTCGTATCAGAAGTAGTATCTGTCATAGTCATTTTGTTTAATTGTATCAATTTATCGAACAATGAAGTCTATTTTCTTTGTATTGTTAGAAATGATATTGAGGCCTACACTGGATCCAACTTAACAGCTGCAACTAAACGCATTAAACAGAGGTAGAAATTGTTATGAATACACAGCAAGCAACCAAACACGTATTAATGGTTTTAACGTCACATGCTGAATTGGGCGATACTGGTGAGAAAACAGGTTTTTGGGTAGAAGAGTTTGCCGCGCCTTACTACGCCTTAACCGATGCGGGTATTAAAGTGACTCTTGCTTCTCCTGCGGGTGGCCAGCCCCCGATTGATCCTAAGAGTGAATTAGAAGATTTCCAAACGCCGGCCACTAAGCGTTATGATGCAGACGCAGACGTTCAAGCACTTATGGCCAATACCTCTGTACTTGCAGAAGTGAACGCAGCTGATTTTGACGGTGTGTTCTACCCTGGTGGACACGGCCCATTATGGGACCTTACCGATAATACCGATTCAATTGCATTAATCGAAACCTTCCTTGCGGCTAACAAACCTGTTGCGGCAGTTTGCCATGCAACAGCGGCTTTCTTGAATGTTAAAGATGCACAAGGAGAGTTTGCTGTTAAAGGCAAAGCCGTAACTGGTTTTACCAATAGTGAAGAAGATGCGGTACAGCTAACCGATATCGTACCTTTCTTATTGGAAGATGAATTGATCAAACGCGGTAGTGATTATCAGAAAGTCGCTGATTGGAATGCCTTTGCCGTTCAAGATGGTTTATTGATCAGTGGTCAAAATCCACAGAGTTCAGAATTAGCAGCGGCGAAATTATTAGCAGCGCTTTAAATCAAAAAACACTTAATTCAAGGAAAATATTTATGTTAAATTTCAGCTTTCAAAATACAACACAAATTCTTTTTGGCGAAGGCCAGATCGCCGCACTCAAAAAACAGATTCCAGCAGACGCCAAAGTGCTAGTTACTTATGGTGGCGGTTCAATTAAAAGCAACGGCGTTTACGACCAAGTTGCTACTGCTTTAAGCGATCACACTTGGTTTGAATTTTCAGGCATTGAACCTAACCCAAGCTACAACACCTTGATTAAATCATTAGATATTATTAAAGAAAATGATATCGATTTTATTCTTGCAGTCGGTGGCGGATCAGTGGTTGATGGTTCTAAATTTATTGCCGCTGCGGCCTTGTTTAATGACGAAGGGGAAAGTAAAGATCCTTGGGATATCGTTAGCAAACAAGCGCGAGTAAAGAAAGCACTGCCATTGGCGTGTGTTTTAACATTACCAGCAACAGGTTCTGAATCGAATACCGGCGCTGTTGTGACCCGCGATGGTAATAAACTGCCGTTTGCTAGCCCATTTGTTCGCCCAATCTTTGCCGTATTAGACCCTGCCGTAACTTTGTCGTTATCTGATCGTCAAATCAGTAACGGTGTTGTTGATGCGTTTGTTCATACTATGGAACAGTACTTAACCTACAGCGTAAACGGCAAAGTTCAAGATCGTTTTGCTGAAGGTTTATTACTAACGCTTATCGAAGAAGGGCCTAAAGCGTTAGCCGCGGAAACGTCACAAGACTTAGAGGTGCGTGGCAACATCATGTGGGCGGCGACTATGGCGCTTAATGGTTTAATCGGTGCAGGTGTTCCACAAGATTGGGCAACGCACATGATTGGTCATGAGCTAACCGGCACGCACAATATCGACCACGCACGTACGCTATCCATCGTATTACCAGCTGTGATGAAAGTGTGTAAAGAAGCTAAGCGTGAAAAATTATTGCAGTACGCAGAGCGTATTTGGAATATCACTGAAGGCGACGAAGAATCACGCATTAATCGTGCGATTGAATCGACCGAACAATTCTTTGAAATGATGCAAGTACCAACGCGTTTATCACATGTGGAGTTGGGCGAAGCGGATATCGATTTATTAATCGAAAAACTGACTCAGCACGGCATGGTTAAGTTGGGTGAACACGGTGCAATTACTCCTGAAGTTAGCCGCGAAATTTTAGTGACGGCGCTGTAATTTCTAAAGCTTAGTTTCTAACGCTTAATTTCAGTAGTTTAATTTCGGTAGTTTAATTTCATTAGCTTAATTGGCTGCAGTTTCCGATACTGCAGCCATTTTACCTTCACGTTAAATTCTTAAATTATGTGCGCTTTTATTTTCATTAAAATGCGCTCTCTCATTGTTAAAAATTCGTTAACATCGAACGGAATTATTATGACAGCACTTCAGCAAACGTCTTCAATTAACCGCCAATGGACATTAAAAGCTCGCCCAGCCGGTGCGCCAAATTTAGAACACTTCAACTTTGTTGAATCTGAAAAGCCAACCCCTAAGCAGGGTGAAATATTATTACGCACCGTATTTTTATCACTCGACCCTTACATGCGTGGCCGCATGAACGATGCTAAATCGTACGCAGAACCCGTCGCCATTGGTGAAGCCATGGTGGGTGGAACGGTTTGTCGAGTAGAAGAATCCAATAACCCAGATTACACCGTTGGCGAATGGGTTGTTTCATTTTCTGGTTGGCAAGATTATGCCATCTCTGATGGTGTCGATTTATTAAAACTCGGTATGGAACCTGCTAAACCTTCTTATGCGCTAGGCGTAATGGGTATGCCAGGTTTAACTGCCTATATGGGTTTATTAGACATTGGCCAGCCAAAAACCGGTGAAACCATCGTGGTTGCAGCAGCCACTGGCGCAGTTGGCAGTTTAGTTGGGCAGATCGCCAAATTAAAAGGCTGCAAGGTTGTAGGTATTGCGGGTGGCGAAGAGAAATGTCGCTCTGCGGTTGAAGAGTTAGGCTTTGATGCGTGTATCGATCATAAAGCGGAAGACTTCTTAGAACAGCTAGCCAAGGCTTGTGATGCGGGTATTGACGTTTATTTTGAAAACGTCGGTGGCAAAGTCTTTGATGCCGTTTTACCGTTATTAAATGCCTGCGCGCGTATACCTTTGTGCGGCATGATTTCGCAATACAACGCGACGGAATTACCACAAGGTCCTGATCGTATGGGTGCTTTAATGGGCAACCTTTTAGTTAAACGTATTAAGATGCAGGGTTTTATTGTTTTTGACGATTATGGTCATCGTTACAATGAATTCAGCTCAGATATGTCGCAGTGGTTACAAGACGGAAAAATCAAATATCGTGAAGATATGGTAGATGGTTTAGAGAAAGCGGTTGAATCGTTTACGGGTTTATTAGAAGGCAAAAACTTCGGCAAGTTAGTGGTTCGAGTTGGTCCAGATGCTCTTTAATAAAAGACGCACTTTAATTAGAAAGCGCTTCAATCTTAAAAGGAAGATTCTATGTTAACCGTACACCATTTAAATCAGTCTCGTTCAAAGCGTATATTGTGGCTATTAGAAGAACTGGAAATGCCGTATCAGAAAGTCGATCATCAGCGCGATGCTCAAACGCACTTGGCACCGGCCAGTTTAAAAGCGGTTCATCCGCTGAGCAAAGCGCCAGTGATTGTTGATCGTCTTAAGGCCAGCAACGATTGCGACAGTAGCGATAGCAGCGAGAGTGAAATCACTCTGTGCGAATCCAGCACTATTATGGAATACATTCTGGATAAGAATGCGCAAAACCCAGTAACCGATAAAGTTCTGCGCCCTCAAGCAGGCAGTCAAGAATATTATCAATACCTGGAATGGTCTCACTTTGCCGAAGGCTCATTGGCAATGCCAGTGATGTTTAAATTATTCATGGGAATGGAAAGCCGTCATGGCGACCAACCGATGGATGGTTATGTGGCAAAAGAAGTAGGCTTAGATTTTGGTTATATCGAATCGACGCTAGCGCAGCGTGAGTATTTTGCCGGCAGTGAATTCACCGCCGCGGATATCATGATGACGATTATTCTAGAAATCGCCGCCAGTAATGGTCTGTTAAAAGACCATGAGAAAACGCAAGCCTATCTGGTCAAGGTTCAACAGCGACCTGCGTATCAGAAAGCTGCGAGCTTTGGTTGATTTATACTGACTGATTTATAGCGGCTGCTTTAGCCGCTTTATTCGCCGCTATAAAAACCCCTCAAAATACCGTAAAATGACGCCTTTACTATAACTAAGTAACCAAAAACACTGTTATCAGTGTAAAGGCACCCGCATGATCCGTCTTAGCAACATCAAACTACCCCTTGATCACAATGACCAAGCGCTTGAACACGCCGTTTTAACTACTTTAGAGATCACTCCAGAGCAATTGATTAGCTTCAATATGTTCCGTCGTGGTTATGATGCGCGTAAAAAATCGGATATCTTCCTGATCTATACCCTTGATGTTGAAGTATCGACTGCCCTAGAAAGCGAGTTGTTAGAAAAATTTGCCGATGATCAGTTGGTTAAACAAACGCCTGATTTAGATTATCACTTTGTCGCCCAAGCCCCAGAAGAATTAAGCGAACGTCCAATAATTGTTGGTTTTGGCCCGTGTGGATTATTAGCAGGCTTAACCTTGGCGCAAATGGGTTACAACCCCATCATTCTAGATCGTGGTAAAGAAGTGCGTGAACGTACCAAAGATACCTTCGGTTTTTGGCGTCAAAAAATATTAAATACCGAATCCAACGTACAGTTTGGCGAAGGCGGCGCAGGGACGTTCTCTGACGGAAAATTATACAGCCAAGTCAAAGACCCAAAGCAATACAGCCGTAAAGTATTAAAAGAATTTGTAGAATCCGGCGCTCCAGACGAAATTATGTACGTCAGCAAGCCTCACATCGGAACATTTAAGTTGGTTTCGATGGTTGAAAAAATGCGTGCAGAGATTGTCCGTTTAGGTGGCGAGATTCGATTCAGCAGCCGCGTTGATGACATTGAATTAGAAAAGACCGAAAACGGCAGTCGCATTACAGGCTTAACCCTTTCGACGGGTGAAAAACTAAAATCGAATCACATTGCGTTCGCCATTGGCCACAGTGCGCGTGATACGTTTGAAATGTTATATAACAAAGGCGTCTACATTGAAGCCAAACCATTCTCGATTGGTTTCCGTATTGAGCACGAACAATCTACTATCGATGCGGCGCGTTTTGGCCCAAATGCCGGTAACGAAATTTTAGGTGCTGCCGATTATAAATTGGTTCATCACTGCAAAAATGGCCGCTCTGTTTACAGCTTTTGTATGTGTCCTGGTGGAACCGTTGTTGCTGCATCGTCTGAAGAACACTGCGTCGTGACCAACGGTATGAGTCAGTATTCGCGTAACGAACGTAACGCCAACAGTGCGGTTGTGGTGGGGATCGATCCCAATGATTATCCAGGTGGCCCATTAGCGGGTATTGAACTGCAGCGTCAGCTCGAAAGAAACGCATACATTTTAGGGGGCTCTGATTATGACGCGCCTGCGCAGACGGTCGGTGATTTCTTAAAAGGCATCGATTCGAGCAAAAAAGATATAGACAGTTTGGGCAGTGTGAAGCCTTCGTTTAAACCGGGCATCAAACTGGTTGATCTGTCGAAAGCGATACCAGACTTTGCTGTAGAGGCCATTCGTGAAGCGATACCTGCGTTTAATCGTAAGATCAGAGGTTTTGCCAAAGACGATGCGTTATTAACCGGGGTAGAAACACGTACGTCTGCACCGATCAGTATTAAGCGCGATGACAAGTTTGAGAGTATTAATACACAAGGTTTGTATCCTGCTGGTGAAGGTGCAGGTTATGCGGGTGGCATTATGTCAGCGGCGATTGATGGCATTAAAATCGCCGAAGCCATGGCGCTGAGCATCAATGCTTCGGTTGAAAATGAATAGGCTGCATGCCTATTTATATACTTGCCTATTTAATTAGTTTTAAGGGTAAAAGCCTCTGCTTTCGCAGGTAATAACTGCGCTAGCAGAGGTAATCCAGCGACAATCGCAGCGATGAAATAACGCCAGTCGGCCGTCGTTACTCCGACAAAAATCGCCATGAGTAAAAAGAAAGCATGAAAAGCATGGCTTATAAAAAAGGGCACTTTCAGACTTTGTTTGTGCTCTTGTTGCAGCATTTCTGAGCTCAAAACAGCACGTTGGTTAAATAGCCACACGGCTAAGATGATGACTAAAGGCACGATAAAGATAACCATCATTACCCACCACGATAAATTAACAAAAAGACGTTCGTATTCACTACCAATCATAATGGTAATCGCCAGTAATAATGCGGGTAGTGCAGGTAATACGGCATCAAAACCCAACAGTCTTTTTCTGATTTTTGCATCCTGCCAGCGCAGGTGAAAAAATGAATAAAACGAAAGAATAATAAACCAACCAATAAAGTTAGAAACGGGCACATCAAAATAAGGAAGAACAACATCGTCAGGCGCAAACCAAGTCCAGTAGCCCATTAATACCGCAAGGCCATCCATCGAGAAATCAATACATAATCCCCAAAGAGCAGTAAATAACGCAATTTTATAATGATTGTCAGTGAAACTCTTCGCGATACAGATACCGCTATAAGTAATGCAAGCCCAGCCCGCAGCGATGCACAGCGGAGCCCCAAATAAGGTGACAAAAAAGCCATCGCCGTATTCATAACGCTGAAATATACCGATGGCAGAAGCCTCTAATGCCCAGCCATAAATAAACAAGGGAAAAAAGAACAATGCTGTACTTTTTAAACCCCAGCGTTTATTAGCATCTAAGATAGAAACTAAAAATAGCCCCCATAACAGAATTTCGAACAGCATAAATGACATAGCGCTTACTCTAGCTTAAATATTGAAAATCCAGAATAGGGAGAGTTAGAATTTAAGTAAAGTTACAGCCTTGGTGATCCGTATACTAATTTACATTTAATGAATTTTGACTACTAGTTATTGACTATTAATTATTGATTATCAGTGCAGTGATTCGCTATTCAGTCAGAAATAATTAACTCATGAATAAAAATTCTTAGAGTATTTATTACTGAATAACGAACAAGTAATTGATATAAGTCAGATTGTCTTAATACCTAAGACGTAGAGGTTGTCTTTATTGATATAAATCAAACCAGCTCCATTGAGCCTGCTTACTATAGTGACAATATTGTTATCGCACGATTAAGGAGTGCTTATGAAACTGGTATCCACACTATTAGCAACAAGTATCGCAGCATTTGGTTCATCACAAGTGATGGCATATGAAGCGGGTGACATAATGGTTAAAGCAGGTGTTATTAATGTCGCACCTAAAAATGATAATGCCTCAATTACAGGTGTTGGTAAGGTACAAGTTAAAGATGATACCCAGTTAGGTTTAACTGGAACATACATGGTTACACCACAGATCGGTATTGAAGTACTGGCAGCAACGCCTTTTAAACATAAAATTGAACTAGATAACGGGTCGACCTCGACGATCGGAACGACTAAGCATTTACCACCAACGGTTTCTGCTCAGTATTATCCAATGGATCCTAGTTCAGCAATCCAGCCATATGTAGGCGCTGGTTTGAACATGACGTTCTTCTTTGACGAAGCGGATGCAGTTAAAGGGAATGCACTAGGACCACTTGGTGATAGTTTTGGATTGTCTGTATCTGCTGGTATTAACTATGATATCGATGACAAATTTTTAGCGAACGTGGCTATTTGGTATATTGATATTGATACTGAGTTAGAAGGCTCTAATGCTGCACTTGGAAAGGATTATGATGTAGAAATTGATCCGCTGGTATTCATGGCAGGTGTTGGGTATAAGTTTTAATTTTTATCCACGTAAATAGAAAACCTGCATTTGCAGGTTTTCTTATTTTATTGAAAAGTGACATTACTTTTGAGAAGAGTGGAATGGCATCATTAGTAATTTAAAAAACTGTAGAGGTTTTCTACCTTTATTAAACTCTCTTAGACCAATTTCAATCCCCTCATGCCCCAGCTTCGGCTGATCTTGGTAGCTGCCAAATAGATGATCCCATAAGCTAATATTAAAACCGAAATTGCTATCGGTCTCGCTCGGAATCTGTGAATGATGCACTCTGTGCATGTCTGGAGTGACAATGAATTTACGCAAAAGGCGATCAATAGAAAGCGGAATTTTTACATTACTATGATTAAACAAAGCCAAACCATTGAGCATAACCTCAAAAGCTATAATACTCTCAGCAGATAGCCCAAAAATAAAAACCACAGCAAACTTAATCGCAATGGATGCTAAAATTTCTAAAGGGTGAAAACGTATACCCGTGCTAACGTCAAAGTGCTGATCGCTATGATGTACCTTATGTAATCGCCAAAGCACAGGTACAAAATGAAAGATCCGATGCTGCCAATAAATAATCAGATCAAATAAAACCAGACTGATCACAAACAGCAGTAAACCGCTGGTATCATCAAAAAACGGCAGATTAAACAACCCCATACCAGAAGCCTGACAATCAATCGCGAAACTCACCAAGCTAATAGGCAAGATAATACGCGTTAGAACAGAAGCCAAAAAAGACAAAGAAATATTATGTACCCAGCGGCCAGAACGCATAGGCTTATGAGCCAACTGACGCCGCGGAAACTGAGCCTCTAAAATAGCCATTATTACAAATAGACCCAAGAAAAAACTCAAACGAATGCTAGATTCATACCCTAAAACCCAATGTTCCATGAACAGTACTTTTTAATAAAGTGAATAAGGATACTAACAAATAATCAAAACCCCTGCTGCAATAACCCCAACCTCCCAAACTCAGCCCCCAAACCCAGCCTCTAACCTAGGACAGCCATCGCTCCCAGCCTAGGACACCCACTCTTCCTTTTCTAGGACAGCCATCGCTAAGCCCATAATTCCAGTGGCTCAGAGCCTTGCTTGCGGGTATTCTTAAGAAAATAGAATATGAGGTTGCAAGATGGAACACAGTTTTTGGCATGACAAGTGGGAAATAAATCAAATAGGCTTTCACCTAGATTATATTCACCCAATATTGAAGCGTAATCTGGCGGCTATATCACAGAATAAACGGGCAAAAGTCTTCGTTCCTTTATGTGGGAAGACGCTGGATATTGGTTATTTATTGGCTCAAGGCCAATCTGTTGTTGCAGTTGAATTGAGCGAAATTGCAGTGCAGGCGGTTTTTGAGCAGTTAGAGGCTCAACCTGAGATAACTGATTGGCAAGGTGGTAAATGCTATCAAGCGGCTCACGTACAAATTTTTGTTGGCGATTTTTTTGCACTCACGCAAGCAGACCTAGGCGATGTTGCTTGGGTATATGACAGAGCGGCTTTAATCGCATTACCAGAAGCGATGCGTAAAGAATATGCGAGTCATTTGGCAAAAATTACGGGCTATGCTTCGCAGCTATTAATTACGTTAGATTATGATCAAAGTATTGCTGGTGGCCCACCGTTCGCAGTATCGACGGCAGAAGTTGAAGCTTTGTATAGCGGCATGTATCCGATTCAATTGATCGAGGAGGCCGATATTATTGAAGAAGAACCTCGCTTTAAAGCCAAAGGCCTTACTTCATTTTATCAGCGTGGCTACAAGTTAAAATAGTCTTAACGTTCAAAAGAGTATTGATTGTATATGGCTCAAACAACCTCAATGGACACAATGTATAACGTATTCTTTTGTTCAGAGCCCTTTTGTTCAGAGCCTTTGGGTTCAGAACTAGGCAGAAGGGCGTTTGAAAGATAACGCCACTTCACTTCTAAATCCCAAATTTTAACCCCATAAATACGTTCAGGGTCTGCTTTTTGATACGCAGGTTTAGGGTCTTGAGCCAGCATTTGTTCGATCAATTCTTTCACCGGCTGACCTAGGCGCTTACCGTGCTCTTGCGCAGCGACTAAAACCTTAGCATCAAATTCGACATCACTCAGCTCAGGGCTTGCGCTCGCAATCGAATTTGTTGCATTGGGCAAAGCATCGGCATAAGGAACATACGGTTTAATATCAACAATCGGCGTGCCATCTAGCAAATCAATCCCTGAAATTTGTAGTCGGCCATTTTTAATGCCCTCCAGCTTCACCACAGACAAGCCTAATGGATTAGGTCGATGAGTCGCACGGGTCGCAAAAACGCCAATTTTTTTATTGCCACCTAAGCGAGGAGGGCGAACACGCAAACGTACTTCACCTTCTTTGGGAATAGCTTGATGGAAAATAAAACTCAGCCATAAATGACTCACATTTTCTAACCCCTCGATTGCAACGGGGTCGTCATAAGGCGGCAGTAACTCAATCTCTCCACGAGCTGCAGGTGCAAGAGCGGGCTGGCGAGGAATGGCAAACTTTTCTTTAAAACACGAATGAACAATACCAATCGCTTTAATAGAAAAATCAGGAATGTGAGAATCGTTTGCCATGGTATGAGTACTGCCAGATAGGAGAAGGTTATTATTACATAAGTGCAAGGCGCTTTGCAGGGCTCTTTCAGGGCTCTTTCAGGGCTCTTTCAGGACAGCCACCACAAATTATAAGGACAGCCACCCCAAATTAAACTGATTTTTTATAGATAAGCAGACTGAAAATAGAAGGGAGCCTCTGAAGTATTAAGAATGCTAACCATCAGTGAAATAATAGATTAATAAACGATTTTTAACGGAATTCCAGGCGTGCGTATACTCGGTTGCTAGTTATGAACTTTAGTTTTTTATTATTAAACGTTTAATAAAAGTTTGCAGGTAGAAATATTCGGCGGTCGGCGATAATTAAGAATATCACACGCCAGTTTTACTCGATGCTCAGCTCCGGCAAACGTCGTAAAACACTCTTCAAAATGACTGGTCATTTCCAACCATTGATCATGATCGATTTTTAACCGGACAAGAATTGAACTGGTTGATTTCTGAATGGAACCCCGTTTATCTCCCCGAATTATCTGGCCAGTTTGCTCTACTAGCGTCATATAATCGGTTAATTTAAGTTGGATCCCCTCTGGTTGATCTTGCTTAGGGTTGCCAGAAAAAGGGTAAAGTAACTTATCTTGCTGATCAAATCGATTAGGCTGTTTGGTTGTTTTAGCGCTGTCGTAGCGACGTTTAATCGATGTATGTTCTGATGTTTCAGCGGTCTTAGCCATTTTTGAGCGTACGGGATTAAGATCAACATACACCATGCAAGCGGTGAGTGCTGGCTCATCTAGCAAGGCTTGCGACTTAAACCGACCTTCCCAAAACCTACCCGTGCAATCATCTTCACTATTGGCTTCGCGAGCAATGGCTTCGTTTAAAATACGCATAAACCAACTGATACTTTGCAAGCGCGAACGCCATTCATTGATTGAAATTTGAAGCCGGTTTCTCTCGACCTTTGTTAAATTATCTCCTCGAATAAAACGCTGAGATAACACATTTCCATTAAATAATTGATGCCAGCGCTCGACAACTTCTTCATCACACCAGGACTTGGCTTTTGAACTATTGATGTGCAAAACCGTGTGATAATGATTGTTCATAATGGCATAGGCGGCGACATCGATTGCGAAAACCTCAGGTAATTTAAGGAGCTTATCCTCTAGCCAACCTCGTCGATGTTCGTAGCTTTTTCCTGAATGATCATCGGTGCCGCATAAAAAAGCACGGCGCACGCAGCGACTCACACAATGATAGTAGGGCGTAGCATCAACAGAAATAAGGCACTTTCTAGCTTTAGTCATAATATGAAGCTCTGAATTGAGACTGGGCTGTATATTTATACGATAGACAAAGGCCATTACTTCGCCATCAGTATTAATTCTTAAAGGTGGCTGTCCTCGCTAGGGAGATCGGGTTAGGTTAAGCAAAAAACTAGGTCGAATTACAGTGGCTGTCCTCACTAAGAAGCTGGCGTTATCAGCTTTGAAATTGGCTGATTCGTCTCTTTACATCACTGCTTTTATCACCCAATATTCAGCCATTAAATACAACAATAATTAAAACTCACTCTTCAATTCAGTTGGGATTTTCAGCATGGCTAAAAGTGTAATAATTACAGGTGCTTCGTCGGGTATTGGTGCCGCTTTGGCGCATGAGTTTGCTAATCGTGGTTATAACATTGCTTTGTGCGCGCGCCGTGTCGAGAAGTTAGAAGCATTGCAGCAAGCGTTAATACAAAAAAATAGTAATCTTCAAATCATTACCGCCGCGCTTGATGTTAATGCGCTAGATACCGTCCCTGTCGTTCTTAACGACATTAAAACGCGCCTTGGGAATATTGATATCGTAGTCGCCAATGCCGGTATTACTGGTGTTCGCCGTACGGGTAGCGGTGATTTATCGGTGGACAAAAGCATTATGCAAACCAACTTATTTGGTGCGATTGCGACAATTGACGCAGCGGTGGCTATTTTCCGTGAACAAGGTTTTGGTCAAATCGTCGGAATGTCTTCGTTCTCTGCGTTCAGAGGCATTCCAGGAAGCGCTGCATACTCGGCTTCTAAGGCTGCGTTAACCAACTATCTACAAGCTGTGGGCACTGAGCTGTATCGCAAAAAAGACATCAAGGTCACCGCGATTCACCCAGGTTTTATCCGCACCGAAATCGACGATAATATTGATAAATTTCCTTTTGTTATCGATGCCGATAAAGCCGCTAATACTATGGTTAATGCTATTGAAAAAGGCAAAACCGACATCGTAGTCCCTAGCTGGCCTTGGGCTATATTGCGTAAAGTCATGCCAAAACTGCCTGAATCGATCATTGCCAAGGTATTTTAGTGCCACGGCAAGTGCTTGCAAGGCCCTAGTCTGGTAGAATCCGCGCCATAATTTCTTCTACCTTTTTATAGACGGCTGTTAATTCAGCTTGAGGCCTTGATTATGAGTCTTGCAGATCAAATTTTAGCGGTAAATAACGACCTTCCAATCCGTACTGATAAGCCAGTACACAGCGGCAAGGTACGTTCTGTTTATTGGTTAACCGAGGCTGATAGCAAGCGTCTAATTGAAGAAAAAGGCTACGATGTTGCCTCTGATGCGCCATTGGCCATTATGGTGATCAGCGATCGCATCTCAGCATTCGATTGCATCTGGCACGGCGAAGGTGGCATGAAGGGCGTTCCTGGTAAAGGCGCGGCGTTGAATGCCATCTCCAACCACTGGTTCCGTTTATTCCGCGAACAAGGCTTGGCCGATAGCCACATTCTTGATATCCCACACCCATTCGTTTGGATCGTACAAAAAGCCCGCCCAGTGATGATCGAAGCAATTTGTCGTCAGTACATCACCGGTTCTATGTGGCGTGCTTATAGCAAAGGCGAGCGCGACTTCTGTGGTATTCAAATGCCAGAAGGCTTGCAGAAAGATCAAAAACTGCCTGAGCTATTAATCACTCCTTCAACCAAAGGCATTCTAGAAGGTATTCCTGGTGTGCCAGCGGTCGACGATGTGAACATTACTCGTCAAAACATTACCGACAACTTCGAAGCGTTTAACTTCAGCCAAGCGTCTGATATTGCACAGTATGAAAAATTGCTGAAAGAAGGCTTCGGCGTTATCTCTAATGCCCTAGCTGAGCTTGATCAAGTATTTGTCGATACCAAGTTTGAATTTGGTTATGTGAACGACGCCGCCGGTAACGAAAAACTGATTTACATGGACGAAGTCGGCACTCCTGATTCTTCTCGAATTTGGGACGGCGCTGAGTATCGTGATGGCAAGATCGTGGAAAATTCGAAAGAAGGTTTCCGCCAGTTCTTGCTGAACCATTTCGAAGACGCCGATATCCTGCTGAACAAAGATCGTATGGAAGAACGCAGTGCGCTTGCTCGCGATAACGTACTGCCGGCCAGTGCGTTAATGGATCTTTCCAAAACCTACTTAAGCATTGCAGAAAAAGTCATTGGTGAAAAAATCGTTTTATCCGATAATCCAAAAGCAGAAATTGTTGAAATCCTAAGAGAACAATATGGATTGGTTGACTAGCTATTTCTTAATATTAGCGGCTGAAATTGGTGATAAAAGCCAGCTTGTCTGCATGGCATTGGCGGTTCGTTATCGAGCTGCGCCTGTTCTAGCGGGTTCTATACTGGCTTTTTTATTCCTCAATAGTATTGCCGTTATCTTTGGAAGTGCAATTGCTGGCTGGATTCCAGAGCTCGTCATTGCGATTGCTGTGAGCGCTTTATTTTTAGGCTTTGGGCTGCATGCATTATTTGCCAGCGCCGGTGATGACGACATCTCTGGTGAAGGCATCAGTGATGACGACATCCAAATAAAAAGCCAGCGACATATTCTATTATCTACCTTCGTATTAATCACACTGGCCGAGTTGGGTGACAAAACCCAGCTCGCCGTCGTGGCCTTAAGTAGCCAAGGTAATCCCACATCGGTTTGGCTTGGTTCAACACTCGCATTGGTCACAACCTCGGTCATGGCTGTCTGGGCAGGGCGAACGTTATTACAACGTATTCCCATTGTACTGCTGCATCGCATTAGCGGAGCCTTGTTTATTGCCTTATCGGTATTAGCCGCTTATTCGGCTTATTCAATTTATACAGCGCTTTAATGTTTATATTTAATGTCACTATTTAATGTCTCTATTTAATTTTTTGTTACAGGTTTCACATGTTTTCTGGTTTTGATTACGGCACTTCAAATTGCGCTATGGGTATTATTTCTCCCACGCAACAAGCAAACGATACAACGACTTCCAAGGCTCAACTAAAAGCTCAACCAAGAGTTCAACTATTAGCCCTAGAACAGAACAAGGCGTTTATGCCTTCTACTCTGTACGCGCTAGAGCGTGAGCTTATTTGCGAACAAGTGGGATTGGCCATTCAGCCAGCCGAATTAAAACAAGAGTTCCTCAGCCTACGATCCAACTCCCTTGCCCAAGCGCGACGCATTCGTCAGCAAGAGGGTTTGGATGCGAGTGAGCAAACCTTGTTTTTTGGTCGTGCAGCCTTTGAAGAATATTACGAATTTCCCGAAGAAGGTTACTTTGTTAAATCGCCTAAATCCTTCTTAGGCGCCAGTGGCTTGCGTCCGGAACAAGTCTTCTTTTTTGAAGACATCGTGACCGCCATGATGCAAAACGTTAAAACACAGGCCGAAAAAAGCGCGGCGGTGCAGGGCTTAACAGACCCTATTGAGCACACCGTTATTGGTCGCCCGGTAAACTTTCAAGGCTTAAACGCCGAGCAAAGTAATAAACAAGCGATTGATATTTTAACCGTCGCGGCGAAGCGAGCGGGTTTTAAATCGGTTGAATTTTTATTCGAACCTATTGCTGCTGGCTTAAACTTTGAATCAGATTTAACCGAAGACAAAACCGTATTAGTCGTCGACATCGGTGGGGGTACAACCGACTGTGCCATGGTTCGTATGGGGCCAAACCACAAAAATAAAGAACAACGCCAGCAAGATTTTATTGGCCATAGTGGAGAACGAGTCGGCGGTAACGATCTCGACATCCAACTGGCAGGCAGTTGCCTTATGCCATTATTCGGTATGGGCAGCGATCTTAAAAATGGCAAACCTGTTTCTACCAAAACCTTTTGGGATGCCGTCGCCACCAACGACATCAGTGCGCAGAGCAACTTCAATAGCCTACAAACCGAGCTGTACTTAGACCAATTGGTACGAGACAGTGCCGCGCCAGAACTGATCAAACGGTTTATTAAATTACGTGATGAAAAACAAAATCATCACCTAGTGCGTACCTCAGAGCAATGCAAAATCGCCTTGTCGCAGCAAGCCAGTGACTGTCTAGACCTTAGCTATATCGAACAAGATCTAAGCGAAACCATTACTCGCGAAATGTTTGCCGCAGCGGTAAATCGACCGATTGAACGGATGGCTGTCCTCATGGACGAAGCGATTCAGCAGGCGGGTTGTAAGCCCGATTTGGTTTACGTGACGGGCGGCTCGGGTCAGTCACCGGCGATTCGTCAAGCGATTAAAGAAAAAATCGGCGCCGTTGAAGTCGTGGACGGTGACCACTTCGGCAGTGTTGCATCAGGCTTAACCGTATGGGCCGAGCGTCTGTATCGTTAAGGGTCTTTTCTAAATAAAAAATAGATCTCACTAGACAGCAGAGAAATACACATGGAATCGTTTGACCAGTTCGTCGTTGCCCGCATTGTTCATATACTCGCCGTTGTGATGTGGATTGGTGGCGTTGCGTTTGTTACCACAGTGCTCATACCGTCGTTACGATCGCTCGAACAAGAAGATAATCGCCTGCAGTTATTCGAACGCTTAGAAGGGCGCTTTGGGTTTCAGGCTAAAATCACCACGCTATTAACCGGGTTATCGGGGCTGTGGATGCTCGACTATTTAAACGCCTGGTCGCGTTACCTCGATCCGCAGTTTTGGTGGATCCATTTAATGACCGCAGTATGGTTTATTTTTACCTTGGTTTTATTCGTGCTCGAGCCTTTATTTTTGCACAAGTTTTTTCATCAGCTTGCCGAAAAAGACAGTGATGGCGCCTTTAAAAAACTACACATCATGCACATCGTATTATTAAGCATAAGCTTACTCGCCATCGCCGCAGCCATGGCAGGCGCACACGGGTTAAGCTTTTAATCTAAATAGCTTCTAATTTAAATAGCTTTTAGATTTAAACCATTCCTAATACTAAGGTCGTACATTGGCCCAGTTCGACCTAGCTGAAAACAGAGTCATTAAATTATCATAATCTCGCTTTAATATAAAAAATATAAAACCGTCAAAGCGAGAAAATCATGAAAATAACCAATACCCTAGGGCTAGGTGCGTGCATCGCACTGGCTGGTTTAACCAGCAATGTCGCCTTTGCAATGTCAGGGACACCCACCGCTGATCCTGTCGCAGAAACAACACCACCAACGCCAGTAACCGAACCTGTAGAAAGCACAGGCCTCGCCTACGCAGATGACTTCCGCTTATTAGCGTACAACGTCTACATGCGGCCAGAAGCGCTTGCCAACTGGAATCATGAAGGTCGCGCGCAACTGATCGCGCAATCAGACGTTGTAAAAGGGCACGACGCGATTTTATTACAAGAACTGTTTGATAATAATCCAGCGGCTACCGTGCTTAATGGCCTAAAAGCCGAATACCCACACCAAACGCCAGTAATGGGCCGCTCAAAAAGTGGTTGGGATGCAACCCTAGGCGCGTATGCGGATCTATCACCAGAAGATGGCGGTGTTGCCATTGTGAGTCGCTGGCCGATCACCGAAAAAATTCAATACGTGTATAAACAAGCCTGTGGCGCCGATTACTTATCGAACAAAGGTTTTGTCTATGCCAAAGTCGATAAAAATGGCGCGGCGTATCATTTAATCAGCACTCACGCACAAGCCGAAGATGGCGCATGCGACGACCCAGCAGCGGTTCGTAAAAGCCAATTCGCCGAAATGCAAAACTTCATCGCAGGGCACAACATTCCCGCTGATGAAGTTGTCTTCATGGGCGGTGATTTTAACGTCATCAAAGGCAGCCAAGAATACCCAGACCTTATAGAAACATTACAAGTGAGCGAACCAAATGCTTTTGCCGGTTTCTCGACCAGCTGGGACCCAGAATCAAACGGCATCGCCGCGTACAATTACCCCGATCTACCAAGCGAATACCTTGATTACATCTTCGTATCTCGCAACCATGCGCAACCCACGCATTGGCACAACCAATCGCTAGACGCGACGTCTTCTCATAGTTGGTCAGTAGGCAACTACAAATACCAAGAACTGTCAGACCACTACCCAATCGCCGCTTTCTCGTATGCCGATGCCAATACCCGCACCGAAAGCTATCGTGCAGTGAACAATCCTTACCAAGGCGTTCAGTTTCAGAACAAAGCCAATGGTAAATTTGTGAGCATTAATAGCAATGATACCGATGGCTGGTTAACCGTTAAAAGCAATGCAAGTGACCCCGCAACCGTGATGAACCTAGACAACTGGTATCCTAAAAATCGTGCGTTCTGCATACGCAACGACGACTGGATACAAGTGCAAGGCGCACAACGTGAAGGATCATACTGGAACTGGTGGTTAGGTGGCGGTGGTGGTAACTACGCGTTCTTCACCAACCAAGATAATGCCTCAAACAAACTGCGCATTCGCATACTTAATGACGACGGTGACTGCCTGAAAAACGGCGACCAAATTGCCTTTGTTGATCGCAGCACGGTAAACGGCACAGACTACTACCTACAACGCTGGCCTTCAGGTTCATGGCAGGACCATTTGTTCTTATGGTCAAACAGCATTGGTGATAACGAAACCTTCACCATTCACATGGGCCAAGCTGAAAAACAAGACTTCAGCCAAAACCTACGTTACGTGCAGTAACCTGCCCAGCTAGCAGACAATTAGTTACCGATGAAAGCAGCCGAAGGGAGTGATCCCAACGGCTGCATTTCATTACAAATCTTTAAATTAAAAACACAGCCTAACCAATCAAAAAACCGCCACATGAGGTAACATAACGGAAAGCGAACAGAACGCAGAAATAGAACACAGAAAACTGAAAAGAAAATAGGACACCGCATGAACGAACATCAGCCAGCCCAAGATCAGCCAGCCAGCTCAACACTAAAAACACTCACCACCGTAGGCTATCTAGAAGGCACGTCCTTTTTATTACTGCTATGCATTGCTATGCCACTAAAATACATGATGGGCATACCAGAAGGCGTAAAATACATTGGTATGGCGCACGGCGTATTATTCATCGCCTACATCGTCATTCTTATGGGTGCAGCCAACAAAATCAAAATGCCAATCTGGGCGATGCCTGCCGGCGTAATGGGATCATTCCTACCGTTTGGGCCGTTTATATTTGACCATCTGCTAAAGAAAAGCCTCAGTAAAAACTAAGGTTGATGCAGTGTCCTTGCGTATAATTTAACAAAGATAAGGTTTTCTGATAGAAAGCATCGTTATTTAACGTCAGAAATGCTACATTCTTGCGAAATTTAATCTCTCTATTATTAAAGTTGGCAAGGACTCGCCTTATGCTAAAGCGCTCATTTTATTTGTTCGCCAGTGTCTTCTTATTGCAAGCAACCGCATTGCAACTCACTGGCTGCAGTGATGCCTCTAATCAAAGTAACTCTAGCACCTCCAAGCCAGCAAAAGATGCCACGGTTATCTCCCAAGAAAACAATCCTTGGTTACAAATCTTACGCTCGCATACTACAGGTCAGCTCTCACGTTTTGGCAGCATCGATTTACACTTTAACCAAGACCTACCCAAAAGCGAGACATTGGCACAGAGCCCAGAACTCGCCAATCAGCTGCTCAGCTTTGAACCCTCCATTAACGGCAAAGCAACATTAATCAGCAAGCGACATTACCGTTTTACCCCCGATCAGCCATTACCCTCTGGGCAAGCTTACAGCGCTACATTATCAGCAAAAGCCGTTGCCTTAACCCAAGCTGATAGCGAAGACTTTGTTTTTAACTTCAACATCATCCAACAAGCCTTTGAAGTGAAAATGAACGGCTTAGAAGTCAACGATAATGGCAGTATGAAATTACAGGGCGAATTAAATACCGCCGATATCACCCAGCTAAGTGATATTGAAAACCTCATCACCGCCAAAGTACTCGAGCAGCCATTAACCATTCGCTGGGACAAACAAAGCGAAACCAAAAAAGAAAGCGAAGCCAAAAAACAACACCGCTTCACTATAGAAAATATTCAGCGCAGCAAAACCGCCTCCACATTAAATGTAAATTGGAATGGCGCAGACATTGGTGTTAATACCACGGGCGAACGCAGCTTCAAAATTCCGGCTATTGGCCAATTTGTTGTCTCTTCTATTGTTGCATTACAGGGCAGTGATCAAACCATAGAAATTAACTTTTCAGAGCCGCTATTAAAAAAGCAAAATCTTAAAGGTTTGATCCAAGTATCATCGGGCACCGTTAAAACCCGTATAGAAGGCGCAAAAATCACCCTTTACCCAAGCAGCATCATCAGTGGAGAATTAGAGATCACACTGGATGCCAACATAAGAAATGCCCAAGGTTTTAATCTGGGTGATGCCGTATCAGAAACTCTGCATTTTTTAAGTAAAAAACCTGGCGTACGCTTTACTGGCCAAGGCAATATTTTACCCATAAGCGACAAGTTAAGCATTCCTTTTGAAGCGGTCAACGTAGACTCCATTCAAGTTACCGCGTTTCAAATTCAAGAAAATAGTATGCCGCATTATTTTCAAGAAAATCAACTTAATACCACCTACGCTTTACACCGCGTAGGGCGCTATATCTGGCGTAAAACAATACAACTAAAAACCCCAATCGCCGACCAGTGGAATCGTTTTAACCTAGATGTACGTGACTTAGTGATTGCAAACCCAGGCAGCTTATTTCGTTTTGAATTATCCATTAACCGTTCAAATAGCATACTCAGTTGTTCGGAAGCAGATCAAGCGGTCCCGGTTATCAAAGAAACCGCGCCAAGCAATCATGAAGATGAATACGTCAGTGAAAGCAGTGGTTGGGACGGTATAGAAGGCTATTACGGTGGCCAAAGCGAAAGCATCGATGACAGCTGGAACAACAGAGAAAACCCATGTCGATATGGGTTTTATCGATATGCCAGTGGTATCAAAGATACACGCAGTTTTATCGCCAGTAATATTGGCCTAATCGCCAAGCAAGGCGAAGACAACAAGCTGGTTGTGATCGCCACCGAACTCAGCAGTGGCTTACCTTTACCTGCCACACAGATCGACGTACGCAACTTCCAAAACCAAAGCATGGGAACTGCTACCACTAACGAAAATGGATTTGCTGAACTGAACTTAAAAGGCACCCCGTTTTTAATCGTTGCCACCGCTAACTCGACCTCTTCTGATGTCAATGCTAAAGACAGCAGCAATAAAGATATTGGTTATTTAAAAATTAATAAAGCCCAAGCCATTTCAACCAGTCACTTCAACGTGGGTGGAAAGGTGGTAGAAGATGGGATCAAAGCGCAAATGTATACCGAGCGTGGAGTATGGCGACCTGGCGACGACATTTTTTTAACCGTCGCGATTGAAGATAAAGCCGACCAAATCCCTGACAGCCACCCATTGATGTTAGAATTTTTTAACCCAAAAAATCAGCGAGTAAGTGTGCAAGTGAATGCCAAACCCGTCGGCGGTTTATACACCTTCACCTTAGCAACAGCCGATGAAGACGAAACCGGAAACTGGAAAGCCATCGCCAGCCTAGGCAGTTTGAAGTTTGAGCACAACATCAAAATTGAAATGGTAAAACCCAACCATCTAAAAATGAATATGGAACTGGCCAGCGACGACGTACGAGCTTATAAAGTTGGCCGTAATGGCAGTGATGCAAAACTGCAAGGTGAGTTCTTTTCACAATGGCTGCACGGGGCAAAAGCTTCGGGATTAGAAGCGGTATTAAATTTATCCCTGTCGCCACAAAGAACCCGCTTTGAAACTTACAACGATTTCAAATTTGACGACCCAGCAAAAGAATTCCGCAGTCAAAGCGATGAAATTGCCACCTTCAAATTAGACAACGACGGAAAGGCGCAAGTAAACGCCGCCATTAACATTGCCTCCTTGCCTCCCGGTAAATTACGCGGCAGCCTAACCAGCCGAGTATTCGAACCCAGTGGTGATTTCAGCATCGCCAAACAAAGTTTAGACATTCATCCCTACCAACAATACGTGGGCATGCAAATACCAAAAGGCGATGCTGCTCGTGGCATGTTATTAACCGACCAAAAACAACCGGTTGAACTTGTTGTAGTAGATGCCGATGGCAAACCTTTACAAGGCAAGCAAAAGCTCAACTTAACCCTCTACAAATTGTCGTGGAAATGGTGGTGGGATAGCAGCAGTGACGATCAACTAGCGAACTACGTAAGTCGTCATTCAAACAGTGTACTGCAACAAAAAGACATCGAAATAACCAACGGTTTAGGGCAGTGGGAATTTGAAGTTAAATACCCAGATTGGGGCCGCTACATGATTCGCGCTTGTGATAAACAAGGACTGCATTGCACAGGCCAAGTATTTTACATGGACTGGCCTGGCTGGGCAGGACGCGATCAAAAAACCAAAGGACTCGGTGCCAACACACTAAGCTTAAGCTCTGACAAACAACAATACGTAGTAGGCGAAACGGCTATCGTATCGTTACCCGAAGCCGCAAGTGGTCGAGCACTGGTATCGATCGAAAATGGCAGCCAAGTAATTGATTACTATTGGGTGAAATTGTCGGAAGTCGGTTCGCAATTACACATTCCAGTCACCACAGCGATGACACCAAACGCCTATGTATCGGTAAGCGTTGTGCAAGCGCACGCCAATAAAAAGAACGACGAACCCATTCGTATCATGGGTATATTACCGCTAACAGTCACTGACCCTGCCACCCATTTAAAACCACAACTCAGCATGGTTAGCGAAATTGAACCAGAAAGCACACTAACCGTAGAAGTTAACGAAGCCACAGGTCGCAGCTTTAACTACACCCTCGCGGTCGTAGACGAAGGCTTATTAGGGCTAACCCAATTTAGAACCCCAGACTTGCACAAAGGCTTTTATAAAAAAGAAGCACTAGGGGTAAAAACCTGGGATCTATACGACAGCGTAGTGGGTGCTTATGGCGCTGAACTTGAACAACTATTAGCCATTGGTGGAGATGGTGATTTAGGCGAAGAGGATGATAACAGTGATGAACGTCGCTTTCCGCCAGTGGTCAAATTCTTAGGCCCATTCCATTTACAACAAACCGAAGTTGCACAGCATAAAATCGACATTCCACAGTACCTAGGTGCCGTGCGCGTCATGCTGGTAGCTGCCAAAGACGGAGCTTATGGCCGAAGCGAAAAAGAAGTCTATGTGCGCAAACCACTAAACGTATTGGCTACCTTGCCACGAGTTTTAGGCAAAGACGAAACCTTGCAAATGCCCATTACCTTGTTCAGCACCGACGACAGCATCAAACAGGTCACTGTCAGCATTAAAGCCGATGACAAAATTGTACTGTTGAAAAAAGAACTGAAAGTCGAGTTTGATAAAACAGGTGAACGCATGGTTTTTGTTCCTATGCGTGCGCTTACATTGGGTACCAGTAAGGTCGACATTGTTGCAACGGCAACTGTTCATTCTGCCACGTCAGGAAGCTCAACGTTCAGCGCACAACAAACCATTCACATTCCGGTGAATGCGCAAACTTTGCCAGAAAAACGTTTTAAAACGGCCAAAATCGAAGCAGGAAAAAACTGGCAAGACCAAGCCGAGTTGTTTGGTATAGCAGGCACGCAACAGGTTGAACTGGAGTTCACCACTATGCCGCCAATGAACCTGCAAAATCACCTGCAGTATTTATTAGAATACCCTCATGGCTGTGTTGAACAAACAACGTCCAAAGCCTTGCCGCAACTATTTTTGCCAGCGCTGACAAACTTAAATGACCAGCAGCTACAGCAAAGCCAAAACAACATAACCGCCGCCATCGACAAACTCAGTCGCCACCAAGTTGGCTCCGGTGGTTTCAGTTATTGGCCAGGAGTCGGCAGTGTCAACGATTGGTCTACCAGCTACGCTGGACACTTTTTATTGCTGGCAAAAGATCACGGATATGATATTCCAGAAAAAATGCTGAGCGATTGGAAAATTAACCAAAGTCGCGTAGCACGAATCTGGTCTTCCAACGCCGCCAGCAACAGCCATCGCAGCGCTTACAAAGCACAAGCTTATCGTTTATTCACCTTAGCCTTGGCTGGCAATAGTGAAATCGGCGCGATGAACCGCTTCCGCCAAAAAGACGATTTGGACAATTTATCACGCTGGTTATTAGCCGCCGCGTATCAACTGGCCGGGCAGCAACAAGCCGCCGCAACCTTAGCCGATACTGCCAAGCTAGAAATGAACGAATACGCTATCAGTGATTACAGCTTTGGTTCAACCTTGCGCGACGAAGCCATGTTGCTTATGAGCTTACTGGTATTAAACGACAGTAATAATAGCGCCAATCTCGCTGAAAAAATCAGCCAGCAATTGGTAAACGAAAATCGTCGTTACAGCACACAAACCACTGCCTTCTCGTTATTAGCCATGGCGGCGTACAGCGAGAAAAGTAAAAGCAACGATACTAATGTCAGCATAAACTGGCAGAGAAATGAGCAGACTTTTACACTAGAAAAAGCGATTAACTTATTGCCGCTAGCATTAAACGACTCAACCACTAGCCAACCAGAAAACCGCGATTTCAACATCATCAATAACGGCCCAGTGCCGGTCTACGCTCAACTAATGAGCCAAGGCACGCCTGAGCTAGGTGAAGAGCAGCCTTACAGCAACGAACTGACATTAGACGTTAACTACTTTGACGGCTCAAATGAACGCAGCCTGACCCCCATTGACCTGAATAACGTAAACCAAGGCAAAGACATTCTGGTGAGCGTAAAGGTCAGCAATAAAAGTGATCATCCGCTTGAACGCTTAGCGTTAACCTTACCCGTAGCCTCGGGTTTTGAAATTCGCAATACCGATTCGGTAGAAGGCGCAAAACACAGCAACGACGGTTACGACTTCCAAGACATTCGAGACGACCGCATCTACACCTACTTCAAACTGGCTGTTGGCGAAAGTAAAACCCTAGAGTTTAGAATTAACGCCACCTACCAAGGCCGTTATTATCAACCTGCGGTAAGCATTAACGACATGTACGACGAAAGTCGAGCGGCTCGTAACACAGGGCACTGGGTTGAAATTGCACGCTAAACCCGCAGTACGAATATCAGCCGTATTAATACTGCTACTTATTGTACTTATCAGCAGCTGGTGGCATTCATTGCCCCAGCCGCTGTTTTCAACACCTTACTCCAGCATCTTATTAGATCGTAATAACCATCTACTTGAAGCGCGCATTGCCAGTGATGAACAATGGCGCTTTCCTCCCAGCAAAACACTGCCCAAACCTTATATCAGCGCCTTACTACTGTTTGAAGACAAACGTTTTTACGAACACAACGGCATTGATGGCTTAGCACTTGCCCGCGCCACAGTACAAAACCTAAAAGCCGGGAAAGTCGTGAGTGGGGCCAGCACCATCAGCATGCAAGTTATACGACTTGCGCGCAAAGACCAAAGCCGAACATTCACCACAAAAATATTCGAAAGCCTGCAAGCATTACGATTAGAGTTTTCTTACAGCAAAGCAGAAATCTTAAATCTCTACGCCTCACATGCGCCGTTTGGTGGCAACGTGGTAGGAATCTCAGCCGCCAGTTGGCGGTATTTTGGGCGAGGACCCGAAAGTCTATCGTGGGCAGAATCAGCATTATTAGCCGTACTCCCCAACCGACCCAACTACATGCGCCCAGGAAAGAATCAGCAAAAATTAAAACAAAAACGCGACCGATTACTCACGCGTTTACAGCAAGCAGGGGAGTTTGATCAGCTGCAATTAAAACTGGCCTTGAGCGAACCGCTGCCAAAACACATCTTAGCGTTTCCCAAGCGCGCCCCGCATTTATTAGAAACCTTATTATCAAAAAGCCAACACAATCAACAAACCAGTGGCCTAATAAAAACCAGCCTCAATGGCAACTTACAAGCACAAGTACAAACCGTCGCCGACCACTACGCACAAAGACTATTAAACGCACAAATCACCCACCTGGCTGCCGTGGTGATGGATAACAAAACGGGCTTACCTGTCGCCTACATTGGCAACTCGGGATTTAACCACATACCTCACTCAGGAAAAGGCATCGACCTACTGCATCGATCGCGCAGCACGGGCAGCATCTTAAAACCACTGTTATACGCCACCATGTTGCAACAAGGAGAAATCACCCCACAACAACTGATTGAAGACATACCCACAAAATTTAAAGGCTACCAACCCGAAAACTACGACCTAGATTATCGTGGCGTAGTACCGGCAAAAAAAGCCCTTGCACAATCGCTGAACATTCCTGCGGTGAACATGCTAAAACAACATGGCATAAAACCGTTTTACGATTTTTTAGAGCAACACGGCGTTAGCACATTACACCGCAGCGCCGACGGCTACGGTTTACCTTTAATCCTCGGTGGGGCAGAAGGCACACTGTGGGAAATGACCCACCTCTACATGCAACTGGCCCGTTTAGCACAAGGCTTACCCGCACACCCCATCAGTCGGCTCCCTGGCATCGATCACGGCGCACCATCACAAAAAAGCATCTCGAGTCTCAGCGCAGGATCAGCCTGGTTAACCCTACAAGCCTTATTAGAAGTCAGCCGCCCAGGTAACGAAAACCGCTGGCGAAAATATGCCAATAGCCGCCAAGTGGCTTGGAAAACAGGCACCAGCTACGGCTTTAGAGACGGCTGGGCCATTGGCACCACGGCCGAATACAGCATAGGGGTTTGGACAGGCAATGCCGAAGGTGGCAGCGTCCCTGGACTAACCGGCACTCAAGCTGCTGCACCGTTATTATTCGAATTATTTAACTTACTGCCCAAAACACACTGGTTTAAAAAACCAGAATACGATCTGCGCCAAGTGCAGGTTTGCAAAAACGACGGCTTCTTAGCCACCCCGTATTGCGACAGTATCATCATCGACCTGCCGCTAGATTCAACCTACAGCACAGTATCGCCATACCACGTTCGTATTCATACAGACGACCAAAAACATCACCGCGTATCCTCCGCCTGCGAACCCGTGCATAAAATACACTCACACAACTGGTTCACATTACCACCGCACATTATTTTTTATTATCAAAAAACACACAGCGAATACAAAGCCATGCCAAAATGGCGAAGTGACTGCCAAAATTTCATGACAGCGCAAAGCCCAATATCGTTTATCTATCCGCAGAAAGGCACACAAGTGTATTTGCCCATAACACTCAGCGGAAACCGCACAAACATGATTAGCGAACTCGCCCACCAATACCCAGGTTCAACCGTGTATTGGTATTTAGACCAACAGTACCTAGGAAAAACACAACAAATACACCAAATGGAAATGAGCCCAGACTTGGGCAAGCATGAATTACTCGTAGTGGATGAAGCGGGGAATCAGCAGGTATTGAAGTTTGAGGTATTGAGTCAATAAGAGAGAATGAATAAATACCTAATTTTGGACTGTTACTTTCAAGATCGTTGCATAACGTAACGATCTCTTTATCTTCGATTGGCCCCGTATAAAACAGTCGTCGTACTCAAAATTAAAAAATAACGGAAAAATAAATTCATATCACATCCAACGGTTAACTCGTCGCTCAGGTTTAGGAAATCTACCCGCTAAGCGATCGTCGTCATCAGTGTGTTTTCGAGCTTGAATATAGGCTAATTGCTCAGATGTTAGACTTGGAAAGCTTTCGTCCATAAAACACTTAACTTCTCGCCAATCGCTATGGCAGCGTTTATACAATTTATCGTATTGCTCAGCGGTGATAGAAATGCCTTGGATCTCGTTGAATTTACGAGAAATATTTATAAGATTTCTAGAGTTAAATATTCCGGTGACATAATATAATTTATCCCATTCGCCCCAACGCCAATAGACGGGAGTGCCGTAGGCTGAATAACCCACAACTTCTGAATTAGAATATTGTTCGTCGGTTAATGCAGATTTAGATACTCGCATTGGCCCCAAGGCAACCCCCACGTTATAGGCATAGCGCCCATTTCTTGGTGCTCTAATAATGCCCTTGTTGGGTTCGCTGCGAACGTAGTAGTGTAAGATCTTTTGTTTGGTTGGCATACGCCATAAGGCGACGATTTCTTTACCTTTCATTGAGTCTTTATAGGGATAATTATTACCGCCAAACCCACCACCTCCACCAGTAAGCCTAGGCATATAGGGGCCAAAGACTAATGTTCTTTGGCTAAAATTCTCAATATTTCTATCTAATATTTGATCAGGATAATTGGTTGAGGTGTAAATGAACACAACCTCTTCATGAAATAAAGAAGTGATGTAACGGCTAATTGTAAAAAAATTAATTAAACCGATAAAGATCAGCAATATAAAACCATAAATAATTATTTTAGTTGACGTTTTCAAGCTCTTTATCATCCCATTAAAACAAACTAGCCTGAGGGTGATGCAAACACACCGCATCGCCCACCGAAATTTTGCCAGACTGAACCACCTTCAAACACAACCCACCATGGCCCATCATTGCCGCAATACCGCCTTTACCCAAATTACGTTCCATGGCCAAACACGGATGACATAAAGCACCCGCCTCAAAAATAGCTCCGCCAATCGAAAACTGCTGATACCTAAGCGCCTCCAAATTCATCCCTTTAATAACCAAATTACGGCGCAATACTTTAGGGCTAATAGAAACAGTCTGAACGGCTTTGCCTGCAGATCGACTTAACGATAAAAAGTGCTCAACTTGATTAATATACTCCTCACTAATTAACGTCACTTGCCGGCCAGAGCCCAATGTATTCTCAAAACGATGATCCCCCTCTAACCCAGACCCAGCAATCGCCTGAACAGAATTCACCTCAACAACCTCAGCCCGGCGCTCAGGGCGCAGCCCAATCCAAGTAAGTTCGCCAGAAGGGAGATCTTGAATATAACTTGAAAATAAACGCTTCTTATTCGATGTATTAGAAGAGGCCATGAAATCCTAGAGTGAATAACGACTAAAATTGAAGTATTGCACAATGGAATAAGTTCGTCTTTATTAGAAACCGCTTTTGAGACGACGCTTACCCACGTAACACGCAATATGAATTCAGAAAACAATGCTATGGTTTTAGAACAGGCAGCTTAATTATCACCACCATATACTGAACAAGAGGGCGTATTGAATGCACAAACCTATAATAGCCCTCATGCTAGGGCTAATTGCATCAACGTTAGCTCAGTCGAAAGAAATAGTAATCGCCTCTATTAACGAACAAACGCCACGTTTGATCGTCTCTACAAGCATCATGAGGCAAATATACCAGCGACTAGGTTACGAAATGACTGTCGTAAACTACCCCGCCAAACGTAGCCTACTTGAAGTTAATAACGGCTCGGCTAATGGAGAGCTGGGACGAGCCAACATCATAGAAGCAGACAACCCTAACTTAATAAGAATTCCCTATGCTATTGGCATAGTTAAAGCGGTCGTTGTCCAGAAAAGAACCGATAGCCCAATTCAGAAACTTGCAGACCTAAAAGATTATCGAATAGGGATATTACGCGGCTTTGTCGTTGCAGAGCAAATGACTGAAAACGTAACCCGAGAAGTTTATAGCGACCTACCTGCATTATTTAAAGGCTTAATCTACGACAGAGTCGATGCCATTTTATTTTTGAAGATCGACCTTGAATACTATATTCGAAAACATAAACTAGAAAATAGCCTTAAGATATCAAACACACCGTTCTTAGAAATTCCTATCTATCACTACCTACACAAAAACTCCGCCAACATCGCAAAAGCCTTACAAACAGAAATAAAAAAAATGCATACCTCTGGCGAGCTACAAGACCTGATTAAGGCAGAAGAAAACAACTTCATCGAGGCCGCGCGAATCAAAGCTCAAGATAAAAAGTCTTAATATGGCCGCCGCGGCTGATTACTCTTGCGAAGCACAATCCACATGGATCTCAAACCCCAATGCGCCCAGCGAAGTGCCGTTAGGAAAAAATGCCGATTTTTGTGAATTTTACCAATTCTCGTGGCAATGGTTTTTACAACTCATGTCACCTTCCCAAAACGACGCAACGCTGCGTCAATTTCAAAACCCCGACAAATATCCCATTCTAGAAGCCACTGGCCATAATTCCTGTGACGATGTAATTACCTCGCAAACCTTAGTTACCAGCTTAAATAAAATTGACCTACCAGAGCGGACAGGCCAAGCAGGAACAGGCGAAAAAGGCATCTTCGACCAAAAAGGAAACGCCGTTTTATACGACGTACGCTTTAGTCGAAACTTATGCGATGCAGGTAAAATACAACAAAAAGCCAACTTTACATTTCCAACGACAGAAATAAAAACCGCATGGAAACAAATGACTCCAAGCGATGACCAAAGTAGTTACCTAATAATGGAAGCTGACATCGACGGCGTACCAGGTACAGAAACATTGGGCATGATTGGCTTTCACGTCGCGATTGCAACCGAAGACCACCCAGAAATGATTTGGGCCTCATTCGAACACAAAGACAATAACCCAACCTGTAATGATACCAGCGCAACAAGCCAAAGCTGGTCGTTTGCGAGCGAAGCATGCATTAGCGACCCAAGTAACTGTACTTGGAACAGCGTAAGTAAAATTGAATCATTAACAGGTGGAACACCTAACCAAACCTGCACGGTTCACCCTTATGGAACAGAAAAGGATGACCCACATTATGACAAAAACATCACCGCCATTACCGATCTAAATACCCAGATCAACAACTTCCTATTAGAACTCAATGTAGACCCAAGCAGCTCAATGGCCGTGCTTAATAACTACTTCAATATAGGCGCGCTATGGTTATCAGATCCTACGAAACCGTCAGTTACCTCTACCGGCGCACCGTCACTTGATAACCAACGTGGATCGCTACGTATGGCCAATACCGTTATGGAAACATCATTCCAAGACGGCTTCAGCCAAACCGGAGAAAACCACGAATATACGTCTAACTGCTTCGGCTGCCATGAATTCACCGTCGATGCGAACTACCGCAATACTGGCCCACACAATAACTTCGACGTGAGCCATATATTCATAAACGACATATTGAAAAATATGTGCACAACCACAACCAGCTACAACGCAGGCCCAATTTGGAGCGACAAAGACGCACAAGCCAAGTGTGCCCAAACCTGTGGAGACAAAGGCGGCTGGATGGGTAATTGGCGTACTACGCAGCCAGGATCAATGTCGGAATGTGATTGCTGTAATAACTAAATACTACGTATTAAGTCGATAGCTAAAAATATTCAAAGCCATGCTGTGGGTGATGCAAGCACACCGCATCACCCACAGTAATCTTACCCGCCTGACAACCTTCAAACACAACCCGCCATAGCCGCGATACCGCCTTTACCCAGCAACTCCTCCATACGCAAACAAGGATGACAAATCGCACCTGCCTCAAAAATAGCCCCACCAATCGAAAACTGCTGATACCGCAACGCCTCCAAATTCATCCCCTTAATCACCAAATTACGCCGCATTAACCGAGCAAGCGCCGCATCAGACACAACCGCCTCACCACTAAGCGACAAAAAATGCGTAATCTGGCCAACATACTCCTCACTGATCAACGTCACCTGCCGCCCAGAACCCAGCGTATTCTCAAAGCGATGATCACCCTCCAACCCAGATCCCGCAATCGCCTGAACAGAACCCACCTCAACAACCTCAGCCCGACGCTCAGGACGCAACCCAATCCAGGAAAGCTCACCGGCAGGAAGATCTTCAAGATAGCGCGCAAATAAACGCTTCTGAGAAGTAGAAGAGCGAGAAGTGGCCATAACCAACCCATTAAGAATTAAGGAAGGGGAACGATATCATAAGTGGGTTGGAGCTATTCAGGAAACAAGGTAGTGATATGTTAAGTCATTAATACAGGACTCATTAACTTGAATTTAAGGTTTAAATAAGGCATTGTTAGTGACATAAACATGGACGGGTATCTAGAATGCATGGATCAGCACTTTATCAATTAATTATGAATATGATTGATAACCTTTCTTTGATGGAATCCCTCAAATGCTAAATAGCCTAAGCCTTCATGAAGAATATTTCACAGGCGAAGTAGATCTAGTGGAATCTTTCTATAAACCCTGCCTTTCTAAATCGTGCAGTTACGACCGTTCAGTTGGCTACTTTCGTTCTTCAGTTTTCATATTAATCGGGCCTGATATTTTGAGCTATGTTCAGCGTAGTGGAAAAATACGACTAATAAGTTCACCTTGCCTGACAATCGAAGATATCGAAGCAATATCACAGGGTTATAAGAAAAAGTCTGAAATTGCTGAAGAGGCAATCCAACGTGATATTCAACAACTCATCGACAATCCCGGGCTCACTCGGAATACCGAAGCTTTAGCAACGTTAATTGCTTTGGGCGCTATTGAGGTGAAGCTAGTTTTCTTGCCAGAAGCTCATGGGGAATACCATGCAAAATTAGGTATTTTTCATGATGAATTAGGAAGTGCAGTTAGTTTTAAGGGTTCTGTTAATGAAACTTGGACTGGTTGGCACGAACGAGGGAATCATGAAACATTAGACGTTTTTTGTAGTTGGAACGAAGGTCGAGATGAGCGTCAAGTTAAACGAAATCAAGATTATTTTGAAAAATTGTGGAATGGCGAGATTGGTGATTTAGAAGTTATTGACTTTCCAGATGCTGCATTAGATCGGTTAAAAGCCGTTGCAAAAGGTTCGCTTGATGAAATAGAACCAGATGATTTAGTAGACTATTTTAATATTGGTCATACCACATCATCTGAAGTAGGTGAGCATCAAGTTAGCTACGCAGCAAAAAGGACTCCGCTTCCGCATCAGCAAAAAGCGATTGAAGAATGGAAGAAGCAAGATAAGCGTGGGGTATTTGAGCACGCTACAGGCAGTGGCAAAACATTTACCGCTTTAACCGCTCTTAAAGAACACCTTGGTGATAATGGTGTAGCGCTTGTTCTAGTGCCTGACCGTCTTTTGCATAAACAATGGTCAGAAGAAATAAAAGAAGAAATTCCAGCCGCAACAATTTTGAAAGCGGGTGATGGCCATAATACCTGGCGAAAAAATAGACGATTAAGATTGTTTACCCAGCCGGGTGAGGGGTTAGGTATTCGTATTGTCTTAGCAACAATGCCAACGGCTAGGCTAGCAGATTTTATTCAAGGCATATTTGGTGGTGAACACTTAATGGTCGTGGCTGACGAAGTTCATGAAATTGGTAGTACAGAAAACTCTAAAATACTATCAATTGATTCAGGTCCTAGATTAGGCTTAAGCGCTACACCAAGGCGCTATGGCGACCCTCAGGGAACAGAGCGGATTTTCGATTATTTTGGTAACGTAGTTGAACCGCCCTTCACCCTAATTGATGCGATTGAAAGTGGTAGGCTGGTTGAATATGAATATCACCCCGAGCCAATTCATTTATCTGCTGAAGAATCCGATGCTTATGAAGAAGCTACTAAGGAAATAAAGCGAGAATTCGCACGCTCACAGCGTGATGATGATGGTAATCCAGTTTCTTCGCCACGCTTACAAAATATGTTAATACAGCGGGCGCGTATTGCAAAAAAAGCCAGTGCAAAAGTTCCGTATGCCGTCAAAGTGGTAGAGGAAAACTATACCGAAGGTGAGAGCTGGTTGATATATTGTGAAGACCAGCACCAATTAGGAGAAGTTATGGCAGGGCTTCGTGAAAAAGGGCTTTCACCCTGTGAGTACCATACAAGCATGTTAGGTAACCCTGCAGCCTCCTTGGACTGGTTTAAACAGTTTGGTGGAATAATGGTATCAATACGATGTCTTGATCAAGGCGTTGATATTCCAAAAATCTCACATGCAATTATTCTTGCCTCATCACAAAATCCTCGCCAGTTTATTCAACGCCGTGGAAGGGTATTAAGAACTTGTAAAGGAAAATATATTGCGGTGATTTATGATGCAGTTGTTGTCCCGTTAGATATAGAGCTTGAGCCTGGTCAAATTTCCTTATTGAAAAGTGAGTTACAAAGAAGCATACAGTTTTCAGAAACTGCAATAAATGCATCAGGCAGTAATAGATTAATTAAAGTAGCCATTGATTTAGGGATTGATCCTCAAGAAGTAGGATTGATCGAAACTGATGGTATAGAAGAAATAGAGGAAGACGATGAATAATCAAAGTGATCCATTAAGTGTATTAAAAGCTGTAAGAGATAAATTGAATTTAGCAGTTGAAACAGACCTGATTGAAGGTTGTTATAAGATTCAAAGCGATCATCAGTATGATAAAGATAGAGATACACTAAAAAAAATGAAAGCCTTGGTTGAAGAGCAAGTATTAGAGAGAGTCGGTGAGAATTTAATATGAAGCTTCAAGAAATTACAATTAATAACTTCATGCCTTATAAGGGCGAGCAGAAAGTGAGTTTTCCACAGCATGAAACGCAAAATGTTATGTTGTTGTTTGGCGACAATATGCGCGGAAAAACTAGCTTCCTGAATGCGATTCGCTGGGGTTTCTATGGTAATGCCGTAGGGCGGCATCTACGAAAAATCTCAAGAGCTAGCTTAGTTAATATGGATGCTGCCGCAATGGGCGACTGGAGTATGTCCATTAGTTTGAAGTTTAGTGACTCAAATAAAAGCTATGAATTAAGACGTCAAATTACTAAGAAAGCCCATGTATCCTCACCGCGAAATGATTCTGACTTTGAAGAGAAAATAGGGCTGAGAGTAAATGGAGTAGTTGTTCCGGGTGATGTGATTGTTAATGAAATCAACCAAGTGCTACCTGAAGAAATATCACGATTTTTTTTGTTTGATGGTGAATTGTTACAAGAATATGAGAATTTGCTAATTGAAGGGGATGAGCAAGGGGAAAAAATCAAAGAGCATATTGAGCAAGTTTTAGGTGTGCCTGCCTTGATCAATGGTCGGAATGAATTAGCATCCCTCTTGAAAGAAGCGCGTACCCTCCAGGCGAAAGATGCCAAAAATAATAACGAGCTTAGTAGTTATGCTGAGCGACAAAGGCAGCTTAGTATTCAGTTTGACTCATTTGAAAAAGATTTAAAAGAACAAAAGTTTCAAAGAGATGAAAACCAAGTTCAAATAGACATAATTGACGATGAATTGAAAAATACCGAGGCGGTTCAAAAGAAGAAGATTCAACTGGAGGGGCTTAAAGGTAATGTTGAGGTTATAGAAAGAAACTTAGTTAACCTCGCGGACCAAAAGCGTGAGCTGCTTAAAACGGCTTGGAAGGATGTATTAAATACCAGTATTGCACCTATATTATCGAATCTACAAAGTGAGAGAGATAATTTAAAAAAAGCAGTTAATAATGCAGCTGTTTTGAATAATAAAATTAAAGATCTTACTGAAATGCTCGATGACCCAACGTGTGTTACTTGTCATCAAAATATTCCAGAAAATGAAATTGAACCCTTGAAGGAAAAATATGAGATTCTAAAAGCTCAGGCTGAATTAAGCGCTGTTAATATGGACGATTACACTGGAATAACTGAAAAGATAGATAAGTTATCTAGAATACGTTCTGCTGAAGAAGGGCGGCGTATTCTTCAAACCTTAACCAAAGAATCTAAAGAACAGGTCGAATTGATTAAAGTAGAAACTAAGTTAGAAGAATTAAATGATGAAATTAAAGAATATGATACCGATCATATTATGCGCCAGCGTGAGAAAAGGGATCGCTTAACCGGGCTTAAATCCCGTGTAGTTCATGCAATAGAAAGTATTAAATTAAAAATTGAAAAAAATGAATCTGAGCAAGATCAAATTTCAACATTGATTTCAAAAAATAAAGGCGCTCAAGGTCAGCAAAGTTCAATACGGGTAAATCTTTATCAAGAGTTAGAGCAAGTATTTTCTCAAGGTATTGTCCAGCTTCGTGACTCATTGCGTGAGACTGTGCAACAGCATGCATCAAATGCGTTTGCTGAGCTTACAACAGAAAAAACATACTCAGGGTTAGAGATTAATCATAATTATGGACTTTCCATCATTGATCATGAAAACCGTGTATTGAAAGAGCGAAGTGCGGGTGCAGAGCAGATTGTGGCGTTATCGCTAATCGATGGTTTAAACCGTACAGCACGTAAATCTGGTCCAATTGTTATGGATACCCCGTTAGGGCGCTTAGATCCTAAGCACCGTAGCAATGTTTTAGGTTATTTACCCAAAATGGCAGACCAAGTGATTTTACTCGTACATGAAGGGGAAATAGATCCTAAGAAAGATCTGAATAATTTTGCTGAACGAATTGGTGCTCGCTATCAAATAGAACGAATTTCAGCAACCGAATCAAGAATTGAAAGAGTAAGTGATCATGGATGAGCCAGGACGTATTGGTCTAACAGCAGAAGCCGCCGCGCAACTTGAAGATCTTCGTGCAGATCTAAACCCCCAAAAAGGGGAAGATGGGATAAAACTAATAAATTTTGATCTATACCGCCTAGCCGTCGCAATAGGTATCAAAAAAGGGTTAAAACCACCTGCATTAAGGGATAAGAGTAATGCAAGCTATAGGGTTGGTGAACTTGATGAAGACGGAGTACTTTATGCAGCAGTTGAATGTGCAGGTCTAGTTACAGCAGGAATGCCAATCTATGAATATATAGAGCGTTTGGCAGAGCAAGGTATTAGAGAGTTTTATGATGAAAATCTAAAAACAGGTCAGCTGCCTTTTGAAAAAATATTTTCTAACTAGAGAATAACCATGTCTGCGATAAAATTATACTTCTGCCAGTTTCACGAAGATGAACCAACTACTATCAGCGTTCATAGAGACTTAATGACTCTGATGGATGAATGGGATCAGTGTGATCAAGCCTCTGTCGTGGGGCTTGTGCATGTAGGGTTTGTTCGACCAAAGGTGCAGAAAATACCTCCAGTTTTGAAATACAAAGGACAGGTATTATCAACTTCGGCGGCTAAGTGGGCACTGCCCTTAGATTATCGTTGCTCGCATAGTGTCGTGTTTGAGTTAGATGTTAGTAATAAGAAAATGCCTATTCACTTAGTTGTGGAGGGATTTGGTTATCAAGCTGAAGAGCCGGGTGGAATGGCGATAATTGAGCAATCTCAAATATCATCAAATAATACCGAGATGACTATCGTTAATGCGGCATTAACAATCCTTAAAGATACAAAGAAACCTCTAAATAAAGAGGAAATATACGCAAATATTGTAGAACAGGAACTTTATCAATTCGGTGCCAAAAAGCCTGTCAGTGTGTTGGGTGTAGAGCTTAATCGATATAGTGCGGGCACTGAGTATAGTAACTCTGGTAATGAACCTATATTCGGTAAAACCCATGACGATAAATTTTATTCGCTAGATAACGCCCCGAGAGACTACGAGGATTGGCTTGTTGATTTAGAATATGAAATGCCTGAGCTCTTAACCGAGTTGATACCGTATGGAATAACTAACGAGAAGAATTATTTAGCAACAGCGCATAAGTTAGAGCGTAGGAGTCGCGATAAGATCGATATGTTTCGCTATCACGTAATGTATCGCCGAATTGATAGTAATAACCTGGAAGAATTCCTCAAAATATTGCCTGAGAGCATCCGAAGGGTAGACCTATCGTTATTAAAGCTAACAGTCAGAATACTGAATGTACTTAAGCTGCAGTCAATTGGCTGTTTGGCAGATCTAGATGGCATTAGTCTAGCAAGCATGATGCGCTGGCCAAACTTCGGCCGGAAATCTGCAAATGATATTCATGACATTATATCCTCAGAAATAGACGTGCTGATGGATCAAGTCTCCATGGTAAGTATGGAGCTTGGCGCCATTGAATCAAATTCTGAAGAAGTTGTAGAAGAAGACGATAACTATGTTATCGAAAAAATCTCTGCGAAACCCCTTAAAGAACATTTCGAAAATGCACTTGCGCAATTAAAAGAAAGAGACCGAGAGATTATTGAGCATCGAACCGGTTATCACGGTAATGCAAAAACATTAGAAGAGGTTGGTGCTTTATTTGATGTGACGCGAGAGCGCATTCGCCAACTACAGAAAAAATATGTAGAGCAAATTATTGAACGCGAATTTTGGGATGACTGCATTGCAATCAAAATTGGCCAGATGTTAATTGAGCGTAATGAACCGCTTTACCTAGAAATGTTAGAAATAGAGGATAAATGGTTTTCTGGTTTTATGGGTAATTACTCAAATCTAGCGGCCATTATTGAATTATTCACTGAAGCTGAAATACGCATTATCAAAATTAATGGCGCGAATATTGTTACTCGAATTAAGCAAGATGACTGGGATACCGGCATTAGCCAGTTCCGTATTAGCTTAAAAGACAAAGCCTCTGATGGTAGTTGGACGCGTTCAGATATTAATATGACCTTTAAATCATTTTTGACGGGTTATGGCGCTGAAGAATTAACGTCATTATTGTGGGATCAATTTGCTGACTCGTTGCAATTCTCTGGTGATACCAGTGAGGATAAATTATTCGGCTTTGGGCGTACTGCTGAAGCGGCAGTACGTGCTGTTCTGATGCAAGCAGAAAAGCCTTTGCACTATAGTGAAATTGCGATGCGCGCTTCAGCCATTTTGGGTAAAGCTGTGGATGAAAGGCGCGCACATGGTGCGGCACCTAGCCAGGGTGGGTTACTCTATGGGCGTGGAATATATGGTTTAGCTCGATTTAATCCAGTGTCAGAAAGGATGTGTAAGAATATTATCTTAGTTGTTGTTCAAAAAATATATGATGGTCCTTTGAATAAGCAGTGGCACTGTAATGAAATCATTGCACAATTAAAAGCCCAGTTCCCTGCACTACCTGAAGAACTTGATCATTACATTTTGAATATTATATTAGGTGATTCAGTTAAATTAGTTTACTTGAATCGAATGGTTTGGGCGCGTGCAGACTCAGAGCAAAAGATTGGCGATCGTATTGATATGGCTGACGCTTATGTGAAAATACTTGAAGATGCTGGCGGTCCACTTAAAGGAAGTAAGCTTCGTGAGCTATTGCAGGATGTTCGTGGTCTTGGTGATACTGTGCAGTTGCAGCCCAATGAGCATATGCTGCAAATAGGGAAAGATTACTGGGGGTTAGTTGACCGCGATGTCGGCGGCACTAAAGAAGGCAACGCTATAATATTAAATAGTTTGTTTGAATATCTAGAAAATCAACAGAAAGGAATTCATGTAACTGAAGTAGAGGCTTTCCTGAAAGATAATCAGCTATTTGTTAATGCTCCTTCTTCGTATGCATTGTTAAACCTTGCACAGCGTGACGATCGCTTTCATTTGGTTAAGGCTATGTTTTTAGGGCTTACTGAATGGGGTGGTGACGTAAGGCGACTGAATTATTCACAAGCTGTAAAAAAACTATATGAAACTATGGTTACACCCATGTCTTTAGCTCAAATACGACTAAATATAGAAGATGCAACAGGTTTAGAAGTCGATAATGTTGTTACGGGGTTGTTGATAAATCAAGAGTTTATTTATGATAGTGATGCTAGAATGTGGTTTAAATAATTTTTTAAATTATAACTAACGATATCAGTTATCATATTGTTGGATTATGTATATGTAATATGATTTATAAAGAATATAGAGGACTTTGAAGTGTCAAGAAAGAAACCTAAGTTTAGTGTTAAAGCTATAAAAGTGTCAAATAATGAACAGGAATTTTACTTGGCAGCAATATCAGTCAAGAAACTATTCTCTATGACGGCTGTTACTAGAGCAGAAGAAAATAATGAAACTGGTTATCAGAGAAATTTGGCACCAGGAAGAGTAAAGAGAATTTCAGAATATTTAAATGGTGGAAGTATTATCCCAGGCTCATTAATACTAAGCTCAAATGAAAAAAAATCCGTATTTGATGAGAAAACTTCTGAATTAACTTTATCTAATAAAGAATCTAGTTTGCTTGTTATTGATGGCCAACACAGGCTATATGGTGCATATCAATCAGAAGTTGACGTTGTAATTCCCGTTTGTATTTTTTATGGGCTCGACAAAACTACAGAAGTGCAATATTTTCTAGATATTAATGGAAATCAAATAGGTGTCCCAAAGACACTACGCTTAGAGCTTGAGAAATTTACTGCAGAAGAAGAAAGTGACGAGTATTTGCTAAAAACACTTTTTGATGAGCTAGACGAAAATCCCTTATCACCTTTGTGTGGTAAAATGGCAAGAACTAAGAGTGTTTCTGGTAAGATTTCACATGTGGCTTTTCAAAGTGCTATTAAACCAATATTAGATAAAGCACCATTTAAAGGCTTTGATGTTAAACAAAAGAAAAAAGTAATTATTAATTTTTTGAGAGCAGTAGAGTCTATATTGCAGGAGATTTTTGACGATAGTAAGAAAGTATCGAATGCAGCTTTTTTTCAAGCAGTATTAGGCGCATTTATTGATATTTGTCAGATTGCATATACTCGTTCTGGAGGATATAAAAAGGAGAATTTTGAAGATGTCCTTTCTACGCTTGAGAAAATAAACTGGACTAACCATGCAGGTACTAATAAGGCTGCTATTAAGTCACTTACTGAAGATATTAAGCATGCCATAACTGAGAAAAGTAAAGTTAGTGATGAGCTTTTTTAGTTATGCCTGTTACTTTATTAAAAGATGCAGTTTCGGATCGACTTGCTTGTGTTGGTTTTAGGAGAGAAAAACTTTCTGATATACCTGATCCTGGAGATATATTAAAGGAGCGTATCCTTACAGGTGATAAGCTCGAAATTGATATTTTTTCAGAGGATAAATTCATGGTTACTATTTCTGAACAGCAATATTCAAGAATAGTATCCGCTAGTTATTGGTATTCGCTTCATAAAATTAAAGAGCAGCGAAAACTAATTTGTTCCCACTCAGTTAAAGATATACCTATAGCCTGGTTGCTAATTACTGCGTATTATTCTTCATTCTATTCGGCGATCGAATTATCTAGACTTTTTGGTTTGTATAATTTGAATTTGAGTGGAGAGCAGTGTAGGGCGGTAGTATCTCAGACTACATTTAAAGAAACTTTACAATCAGGTACTTATCTAGGCGGAGTTGATTTCGAATCTAGTGGGGAAGTTAAAATTACTTTTTCTCGGCAAGAAAAAGTAAAACCTCATGAGTTAGCCTGGAAAAATATGACGTCAGTACTAAAGTTCAATAATCGAAATAAGTTACTAGATAAAAAAGTTAAAAAGTTCGATTTGCTTAATGAAATATTTAATATGCAAAAGCGAAAACTTAAAATGCCTAATAATATCAGGAATGAGTGGAATTATTCGATTCCAAATTCATATGATCCTCTATTTTGTCAAGAGGTAGAGTCAATTTATGAATATATTGGCTTAGAAGGAAGTAGAGATATTTTAAATTGGGCTAATACAAATAAAAAGATGAATGGAAAACAAAATAGTGTGTTTTCCATCTTTTATATTGAAATTATACTATTTCAGACATTGCTAGATATGAAATCGAAAATATTGGATGATTGTAATATTTCAAATTAATTCAGACATAAGTGTGTCAATAGAAATTGATTTTTTAGTCAAGTACGAAATTCCTCTATGTAGGTGAAGCTTGAAATACAGCTTCAGGTTTTCATCATTCACTTCAATACCGTCGTTCTTCAGGCGGGTTTTTAATAGTGAAAAATACACTTCATGATGCTGCCCCGCAAAAGTTTGCCAGGTCATTTCAATGCTGCTATCGGTCACAATATCTTCAAACGGTGGGATAGAAAGCTCTTTTAATGATAAGCAATAAGCCCAGCGACATAAGTGGTTCCACTGGCTAATACCTGTTTTGACTTTAAGGCGCGAAAGTTGTTTTTTGCCTTTTTCTGAGACGTATACTTTATCAATAACCATTAAAAGTAACCTTCTGTGATAGTAGACGTCTGTAAGTCTTCGTTGTATTGGATGTGATATTCGCGACCTATGTATTTCTTTAAGTCGTCACGATAAGTTTTATCAATTTCTTGGTCGGTTGACAGCAAAATCACCTGATGGCTCGCATTGGGGAAGTAGTTGTCTACTAGCTGTTGGCGGTGCTTAGAATCCAATCGACCCAGTGGTGTGTCGATAATCGCAGGTAGTGGTCGACCTGATGCTTTCGCAAGCCCCCAAAGAATGGAAATTGCTAATATTTGACGTTCGCCAGCGCTGAGTCGATTCGGTTGAATCGCTTTATATTGTTGGTCTAGCAATGTTAATTTGTAAGTTTCTGGTTCGATCGTGATTTCTTTAATAAGATCTGTTTTACGCACTAAGCTAACGAAGCTCTCAAAAATCAACGCTTCTAAGTGTTTAATGTGCTTGCTAACCATAGCGTGATGGAACTTAGTTAAAATGCTTTGTACACTACCAATGTTACTGTTAATTCGTTTAAAAAATTCTTCATCGAATTTATTTTGGTTATTGCTCAATTTCAAATTTGTTAAACGAAGTTCTGACCTCTCTACTTGAGAGTTTGTTTGCTTGAGCTGATCGGTAAGAATGCTATTTTTAGCCTTCTCTTGAACGATCTCTTGTTCATGCTCTGCTAGCTGATTCTGTAATGACTTTAGAATTTCTCCTTCGGGTATAGAGGCGATTTGACGCTCTATATTAAGGTGTTTTTCTTGAATTTCATTTGCGTCTTTACAGAGTTTCCTGCTGCTTTTTTTTACTTTTTCGAAAGCTGATTCATTAAGGTCATGAAATTTATCGGGAGAAATTCCTAAATAAAAATCTTCGGGTATCTGTGCTTCTCGTGCATTGATATCTTTTTCAAGCTGACTCTTAACAAGTTTGAATGCAGAAGTGTCTAGTTTTGATAATTTTAGTTGTGCTAGAAGGGCGTCATCACGTTGTTTGAGTTTATCTAGCAGTAGTTTTGTCTCTTGACCTTCTACTTCATTTTCAGCCTGTAATCGTGTTTGACCTAGTAGGTCTTCTACTAAACTTAGTGGTGCAATACCTTCTGCTAAGTGACGCAGTTCGTTTTCTTTAAGTTTTAAGGCTGACTGAGTTTTTTCTAGGTTAGCGTCCAAGCTTTCACGTTGATCAAATAGATCTCCACCAGCTTGTCTATATTGGCTTTTAATGTGTTTGATTGTGCTAGATAGGCTATCAATCTGTGTGGCTGTATTGCCGATTTTTTGTAATAGATTTTCTCTATCTTCCATGAGTTTTGAAAACAGTTCTTCTTGAGCCTCTATGTCGGCAGCTGTATCTTTTGTCTTTGTACCCTTTGAGTTGATGTCTTTTTTCTTGTCTTTGCTCAATCCTACGCGCAATAGAGCTGATAAATCAGTGCCTAATTTATCAACAATATCCAAACCTAATAGTGATGTAATGCCTGTTTTAATTAAATTGGCAGATCCTTCTGGGTCGGCAAGGGCTTCTATCTTTTCACCATCAAAGAAAAATAGCCCTGAGATACTTAAAGGTATAAATTCGTTAACGTACTCGTACCATTGCTCTGTCATTACTGTGTCGAGAACGTCATTGTGAATGACTTCCATCTGTTCTTTTATGGTTTTCCCTGCAGAGCGCCAGAATCGTTTGACCTGGTAGGTGTTTTTCTCGCCATCAATGTAGGTTGAAAATTTTAGCTCTAGTGAGGTGCCTTCTGTTTCTTTTATATGGCGATTAATCGTTTCACGCAGGTAGTCGTGATAGCTCAATGTGCCTCTGTTAGAGCATTGTGCAAACTTTCCATACAATGTCAGCTGAAGCGCATCTAGGAAAGTCGTTTTGCCGCCACCATTTAAACCGCCAAATAGAATGATCGGTTTTTTCTCTGACTTTGGGCTGAGGTCTATCTGATGACGACCTTTATAGATGCCAAAGTTATGAATAATCAGTTCTTCAAAAATCATTTTTCTACTTCTTGAAAGAGTTCGTTTTGGTTGTCGCTATCTCTATCGGTCGCAAATATACGACTATCAAGCGTATCGTCATCTTTTTCAATATCGTCGATGGCTTCTTTACGGCGGCGTGCGTAATCTTCTGCTTCTTCTTCAGACGTAAAGGCGGCTTTGTATAATGCACCACGCATTTCATCGAATAATTTTGAACGTCTAACCATTGTGCGATTTTGATGTTCTATATGAAGTAGCTCACGGGACAGTTGGTAGAGGACTCCTTCATCATCACCTTCCTCTTTACACAGTGATTTTAAGAGTTCTAAATCATCAACCTTTAAGTTCTGTCGTTCGTCGATCGCTTTGCCTGGGTAACTTTCACCAATTACTTTTTCGTAGATGCCCGGTAGGCTATCTTCTATTTCATGTTTTTCTGCTACCCAGATTCGGCGAATCTCTTCTAAGTCTTCAAGATCGATTAATTTGAAGCTCTTGGCTTCTTCTGGTGCTAATTCGGTTACGGCTTCTTGCGCTTCAAGAAGCGCGGCTAGCATGTTTTCACGATGATGCTGGCGATAAGGTCCGTGTACTAGTTGGTCTCTATAAAAGGTGAGGGTTCCATTCATTCTGCGGAAATCACGATTTTCTCGTTTTTCATTTTTAACACTTAGCCATTGATTACGAAAGTCGAGGATGGGTAGCATCCACTCTTTTTCGCCATCGTTCTGAATCATGGCTTTCATCGATTTGTCTTCATCGACGAGTGTGCAAACATAACAACCAAAACGGCTGTCGCCGCAGCTTGGAGTAGATGTGTCTACAACGAGAGGGCATTCTCCATCTTCTGTGGCACCGCTGTACATTCCAAGCAGGTCTGCATTGCGATAACCCCATGGGTTTTTAACCTGAGTAAGGTATTGCCATACATCGTCGTTCTGCCAGTCTGATACGGGGGTATATACCCAGGTTCTATCTAGGCTGCCATTTGCGCTGAGCAGTTCTCTTGTACTTTTGGATTCATAGTGGTCCATGTTAGATGAACGAGAGGCACTTTCTGCTTTTCGTGTACCTAACACTAATATGGCTTCGCCATTTTGTTTAACGACATTGTTGATGAAGTTATTAGAGGGGTTTATTTTTAGACGGCTTGTGCACCAGCGAAATTTAGGTCTTGGAGCTGGATAGCCTTTGCCTAATAAATTCACCCAGAAACGATCCTGTATTGCAGGGGTTAGTCGATGAGGTTGAATAGGAAAACCTTCCACTTCACTTTCGACGACCTGTTTCATTTTAGTCAGCGAGTTCTCTACCCATAACGCCACAATTGGGTTTTCTACTAATGTATCGGTACTTATTATGTGTACAGGTTTGTGCCACTGGTCTGAATTAAGCTCTTTTAGTGCGTACCAAACAAGTTGCAGCGTTGCTGTTGAGTCTTTACCACCTGAGTAACCGAGTACCCAAGGAATTTCATCACTTAGGTAGAGGTCTTGAGTTTGTTTTATAAGTGCGGAAATAGTCTCTTTAAATCCTTTTTCTTTAAAGACTGTTTTGCGCTCTTTGGCGTTATTTTTGGCCATTTTCGCCTCGATTAAATGCGTCTTCAGTGCGTTGTTCTTCCGGTGTTAATGGCAGACCAATATGATTTTTAAATAAGTTAGTAGTAAGCGATACATTAGATGAGGACTTTTGGATTCGCCCACCCAACATACAGCGCCCTTCCCATGTTTTACTGTTAGAGCGCTTCCAGTTGATTGTTTTCAACTTTTTAAGATGCTTCTTTTGTTCTGTTTTGCTTTTCTCAATGATTTCATTACCTAGGTGTCCCAAAGCCTGCAATACAACGGCATGGCTATGAACGTAGCTTTGGCGGACTTCACCGGAAGTTAACTTGCCTTCTTGCACTTGTTGCCACTCGGGAATGTAGTTGTATACCTCGTCCCAAAAGCTACAGCATGCTTCTACGGCTTCGTCGAAGCTGTCGTAGGCATGCCCCGATAATATGGCTGCATTGGCCATATGAATTGCGCTAAGAGTGAAAAGTTTTCGTGATCTTGGTGATAAGGAGCTTTTCTCCATTTCAACGATGTCTTGGAAAGCGGTGGAGTTGGCGACTACTTTTTTAGAGAGTAATGCGCCTTCATCTCTGTGGTCATACAATATGCCTAGTGAGGGGCTTGTTCGGGTTGCATAGCGATTGAGGTCGGCAAACATTTGCTGGCATCGCTCTAGCCCTCTATCAACAAAAAATACGACCGAGATAGTTTCGTCACCTAATTCTGGTTTCGTTTTAAGCGCTTCATCAATGGCTGCTCGTCTGTGCTGTCCGTCATTGATAATGAACTGTGAGTTCATGTCAATTTTTAAGCGACCAACTCGGCTTGAGTCGCCTTGATCACCCATGGGCTCAAATTTCACCTTGCCATCGATGGAAGCTGTGATTGAGCTGAATACATAGTCTTTAGTATTGTTAGTTAAGTAGGAGGCCATTTCAGGCACTCTCGATCGATTCAGGATGCGTTGAGCACGTAACTCTGGTACGAGCTCTTCTTCATCAAATATAAAAATTTTTGGTATTAGGCGAAGCGGGCACATGGATACATAGTATTCACGCCCGGCTTGGATGCCTCTAATAGCGGGGAATATATATTCAAATGATGTATCCATAATGTTTGGCTCTATTGTTAATATGTTTGTATGTATACTTACAAACATCTATAATAAACACTTGCTGTTTAACTAACAATAGTAGATGTGTAATTTATATATGACTCTTTATCTTGATTGCAATGCCACAACACCCTTAGAGCCAGAAGTCATTGATATAATGAAGAAATATCTTTGTGATGAGTTCGCTAATGCAGGCTCTAGGACCCATGAGTTCGGTAATATTGCAAAAGCTGCGGTTGAGCAAGCCCGAGAGAAAGTTGGTTTGGTAGTCAGTGCAGATAAAAGCGATGTAATCTTTACTAGTGGTGCGACAGAAGCAAACAATATTGCAATATTGGGCTTAGAGGTTTTTGCTGTAGCGTCTGAAAAGCTGCATATTATTACTACGACAATTGAGCATAAGGCCGTTCTTGAGCCTATAGCCTATTTACAGCAAAAAGGCTTTGAGGTTACCTATTTAGAACCTAATTCAGATGGCAGAATTAACCCATTAGATTTAAAGGCGGCTTTACGTGTTGATACGTGTTTGGTGAGTATTATGCATGTGAATAATGAAACCGGTGCTGTTCAACCTTTGAGTGAGTGCGTGGATATGCTCAAAGCGCATGATGCGTATTTTCATGTTGATGCGGCTCAAGGATATGGCAAAGATGTTGATGTTTTAAAAAATGCTCGAATAGATCTAATTAGTTGTTCTGCCCATAAGTTATATGGACCGAAAGGGATTGGCGCATTAATTAACCGCAGACGTAAATATAAGCGTGTTCCATTATCACCGATCCTTTTTGGTGGTGGGCAAGAAAGGGGCTTGCGCCCAGGTACTTTACCAGTTCATCAGATTGCTGGTTTTGGTGTTGCTGCTGAGCTTGCAGTTAAGCATCATAAAGCAAGGATGGCGCGGTGTGAGAAAATAAAACAGGATGCGATGTCTGCACTAGAAGTTTTGTCGCCTAACTATCATGGTCAGGAGCATGCAATCGCTTCTACTTTAAATTTTTCTATTGATGGGGTGAATTCAGAAGCTGCTATTGTTGCACTTAAAGGTATTGTTGCTGTTTCTAATGGAAGTGCTTGTACGTCTTCCAGTTACTCTCCTAGCCATGTATTAGAAGCCATGAAGCTCACGGAAGATGAGGTTGAGGGCGCACTGCGTTTCTCATGGTGCCATTTAACAGAAACTCCGAATTGGTCTGCAGTGACTACTGCCTTATCTAGGCTTATTTAAGTAATCTTATAAAGCCGATAGCCTTTGAGTTTCACACCTGCTTGGTGGAGTGTTGCTTCTAACGCTTTTTTAGGGAGACCTATGTAGCCACTTGTTTTAAGTCCTAAATCACTGAGTCTTTTTTCAAAGCTGAGTTGTTTCTTGTAATTCTTATCTGATTCACTCATGAATAACGATTTATTATAAAGTGGCTGTGATGTGAATTCGCCGAAGTAATCGAAAAAATCTATTTCTTGTGTTCGCATGTTAATTTTTATACGTTCTTTTAAAAGAGGTATTGGTAACTCATTAAACCCTTCGTAGACCATTAGGGTTACTTTTCCTGATCTAATGTGTATTTTGATTAGGTTAACATTATCAAGTTCACCGTAAAGCTGTGTTGCACAACCTACATACACTCTTAATTCCTTTGGTAATTCATTTAACTTATCTTTATTAATGGTTAACGAGTGCTGTTCGTCTAAGTAGCTATTGTTGATTGAGGTGGATGCATTGACGCACTGATTATAAATTAATTCTGGTGAGTTAAGGTTGTGCAGTAATTCAAGACCTGCTTTTCTAGCTTCGCTGTATTTGTTGAAATGAATTTTAATGTCTCTTTTCAGGCTTTGAGGCATTCGTGTATATGAATCACGTTTTTTAAAGAAGCCTAGAGAGAAATATACTAATAGATCATCTTTTCGAGCCTGTTGTGCTAAATCGAAGGAACCTTGCTCATAGATATGTATGCAGGTTGAAAAGGCTTTTATATGGGAGCCGCATATCTGACGAATTTGATCTGAGAGGTCAAATTCATCGTTTTGGGGGACTCTGGCTAGCTCTAGGCAGGTGTACCAAAAATCTTCCAGTAATATTTTATGTTTTGAATATATGTCTTTGCTTTTCTTTTGAGTTATAGCTTTGACTGGTTGGCTTAATTGACGCCAAAATTTACGTGACTTTTGTCGTTCTAATAAATAACGCTGTTCTTCTACTTTATCTTTAAATATTATAAATACTCCTGGTCCTAATGCGATCGCACTTTCTTCAAGTGTCAGCTCAAGATAGCTTTGAAGTTCGGCTTGGTAATAATATTTCTGAAAGGTATTTCTTTGTGTGAGTATCCCATCTTTGTAGGGTTTGAAACGTTCGTATATTTTTTCATTACCAAGCATTGCGGATATTAGTATTATTTTTTGGCAATGGGCATAAGCTATTTTTAATGTTTCTTGTCGCTCTTCTTTATCTTCAATGACATTAATAACGAATCCTAAATTAACAATGTCACAGGGCTGGATGTCGATATCTGGGCTATGTACAGGATCCCATCCTATACACTCTATATTGTGAGCTTCTAGTTCTCGTATATCATCGCCTTTACCGCAGCCATAATCGAGTACGCTGTAATCACCGTTAAGATACCCTCGTTGGGCTAATAGGTGCATTGGAGTCGATAGCTTATCTCGACTTATTGCTGTCTTGTGCCTATCAATTTCACCGTAGAAGCTTTCTCTAGGCTCGGGTATGATTTTTTTTGATAGAGGTTTGATGTGACCTTGCTCATCTAAAAAGTAGCCTTTACGTTTTATTAATTTATTCCAGTTGTTTTTAAAACCTATGGTTCTGGTATTTTGATATAGACCTATGCCTTCACCTTCTTCAGTGAATATACGGAACTGTTCGACGTCTGGGTGGTTGGGTTCTATAAAGCACTCACGTCTATGAAGTATTGGTGGGTTCTCGGATGTTGTGTAGTTGGTTTCTCTAGCGGTCAATTTTGTTAGGTCAATGGTGTAGCTTTTATGTAAAGGAGGGTAGGGCTCTTCTTGAAATGTTGGGTAATATAGTAGGCTTAATTTGAAGTCACGCTTGCTGTATTTTACCAGTGTCCAATGGTCGTCAGGAATATTTAAGGCTTTAGCAATCTTGAGAGTAGGTATGCTTAGCTTTGTGGTAATACATTCTAGAGCAGACTTATGTAGATAGACTGCTTCTGGTAGGTGCTTGCCGATAGATATGCTTTTGACGAGTGCATTGAATATGTTGAAATCCATCTAAACTCTCTTTGAATGTTGGTTAAGAATTAATGGGTTTATTGTAGCTGATCTGGGTATTGATAATTAGAAATGTGTGTAGTGGCTTAGTGGTACTGGCCACGGGTATGGGTAAAACGTGGTTATCGGCGTTTGATAGTAAACAGGTCAATGCTAAGCGTATTTTGTTTGTGGCCCACCGTGAAGAAATTCTTTACCAAGCAGAGTCGACGTTTGTGCGTATTCACCCTACCGCCAAAGTAGGCCGTTATACGGGCAAGCACAAAGAGCTTAATGTGGATATGTTGTTTGCCTCTATTCAGACTCTAGGTTTGCAGCATCATTTAGATCGCTTTGGTGCCGATCATTTTGATTACATTGTGGTGGATGAATTTCACCATGCGTCTGCCAGAACTTATCAATAGCTGCTATCGCATTTTACCCCGCGTTATTTATTAGGGTTAACCGCCACCCCAGACCGCACCGATCAGTCGGATATTCTTTCGCTATGTGATGATAACTTAGTATATCGCAGTGATTTATTTGAAGGCATTACTCAGGGCATTTTGGCACCGTTTCATTATTATGGTATTGGCGATACGACGGTTAACTACCAAGAGATTAGCTGGCGTAATAATAAGTTTGATGAAAAAGAATTGATTAATCAGTTAGCCACACAGGCCCGTGCGAAACATGCGCTAAAGCACTGGCAAGAACACAAACAAACCAGAACGCTGGCGTTTTGTATTTCAAAGAAGCACGCCGACTTTATGGCTGAGTACTTTGTTAAACATGGTATTAAGGCGGTATCGGTACACAGTGAATCGGCTATTCGCCGTAATGATGCCTTGTCGCAACTAGAGGAGGGCATCATTGATGTTGTGTTCTCGGTAGACCTGTTTAACGAAGGGGTAGATTTGCCCTCGATCGATACCGTGTTAATGCTAAGGCCGACAGAATCTAAAATTATCTTTATGCAGCAGCTAGGCCGTGGCCTAAGACGTTGCGAGGGCAAAGATAGTTTAATCATTGTGGACTTCATTGGTAATCACCACAGCTTCTTTAACAAGCCCGAAGCACTATTTAAAATTGGCCCAACGAATGCCAATAAAAAAGACTTCATTAACGATGCGAATGACGGATCGTTGGTATTACCCGAAGGCTGCTTTATTAATTACGACCCGGTTGCTATTGATTTTATGCAACAGCTCACCGCCACCCGTATTGATTCACAAGTAGAGCTGTATGAATCGTTAAAAGCATCGTTTGGCTATAAACCGAGTATGGGCGCGTTTTATCATGCAGGTGGCAGCATTGATACCATACGCCGCGAACATGGCCAGTGGTGGGAGTTTGTGGCTAAGCAGGGGGATCTTTCTGATAACGAGTTAGCCTGCTTAACCTCGCACAAAGCGTTTTTACGTGAAGTTGAAGTGACGAAGCTGGATAAGTCTTTTAAATTAATACTGTTGGAATCGTTATTAGAAAATGATGGTTTCAAAGCCCCTGCGAATACCTTGGCCATTGCCCAAAATAGCTTTGGAATCTTTAAGCGCCGCCAGCGATTATTGGTTGATCTGCCAGACAAGTACCAAACCATAGAAGTACTCGATACCAAGCAATTGAAAACATGGCACACCTACTGGTTAGGTAACCCCGTTAACGCCTGGACGGGAGGCAGCAGGGCTCAAGGAGGAAAGAAGGCAGCAGATAAAGCCTATTTCAAAATAGAAGAAGAGAAGCTTACTTATTTAACCGCCATCGCAACTGAAGAACTGGATGTATTTAACGTGATGGTGCAAGAGCTAGTGAATTATAGATTCTTGCAATATGAGCAGCGCTTAACCAATAAGGTGATAGAGGGGGAATCAAGCCCTGTAAAAGGATTACCAGATGCCGCTAATTCAATCCCTTATTTCAGCGACTTAAAAATCGCCTGTGGCCACTTCCGCACCAGTAGCCATGAAACAGAAGAAATAGAACAAATCGCCTTACCAGAAAAATACGGCACGCTAGACCCTGCCAAGCACTTCATTGCTCGCGCAATGGGTAACTCCATGAATGGGGGTAAACACCCCATACATGATGGTGACTATTTATTGCTTGAACATATTACGTCTAATAACGCAGGTAGCATCAGTAACCAGATTGTTGCCATTGAACGCCAAGATACGAGTGGTGATGACCAATACCTATTACGTTCGGTGAATAAACTTGGCCAAGGCCAGTATGAGTTGATCGCACAGAACAGTGATTATGAGCCTATGATGGCTACTGAAGACATGGCTACGTTTGCGCGGTTGAAGGATGTTATTGATCCTATGGATTTGTATCTGCATCAATCGTTTATGCGTGAGGATATTCCACCTCTATTTGGTTTAGAGTTTAATACTGGGTCGTGGCAAGCAGGGCATGTATGCCCGAGTGGTTCAAATGACCAATTCATTCTCGTGACTTTGAATAAACAAGGTAAAGCAGCGGATCACCAATACCATGATTATTTTGAGGATGGTGAAACCTTTCATTGGCAAACTCAAAATAGCGTAGGACCAGATGGAGGTAGAGGTCAGAGATTGATTAATCATAAAGCCAACGGCAGTAAGCTGCATTTGTTTGTGCGTAAGAATAAGCTGGAAGCTAAGAAGGCGGCACCGTTTTATTATTGTGGGCCGATGGAATATGTGTCGCACGAAGGTGAGAAGCCTATGAGTGTAATTGCGGGGCTTGATAGTGAGCTGTCGGAATATTTGAAAGCTGAGTTTATTGGGGTAGTTAGGTAGTCATAACCTTGCTGTAGATAGAAAGGCTATGGCTGGTAACGCTGGTTGTATGCAGCTATTGCTAAAAAGTATCGTCTTTACGTGTACAGGCAACTTCAGATATTTCATCATTATTCAGTGTTAATGAGCAATTTAGAAGAAATGAAGGCGCACCCGGCATCGCTGTTATTAAATCAATCTCGAAGGTAAAGGTATTATCGGTTAACTTGAAATTGGTATAGTCAACTGATTGAACATCTGTCCTTGTATTGACTTTTAAGTTATTGAAAAATGGTAATGTAATTTCACAGTAGTCCTTTGTCTCCAGCAATTTATCATTCGTAGGATCGATAGTTTCAAAGCGCATACAAGGGTATTCCGATTCGGTATTGAATCTTGTGTAGCGAAATAATACGGTCCCTGTAAATTCAGACTTTGACTCACTTATTAATGGCGACATGGTCGGGGGGATATCTGCTAGGGCTGAAGTGGTGAGTAACGCGATAAAGACGTTTAGTATTTTATTGAAATTCATAGTTTCTATTTATTAGTGTGAGTCATCAATTAATTTGGGCTATATCTTAGCAATAATATTAATTCTTATTTTGACAACCTACTTCAGACATGTTCTCTCCATCTATATTTAATGAACATGATAATAAAAATGAAGCCTGCTCCTTTAGTATAATATCTAAGGTGAATGTAAATGTATCATCGACAAATTTTAAATCCATGTAGTCAACAAGTTGAACCTCATTTTTCAAGTCGATCACCGTATTATTTAAGAAGGGCAAAGTGACTTTGCAGTAGTCTTTTATTTGCAGCACTTTGTTGCTTGTAGGCTCTATGGTTTCAAAGCGCATACAAGGATATTCAGACTCGGTATTGAATGTGGTGTAACGAAATAAAACGTTACCTACACGTTCAATCTTAACATCCCATACTAGTGGAGAAAATGGGGCTGGCCCTTCTGCTATTGCACATGAAGAATACAGGGCGAAAAGAGCGAAAATTATTTTAATCGAATGCATAATGTAGACTCTCTATTAAGCTGCACAAATGTTTAAAGCGTATTTATTCTCAGGAGCATCTTCTAAAAATTTCTTTCGAATTGCAAACCGCTGAGATGGAGCTTTTAGCCATTTAGATTGATTTGTTATTTCACTTTTAAAAGATTGGAAGTCATTGCTGGCAACATGTTTTTGTAAAAATTCACGTGTTTTACCTGTGTAATCCCCTCTGTAAATCAAGTCAATTAAGATTTCTTTAATGCTTTGATGTAGCGCTGTCCAATTGGTGTCGCCATATAGCTTGATTACTGTTGATTTTTTGCATATTCGAATCACTTCCTTTTCATGGAATGCATATGTTTTATTAAATAGAGCTAATTGAGCCGCCGGTAATATCTCAGCGTCTAATAGGTCACTATCTCACCTATTCGATTATAAAAATTATCATTAACGCTTGCATCTATTGTAAGAATATTTTTATTTGTAGATCGAAAATACGTGTTGAGTAAGGCTTTGATAAGCCGAACATCATTAGCCGTGTTTTGGCCATTTTTACCGACGGATGCGGATATTTTAAGATTTATAATAATTCCATTTATTAAGTTTTGATAATTTCTAATAATATAGTATTGATTTTCTTGTCGCTGATTTATGCATTGTACAGTACTATTTTTAAAGTAGTTTGATTTGTTACACATTTTGGCTGATTTGTTGTTTCAAAATAATGGCAGGCAGGCGAATGCCAATAAAAAAGACTTCATTAAAAGCGCGAGCGATAAATCATTAGAGCTGCTAGAAGCCTGCTTTATTAATTACGACCCTGTTGCCATTGAACGTCAAGATATCAGTTGTGATGATCAATACCTATTACGTTCGGTGAATAAGCTTGGCCAAGGGCAGTATGAGTGAATTGCTCAGAATCCTGATTATGCACCTATGATGGCTACTGAAGATATGGCTACGTTTGCGCGGTTGAAGGATGTTATTGATCCTATGGATTTGTATCTGCATCAATCGTTTATGCGTGAAGAAGTGCCAGCGCTATTTGGTTTGGAGTTTAATACTGGGTCGTGGCAATCGGGTCATGTATGTGTGAAGGATCATAATGATCAATATCTATTTGCAACGCTGAATAAGCGTGGCAGGAATGCTGAGCATAGATACCATGACTACTTTGAAGATGCTAAAACCTTCCATTGGCAAAGTCAGAATTCTGGTGTGCCGACTAGTGGTAAGGGTAAGCGAGTTGTAGAATATCAAAAGAATGGAAGCAAATTGCATTTGTTTGTTCGAAAAGATCGGTTAATTGCTAAGAAAGGTGCGCCTTTCTATTATTGTGGCACTGTGAATTATGTATCCCATGAGGGTGAAAAGCCTATGAGTGTTATTACTGGGCTTGATTATGAGCTGTCGGAATATTTGAAAACTGAGTTTATTGGGTGATTAGAATTGTTTATGTCGTTAAGTAATGCTCTTCAATACCCCGCCAGAGTGGTAAGGGGCTGGAGTTTAAAGCGGTTATTTTAGCGGGCTTGGGGACATTAAAGGATGATGAAAAGAATCATGCGGAAGAGGTGCGGTTGCTATATGCGTGTATGACCCGTGCGCGTGAGAAGTTGTTGGTGACGTCTAGTAAGGTGAATTTTTATACTGAGCGGTTGTTGGTTGTTTAAAAGGCAATCGGTGGAAAATCACCGATTATCTTTTGTTTAAGTCTTCATTTCTTGTTTATTTGGTGCCGCAATCAGAGTCTGACTTTTTCCTCATGGTCATCATTTTCTCAACCTGAATTGCTACCAATAGTGGTTACAGTGCTGAGGATCTTGTTTCAAACTTGGTTGGATTTTATCGGGCAGTGTATCCGAATAAAAGGATAATCTCGCTTTGTCAGCCTGTCAGTAAATAAGTAGCACTTGAAATATGGGATACATTTGGTGAGGTTGGATCTAATAAGAACTATTCAACAGTCCCATATTTATACCCTATCCCACCTTCTAAAGGCGGACCTATGAGTTCGAGTTTACCTGATGAATTAAACACTATCAAAGCAGCTATTGCTGGGGAATTATTCAAGGAAGTTAAAAAATGAAAAAAACATTTTCGGTAATCCTATTACTAATCATCGTGATTTTTTCTTACGGTCTGTTAATTAGTGTGTCTGATAAGCGTGAATATGGTGAAGTTAGTTTAGATTACTATTTATTAACGCCTGAATACTTATCTAATATAGCAAAGCTATGCAAAAGTTCACCTAGATTTGAATATGGTTCAGCCGACGGCCCTAAGCCTGCGATCATTCACTTATATTGCTCTTTTAATGCATCAGAGTTAGTTAATTATTTAGAGGCCCAGAACTATAAAGAAATGGGTATGAATAATTATAAGAAAGGTGATTTTGAAATAGGTTTTGCAGTGGATGATAAAAATGGTATTTCTAAGATTATAGGGTATGAATATCTCTAGCGATTTTACATAATACCTGAGCTGTATTATTTTGTGGCGGGGACTGGTAAGGCGTTGATTTTAGTTTTCGCTGTTTGCATTTGGCGCAGTTCAGCCGTAAGCCGCTCAGTATGATGCTATTACACTGATCGCCCAAGAGATGTCTGGGCAATAGGATATTGCGCTGAAAGTACCCAAAAGAGAAGGTATAAGGACTTATTGATGAAAAGAAAAGAACGGAAGCTTTTACTTCGTATACTAAATGCCATATCAGCTGTAGTTATGGTATTTTCTAGCATCTACTTATTAGCATGGGAATTTAGCATGCTCTCTCTCGCTGGCATAATTGTGCCGCTTTGCTGTGTTGCATGGTCAGCCTCTATTGCTGGCGAAGGCGTTGTTCAGATTGTGTTTGGCGTAGTAGAGGCTCTTTTACATGGCGTAGTCGATGCTGTGATCGGTCTTTTAGAGGCAGTTGGTAGTGCTTTTTCTAGTATAAATTAAAAAATCAATATAACTTACTTTCATGGGAAGTGATTTCACTAGATTCATGAGGAGTTCAATGGATAGCTATAAATCATACGTCTGGAAAGCTGGTAAGTTATTCATTTTTTTGTTATTTGTTTTCGTTATAAAGAGTGTATTTTTTCCTAAACCTCAGCAGGATGAATGGAGAGTATTGCCTCCAGAAACTCTAAGGGCTAATAGTCAAAATGAGGTCATACAATTCATGAATAGTTATAGTATAGATAATGATCATTTCAACGAGGTTCTAGCCCCTTTGGGTTATTCGCTTGATGATTTTAATAGAATAGTGAAAATCAGTTTTATGTTAGGTTTTCCAAGAGATGATAAATATGGTGTTACTTTGGTATTTAAAACTGAGGTTGATCATAAGCATCTTTCATCTGCCTATTCTTATATTTCTAATGATTTTAGGCAGAAATTTCACAAGGCTGTTAGCGAGGGGTTAATTAAAAAATAAGCTGAAAGACTATTTCGTATTTATTGCTGGCCACTCTTTTGACTCATTGGCTGATCTATAAGTGCAGGCGAGTAGCCTCTTTTTTAGTAGTCTCTGATTTTTAGCAATTCGTCGAGTTCATTGAGGTCGTCTTGATAGAATAGACGCATTAAACTTTCTGTTTCGGTAGCGTTGATGTCGAGAAAAATTCTAAACGATTCACGCTTAAAAAAAGGTCCTAGAAAGCGTCTTCGGGTGCTGACACTTGCGGTTACGCACCATGAATCTTCAATTAAACTCGATATGTTTAGGTAAGCTTTATCTGGAATTATAAAGTTCAACATTTTCATTGAAGATTCTGATTTTTCATTTTTCCAAATAAAACTATGGAAAAACGATATAGCTTCTGCCAATGTCGGGTTTAGCGGCACGTCTTGCTCTATTTCTTCATCAAGGTAGCCACAGAATACGCTGTGTATATCATCCTGATTTCTCATGTTACTCATCCTTTTTTAATAAAGTAAAAGCTTAGGCTAAGAGCGGTAGCTAAGATTAGATAGGCGGGGATTGTGGTTGTTAGCATTAACGAGGCGCTCTCCATTCTCTGATCTTCTGTTAGGTAGGGTGTTGCTTGTGTGATGAATGAATAGTTGTAAATTGAAAAGCTCAGTATGAAGTTTATAGATGTCATTAATGAATATCTAAGAATTGTTTTCATATTGTGATTGCTTCTTTGATTTTATTGCTGGTTTTAATATTGTTCTGTTTATTTTACCCCTCCCTTTTTTGCCTACTATAACTTTTTTGATTGGTGTAGGTGTGTTGATCTGGGGGGGAGTCTAATTATTAAGGGCCCCATTTAATCTCGCACAGTTCTTGTTTTGAGCCACCAGGGTCTTCGATCATTAAATCAATTGGAAGGAGGATTATATCTGTGATAAAGGATGCGGCTATATCAATTAGTCCTACGGGTATTGTGACGATTAGAGCAGGAAAAAAATCATAAAATGCGTATAAACTGCATGAGACAGTATTTTCTGTTGCGTGATGTAAACCTGCAAAAGGGCTACCTGTTTGGTGATTTTCTCCTGTGCGTGCTAATAAACCAGAACAGCCAGAAAGTAGGAGGATAAGTACTGGAATTATTAATATACGCATTGGAACCTAGATTATTAAATAGAATATAAAAGGGATGAATTTACAGGTAAGGTATCTTTTCTTCTATCGGGCAGAAGTATTATTTAAAAATATCTCCTGACTTCAAGCTTGTTTTTTATCGTATTAATTGCACTGCTAGTTAATACTATACTAGTACTCGATAGGTGTATATCGACTAAAAAGAAAGATAAATCCCTGCAAAGAATCCATTTATTGTAGCTGTTCCATACTGGGTAATATTGAAATGCCAACCAGGATTAAAGCGAGCACGGGTGATGCCCTACTGAAAGTCAACAAATATAGGGGTCGGTCAGTATGGGTTTTTTTACTCAACTGTCCAGTAATGTACGAAAGTTTCGTAAAGATAATGGCTGGAGCCAGCAACAGTTAGCGGATATGGCAGGTCTAGATCGCACGACTATTAGTGCTTTAGAGCGTAATAAGTTCAATGATATTGGTATTCGTAAAATTCAGCGTGTTTTGCAAGTATTGAGTCATTCACTGGCTATTGAGCCTGTAAGATTGCCTAACTTAGATTATATGCAGCGTTTTAATAGAGAAAATGATTAATGAGATTGTTGATGGTCTGTTGAGTATGAGCCGAATAGAAAGTGTATTCGGCTCATAGCGTGAGCTGATTATTACCGTATGGCGTGCGTAATAAACGTATTCACCGCATCACTTTGTACCGGATTTTTAAAGGCCGGAGTAATGAAGTGGGGGCTATTAACAAGCCTTTATCGATTAAGCGCGTTATGAGTGGCAAAAATTCTAATGAGGTTTTGCCTGCCAGTAAGTTTTTAACATCTTTTTCATGTTCGTAAGCGCTTAATTTGGCGCTAAATAACGGCAGGTTGTAGCGTTTACGTTTCAGTGCAAAGGTGTCGATATTGTTGGTTTTGTATATGAACGATGGGCTGCTGAAAAATTGTTGGCGAAGAAGGTTTCTTTGTCTTCTAAAAAATCCAGTGGTTTTACGGCATCTAAAATATTGATATTGCTGACTAAGGAATGAAGTTCTGAATCAATAGCGTTGATGGCAGGATTTGTACTGTGTTGCATGGCCAGGGTCTCATGCCAAGGTCAATGTAGCGCTGATGTAGTGTGTGGAAATACTATAGCTGAAGATCGCAAGCGACTATTAATATATCAGTCATTCTGGTAATAATGATTTAAGGACCTTTCATGAAAGGGCAGAGTTCCTCTTTAAACTTTTCAGGTTTATCGATTATTAGATCAACGGGCAGAAAAACGATATCTGTCACAAATGATGCTGCCATATCCACTAATCCTACGGGTATTGTGACTAATATTATGGGAGGAAATCCATAAAAAGCGGCAAGGCTGCAAGAAAAGGTATTCGCTGATGCGTATTCTAGGCCTGCGAGTGGGCTGCCGAATTGATTGTCGCCTCCTGTACGAACGAGTACTCCAGAACAGCCAGAGAGTAGGAATATAAGTACTGGAATTATGAATAAGCGCATTGGAACCTAGATTATTAAATAGAATATAAAAGGGATGAATTTACAGGTAAGGTATCTTTTCTTCTATCGGGCAGAAGTATTATTTAAAAATATCTCCTGACTTCAAGCTTGTTTTTTATCGTATTAATTGCACTGCTAGTTAATACTATACTAGTACTCGATAGGTGTATATCGACTAAAAAGAAAGATAAATCCCTGCAAAGAATCCATTTATTGTAGCTGTTCCATACTGGGTAATATTGAAATGCCAACCAGGATTAAAGCGAGCACGGGTGATGCCCTACTGAAAGTCAACAAATATAGGGGTCGGTCAGTATGGGTTTTTTTACTCAACTGTCCAGTAATGTACGAAAGTTTCGTAAAGATAATGGCTGGAGCCAGCAACAGTTAGCGGATATGGCAGGTCTAGATCGCACGACTATTAGTGCTTTAGAGCGTAATAAGTTCAATGATATTGGTATTCGTAAAATTCAGCGTGTTTTGCAAGTATTGAGTCATTCACTGGCTATTGAGCCTGTAAGATTGCCTAACTTAGATTATATGCAGCGTTTTAATAGAGAAAATGATTAATGAGATTGTTGATGGTCTGTTGAGTATGAGCCGAATAGAAAGTGTATTCGGCTCATAGCGTGAGCTGATTATTACCGTATGGCGTGGGTAATAAACGTATTCACCGCATCACTTCGTACCGGATTTTTAAAGGCCGGAGTAATGAAGTGGGGGGCTATTAACAAGCCTTTATCGATTAAGCGCGTTATCAGTGGCAAAAATTCTAACGAGGTTTTGCCTGCCAGCAAGTTGTTAAAATCTTTCTCGTGTTCGTAAGCGCTTAATATGGCGCTAAAGCCTCTTAGATACAGATAATCTTTGGTATAGCCGCCACCTCGGTAAACGCGGGCGGTGATGGTATAGGCCAGTTGGTCACTGACGTTGTAGGTTTCTTTTAGAATCAAGAAAGTAGTGCGGAAGTTTTTATCTTCTATTAATGATTTAACCGCGATCACGCGTAAGGCTAAGGTTTTTAAACGCTGTAACGTTAAATTGCCCGATAAGTACTCGCTTAAAATCGCCATGCCTTCTTGGGTTGTGGTGCTCACTGGGCAGCCTAGCGATAAAATGCGCAGTGGCTGCATGCCACCATTTAATGACGTGGCTAGGTGCACGCCCAGTTCATGATGGGCTAAGGCGTGGGCATCGGTTTCGTATAACTTGGCGTTGCTATTAATGCGCACTGTTGTGCCCGATACCAAGGCGTTGGCGACCATGGTTTCGTCTAGCTTCATTTCCCAGGTGTAATTTTCTTGTTCTACCATTGCGGCTAAAATTTTGACAATGCCTTGGGCATCTACTAATTCTCCGACCTTGTCGTTTGGGTTCGGTGGTAGGTGCAAAATGAATTGAGCGTTATGAACGTCTTTTTCACTCGGTTCGCCGTAATAGCGTAATGAGTCATAAAGGAACTCATTGGTGCCGATCGATTTGTACTGATCTACCTTGTCGGCATAAGAATCAATGACGGCTTTGTAGAGGGTATAAAGGTCTTCGTCTTTAATGGTTTCTAATGGCAGATTGTAGAGCTTACGTTTCAGGGCAAAGGTATCGATGTTATTGGTTTTGTAGATGAACGATGGGCTGCTGGAAAAATTATTGGCGAAGAAGGTTTCTTTTTCTTCTAAAAAATTCAGGGGTTTTACCGCATCTAGAATATTGATCTTGCTGACTAAAAAATGAAGTTCTGAGTCGATGGCGCTGATGGCAGGATCGATAGGCTGTGTATTAATAGAATCGGAATTGTATTGCATGGTGTGGGTCTCATACCAAGGCTGATGTAGTGCTGATTTAGCGGTCTTAAATATTATCGCAGAACCTCGTAACCTTCTATCAATAAATAAATCAGGCTATCAATAAATAAAGCTATCAATAAATCAAGCTATCAATAAATCAAGCTATCGCTCGTGATCACCTTTCATCGAGCCGTTATTGGCTGGGGTTACTTGATGGGGCTTAATATTCATATCGTTATCATAGCCCTCTATCACAATGGCGGCTTTGGTTGCTTTTATCAGGTTGGCTTTCTTGGCGGCTTCGTTCTCGGTATTTGCTTCAGTAGTCGGCTCAGCACTCTGGCTGGATGTACTGTTATTGTCTACGCAGGCGGTGATGCTGATTGTCGCAAGTACAGTCGTTAATAGTGGGACAAATAGTGGGGCGAATAGCTTTAGCATGGTTATTCCTTAGGTATAAATAGCGGTCTCTGGCTAACATTAAAGCATAACCGACGCGCTAAATATTGCCCTTTTGTGGCTGATTGACGTTGCAGCCTTTTTCTTTTCTAAAAACCCTTATATACTGTTTATCTATACAGTACTTCGTGTGTATTTATAAAACGACTTATGAACGGCTTAGGGACAACTTAGGAAAAAGAAACATGGCGATTAAACTGACCCTTTATAGCGAAGCGGTGGCGGCTGGCTTTCCTAGCCCTGCGGAAGATTATAAAGAAGACGCACTCAGTCTCGACGAACATCTGATCACACATCCTGCGGCGACTTATCTCGCTAAAGCCTCGGGAGACTCGATGCAAGGGGTCGGTATTTTTGATCAAGACCTGCTGCACTATCACCTTTAGGTTGAGAAATTACACTACTCACCTTTGTTGCTTGAGAAAAAACAGCTATGATTAGCCCGATCTAACTCGGAGTCATGTCCTTTGATAATTACATACCCAATGAAGCGGTTTACTTATGAAACTCCAAAAATAGGGGTTAATGTAGATACGGGTGAACTACTTTTTTTAGAGGAAAGTGGCTGTGAAGGGATGCCGGTACAAGCTTCAACATTCTTATTTAGAGTTAATTCTGATGAAGCTGGTGATGTTATATCTGTTGATTCCTTGGATGACGTTAACGCATACATATTGCATAAGTCAGTCAATGAAGACCTAAAAGATACTAGGCCGATATCAAGAGCATTACTTAATTATTTCCAATTCCTAGAAGATCACTCTATGCAGTGGAATGATATCCCTTCGAGAAACAACAAAAAACCAACATATAGGTACAAGGCTTATTTAGAGGCATGTCACAGGTCTGGACTTTTAGCAGCAAGTACCTGTAAAAGTTATATGTCTGGTGTAGTTAACTTCTATAAATATAATCTTAGAAGAAGGGTTCAGTTTGATAATGATCCAATGCAATTTGAAATGATACTGGTAAACACTCAATCAAGTTATAGCTCAATTCAATCTTCACGACAAATATATGTTAACACTACTGATTTAAGGCTTAATGTATCCAAGCAAACAGACTTAATACCAAACAAGTTGTGTTCGTTAACTCAAGAAGAGCAAAGTGAGCTTCGCAATATATTGCTTCAAAAAAAACATGTAATTAAACTGGACAATTTTGGCAAGAGGCGCGAGAGCTTCCTTCCTATAGAGTTTTGTCTAATGCTTCTTATTGCACTAGAAACCGGGCTTAGGCGGAATGAAGTAAACGACCTTAAACTTAATCAGGTCTTTAAGCCTACTACCAAAGAAATGAAGGCAGGTTATCTTGATCTTCCAATAGGGCCTCAATATAACTCTAGCACTAAGGGAGACAAAAATAGAGTGGCGGAGATACCCTCTGCGCTTATGATGCTTCTATATCAATTTTCTATATCCGACCGAAGAATTGAAAGGGAAAAGAAATTTTTCAGTCATAATCCTGAGGTGTATTTAGTTCCTTTGTTTCTAAATAGAAGTGGTGAGCAATATAGCGAAAAAGCTATTAACTCTAGATGGTCGGAAATCAGGGCATCCATTAGCGCCACCTTAGGTAGGAGGTTTAATCATAAGGTGCATAACCTAAGAGCAACATATGCTGTTCAGCGGCTGAAGGCATTCATTGAATGTGGAGCCTTTAAGTCAATAATGCAAGCTCAAGTTTATATACAGCACAAGCTTGGGCACAGTAGTCTTTCCACAACAGAGCATTATCTAAAACAAGCTGAAGGTATTGATAGTGGCTTTAAAGCCTCAGAAGTGACAAATGAATTCTTGATGGAGACATATGGGGAGTTAGGCGGTGACAAATAAAAGCATGATTATCCAGAAAGCTAGGCGAGTTAGGTTAAGTGTTCCAGAGCTAGATTCTCAAATCCAAAAGCGTCACACAAAAACGTCACATTTAACGCCTTTTGATGAAATGGTTTTAGGGTTTAGAAATTTAAATGCGCATGTATATAGGCTAAGATATATTGGTGTTCCCTCTCTAGTGTCTAAAAAAGGAAAATTTAATGGCGGAAGAGCTTTACCTGAGAGTGCTCAACTAGTCAATCGTGACGCCTTTGTATTGAAAATATTCTCACTACTGAAAAGCTACCCTAGTGATACCTCAAGTGGACATTCTTATTTTAATGCACTGTGTGATTTCATCAGATACTTGGACTCAATATCACAACATAATGATGATCAAAAATACAACCCATTTACAGTAGATAATATATCTAGCTATAACGCATATTTAAGCAGCCAAATTTTAAAAGGAAAACATAATAATGGAAAATCAATCCAGGCTGTTGGGAGCAGAAAAAGCTCACTGAAGAAAATATTAATTGACTTGGGTTACGATAAGCTGGCTGTTGAACTTAAGCGTACTTTAGGGCATGGAACCTATGAACCTACTATTGCACTTGGGAGCAAGGATCATGTGACTATATGCAGAATTCTTCTTCAGGCCTTTAATGTTTATGTTAAGCACTACCAGAACAAAACGATCCCAGAAACCTGCCCCATTTATGACGGTATTAAGTTTAACTCTAATTTAGAGCGAAGTTATGCAACCCGATCTATGAAAGGTCCCATAATATCTTCTATGTTGGTAGAAAATCGATTGTCGGCATTAGCAATTCTTTTATACTGCTATTTTTCAGGTTCAAGCAGTCAGCCAGCTAGGAGTATCATTAGGTCAAAAATTGAATTTATTAAAGAAGAAACAGGTCAACACTATAGATTAACCAGCAAGAAGGGTCGGTCGCAGCACCGAAAGGAAATCCAAAAAGTTGGATTTACTAAGCGTACAAAAGATTTTTTAGAAAACTGGATGTTAATTTCACATCAAATAAATCCTGCAACGGACTCCCCATTATTTCCATTTTATGATTTTGATGGCAATCTATCCGATAAATGCCGAATGGCAATATGTCCTCAAACCCCTTTTAACAAAGCTTTAAAAATGAGAGGGCTACCGAGTATTTCTTCACGCATATTCCGCGCTACGAGATCAGCAGAAATGCAGCGGTCATTTGAAGACAGCTTTCTAACAGCTGATGCAAATAATAATTCTGTAAATACTACGATACGCCATTATTCGGAAGGTGACCCTCGATACCACGACCGATCTTTGGGGCGCGGTGTTGGCGTTATGTTTGATATATCTAAAGGAAAAGATAAGGCAGCTTCGATATCTAAATTCGAAGAAAAGCTCCAAGATCCCTTTACTTCTACTGAGTGGCGTGAAAAGAAAGAGTCAGTGTTCTCGTTGAGAACCCCTAACGGCCCTAGGTGTACAAGTCCTTTCGGTAAGGCTAGAGATAGCTCTCACAAAAAACTAGAGCTTATTCTTAAGTCATCTGAAGGGGCAAGTTGCATTAGCTATCTATCTTGTTTGGATTGCGAGAGTCATGCCTTGGTAGCTGAGTTTGATGATATTTGGTCAATGCTTTCTTTTCGCGATTCGATAGTCGATGCTTTGTCGCGGCCTTCTCTTAACAGTATTCCAGTGTTTCAGTATGAGCTAATGTTGGGAAAGGTGGATGTGGCGCTTGAAAGATATAAGAGGAAGGCTCCTAGTGTCTATCAGGATGCTAATGCTAAAAACAACATTGAAAGTCATCCAATGCATGAATTGGAATTCAATCCTGAATCTTTGGGGATGCACATATGAAGCCTTCCTATTTAAATGTAAATTATTACCAGAAAAATTTGAATACTTGGGTAAATGAAGTCGTAACAAGGGACAAAGGTGGCCATCCTTCGTCTTATAAATTTGATGACGAGTGGGATTTCACCCACAGTCACGCCAGCCGTAAAAAAGTTAGTTTTAAAAATATTAACGATAAATCCATAATGAGGCTTATCCAGCATTCATTATGGTTAATACACAACTACAGAGATTTCACGCTTTCCCCTTCAAGTCTTGACACTATGAAGTCTAGAATTAAGTCGATTATAGTATTAACTGAACTCAGTGATTGGCACTATTTTGATGACGATAACAATTACAGACAGTTCAAGGCTCTTGTTAAGGAAAGGTATAGTGAGGCGTACGCTAAAACTCTGTTCACTATCCTGAGTCAGCTATATTTGGTAGGTTTGCTGGATAGAGTGATCGAATCACCAGAAAGCATCGCCAAAAAATCTGTACGCAGATCCAAGCAATCTATTTGCATACCCGAGCGTTACGCTGCACAACTTTATCAATTGGCTTGGGATGTAGTGGATCGCTATTATCCGTATCGACATGAGATTAGTGATGTCTTTTCTGACTTTCATTCGGCACGAGATAAATGGATTAGTGAAGGCCGTACCCCTACCAAGTTTACAGCGTCAAGTCTTGCTGCAAAGTTTTCTGCGTTTGAACTGTCTAGCGGTGAAGTAATTCATGTTAATTGCAATGGAACCATTGTCAGTAAAATTTCCATCGCCTGTAAAATATTGTCCTGTGGATTTACAGGCGCAAGGGATAGCGAGGTCAATACATTTGAAGCTAATAGCTTCGAAGTGATCGAAGACTCTGGTATTGAATTTGGATTGGTTCATGGAAAGACAAGTAAAACTAGGGGGGGAAAGCCAGAACGTGCGTCTTGGGTCACTCACCCTGAATTAAAACGAGTTTTAGATTTGGCTTATGATTCGACTGCATATTCTAGAATTCGATTAAAAGAAATATTTAAGTCGGACACTTTGAACCTAATACGCTCTGAAAGCCCATTTATATTAACTTCCACTTTAATTTCAGCTACTGCTCTAAGTGCCAAATCGATTACCTCTCAGTTAGAGGAATGGGCAATTAATAATGGATTAACTTTAACAGATGAAGATATAGGAGAATTTAACCTTCTGAACCCAGATAGGGTGGGAGAATGCTCAGAGGGAGGGTGGCTTAAGATGCATAAGCATGGATTTCGACGCACTTTCGCTGTATTCATGGTGAGAAACAGACTGGGTAGTATCTGGGCTCTTAAGAGGCAATACAAACACCTCAATAGTGTAATGACTCGTTGGTACACAAATGGAAGTAACATTGCAGAGGCCTATGATATTTCACTTTCTGAAGAGTTGCTCAGAGAGATTAATAAAGTAAATATCGAGGCCGCTACAGATACGTATTTCAGAATTATAAACGCACCTACACTCTCAGGGCTACAGGGCGAAAAGTTAGATCATGATAGAAAAGAAAAAGGGTTTGATGTTTCAAAAAATACGGTATTTATGGATCGTAATGAAGTTCATAATTACATTAAAGCAAGAAATATAAGCTATGTAGAGCACCCGACTGGGTATTGCTTCAATCCGACCTGTTCTCGTATTTGTAGCGGGGATCTATCTACGCTCACATGTTCATTTGAAGTTACAACCACAGAAAAGGCTATGGCTAGGCTGCCGGTTAGGGACGACTACATTCGGCAGTATAACGAAAGAAATACCGGCGAATACTCACAAGTAGGTCTGCTGAATTTTTTAAAGTTAAAGATAGAAGCAATTGAAATTACTCTTATCAATCACAATATCCCCCACACTACTTTTAATGGATCTTTAAAGGTACCTAGAGTGGTCGTGAGCAAAGCGGAGATGGCCTATGATTAAGCGTGAAGTAACCCTGCAGAGGCTAGAAGATGCTTTTGAACGACTCAAGCAAGGGAAGGCTATAAAGGTGAAGGTTGATGGGAAGATATCCATGAACAAAATAAACCATGAGGCAGGTCTATCTCATGGGGCTATAAATTACTATAAAGACTTTAAGGCGAAAGCTAGGGCTGAGCTAGAACTAATATCCTTAGAAGAATTGAAAGGTGGCGTAGTCAACTCACTACACGGCAATGAGAAAGCTATAGTGACGCTCAAAGAGTCACGAAAAAGGGAGAGAGAGCTAAAAAACAGATATTTAGCCGAATTAAAATCAAGCAAGACTTTATCAGACGAAATTGTAAGGAGGAATGTATCATTGGCTTTCAGGATTGTTGAACTTGAAGATCAATTAAATCAGATATCATCTAAGCAAATAATAAGTATATCTAAATAACGTATATTTCAGATATAAGCGGTCGTAATTTAAGTATATGGAAATTGGCACAGTATATGAGGATATAGCGAGAGTAAGTCACTGTTCCAAATTAATACCGTCCAATACTTTAATAGAAGTTCAGAAAGCCGATCGGATTCATATATAGCGGCAAGGAATATCTAATGACTAATACAATCAGTAAAGTGGCCAGTGAACTTGGGATTAATATCGAGACAGTTCGCTTCTATGAGCGACGAGGGTTGATTGATCAGCCAATAAAACCTGAAGTTGGTTATCGTCATTACCCCGATGACACAGTAAACCGTATTCGCTTTATTAAACGCTCGCAAGAACTGGGGTTTGCACTGGATGAAATAGCTAACCTTCTCAGCTTGAATGACAAACCCTGCAGTCAGGTACAGGAGTTAGCCGAACAAAAGCTCTCTGCTGTTAAAGAAAAAATGGCCGATCTGCAGCGCCTTGAAAAAGCGCTTAATGGGCTTCTGGTGCAATGTGATAATAACGAAGATGATAACCGTTGCCCTATTATCGAATCACTACAACCTTAACGATGTAAATTTTCCTTTCCAAAATCCCCGCTTGATTCCGTACATAGGTACGGCGATTACACTCATTCCATAAACTGAAATTAGTGGAGTGCATTGTGTCTCAAAAATATACTGATTTTTCCATTGTAGGAGGGGTACTGGTTAGAGTTTGTCTAGCCTCATCACTAAATATTAGGAATCTGATATGAATGAATTACTGAATTTACTGGCCCGTATTGGCGACAAAGCAGGCTCTTTTGGCGCGCTTATTTCTACTGCGGGCTGTGCCTTTTGCTTTCCCGCTATTGCTAGCCTGGCAGGAGCACTGGGCTTAGGCTTTCTTGGACAATGGGAAGGGCTGTTTATTAATACGCTACTGCCTCTGTTTGCCTGGGTAACCTTAGTCATCAATGCATTAGGCTGGCTCAATCACAAGCAGTGGAACCGCAGCCTATTGGGCATGCTAGGGCCAGTTCTGCTATTGCTATCTCTATATCCTTGGTTCCAATATGGCTGGAGTACTTATGTTACTTATTCAGCATTAGGGTTGATGGTTGCCATTTCCATCTGGGACATATTTTCGCCCGCAAACAAGCATTGTGATGAAGGGGCCTGCAAGGTTTAGATGCACAAGCCAAAGCAGAAATAACGACGGATGAGCGTACAAAGGTAGCGAATATGATCGATCCAATTCAAAGGCTAGATGACTCAGCTGAAGAAACAGCTAAGCCCAATAACAGCAAACCTCTTCATGTGGCCATCATTGGTAGCGGCTCGGGGGCGTTTGCCTGTGCTATTAAAGCCGCAGAAGGTGGCGCAAAAGTCACCATTATTGAAGGAGCTGAAGTGATAGGCGGCTGCTGCGTGAATGTGGGCTGTGTGCCTTCGAAAATACTAATTCGTGCTGCACAACTGGCTCAGCAACAGCGTAATAATCCTTTTGCCGGCCTGGAGAATCATGAACCTAATGTGAGCCGAGCACTGTTAGCAGAACAACAAGCCGCAAGGGTTGAAGAGCTACGGGCCGCCAAGTATCAAAACATCCTCGACTCAAACCCTGCACTGAGTCTGGTGAAAGGCTATGCCCGCTTCAAAGATTCCGGCTGCTTAATTGTGAGTAAGCATGATGGCACAGAGCAAGAAATCGTCGCAGATAAAATACTCATAGCAACAGGGTCTTCACCAGTAATTCCTCCGATAGAAGGTTTACGCGATACTCCTTATTGGACCTCAACGGAGGCCTTATTTGCAGAGGAACTGCCACAACACCTCATCGTGATTGGCTCATCTGTCATAGCCCTTGAAATCGCTCAAGCCTATCGTCGCTTAGGTAGTGAGGTAACCGTCTTGGCTCGACATACCCTGCTCTATAAAGAAGACCCGCTATTAGGAAAAACACTGACCGAATGTTTTGAAAAAGAAAACATTCGTATCCTTAATCATACTCAGGCCAATAGCGTATCTTTTGATGGGCAAGATTTTATTGTGCAAACAGATTCAGGCTCCCTCAGCAGTGATCGCTTATTGGTCTGTACGGGTCGTCGTGCCAATACCGATCAGCTGAATTTAGATATCGTGGGTATTAATACCAGAAGCAACGGCGAAATAATTGTCAATGAACGAATGGAAAGCAATGTGGCTGGCGTCTATGCCGCTGGTGACTGCTGCAATATGCCACAATTGGTTTATGTGGCTGCCGCAGCGGGTAGTCGCGCCGGAATCAATATGACGGGCGGTAAAGCCAAGCTGGACTTGTCCATCATGCCTGCTGTGATCTTTACTGATCCTCAAGTAGCGACCGTTGGTCTGAGTGAAGAGCAGGCGAAGTCACAGGGAATCAATACGATCAGCCGTGTATTGAGTATGGAAAATGTCCCCAGAGCGTTGGCAAATTTTGAAACAGACGGATTTATTAAGCTGGTAGCGGAAGCAGAATCGAACCGGATTATTGGTGCGCAATTACTTGCCCATGAAGCGGGAGAGATGGTTCAAAGCGCTGTGTTAGCCATTCATAGTGGAATGACAGTGACAGATCTAGCCGACCAGTTATTTCCTTATCTTACAATGGTGGAAGGTTTAAAACTGTGTGCTCAGACGTTTAACAAGAATATAAAGGAACTATCCTGCTGTGCTGGGTAAAGGCTAAAAATAGAAAGTTTACAATCACTAAGTAGACAATTATTCAGGCAGTAGCTGAGCTGAGTACACTACGGAATATAGATCTGATTACATCGAGTGTTCTCGTCCCCCAATGATAATTTTGTTGCTTAAAGCATAACTTGGTCACTTTTTATACCATAAAGTGGCCAAAATAGCAGTGGGCTCAAAATCCTTACCATTCTACACTGATCTAATAGCATTAATTTAAGCTTGTTAAGTTTTCGTAATTAACCTCACTTCGCTTTACAACCACTTTTATTAGTACTCTAAATCAAGCATTTGTAATTCAGAAGACGACATATACAGCTGTGGATGAGGTGATAAATAAATAAAATCTGAGTATTAATGGATCAGGGATGCATGGCCTGACTAACTATGAGGCTATATTGTGCGGACAAGCACTAAGTGAGCAAAAAACTAGATAACTTGAGCATATTGTTCCAGAAAAGCAATTAACAGGTTGTGCTTTTGGTGTGTTGTTCTATTTAAGATGCGTATCAGTTATTGCATGGTCAAGCACAAAACTAGATAACTTGAGCCCATTGTACCCGCATAAAGAGCTTTCAGTTTGTTGGCATTCCTTGTACCGATTAATTGCAGATCTTCCAGCCCTTGGTATTACTTGGGTGGTAAGATCTTTATGGCGTACAAAATAATCATTGTTCACGTTAATTATTCATCGCCTTGATGCCCTTTTAGGGGTGGATTAAAGGAAAAGGTTATATAAATTTTTATATAAGTAACTTTCATTAGGTCATATTTAAACCGCACTAATCATCAAAGTTAAACTTAACTCTCCGCATTGATTGCGGGCTTGATTTGAATCGTCATATCACTATTCCCTGCAGCAGATCGATTGAGAATAATTGCCAAATTCATGAAGCACAATTGAGGCCGATCCATCACCTCAAAGCTATTAATGATAATAAATAAGCTACCGTACTAGAATAAAAGAAGTTCAACTCTCGCTAGAAGATTAGACTAGCTATAATTGAAGCTTGGATAAAGATGTTTCTTAAGCCAAGTGTTTATCTGAAAGAAGTATTCACAAGGCTACCAGCAGCCATTTGCGTTGAAGATATTGAGGCATTACTACCTTGGAATATTGCGAAGGTGGTTTTTAGGCTCTTACGTTTTAACACAAATTTAGTCACCAAAAGTCAATTGCTTAAAAGTTAACTTTGATAGTTATTGACCAGTTGGCTTGGTTAATAAATCCTGCAAAATACCGCAATTTTTTACGGTCTGATTATCACGGCATTTTGAACGTAAATCAGTTAATGAGCCTTTCAGTTTTTTCAGTCCAGTCATACGAAGGTTAATTTGTTTGATGTGCTCGTCAATTAAGTAATTGACGTCTTCACATTGAGTCTCCGGTGACTGCTTTAAGTTGAGCAATTGCTTGATTTCCGCAAGCGTAATATCCAGGTTACGGCAATGTTTAATGAATATGAGTTGCTCCAGGTTTTTTTGATCATAAAGTCGGTAATTACACTCGCTACGCCGAGGAGCGCTTATTAATTCCTCCTTTTCGTAGAAACGAATGGACTGAACTGAACAACCCGTTAATTTTGCTAATTCACCGATTTTCAAACAAACACCTTTTTACGATTGACTCTATAGTGACTATAGAGTTTAAGCTCACTAATACTAATAAAACAAGGTATTTTTAAATGACAGAAACTTGCAGTGGACAATGTCAAAGCGAGCCTGTGGAAATAAAGGCTACCACGGTCGACTACAATGCCTCTTTTGACAAAGAATTCACCAGTGAATTTATAGTGCCTAAAATGGATTGTCCTTCGGAGGAACGACTCATTCGATTAACGCTCGACAGCATCAAGCCATCGGTTGGTTTGCTGTTTGATATTCCAGCACGCAAAGTCAGGGTTTTTCATGGGCATAATTTGGAGGAGATCACTACAAGACTCGAGTCTTTGAAGTTTGGTGCCAAGTTAGAAAACACGCAAGAAACTTGTGGTAAAGAAGCTGCCAAAGCGACGGCGTCAGCGAAAGAAACAGAAATCCAAGAAATGCAGATCCTTAAGTGGTTGCTTGCCATTAACGGATTCATGTTTGTTGTTGAAATAATCGTTGGTTGGATGGCCCAATCGGCCGGTTTAATTGCAGATTCTCTCGACATGTTTGCTGATGCTACAGTTTATGGCTTGGCACTCTATGCCGTTGGTCACAGTGTTAAAAAGAAGCTTAAAGCGGCGCATGTTTCTGGCTGGTTGCAAATGATTTTAGCCTTAGGTGCATTGAGTGAAGTATTACGCCGTTTTATATTTGGAAGCGATCCCGCTTCAACCTTGATGATGGGGTTTGGGCTCCTCGCTTTGATCGCTAATGTTACTTGCTTGATGCTGATTTTTAAAAATAGAGAGAGTGGAGCTCATATGAAAGCTAGCTGGATTTTTTCTGCCAATGATGTCATTGCCAACCTTGGGGTAATATTGGCCGGATTTCTGGTCGCATGGACGGACTCGCGTTACCCTGACCTGGTGATTGGGTTAATCATTGGTGCGATTGTATTAACCGGTGCTCGTCGTATTTTACAGCTAAAATCTTAATCGAAAGGAACTGTCTGTTGAACACTCATAACCAAAAAAATTTTATACCAGCTTTGAGATATCACGCATTCACTCGCTTTTATGACACGGTCGTCCGTTTTACCACGAGAGAAACCGTGTTTAAGACCGCGCTAGTAAAGCAATCTGTCTCTCATCCTGGAGAACGCTTGCTCGACCTTGGGTGTGGAACAGGTACTTTGACTATGATGATGGCTGAGAACGAGGCTGCACTTCAGGTTGTCGGGGTCGATACCGATCCGACAACACTTGAAAAGCTCAAAAAAAGCTGTCTTCTTTTGGTAACCGCGTCTCGCTACAACAGGGCTTTGCGCAACAGCTGCCATTCAAAAGAGACTCATTTGTGATCGTTGTATCGAGCCTGTTCTTTCATCATCTGACAAAAGCACAAAAAATTGAGACCTTGAAAGAGATATTCCGCGTCTTAAAGCTTGGCGGGCGATTACATATTGCAGATTGGGGGAAGCCATCATCCTTTGTTCAACAAGTATTATTTATCGTCGTCCAGCTGCTCGACAGATTCGAAACAACCCAAGACAGTGTTGAGAGCGCCCTACCGAAATTAATTAAAGACTCGGGGGTCACCCATATCGCAAACAGGCATTTTTTTTCCGACGCCATTAGGCACTATCCGGTTATTTCAGGCAATCAGACCATGATTGTGCAGTTAGTCTTAATGAATAATCGCGAATACATTACTTTAACCTCCCAAATAAAAGCTAGAGGATAGAATGTTGATGAAAACGTGGTCGTCATATTGGTTGGTTTTATTGATTGTTCTACGAGATTTTTTACAAGTCGATCGATCAACTCCAACAGCTAAAAGTTTATTAACAATTAAAATCCTCTAAGCTTCGATTACTGTAAAAGAGGGTAGGATCCAATTTAATCATTTGATCAAAGTTAAACTAATAGATCAATTAAAGCTTACAAAAAGAATAACCCTTCATGACAAAGTTTTATTAGACTTAAACCCATAAGCTAATATATTATTCGCACCTAAACTTATTTTTTGGTGGATTTAGTGAACAAGCGCCCATTGCTAACCGTACTACTAATACTTCTGATTGCTTTGCAGTCTGTAGTTGCTAGTGCAGACGTGCATGCGCTATTTAATGCCCCAAACGATCATAATGATCTTGCGTTAGAACATACCCACAGTGGCGATACATCGGTTTATGGGCATTCTTCTAACGAAGAGCATACCTCTGCAGACATTCAACAAAACAGTTCCGATCAAGCAAGCGACCAAAATACCGAGATAAATTGTGAGCATTGCTGTCACTGCCACAACCCAAACCCTGTATCGGCACTGGTGAAGGAGCTGTCATCTCATAGGGACTCTTTGGACCTACAAAGTTTACGTACCACCTACCAGAAACGCTCTGAACTCCATTCTCCGGCGCTACGTCCTCCTATTGCCAACGTTTAACTTCAAAGTTATTGGCAACAGACCTCTATATTGATTGTAAATTAAGAACGTCTGCTGTCCTTATTTTTTAATTTAAACAGGGCAAATTCATGATTCTTTTACAGAATGCTTTACACAGACCTACTGTGCGATTACTTGCGATCGCCAGTGTGATGGCAGTATTCGTACCCACTGCACAGGCTCAACAATCCAGTGGCAATAACATGCACTGGCTACGCCAGCAGATTGAAGTCTTACCAGAAATACATGCAGCACAGCAGAAGCGAGACGCTTCTTTGTCTCAAGCAGACTCTTACTCACGAGCGCTATATAACCCTGAACTCGGTACTGGCTATGAGCGTGAAGGTGAACAAGATAACTATCAGGTCAGTATCAGTCAGAAAATAGATTGGTGGGATCAAAAAGGCAGCCGAGAGCAACAAGCTGAGTTCTTACGTATTCAGGCTGAACAAGAGTACCGCTTTAACTATCAAACCATGTTAAAAAACGCACTGCAGGCTTTTGTAAATTGGCAGGCCGCTAAGCAAAGATACGAACTCGCGTTAGATCAGGAGCAGCAGCTTGATCAGCTTATTAAGCTGGTTAAAAGCCGCTCAGCGAATGGTGACCTTGGTCAAATTGATGTTGAACTCACCCTACTGTCATTATCACAAACGTTAGCCGATACCGCTCAAGCAGTAGCGGCTTATCACAGCGCTGAAAACAGGGCTCGCCAGTGGATGCCAAATTGGCAGCCTACTACACCGGTTTTGAATGCCGCTTTTTGGAGTAATGCTCAGCAGCTTTTAACCACTGAGACATCCAATCCACAGCAAAGTGATAAAGAGCTTCTGCAAGCATTACCCGAACTTCGTATTGCGAAAGCTGAATGGAAAATACAGCAAGCGCAAGCAGAAACAGTTCGTCGTGGTAATAAGGCTGAACCAACGATCGGCATTACTGCAGGGCAAAATGGCAACACTGATGTTGTAGGTTTGAATTTATCAATTCCGTTAAACATTCGTAATAATTACAGCGCAGTTAACCAGGCTGCTTTGCAAGGTGCTTACGCAGCGGAATCGGAATATCTAGCCAAACACCGTCAGCTTTCTTATCAGTTAGATTCTAGTCGCGCTTTAGCCACGCAATATAGTTTGCAGCAGCAACGCTGGAAAAAACTAATGCAAGATAGCCAATCAAATTCTGGTGAATTATTAAAGCGCCAATGGAAAACCGGTGATTTAGGTACCAGCCAATATTTACAAGCGTTAAGACAACGCATTGAAGGTATTCAGGCGGGCATTACTCTCGATGAAGAAAGTAAATTGGCAAGTATAAACTGGCTTTATACCAGCGGCCAAATTCACCGTATTTTTAGTTTTTAAGCTAAATATAAATTTTCTTTAATAGAACACTAAATCAACATTTTACATCGGACAATTATTATGAAAAATACACAACGTAATTTATTAGCACTCGCTATTAGCCAAATTTTACTTTTCTCTCCTTCTGTATTTGCAGGAGAAGGTCATAATCATATCGAAGCTGAAGCCAATGATCTGCCAGAAAAGAAAGTTCACCTTCATATTGAAGAAGCAGAACACGACCACGATGCAGACCATGAAGAAGAATCTGAACACAATCATGCAGAAAAATCAGATCATGACGAAGAGTCTGAACACAATCATGTAGAAACAAGCTCTGCTGACCAAGAAGAACATGGGGAGGGAGGTGTTACTCTAAGCGCTCAACAAATGAAAATTGCTAGTATTCAATCAACCATTATTGAACCTTACCAAGTTAAGTTCAGCCGTTACGCACCAGCCGAAGTGAAGGCCAATGGTTATACCAGCTACCTAGCATCCCCTCGCGTTGATTCTGTAGTACTTAGACGTCATGCCAATCTTGGCGAGCACGTTGAAAAAGGTCAGCCGCTGGTTACGTTATTCAGTGAAACCGTAGCAGACGCACAAGCCCAATACTTATCCAGCAGTGCAGAATGGAAACGCGTTAATCAACTAGGGCGTAAAGCCGTTGGCGATAAGCGTTTCATTAGTGCAAAAGCAGATAACCAAGCAGCGACTAGCCGTTTATTAGCCTACGGTCTTGATTCTGCATCAATCAAAACTCTGGGTAAAAACAACCAAGCACTATTAGGTGAGTACACGTTAAAAGCCCAAATCGATGGCGCCGTTTTATCTGATGATTTCAATCAAGGGCAACGCATCAGCGCCGGAGCTGAGTTAATGGAGCTAGCGAATGAAAGTGAGCTCTGGGTTGAGGCACGCTTACCGGCAAATCAAAACTTAATTTTAGACAAGGGAACAGAAGCAATTATTAAAGTCGGCTCAGAAAGTTTTGTCGGTACGGTTGCACAAGAAGCACATACCATTGATGAAGTTACTCGAACTCGAATTGTGCGGCTGTTAGTGAATAATGTTGGCCATCGTTTACACCCAGGTATGTTTGCCGATGTGTATTTTCAGTTTGAAAGCGAACGCCCTGTTATGGCGGTTAATGAAGGTGCCATTTTACGTGGCGCAGATGGCGATTGGACTGTTTTTGTAGAAGACCATCCTGGTGAATTTTTACCCGTTGAAATAGAGCGTGGTCGATCTTTAGGTGAGTTACGAGAAATTATAGGCATAAAAGCGGGAAGCAAAGTGGTGACATCGGGTGCATTTTTTGTCGCCTCACAAATTGCTAAGGGCGGGTTCGATCCGCACAACCATTAATTCAGATTGTATTTTTCAAAATTAATAATCGCTGTTTATATAATGTTGAAACAAATTTAAAGAGTCCTAAAATATGTTTATTAAAATAATTGATTGGTCGGTGCAAAACCGACTCTTCGTAGTGCTCGCCCTAGTGGCGGTTATTGTTGGCGCCGTATTTACTATTCCTAAACTCAACCTAGATGCTTTTCCTGATGTAACTAACGTTCAAGTTGCTGTCAATACTGAAGCTCCTGGTCTTGCCGCTGAAGAAGTTGAGCAGCTCATTACCTACCCAATTGAAGCTGTAATGTACGCCCTTCCCGATGTAGAAGAAGTACGTTCAATTTCTAAAACCGGTTTATCTGGGGTGACCGTTGTTTTTAAAGAAGGCACCGATATTTATTTTGCCCGCCAATTAGTTTTTGAACGCTTACAAGCGGCAAAAGAATTGATTCCGCCTGGCGTGGGTATTCCTTCTATGGGCCCAAATACTTCTGGCCTAGGTCAGATATACCAATATTTATTAGTCGCTGATGAAGAATATACTAATCGAGAAGGATATTCGGTAATGGATTTACGCAGCCTAAATGATTGGATTGTGAAGCTACTCATTATGCCTGTGGATGGTGTTACAGATGTCTTATCTTTTGGTGGTGAAGTTCGCCAATACCAAGTAAATATTAATCCTTCTCGTTTATTAGCTTATAAATTAAGCCAGCAAGATGTTTCCACTGCATTAGAAAATAACAATTCGAATGTCGGTGGCTGGTATATGAATCGCGGCCAAGAGCAATTAGTTATTCGTGGCACAGGTTGGTTATCGTCAGATAAAAAAGGCCTTGCCGAAATCCGCCAAATTCCAGTAAAAACAGTCAATGGTGTCGTCGTTACTATTAATGATGTCGCGACAGTATCTTTAGGCAGCGAAATTCGCCAAGGCGCGGTCACGATGAGTACAAAAGATGCTGAGGGCAATGTACAAAATCTAGGTGAAGTGGTTACTGGCATTGTACTGAAACGCATGGGCTCTAATACAAAATCGACGATTGATGGAATTAACCAGCGCGTTGAATTAATAAACCAAGCACTACCGGAAGGTGTTCGCTTTCAAACAATTTATGATCAAGCTGACTTAATCAGTAAAGCTGTAGAAACTGTAGTTAATGCTTTATTGCTTGCGTTTGTATTTATTGTGATTGTATTGGCGTTGTTCTTGATGAATTTACGCGCAACCTTCCTAGTATTAGTATCCATTCCAATTTCCATTGGTATCGCACTAATGGTGATGTCTTGGTATGGCTTGTCGGCGAACTTAATGTCTTTAGGGGGGATCGCAGTGGCTATTGGTATGCTGGTTGATGGCTCGGTTGTCATGGTCGAGAATATGTTCAAACACCTCAACGCACCTCGTTCTGCTGGCCATGAAAGTGAAGATAATGCTGACAATGACGATGGCATTGCGCTACGTTTGATGCAAGCAGGTCGAGAAGTTGCGCGCCCTGTCTTTTTTGCTACGGCAATTATTTTAGTCGTCTTTATGCCACTATTCAGTTTTGAAGGCGTAGAAGCAAAACTATTCCAACCAATGGCCATTAGTATTATGCTGGCTATGATATCTGCTCTTTTAGTCGCATTAATTATTGTTCCTGCACTGGCTACTTTCTTGTTCCGCGCTCCCGTTGTCGAAAAGGAGAGCTTCATTTTAAAACCTCTTGATCGCTTGTACCGTCGCGGCCTAACTTGGGCAATGGGGCAAACTAAAGTCGTTGTTGCCATCGCAGTTGGTTTGATTATTTCAGCGCTTGCTTTAGTTCCACAGCTAGGTACCGAATTCGTACCTGAATTAGAAGAAGGTACAATTAACTTACGTGTCACTCTAGCACCATCTTCAAGTCTTGAAACTGCTTTGGATGTAGCGCCAAAACTTGAAGCGATGTTACTTGAGTTTCCTGAAGTAACTTATGCATTAAGTCGAGTTGGCCGCGCTGAAATTGGCGGCGATCCTGAGCCGGTAAATAATATTGAAATTTATTTAGGCCTAAAGCCAATTCCGGAATGGACCAGCGCAAGTAACCGTTATGAGCTGCAAGCTTTAATGGAAGTGAAATTAGAGCAGTTCCCTGGCTTACTATTAAATTTCTCTCAGCCTATTGCGACTCGAGTTGATGAATTGTTATCTGGGGTAAAAGCACAGCTAGCGATTAAGCTTTTCGGTAAAGATTTGGATGTTCTGGTTGAAAGAGGACAAGCGATTGAGAAAGTCGTTAAGACTATTGAGGGTGCCCGTGATGTTGCGATGGAGCAAAGTGCTGGTGAAGCTCAATTAGTTGTTACCCCAAACCGTCAGCAACTTTCTCGCTATGGTTTAAGCGTTGAAGACTTAATGGCTGTTGTTCGTGATGGTTTAGGTGGCGTATCTGCTGGACAAATCATCAATGGTAACGAGCGCTACGATATTTATGTACGTCTTGCAGAAGAGTTCCGCAGTAATGAAGCCACTATTGCCGAATTACGTTTGCAGTCACCTACAGGCGCCTGGGTTCGCTTAGGCGACATCGCTGAAGTATCAATTGAGTCGGGCCCTCCTCAGGTTCGTCGTGATGATGTGCAGCGCCGTGTTGTAATTCAGGCCAATGTTCAAGGCCGTGACATGGGCAGTGTTGTTGCTGATATTCGCCAAGCAATTGATCAACAAGTTGATTTACCTGCTGGTTATTCTGTTGATATCGGTGGGCAGTTTGAAAATCAACAACGCGCACAGCAGCGCTTATCCTTAGTAGTTCCTGTATCACTCGCCTTAATCGCATTACTGCTATATTTCGCCTTCTCGTCAGTTGGCCAAGCTATGCTAATTTTAGTTAACGTACCTTTAGCCGTTATTGGCGGAATCTTTTCTTTGTATATTTCTAACCAGTACTTGTCAGTACCAAGCTCAGTGGGTTTCATTACACTCTTTGGCGTGGCGGTACTTAACGGCGTAGTCATGGTAGAAAGTATTAACTTAAGAGTTCGGGAAGCAATGAATCAAGCAGGCGAATCTCTAGAACAAAGAATTCGCAGTGCAGCTTATGATGGCGCGATCTCACGCTTACGCCCAGTACTCATGACGGCAATCACCTCAGCTTTAGGGTTAATACCCATGCTAATGTCGACGGGCGTTGGTGCTGAAATTCAGAAGCCGCTAGCCAGTGTTATTGTCGGTGGTTTGGTGACAGCAACGTTACTAACATTGTTTGTATTACCGGTTCTTTATCCATTTTTCTCACGCAAAATATTGGCATCTGAACAGCGCTGATAGGTCTTTACTTATAAAGTAAAGGCAATGACCCAGTCAATAAGATATAAGCATTGCTATTTTATTGACTGGGTCATATCTGAAATAGCATATTACTGACATTAGTCAAAATTTCGTAATATCATTAGTGGAAGCGATCCAATAATAAACTGTCTACTCATTGCGTAGATAATATCTATTTTGTTAATAATATATTACTAATGGTACCAGCTCTCTATTGCATATATTAACTTTCGAAAGAACTTTCGTGGCCAAGTTATGGTTTAAGCAACAATTTCACTGATTAGTGATTACGAACTAGGCAATAAACCGAAGGTTTAAAATATATGAGCAATTGTTGTAGTACAAAAAAAGCAGGAAAGTCGAGCTGCCCTGAGTGTGAACAAATCCAGAAATCTGTAACTATTGAAACCCTACTCCACAAAATCATTTCTCCGTTGAATCAGGCAATAGATGAGCAAAACTACTTCTTTTGCTCAAATAGCGCCTGTAAAACGGTGTATTTTGGCGAAAATGGAAAGCAATATGGAGTTGAAAATATTAGAGGCGAAAGCGCTTCGAGGCAGTTTGTTATTTCTCAAACTAAAGCAAAACATTGTGCGTGTGAAATCCGGAATCCGTCAGGAACGTGCTGCCTCGCTAGTTTTCCTAATAATAAATAATTTAGGTGTTCAGTACTCAGCTTCTGGTATTAGAAGCTGCATTCAACCTTATCGGTCTAGATTCCTTTATTCCGCTTGCAAAACTGAGTGGACTAATACTAGATCTGGTGGAATTCGTTTTACAGAAAGCCTGTCAACAGATGCAATATTGGCGTGTTCGAAGATGGCTTCATGGAGTAATAGCGGTAAACGTATCTGCTTTACAGTTCAAGTAATTGACTAAAATATTTTCTATATATAAATGTGGTCACAGAGGCTAGGCGGTAGCTTGAGAAAATATCCTTTTATAAAGGTTGATTTCTCCGTTATTTGCCTAACCAACTAAAAAAGAGAAAAAAATATAACTATTTGATTTAATTGATTTTTGTACTATTTTTCTCAATAAACATGGTAACGGTGCTATTAGTGATTGACCGTTCGCTAACCCCTCGCAGTGGCAGTATTGTGATTGCTGCTGTGGATGGTGAGCTGTGTTGTAAGCAGATAGATGTTGAGGGCAAGCGATTATTATCGGCGAATGAACATTACCCACCCATTTCAATATCAGATGAGCAGGATGTGGTGATAGAAGGCGTGGTGAAAGCGTCGATTCGTTATCACTGGTTAGGCTAATGTTTGCGCTGGTGGATTGTAATAGCTGCTATGCCAGCTGCGAGCAGATATTTAGGCCCGAACTGCGCGGCAAACCTGTGGTGGTTTTGTCGAATAATGATGGCTTTATTGTGGCGCGTTCGAAAGAAGCTAAGCTGCTGGGCTTGGGTGACTTGCAGCCATTTTTTAAAGTTGAGCACATTTTAAAGCAACATAATGTGGCGATTTTTAGCAGCAACTATCCGCTGTATGGGGATATTAGTCATCGTGTGATGTCGACGCTGAAAGTATTTTCTCCTGATGTTGAAGTATATTCCATCGATGAAATGTTTTTGGATCTTGATGGTATGACGTGGGATTTAAAAGACTATGGCCAAGAGATTAAACAGAAACTTTGGCAAGATATTCGGATGCCGGTTTGTGTCGGTATTGGCCCGAGTAAAACGTTAAGCAAGCTGGCGAATCGTGCGGCAAAAACCATTACGCAATGCAATGGCGTGTGTGTATTAGACCAGCCGCATAAATGGCAATGGCTGCAAAAACGTATGGCGGTCACAAAAGTGTGGGGCATTGGTTCGCGTTTGGCGAAGCGATTAGAGCGTTACAATATTCATTCGGTTTACGATCTGGCAGCCGCGAATGCGAAAACCTTGCGCCGCGATGTGAGTGTGAATTTAGAGCGCACGATTAACGAACTCAATGGCATGGCGTGTTATCCGTTAGAAGAACAGCCTCCGGCGAAAAAACAGATTTATTGCACGCGTTCGTTTGGCGAAAAGTTAACCGAGCTGCAGCCTATTAAACAAGCGGTTGCAGTGTATGCTAGCCGCGCTGCGGAAAAACTTAGAGCGCAAAATTCAGTGGTGCAATCGGTGCAGGTGTTTTTAAATACGTCGCCGTTTGAATCGGGGTATTTTAGTCGCAGTATTGTATGCCAAACGCCGTTCCCGACCAATGATAGTCGCGAGATTGTGGCGGTGGCCTTGCAAGGTTTAGAATCTATTTATCGCCCAGGACATCGTTATTTAAAAGCGGGGGTTGGCTTGTTGGATGTATGCGATCGCGCATTTAATCAGTTTGATTTATTTCACACTGGGCAGTCGCTTCGTTCAGAAAAAATGATGAAAATCTTAGATACAACCAATTCAGTGCATGGCCGAAATGCGTTGTTTTTGGGTTCGGAAGGGGTGGTGCAAAAATGGGCGATGCGCCAGCACTATAAGTCGCCTGCTTATACGACGCGCTGGGGTGATCTTCCTTTGGTATTGATGGGCTGAAATCGTGCTGTGGATGTCATGTTAGAGAAGCGCTAAACTGCTAGCTCTTAAGTACTGGCTTCAAGCACTAGCTTTAAAGCATTCAATAACAGAGGCTCTATGAAAGAGTTGATTCATTCATTATTACTTATGGCTGGCCTGGTCGGTCTGCTTGGTCTGGTCGGTTGCAGCTCGCTAGGTTCCTCAAGCGTGTCCGTGCCCAGCAGTGCGCCTGTTATTCAGGCTTCGGCTGAGGGGATCGATATGGGCGATCATGCCTTGGTGCGCCAACAGCTTTTGGCTCAGTTGTCTGAGTGGAAAGGGGTGCCGTATCAGTTTGGTGGTTTAACGAAGCAGGGCGTAGATTGTTCGGGGTTTATTTATTTAACCTTTGCGGAGGAATTTGGTATTCGAATTCCTCGTACGACTCAATCGCAAGTATTAAAAGGTCAGGTGATTGATCAGGCCGATTTAGTGCCGGGGGATTTGGTGTTTTTTATGACGGGTTATAATCAGCGTCATATTGGTATTTATGTGGGTAAAAAGCAGTTTATTCATACCTCCAGTTCTCGTGGGGTTATGCTATCGCGCTTAGATAACCCCTATTGGCAAAGTGCGTATTGGCACTCTCGCCGCATTGCACTTTGATTTTTAATAGTCCTTTAATTTTCTATTATCCTTTCATTTTCTATAGACATTGATCACTAACAAAGTGATTGCTCCAGCCTTGTACTTTTTCGATTCGTCGGTCGCGTTCGCATTCCCAAGGGCTAACTGGGTGACGATTATTCCACGCTTGCATCAGGTTATATTGCGCTCTTGATAATGACATGTCGTAACGTTCACTCATGTAGAGGTAGGTTCGGGCAATGGCTCCTCGGCTTTGTTCGGGAGGTTGTACGCTGCGTTGTTTGAAATCGACGATCATTGGGCAGCTGCCATATTGGTAGGGCTTGCCATTCCAATCGCTGAAACGAAAGTTAGAGCGGTCGCCGTTAACTTCGCCAATGGCGGGCACAAGGTTGTGTAGGTCTGACTCCATGGTTTTAAACTGCGGGCTGTTTTTGCTGCAGTTTTTACGACGTCCTTCTTGCCAGCATTGCAGTTGGTGGCCAAATGTCCAAGCGGGTACGACGTGTTCCCATTCTGTACGCGCGGCGCGCTTTTGCTGTTTTCTAACTTGATAGCCACAGCTTGCATGGTCGGGTTTTCCGGCGCCTTTTTTGCCTTTCCAGGTTATATCGCAGCCGCAATAGAAGCTGGTATTGTGGCCTTGGTATATTTGAACGGCTTGTTTTTTAGCGGCTCTAAATGAACTAGGAGTGTCGGCATAAACGCTATGGATACTGGCGATTAGCAATAGCGGCAGTATTGAATATTTTATGATTGGGCTGTTTTTCATCGAATTTTTATCTACAGACTTTTATCTACTAGCTTTGATTCACTGGCTAGAGGCGGTGGAGCGGGTTGTTATTCCTATTAAGTGGTTGATTTTGCTTTGTTTATTTATAAATTACTACTATTTACTTAGTATGAGGAGGCTGTAAGTCAGTAATTAGGCTGTGAGCTGGGCTAGAGTGGCATTAGAATATTGAGAGAAGGGTTTTTAGTGTAAAATTAACCAATGTTAAAAATGGACTCTTTTGAAATGGATGGCGTAAAAATGGACTGCTTAAAGATAGAAAGGGCAATGAAAACAATTATTTCCAGCATACTGTGCGTATGTGCTTTATTACCCGCGGCTTCGTTTGCAGAAATCTATAAGTGCAAGGTAAACGGTAAACTTGTTTTTACCGATCAGCCTTGTGAGGGTGGCAAGGTCACGCTGGGAGAAACAAATTCAATGGCTGCAGAAGAACAGCCGTTTGAGTATGAACCTTTGCAAAAAGCCTATAACAGTAGCCAGTGGTATTATGGGCATGCGGGTTATAAAAGGGCGTTGCGCGTGCAGAAAAAATACAATGCACCGATCTTTTTATATTTCCAAGCCGACTGGTGCAGCTATTGTCGTGAGTTAGAAAAGGGTCTGATTAATACGTCACAAGGCGCGAAGGTATTGCGCAATGTGGTGAAGGTAAAAATTACCCCAGAAGACAGTAAGCGCGACGATGATTTTTTTAGACGCTTGGGAGGCACGGGTTATCCGACGGTTTTATTGCAGAAAGATAGTATTAGCAGCCCGCAAACATTGCAGATGTTTTCGAATAAAAAGCTGATGACGGCGAATACGTTATCGCAAGTTGTTGATGCGCTAATTGTTTCGAAATGAGCAGATATAAAAAATCCCCGACGGTGAAAACCGGCGGGGATTTTTATTTTACGCTGACTAAATCTTAAATAAGATTATTGTTCTTCGACACGCTGGTGTCTAAAGAAGACGCCACCATCACCGAACGAAGAGCTGTTAAATTCAGAGTTCATACGAATTGTTCCGACTTTAACCGCGCTATCACGTCTTTGCTTGGCGTACTTCTTTTGGAAGTAGCTGAAGATCGACGTGCGCACTTTTTTATCCGTTGCGTACACATCATAAATGGGCGTACCGGCAGGTAGGCTGTTGATGTCATCACGGAAGTCGTGAGGTGCTGACGAGAACATGCCTTTCACTTCATCTCTTGGTACAAAGTACACCTGCGTTGGCGAAACCACATTCGCTACGTCGGCACCGTCTGGAGTTACTTGTGCCATTTGGCTAACCGACATGGTATTTGGCTTGCTAGTAACCAGCGAGAATAACGCCGTTGTGCCAAGCGTTTCGTTTACTTCTTTATCAACGTACTGAGACAGTTCGTTCGCGAAGAAATCATGGTTGTCGCCTTGGCCAGAAAGAGTATAAAGCGCAGAAACGTTACGTGAATCTTTACCATCAACAAATACTTTCCATGCTAAACCTGGCGCAAAACCACGATCGCTTGGATCACCCGTAACCGATAAACGCAGTAGACCACACTCAGACCCTTTAAACAGACCTGTGAATGGGTGTCCGGCTGCAGGTTCAAAAGCTACCTTCGCTAGAGAGCCAAACGCATGAATTGGTTTTTCATAGCCTAAAGGCGCAACGTCTTGCTTCTTCTTCACTTTATCCCAAAGGATCGAGTTGATTAGGCCACCAATATTAACCGGCTCAAGTTCAGGTCTTTCGCCATCTTCATAGACGGTACGCTGTGCGCCATTGGTCCATAATAAGGCTTCTTTATCGCAAGCTGCCCAGTTGTCGTAATCCGCAGGGATTTTAAGATCCCAAGGTTTAAAGGCATTTTCAACACCGGTCAGGCTGAATCCTAGCTGAGGGAAGTGACGTTTGATCACATCGACCATGGTATTTTCTTCTACCCAATCAATCCCTGCTTGCGTATAGGTTTCTGGGGTGTAATCGGTGGTGAAAAAGCGGTCAGTCATTAGGCGACGTGACGCGTTTAAGATGAAGATCTGGAAAGCAGTTTCACCAAACGCGAAGCCTTCTGGGCGAACAGTTTCTGCTAGCTGTCCTACAAGCGCATCTATTTGTTCAACATCGTTATTATAAACGCGTTTCAGTGCGGCTAGGGTCGTTGGATCTGTGGTTAGGTCTTCAAACTTGGTGATTTCTTTTAGGCCAATCTGACGACGGAATTCGTTATAACGTGGCGTTCCACGCTCACGATCTCGGATGATGTCGATAGCGGCGATATCAATATCACCAATTAATGGCATGGATAGATTACGTAAGAAATCTGGGTAGTTGTTTAGGGTTAATGAACCTGGGTTGGTAATACCAAATGAGTACCATAGACGTTCGCCACCTTCGGTATCCATAATGTTTTCTGCATCGCCATCACGGGCATCTTCAATCGGAATTTGATTGGCGACGATGTTTGAGCCGATGTCGTAGATATCAACAGTATCGCGCATAAGAGGATGCATACGGTAAACCGATACAAACTCTTCGGTTAATACATAAGGAACGTCGTAGTTGTTTGGAGCGCTTTGGCCGACTAAACCGCCTAAAACATGATCGATAGCACCTGGCTTACTGAGTTCAGCGGCTTTGGCTGGGTCGAATAATGCAACCGTTCTGGCGATCCAAGAGCTAGGGCCTTTTAAATCATCCATTGCGGCCTGAATGGTATCGCGGGTTTCGCGGTCACGCGTAATGCCCCACCAGTTAGATTCCATCGACAGTTCAAGCACAGGGTTGGCTAGCAATGCAGGTGTCCATTCAACGGTATGAATTTTGGCCATTAATGCGGCGTTTACTAAGCGTGCTTTGTCGTAGATCCATTGGTCTGTCGCATCAGGATTGTTTAGCTTCAGTTCATCAGCAATGGCGTTGTGTTCTAGAGTGAACACTTGGTGCAGCATGCTTAAGCCTACCCACCAGTTGTTATCAAAACCGGTGACCGATACGCCACTCCAAAAATCACGTGGCAAGGTGCCGTTATCTTCAACCTTTAACTTACCATCGGTAAAAGAACGAATCTTGTCATTGGTTGCTTGGTCGCTGCCATAAAGCTGTGAACCATCCCACCAGTGGGTATTCACGTTACGGTAAGTGGGTGGTAAGTGTGCGTCGGCGACTGCATCACGGTCTGGATCGGGAGCCGTACGCTGAACTGACATGGTACCCGAACCTAAAGGATCACCGTCGGGTAGGTTGAATTCGATTGGGTTGCCTGTTGCATTTGCGCCGTGGTCAAACCAGTCATGGGTCATGAACTGGATCCAGGCTGCGGCAATGAAGTTGATGCTGGTGGCGGGTTTAATTTGATCACGCGACATCAAGACATTACTGATCTCGCGAGGGTTAGGGGTTAACAGGGTATCGGCTTCGGTTTCACCATAAGCGGCTTGCAACTCTACATTGCGACCAAAGCGGCGGTTTACAGAGCCCTCTGAAGGATTCTCAAGAATATTACAGGTGCCATCGACGGTTCGTGCACCATGGCTACGCTCGTCGCAGACAATGTTGGCATTGGCTTTGTCGAAGTCTTCGGTTGAGAACATGTTGTTCTTCAATAATTCACTGCGTTCTAAGCCAAGGGTTAGTGCTGCAGCTGCAACACCGAGTGTTCCAAACTTGACGAGTGAGGGCCAAGTGACCCAAACAGAATTTATCATACGATGATCCTTTATTTTTTTTCTTTGTGAGAGCATCAGCAGATTAGAAGTCTGATAAACAAAAACCACCCTCCTTAGGGGTGGGGTAAAAGAGTCAATAAAGTTTTTTTAACATGAATATTTTATAGTGAATAAGCGTAAAAATTTAGGCGAAGCTAGATAAAACCTAGTACTAAAGCAGGGAGGGGGGAAAGTAGGGGGCGGCTGGTGGAATATTATAAAATAATAACTATTGCTTAGAAAAATTTGATGAATTCTTGAAATGGACTGGGCATAACATTAAAAGTGGCGCAATGTGTCGCACAATGACAAATAGTTGGACAGGCCGAATATTCACCCTATAGTATAAGGATAACAATAAGACAGACTGATAATAAAAATAATAATGAAAGCTATTGCTCGCCTGAATTTAGAAAAATTAATTGATAAGGGGCTTAACTACCCGCTTGTATTAATCGTTGCTGCGCCTGGCTCTGGTAAAAGCACGTCTCTAAATCAGTGGGTTGATCGTTATGCTGTTGGTGAAAATAGCAGTGATAATAGCGGTGATGAGAAAGCACTTAAGGTCATTCACTTTGTTGCGGCCGATAAGTTTAATCAAGGTGACTTGCTGTTTGAGCATATCTTTCAACAGCTAAGTGCTATCACACCATTATGGGAAGCCTCTTTCTTTAAATTATTTAAATCAGACCAAGAAGCCGATGCGGCGACACTGATTGATATTTTTATTCAGGGCTTTGATCAAATTACTCATCCGATCGCGATCACTATTGATGATTTTCATCATATTAAGTCCAAACGCGTCCTGGATATTTTTAATGGCTTAATTAGCCGCCTGCCAGCGCATATTACCTTTGTATTTGCTTCGCGAAACCATCCTGATTTATCCATTTCAAAATTCAAGCTTGAAGAACGAGTCTTGGTGATTGATGGCAATGATTTAAAACTCAGCGAAGAAGAGCTATCAACCCTTAACCAATTATTATGCAATTCAAAAATAGATGAATTAAGACTGCAAGCCTTGCTGGCGCAAACCGAAGGCTGGTTTGTTGGGATTAAACTGGCGTTATTAGCGTACGCCGAAGATGGTGATAAAGCATTAGAAGGTTTTAGTGGTACGCAGCCTGAACTGCTCAATTATTTTGCTCATGAAGTGATTAGTAAGCTAGCGCCGGAGTTAAGAGACTTTGTCTTATCCACATCCATCTGCTCGTCGTTCAATCAAACTTTATGCGATGCGATGAATAGCGGTGGTCGAATGATTCAGTTAGAAGAGCTATCGAAGCATGAGTTATTGATTACCAAAGATCATGATCAAGCGAACTGGTTTCGCTATCATCCTTTATTACAATCGTTTTTATTGCAGCGCTTAGAGATTGAAAAAGGCGCTGACTATATACAGTCATTGCACTTAAAAGCCGCCAAGGGGCTGTTGAGTCAAAATCGTACGAGCTTAGCGATTAATCATGCACGCCAATCAAACGATGCGAGCTTCTATTTTGAAACCTTATTAACCGCTACTAATGAATGGTTAAAAAAAGGTGAGTTTGGCCCAGTAATCGATGCTTTAAACGAGCTGTCGGAAGGTGAGTTAGCCGAGCACCCTCAGCACCATCTTAACCTGATTTATGCACAAACTTTCTCGCGCCGGTTTAACCAAGCGAGTTTTCAACTTGATCAATTTAAACAGAAAGATAGAACTCAAGCTGAAATTGATACCATGCGTTTTCTACGGTTCTTAATTTCCTTATTACAAAGTGATGCGGAGTTGCAGAATTACCAATTTCCTAAAAACAAAACAACCGATAGTACGCCGATTGATGTGATGGGTTTCTATTTAGTGATAGAAGCGTATACCTGCATGTATAACGGCTTTTTAAATGATGCATTTCGATTGGCCACCAAAGCCAAGCATTTGCTAACGACGATAGAGCATGACTTCTTTTTAAGTTATGCCAACTTGATTTTGACTTTATGTGATCGCTACTTAGGCCGTGGCATTGATGCGATTCAATTAATTGTGGGGGTGTATAACCCGATTAAGCACGGCCCTAAAAACCCCGCTTGGATTAATATTGCCAGCGGTATGATCGTGGTGGATTATGAGCAAAATAGATTGGATGAAGCCTTGCAGCTGGGGGAAGAGTTAATCCCGTTAACGACGCACTCGGCGATGACTGAAGTGATTGTGAATGCTTATTTTTACAGCGCTAGAATTTGCCATATTTATGGTAATAAAAATAAAGCTAAGCGTTTATTAGACCAGCTGGAACGTATCTTATCGTTGGGGGACTATAAGCGTTTTAATAGCCAAATGATTCATGAAAAAATGCGCCAAGCGATTCAAGAAACCGGCGCGAACATGGCCGAGCAGCTGTATAAGCGTTATGGGTTGGCCGAGGTTATTCAACAGGGCGTTTGGGATAAAGAAAAAGCGCATGATTTAACGGCGTGCTACGAAGAACATCGAGAGCGCCGCGCATTAGCCTGCGTTTATGCCTTGATAGCAAAAGGTAAGTTCGACCAAGCCAGTGATATTTTGAATGAAATTTTGGTGGTCTTAGAAAAACAGAACTTACCGTCTCGGGCTGTGATTACCCGCAGTAATTTAGCCATGATTGCCTTTCGTCAAGATAAGTCCGATGCAGCGATTTTACAATTAAAACGGTTAATAGAACGCTATGGCTTGGTTTGCTTTTCAAGAACCATTTTTGATGAGGTGCCGGGTTTAGAAAAATTATTCCAACATGGATTTAATGAGAATACGTTGCAGGTTTCTGATATTTTTAAACAACTTTTCTCGAGCTTATTTTCAGACGAAGAAAAAGATAAAGATTTTATTAAGCCCGCCCAGCGCTTAACCGAAAAAGAAAACGAGATATTTGAGCTATTATCTTCGGGCCTGTCTAACGCTGCGATCAGTCAGCAGTCCGGCATTGCGCTGAGTACGACAAAATGGCACCTGAAAAATATCTACGCCAAGCTAGGGGTTGATAATAGAAGCTCGGCGCTGATGATGGCGCATAAGAAAGCTCCAGCTTAAAGCTGTTGTTTAAAGCTGTTGTTTAACGTAAGTCGCTGCTTGCAATATGTACAGCGCCAGCGAAATATCATAAGGTGACGGTTTTACCATATGACGAACATCAGTAGGTCAGCCGTGCGCGCTATTCAATTTAAAGACTTCAATGGCTATCTAGCTAACTCAAGCTCTAATCCACTCAATATGGCCCATAAGGGTAGTTATGCGATTCGCAACCTCAATTGGCAGGTTAACCAGGGTGAGCATTGGGTATTACTGGGTAAAAACGGGTCAGGTAAATCCGCGTTAACCGCTACCTTAATTGGCCAAGCGGTGCGTGAATCCGGTGAGCGCAACAGTACGATAAAACACGTAGAAATCGTATCTTCAGATGCCCAAAAACAGCTACTCAATCAAGAGCTAATACGTGAGCAAGAGGACGATGCGCCTAGCTTGGTTCGCGATATACTTTATTCCGCCAGTGACGCAGCAGACGATGTCGATTCGTTTGATGGCAACACGCTTGATCTAGCCCTGTGTCAGCAGTTAATCGAGGCTTTTGATTTTGAGCGTTTATTAAGCCGCCACTTTAGAGATTTATCCACAGGGGAAACCCGCAAGCTTCTATTAATAAAAGCGTTAAGCGCAAAACCAGATTTATTGGTATTGGATGAACCCTTCGAAGGGTTAGATGCTCATTCTGTGACTAAACTGCGCGAGATCTTAGACGCTCTGAGTTCTGATGCGTTGAGTTCAGATAGAACCGATATCAGCTTTATTTTAATACTCAATCGCCTAGATCATATCCCCTCATTTGTAACCCACTATGGCTACGTGAACGCTGGACAGCTACAGCATACCTTAGCGAACCCAGCGGAAGAGCAGATAACCGATTTATTAAAACTGCTGCATATTGAAACCACCTCATTAAGCATTCCAAAAGCAGAGCATAGCCATGCGGATAAAGCCTTTAGCGGCGAAGTCTTGGTTAACTTACAAAATGCCAAGGTCGCCTATGGTGGCGAAGCGGTATTTCAAAACCTCAGCTGGACGATCAAAAAACATCAGCATTGGCAGCTGACAGGGCGTAATGGCTCAGGCAAAACCTGTTTGCTAAATCTGATTACCGGCGATAATCCACAATGCTATAGCAACGAAATAGAAGTCTTTGGCTATCAGCGTGGCAATGGCGAAAGTATATGGCAGATTAAGCAACACATTGGTTATATCTCTAACGCGCTGCACATGGATTACCGTGTTGGTGTATCGGCTTTAAATACGATTATTTCAGGGTTCTTCGATAGTATAGGGCTTTACCAGCCACCAACAGACGAGCAAAAGAACATTGCGATGCAGTGGCTGGAATTATTAGGCTTAGACAATAAACAGGGTACGCCGTTTACCCAGTTTTCTTACGGCGATCAGCGTATGCTGTTAATTGCACGAGCTATGGTCAAACATCCAACTTTGTTGATATTAGACGAGCCGTGTTTAGGTTTAGATGAAGCCAATCGCTTGCGGGTATTGATGCTGATAGAAAAGATTTGTGAGGCATCTGTTGGTGGGGTATCAGGGAGTACAGTGATCTACGTGAATCATCATCGTGAAGATCGTATTAAAGGTATTGATCATTATTTGGCGATGGAAGATTTTAATCAGTAAAGTAAGGCAAAGGCTGAACATTGGCTTAAGTGAAATGAGATTTAAGGACGATTAAAAAAATGACAAAAATTACAGGAAGTTGTTTGTGTGGCGATATTAGTTATGAGATTAGCCAAAGTGTAGGTGATATTGCTCACTGCCATTGTATTAAGTGTCGCAAAGCTCACGGTGCTGCCTTTTCGAGTGTGGCCAAAATTGAAGATCAAAACTTTTTATTAAGAGATGAATCACAATTTTTAAAAAGCTATCAGTCCTCACCAGGAAAAACTCGGTATTTTTGTTCATGCTGTGGCAGTCAGATTTATGCTAAACGAGATAATACTGATTTCATTATTTTACGCTTAGGCACTTTGAATGATGAGTCGATGGCTGGTAGTCAGTATCAAGAAACCAAGCATATTTGGTTAGCGGAGAAAGCGTGCTGGTATGAGGTGCATAGCGAAATTGAAGAAGAGCAAGAATTCTAAATGAGCATTCGAATTGCATGCGAAGAAGACGTAAAAGAGATTGCGACGTTAGTTAGATCGTTGAGCCATTATTACCTTCCGCAAAAAATATCGTCGGCTCAAGATTCATTAACTAAGAGCTTATCAACTAAAAGTTTACCGAGTTGGTTATTAAGCACCCTAACGGAAGAACAATTTCTACAGCGCATAAATAGCGCTGAGTATAGTAATTATGTTTATTGTATTGATGACGAGATTGTAGGTTACATTGCCATGAAAGAAAGCAGCCATCTGTATCATTTGTTTGTATCTGAAGCTTATCAAGACAATGGTATCGCGAATAGATTGTGGAAGCACATTGGTAAAAATTGTTCAGTAGAAAAGTATACAGTGCGCTCTTCTTTGTGTGCAGTTCCTGTGTATAAAAAATGGGGTTTTGTAGAAACGGATTCTATCAAAGAAAAAGATGGGATAAGGTTCCAAGCAATGGAAAGGTAAGGGATGGTTGTGAGTACGCGTAGTAAAGTCACATCAGCTAATACCTTTAAGTATTGATATCTCTAAACTAAAAGCCTATATTGTACAGAAATATGTACATGAACGGTTTGGCGTTATTTAAAGCCATTTGGAGAGAATATGGACGCAATTAGCTATACATCAGCCCGTGCTAACCTAGCAAGTACAATGGAGCAGGTCTGTAACGACCATGCACCTATTATTATCACTCGTAAAAGTGAAGCTCCTGTCGTGATGATGTCTCTTGAGGACTATCAGGCAATGGAAGAAACCACCTATCTGCTACGATCGCCAGCCAATGCGCGTAACCTACTTGAATCAATCGCTGAGTTAGAGGCAGGTAAGGGCACAGAGCACGCCTTGATTGAAGAATGAAACTCACCTTTTCAACCAAAGCTTGGGAAGGTTATCTCTATTGGCAATCAACCGATAAAAAAGTACTTAAACGCATTAATGCATTAATTAAGGAAATCCAGCGCACTCCGTTTGAGGGCGTTGGTAAACCAGAGGCTTTAAAGCATGGCTTGGCAGGCTATTGGTCACGCCGTATTAATGATGAGCATCGTTTAGTTTATAAGGTTGAAGAGGGGGCGGTTTTGATTGCTCAGGTTCGTTATCATTATTGATTCTGCTCTCGAGAGAATATATAAAAAAGCCGCTAATCGAGAGATTGCGGCTTTATTTTTTAACTAAAAGATTAAATTAATGTTTAAACAAAAATCTAATCTTCATAATTCTCAATAGCAGGACAAGAACAAATCAAGTTACGGTCGCCGTAAACGTCATCAATACGGCCAACAGAAGGCCAGAATTTATGAGCACCTAAGTTCTTAGTTGGGAATGCCGCTAACTCGCGAGAGTAAGGACGATCCCAATCACCCGTAACAACATCCGCTGTATGCGGTGCGTTTTTCAACGGGTTGTTTTCTGCGTCTAGTTCGCCGTTATGAATCGCCATGATTTCGCCTTTAATCGAGATCATTGCGTTTGCGAAGCGATCGATTTCGGCTTTGCTTTCTGATTCCGTTGGCTCAATCATGAACGTGCCCGCAACAGGGAACGACATGGTGGGTGCGTGGAAACCGTAGTCCATTAAGCGCTTAGCGATATCAACTTCTGTGATGCCGGTTTGCTCTTTTAATGGGCGCAAATCAATAATACATTCGTGTGCCACTAGGCCGTTTTTACCCGAGTACAAGATTGGGTAATGTTCGCCTAAACGCTTGGCTAGGTAATTGGCTTTTAATAGCGCGTTTTGAGTCGCCTTACGTAAACCTTTACCGCCCATTAGCGTGATGTACATCCACGAGATGGTTAAGATGCTAGCAGAGCCGTAGGGAGCAGAAGAGACTGCGCCTTGGCCTTTGCTAGGGCTATCGATAGGGCGAACCACATGGTTAGCTACAAATGGTGCAAGGTGAGCAGCTACGCCGATAGGACCCATACCTGGACCGCCACCACCGTGTGGAATAGCGAAGGTTTTGTGTAGGTTCATGTGAGTAACGTCAGCACCTAGGTACGCTGGTTGAGTAATACCCACCTGTGCGTTTAGGTTAGCGCCGTCCATGTATACTTGGCCGCCTAGGCTATGAACAAGGTCGCAAATTTCTTTGATGCCTTCTTCGTATACGCCGTGGGTAGACGGGTAGGTGATCATTAAGCAAGAAAGGTTGTCGCCAATTTCTTCGGCTTTGGCTTTCAGGTCTGCGAAGTCTACGTTACCCAATTCATCACAGTTAGTGACAACAACTTTCATTGACGCCATTTGTGCAGACGCTGGGTTAGTACCGTGGGCTGAACGTGGAATCAAGCACACGTTACGGTGACCTTCGCCACGGCTTTCGTGGTATTTTTTAATCGCTAATAGACCGGCGTATTCACCTTGTGCACCTGAGTTAGGCTGCATGCTGATCGCAGGGAAACCGGTGATGTCTTTTAGGTAGTCTTCTAATTCAGCAATCATTTGCTCGTAACCAATGGTTTGGTCTTTTGGAGCGAATGGGTGAATGTTAGAGAACTCAGGCCAAGACAGCGGGATCATCTGCGTCGTGGCGTTTAATTTCATGGTGCAAGAACCTAGCGTAATCATCGAGTGATTCATCGCTAGATCTTTTACTTCCAAGCTCTTCATGTAGCGCAGCATTTCGTGTTCGCTGTGGTACGAGTTGAAGGTTGGGTGCGTTAGGAATTCGGTGGTGCGAACTAATTCAGCCGGAATAGACTGTGATTCAGTTGCGACGATTTCGGCATCCAATTCATAAACGTTCAAGTTTAGATCTTCGGCTGCTTCACCTAAGAAGATGTTGAACAATTCTTGAATGTCGTCAGCGGATGTTTTTTCGCAAAGTGATACACCCACAGAGACGGCGCTATCAAGGCGTAAGTTCACTTCTGCTGCTAGTGCGCGTTGAATTACTGCGTCACGATCATTGGTAACGATGGTTAACGTATCAAACCAAGTTTCGTTGGTGATTTTTAGGCCAGCTTTTTTCAAGCCTAGCGCTAAAATATCGGTCAAGCGGTGAATGCGACCAGCAATGGTTTTTAAGCCTTGTGGGCCGTGATACACCGCGTAGAAAGACGAAAGGTTGGCCAATAATGCCTGTGCTGTACAGATATTGGAGTTCGCTTTTTCACGACGGATATGTTGTTCGCGAGTCTGCAAAGCCATGCGTAGTGCTTGGTTGCCTTGAGCATCAATCGATACACCAATGATACGGCCCGGGATCGAGCGCTTGTACTTATCTTTAGTAGCAAAGAACGCAGCGTGTGGGCCACCAAAGCCCATAGGAACGCCAAAGTGTTGCGCGTTACCCAATACAATGTCTGCGCCCATTTCGGCAGGCGTCTTCAGTGCAACCAAGGCCATAAGGTCGGTTGCAACGGTGGCTAGTGCGTCTTTTGCATGCAGCGCGGTAATGATGCTAGTGAAGTCTTCTACGTTACCGTTTTTGCCAGGGTACTGAAAAATAGCACCGAATACGTCAGCGTCGGCTGCGTCTTCTGCTGGGCCTACAATGATGTCCCAACCAAACGCTTCGGCGCGGGTTTTAATCACGTCGATGGTTTGTGGTAGGCAGTTTTTATCAACAAAGTAGGTATTGGATTTGTTTTTACGAACCGTACGCTTGGTCATCGCCATGGCTTCTGCCGCTGCGGTGCCTTCATCTAATAATGATGCGTTGGCAAGTTCCATACCGGTCATGTCGCATACAAGCTGTTGGAAGTTTAATAATGCTTCCAAACGGCCTTGAGCAATTTCTGGTTGGTAAGGTGTATAAGCGGTGTACCAACCTGGGTTTTCCAATACGTTGCGCAAAATAACCGGCGGAACGATGGTATCGTTGTAACCCATGCCAATGTAGCTTTTGAAAACCTTGTTCTGGTCTGCAAGAGTGCGCAGATAATTAATGGCTTCGAATTCTGTGCGAGCATCTTTGATGTCTAAAAATTCTTCGCGCAGAATGTCAGAAGGAACGATCTGGGTAGAAAGGTCTTCTAAACTTGTCGCGCCAACGGCTTTTAATAAGGCGTTTTCTTCGCTTGCATCAGGACCAATGTGACGACCAATAAAGTTGTCGCGCTGTTCCAGTTGTACCAGGGTTTGTGTGCTCATGGGCTTGCTCGTAATATGCTATAAAGTGTACGAAAGTTAGGGTATGAACGAAAAAAATTCACATATAAAAAAGCCCTGATGTTTCTTATGTTGAAACAGCAGGGCTTAGTTTGCTAATTAGTCACACTTTGCAGCGTATTCATCAGCGGTCATTAGAGTATCTAATACGTTTGCATCAACAGGTTCCATACGGAAGAACCAAGCATCGCCATATGGGTCTTCGTTGGCTGTTTCTGGTGCGTCGACTAATGCTTCGTTTACCGCAACAATTTTACCCGCGATCGGTGCGTATACGTCAGAAGCCGCTTTAACGGATTCTACAACAGCGATGTCTTGATCAGCTTCTACTTCATCGCCAACTTCTGGCAATTCAATAAATACTACGTCGCCAAGTGCAGCTTGTGCGAAGTCGGTGATGCCAACCGTGATGGTGCCGTCTTCTTCTTTACGTAACCATTCGTGAGATTCAACGTATTTTAATTCTGCTGGGATATTGCTCATTTTAATATTCTCTCAATCTAAATTTTTAAATTATTCTAATTCTAGAAACGGTTATTCGAAAATTTTCTTGCCGTTACGGACGAATGGCATTTTTACGATGCGGGCTGGAATTAACTTGCCACGCATTTCGATATTACATTCGCTGCCTGCGCCGCGCGGTACACGAGCCATTGCGATAGAATGCTGTAACGTTGGAGAGAAAGTACCACTGGTAATCTCTCCTTCACAAGAGACGCCTTCGCCAAGACCTTCAACAACCACTTTCTGGTGTGAACGCATCACGCCACGAGTTTCTAAAACAATACCGACTAGTTTAGTTGTTAAACCATCGGCTTTTTGTGCTTCTAATGCTTTACGGCCAATAAAGTCACGATCTGATGGTTCCCAAGCAATGGTCCAGCCCATGCCTGCATCCAATGGCGATACTGAATCGTCCATCTCGTTACCGTATAAGTTCATGCCGGCTTCTAAGCGCAAGGTATCTCGTGCGCCTAAACCTGCTGGAGCAACGCCTGCAGCTAATAATGCTTGCCAAAAATCAACTACTTCGTCTGCTGGTACGATGACTTCTAAGCCGTCTTCACCGGTATAACCGGTGCGCGCGTAGAACCATTCGCCTTCAGGCAAACCTTGGAATATGTTTAATGAGTCAATCAAGTCGGCTTGTTCAGCGCGTACTTGCTTCACTTTTGCGATTGCGTTCGGGCCTTGAACGGCAACCATTGCGAGTTCAGAGCGTTCGGTAAGAGTCGCGTCGAAGCTTTCAATTTGCTTGGTCATCCAAGCCAAATCTTTTTCACGGGTGCCACAGTTAACAACGGTGCGGTACCAGCCATCCATTTTATAAACGATTAGGTCGTCGATCACGCCGCCTTCTTCGTTCAACATACCGGTATATAACGCTTTACCGATCACAGTTAGTTTGGCTACGTCGTTAGCGAGCAATTTTTGTAGGTAAGCCAGAGCTTCCGGACCTTCGATATCAACGATGGTCATGTGGGAAACATCGAACATGCCTGCGTCTTCGCGCACGACATTATGCTCTTGTAATTGAGAGCCGTAATGAATCGGCATATCCCAACCACCAAAATCGACAATTTTGCCGTTAGCATCTAGATGTTGTTGGTACAGAGGTGTTTGCTTACCCATATTTTTAATATCCGTAAAAGCGAGTGGCGCTAAAAAAGGCCCGCAAGTATACCGAAAAAGAGTGAGGTTGGCATCTCGCAGATTAATTGTGAGGGCTAAAAATAGCCTTGTTGGCACGATAGTACTTCAAAAGAAGGGCTAATTCTAGCTTGACACTTTGACCCTCGATAGAAAATCGAAAAATTAATCGAACCTGACTTGTCGGTCAGTTTTGTTTGCGATTCTACTGGCAGTATAGGCTGTTGGATTAATCTGAATGGCGCGCGAGGCGATGCTAATTTGTATGCGTAAAAATTCATCAAAGGGCATGGGCAGCTCTCGGTTTTGATAAAATCCATCAATAATTAAAGACGCTATACCATGAACCTGTGTCCATAATGTATTGGCTAATATCATGGCGCAGTCATTGAGGAAGATACCTTCTTCGATGCCGTGCTCAACTTGGCTGATTAATACGTTAAACGATCTTTCACCCGCAGCAAGCATATTGCTATAACTGCGACGATTTTGAATGCTGGGGCCAAACATCAATTTGTATCTTTCTGGATTGGCGATGGCAAAGTCTACATAGGCTAGGGCAGTCGCTTCAATGTTTTTGCAGGTAGTGCGCTGCGGAGTCAGCTGCTGCGAGGTGGCTTGGTAGAGGTCAATAAAGGCTTGGGTTGCGACTTCGGCGAGCAATTCGTTTTTGTCTTTAAAGTGACGATAGGGGGCCGTTTGAGAGACTCCAGCAATGCGAGCAATGCCACGTAAGCTTAACTTTTCAACTCCCACTTCTTTTATCTGAGCCACCGTCGCGTCTAGTAAAGCTAAGCGTAAATTGCCGTGATGATAATTAACGGCGCTGTCTTTATTTTGGTCACCTTTACCTTGGCCATCTTTAGACTGGTCGCCTTTACTTACGTCGGTCATTTGTTGCATTGCCTTGTTCTAAATTGATTAAGTGTTGACGGTGAACACATTGCATAGATAGAATGTAATGCTATATGTTTTCACTGTCAACATGACGTATTCAATTCAGGCCGCTTATTTATGAAACCAGCACCTTATATTTTGACTGATATTTCGACCGAACCTTCATCTGACCTTTTGTTTAATAGCAGTATGATGTCCTTGAACAGCAGTATGATGAACAGCACGACGATAAACATGAGAACCATGCGCTTTAAAGCGCTGGTATTTCTAATGCTGAGTTTGGCTATTAGCCTGAGCATAAACACTCACGTGGTGGCTGCTGAACCCCAAGCGGCCGCAATCAAGGCCGTGCCAGTGGAAGTGGTTAGCGCTCACTATGCAGAATATGCAAAAGCCATTCGTATCAGTGGCTTACTGGAAAACAAGTCAGAGCAGTCGCTAGGCTTTAAAGTCCCAGGGCTTGTTAGCCACGTCTATGTCGATGAAGGGCAGTTTGTGAAAAAGGGCCAGTTATTGGCGTCTTTGGATTTAGAAGAAATCGATGCGGAGGTCGCGAAAGCAAAATCGGTATTGGCCAATGCTCAACGAAACTTAGAGCGCTTTCAATCATTGCAAGGGCAAAATGCACTTTCAATGGATCAGTTGCAGTCTGCCCAAACGCGCATGGAAATAGCCCAGTCAGATTTAACCGTTGCGACCTTTAATCGTCGTTATGCCGTGATTAAAGCGCCGGCGGCCGGTCGTATTTTGAATCGTGCACTTGAACCCAATGAGTTGGTAAAAGCAGGTCAGCCTGTGTTTGTATTCGCCTCGAAGAAAACCGGGTGGATTTTAAGTACCGGTATTATTGATAAAGACATTGTGCGCACTCAATTAGGCGATACTGCCGAGCTGTATTTTGATGCTTACCCAAATCAATTATTTCCTGCGACGGTTTCTGAAGTGGCAGCGCGCGCGGATGCCGCAATCCAAACCTTTAAAATTGAATTACGTTTAACCGGCATTTCTAAAAATACCGTTTCAGGTAAAAGGGGCGCGCAAAATTTATTAGCCGGTTTTGTGGGTCATGGTCGTATTTATCCTAGCCAAAAAGAAAACTTAGTTTTACTGCCGTTAACGGCGTTATTACGCGCCGATGGTAAGCAAGCAGAAGTCTATGTATTAGATGAATATGACCAAGCCCATATGCGTTTAGTTGATGTGGCGTTTATCGAAGGTAGCCGCATGGCGGTTCGTGCGGGCATTCAAGAAGGGGAACGCATCGTCATTCAAGGTGCTCCGTATTTATCTGAAGGCCGTTCGGTCGCTGTACAGTAATTTAAAAGGTTAACAACATGCAATTACCTGCGTTAGCGATACGAAATCACCAGTTTACGACGGTGTTATTTTTACTCTTAGTCATGTTGGGTCTGGTGTCTTTTTTTACCATGCCTCGCTCTGAAGACCCGCAATTTGATTTCTCGGCCGCCGTTATTAAAGTGGTCAGCCCTGGCACCATTCCTATGGATATGGAAAAGCTGGTGGTTGACCCGATAGAAGAAGCGCTGAATGAATTAGAAGATATTAAAAACATAAAAACCAATGTTGAAGATGGTTTGGTCGTTACCCGAATTGAGTTTTTATACGGCACCGATCCGGATGAAAAATACGATGAAGTGGTTGCCAGCATTGCGCGTATTCGCAGTGATTTACCGTCTAGTATTGTGGCGTTAAAAATCGATAAAATTTCACCGGCAGATGTCAGTATTCTGCAGCTAGCACTTGTCTCACAGCAAGCCAGTTATAGTGAGCTAAAACGTCATGCAGAAGCTTTGGAACAGCGCTTAGAGCGTGCTTCGGGCGTGAAACGTGTTGATGTTGAGGCCTTGCCGCAGTTAGAGGTTCAAATCAAAGTCGACCAGCGCCAAGTGAATGCGTTGGGCATTAGTCTTGATGAAGTTTTTGTGGCGGTGCAAAATGCCGCGCAAAATTTACCGGGTGGTCATGCCAATGGCGGTGATCGTCGTTTTACCGTTAGAACCTCGGGTGATTATCAATCATTACAGCAAATTGAAGATACGGTAATTCGTGGCTCGCAAGGCAAGTTTATTTACTTGCGTGATATTGCCACTATTAGCCAAGGTGAAACGTTACCAACGTATCGTGCGAAATTAAACGGTGAAAAAGCCGTCTTTATTTCTGTGGTGCAGCGTAAAGGCAGCCAGATATTTAATGTGATGGAAGGCATTCAAGCGCAGATTGATCAATATAAACCGCGCATTCCGAGTGAAATAAAATTATTCACCGTGATGGATCAATCGGTGAGTGTTGAGCGACAGATTAGTGGATTTTTTGATAGCTTAAATATGGGGCTTATTTTAGTCGCTATTTTAAGCATTATTGTTTTAGGGTTTAAACCGAGTTTGGTGGTGGTATCTGCGGTGCCGCTATCGATTTTTATTGCCATTGGCTGGGTTGATCTCGCGGGTTTTGGTTTGCAGCAAATGTCGATTGTTGGCTTGGTGATTGCGCTGGGGTTGTTGGTTGATAACGCAATTGTTGTGGTTGAAAACGTATCGCGCCATTTGCGTGATGGTGATACCCCAACCGAAGCTGCGGTAAAAGGCAGTTCGCAAGTGGCTTGGGCGGTCGCCAGTGGAACATTAACAACAGTGCTCTCTTTTTTACCGATGCTGATTATGCAAAATGGCTCGGGCACGTTTATGCGCGCCATGCCGGTAACGGTCGTTGTGACGTTATTTGCGTCGTTATTAATTGCATTAACACTGACGCCGTTATTGGCCAGTAAATTAGGCAACTCTGCTAAAAAAACGACCCGTGCGCAAAAGAAATTAGAATCGATTGCGGATACTAGCTATAGCAAATTATTATTTTGGGCACTTGACCGCCCAGCAAAAATCATTGGTATCTCGGTATTATTATTGGTTTCCAGTTTGGCTTTATTTCCTTATATCGGAGTCAGTTTATTTCCGAAAGCAGAAAAGCCGATGATTTTGGTGAACATTGATATGCCAGAAGGCTCGACGTTTACGCGTACCCAAGAAATTGCTGATGAAGTGAGTAAACGAGTACGTCAGCATAAGCTGGTTGATGATGTTGCGTTGAATGTTGGTCGTGGTAATCCGCGTATTTATTACAATATTATGCCAACTCGACAAACGGTTAATTTTGCTCAGTTGTTTGTCACGCTTCATGATTTTCAATTGTCTTCTGTAGAGCCTTTGGTTGAAACCATTCGTAGTCAGGTGGGTGATATTGCAGGCGCAAAGATTACGGTTAAAGAATTCATGCAGGGGCCACCGTTAGTTGCGCCGATTAGTATTCGAATCGTGGGTGAAGAACTGGCAGATATTCAGCGAGTCGCCATGGATGTTGAACAGCTAGTGATTGATACTCCAGGAACGGTCGGCATTGATAATCCGGTTGGTAATTTTAAAATCGATTTAAAGGTCGATATTAATCGCGATAAAGCTGCCATGCTGGATGTGCCTTTGCAGCAAGTTGACCGTACGGTGCGCACGGCATTGGTGGGTACTAATATGGGCAGCTTCCGTGATGATCAAGGCGAGGATTTTCCTTTGGTATTGAGATTGTCGCAGTACGAACAGCCTCAAATTGAAACGTTTGAAGACATTAAAGTACGCTCAAATTCAGGGTCGCTTGTACCGTTATTACAAATTGCTGATTTGAATTTAGAAACCAGTATTGCGCGCTTTCAGCATTATGATTTAGAACGTATGGCACGTATTACCGCCGATGTTTTACCCGGATTTACTGCAGAAAACGTGACTAATAACATTATCGCAAAGTTGGATGCGTATAACTTTCCTGATGGGGTTCATTATGCCATTGGTGGCGAGCAAGAAAACCGTAAAGAAGCGTTTGGCGGTATGGCCAAAACAGTCTTGCTGGCGGTATTCGGAATCTTTGCGGTATTAGTATTGCAGTTCCGTTCTTTTGTGCAGCCGCTCATTGTTTTTGCCGCCATTCCTTTTGCCTTAATCGGTGCGTTTATCGCGTTATTCATTAGTGGTTATACCTTTAGTTTTACCGCATTTATCGGCTTAACGTCGCTGGTGGGCATTGTGGTGAATAACTCAATTATTCTTGTTGATTATGCCAACCAGATGCGCCGCGATGGGCTGGAAAAAATGGATGCGATTATGGCCGCGGCTAAAACGCGTTTTGTGCCGATTATCTTAACGACGTTAACGACGGTGGGTGGGTTATTACCGCTAACGCTATCGGGTTCTAGTATGTGGTCACCGATGGGCTGGGCGATTATTGGTGGGCTGTTGGTTTCTACTCTGCTGACACTGATAGTGGTCCCCGTGTTGTATAAAGTGTTGGGTAAAATGCCAGAAGAGTTTGAAATTTAATAATCGAGACTGTTTTTCTCTCCATGAAAGTGGAGAGAGTCGTTATTCTGATTTGCAAATTATCTGAATGCGATCCCCTTGAAATATACGTTATTCACAAGGGGTAAAGACTATGATTATGACGCTGGATCTGTAGCTTAGATCTTAGAGCTCAATAGCGGCCTTTAATCGCAACAGCGCTTGTTCAGATTTTTTCTCAACTTGGGATTTAAAAAAAATGGCATTTAATGCCACAAAAGCCATGTTGGGCAGGGTGTAATCCAACGTTCTTTCGAACTCTGTTTGATTCCCTAAGTTACGAACACGGTATTGCAATTTAATCTTAGCGCCGTTTGTTAAATTGTTTGCGTGAGCAACCCACTGCTCGTTTGTACTTTGTATCACTTCCCAGGCGAGATGGTTTTGACCAAGGGCTGTTTCTATATCCTCTTCAAATTTCTCCCCTTTCTTTAACGGACTCTGAGAGTGTTCATAAACCTTAGATGATTGAGGATGCCACTGGGGCCATAAGGAAGGTGTGCTTGCGTAAGTAAGCACTTGCGCCGCAGGCTTATCCATAATAATTGTATCGACGATACGCGTAGTAGAAGTGCTGAACCACAAAGTACTGGCTAACCAAACCATGACAGGTAAGCGGATGACTTCTATCCAAGCCAATCTTTTATTACCTTCTAATAAATCATTAACGACGACTAAGCCATAAACGATAATGGCGGCACCCAACAGCTGCATTAAGCCCGATAGCGAGGGTGCTAAAAATATAAACATAATCGAAACGACGATGATGCATAGGAAAGAAAAGCCACTATACCATCGTGTCCATTTAGACACCTGAGGGTCATATTTTTCACGCGGGGCACATCCTGTTTTTTGTAATGGCACGCCCTTTGAATTTTGCTTAATACAGTCTTTAGGGCGCCATCCTGTTGGCTTAAACCACAGCCCTATTTTGTTGCGCCATAAACGAGTATGCAGAGTATCTTGCGCGAGTATTGCCCAGTGTTGAAAATTGGCTTTGATAGGGTTTAGCGTATTTAGGGGTTGTGTTGTTCCATAGTGGCAAGGATCATTGTCTAGTTCAGGTTGCCAAGTGGAGAATAGGCGGTCCCAAATCACTAAGGTGCCACCGTAATTACGATCAATATACATAGGATTTTTAGCATGGTGAACTCGATGACTGGAAGGGGTAGAGAAGATGCCTTCTATGAAAGGGATTTGCTGAATGGATTGAGTGTGTAACCAAAATTGATACATTTTTAGAAGAACAAATAACACTAAGAATACTTCTGGTGGGCAACCTAAAATTGCGAGCGGTAAATAAAAGACCCAAGAAAAACCGTATTGAAACGCACTTTGTCTTAATGCCGTCGTGAGGTTGTATTCTTCGCTTTGATGGTGCCCTACATGGGCTCCCCATAATAGGTTGATTTCGTGTGCCATTCTATGGAACCAGTAATAACACACATCTATTGCTAAAAAGAAGAAGATCCAAGTGATCGGTTCTTGGGCTGTAAACTCAAATATTGCATGATTTTTTGATAAGTAAATAAAGACTGCAAAAGTATAGGTTTTTAATAAAGCATCCGAGATTAGCAGGCAAAGCCCCATGGATAGACTCGTCACCGTGTCGCTATAGCGATGTAGGGTTCTGCCCTTTAATCTAAGGAATAGGTATTCAAGGGTCATGAAGACCAAGAACATTGGGATACCCAGTCCATTTATGTTGTATTCACCCATACTTTAATCTCATTCATTATTGTTATTATTTTCTAGTATTCCTTATATTAGCCCTGAGGTCATTGACCGGAGTTACTCTTAATTGACCTTATGCGACATAATGTTAGTCTATATTTATCGTAAACTGTAATTTATGAGTTGGTGGCTTGTGAAAAAAAACTACATTGAAGGAGAGTGGATTAACGCCCTGATGCGTACTTTCTCTAATCTAGGGTTGGATACTCGGCTTATCGTCGAAGGTATCGCAGGGTTTGAAAATGAGCAGCTCATTCCAGGTTATCGACTTGAGGTTAATGATGCTAGGCAGATGTGGCATCAGGCGGATAAAATAGCGCAAGACCCTTTATTAGGCGTAAAAATTGGATCAAGCCAAGATTATCGAGCTGTGGGCGTTTTAGCTCCCGTTATTTGGCACAGTCCAGATGCGCGCACGGCTTTGAATAATATAGTCACTTTTCAAACCTTAATCAGCGAGAGTGGATGTTTTCAAGTTGATCAAATTCTCGTAGGTGAAGAGTGGGTTATTCAGTGCGAATATGTTGCTGTACCTAATAGTGTACCTGCAAATTCTCATCAGATATTAGCGGTTGTGATAGGGACAGTTGGCATTATTCAGGCTATTTCTAATAATACAATCAAAGTAAAACGGCTTTATATTCCTTTAAGTTTGGATGCTGATTTAATATCTAAAGCGTTAGCTTGTGAGGTTGAGAATAGAGATGGAAACCTAGCGGTCGACTTTTATTCGGAACAATTTGATAAACCTCTATTAGGGTGTGATCAGCATCTTTATCAAATAAATATTGTTTATGCAGAAGAGTTACTAAGAGCAAAAAGAGCGAGGCTTGCGTTGATTGATTCGGTTAAGCATTTAATCGAAAATAATGGGTTTTCTAGAGTGAGCAGTGAGGAAGTTGAGTTATCACTAGGCATGCATAAAAGAACCTTACAACGGAATCTATCTGAGCAAGGCACTAGTTTTAGACAAGTGAAAGAGTCGGTATTGAAAGAACAAGCCGCTAATTTATTATTGAAAGATAGCGTTGAAATAGAATCGGTAGCGACCTATTTAGGGTACTCGGAGCCAAGTGCTTTTCATCGAGCGTTTAAATCTTGGTTTGGGGTAACACCGAAGAAATTTTGCGGTGTTCGCCAGTACTAGAAGCCTTATAGCGCTTCTAGTTCACCTTTTAAATTGTTGTTGTTAACTATTAAAGCATCTGTAAGCTTTCTCATCATAGCTTCTCCAGCGGGCCTTCCTTCAATGCCTTCAACTAGCTTTATTTCTTTCTTCAGCGAGCCATTCTGGTCATTGATATTTATCTTGGCATAAACTCCCATGTACTCTGTTTTTATGCCGTTATGAGTGCTGGTCATGGTGGACTTAAGAATAAGTTGGTCGGGAGAGGTGAGCTTTCCTTGTCGCGTATAAATAACCTTTCCGAAAAAGCTACGACGGGTATGAACTTGATCGTCGATGATTTTACATTCGAGTTTTCGTCCAAGTAAAAAGATTCCATAACAAAGAATAAGAGCTCCTACCGCAAAGAAAATAGGTGCCATCAGCCATAGCATGGCTTCTCCTTGTACTGCTTGAAAAAACAAAAAGCAGCCAACAGCGGTAAATACTGCGCCAAAAAGGGTCATCATGATGCTCATGGATTTGTTACGGCCTTGATCGGAAACAATATCTAAACCCAATGCGGTTTTTTGTGTGTGTATTTGCTGTTCAATACTGGACTCAGCTTGTTTTAGCTTGGCTGAATGCGCTGCTTCTTTATGAGTATTAGGGATAATTATAGAGGAATGTTCGCTACCAACTTGCGTTGGGATTTTCCAACTTCGGTTGAATTCTTGATCGGCAATGATGCCTTTTACGGTGACTTGCCAAGTAATGCTGCCTCGGCCGTTGTGAGTATCCTCGGTTGGTTTATTGGCGGGTACATCGAATACAAATTCTAAAACGCTGCCACTGCTATTAGCGCGGTCTAGTGGTTTGTCGTGAGCCTGCCATACAATATCAGTATGGCTTCTGCTGTTGTCACCACTGCCGGTTGAATAGGTATGCAGACAGCTTAGGGTTATGTCTAGGTTTCTTTCTTGCCAGGGTTTATTTATCGCAATACGGCCACCGATTTGTCCGCCGACTTGACCCATTAAAGGAGATGGAGTGAGTGGTGTGGGGCCAAAATAGAGAAAGCTTTTACGCATTTTCCAGCTAGAAAATATTAATGCAGAGCCTACAAGGGGAAATAGTAGGGTGAACAATATGCCGTATTCTCCTACGCTGACTTCTTGGAAAATGGTACTGGCTAGAAAAAAAAGGGTAAACAGAAAAAGAAGCCGACTGCCATGAGTATCCAATGGCCAGATTTTTCGTTGCTGTAAATGGTCTGTTTGGCTTTGTTGTTTTTGTCCATCTTTCTGCCCATTCGTTTACCTGTCATTTTAAATAAGGTTAGCAGAAAAATAAAAACGCCCCAGCTTTAATAATACAGACGGGGCGTTAAAAACAGGCATTAATACGAGATTACTTGCTGCTATTTACCAAGTGGTTGATGCGTGCTTGAGTTTCTTCGCTTTGCAATAATAATGCGAAGGCTTCAAGTTCGTCAGTCACGACTTCTTCGATGACTTCAGAGTTGCCAACGTTTAATAACTGCTTAGTTGTAATCAACGACGCTAGTGGTTGCTTAACTAGGTCTTGCGCAACAGACATGGCTGTTTCTAGTGCTTGGCCATCTTCTGTTGCTTTGTTAATGATGTTCCACTTCTCAGCTTCGCGACCATCAAAGAAACGACCCGTTAATAACAATTCGTTAGCGATTTTAGGGCCAACAGATTCTGTTAGTAACATAGATGAAGCACCTTCAGGGCTAACACCTAGGTTTGCGAAGGGTAGACGGAAGCGGGTATTAGCACCGGCAAACGCCATGTCGCAATGCAATAGGATGGTTGTGCCGATGCCGACCGCTACCTTTTCAACCGCTGCAATAACCGGCTTTTTAACACGGCTCAAGGTTGTGAAAATACCCGATACACCGTCCATAACACCTTGGCGAACGTCGTCACCGGCAACAAGGTCGGATAAATCGTTACCCGCAGTAAATTTACCGCCCGCACCGGTCAATACGATAACGTTAACGTCGTCAGAAGCGTCGGCTTCTTTGAACGCAGCGATCAAGTCTTGATATGTTTGAACACGAATTGCGTTTAAAACCTCTGGGCGGTTAATCTCGATCAGTGCAATTTTATTGTCGATGGTTAAGTTAATATCTTGGTACATGGTGGCTCCAGAAGGCTTATAGGAATAACAAAGTAGGGAGTTTAACTGGCTTCGTAGTTGAACAGAAGAAAAAGCAGTCGTTTTGCAAAATAAAATGAACAAGACCCCCTTTCAGGTCATGTTTCTTGGAAGGGGGATCTTCAAGCTCTAGGGAGCTCCCAAGCTTAGTCCAGAGTGATTTCAACCATAAGATCATTTGAAATCGCTTCTAATGCGTCGGTTAATGCATCGGCATCAAAGCCCGCAGGAACGCGTAAATGCGCTTCGGTCTTAAATAATAGATCAGCCGACATTGGGGCGCTTTCGCAGTTGGTTGTTAGCTCTAATACATTGACCCCAAGATTGGCCAGTGCTTGAGACACTTCTTTAACGATACCGGCGCGATCATTGCCAATTAGGTTGAGGGTTAAATCTTTGGTCGCGATCGATTCACCGGCGTCTGCACTGACTTCTACCCCAACGCTAATACCTTGTCTGGCAAGCTCTGATAAACGAATGCGTAGGCTATTGGACTCTTCTTCTGGAATGCTGATGTGTAATATGCCGGCAAACTTCCCCGCCATATGCGACATACGGCTTTCAAGCCAGTTGCCACCTTGGTCGGCAATGGTGGCGGCCAGTGTTTCTACGATACCGGGTTTATCGTCAGCAATGATGGTTAAAACTAGAAACTTCGACATCTTTATTCCTTACTTTGTCTATTTATGAGGCTAACGCTAGCAAATAAATTCTTAGCTGTCTTGCATCCCATTCATTCTGTGATATTTAAGCCGCATTTTAGCCGTGCTTAGCCCTGTTTGAACTTACATTAAGATGGTTCTCGTGTAGAATATCTCGCAATTTTGATCTATCTATAAGTTTATGTTGGAGAGTCGACTTTGAAAGCGGTAAAAGTAGGAATCTGTGGATTAGGAACCGTCGGTAGCGGCACGTTTAATGTGCTTACCCAGAATGCGCAAGACATTACTCGCCGTGCAGGTCGCGAAATTATTATTCAGCAGGTGGGTGCTCGTCGTGATAACCCCGCTGCGGATACCTCTAATACCGATATTACTCGTGATATTTTTGAGGTCGCTACCAACCCAGAGATCGACATTGTTGTTGAATTGATTGGCGGCTATGACGTTGCTAAGCAGCTAGTGATGCTGGCGATTGAAAACGGTAAGCACGTTGTAACAGCGAATAAAGCGTTGATTGCTGAGCACGGTACTGAGATTTTTGCCGCTGCTGAAGCCAAAGGCGTTTCGGTGATGTATGAAGCCGGTATTGCGGGTGGTATTCCAATTGTTAAAGCATTGCGTGAAGGTTTAGCCGGTAACAAAATTAACTGGTTAGCCGGTATTATTAACGGTACGGGCAACTTCATTCTGACAGAAATGCGCGACAAAGGTCGTGATTTCGCTGACGTTTTAAAAGAAGCACAAGAATTAGGTTATGCCGAAGCCGATCCTACCTTTGATGTTGAAGGGATTGATGCCGCGCATAAGCTAACGATTCTTTCTTCTATTGCTTATGGTATTCCATTGCAGTTTGAAAACTGTTTCTGTGAAGGCATTGGTGGTATTACGCCAGAAGACGTTCAGTACGCCGAAGAATTGGGCTACCGAATTAAGCACTTAGGTGTGAGTAGCCGCAGTGCTAAAGGCATTGATTTGCGTGTACACCCAACGCTTATTCCTGAAAAACGTTCTATCGCCAAAATTGACGGCGTATTGAATGCCGTTATGGTTAACGGCGATGCCGTTGGCGATACCTTGTTCTCTGGCCCAGGTGCTGGTGCGGGTCCAACGGCTTCTGCAGTAGTGGCTGATATTATCGACCTAGCCCGTTCAATTGATGCGCCGGCTTCAAGCCGTGTTCATCACTTAGGCTATAAAGAAGTTGATGATACTAAGGTATTGCCAATCGAAGAAATTGAAACCGCTTATTACTTGCGCATTCCTGCGCTCGATAAAACCGGCGTATTGGCTAAGATTGCAACCATTTTGAGTGAACGCGGTATTAACATCGAAGCGTTGATTCAAAAAGAGCAGGCTGAAGGTGAAGAGATTGTGCAGGTTATTTTGCTGACTCACATCATTCAAGAAAAAATTATGAACGATGCCATTGCAGCGATTGAAGCATTGGATGAAACAGAAGGTGCTGTTACGCGCATTCGTGTTGAGTATTTAGTTTAAGATTGTAAAAATTTAAGAGTTTTTTAATTATGATGAAATATATTTCAACTCGCGGCAACGCTCCTGAGTTAACCTTTGAAGAAGTGCTTTTAACCGGTCTTGCGACTGACGGCGGTTTGTACGTTCCTAAAGAAGTACCGACTTTTTCGAAAGAAGAAATTGAATCTTGGCGTGATCTTCCTTATGCCGAGCTTGCGCATAAAGTTATCTATCCTTTTGTTGAAGGTTGTGTTGAATCAGACGCACTGAAAACAATTTTATCTGAAGTCTATGGTGGATTTGGCCATAAGGCCGTTGCGCCATTGCAGCAGATTGATCATAACGAATACGTGTTGGAATTGTTCCACGGCCCAACGTTAGCGTTTAAAGATTTTGCATTGCAAACTCTAGGTCGCTTGCTTGATTACGTTTTGGAACGTCGTCACGAAAAAGTTGTGATCATGGGCGCGACGTCTGGTGATACGGGATCTGCAGCGATTGAAGGCACTAAGGCGTGTAAGAACGTTGATATCTTCATCTTGCACCCACACGGTAAAGTGTCTGAAGTTCAGCGTCGCCAGATGACGACGGTGACCGGCGATAACATTTATAACATCGCGATCGAAGGTAACTTCGACCAAGCACAAGACATGGTTAAAGCGAGCTTCGGCGATCAGTCTTTCCTTAAAGGTGAGCGTAAGTTAGTGGCTGTTAATAGCATCAACTGGGCACGTATCATGTCGCAGATTGTTTATTACTTCTATTCTGCATTGAACTTGGGTGGCCCTGTTCGCCCAATGGCTTACTCGGTTCCTACCGGCAACTTTGGCGATATCTTTGCCGGTTACATGGCTAAGAAAATGGGCTTGCCGATTGAGCAGTTAATTATTGCGACTAACAAAAACGATGTATTGCACCGTTTGATGAGTAAAAATAAATACGAAGTTCATCCATTGATGCATACGATTACGCCGTCTATGGACATCGCAGTATCAAGTAACTTCGAACGTTTGTTATTTGATTTGTACGATCGTGATGGGGCAGCCTTGTCTGAGCTAATGGGTCGTATGAACGCTAAAACTGACGTTGTTGAGTTAGATGAAGATAAACTAGCGAAAGCTCGTGAACTGTTCGACAGCTACGCAGTTGATGAAGATGCAACGATTAAGATCATGCAAGATGTATTCGGCGAGACGGGCTACTTGTTAGACCCGCATACTGCGATTGGTGTTAAAGCCGCGCGTGAAGTGCGTCGTAACAAAGATATCCCAATGATTACTTTGGGTACGGCGCATCCGGTTAAGTTTGAAGAAGCGGTTTTACGTGCAGGCTTTGAAATGCCTAAACTTCCGCATCACTTAACCGACTTGATGGAACGTGAAGAGCGTTTGGATGTACTTCCTGCGGATCTTAAAGCGGTTCATCAGTTTATTGCGGATAAGACATTTGCTTAATGCGGGTATTGCATAAGTTCTGAGCGCCAAGCTAGTCTTTAGATTGGTCTTATAAAAAACCGTTATTCAGTCAATGAATAGCGTTTTTTTTGATTTAGTTCTTTATTTAGTTCTTTATTTTATAGGCCTCAATTTGAAAAATAACATTAATATTGATCGTAGTATGCCTATTTTAGGATTCTTGATGTGCTTGTTATGGGCTAACGCTAGTTTGGCAGACCTTGAACAGAGTGCTCAAAAAGAAACTGTTAAAAAAGAAACTGCTCAGAATAAAACTGCCCCCAGAGGTTTGGCATTGGGAGTGAGTCATCGTTCTTATGCCTTTGCTTCTTTTGAGGATACTAAAGCAAAGTTTGCGATGGACAGTACGTTGTTAAAATTGCCATTAGGAAAGTTTGATTTAGGCCGTAGTTTTTTTGTGCCTGAACTGGCGATGAGAAAAACGGCTTTTCGTTTTGATAATGTCGATGCCAATAATCAAGAGGTGTATACCTTAAAGGCGCAACTGATGGTGGTGACACCGACAGATGATCAATGGACTCGTATCATTCAAGTTACCCCCAGTTTACATACCGACTTAGATGCCATTGATGAAGATGCCTTTTCATTAATGGGGCTGGCTATCTGGCGCTTTAAATCGACCGATATTAGTACTTGGACAATGGGGGTAGGGTTTAGTCGTTTATTCGGTACTTACAAACCGATTCCTTTGCTGTCTTATCAGTATAAAATTGATCAACATATTCAGCTTGATGTTGGTTTTCCTATGACCAAAGCGGAATACCGTTGGCAGACTGATTGGTCGGTCTATTCTTCGATTGCCCCTGTGGGGGGCAACTGGCGTTATGAATCTCAAGAAAACGAACGCTTAAATATTTCTTACTCTAGCTGGATTGCCGCGACCGGCATTCGTTATCAAATAAAACCCAAATTATGGGCTACGATTGAAGTAGGCCAAAGTTTTGCGAGAACGTTAAATCTCGATGCCGATAATCAGCAAAATCAAGATGTCGGAATATCGGATAGCCCGGTAATCATGATGTCTTTTGGTTTTCATCCATGATGTAAAACACACTCATTAATAGACAAGGATGTCTTATGTTCAAAATCTTAATTGTGCTCGCCGTAGTCTTTACTTCTGCCAATCTACTGGCCGAGATTAAACCCGCCTTAATGCTCGCAAACGTCCTTCAGACCGATTCAGATATAAATCTTGAACACTATTGGGTGAGCGAGAAATACGACGGTGTGCGTGCTTACTGGGATGGCGAGCGCTTAATTTCACGCCAAGGTCATGAGTATCATGCACCTGAGTGGTTTATTAAGGATTTTCCTCTTACTGCCCTTGATGGCGAACTTTGGTTGGCCCGAGATCAGTTTGATCGCTTGAGTGGCATTGTTCGTAAGCAGCAACCTATTGATGCTGAATGGCGGCAGGTGCGTTATATGGTGTTTGATCTCCCTCATCATACAGGCCCGTTCGATCAGCGTTTATTGGAACTGCGATCGCTTTCTTTTTTACCAAGTCATTTACCCAAACACCTAGTCGTTGTTCCGCAATGGCGTATTGAAAGTGAAGCGGCATTGATGGATCAGTTGGCTGAATTTGTTGCGAAAAAAGCAGAAGGTTTAATGCTGCACGATGGGCGTTCGTATTATGCTGCTAAACGCAGCGATGATCTGCTAAAACTGAAACCCTGCTTTGATAGTGAAGCGACGGTGATGGGGTATGAACCCGGCAAGGGAAAATACCGAGGCATGATGGGCGCTTTGTGGGTTGAGGCACTGGTAAAAAATAATGCGGGAGAGCAGATAAAACAACGCTTCAAAATTGGCTCAGGTTTTAGTGATAAAGACCGGCAGCATCCTCCTAAAATTGGCAGCCTTATCACGTTTCAATATTCAGGGTTGACCTCTAAAGGCAAGCCAAGATTTGCTCGTTATTGGCGCATCAGAAATGAGTTGTGATCGCGAACTCGATTTATATAGAAAATATAAATCGACCGTGGAGTGCCTTTTCTGTTTTAGTCTTAGAATTCATATCGACATTCGACTCAGACAGAGCCCACTCAACGCTGGCGCGTTGATTAACTGTCCATTGGTAGCGTATTTCGATCCGATCTTGACCCGGCTTAAAATCATCAGAATATATCCAGTCGTCATCGCTATGGCTGAATAACATGCCGATCTTATGCTGCGGTATAAAGCCTAGCCAAGATATACTTGTTTGCCACGCCTTTTGTTTTCTATGGGATGGCTTGCTATCAGAAAGTTCGCTAGCATATTGAAATGCCCACTGCCAATCCCCCGGCACGATTCTTAATGGAAGTTGTACAGCAGATCCTAGCATTGCGCGTAATGGATTATCACGCTGGCCATCACGCTGCGAAGGCGACTCTATCACTAGTATCGCTGGGCCAACGATATAACCAGGAACTCCGACTTTAAGTTGATAGTGCGTACTCGTGCCATGATGCTTTACAGGCGCATGCAATGAATCACTGCGCGCATATTGATTAAAGAAAATACTCTGTTCAACAAAGCCTAAGCGATGATGTATTTTTAAGCCTTGGCTATAATTTAAAGCATCTGCCCGATCGTCGTTTTTAGCTAAACTGCTGGTGAATACATCTTCTTGTGCGTAACTGATTTTTTGCCGCCCTAATGTTATTAACATACGAGAGGTTATCGACTCAGGCACAAATGAATTTAAAAATAAGGGGGCAAAGCGCAGGTTGGCGTTGTTAATGACGGCATCGGTTTGGCGACGCTCAATATTAAGTTTAGTGCCGACAACCAGGGCACTGTTGGCCAGCCCTTGGGTGATTGTGAGCTCGGGTAATAACTGCCAGTGAGGGTTATTAGTGTTGTTGCTGCTGATTAGAAACTGCTGATGATTGTCGATATAAAGACGATCGTCTAGCCAATATTCGGCCTGAACTAGAGTCGGGCAGATGAGTATAAGTGCTGTGGAACATATAAAAAAAAATGAAAAACAGAATGAAAAATAGAAGGGCATTAGAGCATCAATCTTAGCGAATATAAGTGAAATTATATTAGCTAAGATTGAGTCAAGTTGACAGAGCTATTCGCCCAGACGATCAATCGGCTTATGCCGATTTTTCGTCTGGCTTAACCAGCTCTTTCACCTTACCAGAGATTAATAAATAACACGCTGGCACAATGATAATCGTTAAGGCAGTCCCCAGAGTCATACCACCTACGATGGTCCAACCAATCTGCTCGCGGCTTTCTGCACCGGCGCCACTGGCAAGGGCTAATGGAATTGCACCCAACACCATGGCTGAAGTCGTCATCAGAATAGGGCGTAAACGCAGCTTGGCAGATTCAATAACCGCTTCAAGTTTTGAAGAGCCTGACTCTTGCAACTGGTTGGCGAATTCAACAATTAAGATACCGTGCTTGGTGATTAACCCGACAAGGGTAATTAAACCAATTTGGCTATAAATGTTGATCGAGCCGCCGGTTAACCATAATGCTAACAAGGCGCCCAACATAGCCGTAGGTACCGAGAACATAATGATCAATGGGCTGCGGAAACTTTCAAACTGAGCTGCCAATACTAAGTAGATAAAGATAAGTGCTAGGCCAAAGGCCACACTCAAACTACTACCTGCACTGATGAATTCACGAAGTTGACCTGCGTAGTCCACTTGGAAACCGGCTTTATCAGCCGTCAATTCAGCCACTGTTGCATCCAAAAACTCTTTCGCTTGCAGTTGGCTGTAGCCAGGGTTAAGCGCGGCTTGAACCGTTGCAGATTTCAGTTTGTTAAAGTGGTTTAGCTCTTTCGGAGCAATGGTCTCTGTGACTTTCACCAGGTTTGCTAGCTGTACCATGTCGCCATTACTAGAACGCACATAGACGTTGGTTAAATCACTTGGATTTGAGCGATCAATGTCGGCTACTTGAACAATAACATTGTACTGCTCACCTTCGCGCTTGAAGCGAGTGATTTCACGACCCGCAATCATGGTTTCAAGAGTACGACCGATTGTTTCAACACCCACGCCCATTGATGCTGCTTTTTCACGGTCAACGTCGATTGAAAGTTCAGGCTTATTCAATTTAAGGTCGATATCAGGTTGTGCGAACATAGGATTCGTCCAAACCTTCATCATCACTTGAGACGTTAACGCTTGAAGCTCTTCATATGACCCTGTGGTTTGAATAACAAATTCAACAGGGCGCGAAACAATGCTTTGTCCTAATGACGGTGGGTTCATTGGGAACGCCATTACGCCAGTAATGCCACCGAACATTGGGCCCATCAAGCTGCCTGCAATTTCTTGCTGTGAACGCTCACGATCTTCCCACGACGCTAGCTGCACAAACTGCATACTGTTAGTACTGGTTGGGAAACCAACGATAGAGAAAATATTATTCGCCTCTGGCACTGAGCTTAATACGCCTTCGATTTTGCGAGTATATTTATCCACAAAATCCATCGACGCACCTTCAGGTGCAAGGGCAAAACCAATGACAAAGCCACGGTCTTCTGAAGGCGATAACTCTTGCGGAAGCTGGGTATAAACCAAAGCACTTAATGCAATAGTGATTAAACCCATTAAGGCAATTAAACGTGGGAAAGCCAGAACTTTACGTAAGAATTTTTCATAGCCGTTGGCCATGCCGTTCAGCACCTTCTCGCCCCATAAGTAAAACTTACCAGGGTTGGCATTATGCTTAAGCATACGCGACGCCATCATGGGCGATAGTGTTAAGGCCACAAAGCCAGAAACGATTACCGCACCCGCTAGTGTTAAGGCGAATTCAGAAATAAGCTTACCGGTTCTGCCTTCTGAGAAGGCGATAGGCGCAAATACGGCGGCTAAGGTGACGGTCATCGCGACAACGGCAAAGCCAATTTCTTTCATCCCTTTGAACGATGCTTGAACAGGGTCCATGCCGTCTTCAATGTGACGATAGATGTTTTCCAATACTACAATCGCGTCATCCACAACCAAACCAATGGCCAGTACAAGGGCTAGCAAGGTTAGGGTATTGATGCTGAAACCAAACAAATTCATGATGGCGAATGCGCCAATCAAAGAAACTGGAATGGTTAATAATGGAATCAACGTTGCGCGAGCATTACGCAAGAAAATAAAGATCACCAAGATCACTAACAAAACCGCTTCAAAAATAGTGGTTTGTACCGACTGAATGGATTTATCAATAAATACCGAAGAGTCATAAGCGATATTGACCGCAACCCCTTCTGGTAGCTTTTTATTAATGTCGATTAATAATTCTTTAACACCGCTGGATACATCTAATGGGTTGGCCGTTGATTGTTTAACGACCCCAAGTGCTACAGCGCTGCGGCCACTAAAGCGAGAAATAACGCGTTCAGCTTCTGGCCCAACTTCAACATTAGCAACGTCTTTTAAACGCACTAGGTAGCCATTCTCATTGCGCAAAACAATGTCTTCGAACTGCTCAGTGGTATTCAAGTCAGTTTGGGTTAATACGGTAAATTCACGCTCGGTACTTTCAATACGGCCAGCAGGTACTTCTAGGTTTTGGCTGCGCAGTGCGGCTTCTACACTTTGGCTGGTAATATTGTAGGCGGCCATACGAGTGCGATCTAACCAGATGCGCATGGCGTAACGGCGTTCACCCACAATCGCTACGCTGGCAACACCAGGGACTGTTTGTAATGGGTCACGAGCTTGGCGCTCGGCAATGTCAGTTACTTGCAAAGGGCTGTGACGATCTGAAGAGAAGGCTAACCAAATAATCGGCTGCGCATCGGCTTCTACTTTTGCGACAATAGGTTCATCGATATCGGTGGGTAATAAGCCGCGTACACGGCCTACTCGGTCACGTACATCACTGGCAGCAGAATCCGGATCGCGATCCAGTTTAAAGGTCAGCGTGATCTGAGATTTTTCAGAGCGGCTTTTTGATGACATAAAATCAATGCCTTCAATACCCGATAAAGAATCTTCTAAAATCTGAGTGACCTGACTTTCCATGATTTTTGCGTTCGCGCCGGGGTAGGCTGTTTCAACGGTAATTACAGGTACGTCAATGTTTGGGTATTCGCGAACGGGTAGAGCTTGGTAAGCAATAATACCAATCAAAACCACCAGAATGTTCATCACTGTCGCCAGAACGGGCCGTGAAATACTTAATTCAGAAATTTTCATTAATGATTACTCCTGATCCGCTGACTGCTTTTTGGCTGCAGGAGCGGGTGCAGTACCATCAACAAAAATAGGTGTAATCGGTGAACCAGGCTGAAGTTTCAATTGCCCTGCTGTGATAATAACATCACCATGATTAAGGCCCGTAACGGCAATGCTGCCTTTTAAACGCTGACCTAGTTGAACAGGTACAGGCGTTACTTTGTCGTCTTTATAGGTGTAGACCAAGAAACCTTGTCCTTGTGGGATAAGGGCTTCTTCAGGAATGACAATAAGACTTTGCTCATTAACCAGTAGTTGTACTTTAGCGAATAAACCTGGGCGTAGTTTTTTGCCGGTATTCTTTAGCAATGCACGGATTAAAATATTACGGCCTTGCTCGCTAATTTGTGGACTAATGGCGGTTACTTTACCTTCAAACTTTTCACCCGGAAAAGCCGTTAGGCTGATGATAAGGCTTTGACCTTTGGCGACTTGTGGTAAATACACTTCAGGAATTCTGAAATCGAGTTTCATGCTGTCGATATCAACAATTTCTAACATGTCAGCACCGGCGGTTATGTAGTCACCTGGGCTAAACTGACGCAAGCCGACAATGCCAGTAAACGGTGCGCGCAAGGTCATTTTGTTTAAACTGACTTGTGCTTGCTCTAGCTGAGCTTCGTTGATCTGCATTTGGGCTTTGGCAGAATCGCGAACGGTTTCTGAGATGGACCCATTTTTAAATAACTTATTAACACGCTGATATTCAGTTTCACTTAAGGCAACGCGCGCTTTTGCTTCGTTCACCTGAGCACGATACATCGCTGCATCAAATTGAACTAATGTTGCGTCTTTTTTGACTTCTTGGCCTTCGGTAAAGGTGATTGTCTCGACGCGTCCGGTAATTTCAGGGCGTAGAACCAATGATTCGTTGGCCTTAAGTGAACCTACCGCTTCGATATAAGTGGGTACATTTTGTTTGTTAGCATGGACTACTTCAGCAGGTAGACCTTGTGCGAAGGTATTGGCTGAAAGTGTGAGCGATAGCAATACACTAGAAAGTGCTAAAGTGGATAAGCGTCGCTTATGACGTGTGAATGTCGTATTCATGTTCAAACCTAATTATTAGAAGTTGAGTATGGCAATATTAAAGCGGTATTTTGATGTCATCACTAGCCCCTATTTGCGGGACTGGTTGTTGACGAATATGGAACAATAATAAAGAATTCAGGCTATTAGCTGGAATCTGATTAAAATACCATCAGCTACTTGCTGCTAGGCGCTTATTGTTAAGCACTTATTGCTAGGCACTTATTCTTTAAAACGCTGTCAGAGTCCTTTCCATACTATACCAAAGAGTTGTCATTAGGCTGATTATGAAATTGTTTCTATTAACGAGTTTGGCAATGTTTGCTTTTGCGGCCAACTCTTTGCTCTCACGTATGGCGTTTGTTGACCAAGCAATTGACCCTTTATCGTTTACCCTCATCCGAATTTTTGCCGGCGCTGCGCTGCTAGCGTTGTTGGTAAAACCTCGCGTGAGTGAAATAAAGCAGATAGTGAATATTCGCAATAATAAAATGTCTGCCTTGTCTGTAGTCGGGCTATCGACCTATGCTTACGCTTTCTCTTGGGCTTATGTGGGGATGGATACCGGCATGGGTGCGCTGATTCTATTCGCGACGATTCAACTTGTGCTCAACATCATTGCTCAATTCACTGGAGCCAAAACAACGGCACTGACCTTAATAGGTATATTAGTGGCCTTTATGGGCTTGGTTATTTTGTTATTACCTGGGCAGTCTGCGCCGGATTTTGATCGAGCTTTGATTATGATGCTGGCAGGGTTAGGTTGGGCAGGGTTTGTTTATGCTGGTCGTAAGAGTACCGAGCCGCTGAAAGAGGTGGCGATCGCATTTCGTTGGTCATTTATTGTCTCTTTACCGCTGTTTTTTATGGCGGATTGGCAGAGCAGTAGTATTAAGGGAATCTTATTGGCAGTCGTCTCAGGTGCGCTTGCATCGGGGCTAGGTTATGCGCTGTGGTATAAGGTCTTACCGCAGTTAGGATTGCAAAATGCAGCGCAGGTTCAGTTAGTCGTGCCTGTTTTGGCGTTAGTCATGGGGGTTTTGTTTTTATCAGAACCGTTATCGACGACGCTGTTATTAGCTTGCCTGCTTATTTTAGTCGGTATTACCTTGGCGATTCGTGGTAAGAAAGTTTGAATGTGAGCGAATCCCTTTCATTATTGCTCTGCAATTACTAAGATAACGGTAATTCAATGTTTTCCCATAATAAGGAACGTCTATGATTGCTATGTTAGCCAAGCTGCTAAAAGCATTAAATTCAGATTCAGCCCCTGGCCAAATTGCCTTAGCATTTGCTTTGGCGCTAATTACAGGGCTGACGCCGCTGTTTAGTTTGCATAATGTATTTGTGCTTTTTACCGCTTGTATTGTACGCATTAATTTTGGTGCTTTTTTGCTCGGTACGCTTTTCTTTAGTGGCTTAGCGTACTTGTTAGATCCAGCAGCAATCGCATTGGGCGAGTCGGTATTAACCCATGCAGCGGCCCAAGGATTTTTGACTGATTTGTATCAAAGTGATTTTTGGCGCGCGACGCGATTCAATAATACCTTGGTGATGGGCAGCTTTATTATTTCTATGATCGGCTTTATCCCTGTGCTACTGCTGGCTCGTTGGTTAATCACTGTGTATCGCCATAAGGTGATGGCCTGGGTTGAAAAACTTAAAATTACTAAGATTTTAAAAGCCAGTAAGTTTTATAAAGTTTATCAAGCGCTAGCGGAATAAGGGGAAGAAGATGAAACAATGGATTCGCTGGTCAGGATTGGTAGGTTTTATTGCTATTACGGCGTTATTGGTACTGGGTTGGCTTTTTGCCGCAGGGCCCATTATTAAATACAGTATCGAACGTTTTGGTAGCCAAGCTGCTAACGCAAAAGTGGAAGTTGAAGGCGTAGCGTTAACCTTTGATCCTTTTGGCATCGAAATTAATCAGTTAACGGTCGCCAATGCTGATAACCCCATGGAGAACCTTCTGCAATTTGAGCGTGCGGTTGCGGACTTAGAGCTGCTGCCTTTATTGCTGGGTAAAGGGATTGTTAACGAAGTCGCGTTAACAGGTATCGCGTTTTCAACACCGCGTCAAACGTCAGGCGCATTGGAAAAAAGTGCAAGTAATGATGACTCGGATGATAACGAAGAGAGTGATAAGGAAGAAAATAAAGAAATTGGCGTTCAGCAAACGTTACCGACCGCTGATGAGTTATTGAGTCGTGAACCGTTATTAACTGAGCAGCGCGGCAAAGCCTTTAAAAATAGTTTTACGACGATTAAAGCCGATTCTGATAAAGCCATTGCGGCCTTGCCAGATAGTGATGCGTTAGCCTCGTATGAAGATGAATTTAATCGTATTACGTCTGGGCGTTTTGAGTCTTTAGAAGACTTTCAGCAGCGTAAGAAAGAATTTGATGCTCTAAAGAAACGCATTAAAAAAGATCAGAAGGCTATTAGTGAAGCGAGCAAAGTGATTGCTAATGGTAAAGAAACGCTACAAGGTCAGTGGTCAGGGCTGCAAGCAGCACCTGGTGAGGATTTTAGTAATTTAAAAAGCAAATATAAGCTTGATGGTGCCGGTGTTGCCAACCTAAGTCGTTTATTGTTTGGCGATCAAGTCGGAGAGTGGTCGCAAAAAGGTTTGTACTGGTACGAAAAGGTGAGTCCGTTCTTGGTATCGGATGATGATGGAGAAAAAGAGAGCGAAGAAGAAGAAATCAAACGCACTCAAGGTCGTTTTATTCACTTTGAAACCGATCGTCCATTGCCTGATTTATTAATTCGACAGGCTCAGTTGGCGGTGCAGCTAGAGGTAGGTGAAGTGGCTGTTCAAGTCTTTGATATCACACACCAGCAAGCCGTTATTGGCAGGCCGATTCGCATTATTGCTAAAGGCAACGCTCTTAAAAGTATTGAATCCTTGGCGATAAACGGCACCCTCGATCGTCGAGTCTCACCGGGTAAAGATACTTTTGATTTATCGATGCAAGGTATGGCATTGAATAACTATGATGTCGGCGCGATGGGATTGAAACTGGATCGCAGTCAGTTGAATGTTGTGGGTGATGCGGCGTTAATTTCGGGCGAGATTAATGCTAATACGGTTGCCGATTTTAGCCAAGCTCAGTTTAGCTCTAAGGATAAAACACTGGTTGCGATTGAAACGACGAAAGCGTTGGCTAAAATTGATCGCTTTGATATTCGAGCCACGGCAAAAGGAAAATTGAAAGCGCCGGGCGTTGATATTCAATCGAATCTTGATACGCAATTAAGTGACGCCTTTAATAAGCGACTTAAAGAAAAGCAGCAAGAGCTTGAGGTTAAGTTAAAAGAAGGGCTAAACGAGAAACTTCTTTCTTATGCCGGTGATTATAAAGATCAGTTAAAAGCGATGGATTTAGCAGGTGGTTCTTTGGCTGATAAGCAAGCTAAGTTAAAAGAGATGGCAAGTTCCGAACTAACCTCTTTTGCCGATCAGCAAAAAGCCGATGCTCAGCGTAAGTTAGATGAAAAGAAAAAAGCAGAGCAAAAGAAAGCACAAGAAAAAGCGGACAAAAAGAAAAAGCAGCTGCAGAAAGAAGCAAAAGAAAAATTGATGAATTTATTTTAATCAATCCGCTTAATTTCTGCTAATTCAGATTATGCCCTAGAAGACGGTCAGCAAGCCTTGTAAACTGCTGCTATCACGATTCTAGGCGCATACTATGTCCGTTAAAATTGAGCGTCATGCTCTAACTGCTGCAAGCCCCGCACTCGCCAATACTCATCCTATTTTATCGTCTATTTATCACGCTCGTGGTATTGAATCTGTAGAAGAGCTGCAATACGAATTAAAAGGTTTGCTGCCGTATCATCGTTTATTTGATATCGAAAAAGCGGCGGCGATTATTGCCGACGCGATTATGCAGCAAGAGCGCATTTTAATTGTGGGTGATTTTGATGCCGATGGCGCAACCAGTACCGCCTTGGCCATTCGTGCGCTGCGTCAATTTGGCGCGCATGAAGCCTGTTACTTAGTGCCTAATCGTTTTGAGTACGGATATGGGCTAACCCCAGAAATTGTCGAGGTGGCTCGACACATGCAGCCTCAGCTATTAATTACGGTGGATAATGGCATCTCTTCTTTGGCGGGGGTAAAAGCAGCGAAAGAGGCGGGTATAAAAGTGGTGGTGACAGATCATCACTTGGCCGCCGATGAACTGCCCAACGCCGATGCAATTGTGAATCCTAATCAGCCCGCCTGCGAATTTGAATCAAAAGCGGCGTGCGGTTGTGCGGTCATTTTTTATGTTATGACCGCGGTAAGAACGGAGTTAAGACAGCGCGGTTGGTTTGCTCAGCGAGCAGAGCCGAACATGGCGCAGTTTTTAGATTTGTTGGCTTTAGCCTCGGTTGCCGATGTGGTGCCACTGGATAAAAATAATCGCATATTAGTCGATCAAGGTTTGAAGCGCATTCGCGCGGGTAAAGCGATTTCGGGCATTAATGCGTTATTAAAAATTGCCGGTAAGTCGCCTAACAATTTGGTCGCCAGTGATCTAGGTTTTGCCATTGGCCCTCGTTTAAATGCGGCAGGGCGTTTAGACGATATGGCGACGGGCATTGAATGCTTATTAACCGATAACGATACGCTGGCCGACCAGTACGCTGAAGAATTGAATACCTTAAACGAAGAGCGTAAAAATATTGAGCGCGGTATGCAGCAGCAAGCGATGACGTGGTTACAGTCGCAAAGCCTTGCTCAGTTTGATCAGCAAGCAGGGCATCAGAATTTGCCTTGGGGGCTGTGTTTGCATGACGCTGATTGGCATCAAGGCGTGATTGGTATTTTAGCATCGCGTATTAAAGACAAGGTGCACCGCCCGGTGATTGCTTTTGCTAATGCCGAGCTAGGTGATGATAAAGAGCAAGAACAAGAAATTAAGGGTTCGGCACGTTCCATTCCAGGTTTGCATATTCGTGATGCATTAGATCTGATTGCTAAACGCCGCCCGGATATTTTAACCAAGTTTGGTGGCCATGCCATGGCAGCCGGGTTGAGTATTAAACTGAAAGACTATGCTACTTTTCAGGCGGAATTTGATAAAGTTTGTCATGAACTAATGACAGAAGATCAGCTGGATCAAGTGATTTTAAGTGATGGTGAACTGCGAACTGAAGATTTTAATTTAAATCTTGCGGCGATGATTAAGTACGCAGGGCCTTGGGGCCAGCAATTTCCTGAGCCTATTTTTGATGGTGAATTTTTAATCATCAACCAAAAAATAGTCGGCAGTAATCACTTGAAGTTAACCTTGGGTATTATCGGCACGCAGCAGGTTATTGACGCGATTGCGTTTAATATTGATCTTGATGAATGGACCGATGACAACTGCCAAAAAATACACTGTGCGTATCAGTTAGATATTAATGAATTTAGAGGCATGCAAAGTGTGCAGCTGATGATTCGTCATCTGATTAAACAATAAAAAACTAGAAAGGCTTTATATGAAATTTTTACAACTCAAATGCCCACCGCCAATCGTGATGCTTATCTCAGGTGCACTGTCTTTAATACTGTCACAGCGTGGCTTAGAATTTATGCAGCAGCAAATTGCGGATATTACTAATTTGATTTGGCCGTTGGTCTTTTTTATTGCGGGTATAGCCGTTGCTATTTTAGGGGTGAAAGAATTTGTCGCTCAACAGACAACGGTGAATCCACTCGATCCTAATCGTACAACCAGCTTGGTCATCTCTGGGGTATATCAATTAACGCGCAATCCGATGTATTTGGGTATGTTGATTGTTTTATTGGGGCTAGGGGATTTGTTAGACAGATTTTTAGGATTTTCTGGCGCGTTATTTTTCTTTGTTTACATCACAGCTTTTCAGATTAAGCCTGAAGAAGCCGTGATGTTAGAAAAGTTTGGTGAACCGTTTACTCAATACTGCCAGTCGGTAAGACGTTGGTTATGAGTGCTATTTGTTTTTCTTTTGCGGATTCTCTTTATAGTTCTTTAGCAGTTTAACCACCTCGCCCGCTTTACGACCTTGCATCGCACAGGTCGTCATCATACCCGCCATCATCGCACCGCCCACGCCCGCAGTCATAATGTCAGACCCTGTCATATACAGATTTTTGACCGGGGTAATAGGGTGCAAGAACGGTTGTTTAAAGCGATCAACATAATGATCAAGGGCTAACATTTCACCCGCGCTGGTCTTTTGATACCAGTTGGTTGAAAGCGGTGTCGACAATTCAAAGTAATCCAGTTTTTCGCGCAACTGTGGATGACGCTGGTATAGCTTTTCCATTAAGCGCTCGGAAAATTTAGCCTTAAAAGTATCGTAATCTTCCCCGCGCTTTTGCCACTGGCTACCTTCCCATTGTTTAAACCAATCCATATTGGCGGGGGTCACCACTTCAACCGTTGATTTGCCAGGGTAGCGGTTTTCCCAATCTGGGTCTTTGGCAGATGGGAATGAAATATAGACCAGAGGGAACTCTTCATCGGGATCGGCTTGATACTTCTTCAGGTTATTATCGTGATCGCCATTGGGATAGATCCACAGATTGGTCGTGGTTAAACCCAGTTCTTCGGCAGTGCCTTTGAAACCTGCGTAAATGCAGAAGTGTGCAGATGAAGGAGAAACTTTCTTCAACCAAGAATCGACGCCTAGGCGGTTTTGTACATCGGTGGGTAACAACTTTTTAACCGTATTATAAAAACCTGCATTACTGACGATGTTGTCGGCGGTGATCTCTGCACCACAGGCCATGCGCACACCGTAGGCTTTATTATTTTTGATCAGTACTTCTTCAACATCGGCATAGGTAAAGACTTCGCCACCGCTTTTTTGGATGGTAGGAATAATCGTACGGGCAATTTGTGATGCACCACCAACCGGATAAGCACCGCCAGCAAGATAATGCTTAGCAATAAGCGCGTGCATCAAAAAGGCGGCGTCGACAGGGGCTTGGCCATAGTTGCCCCATTGACCGGTTAATACAGAGATCAGTTCTTGATTTGAGGTTAAGTCTTCTAGCGCTTCGCGGGTGGTTTGAAAAAATTGCTTAGGCACGAGCATTGGGCGAATTTTGTTATACAAGCCAGCCATCCAGCGTGGCATGCCTTGGCCAGCAAAAAACTTGGGTGTATAGCGGCTGATGTCGCGAATCAATTCGATGTAACGATTGATGACGTCTACTTCGCCAGGAAAGCGTGATTTCAGCATGTTGGCAAAATTATCTCGCCCCGCGATAAAACCGTACTCTTCTTTGCCAATAATGACTTTATCGTATTCATCTTCCATGGCCGCCCATTCTAAGCGACCTTCACTGATAACATCGAATACTCGGCGTAGGGTTGAGGGTTTATGCACCTCTCCAATGTAGTGAACGCCCACATCCCATTCGTATCCTTCACGTTCGTAAGCGTGGGTATAGCCGCCAGCGGTATAGTGCTGTTCTAGCACACAGACTTTTTTGCCTAATAAAGATAAGAAGGCAGCGTTGGCTAGACCACCAATGCCCGAACCTATAACAATCGTATCGTAGTGTTTTTCTGCGCGAGTCGCGCGAAAACGTTTGCCTGTCTTAACCTTTACTTTGGCCATGGGAAATCCTCAATGTTTATTTTTATGCAACTTATTGCATATGATTGGTTTAGATTAACCAATAAGTTAGATATTTGAAAGATAAAATATGCAAAAAATTGCATATTAACGTGATATTCTTAAATCTTAAATTCAGCAGTATGTGAGGTCATTCGGTGTCATTAAAGCACGCAATCATGGTTCTTCTAGAAACAGAGGCTGGCAGTGGCTACGATTTATTAAAACGTTTTAAGCAACGCTTGGGGTTTTTCTGGCAAGCGAGCCATCAGCAGATTTATCAGCAATTAAAAGTCATGCATCAAGCAGGGTTAATCGATTATTCGGTGGATAACCAGCAAGGTAAGCCAGATCGTAAGATCTATGTGATGACGGAAGCAGGGCATAAAGAGCTAATCTCTTGGCTGAATCAGGCGTGTAAGCCGCAAAAGATCAATGACAGTTTATTGGTCAAATTATATGGTGGCCATCTCTTAGACACTGCTGTACTTCTGGAAGAGATACAAGCGCACAGAGAGCAGCATAATAAAGCTCTGTCGATTATGTTAGAAATTGAACAGCAGTACCAGACGCTAAGCGACCTTGAACGTAGCAAGCTAGCATTGCCATTTTTAACCCTACGTCGTGGTATTTTAGGTGAAAAAGCTTGGTTGGCTTGGGCCGACGAGGTCGAAATTTTTTTGATGACTCAAAATTAATAGCTCAGAATTGATCCGGCAGAACACTCAATAGCGTCTAGACTTAATGCTGTGAAAAGGGATTGTGCATGATGAATAGTAGACTGGGCGTTGAATGAATCAACCTGAGCATAACAAACGCAATAATGAGCGTCACGATGAGCAAGGTAATGCAGCAACTTCAGGTATAGCTGGCATTGTCGTTGAATTACCCAACCAGCAGCATCGCCGTGATGTGCTGCAGTTATTATTAGGGTTAACTGCATTATTTGGCCTTTTTTTTAGTTATTTGAATTGGGAGGTTAATTTCCCTTTATCGCTAACCGAATTAATCTTAGCGATATACTCCCTAGTATTATTGTTTTTTTCCAGAAGCTTTAAGCAACAGCTCATTATGTCAGTGCTGTTTTTGGTCCCTTTATACACTCTAATTTTATTTGCAATCTCTTCATTAGGAACATCGGAAACTGTCTATGTTTGGCTATTAGTGGTTCCCGTTTTGTCTCATCTATTATTAGGCCCCAGGTATGGCCTGGTTATGTCAGTCTTTTTTATGTCGATAGGATTTGTTTTATTTCTTATTCGATTTCAACATAATCCTGCGATTTATAATCTGGGTGCTGTCAGTAATTTAGCCTTGTCTGGCATTGCGACGATAGTATTTTCTCAAGTTTACGAAATTAACCGTGCCCGAGCTCATCGTCAGTTGTTGCATTTAGCGACCACCGATAACCTAACGTCGCTGGCGAATAGAACTCGGTTTTTAGATGTCTTTGAGCGAGAGCGAAATCACGCCATACGAAATGAAACCGATTTAACCCTGTTGTTATTAGATATTGATCATTTTAAACGTGTTAATGATACCTTCGGGCATGATGTTGGGGATGAAGTGCTTAAACATATAAGTGCCGTTATTAGCGATCGCTTACGCAAAACTGATCTGCCTTGTCGCTTAGGAGGTGAGGAGTTTGGTGTTTTATTACCGGGGGCTTGCTTGCGTAAGTCGTTGCGAATTGCTGAAGATATTCGTAAAAATATTGCAGATAATCCTTATATTGGCAAAGGGAAATGCATTTCTTTAAATGTTAGTATTGGCATTGCAGAGCATGGCGCTGATGGCGAAAATTTAGAAACGTTATACGCTACTGCCGATGGTTACTTATACGCAGCCAAAGCGGCGGGTCGTGATCGGATTGAGAGCCGCGAGCTGGGTGTGAATGATAAGTGCGATTCAGGAGACGAGTCTGATCTACAAAGCGAGCTCGATTAAGGCTTGAGCGTTAACTCAAGCGATTAACTGACTGGCTTTCAATGCTAGGCTTTCATTACTGGTTTCGGACAAATGTTATAGCCACTTTTGCGGAGTAATATGCAAGCTGTGCTTATCATCACTCAGCCAGAGCTCGGCATCTTGAATGCTAGCGTTTAGGACTAGATGGCGCTGCATTAGTTGATCAAGAGAATTGTATTGCTCAGTACTGATGTGATAAACCGATAGATTCTTAAATCCCTTTGCCTTGTTTTCTACGCTCTTCCACCACATTCCGGCAGCATTATCGCCATAACTGAAAATAATCACTTCCTTGGCCTTATGACAGGCTTTACGGATGCGTTTTTCATCGGGTTGGCCAAGATCAATCCATAATTCAATATCGTCAATTAAGCTTTTCTGCCAAATGTCAGGTTGGCTATCTTCGCTTAAGCCTTTAGTAAATTGAAGGTCTTCACGGGCAAATAGCGTAAACGCAATAGTACGCAGTATTAACCTTTGTTCCGTTTCAGAAGGGTGTTGAGCCATGGTTAAACTGTGTTGCTGATAATAGTCTCTGTCCATATCACTAATGGTGAGGTCGAGCTTGATTACGGTTGATTTAATGGCCATGCGGGCTATTGAGTCTCTTGGATATAATTAAAAGCAAAAAAAACCGGGCAATGCCCGGTTCATTAGATCTTGCGTTTTTATCCCCAAATTGCTTTGAAGATAAAGAAGAAGAAGATAGACAGTGCCGCACCGGCTGGCAGGGTCACCAGCCAAGACATAAAGATGGCACCAATTTGGCGGTAGTTGAGAGATTCTCGACCTACTGCCAGACCCACACCTAAAATAGCACCTACAAGGGTGTGTGTGGTTGAAATTGGCAAACCAGTACCTGATGCAACAACAACGGTTGTAGCAGCTGCTAGAGTGGCTGCAAAGCCACGGCTAGGGGTTAGTTGCGTAATGCCTGTACCTACGGTTGCAATAACTCGATGTCCGTAAGTTACTAAGCCGATTACGATACCAATACCACCAATTAGTAAGATCCAAGCTGGAACTGTTGCTTTTGCGGCGATCTCGCCAGCACTGCTTACGACACTGTAAATCGCAGCAAGAGGGCCAATTGCATTGGCAACGTCGTTAGAACCATGTGCAAAGGCCATGGCGCAGGCAGTGAATACCATTAATACGGCAAATACTTTTTCGACATTGGCAAAATGAACTTCGTCGTCTGTTTCTGTGTCCGCATGAACGCGATTAACAAAGAAAATACCAATAATGGTGATGACGATACCGGCTAAAATAGACAGCAATATGGATTGCTGGAAGTCTATGTTTAGGCCAATGTGCTTTAAGCCTTTCACCAGGGTTACCATCGAAATGATGAAGCCCACGAGGAAAATATAGAAAGGAACCACTTTTTTGGATTGCTCAAAAGGGTTGTCGGTATCATGAATCCAGTGTTGTACCGTTTTGTATAAAACAAAAGCAATACTGCCGGCGAGCATAGGAGAAACAACCCAGCTGGCTGCAATTGTCCCCACTTTGCCCCAAGCAACGGCTTCTACGCCTATGCCGACAGCAGCGAAACCTACAATAGCGCCCACGATTGAGTGGGTCGTTGATACTGGCCAGCCTTTAATTGAGGCGACTAATAACCAGATGCCCGCTGCCAATAAAGACGCGAGCATACCAAATACGAGTAATTCAGGAGAGCCGTCAAGGGCGGATGGATCAATAATCCCTTTTCGAATCGTCGCGGTAACTTCACCACCGGCAAGAAACGCACCGGCAAATTCAAAGACGATCGCAATTAAAATTGCTTGTTTGATCGTGATTGCTTTAGAACCTACAGAGGTCCCCATTGCGTTTGCAACATCATTAGCACCAATACCCCATGCCATGAATAGACCAAAAATACATGCTAGAGCAATAAAAATATGCCCTTGTTCGGCTAGAAGTTCCATAACTCCTCCGTCGGATGAAAAACGCGCGAATTCTACCCTAGAGATCACTCAGTTAATAGACTGAGTAGACAAAAAAGTATAAATAAGACTTTAGCGCAGGAAGAAAAGAAACAACACTTAAATACTAGTAAAAATCAGATTATTATGTGTTCAGGACAATCCGCTTTCAATAAAGCGCTTTCTGAGTATAATTTTGTCAAAATTTAGACTATTACGCTTGAAATAATCAATTATTAGGAGTTAATGTGCGCGCAATTCAGCAAGAACTTGATAAAGAAATTGAATTACATAAGAAAAAAATTGCAGAGTTGGAGCAATTAAAGCTTGATCAAGAAAAGAAAATCGAAGGTTTTGTCGAATTTGATCAAACAATTAAACGCTTATGCAACAACATGGCCCTTACAGAAGCGGAGCTTTATGTTTCTCGCGGCGATCAAATCATTAGTTGGATCGAGGCGTTGGGGCAGGATGACCGACCTGGCCGGATTTATGAGACTTTAAAAAAACATTTCGAAAAAGTGCTTAAAAAAGAAGCACGTAAAGAAGGTAAAAAAGAGAAAACCTCCACATTGCCTAAGCCGAAACTTGAAGTAGGGCGCTATAAAAACCCTGCAACTCATGAAATTATTGAGAAAATTAAGCGTAATCCACGTCAGCTAGAAGACTGGATCAACGAATATGGTTTTGAGACGGTACGTACTTGGAAAGTTTAACTCGCCATTAACGTTAGCCATTAAAAAAGCCGCAATGAAAGTTGCGGCTTTTTTGTATCGGGTCAAAAATAACGCTAAGGCTATTTGCGCTTTGGTGCCCAAGCCCAAATCATTGTTGCCTTAACGGTTTCTACATCGTTAGCATCGGTAATAACAACAGGTACATTAATATCACCTTTTTCGGTATTTTTAATAAACTCTATCTGTTCGTCACTGAACGATGCGACGGCGGTCATATCACCAGAAGCCTGCTTTAAATATTCTAAGTTCATCGACTTGATCACGATGATGCGGTTATCTGGAACCGTAAGTCCTGTCATAAAACCAGTGGCTGTTTCGGCTAATAAACCCATGGCCGCTGCGTGAACACTGCCAATGTGATTCTGAACTTTTTTACGATTAGGGATAACCACAATACATTCATTCGGCGTTAGCTTCTCGAAACGAAGACCAGACGTTCCTGCATATTTAACAACACGGCCCATCGCCTTAGACAACGCAAAAGATCGAAGTGATTCAGGAAGCTTTTGGAAGGTATTAACAACGGTACTTAAACGATTTTGTTTAGCCATGGGGTACGCCCTATATGGATTTGAAGTAAAAATTCTTAACGGAATTAATGATGGCGGCATATTACCCGAGTCGAGTATTAATCGCCATGACCCTAGCGCCTTTATCTCCATGCCTAAAGCGCCGATAGCTGGCTAATAACGGGGCAGGAATATCTTTCGTTATTATAGGCTCAAATCCCAGCCGCAGATAAAGAGAAGTCGCTAAAGGTGTTGGTAGGGTATAAATAGGTACTTCGTAATGCTTCAGAGCATGAAGAATTAAGTTAGACGCAATACCTTGCCCACGATGGTCGCGGGCGGTTAATACACTGCGTAGAAATAAAAACGTATCGTAACTAATATCGAAACTTGTATCATAACTTATATCGTATCGTAGCAACCTTAAAACAGCACACGTTTCGCCTTCATCGTTAATGGCAGCGTACATAAAGTCTTGAGGTTTGGCTCTGGCTTTATCTTTGTTCTGTTTATAAAACTGATTCAGTTGTTGGCAAGAGGCTGGCAGGTACTGCATACATTGGCTCAAATTGGTGTAGGGTTTTGGGGTGGAGCTATTGCTAGTAAAGTCGAAGCCGCCTAAATTAGACTTGGTATAATCGTACCTAAATAAGAGCGCATTATTCCAATGTTCTCTTTTTCTCTATTAAAGACATAATAGTTAATAATAACAAAGCTGTAATAACTCGCTACTACTATCAAAGCACTTGTCTAGAAGAAGAGACACTGGCCCAGAGTAATGCCACCGATAGAGTTACAAAATACAGCAGCAGGAGCAAAGCATGATGAAATACAGTATGAAGCGACCTTTTACACTATTGCCAATCTTAGCAGGCATGTTCGCAGGTCAAGCAATAGCCATGTCGAATACCCCCAAAGATAGTGTCGAGGTAACCCCCGTAGCAGGAAAAATAGTCCGCTTTATTGCGGTTGGCGATACTGGAACGGGCAAAGAAGGGCAGTATCAGGTAGCCGGTGCGATTGAATCTGTGTGTGCGATACGAGGCTGTGATTTTGCATTGGGTCTGGGTGACAATATATATGAAGCGGGGGTTGATTCGGTTGATGATGTGCAGTGGCTGGATAAGTTCGAAAAACCGTATCAGAACCTGAATATGCCTTTTTATATGACTTTGGGTAATCATGATAATTCGTATTTTGCCGGCGGTGGTTTAGATAATACCAAGGGTGAACTTCAGGTTGATTACCATTATAAAGAAGGCCGTTTTAGTGAAAAGTGGAACATGCCTGCGCGGTATTATCATTTCAGCGCCCCTTTGACTGAAAACGAGAGCTTGACCGAAACCGAGAGCTTGACCAAAAACGTGCCTTTGGTTGATTTCTTTTCTTTGGATTCTAACCCGCTCGCGGCGCTGTCTGACATTGATCAAAAATACTGGCAGCTGCCGTATAAAAAACAGCAGGCTGCTTGGTTTGATGAAACCATTAAGTCTTCTCTAGGGGCTTGGAAAATAGCCTTTGCTCACCATCCTTATATTTCAAATGGGAGTCATGGTAATGCGGGTCTGTATGATTATGTTGCTGGCTTAGGTGGAGTTTATCAAGATTTTCTTGAACAGGAAGTGTGTAACCGAGTAGATGTGATTATTGCAGGTCATGATCATGATATGCAGTGGCTAGCGCCGGTATCGTCGTGCGGAAAAACCTTCCATATGGTATCTGGGGCAGGTGCAAAGACACGCACCTTTAGTAACCCCGATCGTAATGAAGCTTATTGGCAAGCGGATGAAACGTTAGGTTTTTATTATATAGAAATCGAAGGAAATGAATTTCGCGGTACGGCATACTTAGTCAATGCTGATGGCGAACATCATATTGCACATCAACAAACCATCACTCGCTGATTCACAATAAAAGGGGCTTATGCTAAGCACATAAGCCCCTTTATTTTAGCAGCTCTGCATTTAGTTTACGGGATCAACTGATTAATAACGTGTGCTAGATCCTTACTGCTGTTATTGGCAATTTCTTCTAGAGTATAAATCTGCTGAGGTGATAGCTGTTCTTTTTCTAGGTTTGTGAGAATCGCATAGCTAACAAGGTTGGATGGCTCATTCGCAAGGTGCTTAAGTAGTGTATCTGTGTGTTGAGGATTGCGCGCAAGTACGGTTCCTGCTGCGTAGCGTTCTTTGCTATTGTTTGATGCTAACTTTAAAACAATTGCATCATCAAGTTTGGTTAATTTTGCATTACCTGCGGCTAGGATTGCCGATGAGGCTTGATCTTCAGTTAATGCTTTAGCCAACGTTGCCGTGAGTTGATCCGATAGCCCAGATGGAGTATGACCTTGATTTTCCATTTGTTGGAAACTTGACCCAAGATTAATTAATGCATTATTTCGAATATTGTTACTTTCGGTGGTATCGGCTGCAAGTCTTGAAAGTGCCTGAAAACCGTATTCGCTCACTTGGCCGTTACCGGATAGGGCAACCATTAAGCGTACCTTTTGTAGATCGTGATTAATATCCCATTTAATCCCATTTTCTGTGAGCTGCTCTAAAGAGTTAATGAGATAATTTTCAGCACTTGGGTGGCCCGATAAGCTTAAAGCAAAGGCAATATCTCGCTTTTCGCTATCACTCATATTATCTTTGATTAATACATCGCTTAACGACTCTGCAGAGATGTAGTCGATTAAATAATCGGCGGCTTTTATCAGTTGGGCGCTGTTTTTATTGCTAGAAAAGCTCGCGATAATGGCCCAAAGCTCTTCTTCATTTTCTACCCTTTTTTCAAAGTTCTCCGCGGCAATAGATTTAACCTGCCATAGATTATTTACATTGGTAAAATTGGTAAGTTTAAGATTGGATAAGTCGGCATAGGGCGTTATCTTTTTGGCATGAATTGAAAATCGAATATAACCTGTATGCCCTGCAGCAGAAATGCCTTGTCGTTCTTCTGATGCTAAAGAAAGCGGCATACAGTCACCACCTAAAACTACTTCCCAGCTGTTATTCGTGGCTGTGTTAGGGGTGGTCATTTGCAAGCTGGAAGTCATCTTGCTTAAGTTAGCGGTTGTTATACTTGCGCTACGATTAACGGCTTTATGGTTATGTTGATAGCTATAAGTACGCTGCATAGAGTCGTAAGAAAAGTGATATTTTTTTCCTTCTTTACCGACAGAAAGTGCTTTTAATAGTTGGCCAATAATTTTCATTGGGTGTTTTTCTGGTAAGCCTAAATCATTAAAGGCGGTGAAGAGAGCGAAGGGTTGTGGATTAACTCGGCTGAGGTAATAGACATCTTGTATATCAACGTTGCCTTGGCCTTCGTTGATTAGAATTTGGCTAGTTTGCCCACGAATAATGGCATCATTTGCTTGACTGAGTTGTGTTCTAAATTGAAGTGACGACTGATATACCTGCTTATCATTGATAATCGATTCGATGTCTACATGAACCTGATAGGCATAATTGAACTGTGTTTTATGGGTGCAGCTAAACGGTGTAGCAGCCGCATTGTTTAATTCACGACTGTCGATAAAATCCGGTGGTGCGCTAGGAAGTGTTTGTATGTAAAGGTAGAAACCCGTCGCTATGATAGTAAAAGAGCAGAGTAAAAAAATTATTATTTTTTTTATTATATTCATTTGATTGCTTATAAATTGCTGGTTATTAAATTGCTATCGGTGAATAATAAAACCTCACATAAAGCTCTTAGTTTCGAAAACTAAGAGCTTTATGTGAGCAGTTTATTTAACTAATCTACAAACTAGCTGGCTTACAAGGCGATTGCGGTGGCTTCTTCAGTTGCAAAATTTACCTTGTGATAGCGAACGCCGCCCCAGTTGACATCGGCATCATCCCCAAATGCATTAATATCAAATCCTAGTACTTTTAAGAAAGTATTTACAAAGCCACGACCAGATTCGATGTTAGTTTCCAGCGATTCAGCTTTGTAGACTTCATCCATTCCGGCAACGTTACGCACACCTTCTTCTAGTGAGTAAGGGAGTTCTAGTTCCATTACCCACAACTTGAACTCAGCACCTACTTGCAATAGATCAGGAATAAAGCTTAAGAAACTCGTGATGCGAATATAAGCCTGAGATGAAAGCCAGATATCCATTAATGGAAGCACATCTAAGCGAGTTGAGTTGGCGTGCTGTTTGCCATCGATGATGACTGGGGGTTGCGAACGGTCAACGGTTGAAGCGATGGTTGTATCAGCGCCTAGCGTTGTGCCAACCGTACCGTATACGCGAAAAGGAATAAGTTCGTAAAGGGAAACTTGCATAATACCTACGTCAACACCGGTTAAGTTATGCAATGCGGTATCAAACATACGCGTACTGGCTTGCACTGTGACACTGGGCTTAAACGTAAGCGCGGCTGTTGCGACTGTGCCGTCATCTTCACAGCTTGCTTCCGCAGAAAAATCAAATAAAACAGTTTGAGAAAGCGAAGGCACAAACCAAGCGCTATTGGTATTTTGAGCGATGCTATCAGAGATTGCGCCAGTGATACCATCTCCTGCTGCATTTACAATACTGCCGCCGATATTAACAGGATCTGGAATCGGTAAACCAAACGCACCTTCAATCGAATCCAAGCCACAGACAATGGGAGTGAAAGACATGTCGGTTTTTAATTTGGGAATCTGATTTTCACCGATAACAATCCCTCCTTGACCTGTTGCCGCAAGTGCAGCGGCTTGCTGAGTACCTGCTTGATCGAGAATGCGTTGCTGATCGGTTAACCCCCCTAATTGGCCAAAGCACAAAGGTCCAACTCCAGTAAAGGTTTCTGCACAAGGTTCATAGCACAAGCCAGCCTCATTTTGCATACTCGATTCACACGTCATACTGGCTCTTGATTGGACCCAAGATTGCTTAGTAATTGTTTTTGGTAACCAGCCCCATTGCGTACAAAAAGCACCTCCATTGGAGTAACCTTCTGGGCACTGTTGCCAGCAAACCCCTGCAACTGAATCAAAACCTGCGGGGCAGTCTTGAGCACACATACCACTATTGGCGGAATAACCTTCTTGGCAGCTATTGGGTAATATTCCCATGCCGCGGTTATAGCTCCATTCTTCAAAAGGGGCCGTTACGTCAGAGATTGTGCTCGCAATATTATTGTCTAATGTTTCCAGAATGCTGGCGGTGAAAGATAAAAATTTACTTCCTTCAGATTCACCGGTGAGTGTTTGTACGTTTATTGGATTAATCGCGCCTAAGCTTGGGTCTGCTGCAATATCAATATTAGAATTACTTGCCCAAGTTTGTGACGCCGCGAGTATCAATAAAGCATAGATTCCTTTCTTAATCGTATGTTGGAACATAATGTTTATCCTATATGATCATGTTGAGCTAGGAATGGTTAGTTCCAATTAATACAGTAGTTCTTCGACACTTATATTAATGACGGTGGTAGCTCGTTAAATGTGCATTAATTACCAAGGTGAAAGAAATTTATTATTCGTATTGATTTCATTTTAACCACTGGCAAAAGTAGATAGTTTGGAGAGTATCTTGACTGGTACAATCGTATCACTATCGTATCTATACTTTATGCCATTAGACAGAAAATGATACGTCACTCTAGGCCAACTTCATGACGGTTTTAAGCCAGCATTAATATTAGTTGTTTAGGAGCAACCTTTAGGTGATCTATAGGTTAGCTATTGATTAGCTATGGATTGGAGAAAATTTAATGGGCAATAAACATGAAATTGACTCATATCAAATAACAATTACTTGAAAAATAATAATTCATTACCATATCTAAAGCAGAACAAAGAATTTCTTCCTATTCTTCTTATTATCGTTATCTAGGAGTCATATTGATGAGAATGGATCGTTTAACTACCAGCTTACAAAATGCTTTAAATGAAGCGCAAAGCCTAGCGCTTGGGCATGACCATAATCAAATCGACAGTGTGCATCTTTTATTGGCATTACTGCAGCAAACCAACAGTACGGTACGTAACGTTTTACGTACAGCCGGTATACAGGTGCCTGGCTTTGAACAGGCATTGACTCAAATAATGGATGATCAGCCAAAGGTGGCATCACCTGATGGCAGCATTCAAATTGCCCCTGAGTTAGGGCGTTTATTAAATCTTATCGATAAAGAGGCTCAGAGCCGTGGTGATCAGTTTGTATCGAGCGAGCTCTTTCTGATTGTTGCTTTAGAAGAGAGAAGTGCTGTCGGCAAGTTAATGAAGCAGCAAGGGCTGAATAAAGACGTATTAAATAAAGCCATTGATACTATTCGTGGAGGAGAGCAAGTGAACGACGCGAACGCAGAAGATAATCGCCAATCATTGGACAAGTACTGTATTGATTTAACCGAGCGTGCTGAACAAAATAAGCTCGACCCGGTGATCGGTCGTGATGATGAAATTCGTCGTACGATTCAAGTATTGCAGCGTCGCACTAAGAACAACCCAGTATTAATTGGCGCCCCCGGTGTGGGTAAAACCGCCGTGGTTGAAGGCCTCGCGCAGCGCATTATTAATGGTGAAGTGCCTGAAGGGTTAAAAAATAAACGCATTCTTTCGTTAGATATGGGGGCCTTGATTGCAGGGGCGAAATATCGTGGCGAATTTGAAGAGCGCCTTAAGTCTGTATTGAAGGATGTGGCGAAAGCCGAAGGCCAGATCATCGTCTTTGTTGATGAGTTACACACCATGGTCGGTGCAGGTAAAGGCGACGGTGCAATGGATGCAGGCAATATGTTGAAGCCTGCACTCGCCCGTGGCGAATTGCATTGTGTGGGCGCAACGACGCTGGATGAGTATCGTGAGTTCATCGAAAAAGATGCAGCGCTTGAACGCCGCTTCCAAAAGATCATCGTTGATGAGCCTAACGAAGAAGATACAGTGGCTATTTTACGCGGTCTAAAAGAACGCTATGAAGTGCACCACGGTGTACAGATTACTGATAGCGCGATTATTGCTGCAGCTAAATTGTCGACTCGTTACATTCCTGATCGTCAGTTGCCGGATAAAGCGATTGATTTGATCGATGAGGCGGCGTCGGTTATCCGCATGGAAATTGACTCCAAACCTCATGAAATGGATAAATTAGAGCGTCGCTTGATTCAGTTAAAAATAGAGCGTGAAGCCTTGCGTAAAGAAACGGATGATGCCGCTCAGCAGCGATTGAGTGACCTTAATGAAGACATTAATAAAATAGGTCGTGCGTATTTAGAGCTTGAAGAAATTTGGAAGCATGAAAAAGCGTTATTAGAAGGCGCGTCTGATATTAAAGAGAAGCTAGAAGCGGCGAAGGCTGATTTAGAAGCGGCGCGTCGCGGTGGCGACTTGCAAAAAATGTCAGAACTTCAATATGGCATTATTCCAGAATTAGAGAAAAAGCTGACAACCGCAGACGAAGCAGAAGCCCAAGGCACTCAAGAGTTTCAGTTATTGCGAAACAAGGTAACCGAAGAAGAAATTGCTGAGGTTGTTTCGCGCTGGACGGGTGTGCCAGTGAGCAAAATGTTGGAAGGTGAGCGTGAGAAGTTGTTGCGCATGGAAGACGAACTGCACAAGCAAGTCGTTGGTCAAGAGCAAGCTATTACGGCAGTTTCCAATGCGGTAAGGCGCTCTCGTGCAGGTTTGAGTGATCCTAACCGTCCGAACGGCTCGTTCTTGTTTTTAGGCCCAACCGGCGTGGGTAAAACAGAGTTATGCAAAGCGTTATCAACCTTCTTGTTTGATAGTGACGATTCGATGATCCGAATTGATATGTCGGAATACATGGAGAAGCACTCAGTTGCCCGTTTAATTGGTGCGCCTCCCGGTTATGTAGGCTATGAAGAAGGTGGTCATTTAACCGAAGCTGTGCGTCGTAAACCGTATTCAGTGATTTTGCTGGATGAAGTCGAAAAAGCACACCCCGATGTGTTTAACATTTTGCTGCAGGTACTTGATGATGGGCAGTTAACCGATGGCCAAGGGCGACGTGTCGACTTCAAAAATACGGTATTGGTGATGACGTCGAACTTAGGCTCCGATGTGATTCAAACCATGGCCTTGGGGTCTGAAAGTGGCAATGTTGATCAAGATTATGAAGGTATGCGTGCAGCGGTAATGGAAATTGTAGGTTCACACTTCCGTCCTGAGTTTATTAACCGTATTGATGAGTCCGTTGTATTTCATCCATTGCTTAAAGATCAGATTAGAGGCATTGCCGATATTCAGTTGCAGTCACTATCGAAGCGATTGGCAGAGCGTGAGCTAACCCTGACATTAACCGATGCGGCTACAACTCAGCTGGTGGAGTTGGGTTATGACCCTATCTATGGCGCAAGACCGTTGAAGCGAGCCATTCAGCAATGGATTGAAAACCCTCTTGCTCAGGCCATTCTATCAGGAGAGTTTATGCCAGGAGATAATATTAAGGCTGACTTGATTGAGGGCAAGTTGGTTTTTATCACCGGATAGCCTTTTGCTTTCATTCGCTCATTAGTGTGTTGGATTATCAGTGGCCGTAATAACTTTATTGCGGCCTTTTTCTTTGGCTTTATATAAAGCGATATCAGTACGATCTAAAATTGCTTTACTATCATCTTGATCGTTTAGCAGAGCTAGGCCGCCACTGTAAGTAAACGACGTTGGCAGGTCATGGGTGCTGGCGATAATGTATTTCTTGAGTCGTTTACATGCCAGTTGCGCTGCTTCAGGAAGTGTATCGGGAAAAATAATAATGAATTCCTCACCACCATAGCGCCCAATAATGTCGCACTCACGAAAAATTAATTGCATGCTGCGTGCAAAAAACTTAATGACCCAATCACCGACTGAGTGGCCAAGGGTATCGTTGATTTTTTTGAAGTGGTCAAGATCAACCATGGCAACCGATAAAGGGGTGTTTTTACGACGACTGCGAGAAATTTCTTCTAGTCTTCGAATGCTTTCACGACGATTTAACAACCCTGATAAAGGATCTTTAGTCACAAGATCATAAACAGCTCGGCCTCGCTTGATTCGAGACTGAACGGTTAGTAATAAATCATCAGGTGAAACAGGTTTTGTTAAAAAAGCATCAGCACCGGTCGACATTGCTCGAAGCTGTAAATCAGTACTGGCCTCAGCGGACAGAAAAATTAATGGCACACTTAGAAGATTATCCATTTGGCGAATAATTCCTGCAAGCTCTTGGCCGTTGCAATAGGGCATATAAAGATCTAATAAAATTAAATCTGGTTCAAAATCGGCTAGTGCAGGCATTAATTCATGTTCTGGATTATTGACCGAAAGCACTTCAAAATCGGATGCCTTCAAAATGCTTGCGTAATAATCCGAGAGTGATTTTTGATCATCAATAATTAATATACGATATTGTTGCTGTTGCTGGCGTTCTGTTAATGAATCAATTGAGCGTAGCACTTGAGTGTAGTCCAAAGGCTTACTTATAAATGCTTGCCCCCCCGCTTGGACCGCTTTTAAGCGAGCGTTAATATCACTGCTTCCTGAAGTAAATATAAGTGGGATAGAAGCGCGTATCCTTTCAATATTTCCCAATGTGATCAAGTCTTCAGCAGCCAAACTATCAAGGCTAACAATAATGCAGCCAGTATTTTTTTGAACGCTTGATGTAATTTGAGATATCTCGGAAATGGTTGAAATTTCAAAGCTCGTGCTGGTTAACTTTTGCTTAATATCTTTAGCTAATACAGGATCGTTTTCTAAAACGATGATGTGCATGAATTCTTTATCGATTATTTTGGCTTTAAATTGGATTTCACGAATTTCAGTTTTAGGGTCAGTTTCCGCTTGTTGCATCATGCTAAGAAGTTGCTGGTTGATGCCTATAATATGTTGTATTTCAGCTTCAGTAGGGTGTTTGTCAGAACGAAAGAAGGGGGACATTTCGTCTTGCATTAGTTTAGCAATATTACCAATCTCGATATGACCAAACATGGCAGCACTGCCACTGATATTTAATATTTTAGTAAAAAACTCATCAAAGTGCGCTTGTTTAGGCTCGTCTATCCATTGCTGTGCCGCCTTTTTTAAATCGGCCAACAAGCCTGGTATTTGCAAGCTGTATTGTTTTCTAAGTTCTTTATCCTGCACCCTAAACTCCATGTGATAGCAATAATCAGTATGCGGTAATACTTAAAAGTATTGATGCATGACTTTAATTCTAGACTAATGCTTCAAAGACGCACTATTTCTCAATAAGGAATAAGTATGGGAATCAATGGTGATGATTTTTGACATAGGTACAGGGAGGTCATTCGTTGATGGAGTACTTGAGTAATTGGATTTTAAATGCTTAAATGATAATCATTATCATTTAAAGGGGTTATGGTTATGTTTAATTTTCCATTATTTAATAAGCGTAAGTCGCCTTCTAGTAAAAAATTACAGGCGTTGTTAAAAGGGTGGGAACACAGCACCTGCCTTGGTAGTAACTTTTATCATCAAAAAGATTATCAAGCGGCTATCTTAGAGTTTGAAAAAGCGCTTGATTATGCGCGTTCAGGGCTTAAATGTAAGACTGAGAAGGCAATTTTTATGCAGTATTATTCTCTTGCGAGCATGAACTTGGCGCAAGCGTTGAATTGCTACCAGCAGCAGCCTCAGTCAGAAAAAGTGTTATCGGATGCTCATTTCAACATGCTGTCGATGATGGTCGATGTGGCTGAACCTGAGAGTCATCGTTATGAAGCGAAAAAACAAGCGGAGTTCTTATTAAAAAACTTGATCGAGTTTTTAGCGAGTATGGGACGAAAGAGCGTTGCGGATAGTCTGTTAGAAGAATTTACTCGGCTAAAAATCACACAGAGTGTTTTTTCAAAAGCATAGTTAATCGTGGAATAAATAGTGGGACAAATAGTGGAGTAAATAGTGGAGTAAATAGCGCTGAGCATAAATCGGTTAGTAAGGCCAAAGTATGATAGGTGAGCATTAAATACCCTAAATGTCTATTTAGTAAAAAAAGATGTGCTTCGATATTAGAATGCAGCGGCAAAGAACGATAAACTGGATCTCTACTCATCACTGAATCTTACTGTTGTTATGAAACAGCTTTCCTTTTTAGCGTTATCGATGCTCATCTTTTTATTGGCTGGCTGCACACCACCTGATGATAAATCAAGTGCGTGTAGCAGCGCTTATAATCAAGATTCTGGTGTCAGAATCAGCACCGTTGGTACCCCAGAATTTATTGCCCCTGCGACCTGGGTTTTTGAACCGGTCGAAAATTTTGAGCTTGTTTCCTATCAGTGGTCTTTCAGTGATGACCCTAACAGCCAAGTTAATCCTACTTATACACGGACCGCAGAGCATACTTTTAAGGAGCCAGGCCGCTACCGTGTGTGCTTGCGCTATACCACTGGAGGTGGAGCAAAGAGCAGTGTTGAATCGGAAGTTATTATCGGGACGGGCAGTATATCGGGCACGATCACTGCAGCACTGAATACGGATGTGGATGTCGATACCCGAGACCCTAATGAACCGTATGTTAATAATAATAGCTTTGATGATGCACAAATCATCTCTTCTAGTGCTCGATTATCAGGGGTTGTCGATCAATACGACCGCGAAGATTTTTATCAGGTGTATTTGCAGAGTGGCCAACGAATAACCCTCGGTATTACAGAAGAAGGGCCTAGCGGTTTTGAGGCTGTGCGCTTAGCACTTTATAGCGCGACAGCCACTATAAACAACCAAACGTCTGCCGATATTATGGTTGAAACCGATCTTGATACAGGCCAACACTCACCCATCGTGATTGCGCCTACAACAGGCAGCTATTATATAAAAGTGAGCGCGATCAATCCCCGTATTATCAATCAAGGCTTTGGGCCATCGATATTGAGTCATAATATCTACTCTTTAGCGATTGATGCACCCAATAGCGCCGCTAGCAGTGCGCTAGGCAGCTACGCCCTTGATGAAGTCAATATTATGCTTAAGGCCGATCGTCAGTACCAAGCTCAAGGGCTGGCAACCAAGATGGATTTAGGCCGCATTAAAACCCTGACTTTGGCAGACGCGCAGGCATTTTTAAGCAGCCAAAACATAACGGTCGCCAATCGCTTATTTGTTGCCAGTGGTCAAAACATGGGTGCTAGTCAAAACATCAGCGCTGAGTATCGTCACTGGCAAACATTGCAAGTGATAGAAGCCCTCGCGAGTCATCCTGATATTTTATACGCCGAGCCCAATTGGAAACGTTACCCTGCGGCGTTAACACCGATTAATGATCCTTATTACAGCACACAGTGGCATTACAATATGATCAATGTGCCGCAAGCATGGCAAACCATGGATAGTCGAGGGGAAAGTGATGTGATCGTGGCGGTGCTTGATACCGGTGTATTAACCAGTCATCCAGATTTGTTAGGCAATCTAGTGGCAGGCCATGATTTTGTTGATAACGACGCGGATGCGAATGACCCCGGCGATAAATCAATTAATGGTCAGCGCAGTAGTTTTCACGGTACGCACGTCGCAGGTACGATTGCTGCTTCGGCGGGAAATGGTATCGGCGGCGTCGGTATTGCGGCGGGTGTTAAAGTCATGCCGGTAAGAGTATTAGGCCAAGGGGGTGGTTTTGCCAGTGACATCATGAAAGGTGTTTGTTATGCCGCAGGTTTATCAACGCAGCAGGCTGGAAGCTCGGTCTGTAATAATACCAGTTCGGCCTCAGTTGCGAGTGATGTAATCAACTTGAGTTTAGGTGGACCAGGTTATTCGGATATCGAGAATACTCTTTATAATGAAGTGATCGCGAAAGGCATTATTGTGATTGCGGCGGCAGGTAATGAATCAACGTCGGCGGCTTTTTACCCTGCGTCTTATAATAATGTCATATCAGTATCGGCGGTGAATAAGAATCGTGAGCAGGCCGATTATTCGAACTTTGGTTCTGCTATCGACATAGCCGCACCCGGTGGTGACTTTTTAGTCGATAGTGGCATTCTGAGCACGTTAGGCGATGACCAGCATGGCACAACTGAAATGATCTACGGTTCATTGCAAGGTACTTCAATGGCGGCGCCTCACGTAGCGGGTGTTGTGGCATTAATGAAATCGGTAAAGCCAGAATTAACCCAGAGCGAATTTTTAATGCACTTAAAGAACGGAGCGTTAACCCAAGACTTAGGATCTGATGGCAAAGATAATATTTTTGGTTGGGGCTTAATCGATGCTCAGAAAGCCATTCTATTAATGCAAGAAGCGCCAGAGCCGCAAATCATAAGTTCAAATAACCGTTTATTCTTTAATATTAGCCAGGGCATTCGAAGCACTCAGAGTTTTACTTTAACCGCCGCGGGTGTTGATAATAATGCAGCGCTGGGTGAAATTAGTGTGAAAATTGTAGGTGGTGAAAGTAATACCAGCGATGCTAATTCCGACGCTCGCTGGATATCGTTGGATAAAAATTTCGGTCTAGGGCTTTACCAAGTTACCGTTGATCGAACGGATTTATTAGAGGGCGTTTATCAGGCCGAATTGATCGTCAGCTCTACTTTAGTCGAGGTGGCTGATATCACTATAACCGTGCAATTGCAGATAGGGAACTCGACTGTATTTTCCAATGCCGGTGTGCAGTACGTGTTTATTATTGACGAAGATGCCGAACCCGATGCCGATGGTAACTTATACAGTGCTGCGCTAAGCCCTCCGTTAGTCGCCTTTGAAGGTAAATACCGTTATCAAATTAGGGGGCTAAAAAAAGGTCGCTACCTTGTATCCACAGGGTCTGACTTAGATCTAGATGACTTTATTTGTGACCCCGGCGAATCGTGTGGGCAATACCCAACATTAGAGCAGCCGAAAGTTGTGATTATCTCAGAAGATCAGCCTCAGGCAACAGCCAATATGTCGGTAGGTTATTTGAATATGAGTCGTGCGAACTCATCAATGAATACAATAGAAGATAAGCCGGGTTTCAGAGTTCGTAAGGCGGCTGACGTTAACTCGGTCACTGATTCGGCCATCAAAGTGATAAAAGGAAACTAGCCGTATGACTTATACAAAACGGATACATTGCCGCCCGCTGTTTCTGGCCATCGCAATACTTTCATCTTTGGTTGGCTGTGGTTCTCAGCCTGCTCAGCCTTCGTATTCAGTACCGCAACGCGCTTACAGTCAGCAGTGTAATATTACTCAATCAGAGAGTTATATTTGGCTTGAACAAGAAGATGAATGGTTAGGCTTACCCGAGCAAGCCCGCCAGCAATTCGAGCAAGAGCAGATTGATTGGATAAAAGAGAATGTATTAATCGTTAGTCTAGGGCAAAAAAATACAGCGGGTTATGATATTGAATTAAGTCAGTGGTTATTAGAGCAAGATTATTGGCAAGTCACGCGAATCACTCGCGCGCCGCAAGCAGGTAAATTGAACGCCATGGTAATGACCTCTCCGTGTGTCATGGTAAAAATTCCGAAAGGCATTAAATCATTCAGTTTAATAAATCCTGAAGGACGCGTATTAGGTCGCTGGCCTTATTGATGCTGTCTGCTATTAATGCTACCTGAAAGCACCGTAGCAGTTTAGAATGCGCTTTAAATAACGATAAAATAAAGATTCGATATGGCCATTATATTAGGCATTGATCCGGGTTCCCGAATTACAGGGTACGGAGTGATTAATGCCGTAGGGCAAAAAATAGAATACATCGCCAGTGGCTGTATTCGCATCACCGAAAAAGAACTGCCACAGCGTTTAGGGCAGGTCTTTGCCGGAGTGAATGAAATTATCGAAACCTACAGCCCAGAACAGTTTGCGATTGAACAAGTCTTTATGGGCAAAAATGCCGATTCTGCGCTGAAATTAGGGCAGGCAAGAGGTGTGGCAATTGTTGCGGCTGTGCAGCATAACTTACCGGTTTCGGAGTATGCGGCGCGTAGCGTGAAGCAAGCCGTTGTAGGTAAAGGCAGTGCCGAAAAAGCTCAAGTTCAGCACATGGTTGAATTGCTTTTAAAACTTCCCGGAAAACCACAAGAAGATGCCGCCGATGCGCTGGCTATTGCAATTACCCATGCTCATACTAGTGCTAGTCTGGTGGCGAATATCGGTCTGAAAAAATTTAGTCGAGGTCGCATGCGCTAAGCGAAACTGTTAGGCTAGCGTTTTAAAATAGTGTGAGAATAACCGAACATGATCGGACGATTAAGTGGTGTATTGATTGAAAAACAAGCCCCCGATTTATTAATTGATGTGAATGGTGTGGGCTACGAAGTTCAAGCACCGCTATCGAGTTTTTTAGATATAGGCGCGGTGGGTAGTAAAATTACCTTATTAACGCACCTTATTGTTCGAGAAGATGCGCAATTGTTATATGGCTTTAGCGATAAAATGCAGCGCACTATGTTTCGCACTTTAATAAAGGTGAGTGGCGTTGGCCCTAAGCTAGCGTTAGGGATTTTATCCAGTATGGATGCCGATACGTTTGCTCGTTGTATTCAAAATCACGAAGTGACTGCGTTAACCAAATTACCAGGCGTCGGCAAAAAAACCGCTGAACGCCTCATTGTTGAAATGCAAGATCGCCTAAAAGAATGGCAAACTCAGGCGCCATTATGGGCAGCTGTTGAGCAAACCGCTTCAGCCAATCGCAACCATTTATTATCTGAAGCGGAAGCTGCATTGATTTCTTTGGGCTATAAACCTCAAGAAGCGGCTAAAATGCTCAGTAAAATGCCAGAAGAAATTGACTCGTCAGAAGAGATGATTCGTCGTGCGCTGAAAGGCATGATGTAAATTGACGTCATGTAAAAAATCAACAGGCATGCGTTAAAATTAATAGGAACAAATGTTTTTATGATCGAGAGTGATCGCTTTGTAAGTGCCGCGTCCAATATAGGATCGCTAGGCGAGAGTGCTGCTTCACCTAAGCGTGAAGATCGACAAGATAGAGCCATTCGCCCTGATACGTTAGCCGATTACCGAGGCCAGCCGGCGGTGCGCGAACAGATGGAGATTTTCATTGGCGCTGCCCGTGCTCGTGAAGAAGCATTGGATCATACCTTGGTTTTTGGCCCACCGGGTTTGGGCAAAACGACGCTGGCCAATATTATTGCCCACGAAATGGGCGCTAATATAAAAAGTACGTCTGGCCCTGTTTTAGAGAAAGCCGGTGACCTAGCCGCGATGCTCACCAACCTTGAAGAAGGTGACGTTCTATTTATTGATGAAATACATCGACTGAGCCCTGCGATAGAAGAAATTTTATATCCGGCGATGGAAGACTATCAGTTGGATATAATGGTGGGTGAAGGCCCCGCTGCGCGATCGATTAAGTTAGAATTGCCCGCGTTCACGTTAGTAGGGGCAACGACCCGTGCAGGTTTATTAACGTCGCCATTACGTGACCGATTCGGTATCGTTCAGCGTTTAGAGTTTTATAATATCGCCGATTTGTCGCACATTGTCGCTCGCTCTGCACGCTTAATGGGATTAGAATCTGAGCCAGAAGGCGCGGAAGAAATTGCACGTCGTTCTCGCGGAACGCCTCGTATTGCAAATCGCTTATTACGCAGAGTTCGAGATTACGCACAAGTAAAGGGTGATGGTATTGTTACCAAGGCAAGCGCCGACGCTGCATTGAATATGTTAAAGGTAGACGCGCAAGGTTTTGATCATATGGACCGCCGTTTATTATTGGCACTGTTAGAAAAATTTGATGGTGGGCCGGTCGGGGTAGACAGTTTAGCCGCGGCCATCAGTGAAGAGCGCGATACGATTGAAGACGTTTTAGAACCTTATTTAATTCAGCAAGGTTATATGATGCGAACGCCAAGGGGACGTACTGCAACCAAACTGGCATATCGCCATTTTGGCTTGCCAGAACCCACAAATTCTAGTGATTGAAAATAGAATAAAATATCAGTACCGAAAAAATACAGATTAGATTGAACTTTAAAAAGGGTTCAGTTTCGAACAAACAACCAGTTAATACAGTGTAAGGGAAATTTCATGGAGCAAGCATCCGTAGAACAATCCATGTCGATTATGTCTTTAATCGTTAATGCCAGCTTTGTCGTTCAGTTGGTCATGTTGCTTTTAGTGGCGGCTTCAGTAGCCTCTTGGGTCATTATTGTTCAGCGCTGGCGTTTACTTGCGGCAACACGCAAGCAATTAAATGCCTTTGAAGAACGCTTTTGGTCGGGCATCGACTTGAATCAGCTTTATAAAGAGTGTCAGCACAATCCTGATCCTGTTGGCGTAGAAAATGTGTTTACCAGCGGCTTAAAAGAGTTCGGCAAAATTCGTCAGCAAGCGCCAGAAGAACCAGACACTATTATGGAAAGCACCCAGCGTGCGATGCGAATTACTATTAGCCGTGAAACAGAAGTGCTAGAACATCACCTTTCGTTCTTAGCAACGGTCGGTTCAACCAGTCCTTATATTGGTCTGTTTGGTACGGTTTGGGGGATTATGCATTCTTTCCAAGGTTTGGCGATGATGAAGCAAGCAACGATTGCCTCTGTCGCGCCGGGTATCTCAGAAGCACTTGTTGCGACTGCGATGGGCTTGTTAGCCGCAATTCCGGCGGTTATTTTTTATAACCGTTTTACCACAAAAGTAGAACAGCTGGTTTCTGGTATGCAAACGTTTGGCGAAGAGTTTTCTTCTATTTTATATCGTCAGACTCACCGCATGAAGCAGCCAAAGAAAGGTAACGAATAATGCCAGGGGTATCACCATTCGCCCCGCCAGGAGGCGTTAAACGTAAGCCAATGGCCGAGATCAATGTTGTTCCTTACATTGATGTTATGTTGGTATTGTTAATCATTTTTATGGTTACGGCACCGATGCTCAATCAAGGGGTTGATGTTGATCTGCCTAATGTGGATGCGAGCCCGGTGCGCGTTGAGCAAGATGAAAATCAGTTGATCGTGTCTGTTTCAGCGAAAGGGTTGTATTACCTTGAGCGTGGCACAGATGATCCAAAGGCAATGGCTCTGACCGACATTCAACAATACGTAACCACTCTGCTAAAGAGCCAGCCAAAAACCGATGTCTTAGTACGCGGTGATGAAAGTGTCCCGTATGGGGTCGTGGTGGCATTAATGGGCAGCTTACAAGCTGCAGGGGCAGGGTCTGTTGGTTTGATCACAGAAGCGCCCGATCCTAAAGCAGGTTTGTAAATATGCGGGCTAAGATTTGGCTAAAAAAATTACTCGATCCGCAGAGCTATGGGTTAGCGATTGCAGTGGCGGTAATTTTTCATGTGGTCGTCATTGCGCTGTTTGCAATTGAATGGCCAAAAGAAAAGCGACAGATTGCTGAACCAACGCCGAAAAACATTCAGGCTAAAGTCATTCAGGTCGAAAATAAACAAGTGCAGCAGCGTCAGTTGGCTGAAAAGAAAAAACTGGACCAAAAAGCCAGAGCGGATAAACGCCGTAAAGAAGCCGCGCGTAAAAAACGCTTGGCTGACCAGAAAGCTAAACGCGACAAAGCGGCTAAGTTAAAAGCGGCGAAATTAAAGGCAGCAAAAGATAAAACGGCTGCTGATAAAAAACTGGCCGATAAAGCGAAGCAAATAGCCAAAGATAAAAAAGCTGAGGCCGATAAGCTGAAAGCGGCTGAGCTAAAAAGGCTAGAAGAAGAGAAGCAGCTTGCCGAGCAGGAAGCTTTTGAAAAAGAACAAGAAGAAGCGTTATTAGAGTCATTGGCAGAAGAAGAGCAGCAGCGCTCTATGGAAAAAGCCATGGCCGAAGAACAGCAAGCAAAAGAGAATGCCGCGATTACTGATGGCATCGTTGCTCAGATACGAGCAAAGATCTCTAAATCTTGGCGCTATCCACCGAGTGCCCGCCCAGATATGGAAGTTGTGGTGAGAATACAGCTGGTGCCTACGGGCGAAGTGATTGATGTTTCGATTATTACCGGTAGTGGCAATGAAGCATTGGATCGTTCTGTATTGGCCGCGGTAAATCGAGCTCAGCCTTTGCCTGTGCCAAAAGATACGCGTTTATTTGAACAGCAGTTTAGAAGTTTTGTAATGGCCTTTAGGCCTGAGGATGCAGTGTGGTAATGAAGTTAGTTTTTCAAATTGTATTAATGAGTTTATTGGCTTTGCAGGCTCGTGCTGAGCTTGTGATCGAAATCACACAAGGTAATCAGCGTGCCATTCCGGTAGCGGTTGTTCCTTTTCAGTGGAAGGGATTAAGTGCCTTGCCTGAAAATGTCGCGCAAATTGTCGCTAATGACCTAGGGCGCAGTGGTTACTTTAATAGCTTGCCAAAAACGCAGATGCTGAGTTTACCTAATACCGAAGAAGAGATTTTCTATCGTGATTGGGAGCTTTTAAAGCAAGATTACTTAGTTATTGGTGCTATTAATGAAGATAGCCGCGGTGGTTATGTGATTAACTTTAAGTTGATCGATGTGAATACCCGTACCGTATTAATGAATCAAAAATTAACCGGTGGTGCGTCGGCGCTGCGCGATATCGCTCACTTTATGAGTGATCGAATCTTTGCTGCATTAACCGGTGTCCCTGGTGCTTTTTCGACGAAGTTGGTTTATGTGACAACCAACCGTGAGCGCACGCAATTTAATTTAAGTTATGCCGATGCTGATGGCGCGCGTGAACAGAATATATTCTCATCAAAGCAGCCAATTATTTCACCGGCTTGGTCTAACGATGGTAAAAAAATTGCGTATACCAGCTTTGAAAATGGCCGCAGTGAAATATTCATACAAGAGATCGCCAGTGGCAAGCGTGAAAAGATAGCGTCATTTAAAGGCTCTAACAGTGCACCTGCGTTTTCACCTGATGGAACTAAAATGGCGATGGTGCTTTCACGTAATGGTAATCCTGATGTTTACGTAATGGATCTTGCAACACGTAAGCTTGACCGTATAACAACACACTATGGTATTGATACCGAGCCGCAGTGGATGCCGGATGGTAAAAACTTGATCTTTACTTCAAGTCGTATTGGTAAACCTCAAATTTATAAAGTATCCCTAACAAACCGTAAACCTAAGCGGATTACGTTTGAAGGGGATTATAATGCTCGAGCTAGAATTACCCCCGATGGGCGTAAAATGGTCATGGTTCACAGAAATGGTGGTGATTTTCATATTGCCACTCAGAATATGAAAACGGGTGTTTTACAAATTTTAACCTCAGATACTCAATTGGACGAATCTCCTAGTGTTGCGCCGAATGGAAGTATGGTAGTTTATGCAGCAAGTATGGGTGATCGCAGTATTTTAGCTGCCGTATCACTAGATGGAGAGGTTAAATTCCGCTTACCATCTAAATATGGTGATGTTCGTGAACCTGCTTGGTCTCCTTTGATGAAGTAATCAAACAGTTACTTTACAGACAAACCAAGCAAGAAGAATAGAATTAAAAATAACTTAGACTTAAAATGGGAAGTACAAAGATTATGCAAAAACGTGCATTAGTTAAAACATTAGGTGTTACCTTTGGCGCAGTATTAATGACTGCATGTGCAAGTAATAGCGACATGGCTGATGGCGAAGAGCTTCAGCCATTAAACGCTGCTGCTCAAGAAGCATCTGCTTCTGCAGAAAGCACAGCTGCTGATGTTGAAACAAAAGGCGTTGAAGCGCAAGCGGTTGCTGGTGAGCAGATTGATGCTGCAGCAAACGAAGCTCAGGCTGCGTTGATGAAAGCGACTGTTTTCTACTTCGATTTTGATAACACAACAATCAAAGCTGATAGCAAAAATGCTTTGATCGCACACTCTCAGTACCTAGCAGCTAACTCTTCAGCTCGCGTAGTACTTGAAGGTCATGCTGATGAGCGTGGAACTGTTGAATATAACCTAGCATTGGGCGAGCGTCGCGCATTGTCTGTTAGCCGTTTCCTACAAGCTAACGGTGCAGCATCTTCACAAATCGAAACGGTAAGCTTCGGTGAAGAGCGTCCAGCTTTGATGGGTCATAACGATGATTCTTGGTCTCAAAACCGTCGTGTTGAGATCAAATACCAGAGCCGTTAATTTCTAATGAAATATACAGTCTTACCTCTAGCACTGCTCATATCTATGTTCAGTGCAGCGGAAGATGGCTGGGTAGCAGTAGGCCAAGGGCCTACTGCTAAACCCGCTGTTAAATCCGTATCAACAGCGACATTACAACCTACTCGTACCTCTCCCGTAAATAATGCTCCTCGTATGAACAGTGGTTCACCCACTCAATCATCATTGCAGGTTGAATTATTAGATATGGTGGAAGTGATGCAGCAAGAAATTGCTGGATTAAGAGGCACGGTTGAAGAGCAAAATCATAAAATTGAGCAGCTAGAAAGACAGCAGCAGCAGCGATATCTCGATCTTGATAGGCGTATGGCTGAACTGTTAACAAATCCGACCAGTGTGGTAAAACCGGTTAATGCTGTCGCACCGACTGCATCAAAGGTTGCTCAGGCTGACCAAGGTAATAACGTTGTTCAAGCATCCATATTACCCGCCGATGATTTGTACGCCAGTGCGATGTCTTTCATTAAGAAGAAGGATTTTACTCAGGCGCTTGCTCAGTTAGATGTATTTGCTAAAACCTATCCTCAGCATGCTTTAGCAGCCAATGCACTTTATTGGTCTGGAGAAGTTCAGCTGGCGGAAAGTAATTACGATCTTGCGATTAAACAATTCGAAACCGTTGTTACGCAGCATTCTGCGCATAATAAAGCGCCAGATTCACACTACAAGCTAGCGGTCTCATACGATCGTAAAGGTAATGCTGCAAAGGCTAAAGAAATTTTGAAGCAGGTTGTTAAGCAATACCCTGGAACGTCTGATTCGGCCGTTCGTCTTGCAGAGCGCTATTTAACTAGGTTGCAGGCAGCAGAAAGCAAGTAGCCGTGGCATTGTAATACTGTGATTTTATGCAAGTGCTTGTCTTTTATGATTTTATTTTAAAAAAAGGCTTGCGCACGAAAAATAAATCAGTATTATATGCCTCCTCGCTTAAGGGCCGTTAGCTCAGTTGGTAGAGCAGTTGGCTTTTAACCAATTGGTCGTGCGTTCAAGTCGCACACGGCCCACCATTAAGCGAGAATATATTTAAAAATATATTGATGTAAGTTACTGAAAACGTTGACATTAATTATTAACTCAGTATACTACGAAGCATCAAGTTTAGGTAAGTTTAGTGACTTACCACCAAGTTCTAGAAGCTTATAACTTATATTGAGTTATTAAATTCTAAAAGAATTTGGGCCGTTAGCTCAGTTGGTAGAGCAGTTGGCTTTTAACCAATTGGCCGTGCGTTCAAGTCGCACACGGCCCACCACTATATGAAGAAGGGGTAAGCGTAGAGCTTACCCCTTTTTTTATGCCTGCAATATAGCCAAGTCACTAGCCTTTCAGTTGAATGTGGTATACTGCGTCCCCATATTTTTACACTCTCGATCTCTAGGGTCCTTAATCATCTAGCTCCGTAGGAAAGTTTGCCTTTATGACTAGCTCCGTTGTAAGTGAAAAATCACAATTTGTTCGTGATCACCTAAACGCTAAAATTGAAGCTGTAGTGACCACTGATACTGAAGAAAAAACACAACTTATTGCCGAAATTAAACAACTTCTTAAGCAAGAAGATGCGGTAATGGTTGCTCATTATTATACTGATCCTGAATTACAAGCATTGGCAGAAGAAACGGGCGGTTGCGTAGCAGATTCGCTTGAGATGGCGCGCTTTGGCCGTGACCATCCAGCTTCAACCTTGGTGGTTGTGGGCGTTAAGTTTATGGGTGAGACCGCGAAAATATTAAGCCCAGAGAAGCGCGTGATTATGCCGACGTTGGAGGCAACGTGTTCGTTAGACTTAGGTTGTCCTATTGATGAGTTCTCTGACTTCTGTGATCAGCATCCAGAGCGCACGGTCGTTGTTTATGCCAATACCTCGGCAGATGTAAAAGCGCGAGCGGATTGGGTAGTGACGTCTAGTATTGCTTTGCAGGTGGTTAAGCACTTACAAGAGCAAGGCGAGCAGATCATTTGGGCTCCAGATAAGCACCTAGGCAGCTATGTCGCGAAAGAAACCGGCGTAGACATGTTGATGTGGGATAGCGCTTGTATCGTCCATGACGAGTTTAAGGCGAAGGCTTTGATGGATTTAAAACTGGTCTATCCTGATGCCGCGATCTTGGTTCACCCAGAGTCGCCACAAAGTGTGGTTGATCTTGCTGATGAGGTGGGCTCAACTTCGCAATTGATCGCTGCTGCTGCACGTTTGCCGAATAAGCAGCTTATTGTTGCGACCGATAAAGCCATTTTTTATAAAATGCAGCAAGCTGCCCCTGATAAGTTATTAATCGAAGCGCCGACCGGTGGTAATGGTGCAACGTGTAAGAGCTGTGCGCATTGCCCTTGGATGGCAATGAATGGTTTGACCAATCTTCGTGATGTTCTAAAGACTGGGGATCAGGAAGTATTGGTGGCAGAACCTGTTCGCTTAGAGGCGATTAAATCACTGAATCGTATGCTGTCTTTTACGCCGAATAAATAGCGCTCTCGAGTACTAGTCGAACGCGCTAAACACTAAACACTAAAAAGTCACTCAATGTCTAAAAGTTGAGTGACTCTTTTGCTTCTGACATCTGTAATAAACGTTGCTTCAACCGACTCTGCTGTTGAAAGCTGCCCTGCTTATCGGCGTATTCAATGGCAAATTTAAGCTGTTTGATCGCCTTCTTCTTTTGTCCTGTTAAGTAGAAAAATTCACTTTTTGCTCGATATGAGAGTATTAAATCCGTTGCGGCATTTGCCGTCTCTGCCAGTTGATTCCAGATAATAGGGTCGGTTGGTCGACGCTCTGACCAGCGCTGAATATCAGAAAGAGCATTTTTGGCTTGATTGTTGGCGCTCATTAGCTCGGCCAAGCTTACTGCAATAGGGTAGCTGTCGGGGCGTAATTGATAGGCATCTTGTAAACCGGCAATCGCTTGATCGCTCTTACCTAGCTGGTTTAGCGTTTGCGCCCTTAAAATCGATACGGCGGGTTGGTCTATATGATCGGCTGAAATGGTCAATAGTGAATCCAGAGCTTGTGGATAGTTTCGTGCATGAAAATTAATCCAAGCTGCGCTGTAGCGGTAGCTGTCTTTTTCTTTTTCGTTGGTTGTCGCTTGTAATAAACGATCAAAATACGCCAGTTGGTCTTCTTCTGGTAATAAGTATCGAATTTTTGCGCGTTGCTGCAAAATCAAAAAATTAAAACTGCGCGTGCGTTGTTTAATTTTATACGCTTGAGCGCGGTTGGCGGCATCAGAAACACGGGTATCGGTAATGGGGTGTGTCATTAAGAATTCAGGAGGGCGCTGACTGTAGCGATTGGCAGCCAGCATCTGCTGAAACATTGAGGGCATTGCATGAGGATCGAGACCAGAGTTTACTAAGGTCTTCATGCCGGTACGATCCGCTTCTCGTTCCCATTCACGGCTGTAGGCCAGTTGATTCTGAATGCTGGCTGCTTGGGTACTGACAAGACCGGCAAAACCCGCATCGGCATTATTAGAAGCCATTAAGAGTATGCTTGCCAATAAAGACGCAAGGGCAATGGGCGCTTGGCGTTTGGAATTTTCGATTTGGCGAGCAAAATGACGCTGGCTTAAGTGAGCAAGCTCGTGCGCTAATATTGACGATATTTCATCTTCGTCGGCGGCATGAAGAAAGATGCCCATATTGATGCCGATAATACCCCCAGGCACAGCAAAGGCGTTGAGATCACCTTGGTCGATTACGACGAATTCAAAACGGTGGTCACGAACTTCACTGTGTGGTGCTAGGCGAAAAATTAAATCTTCGATAAAAGACAGTGTGATTGGGTCGTTTATGGTTCTGGTTTGGGCTCTTAGTTGGCGCAACCAGATACGTCCAAGCTGATGTTCTTGGGTTTGTGAAACAAGGCCAGAGGTCGAATCACCTAGCTCGGGTAAATCATTGCTAGCAGAGAAACTCATTTGGGCGCTTAATGCGGTGTAAATAATGGCGACAATGATGAAAATTAATGAAGCTGAGCGTGGCGTTTTAGTGGCCATCGGTAATAGAATTCCTTTATCGGGCTATCGAGTGGGCTTATCGAGTGTACTTAACTGGAGTCCTAATAAGCTCTGAACAGTATAGACAGTGAAAATCATAAATGATTCTCAGATCATTGCACTGCTATAATGTTGCCTTACATTTGTTATGGGTGCCAACGTGTTAGAGCAAAATAGACAAAAAGTTTCTCTAGAACTGGATTTAAAAGGCCTGGCTTGTCCTTTGCCTTTATTAAAAATGAAGTTAGCCTTAAAACAATTGGAAGTCGGGCAGCTTATTTATGTTGAAACAACGGATGCCGGCTCTTGGACCGACTTTCATAAATTTTCTGAAATTACGGGTAATTCTTTAGTGAACGCAGAGGCGTTGGCAGAGTCATACCATTTTATTATTAAAAAAGGTTAGTGTGCGAATATGCTAAAAGTTTTCAAAGGATGGATGGAACGCTATTTTTCAGATGAAGAGGCGCTGATATTTTTATTACTCCTAATTTCGTTCTTTGCGATCATTATTGGCTTTGGCTCTGTATTAGCGCCGGTATTTATTGCAATTATCTTGGCTTATCTTTTACAAGGCGGAATGAACTACTGTAAGCAGAAAGGGTTGGGGAATTTAATATCCACACTGATTATGTTTACGCTGTTTATTAGTCTCTTTTTGGCGATTTTATTTGTTGTAATCCCGGCAACGATCTCGCAGGCTGGGCAGTTGTTTTATGAGCTTCCTAAAATGCTCACTAAGGGCCAAGGCTTATTGATGCTTTTGCCTGAACGCTATCCTGACCTGATTACGGAAGTGCAAGTTAGAGAGTGGACCGGGCAAGTCGGTAAAGAGCTGGCTTCATTGGGGCAGTGGTTATTGTCTTTTTCATTCCACAGTATTCCTGGTGCGATTACGATTTTGATCTATTTGGTATTGGTGCCTATTTTGGTCTTTTTCTTTTTAAAGGACAGTACGCAGATAACCCGATTCTTTTTATCTTTTTTACCAAAAGATCGCCGCTTAATGAATACTATTTGGGCTGAAATGGAAGTTCAGATTGCTAACTATATACGCGGTAAAGTAGTAGAAATTATCATTGTGGGTGGGGTTACCTACATCGGTTTTGTGATATTTGGCCTGCAGTACGCTGAATTACTGGCGATCTTAGTCGGTCTGTCGGTATTGATTCCTTATATTGGGGCTGCTGTGGTGACGGTTCCTGTTGCCGTGATTGCTTATTTTCAGTTTGGTTATGGCGAAACACTGTTCTACTGCTTATTAGTGTACGGAATTATTCAGGCATTAGATGGCAACGTTTTAGTCCCTCTATTATTTTCGGAAGCGGTCAATCTTCACCCCGTTGCGATTATTGTTGCGGTACTGGCATTTGGTGGTATCTGGGGTTTTTGGGGTATTTTCTTTGCGATCCCGTTAGCGACCTTATTTAAGGCTATTTTGACCGCTTGGCCACAGGCAGTAAAAATGGTGGAACCGATGCAATCAAACGCTGAGCGTTGATTGTTGCTTGTAAGCAAAGGCGCTGATGAGTAATATGCGCGTCTAGTTTAATTGAATAGTTTGATTGAATCGCATAATTTTGGAGTCTTAGCAGATGATTACGGGCAGTATTGTTGCATTAGCAACACCTATGCACGATAACGGTGACATTGATTGGGAAAACCTCGACCGTCTAGTTGAATTCCATATTAAAGAAGGCACTGACGCTATCGTAGCCGTAGGCACGACAGGCGAATCTGCGACGCTTAATACAAAAGAGCATTGCGCAGTTATGGATCGAGTGATCAAAACGGTTGCTGGCCGAATTCCTGTGATTGCGGGTACGGGTGCTAACTCTACCTCAGAAGCGATTGAATTAACGCAAGAGGCTAAGCACTTAGGCGCCGATGCCTGTTTGCTGGTAACGCCTTATTATAATAAGCCGACTCAAGAAGGCCTGTTCTTACATCACGAAGCCATCGCCAAAGCGGTTGATTTGGGTCAGATTCTTTATAACGTACCAGGCCGTACTGCGGTCGATATGTTGCCTGATACGATTGCTCGTATTGCTGAAATCGATCAAGTCATTGGGGTAAAAGAAGCCACTGGCGATTTGGATCGTGCGAAGCAAGTGATCGACTTGGTGGGTAATAAAATTGCGGTGTATTCCGGTGATGATGAAACCGCTTATAAGCTGATGTTATTAGGGGGTCATGGCAACATTTCTGTGACCGCCAATGTACTGCCTAAGAAAATGGCTGAGCTTTGCCGCTTGTCTTTAGCGGGTAAGGTAGAAGAAGCTGAAGCATTGAATGCTGAGCTAATGGCCATGCACAGTGTCTTGTTTTTAGAGTCTAATCCTATTCCTGTTAAGTGGGCTTTACACCAAATGGGTCGCATGACGGCGGGTATTCGCTTGCCATTAACCCCATTGGCGGCTCAGTATCGTGATACGTTACAAAATGCTTTGAGCTCTTTTGGTTTGGTGAAATAATTGATGATTCGTACTGTATTTTTATTATTGGTTATTAGCTTGAGTGGCTGCACGGCTATTTTCGGCGATACGTTTCATGATAGAGCTCAAGGCTATTTGGACGCGGAAACCAAAGATAGAATGCAGCCTGTTGAAGGACAAGAAGATTTACCGATTCAAGACCTTTATATTATTCCAGAAGTCACAATGACCACAGCCTCTGCGCTTGTATTAGACGAAGACGGCGATTTTGTTGTACCAGGGCCTAAGGCATTGGTTTTGGTTGATGATGAAGAATCTATGTCTTTGGTCGAGTCGCAGGGAACGGCGTTGAACCCACGTTTAGAGCGTGATGGTGCAGGTACTCAGGTATTGCGCTTAAACGGATATTTTGCCTTTGCTTGGACTGCCGTTGCAGAAGCTTTGGCGGTAAGTGATTACACCTTGACCGATTTAAACCGCTCAACGGGTACGTATTACATTACTATCTATGATCCATTGGCTGAACGCCCTGAAAAAAGTTTTTGGCAGTGGCTAACCAATAGTAATGAGCTAGGTGTTGAAGTCGGTTATTTGTTGAGAATGAATCGCTCGCGCTTAGGTGTGTATTTATCCCTGCAAAAAGATACTGAAACTCTCGCCGATGATGCCCTCGCGGTGAGCTTTTTGAGCGACTTGCAAAAACTCTTAGTGAAGTGAGATTTGCATCGCTAGGCAGTGGTAGCAAGGGCAACGCTACGATTATCGATAGTGGAAAAAGTCGCATCTTAATCGATTGTGGTTTTAATCGAAAACATACCCGCATTCGTTTACAAGAGTTGTCTCTAGAGCTGACCGACATTGATGCAATATTGGTCAGTCATGAACACAGCGACCACGCTAAGGGCGTAGCGCTAGTCTGCGAATCTATTGATAAACCCTTTTATGCAACCTATGGTACTGCCCGTTCAGCTGGCTGGTTAGAACATCCCCTATGGCGATGCATTGAAAGTGATGAACACTTTCAGGTTAATGATCTGGTTATTCAAACGGTTGTCGTGCCTCACGACTCGCAAGAACCGGTACAATTTGTTGTTTCTAATGATCGTTTTAAGGTCGGTGTTCTATCGGATTTAGGCTCGTTGACGCCTTACTTGATCGAAGCCTACCAAAACTGCCATGGTTTATTATTAGAAGCCAATCACGATCTTCAGCTTTTACAGCAAGGCCCTTATCCTCCGGCATTAAAACGCCGAGTCGCAGGTGACTTTGGCCACCTTAATAATCAGCAAGCCGCTGACTTATTATCGCGTTTATTATGGCCAGGTATTCAGCACGTATTAGCCAGTCATATTAGTGATAAGAACAATCAGCTTGACCTGGTACAGAAAGAATTTGCTCAAGTTTTGCAGTGTGAATGGCAAGAAGTCGATGCTGCAATACAAGGCGAGAGTACGGGGTGGCGTGAGCTGGTTTAAGGGTTTTGCTTCCTGCATCTGTAAAATATGTAAAAAGTTCCCTCGAAATGTGATTAATTTCTGCTAATTGAATGAGATTAGTTGAATTTTGCCTGTAAAACGGGGCAAACTAGAGAAAATCCCACAATTGTCATCTAGCCTGATAATTGATAATAATTAAATTAAAGGAAGACCTATGAAAAAGTTACTGGCCATTGCGATTGCCGCTGCTACACCTATGATGGCGCAAGCTGATTTATTATTTACTGTTGATGCGGGTGCGAGCATGTGGAATGCTGAAGCCTCGGGTGATGTTGATGATGGCTTTAAAGTCGGGGATGGTGGTTTAAACCTCGACTCTGAAAATAATAACGTTTTGTTTGTTTCTTTTGAACATCCAATTCCAGTGATTCCAAACGTTAAAATTAAGAAAACAGATTTGGATTTGAATGGTGATGGTACCGTAACGCGAGATTTCTTAGGTCAGAGCTATACGGGTGAAACTAAATCGCAGTTCGATTTATCTCATACTGATTTAACTTTGTATTGGGGGGTTCCTTTACCAATTCCATTTTTCGACATTAACTTTGGTTTAACAGCGCGTCAGTTCGATGGTGTTGTATCGGTAACTGAAAAAAATAATCCTAATAATTCCGAAGAAGAAAAATTAGATTTCGTTTTACCAATGGGTTACTTGAACGTAGATTTTGATTCACACTTTGGTGTGTATGCGCGTGCTGAATTAAACGCGATTGGTTACGATGGTAATAGCGTCTCTGATATGGAGCTTGCAGTAGGTTATACATTACCACTACCGATTCCAATGGTTGATATCAACCTTGAAGCGGGTCACCGTGTACTGAACCTGACAACAGATGAAGACTCTATGGATATCGATACTGATGTTGATGTTTCTGGCTTATTCTTTGGCTTGAATGTTTCTGTTGGTTTGTAAGATTGGTTTGTAGCATTGGTTTGTAGTATGGGTGTGTAGCCTATAGTTTATAGGCATGTTTCATTTAGCTAATACTAGAAACAAAAAAACCGCTAGACGAAAGTCGTAGCGGTTTTTTTATGCCTGCCGTTTAACCGGCGAGCCATGAATTGAACTTTTTATTCTGTTCTTTATTCAGCTCTTTATTCTGCTTCACGAACAAACTTAGCAAGGATCTCACCGTTTTCGCGGTTGCCGACATAAATACTGATCACTTCAGCACGTACCGCATGAGTAGGGTGGCCTTGGTAATCAATGTTGCTATAGCAGCGATCTTCTAGTGTACAGAAACGCAACCCTAGCTGAACTTCTAACGCGCGCGCATCGCTTTGGCTGTGAGTCTTTTCTGGCGCGGCATTCCATTTGATGTCTTCAAATACGCCAGGGATCCACTGCCAGTTACGGTTGTAGGCTTTTAACGCAGGGTAGTTTTTAAAGTTAAGAACGGTCGCAACCCAGCGGTGGCCGTTCTTCATTAATACATCTTGCCCTAAACGATTTTTTTCTAAATCTTGATGCAGGGTAAATTCAACCACTGACTTGGCGGAATGCCCTGGGGCGTAGTCAGCCGCTTCATCTGGGAAAAGGCTACTATAAGGCCCGCTATTAGGCAGGCTACGAATGCCTACGATATTGAAAGGGTGGAATCCCTTCTTATAGTTATATCGTGCTGCTTGCAGAGGATAGTTTATGAAGTAGGTATTTTGCTGCTCAAGTTCTTCTTCGGTTAAACCTGCGAAGCGGCGGTCTTGAGAGCTGAAAAGTGACTGAACATTCTCTTCGCTAAGATAGTCTTTGCTTTTCCAGTGAATATCAGCACGTTGTAAGCGAGTACTAATACGCATTCTTCTGGCGCTGGCTTCTTGCTGTGCAGCTTCTGCGGCAATACGAGCTTGTTCTTGGGCCAAAAGCTCTATGCGCGCTAGTTGTTCTTTTGATGGACCACATGCGGCTAATAATAATGCGGCCGAGGTGATGATGACTTTGGTCACGGAATTCATAAGGCTGTCTTTTTTGTTTTTTAACGGTGAATGATATCGATGGTCATATTATCACTAAAATAGTTTGGATTTTCGAGGGATTGCTCGAAATTTATTCATTTTATCTATGTGTTATTCACTGAGTCTCAAAAGACTTAGTGAAACTTCTGATTTCTTCAGCCTTTCTGCCACTTTCTAGACAAATAAGTAAGTCTGTGCGACGCTGTAAAAAAATATAGAGTTAACTTTAGTGAAATACCTATTAACAGCTTCAATTCTCATGGCCTGTTTTTCGATAACAGCGTGTGACAGTCAAATGGCTTCTATCGACAAGAGTGAGCTGCGTAAGCGCTTTTACGATTGCGAAAATGCATTAGATCTAACAGCGCCGGAACTTCAGGTATGTAAAAACATCAAACGTGAATGTCAGCGTCGTCAAAAGCTTGGCCGCTATGAATGCTAGTATTGCTTGAAATATAATTAACTCGGTCAAAATATAAGCAATTGTCTTTTAAGAGGTTGTGTATTTTGGCTTAGATTTGTATTTTTCTATGCTGACGTCTTGAATTTAAAAATTTGAGTACCATATCACTTTCAGACATTTGTTCTGTAATGGGATTTGTTGAATAAATGGTGTAGTGTTATGCCGTTTAATAATAATCAAAAATAAAACCTTTGGGGAATAACAATGAAACTTTTCAAACAAGCACCTTTACTCGTTATGGGTGCTCTTATATTGGTTGGTTGTAGCCAGGAGAATGAAGTGAAATTAGAAAATCATGTTGATCAAGCAAGCTATGGTGTTGGTCTTAATATCGGTGAAAGCCTAGCGCGCGATGCAGTAGAATTAAACGTTGATGCAATTGCTGCAGGTATCTCTGATGCATTGTCGGGTGCAGAGAAGCGTATTGATCAAGAAACACTTCAAGCGGCTTTCGAAAAAATTCGTGAAGAGCAAGAGCGTAAGCAAGCGGCATTGAACGATGCAGCTGCTCAGTCTGGTATTGATTTCCTAGCTGAAAATGCTAAGAAAGAAGGTATTACTACTTTAGAGTCTGGTTTACAATATGAAGTAGTTACTGCTGCTGCAGAAGCCGGTGCTAAGCCTGCTGCTACTGATACTGTATCTGTTCATTACCATGGTACTCTGACTGACGGTTCTGTTTTTGACAGCTCTGTTGAGCGTGGTACTCCTGCTGAATTCCCAGTTAACCGCGTTATCGCTGGTTGGACTGAAGCACTTCAGTTGATGTCTGTTGGTGATAAGTGGAAGCTTTATATCCCAGCTGACTTGGCTTACGGCGCACAAAGCCCAAGCCCTAAAATTCCAGCTAACTCTGCTCTAGTATTTGAAGTAGAATTGTTGGATGTTAAACAAGAAGGCTAAGCCTGCTGTTTATTTGATCGTTTGAAGCATGTCATCATGTTTTGAATGATCAAGTCCTAAGCGGGCTTTCCTCATATATGATGGATCCGCTTAGGAACTCTGATGTCACATTCTCTTTTATCTTTACCTGATTTCAACCAATCTCTATTAGGCTTTTTACAAGCCAGTCCTACACCGTTTCATGCGACCGAAAGCATGGCGAGTATTCTATTATCTGTGGGTTATACCGAATTATTTGAAGATCAAGCTTGGCAGTTGCAAGAGCAGGCGGGTTATTTTGTTCGCCGCAATGATTCTTCTATTGTCGCTTTTTGGTTAGCCGATAAAACTCAGCCTCTGCGCTTGTTAGGTGCTCATACCGACAGTCCTTGCTTAAAAGTAAAGCCTAACGCCAATATGACCGAAAGAGGTTATTTCCAGCTGGGTGTTGAAGTTTATGGCGGCGTTTTACTTGCTCCTTGGTTTGATCGTGATTTATCTCTAGCGGGGCGTGTGCATGCACGAATTGACGGAAAGATTAAATCGGTAATGATTAACTTTGAACGCGCGATTGCAACGGTTCCAAGTTTGGCGATTCATCTTGATCGTGAAGCGAACAGTTCTCGTACGATTAATAAACAAACCGACTTGCCGCCAGTATTGGCGATTGTGGGTGATAATAAGCAAGATTTAAATTCGATCTTGATGGCAGAAGTGCGCAAGCAGTTTGAATCGGTTGAATCAATTTTAGATTATGAATTGTTCTTTTACGATACACAGCCGCCAGCGGTGATCGGTCTAGAAAACGAATTTATTGCCAGTGCGCGATTGGATAACTTATTAAGTTGTTATGTGGGCTTGCAGGCGTTATTGAATTCGGGCTCGGGTCAAAATAAGGTCTTTGTATGTACTGACCATGAAGAGGTCGGTTCTGTGAGTGCTTGTGGCGCACAGGGGCCTTTCTTAGAGCATACTATTGAAAGAATCTGGCCAAGCATCGAAGATCGTAATCGCCTTATGGCGAATTCGTTGATGATCTCGGTTGATAATGCGCACGCAATTCACCCAAATTATTTTGAAAAGCACGATGAAAACCATGGGCCTATTATCAATCAGGGGCCTGTTATTAAGGTAAATGCTAATCAGCGCTATGCAACCAATAGCTTTACCGCTGCGGTCTTTAAGCAGGTTTGTAACGACGTTGGTATTAAGTATCAATCGTTCGTCACGCGCACCGACTTAGGTTGTGGCAGTACCATTGGCCCGGCAATCGCTTCTGGGTTGGGTGTGGATACTCTTGATATCGGTGTGCCGACTTTTGGTATGCATTCTATTCGTGAGCTTGCGGGTAGTGAAGATGCGCATAATTTGGCGAAAGTATTGAGTCATTTTTACGAGAAAGACTCTTTAACGGATTAGGGTTTTGCTTTCTTAATTGAATAGCGAATGGATTAGTGAATAAATAAGCAGCTTACTATTAGGCTGCTTTTTTTTGCCTAAAATTTATTTCTAATAAAATAAGGGGGGGATTGCTTATACACAGAAAATTCTAGCAATAAAATATATTTGATAAAAATATAAAGGCTATAAAAAGTATATTGGATTTTGATAATTTGAAATAGAGTATTTCGTAAGATGACCATCTTAGATAAAGATGGTCGGGATAGAGAGATTCGAACTCCCGACATCCTGCTCCCAAAGCAGGCGCGCTACCAGACTGCGCTATATCCCGAACCTGTTGCAAGTGAACCAATTTACTACAAGGTAATAAATGGCTCCCTGAGCTGGACTTGAACCAGCGACCAATAGATTAACAGTCTACTGCTCTACCAACTGAGCTATCAGGGAATGTCTTGGCAACGGGACGCATAATACGTAGACCATGCCCCTATGTCAACACTTGTTAGAATAAAAAACTGTAATTAATTCAACCGCTTACAGTTTTTATTCCAACAAAGTAAAAAAAGGCGGCTTAACCCTTCATTAATTTCAATAATTCAGCCGTTTTAGCTTCCATTAATGCCTGATCACCACGGCTTTCTACATTCAAGCGTACAACAGGTTCGGTATTGGAAGCGCGTAAGTTAAAGCGCCAATCACCAAAGTTCATGCTTAGGCCATCGGTATGATCGATTTCAGCGCCAGACTCAGCATAATGAGCTTCTACTTTAACCAAGGTTGCTGGAGCATCGTCTAACACACTATTGATCTCACCTGAGCAAGGGAATTTCGCCATGCGCTCTTCAACCAACTGAGTTAATGACTTGCCAGACTTGCTGATCAACTCAACCACAAGCAACCATGGAATCATGCCACTGTCGCAATAGAAGAAATCTTTGAAATAATGGTGAGCACTCATTTCGCCGCCATAGACCGCATCTTCTAAACGCATACGTTCTTTAATGAAGGCATGGCCGGTTTTGCTTTGAATCGCTTTACCGCCAGCGGCTTCAGCCATCTCGATAGTATTCCAAGTTAAGCGCGGATCGTGAACCACACTGGCACCTGGGTTTTTAAGCAGTGCCGCTTCAGCCAATAGACCCACGATATAATAGCCTTCAATAAAAGTGCCTTTATCATCGAAGAAGAAACAGCGATCAAAATCGCCATCCCAAGCGATGCCTAAATCAGCACCAGAATCGGCAATCGCTTTAATTGTGGGGGCGCGGTTTTCTTCTAGCAAAGGATTAGGCACGCCATGAGGGAAGTTGCCATCTTGCTCATGGTGAACTTTAACCCACTCGATCGGTAAGAAAGGCTCAATGGCATCTAGCGCTAAACCGCCACCACCGTTACCAGCATTACAAACAATCTTTAACGGCTTCAGCTTATCGGCTTCAACGTAGGTCAAAAGGTGCTGAGTATAAGCAGGGCGAGTATCAACTAGCTCTAATTTGCCGCGCTTGCTGGCATTGACTTCTGCAAAATCGTTAGCATGAGCTAAAATTTCGATATCTTTTAAGCCGGTATCGCCGCTAATAGGCCGAGACCCTTCGCGTACGAACTTCATACCGTTGTAATCTTTTGGGTTGTGACTAGCAGTCACACAAATGCCGCCATCAGCTTTCAGGTGAGATGTGGCAAAATAGACTTCTTCGGTCCCGCACATGCCGATGTTATAAACATCAGAACCGGCATCCCGTAGGCCTTCAATCACCTTGTCACACATTTGCTTACTGGTTAAGCGAATGTCATAACCCACCACAACGGTTTTAGGTTTTAGGAATTCAGCAAATGCACGACCAATGCTATAGGCAATATCTTCGTTCAGCTCATCAGGCATACGGCCGCGAACATCATAAGCTTTAAAGCATGCTAATAAATCGCCCATTATTTATTTCCTTTTTCTTGCTTTGCTTTTTCTAGCTCAGCTTGTTCTTTAAGGTAGACATTTTCAAACACGTGGTTAGTTGCTTCAACGAACCCTTCGATGCTACCGCAATCAAAACGCTTACCGCGGAATTTATACGCCATAACGCAGCCTTCTTGAGCTTGTTTCATTAACGCATCGGTAATTTGAACTTCACCATTTTTTCCTGGCTCAGTTGCTTCAATTTTTGCGAAGATATCTGGGGTTAAGATATAACGACCAATAATCGCTAGGTTAGAAGGTGCATCTTCTTGTGAAGGCTTCTCAACCATATCGTTAATACGATACAAGCCATTGCCCATATCTTCACCGGCAATCACTCCGTATTTGTGTACTTGGTCAGCAGGGACTTCTTGGATCGCGACGACAGAGCAGCGGAACTGCTCATAAATCTTAACCATCTGAGAAAGTACACCTTCGCCATCATCAGCGGCGACACACAGGTCGTCGGCAAGAACAACCGCAAAAGGATCGTCGCCCATTAAATTGCGGCCAGATAGAATCGCGTGACCTAAACCTTTCATATGGTTTTGGCGAGTAAAAGCGAAATCGTTCTTTTCAATCAAATCACGAATAGAGCTCAATAATGATTCTTTCCCTGAACCTTTAATTTCAGCTTCTAATTCATAGCTAATATCAAAATGATCGGCAATAGCACGCTTACCACGACCGGTAACGAAGCCAATGGTTGAGAGCCCCGCTTGATCGGCTTCTTCAACGCCATATTGAACCAAAGGCTTGTTAACAATAGGCAGCATTTCTTTTGGCATTGATTTAGTAGCGGGTAAAAAGCGTGTTCCGTAACCTGCAACAGGGAAAAGGCATTTCTTGATCATGATTCAATCCTTGTAATATATGAAAAATAGTTTGGCTAACATTATCTATAACACTTCATCTATCAAGCGCATTTATAAAGCTTGCGATCAGTAGTAACAGCATGAACTAGGCCAAGCGCTGATGACTGACTCTTAAAAAAGGGAATGCGGACAATGTTGCACCTAAAAAAGATGCCGCATTGTAGCGTTTTGATGGGGAATCACAAGGTTCAAGTGCCTGAATGGTCGCTAGTTTAGGCCTGTGGGCATGATTACTGCGTGCTTAAACTGAGCGCAACATTAAATGGAACATTAAGCCGTACTTCGGCATCAATAGAACTGGCAAATGCTGACTTATAGTGCACACTTAATCATAGGTGGTACTTTAAATGTGCACTAAGGATGGAATTGTATGCAAATTGAACAGCCTTACGAATTGGTGCTTTTTGGTGGCCTTGGCGACCTAGCATTGCGTAAATTATTTCCTGCGCTTTATCTACTAGAGCTGGATGAACGGCTGCCAGAAGGCAGAATTTTCGCTATTGGGCGTAAAGCACTCGAGCACAAGGTCGTTATCGCGCAGATAAAAAAAGCGGTTTTTAGCCATGTTCAGCCAGATTATCAAGATTGTGATTGCTGGCAGCGCTTTGCTAAGCGGTTAAGTTACGTGTGTTTAGACGGACAGAATCCAGAAGATTTTACTGTGCTAGCCGCGCAGCTTGATGAAAACTGCCCCAACCGATTATTTTATTTAGCCACGGCCTCATCGCTTTACGCCGACATTGTTGCCAACTTAAATACCAGTGAATTAATTCAACCAACGGCAAAAGTCATTTTAGAAAAACCGATTGGTCACGACCTTGCCTCGGCAAAAGAAATTAACAAGTCTGTTGCCGAGCACTTTGATGAAAAACAAATTTATCGAATTGATCATTATTTAGGCAAAGAAACCGTGCAGAACCTAATGGTGCTGCGTTTTGCTAACTTTATTTTTGAAAGCCAATGGAATCAGAAATACATTGATCATATTCAAATATCGATTTCTGAATCGTTAGGCGTAGAAAAGCGCGCGGGGTTTTATGAACAGGTCGGCGCGTTTAGAGACATGATGCAAAACCACCTGCTGCAATTGCTGTGTATTGTCGCAATGGAACCGCCCGCCAAAATGGAACCCAACGCAGTACGCGATGAAAAAGTAAAAGTAATAAAAGCACTGCGCCCGATAGAAGGGCAGGATATTTTAGATAACGTTATTCGAGGCCAATACAAAAAGGGCGTATCGGATGGTCACCCCGTGCCAAAATATCGTGATGAAGACGGGGTCGATGAAAACAGTCTGACCGAAACTTTTGTGGCGATGAAAGTCGAAATAGAAAATTGGCGCTGGGCAGGGGTTCCGTTTTATTTACGCACGGGTAAGCGATTGGCCGAACGTTCTTGTGAAATTGTGGTGCAGTTTAAAGAAATTCCCCATTCTATCTTTTCATTACAAGATAAAAAAACAATGGCGAATAAACTGATCTTTAGACTTCAGCCAGACGAAGGCATTCGCTTGCAGTTATGCGAGAAAAAAGTGGGCAGCGGCATGAAGGTGCGACCGATGACACTCAGTTTGAATCCTGATGATCAAAATGCTGCTCGTGTCCCCGAAGCGTATGAGCGATTATTATTCGATGCCTTAGCCAGCAACCCAACATTATTTTTACGCGATGACGAATTAATGGAAGCCTGGGATTGGGTTGATCCTATCTTAGCAGCGTGGCAAGAATCAGAAAGCGCACCAGAATCCTATACCGCAGGCACTTGGGGCCCAGCCGCAGCAACTTTGTTATTAGCAAAAGATGGTCGCCTCTGGAATGAAAACAACTAGCCGATCGTAAATTATTCGTTATTAATTGTTGGGAGTAGCCTATGTGGACTGAAACAATCAGTGATAGTGAAGAGGTTTTAGCGCAAAAATTAGCGCTGTCTGTTAGTAAGCAACTGAATGCCTGTATTGATGATAAAAATAAAGCCTGCTTAGCGGTGAGTGGTGGTAAAACCCCCGTTGCTTTTTTTCAGCAGCTAAGCCAGCAGGATGTAGAGTGGTCTAAGGTCACCATTATTTTAGTCGATGAACGCTGGTTGCCCACCGATCATACTGACAGTAACGAAAAATTAGTACGTGATCATTTAATTCAAAATAAAGCCAAGCAAGCCTATTTTTTAGGCCTAAAAAATGATGCAGAACTTCCAAGTGAAGGCATTATGGATTGTGAAACCCAGCTGCGTACCCAAATTGATCATATCGATGTGGTGGTTTTAGGCATGGGGCGGGATGGTCATACGGCTTCGTGGTTTACCGACTCAAAACAATTGGCTGCATTATTAGATGGTGAAACATCCGCGTGGTGTTTGCCGGTAGAAGATGACTTCTTACCACAGCCACGCATGAGCTTAACCTGGCGTTTTATGAAACGAGCAGAAAAGATTTATTTGCACTTTAGTGGCGAAGAAAAAAATAACGTCTTTAACAAAGCCTGCGAAGGTATAAACGAGCAACTACCGGTCTCTCATGTATTACACCAAGACGGTATTAGCATCAGTGTGTACCGAACTGAATAGCAACTCGAAATAATAAAGGAATGAATATGCATGCGATCGTTGCGGCAGTAACCGAAAGAATTATTAAGCGCAGTCAAAAGCCTCGCCAAGAATATTTAAACTTGATTGCTGAAGAAGCACAGCGCTTGCAGCAACAACCTGCGCGTCATGGTATTAGCTGCACCAACCTTGCTCATGCGATTGCCGCCGAAGAGCACGATGAAAAAGTGATCTTAAAACAAAGCAGCCGCGCCGCGAATATTGGCATTATTAACGCCTATAACGATGTTTTATCGGCGCATCAGCCGTATAAAAATTACCCCGATGAAATTAAAAAACATCTTGGAAAACTCGGCCACGTCGCCCAAGTCGCTGCAGGCGTTCCGGCAATGTGCGACGGCATTACCCAAGGCCAAAATGGTATGGAGCTGTCATTATTCAGCCGCGATACCATTGCTTTAAGCACGGCCATTGGTTTGTCTCATGACGTATTTGATGGGGTAGTTTTATTAGGTATTTGTGACAAAATCGTGCCGGGTTTATTAATGGCCGCACTGCGCTTTGGGCATTTACCTGCGATCTTTTTACCGTCAGGGCCTATGTCATCAGGGATTACTAATTCAGCGAAAGCAAAAACTCGACAGAGATTCGCTGCCGGAGAAGTCGGCAAAGAGGAACTGTTAGAGTCAGAATTAAAATCTTATCATAGTGCCGGCACATGTACGTTTTATGGCACCGCAAACTCCAATCAAATGCTGATGGAAATTATGGGGCTGCAACTACCCGGCAGTTCATTTTTACATCCGCAAGATCCGTTAAGACCGTTATTAAATCAATACGCACTCGCGCAATTAAGCCAGCATACAGCACTAGAAAGTGATTATATTCCTCTAGGACAAATGCTCGACGAAAAAAGTTTCGTCAATGCCATTGTCGGATTATTAGCCACCGGAGGCTCGACCAATCACAGCATTCATTTATTAGCCATTGCGCGTATGGCAGGCATTATTTTGGATTGGCAAGACATCTCTGATTTATCTGATGTTGTGCCATTATTAACCCGTATTTACCCGAACGGCGAAGGCGATGTAAATCACTTTCAACAAGCGGGTGGCATGGGCTTTTTAATTCGCGAACTATTAGAGGCCGAGTTAATACACCCCGATGTAAAAACATTATTAGGCTCTGATTCACCGTTAGGCAAAGGGCTACGCGCATATTGCCAAGAGCCGTACTTGATTATTAAAACCCTCGATAATGGCGATCAAGAAAAACAACTAGGCTGGCGCGATGTTAATGCTGAAAGTTTAAACCTCGATGTATTATCACCCGCTCATGCGCCGTTTATGAGAGAAGGTGGACTGAAATTATTAAGTGGCAATGTCGGACGTGGCTTAATAAAAATATCCGCCGTACCTGAATCGCGCTGGTATACCAAAGCCCCTGCAAAAGTCTTTACCGACCAGTATCAAGTGGTCGACGCGTATGAAGCAGGAGAGCTGAATCAAGACTGCGTGATCGTGGTGAAGTACCAAGGCCCAAAAGCCAACGGTATGCCCGAACTGCACAAACTCATGCCCGTGTTAGCCAACTTACAAGATGCTGGTTTTAACGTCGCGCTATTAACCGATGGTCGCTTATCCGGTGCGTCAGGCAAAGTCCCTGCGGTATTACACCTTTGTCCAGAAGCCTTATTAGGAGGCGCGATTAATTTAATTCAACAAGACGACATCATAGAAATAGACGCACACAAAAGTTTGGTTAAAAACCACAGCGAGCCCACTTCTTCCTCTGATTCAACGTCAGACTCAGTAAGAGAATCAGAGCATAAACGCATAAAAAATAGCATGGGACTAGGACGAGAATTATTCAGTGTTTTTAGAGCCAATGTGACCTCCGCCGACCAAGGCGCATTATCGCTTGCTTGGGTAGAGTAAAAAACTAAAAGGGATGCCGTTATGACAAAATTAAATACGTGGTTAAAAAACACTAAACCACTGATTCCCGTTATTGTAATAGAAGACATTGAACACGCAGTCCCCATGGCAAAAGCCTTAGTCGCAGGAGGACTTCATCTATTGGAAGTCACCTTGCGCACAGAGGCTGGATTAGCCGCGATTAAATTAATCAGCGAACAAGTGCACGATGCCATTGTCGGTGCAGGCACTGTGTGTAATGCCGATGAATATCAACAAGCCATCGACGCGGGCGCACAATTTATTGTAAGCCCTGGCTTAACCCCAGAACTGATCCAAAAAGCACAACAAGTACAGAAAGAAGGTAAATGGGGCGGCGTATTCCTACCAGGAGTCGCCACCGCCAGTGAGGTCATGCAAGCGAAAGCCGCAGGGTTCACCCAACTGAAATGCTTCCCTGCCAGCGCGATCGGCGGGGTAAAGCTATTAAAAGCCTGGTCTGGGCCATTTGCAGACATACAATTTTGCCCCACAGGTGGCATTAGCCCTGAAAACTATCAAGAATATCTAAGTCTGGATAACGTAATGTGCGTAGGCGGCAGCTGGATTACCGAAGGGCGTCTGTTAACAGCGAATAACTGGCCAGAAGTAGAAAAACGAGCCCGTGGCATAGTGGGGTGATGGCGTATGGATAAGGCCGTTTGACGGCGCTAACAGACTGATTTTTAATCAGATTGTTACAAATAATGGCTTTCGAACGGAATTGATAAAAATGCCTTGCATGCTTAAAGGCATTTTATTAGACTGCACACACTTTAGGACTATAGCTCAGTTGGTTAGAGCGCTACCTTGACATGGTAGAGGTCCCCAGTTCGAATCTGGGTAGTCCTACCAAAGAATTCCCTTGTTAAATCAAGCACTTAGAGCCCAATTTAAAGATTGGGCTTTTTTGTATCTGCTCTAAAAATCTCCTCTGTGCCCAGATTGTGCCCACTTCGTGCCCAAAGCAATTTTTTGTATTTCCGAAATAAGCCGTTTTTGAGTATTACCCAACACCTTTTTACGCCCGAAATTCGTATGTTTAGGTACAAGAAAAAAATCTAAGATTTCATGACTTTTTTGTTAAATGAGTATTACCCTGATATGGGCACTCGAAATTTCTGACTTTTTATGAGTATTACCAATCAATGGTAAAGGTCGTAACAAAAACTATAAGTGTGCCCGAGCATTATCAGAATTTGAGCACTAAGGGTACAAAAAGTGATCTGGTATTGCTCAAGCATTGGCTAAGAAATTATATTATTTTTAGTAAGTTAGAGACTAGATTTAAGGTGGCTTTGGGCACAATTTGGGCACAGATAACTTCTGATTATTTTTATAAAATAAATTAGCAAAAAATGAGTATTACCATAATTGGGGAGTGTACTGGAGCAAAGTAGTTAGTTGTTGGAGACGATTCATTGGTTGCATAGATCCGCAAATAAAATGAGATATTTTTTATCAAGTGATTCTATGACTTGTTTCATTCAAGATAGAAAGTGGTCGGGGTGATGAGCGTAGTGGTTCAAAAGTTTTCTTAAAGGGGCTGCTATTGTGCAGTATTTTGAGTGGGCTTTGAACATGGTTAACTTTGATCAATAATTCGAAAGTGTGTGCTTAAGCATCGTAAGAAACGAAAAATGTTCCTTTGGCCAGTGGGCCTTTTCGGTTTTCGAACCGGTGGGGCGTTGATGCTTTGAATTTGATTGCTTGTCCAGCTTTCAGTTGGACCTTAGTGGATGAGAGGAAGACGGTCATCTCTCCTTGTTCTATCCATATGTACTTCACTGTGCCTGGTGTGGGGTTTGCCGAGAATGATGTTTTGCCGTAGTCGGTGAAATAGAACTGATAGAAGTCGGCGGGAGATGAGCTCGATTTGCATATGAGTTGGTGGCAAACGAATACGCTTCCCTTTTTACTAACGATGTTGTCTGGTGACGGTGTTAGTACTTGTATGTTATCTGCGTCGGTAGGGGCTTTTACAAAGTCTTCTAGGCTGATGTTCATAGCGTCGGCTAATTTGGCGAGTATGGCTATGGTAGGGCTTTTCTGCCCGCCTTCTATTTGAGAGATCATTGAGCGGCTGACACCTGAGCGATCAGCTAGCGATTGCAGGCTTTCGTTGTTGGCTTGTCTGAAGCTGCGTATGAATAATCCGATGTAATCAAAGTTCATGGTGGTTCTACTATAGTGGATAAACTGCACTATAGGGCACTCAGGTTAAAACTTAAAGGCTAGTATGTTGATACTTTCAATTTGCTGGTGTTTTAGGGGGTTTTATGAAAAATCGTGTTGTGGCTATTACGGGTGGTAATTCTGGTATTGGTTTGGCTATTTCAGAACTCTTTTTAGCGAAGGGCTATAAAGTTGCTATTTTTGCTCAGTCTGTGGAACGAATGGAGAGTTTTCAGAAGAGGTCTCCTGAGAATGTTTTTATTTATCCTGGTGATGTGAGTGTAAGTGAGGACTTGGAAGCGTTCTATTTGCGTTGTTATGAGTTGTGGGGTGGCATTGATACGGTTATTGCGAATGCTGGGGTTGCGTTGCCTGAGGGTGTTGCTGATGTCACAGAAGAGAGTTTTAGTAAAAGCGTGGATGTTAATTTTAAGGGGGTGTTTTTTACAGTACAGAAGTCACTGAAGTATCTTGATAAAGGCTCGTCTATTATTTTGATTTCGTCTATTCAGGCACAGCGTGGTGCGGGTATTTGGTCGGTTTATGGGGCAACTAAGGCGGCTGTGCGTTCGTTGGCTCGTTCTTTTGCGCAAGAGCTTGGTAGTAAGGGTATTCGGGTGAATACTTTATCTCCTGGTGTTACTGATACGCCTATTTTGGAGAAGTTTGGTTTTGGTGAGAGTAATTTAAATGAAATACTGTCAAAGGTTTCAGCCAGTACACCGCTTGGTCGTATTGGTGATGCTGGGGAGATTGCGAAGGCGGCTTTATTTTTAGCGTCGGATGATGCTTCGTTTATTACGGGGGCTGATTTACAAGTTGATGGGGGATTGGCTCAGATCTAGCCAGAGGTATAATTTGTTAGAAGGGCAGTTGCTATTGCGACGATTAATGGGTCGTAATAGCAATATGTGACTTATGGTTTTAAGCTTCGTTCCGAATATTTTGCACAGCCTAGTACTGTGAACAAGCCACCAATAGTGGTGAAGTTACAGGCACCTTCTTTAGCGCACATAGGAATGCTCTCGTCGGACCAAATGGCTGATGCGACATGTGTTTGTTATATTCCACTGTAGTCAGATCTAATTAAACCAAAGCACTTAAGATCATGAAACTGATTTTTCCAGTAACCGCTTTGACGTCGAGTGCCTTCTTCTTTAAACCCCACTTTTAATAAAAGCGATTCAGAAGCTCTATTCCCTGGGATTGTATCTCCTTGGATACGATTTAGAGGGCCGCATGGTAAATCACCTAAAAAGGCTGATTTTACAATTCTGTGAACAGCCTCTGTCGTATAGCCTTGCCCCCAATAACTTGGAAGTAGGTCATAGCCAAGAACTGCATTTTTCATTTTAGGGGACCAAGTATTAAAACCACAGGTTCCAATCAGTTGATTAGTTTCTTTTAGGCGGATAGCCCAACGAATACCAGATTTTTCTTCGAAACGAGAGTTGAAGAAATCTATTAAATTAGTTGCTTGGGATACTTCAGTAAAAGCTTCCAAATCATAGTATTCAACAACAGAATTGTTCGAAAATAACTCAAACAGGTTGTTCGAGTCTTCGTTAGATAATTTATCTTACTTTAAGCGAGCAGTCTCTAAAACTGGGAATGACAATTTGAATCTTCCTTGAAATATATCAATAGGCTCACCAAGCGGTTTATATGGTGACCTTTGTGCGTGTTTTTTACAAATGCTAACAGCAAAGACTCATTTGCCAAAGATGCTTATCAGCTTCGAATTTGATGCTCATATAAGGCAAGGTTAACTTCACCTGCCTCTACTATACCCTTTAAATCAAACCCACATGATTCATAGTATTCTCGAAGTTTCGTGTTGTGTGCAACGCAATCTAAGCGCAGGTATTCGATATTTTGCTGTAACGCTTGGGATTTTATTAGAGTAAGGATATTTCGCCCTAGGCCGCTATCTGCATACTTGCGACAGATAGCTAGTTTATGAATGTATAGTGCATCTGCAGCATCGTTCTGCCATATTTCTTCTGGGGTAGATCTAATTTCTATTACTGCGGAAAGATTATTATTATTGATCTCGACTGCATAGAATAAACCAGATTCTATTGAAGATTTTATTTCAGAATGAATAGACTCAAGCCAATCAAGCGGCCACTGGAAAATACCTTTTGATAAAAGCCAAATAGCATTCTCATGAAGTATATCAAACACAATGTCAGATTCTGAGGTACTTACTTGCCTTAGATTCACTCTGATATATCTCCATGGTCGTTTACATTTCAGTACGTCCAGCTGAGGTAGCTGTCCAGCGATAACAAATCTCAGTGTATTTTTAATTGTTTATCTGTAATAAAGGAAAGTTACTTTCCCATACGTAAAGTAAATCATTCACTTTGTCATTACTACCAGGTGGTAGCCATAAGTTTGTTTCTTGATGCTTTGCACCTATACAGTGATAGAAGTTACGGGCATTTAAGTTACCTTCTAAAACCTCAAGGTAAACACCTTTGTGATCAAAGATTTCATCTGCCCATTTAGCAGCTGAATACATTAACTGTTTACCAATTCCTCTTCCTTGAGCTGATTTTGAAACATGTAGGTTTTCAATGAATGTTCCCCATGTAGGGCTTTCATTGCCAAAAGCACAAATAAAACCAGCTATTCCATTGTTATCGACAGCGATCATAACGAATTGATTCTTCTTTGGAGAAGATAGGCGATTAATCCAATAGTTTCTACGATCTTCCAATACATCCTTATCAAGGAAGTTATCAGAAAAGATTCCTCTATATGACTCACGCCAGCTTTCAGCATGCAATTTAGCTAAATTTTCTAAATCGGTAATATTGGCAACTCTGTAATGCATGCTAGCTCCAATGATTGTTAGCGCCAATTACACTGCGTTTGGCAAAAGTGATAGGTTCCGAAGTCTGATTATTAATACATGTTAGCTCTATGAGTGATAGGTGCAACCAGCTATCAGTGGTTTACCTTCAACCTCGATAAAGCAATACATAAGCAATCCTTGATCCTTACGCTTTTCAAAATCGACTTTCCATATCGCAATTACATTCTCTGGATTTCGGTGTATTGCTACCAGATCTGTGAGTGTATGAGCTCCAAGCTTATCGTAACTGTCTTCTAGTTGACGATTAAATTCATCTTCAGGAAATTGCTCAGAAAGATAATGGCAAAAGTCTCCGTAGCTCTTATTATTCCATGAAGCTTCTGTATGATCTGCGAGTGGCTTAACTGCCTGTAATAGCTCTTTATCATTAAGCTCTGAAAATTTCATAGTTCATCCTTGTAAGGCTAATATCCGTAGGGGCACTCATGCTATTTAATTAGTAATTGCTGTCTTGTTAATCATAATCAACATTGTGGAATAAAGTCTTTTTCAAGTAATGTTGATTTCTTCAGCGTGAGAGTATCTGAAAAATCATCAGATGAAAGTGTAAATGAGTTTTCAGTATGGCTTATGCCAACCATCTGGCTATAGCCAGAATTATCAGAAAGCTCGAATTTCCCAGTTCCAAAATCAGTAATCATAGTATTGATGATGACGTAACAATTTAAACCTAAGTGAAACGAGTCACTTTGATAGTCATACTCAATAAACTGACCATCTTGCTTAATCACTATATAGCTCTCGTCTACTCCCTGGTCCTTTATTGAGGTATTGTCATACACGCCGACGATATCTGAAAGGGATGTATCACTATTATTACCACTACTGCTACCACCGCATGCGACTAAAAAAATACTAAAAACAGATGCGAACAAAAACCTTTTCATAATTTATCATACTCCTATCCTTAAAAATCACCGTAAGTTAGCTACAATCATGCGACTGAATCAGGATGTCTATTTCTCATAGCGCCTAAGAATAAAGGGTGGGTGAATTTTTAAACGTCCAACTGAAGACTTTCTTTAATAACCTTATTAGGCCTGAACTCACGTATAAGGGCATAAGTACTGGTTAGTAAAGCGAGAAAATTTGAAAGTAGTGCTGGATATGAAGATACCAGAACTGTAGTGGTACGCTGAATTTGGCCACCTAATTAGAGATGATATAAGGGTTTATTTTGTTTTCATGTATGAGCCCTAGTATTGAATATCCCTTAGGAGGAGGGGATGCCGCCAAACCAACCAATACATCATTGAGTCATTAGCTATGACAGGTAATGATACCGGTAAACTAGCGATTACATCATTGAGTCGTTAAAGCAGTTTGTTGGATTGGTTGTAGTATTTTCTCTGCGCCCGAAAAACAAAATTTGGTCTCGATTGGTTATATCTTAAGAAAAACAAAGCCTACTGCAAAACCAACTTGCGCATTTATCTTTAAAAGAGTATGTTCATTAATATTGAACGTTCATTTATGTTGAACACAACTGAAAGGTTTATCATGCCCCTAGTTAAACAACTTGAAGCCTGTACGGAAGCGTTGGCTAAATCGGTGCCTTTTAAGGCAGTGGTTTGTTCTGAAGATAATGACTCATCTAATGTAAATTACAGCTTGGTACTGAACGATGATTTGGTTCTTGCCATTTATTGGTTTAATGCTTCTGAGCTAACCGCTGTGAGTACGAGCTTATCTAAGTTCGTGCAGAGCCTACAAGAGAAAGTGTTATTAAGGTCTGATCGTAATCAGATCGTTGCTGCATCTTATATTCGGCCTCGTCTCGCGACGCAATTGCGAGAAAATGGGATTCAGTATATGGATGCTGCTGGCAATGCCTTTATCAATTCAAGTAATTATCATGTTGTTATTGTTGGGCAGAAACCACCGCTTAAGTTAGCAGGCTCAACAATGGTCAAAACTAAAGTACGTGGAGATGATGAAAAAACGGGTAAGGCCTTTCAACCTTCAGGATTAAAGGTCATATACTCTTTGCTGTCTGATCCGACTCTGGCCAATAAGTCACTGAGAAATGTTGCAAACCAGTCTGGGGTTTCTTTGGGGTCAGTGAGTGCTATACAAAAAGACTTGATCGCTCATGGCTATCTTCAAAAGGTTAACAAAAAATTCGAGTTGAAGCATAGGTCACAGTTAATAGCACGCTGGGCTGAGGCTTTCCCATACCTTGTTAGAAATAAAATGCATTTAGGGCAATTTACTTCTGACAACATCGATTGGTGGAAATCAGTCGATAGTGATATGGGGATTCAATTAAGTGGTGAGGTGGCGGCTTCATTGCTTTCAAATTACTTGCAGCCAAAAGACGGCATTGTATATGCAACGAAAGATGCATTGAAAACGCTTATGAAGGCTGCACGTTTACGCCAGTTAAAAGAAGGGGAGCAACCTATTTTCAAAATCGATGTTTATGAGCCTTTTTGGAGTATAGCGTCGGATAAATTAGTAGCTCCTGAACTGATTGTGTATAGCGATTTGTTATCTAACAATGATCCTCGTAACGAAGATGCTGCAAGAAGGTTGTATGACGAATACCTTACTTAATGAAGTTATCAATATTTCTGATCGTTTGCCACGGGGATTGGTTGAGATGTATCAAGCTGTTGAGGGTTGCGCGATTAGTTCTGAGATTGATTTTTTAATTGTCGGTGCTATGGCAAGAGACTTGGTGCTTTACCATGGCTTTGGTGCAGAAATAGAGCGCGGTACACGCGATGTTGATTTCGCAATTCAAGTTGAGTCTTGGCAGGCGTTTGAAGATTTAAAATTGGCATTGGTACAAGTTGGCTTTTCTATTGATAATACAGTGCCCTACAGACTAGGTTATATCGATTCGGAAGATATGCCCTGGGAACTGGATATTCTTCCTTTTGGAGAATTAGCAGATGCAAATAATGATATCAGTTGGCCACCCAATGGCGACTTCGTTATGTCAATGCTGGGTTTTGCCGAAGCTTTAGCAACAGCGTGGCAAGTACAAATAGTTGAGAGTCCAGCGTGTATTGTTCCTGTCGCGAGTCCAGCGGCCATGGTTGTTCTAAAGATGATTGCTTGGACAGAGAGGGATGTACAACTAAGACGTAAAGATGCCCTGGATATTGCATATATCATTAAGAACTATGAAAAAATCCCAAAAGTTTTTGAACGATTATATAAAGAAGATTATATGGGGCAATGCGACTGGGATATTGATACAGCTTCCTCCTTGTTGTTGGGTCATGAGATTGCGCAAATGATCTCTGTTCAGACCCGTAATTATCTTATGGAAAATTTTGTTAATAATGAGACTAATAAGGATATCTTAGCTAACGATATGGGTGTTAACGCCAGCTATGTTTGGTTGCTTAAGTTGCTATCGAAGCTGGATACATAACATGTGTGAGATTGTGTGGAATATATGAAAATTAAACCTTTAACGATAGTGCTTACATTACTTGTAGCTATTATCTTGGGTGGACTTTTGGGATACCAGTTGTTTTGGCCAAAAAACATAGATAGAGATAACTTGATTAACAGTCTCCTCTTATCACTCATCACCTGCGACCTTGTTACTTGATCGAGTATCTACTTCGGGTTTATTAGATACCACCTACTTGTATGATACTCGTGGCCGTACTACCCATGTAACAACGGGTGATCGAACGACTGAATACGTTTACGACGATACCAATCCAAAAGTACGCGGCAACGTTGAATCCATCATCGCCGCCGATGGCCAGATAACCCGTTTTGAATACGATGAGCTTGATCGCATTGAAAAGACCACCTACCACGATGGTCATTCAACCGCGACGACCTATGATAAAAACGGTAATGCCGAAACCTTATTAGTGCCTACGCAAGTGACTCATAGCTTTGCATCGAATGGCGTTAATAAAGTTGAGACTAATACCACGCCGTTAAACGAAGTGACTCGCTATCGCTATGATAAAGACCGTCGTTTACAAGAAATTGAATTGCTATCAGGTCAGTTAATTACTAACACCTATACCAGTGGGCAATTACGTAAAACGACCACAGTAGAATGTGATATTGATTACACCTACATCAATGGCTCTCAGCCTGAAACGGTAACCGAAGGCACGGGTGCTGATGCTGAATCGTTAACTTATGGTTATGACGGTGATTTGGTTACCAGCATTCAATACGCAGGAGAGATCAATACCAGCATAGTGCAGGGTTACGATAACAACTTCTGGCTAAACTCATTAACCTACGCGGGTCGCAATACCGCGTTATATTATGACAATGATGGACTGTTAACAGGTATTAATTTTCGGGGGGATTACAATCAGAACCGAGTAGTTCATGTGCGACACAGTTGAAATATGCATGATGAAATGGAAGAGCGAGCAAAGAATTCAACGTATATTAAATTAAAAAATGGATCACATTACCTGAGTATTAATGATAATTGAATCGCAACATTTGAAGCTGTCGAAGGTTCTTTAAATACTCATTTAAAGCCTATCAATACTGATGATATTGCTTTGAGTAAATGACCATTCACAATTTTTTATAGAAGATGTATTTATACTAGAAGAGAATAAAAAGTGCGGCTAATGCCGCACTTCATCAAAATTAAAACGTTATCTTAGACGACCTACAAATTCAATTTGGCCCGGAACCTTGTTCGTGATTAATGACCAAGTTTCTGGATCTGTCGAGTTATAAATTGAGCTGGTTTCTTCAACATCAATTTGAGCCATCCAAGAGATGTTACCTAGCTCATGATGCTCGAAAGAACCGTTTAGGATGCGACTGATCGTTCCGCCTGGAATACCTTCAGCACCAGGAGTACTTACAACTCCCTTAACTTTAGTCGCGGTTGCATTGCTGTCGGTTAAATCAAAGCTGTGGAATTCCCAAACTGGAACACGTAGATGCTTAGCTAGGGTTCCCTCCTTCACCATTCCTTGGCCGATGTCGTTAATAATCAGGTTATAGCCCATATTGCCACTACCTGTTACAGCACCCATGGCCATGCGGCCGTTATTCGTTAGGTTTTGCATATTCATTAAATATGAATCGTCAAACTCATCAGCACCTGTAAGTACCCTTATAATGCAAGGGGCGTAAGCGCCTATTCCTTGTGCGTGTGCAAGTGCAGATCCATCATAGGATGCAAAGTACATATTGCCAGCGGCATCTTTTGCGGCACCCGTTACAGCACTACAGTTGTCTACTGAGTCTGTCGCTAGACTGTCATCATTACTGTCAACAATAACTAGTTTGGTAAGGCCGGGGTCAGACTGATCTTCCCCATAGAAGCCGATCGTTGCCACAAAGCGGTGGCCATCTGTAGTAGGGAAAACCGACCAAGTGCTCGGTAAGTCTGTTTCTTTAAGGTCCGCTAGTGAAATGGTATCGACTTTTTCTGTGGATTCGTCGAGATCAATGAGGGTCATGTCAGTAGGATTAAATGCAATAATTTGAAGGCCCGCAAAGTCTAGAGCATAAGCTTTGGTAGGTGACATGAACTGTGTAGTACGTAGTAGGTTACGGCCTGTTGCTGAAGTTATTCCTGAAAAGTCTAACTCATCATCTAAGCTTATTAACCCCGTATCGCCAACCACATAGCGGCGGTATACAGAAGATGTATACATGCCTGCATAGAATGCATTATCAGGGTTGTCACCTTCGGGTACAGCTATACCAGTATATTCTGGGATGTTTAAGGACTTATTACTATCAAATACCGTTTCTTCATTAAGCGTATTTGTTAAAAAGTGGAGGGAGACTCCTGCTTCTGTTACCCAAGCAGTACTCTTAACTAAATAAATTGGATCGCTTGGGTCAAAAGGACCAACGATCTTTTGGCTGCTGCTATCGTTATCTGCACCACAAGCTGTTAGAAGAACGCTAGCGGTGAGGCAGGGTACTAAATTTCGTAGTTTCATTCGTGTTTCCTAAATATATGAATTCCATGGAAAAGCTTTGGTTATTTGTGATTTGTCCAAATGATAGTTAGGAAGACATCAAATTTTGAATGCTTTGCTAAATAAAATGACTTTAAACCAAGGCTTTAATCTTAAAGAGTCTGAATGATAACTATTATCAGTTGCATTATCAATTGCATTTATAAAAAATAGTGATTATATTTACAGCCTATTTTTTAATGAATTCTTGGGCTCTAAAGCTCTAGGTAGTATGAAATGTTTCGCCGATCTACTTTTTTAAAGACACGCAATAGCACTCACGTTTTTCAACTTCTAAGCCGATTAGCGTGCACAGGAACTTTTTTACTGACTCAATCCTTTGCTTGGGCAGAAGAAGCTGAAGTGAGTAATGAAGCTAAAGAGTTAGAAACGCTTGTTGTCGTCGGTACGGAGGACGAGGCAATGGTGTTAGAACAATCAGCAGCAGCAGTGGATGTGATTGATCTAAAGTCTGATCAAAAGTTAACGGCAGATTTGAGTGAGGTTTTATCTCGCGAGCCAGGGATTAGTATTAGGAGAATGGGGGGGCTAGGGTCGCGAGAAAGATTCTCGCTTAACGGGCTGAGAGATGAGCAAATTCGATTTTTTATCGATGGCATCCCGCTTGAAATGTCGGCTTATACCTTTGGTATAGGTGCTATTCCGGTTAATTTAGTTCAACGAGCTGACATCTATCATGGCGTTGTTCCCATTGAATTGGGTGCGGATGCGTTGGGTGGCGCGGTAAACTTCATTACTGATAAAGGGCAGGAAGGCACGGGGGGATCGATTTCTCATATGATAGGAGATTTTAATACCAGTAGATCTACCATGAGTCTGAATTATGCCGGTGACAGTGGTTTTTTTAGTCGTTTAAGTGGGTTCTATGATTATAGTGATAATAATTATGAGGTAGATGCGACAATTCCCAGTAGATTAGGTGAGACAATTCCTTATAAAGCAGAGCGTTTTCATGATGCATACAAGGGGCAAGGGGCTAATGTAGATGTTGGTTATACGGAGCAGAGTTGGGCGGATTTATTTCAGGTGGGTTTATATACCAGCGAATACGATAAAGAAATTCAACATAATGTGACTATGAGTAAAGTCTATGGAGAGGCAACTATTGAACGTAAAACGTATGGATTAAATCTACGATATAAAAAGCAACTTACGGATGAGTTATCCCTTTCTGCTACGGCTGGTGCATCAGAACTAAAATCACATTTTTCTGATACTACTGATTATTTCTATTTATGGAATGGTGAGAGAGGGATGGAGGAAGTGCCGCGTCCTGGTGAGATTAATGAAGCTTGTGAGTGTACTTACTGGCGAAATACTGAATATGCCATTGCTCACTTAGGTTGGCAATTAGCCGAAAATCACTCTTTAGATTTCTCAACCTCACCCACAAAGCACCGTCAGACATCAAAGAATCATTATTTATCAAAAAATAAACCTGATCCGTTGGATGCGGAGAGAGAAATGTTTAGCTTGGTCTCGGGTATTAATTACACATTCGATTTTTTTGATAATAAACTGCAAAATAAATTATTTGTAAAGCATTACAGTCAAGAACGAGAAAGCCTTCAGCTTAATAAAACTACTAAGTTAGAGGAGCGTTTGGATTCAAGTATTGGCCGAATGGGGTGGGGCAATGTAGTTCGGTATAAGTTTTACGAGTGGCTCATCGGGAAAGCGTCCTATGAACAGGCGACTCGCCTGCCTAACTTCGCCGAAGTGTTTGGTAATGCAGAAAATGTTATCGCTAATCTTGATCTCAGCGAAGAATACAGTAATAACTATAACCTTTCGCTAGAAATTAATGAGCTAAACAATGATTATGGCTCTTGGAAGACAGGTACAAATTTATTTATTCGCGATGTTGAAGATGCCATTATTTTAATGACGGTCAATAACGGATCACAATATCATAATGTTTCATCGGTCGATTCTAAAGGCTTTCAAGTCTCAGGAACTTGGACGTCTGTCGAAGATTTTTTGAGTATTGAAGCCAATTACACAACGTTCGACCTGATAAATACCGCTGATAAAGGACTCTTTGCACAATTTAAAAATGAACGAATTCCCAACCGTCCTCATACTTTCTTCAATACCAAGGTGGGCTTAAAATGGACAAGCATATTTTCAGGGTATGACGAACTTAGGCTGAAATGGAATTATCGGTTTGTAGATAGATTTGATCTTTTTTGGGATAGTCACAAATCTGCACAGTCAATTATTGTTGTGCCAGTTCAGGAAAGCCATAGTGTAGCCGCAATCTACACGAAAGATATATATTCATATACCGTTTCGCTAGCCGCTGAAATCCAAAATGTAACCAATGAAAAACTCTATGATCATTATGGGGTTCAGAGACCAGGCCGAGCTCTCAGTCTTAAAACCGTCGTTGAATTTTAGAGCTTTCAGAAACGAGGAGGCTATGGCGAAAGTGGAAATATATTGATGTTAGTTGATCCTTTTTTCCATATGAAAATTTGTCTACTCCAAACACCTGGTTACAAAAATGCGTAATATAAAATCACAAATGGGTTTGAGTGTGCTTTCCCGTACTATAGCCGCCATTATTGGCGGTTATGTGCTCAGCAATTTACTAGCAGTCCTCATATCCTATCTACTACCTATGCAAACTGCAGACAGTGTTTTACTGTCGTTACAGTTGAGCTTTTTGTTTTACAGTATTGTTATTATATTTGTATTCAGTACAAAAACAGCAGGTAAGGCATGGCTGGGGTTATTCATTGCTTGCGCTATGAGTTCTGTTGGGGTGTATTTAGCAATGCCGGAGAGCTCTCTATGAATGGGTCATTTCGTCAATCTATGAACTGGCTGCATACATGGTCAGGCTTATTACTTAGTGTGCTGCTTTATTTTATTTTCATCACTGGCACCGCAGGTTATTTCGAGAAAGAAATTACTCATTGGATGCAGCCAGAAAGGCCCGTCATTAGCGAAAAGATCGATCAGCGTCAGATAGTGAAAATGGCGGAACAACATCTAAACATCACAGCCCCGGATGCGCAGTCTTGGTGGGTTGTGTTTCCTATCGCACGTTCGTATACCGCCGTTATTTGGTGGCAAGAGTCTGACGAGCAGGGCGGGAGATGGAAAAATAATACGATTGATGTGCAAACAGGAAATCCAGTTATTACTCGTGAAACTGGCGGTGGTAAAACCTTGTATGCAATGCATTATGTACTGCATTATATGCCCCCAACTCTTGCATATTGGATTACCAGTTTGTGTGCACTGTTTATGTTTATAGCCTTAATTACCGGGGTTATTGTGCATAAAAAAATATTCAAAGAATTTTTCACTTTTCGTCCCAATAAAAAACAACGATCTTGGTTAGATATACACAATGTATTCAGTGTATTACCCATACCGTTTCATTTAATGATTACCTACAGTGGCTTGGTTTTTTTAATGTTTACATCTATGCCTGGGGTTATTGTTGGTTCTTATGGTACCGATAAAGAAAAACACAATAGCTTTGTGGAGTCTGTATTTGAAAAAGCGGGTCACCCCGAACATAATCATGAACCTGCTAACAGTTTATCAATGTTAAGTTTTATGCCAGAAATTGAATCTCATTGGGGAAAAGGTGCCCTGCGTGAAATTGGAATAGAGGGGAGAGGAACAGCTGGCGCACATGTACAAGTGAAGCATCATAAATACTCTGGTATTAGTGAGGGTGAAGAACTTATTTATCACGGCATTACAGGTGAGTTATTGTTCGACTCTTTGAAGGAGCCCACCGCACAATTTGCTAGTAAAAAACTGTATAAGGTATTCACAGATTTGCACGAAGGAAATTTTGCGGGTACTGCATTGCGATGGCTATATTTTATATCTGGCTTAATGGGAGCAGGAATGATTGCCACTGGCATGATTTTATGGGCTACAAAGCGAAGAGAGAAAGCTCGTAGAATGGGAACAGAAGATTCCGGTCTTAAATTTGTTGAATGTTCTAATGTTGGTATTGTTGTTGGTCTACCTATCGCTATTGCCGTGTATTTTTGGGCTAATCGAATTGTTCCCATTGATATGGAAAACCGTGCAAGCTGGGAAGTAAACAGCTTATTTATTACTTGGTTTGTAATGCTCATTGCGCCATTTATTTTGGCAAATAAACTCACTCTCCAAGCTCTTTGGGTTAAACAGCTTCTATTAGCATCTGCCCTGTATTTATTATTGCCCATGCTTAATGCGCTGACATCTGATAAAAATTTAGTTTCTGCGGTGTTACAAGATGATTGGGTGATGGCTGGATTTGATTTAACGATGATTCTGATTGGCTTAATTTTCGGTTGTATTGCCCGTTATTTAATAAAAAACATGAAAACCAGGGAAATAGCATGTACATAGCTTCGCTTTGGGTATTTATGAGTTGTGTCTTATTAAGCCTTTCAATAAAAAAACATTATGCTAGTACGATAGGTCAATCAAAAAATAGCCGTAGGTTTATCCAAAATCTATTCCGAGTATGTGGCTTTGCATCCCTGATATTCAGTTTTGCATTGTTCTTTGATCTACATGGACTTGCTTTGGGCTTAGTGTATCTGACAGCTATATTTACAGTCGCGTCATTGACTCAGACGCTACTATTAAGCTACCTATCTGAATGGATAAATAAAATTTCTCTGGTTTTAGTCTTCATTATTGCTGCACTCACACTGCATGACCAATCAACTCAGGTTCAGACGCTAGTCGCTTACCTAGGTTGAGCAGTGTCATATAAAAATAGTGTCATATAAAAATAGTGTGTCAGTGCAGAATTTAATCAAAAAATAGTTAACCTCCATTTATGCTTGGTTGTTATTAATATTTAATCCGCCACTTCTACCTGTATAGCCGCTGCTCTAGTGGCAAACTTTTCTTTCTTTTCATCTGGCATTTTTATGTCCAGATAAACCAACAACATAGCAAAGAAGATAAGCCCGGCTTGAATATAAAAATTCCATCCAGAAGTTAGCCATAACCAGCGACCATTAACCAGACCATCTACGAGTAATGTCGATAACAGCAATGCTGCACTGATACGCAGCATCCAATGGCTCAGTTGAAATCCATTCTTCCAAAGGAAGGGCATGAATAAAGTAATTCCCCATGTGCTCCAAAGAATCCACTCTTCAAAATGGTGGTGCTCTTCACCCAGCTTAAAGACATAAAGTAATTGGCTTACTGGGAAAAGGGCACACGTTGCAACAACAAGGCCCCCACAAATCCCCAATGTTAATTTACTTAGGAGGTGCTCCATGCCATGCCCTCTTCGTTCTAACCACAACATATTGCCGGTTACAATCAGACCGCAGGCCCCCAATGCGGCTAACGCATAACAGATTTTTAGCCAAACACTGCCAAACAAAACGTAATGCAGGGGGGTGACGGCTGCAAAGATGCGATGGAAAGGGCCTTTACCTATAAAAGATCCTTCATGAATTGTCTCGCCGGTGGCGGTAGAATAAGTAACTGTTTCTATGTTGCTCAGGTGTTTTTGGTGATGAGCCGAAAATTTAATTAATCCTCCCTTGTCACCAGCCCCTTCAATCTCAATCAGTTTAATCTCTTTGTCAGATAGGTCGGAGCGTGCTTTGACCCAGAGTTCATTCAATGAATAAATAGGTGCTGGCTCGCCAGTAATTTCAGCGCTTGGCCCAAGGATAGTATCGGTCGCTTTCTGCACGTCACCATCGAATGCGGCCAGCGCTAAGATAGGGCTAATAATGCCTAATAACCCTAAGATAGTGCCAGTAAAAGCAAGAATAAGCGTAAAAGGAAGTGACCATAGCCCAAGCAATTTATGTTGATCTGTTAATAATAAACGCCAGCTTCTTTTAGGACGCAGCATGACAAACTCTTTACGCCATTTAACATGTATAAAAATACCCGCAATGATGGCTAATAGCATGGCCATGCCTGCGAGGCCGACAAGATAGCGTCCGAAAGGGCGAGGCAAATACAGGTCGGTATGCAGATGGGTAAGAATTTGACCTAATGCGGAAGGGGATGATTTTACTTCCTCATAGCTGCCTGTTTTTAAATAGAGAGTATAAAATTCACTTTCATCAGAAAAATGGCTCAGCATTATGTGGTTATTAATGTCATCTGGCAGTTGTATGGTTAATTTATCGTATTGAAAACCGATGTCATTTGCTGTTGCGATCGTGTGTTCAAGATCGAAGGATCTGTCTGTTGGGATCTCTCCGAATGCTGGATATTGCCAGTATCCGACTTCGTGTTCAAACAGGGCTGGAATACCTGAAAAGGTAACAATAAAGAGCAATATGCCTGAGATGATGCCAACCCAAGAATGTGTATCGTAGAGGCGTTTATGAGTATGTTGTTTCATTCTATAGTGTTCTCGATCCAGTGTTATCAATCCAGTGTTCTCAAGTGGCTAAACTGATGATGTCTATCGTAAGGGCGGGTACTAACAAAATAAGAATTCTGATCCAGGCTTTTAGGCCATCTTGTGCCAGAATGGCCCAGTAAAATACTGAGGCCCAGAAAATAAAGAAAAAGGTCCCTCCTGCGAGTACTTGTTCTGCAAGATTACCAAATGGCCAGAGTAGGGTGATGGAAATGGTCAAGGCCACTGTCGCTAAAAAACTACCGACGATAGCGGCAATGTTACGGCTACCTGTACTGCGAATAATATTAACGAACATAGTCGATTCCCTGATATATAACTCCTGCCAGGCTGAGTGCCGTTATCAGAGATACAGCCCTTGGCTGCCAAATTCTGAGTTGCACGAAGATTATGGCTATCGCCATTAGTGCAAATAACCAAATGAAGAAACCGTGCTCGAAGCCTAAGGAAAAACCGGTTAAACAGGCAGAGATAAATAATAGAACCCTACCCGTAATTCTTCTGTTATAAGCAATCTTACTGCTTCTGTGTTCTTTTAGGCCATACATTGCATGTAACGCAGGCCAGACTAAAAAGACACTGATTGGCATAACAAATATCCTGACGTGTGGTTGTATATAAATGAAAATGAGAATGCGTATCATAAAGATTAATGGTGTATGATCAAGCGCTAATTCAGTGATTCTTTGATTAATGACAGAGGCCATGTCAGAAACTCCCAAGCTTTTTGCACTGCGAGTATGGGTTATTACCTTATCCCCTTCGGCAATTTCATTTTTTAGCTCGCATTGACAATATTCTACCTTTACTAAATACTAATGATAAGCAATATCATCTTTATTTTGAGCAGCGAGGCATCAAGTGTGTCTTCAAGGATTGATATCTGACGGCTGTTAATTGCAGAGGTGAGTTAATACGCAGCATTAATAATGTAAACCTCTGAAAAATAAGGATGATATAAATCATATGAGAATCGTTCAGCTGGATTTGATTCGTGGTGTGGCTCTTCTTGGAATTTTTGTAATTAACATTACATTGTTTGCTTATTCTGAGACGGGGCTTATAGAGTTTTATCAACAGTTAGGGGAGTACTTTCCTTCTATGGAAAATGGTCTTGGATCATTTTTATATGGTCATCTGATGCTAACGTCTTATTCGTTGATTCAAGTACTTTTTTCACAAAAAATGATGACGCTATTTTTACTTCTGTTTGGCGCTAGTATTATAAATACAGAAAAAATGAATCAGGGGGCTGTGATCATTGGGTGCAGAAACCTCGATAATCACACGTTGTAATAGAATCAATTTTTGTTATTTAATAATTTTTCTAGTTTCAGTAAGATATTTCTTACCTTCAGATTTAACGGTTGCAGTATCGGCACGCTCAGAACCTTTGTGAACTTTTTCTAGCGTTTCTTCAATCTCATCGATACTGTTTTCTAATCTTGCTAAAGCATTTTCTAGAGTGTAAGTAAGTTGATGTATTTGTCCCATTGCGGAAGGACTTAATTCACCCGTCAACAGCTCTTCTAGCTTACTGTTATAAACAGAAATATTACTGATAGATTCTTCTAGCGTATTGGATTTAAGGCCATGGAAGTGATCAGGATCATCGGCATTAACAGGAAAAGCGGCTAATACCGATATTGTTACAACAGATAAAAAACGAAGGTAGGGCATGAAAATACTCTTTTAATTAATGCGAACGGTTATCATTAGCTTTTATTGTGCATCTAAGGCATTAAAAAATCAAGCTGAAAAATAAAAGCTCCCTATCCTCCAAACCAACGTAGGTTGTGGCATTGCCTTTTGACCTGCTAAAGCTACGGCGCAGTACTATCAATAAATCAGTACTATCAAGAAATAAGTACTATCAAGAAATAAGTACCATCAAGAAATAAGTACCATCAAGAAATCAGTTCTATCAAGGCGTAACAATATTGAACGTCCCAGTCGGTTTATCCAATAGTGAAAAGAAGCTAATGAGGTCTAGTGTGCTGCCATCAATGCTTAGTTCGTCACTAAACAGTGTTTCTTTTAGTCCTGCTTCACCAATAATTACTTTCACAAATAAATCTCGTGTTAGGTTGAGGGTGGCGTTGGCGACAGTCTTACTCGAGCTAATGTCGCTAATGTTTTTATGACGCAGTACGGAGTTATTTAGCATTAATAAATAACGTTGATTCAGATCGGTAAAGTTGATTTCTATGGTTAGTTTTTTATCGGCGGCTTTGTCTGCGATTAATCGCACCGCCATGCTATCAAAGAATTTATCGACAGATGTTTCCATTAATACTTCTTTCATTACAGCAGGGTTGATGCCTTTTTTTGCAGCGCCATGGCGCAGTTCATCGGCACCACTTAGATAAAAGTCGCGCCAAGGTGCAGACTCTGCTTGATAGCCTAGCTGATCATAGACTTTCGCTAGTAGTGCTTTCGCTGGATGATTGTTAGCATCGGCAAAAACTAGGTGATTTAAGAGCTCGGCTAACCAGCGGTAGCTGTCGGTGCCTTCTTTTATATTCATGCTAGCGGCGTTATCAAACTGTTGTTGTGCTTGTGTTAATACCGCTTCAGCGCCGCCCATCATGTCGATATAGCGAATGGCTACTTTTGTTTCTGGTAATGGATCAAGCTTCGAAGGATTGGCGGTGAACCAGCCTAGATAGTTTTGATAAACCGCTTTGGCGTTGTGTTTTAGCGTTCCGTAATAGCCTTGGTTATCGAAGCGGGTATTGAGGCTGTCGGGCAGAGTCAGTTGCTCGGCAATTTCATTGGGTGTCAAACCTTGGTTCATTAACCGAACGCTTTGGTCATGAATAAACTTATACGTGTCGCGTTGCGTGATTAAAAAATCGTTAATGTTTTCTTGGCCCCACAATGGCCAGTGATGACTTGCAAAATAGGTATCTGCGTTATCAAATTTAGTGCGTGCTTGTTCGATATAACTGCTCCATATATTAGCATCTCGAACTTTTGCGCCGCGCAATGTATAGACATTGTGCATGTTGCGGCTGACTAATTCAGCGCCGCAGAATGCTTTGTATTTGGGCAAATAAAAGGTGAATTCTGCTGGGGCTTCTGAGCCAGAAACCATCTGAAATTCAAATTCAATACCATCGATGGTTTGGGTATTATTGTTGGTGCCAATAAGAAGGTTAGGCATTTCAATGCCGAACGTACCAAATGCCGGGCCTTTCCCTAATCCTGTGCCTATATGGCCGCGCTCACTGCGGGCTAGGTTTTTGCCATACATGTACATCGCACGTCGGCTCATTGCGGTACCCGCAATGATGTTTTCGCTGGTAGCTTCTTCTTCAAACCCTTCGGGGGCGATGATTTTCATTTCCGCTTTTTCTGCATCACTTATGTTTTGTAAAATGCCTTGTACGCCACCAAAGTGATCGATATGACTGTGCGTGAATACAATGGCTTTAATCGGTTTTTTACCCAGCTGTTGTTGTGCAAATAGTAAGGCTTGGTTGGCGGTTTCTTTTGCGGTAAGTGGATCGACAATAATCCAGCCACTATCCGATTCAATAATGCTCATGTTCGAAAGATCGTAGCCGCGTAATTGATATATGCCTTCAGTGACTTTGAATAAGCCGTGAATATTATTCAGTGAAGCTTGGCGCCATAAGCTTGGATTAACGGAACTCGGTGCATTGTTACCTTTAGCATCAATGAAGTTATACGCAGGCATGTCCCAAACGTTGCTGCCGTTGTGGTGCTTAATTGTGAGGTTATCTTCTTTGGCGATAAATCCTCGGATGGCATTGTCAAAATCGTCTCTATTGCTAAACGCTCGTTGTTGTAAAACGGCATTATTGGCTTTTACGGTGACGTCGGTTGGAGCCGTATGACCTTGAGCATCTGCTCGTTCTGCAGAACTAGCTTGTTCAGTTCTATATTGTTCAGTACTAACATGAAGTACCTTTGAAGCAGAATCGCAGGCGTTTAAGGCGACTATTAAACTTGTACTGGTGAGTAAGGCTATCAGTGGTTTGCGCATGCTAGATCCTGCTTATGATTATTCTTAGCTTTTAGTGTAAGCAATAATCAGAATTTGGCAGGTCTGAAGCGGACAATCTGTAGTCTTGTTAGGACAGTATCGTATTTTTAAGGCAGCTGTTAGGGCAATTGTAAGGCGACTGTTAGTCGTATTGGATCAAAACTTGAGCGGATTAAGCGTGATTTTGCCGAAATTGACTGGGTGATTGAGCGAACCAGCGAGTAAATGCCCGTGAGAAATTACTGGTATCGGTAAATCCAAGGTGTAATGCAATTGCGGTAATAGGCAGCTGAGTTTGCAGTAAATAATGGCTGGCAAGTTTCATTCGAGCTTCTTTAAGTAAATCGCGGTAATTTGCCCCTTCTTCTTTTAAACGCCTTCGTAAGCTGCGTTCGCTCATATTTAATTGGCCAGCAACCGTCTGAATGCTAGGTTCTGTAGAGACTAATTGATTGCCTTCGAGTAAGGCCATGATGATGTTTTTAACCTTTAGCTGCACTAAGTTGGAATTCATGTTGCTGATATAATCTTTGACCACCGATTCGTTAAAGGCAGCCAGCTTTTCATCCCCCATTATTCCTGATCGGCCGAGCTTTTCGCGCTTAAACCAAAGGCAATTATAGTTCGCAGAAAACTGAATTGGGGCGCTAAATCGCTGTTGCCACTTTTCTGAAGTACAGGGTATTTCGCGCATTAACTCGACATGATGAATCGCATTAAGAGAAGCACCAAGCTGATTACTGAAACTCAGTAGCGTTGAGAAAAAACTGTCGATTGACATAGGGTGTATATCAATTCCTGGGATTGGTTTGATGGTTAAGCCAATGAGATGCTCAGTAGTTTCAGTGTAAGTCTCTACAGAATTACTGACCAGTTCTGAATATTGACCTAATTTCATCAGTGCTGACTCTAAACTTTTGCTGGTTAGCATGAGTAATCCTAGAGCGCGAAAATGCATAGGTTGTACATAATTAGCAACGGATAAGCCAAAGCTAGGGTCTTGTGTTGTTTCTTCGACGGCCTGCCAAAAGCGCGTCATTGATGTTATATCGACCCGCCCATCGGGGTGGTCAAAAAGGACGGTACGCATGAGGCCGGCTGATTCTAATAATGGGTTAGGGTCTATATTGATTGCTTCAAGCGCTTGGCAGATCGCCAGTGGCCAAGCGGCAAGAGTGGTTGGCTGTTTTGTATTAGATGAAATCATATTTTTATTTTTTATTTTAGCTGTGTCGAAGTGTGGCAGCTTACATCATCTCTTAAAGAGATTTAGGGTGTCCACTTTTTAAACATCATGCATGTTCTACTGCCTAGTTATTTTATAAAAATGATAACGCCACCAACCTAAACCACCGTATACAAATATCAATACTAACAAGTTAATAATTTCATTTTTGGCTGCACATAACGGCGCGCCGTACTGAGTGATTTTAACCATCATGTTAATACCGGCGGTCGACGGTATTATTTTAGCAAGCCAGACTAACCACGTTGGGCTGCTGACTTCGGGCCAAGACAAATTAGCAAGAAAGAACAGCGGTAAAGCGGTGAATAAAATTAGCTGAAATGCCCGCTCGCGAGTACGGAAGAAGCTGGTAATAAACAAGCCGAAAGCGACAACCGCAGAGATAAATAACACGCTACCGGTAAGTACACTGCCTAAGCTCCCATGCTGTGGATAGTCTTGGTACCAGAACATAAAGCCTAAGTAATACAGCATATTCACTGAGCCGATGCTCATTGCCGCTGCGCTGATGCCCATGATTTGCTTATGGGTCAGAAAAATTCTTCCATATAATTCACGACGAGTGCCCGCAAGAACCGCTAAGCCGATTAATAACGTTTGCTGAATAATTAATTGGGCAACGCCGGTAACCAAAAAACTGCCGTAACCTTCACGGGTATTAAACAAAGGGCGTTGTACTAGTTCAAACGGTGGGCGAATACCGGCACCAGTAAAAGCGGCTTGGCGTACGGCAATTTCTTGCGCAAAGCCGCTAATAGCTGACGCTAAACTGGCCAGTACTGAGCTGGCTTGACCTAGTGAGGCGCCATTGGCGAATAACGCAATATCGGCTGGGGTTCCGCGCCAGATACTTTGTTCAAAGTCGGCAGGAATTTCAACGTAGCCCTGAATTTTCATCGCTCTCACTGCTTGCACGGCTTCGTCTGCATCAATCACTAACGCTTGTACTTTTACCGCTCTTAAGCTTTGAATATCGCGGATTAATTCACGGCTCAGTGCTGAGCGATCGTGGTCGACAATATATATAGGCTGGTTGGCGGCGACTTGTTCTTGGTAGCCAAGTGGATAGAAGAAGGAATATAAGACCACCGCACCCAGCATCACGCTGATGGCGGCTTTGTCGGTAAAAATGGCATGGAAGGTGGTGATGAACGCTCCCGAGAAAGTTTCTATTTTTTTCATCTGCGTCCCCATTTTTCTGGGCTGTTAATGGCTTTTTTATACGCACAGTAGCCGATAAGACTGGGCACAATCACAAACAGCGCTAAACACATTAAATAGAATAACGTCACCGAGAGTGGGGCGTTAATATAACGTTCGGCGACATCCAGCTTTACGAAGCTGGAAAATGGAATTAGGTGGTGCCACATTCTGGCAAACAAAGACGCGCCATCAATAGGGAAGGTGGCTCCGCAAAAGGCCAACGACGTTCCTGCATATAAACCTACGCCAGATAAGGCTGAGCTCATGTCAGGGGCTAACGCTGCGATCATTAAAGCAATGGCGGCATAGGCGCAATAGAGCAGAACATTGCCTAATAGTAGGGCTGATAACGAGCCTGGTATGCCGTCGCCGCGGATGTAGCTGATCCACAAAATGGCGGCCATTCCATACAGGGAAAAGAGCACAACATACGGCAAGGCTTTTCCTACAATGGCGCCGGCGGTATGTCCGCCAACACGATCTATCCAGATCTGTACGGTTTTATCACGCAGCTCTCGGGCATACGAACTGGTGAGCGCAATGCACATGACAAAATGCAAAATACCCGGCAGTAATAGGCCGATTAAGAATATTTCAAAATTACGGGCGGGGTTATATAACAAGGTGACTTGCGCTTGAACCGGTGCGGGTTTTAATACACTTGGCCCAAGGCTAAAGGCGTTGTATTGAATCGCGATGTCTTTATTCAGTTGTTTCACCACCGCATCAATGGCCCGTACGGCGGTACCTCCGGCGGTGGTCATGGTGGCGTTATAAAAAGCGAACAAGGTGGCCGGTTGATTGTTAGCAATTTGTTTATCGGTTTGTGGCGGAATATACAGCACGGCGTGGGCTTGGTTGGATTCAACTAAAGGCCAAGTGTCTGCAAGGTTTAAGGGTTGCGCGACAACGCTTATCGCTGGCGTGGAGACAACTTTACGGATAATGTCTCGGCTAATGGTGCTATGGCTAGAATCGACTACGGCAATCGGCAAAGCACGGGGAACGGATTGCCAAAATAGCGCCACCATTAATGCCATTGCCAACCAAGGCATCCAAGTAACTAAAGCTAAATCCCAAGGCGAGCGTTGCAAAAACTGCCACTCATCTTGGGAGGCTTTTTTTAACGTTGCGTAAAAGCTATTCATGTTATTGAGCAGACTGCGGCCAGCTGAATAAAACACTCATCCCTGGGCGGAAGTTGTCTATTTTAGCTTTTGGACGAAGTCGAATTTCGAAGCTTTTTATATCGTACCCCACCGATTGACGGGTCGCGCGCCAAGTCGCAAATTCTCCAGCAGGGCTAATAAAGAACACTTCAAATTCGATGGTTTCTAACCCCAATGAAGGAATATCTCCATAAACCACTTGCCCTGTTTTAATGTTGTTAAATTGATCTTCACGTAAGGTGAAAGATACCCACATATTATCGACATCGACTAAGGTAAAAACCGGATATCCTGCTGGTACTAGTTCGCCGATATCAGCCAAGCGTTTACTAACTTCACCATTGCTAGGCGCTAACCCCAATACTTCAATGCGAGCGGCTGTTACCTCTTCTACGACGGCTTGTGCTTGGCGAACTTGTGCTTGGGCGGTGTCTTTATCTTGCTGGCGAGCACCGCTTTGTGCTTCGTCGAACTGTGCTTTTGCGGCATGTGTGAGTGCTTCAGATGATTTTGCTTGTGCCATAGCTTCGTCGCGTTGCTGTCTTGAAACCACCCCTTCTTTATATAAACCATCCAAGCGATTGGCAGTATCGCGGGCGATGTCAGAGGCTGATTTAGCACGCTGCCAATTCGCTTCAGCGGCTCGAACTTGCTCGGTGCGAGCGCCGTATTCTGCTTTCTCCGCTTGGGATTTAGCGGCATCTAATGCGGCTATGGCTTGATTGTATTTGGCTTCTACTTCTGGGCTGTCGAGGCGGAAAAGCGATTGTCCCGCTTCTACACGCTGACCTTCGCGGGTATACAGTTCAACAATTCGAGCGCTGATTTTAGCTGATACTTTTAATGAATCTGCATCGGCCATGCCTTGGATTAAGGTAGCGCTTGGTTTTAATGCTAAATATAAACCCAGACCGCAAATCGCTATCACCAGTGCGATAATCCCTCTGATCTTTTTTCGTTCTTTCATCGGTAAAGCGTTATCTATCGCAGTATTCAAGGTGGCATCCATGGGCTTGTTAGTTGAATTGTCTTGAGTAGAGTTTGTCATGTTAAAGCGCCTCTTTACTAATCGATGTTTTTCCAAGGGGCTGGTTTTCAAGGGATTTGTTGGCCAGTACCTTGTCGGCAAGCTTAAGGTAATGATTAAACTGATCGCTTTGTCCGCTTACATCTAATAGCTGCATTAACGCTAGGTCAAATTGCCAAGCCGCTTGTGCACGTTCAATACGAACCTTGCCGACTTTTAGGCTGGCATCAATCACATCCAAAGAAGTCGCTTGGCCTGCTTGAAACGAAAGTTCCTGCAAGCGTCGGTTTTCTTCAGCGCTTTCGAGTGCGCTTTCTAATAGGGTAAATTGTTGACGGGCACTGTCGGCGGCTAACCAAGAACGTTTAACCGCGATGGTTAATTTCACTTGATTATCTTGAAGGCTATAAGACGCTTGATTGATTTGGCTATGAGCGGCACGGACTTGGCGACTGCGGTTTTGGTTGGATAATAATGTGTAGCTTAACCCCACACCAAAGGCCCAGTTTGAATCACTGACAAATGCATCTTCGGGTTTTAAGTCATATTGGCCAAAGGCATATACGGTCGGTAACCAGCCGGCTTTTTCGACGGCTAGTTTTTGTTCGGCTTGAGTTTTAATCGCCTGGATTTGTAATAAGCCAGGATGCTGAACGAGGGCTGAATCAATAAACTGTTCAACCGCAGGCAAAGAACGCTGCCAAACAAATAAAGGGGAGGAGGGCTTAACGACTTCCTGTGTATGCAATAAACCGGATAGAGCAGTTTGGGCACCTTGCAAATCATTCTGCGCTTTACGCAATTCACGTTCGGCTTCATCTAAGGCAACTTTCGCCTGAAGTTTTTGCGCCTGGGTAGCAAAACCTTCCGCTTCTAAACGACTGGCTCTTTGATAGTGCTGCTGCAAACCTGCACGAACATCGGTGCGAATTAATAAAACCCGAGCGGCCATATGCTGGCCAAAATACGCTTCAATTAACTGGCCCAGTTCTTTTTGCTGAGCGCCCGCTAATTGGGCTCGCGCTTCATTCACCCCAGCTCGTGCTGCGGCTTTGCCGGCACTGATTTTACCGCCGGTCCAAATCGGTAAGGTTGCGGTAATAATCGGGCGCGTTCGCCACTCCACTACGTCCATTTCTGATGGGATATAAAGGTTATTTACTTTGGCTAGTGGTTCAACGGCTTCTAGATCTAAATGCTTAGCAAAACGCATTTGCTTAACATCCAGTGTTACTTCGGGGTAAGACAAGCTATCACTGGCTTCAGCCAAGTGTTGGAGGCTTTCAAGCTGGCTTTGTGAGCCGGCAATCGCATCGGAGACGTTAAATAAGCGCTGCTGAGCTTCGTCAAAACTCAGCTCCAATGCCAAGCTTGAAATAGGTACTAAACCACAAGCACCTAAAATACATGCTCTTAAAACACACGCCCTTGAAACATGCAGTAACCTAAATTTCATAACATCTTCCTTAATACTAAATAAATACTTGATAAAAGGTGTGTAGATTAATACTTAAGCTTAGAGTAATTACCGAGGGAGCGCATAATAGCGCAGAAAATAGAATTGAGGCCATTTGAGGCGTTATTATTTTGTAACTAATTGTTGCTGATTTACTGAGAGGTTTCGCTAGATTTGTTATCGCTACTGGGTTTTTTATCTTTATTAAAAGAACTCATTGCAATGCTAATGAATGCGGTGATGACTAATATAATAAAGACCCAAAAATGGCCAATAAGCAGCGTTAAAACAAACAGAATAATGATGGTAGAAAACCCATAAAAGAGTGCGCTTGTAATCGACATGTTTATTGATCCTTTGTAGGTCTAGCAAAATATGGAGTTGTTATAAAAGCGAGCAGTAATTTTAAAATCATTATTCATGGCGTAGAACGAATTTAATATTCGCATTGATACAGCGGTAATTTCAATTCGGTTAGTTATATGGATTAATATATGGCTTTGGCTTAGGAAATTTACCCGCTAATCGATCATCGTCATCAGGGTGTTTTCTTGATTTAATATACTCTAACTGCTCGACTGTTAAATTTGGAAAGCTTTCGTCCATAAAACACTTTACGGTTTTCCACTCGCCATGACAGCGATTGTATAATTTATCATACTGCTTGGCCGTGATGGCAATGCCTTGGATTTCGTGGAATTTATGCGGTTTGTTTTGAAGCTCTTGGCCAGTAAAAATACCTGTAATGTAAT
>CAJXUD010000002.1 GCA_913061415.1 uncultured Oleispira sp. | reverse complement strand
TCCTAGTACGAGAGGACCGGAGTGGACGAACCTCTGGTGTTCCGGTTGTCACGCCCGTGGCATTGCCGGGTAGCTACGTTCGGACAGGATAACCGCTGAAAGCATCTAAGCGGGAAGCCCCCTTCAAGATGAGATATCTCTGAGACTTCGAGTCTCCTAAAGGGCCCAGGAAGACTACCTGGTTGATAGGCAAGGTGTGTAAGCGTTGTGAGGCGTTGAGCTAACTTGTACTAATTGCCCGTGAGGCTTGACCATATAACACCAAAACTGCGCGTCGAAAGACAGCGGTTGGTGTTGTACGATCAGACAAACTGATATGCAACAACATTTAATAAAGCCAAAGGCGAAAGCCCAAAGCAGAGAATTAGAACTAAGATAAAATCAATCATGTGTCCGACCCTATTTGCTGAGTGCTGCAGTCTCCTAACCCTAACAAGTTGGTCGTAGACAATAAGACAAACACAAAGCATCAAGGTTTGCTTGACGACAATAGCGCTGTGGAACCACCTGAACCCATCCCGAACTCAGAAGTGAAACGCAGTAGCGCCGATGGTAGTGTGGGGTTTCCCCATGTGAGAGTAGGTCATCGTCAAGCTCTTATTCTAAAAACCCTAACAGGTCTGCCTGTTAGGGTTTTTTTTCGTCTGGAGAAAATGTGACGGCAGACCTGTTAGGATTTTTAGAATAATGACGATGAGTCTCTCTCACTAATACCGGGCAGCGAAGCGGGCTTCTCCCATGTGATAGTAGGGTCAAACACCACAGCTTTTGAAGCGCAGCTTCAAGTGGTTTTTGACGACCTGAGCCTGCGAAGGGCCGGGCCATCGTCTGAATCTACTCATATCCCATCTCTTATCTTTTTATCACAGACTAAAAAAACTACCCAAACACCCAACAAAGCCCAGCACCAGTACATTCATCCATGGGGGCTCTCTGCAGCTCCCTGCTGCAGAAGGGCTTTAGATGAACGAACTGATGCTGTGCCCAGACACTAAGGGTTTATTCCAAAAAAAAGCCAGTAATAAACTACTCCTACCAACAAATCTTTACCCATTAACATGACGAGTGAAGGTGCATTAGACTACAATGGCGCTCCATAAAAATATTAACTAAGCAGCGTAATTATCATGTCGCTAAGAAACATCACCTTTGGTTTATTAGGTCTTTATAGTGTATTAGCATTGCTTCATGCTTGGTCGCTACCTTTCTCTGCTGATGAAGCGCATTACGCCTTATATGGTAGCTTTACTGATTGGTCTTACTTCGATCACCCTCCTATGGTTGGTTGGATGCAGTCGATTGCATTATTCTTTTCTGAGACGGAATTCGCATTAAGAATCATCCCCATTTTATTAAGTACCCTTTCATTATTAATACTTTTTAAGTTAGCAAAAAGTGATTTTGGTGAGAAAGCAGCTTTTGTCACTATCTTGTTATTTATTTCAGCGCCTATTTTACAAATTCTTCCTTTCGGAATGATTCCAGAGACGCCGTTAATTCTTACAGGGTTACTGAATATATGGATTCTAAAGAAGATACAGACAAATCAAGGTGAGCAGCTTCTTGATTGGGTATTACTTGGATTGATTCTCGGCGCGGCGGGATTAAGTAAATATACTGGTGTCACTCTGGCTTTCTCCACTTTTATTGTTCTTTATCTTCAGTTTAAGGGCCGATTACTTTCGCAGCTCGGCTTGTATATCGCAGGTATTATTGCGGCTATCTGTATTCTGCCTGTGCTGTATTGGAATATGCAGAATGAATGGATCTCGTTCATTTATCAGCTTAATCATAGTGCGGGAAAAACTGAATACAGCCTAGCGGATGCATTACGGATGCAGGTGACACAGTTTGCGGCGTTTGGCCCGTTGATTTACGTAGCAGGCTTAGTGGCTATTTGGAAACTACGTGCTAATCAAGAAGCTAGGATGTGGTTGATATTCGCACTGCCGATTCTTGTTCTGTTTTCTATATTGTCGGCTAAAGGTCGTTCGTTGCCGCATTGGACTGAGCTTGGGGTTATCTTTATGTTGCCTCTTATTGCCAAGGTCATTGTTGGGTCATTGGCAAGCAAGTTACAAAAACGAATTTTCATCGGTTTGGCGACCATCAGCATTCTACTATCAGTGGTGGTACAGGTTTTAAGTACTTACCCTAAGATAGCATTTGATGATTATAGACATCCGCTTGCTGACTTAATGGGCTGGAAGGATGTTTCAACTCGTATTGCCTCAGTCGCAAAGCCGGGTGATATGGTATTTATACCTAACTGGTCTCATGCCTCCCGAGTTGCATGGTATGCACGTCCAATGCCTGTTAAAGTACTGGACTCACGCTTTGATCAATTTGATCTTTGGTTCGGATCGGCCGAGGTCGGTGATTCTGGAATATTATTACTCCATGCTGATCGTAAAGGCTTTAAAGAGAAATTGTTGCAGCAGTTTAAGAACTGCGAATTTGAAGATGAACTCGTAGTGAAGATTGAAGATTCCTACGTCAATTATTTTAAGCTTTATCGATGTGACCATTATATTGGTGCAAGTGATAAAGAAGCAGTTATTAGTCAATAAAACGCTGTTAATCATAGCGCTAGTAAAAGTGGTTTATAAATATGTCGGATGTAAATATCTCTATCGTTATTCCTACTTATCAAGAAGTAGAGAATATCCCTTTAATCGCTGAAGAAATAAATGCAGCGTTAGCAGGGGAGACCTTTGAAATTATCTATGTGGATGATGACTCTCAAGACGGTTCTTTTGATGCCGTAGCAAAGTTAGCTCATGACATTCCAGCTCGAATCATTGTGCGCACAGAAGAGCGTGGGCTATCGACTGCTGTTATTCGTGGTATTGATGAAGCCGTCGGTAAATACATCGTGGTAATGGACTGTGACCTATCACACCCTGCCACTGCTATTCCTCATATGGTTGAAAAGCTTAAAACCAACGAAGCTGATTTTGTGGTTGGCTCTCGCTATGTGGAAGGTGGTTCTTTTGATGAGGATTGGGGTTTCTTTAGACTTCTAAACTCAAAAGTTGCTACTTGGCTAGCCCTACCTTTGTGTCATGTTAAAGACCCGATGTCGGGTTTCTTCTCATTTGAACGTGAGCGTTTAGAAAGCACAAAAGATTTAGCGCCAACAGGTTATAAGATCGGTCTAGAGATTATGGTGAAAGGAGAGTTCGATTCTCCTGCAGAGCAGCCGATTCATTTTAAGGACCGCGAATTTGGTGAAAGTAAGCTCGATTTTAAAGAACAGCTTTTATACCTGAAGCACCTTCGTCGTTTGTATAAGTTTAAGTTTCCGACAGCATCTGAGTTTTTACAGTTTGGATTAGTGGGTGGTACAGGCTTTATAGTCGATAGTCTTATCTACTTTGGCTTACAGTTATTCTTGGGTCTTAACCACACTGTCGCACGGGCAATCTCATTCTGGCCTGCGGTGACATGGAACTGGTTCTGGAATCGAACTGTTACTTTTACCGATAGAGATAAATCGAAGAAACTCACACAGTGGCTGTCTTTTGTTATGACATCGTTAGGTGGTTTTGCGATTAACTTCGGTAGCTATACCCTATTAACAGAATATGTACCTTTCTTCATTGAGAAACCATTCATGGCCTTCATTATCGGTGTATTAATGGGGATGGGCTTCAACTTCATGGTTGCTCGAATTTTCGTATTTCGAGAGTTGAATGAAGAAATGGCTGGAGAAGTAAAAACTAAGTAATCGCATTGTAGAAATACAACGAGTAATACTGAAAGTTCGATAGAGCAATACATCCTGCATTGCTCTATCGGTTGCCAGGCTAATGGTTTAGAAAAGCCCCTAGGGTGCAACAAATTAGGTTTTATTATAGATTGGCTTTACTCGCTACCTTTGAGGCCAGCCGCCTTTAACAGCTAGCCGCCTTTAACAATAGGATCTGCATAGCTCAGCTTCATATCCCACGGGAATCGAATCCAAGTATTCTGTGTTACTTCTTCTACATAGCTATCAATATATTCAATGCCTGCAGGCTTCGCATACAAGGTAGCGCAATGTGCGTTAGGGAAGAGAGCCCGTACTTCAGCGGCTGTTTTACCGGTATCAACTAGATCATCAATAATTAGCCAACCCTTGCCGCCATCAGGTAGTTCAGGTGACTTTGTCACTGATAAACCACCACGTGTTTGACCGTCGTAGCTAGAAATACAAATGGTATCGATAAGGCGGATGTTCAACTCACGAGCAATAATTGCAGCAGGTACCATGCCTCCGCGAGTTACCGCCAAAATACCTTTCCATTCTTGCAAGGTGTGAAGTGTCTTGGCCAGTATTCGGCCTGCTTTATGTAGCTCTTCCCAGGAAACAAAAAAGTCTTGTTCATACTTGCTCATGGCAATAATCCTATCGGTGACATGCTGGTGTGAAGTAAACATCGCTTATAAGAAAATCACTCATAAGATCGTCACCGCAGTTAATCATAAAATAATAAGCGCGAAATGATAACAGAATGGTCAAGTATTTGCATCTTAGAATTTTTAGCGCATCAAAGGCACTGTAGATTAATCTGATACTGATCGAGCTATGTTAAGTCTGAGCAGGAATCTGAATAATAGACTTTGATCTGAGAATGATTAGAAAAAATTTTAAGAGATTAACGGTAGAGCAGAGCTATAAAGCCACACTGCGTTAAGCGCAGTGCAGTTTTATAGCTTTTAGAAAGAGAATTACTGGATTTTCTGTGTTGGCGTTAAACCACAACCGGTTAAAATCATATGGCATAAGAAGCGACTGATGCGCTCAATATCATCGGCTTCATACTCAAGCTTATTGGTAATGGTTAAAATTTGGCTTTCGAAATCAGCATAATGTTGAGTCGTCGACCAAATCATAAAAAATAAGTGCTCAGGATCTACCTTGCTCATCTTTCCTTGTTCAATCCAAGTTTCGATGATTTTAGTTTTAGCTCTTAACCAAGTTCTTAAGTCGGTACGAAGGTACTCCTTAAGATTTGGCGCGCCCTGAATGATTTCAGTCGCAAAAATTTTTGAGGCATTTGGGTAGCTAATCGCCAGTTCAACCTTAGTTCTAATATAAAACTCTAAGGTTTCTGTTGGATCGTCATCTTCAGTAATATCCGTCAGCACTTCGTTCCAGCGCTGAACAATATCTTCCAAAACGGCATTATAGAGCTTTGCCTTATTGGTAAAGTAATAGTGAAGATTTGCTTTGGGGAGTCCTGCCGCGTCTGAAATAGACTGCATACTCGTACCCTTGTATCCATGCTTAACAAATTCAACTTCAGCTGCTTGAAGAATTTTTTGACTGTTCTGTTCGCGGATTTTACCCGGCTTGTACTTTTTAGTTATGCTCACCAAAAGCCTCGTTGATAACAGTATAAGGTGACATCATCCGATGAATAATACAGATGTTCATTGTAACAGAATGTGATCAATAACGAGAAAAAGATAGAGTGAGAAAGTGGTGGGAATCAAACTATTGTAAAAAATAGAACTTTTTATAGGAATAATTTCTTAGAAAATAGATTGTTATCGTTACTGCCAGCTAAAAACAGTAACGATAATTTAAGCCTAAACGGCTAAAGCAACTAGCTCTTAGGTAGTTGGCCTTCAACACCTTTTACATACCAGTTAAAGCTTTTGAGCGCGCCGTCATCTAGAGACGAACCTGCAGGTACAACTTCTTTACCTGATTGGTCGAAGATTGGGCCATCAAACACACGGATAGTACCGTCTTTAATGGCTTGTTTTTTCTTAGCAACCAGTGCTTTAACGTCAGCAGGAATAGCATCATTTAATGGAGCAAGATCGGTTACGCCTTCAGCGATACCTGGCCATAGGTCTTCAGATTTCCAAGTGCCATCCAAAACGGCTTGTACTTTTTCTGCGTATAACGGACCCCAGTTATGAACCGTAGAAGTAAGGTGCGCTTTAGCGCCATAAGCACTCATGTCAGAGTGATAACCAATAGCGAAGTTACCTTTTGATTCTGCCGCTTGAATGACCGCTGCGGAATCAGTGTGCTGAGTTAAAATATCAGCGCCTTGTAGCATTAATGTCTCTGCCGCTTCGCGTTCTTTAGCTGGGTCATACCAAGTAGACGCCCATACAACCTTAACTGTCACATCTGGGTTTGCTTCAACAGCACCTTTAGTGAATGCGTTAATGCCACGGATAACTTCAGGAATTGGGAAAGAAGCAACATAGCCAATGACGTTAGTTTTGGTCATCTTGCCTGCAATCAAACCGGTAAGATAACGGCCTTGATAAGCACGTGCGAAATAAGTACCTGTATTCTTGCCGCGCTTATACCCTGTCGCATGTTCAAATTTAACTTTTTTGAATCTCTTAGCAACTTTCAACGTTGGGTTCATATAACCAAAAGACGTTGTAAAAATAAGGTCGTGGCCTTTAGCCGCTAGCTGGCGAATAACGCGCTCTGAGTCAGCACCTTCGGCAACGCTTTCAACATAATTTGTTTCGATTTTATCGCCGAATTTTTCGACGATATATTTACGGCCCTGATCGTGACCATAGGACCAGCCTGCATCACCGGTTGGCCCAACATAAACGAAGCCTACTTTTAATGGCTCGTCAGCAGAGACAATATTTGCCCCAAGTGCCAAAGCTGCAGTCATAGCTAGCTGGGTTAATTTGTTTAAACGCATAGATATGTTTCCTTTTAGTGTAATTTAAATCAGGTTAATAGCCAAAAGGCTAGCCATACTCTACGCGCAGGCTAACCGATAAAGTGTTAAATAATTTTATACTTGTGGGCGATACGGCTTACCCAGCGCAAGTGGTGTGCTTAATTTTGCTTTCGCTGCATCACTGGCAATAATGACCAAAACAATGATGGTTGCGCCATAAGGCAACATAGCCAATAGGTTTGGAGATGCTTCAAAACCAAGCCCTTGAAGGACCAAATGCATGATGCTCGCTGCGCCAAATAAATAAGCCCCCAATAAAATACGTTCCGCTTTCCAGCTAGCAAATACCACTAAAGCCAAAGCAATCCATCCGCGACCAGCCGACATGCCTTCACTCCACATAGGGGTATATACCAGTGAAAGATAAGCGCCCGCCAAACCCGCCATTGCACCACCAAATAGAATAGCGCCATAACGAACCTTCATTACCGGAATACCAATTGCGTTAGCGGCTTCAGGGTTTTCACCCACAGCACGAATCGTTAAACCTAAACGGGTACTGCGGAAGCACCAGAAAATTAATGCAAACATAACCCAAGATAAGTACACCAAAGGATCATGAGAAAATAAAACCTTACCGATAAAAGGAATATCACTTAATAAAGGAATAGGGAAAGGAGCGATGCCATCGATTGCCATACCGACATAGCCCGCGCCTAAAAAGCCGCTGAGCCCAGTACCAAAAATGGTTAACGCCAATCCGGTGGCGACCTGGTTAGAAACTAAAGTCACGGCGAGAAAGGCAAATAAGACCGACATCATCATACCTGCGAGAATCGCAGCAATAATACCGAGACCGGCATGGCCAGTAACCACTGCCGCAATAAAGCCCAAGGCTGCGCCCATTAGAACCATGCCTTCTTGGCCAAGGTTTAATACACCCGATTTTTCACACACCATTTCGCCGAGTGCGATCAAAATAAGAGGGGTGCCGGTACGTAATGTTGCGAATAAGATATTGGTGAATAATTCGAAATCCATAATATTAGCCTCTTATGCTTGTGCAGAGTTAGAAGAGCTGCCGGTACTGCGGGCAGTAGGCTTACGCACAATGCGATAACTAATTAATAAGTCACACGCCAGCAAATAAAATAGCAGCATGCCTTGGAATAAGCCGGTTAATGATTTTGGCAGTGCTAAATCCATCTGAGCCATTTCACCTCCCATATAAGTCAGTGCTAATAACATACTGGCAAAGACGATACCTATTGGGTGCATACGGCCTAAAAACACAACAATAATCGCGGCATAACCATAGCCCGGTGAGATATACGGATTGAGCTGACCAATCGACCCCGTCACTTCACTGACGCCCGCTAAACCTGCAAGTGCGCCACAGGCTAATAATACAAACCAAATTAAACGTTCTTCTTTAAAACCCGCAAAACGAGCAGCAGCTTTATCTTCACCTAAAACAGAAATCTGAAAGCCTAGTAGCGTTTTAGACATCAAGGCCCAAATCACCGCGACTGCAAAGAGGGCAAAGAAAATACTAATATTTAAACGATAATCATCGGATAAAACCGGCAAAGTTGCGAAGTCGGAAAAGAGAGCAGACTCAGGAAAATTGAAACCATCGGGGTCTTTTAACGGCCCATGCACACCATATAGTAACCAATTAAGTGCAATATAGTTGAGCATGATGGTGGTTAAAATTTCATTCGCACCAAAGCGTGTTTTAAGAAGAGCCGTTAAAGCGCCCCACAATAGTCCGGACAAAGCCCCAAAAAACAAAACCAGTGGCAGAACCCAAAAGCCTTCTGCATCCATCAACTCTAAAGCAATATAGCCGCCCCCTAAGCCGCCTAATATAAATTGGCCTTCTGCTCCAATATTCCAAACCCGTGCTTTAAAACACAGCATCAAGCCGATTGCGCATAACGTGAGAGGTGCTACTTTTACCCCTAACTCGGTCCAACCATAAATATCGGTGAGTGGAGATATGAAAAAAGTATACAGAGCATGAAAGGGATCTTGGCCTAAGGCCGTGAATAATAAACCGCCACTTATGAGTGTTAAAATCACCGCAAAAATCGGTGATAAATACGACATGAGCTTCGAGTCAGACGGTCTCTTTTCTAAAGTAATATTCAACATTATTTAACAGCACCTTCATTTTCATTATTCAGAGCATGAAAATCACCGGCCATCCACATACCTAACTGGTTAATAGAAACATCATGAGTCGGAGCAACGGGAGAAAGCTCACCATCGCAAATTGCACAGATACGATCACTAATGGAATACAATTCATCAATGTCTTCTGATACCACTAAAACAGCGCAGCCTTCATCGCGTAGCTTAATTAACTCATGTCGAATTAAAATGGCAGCGCCAATATCAACCCCCCAAGTTGGGTGCGAGCACACTAATAGCTTAGGGTCTTGTAAAATCTCACGGCCAATAATATATTTTTGAAGATTACCGCCGGATAACGACTTTGCTTGAGCATGAATACCGGCTGCTTTAACATTAAATCGTTCTAAAATATTTTGAGCAAACGCTTTTACTTTACCTGTATTAATAATGCCATTCTTGGTTAGTTCACCCTGATAGCCGGTTAATAGACCGTTATCTTGCAATGACATGTCAGGCACAGCCCCACGGCCTAAACGCTCTTCTGGAACAAACCCTAAACCTAAGATGCGGCGTTTTTCTGGGGTTAGATTACCCACCGCTTTTTTAGCAAAAAATACCGTTTCTTTCGCACTGGTATCTTCACCGCTAATTAAATTCAGTAGTTCTTCTTGTCCGTTACCTGCCACCCCTGCAATGCCTAAGATTTCTCCCGCTTTTACTTCAAAAGATACATTCTTCAACGTGCAGGCAAAAGGATCATCAGACTGATGGCTTAAATCGACAATGGATAAAAACGCCTCGTCACCTTCAGCTTTTTTATAATCTTCAGTGAGTGGAGTATCGTCACCCACCATTAAACGGGCTAATTCTTCGGTAGTCGTTTCACTTGGAACACAGTGGCCGCTAACCTGACCAGACTTTAAAATCGTCGCGTGGTCACATAAAGCTCGCACTTCATCCAGTTTATGAGAGATAAATAAGATGCTGCAGCCTTCATCGGATAATAAATGAAGGGTTTTAAATAAGGTTTCAACTTCTTGAGGCGTTAACACAGACGTCGGCTCATCAAGAATCAATAGCTTTACGTCTTGTAAAAGGCAGCGCACGATTTCAACACGCTGCTGCTCGCCAATCGAAAGTGTATGCACGTAACGATTAGGATCAAGTTTCATACCATAGTGTTCGGAAACGTCGATGATACGTTGCTTAAGCAAGTCCATTGAAGCAGATTCAGCTTTTGGTAAGCTCAACGCGATATTTTCAGCAACGGTTAGCGTTTCAAATAATGAGAAATGCTGGAAGACCATGCCAATACCAAGATCACGGGCGTGTGCAGGTCCTTTAACGGACACTGTTTGTCCTTGCCAGCGCATCGCCCCTTCATCAGGTTTTACGACACCATAAATGATCTTCATTAAGGTACTTTTACCCGCGCCATTTTCGCCGAGTAAAGCATGAATTTCACCCACGGCCACTTTTAAATCGACCGATTGGTTGGCGACGCAGCCAGGGTAGCGCTTGGTTATATTGTTCAGTTCAATCTGATTCATATTAAGATTCCTGACCAATTAGCCAGCTTTGTTGAGCAATTTCTTTGCTAAAAGTCGGAGTATAATGCGATAAAACTAGCGGAATCACAAAAAATTGTTCATAAGGTCAGCTTATATTTGCTTTAAATGTCTATCTTTTAAATAATAGCGCGGCATTAGGCGAATAATTCATTTAATAGCTGCTAAATTGCAGGGTTTAACGGCAAAGTTAGCCTGGCTCAGAATGAATATAAAGCAGCGCAATGCTAAAATACTAACCAATTAGTCAGCTTATTTGGCATTCTTGGTGAGTAACTAAAGCAGGTGTGATTTTTGAGCAATAATAACAAACTGACCTCCGCTGATCTTCTTAAAACATTCGAAACCGTATTTTAAGACTACAATTAACCTCTATTTAAAGCGCTTATTTAAAACGCGCTTATAGCAACTTAATAGAAACCTTAGCTTAGATTTTTTTAACTCATTTTCTTTGGTAAGACCCTTAGTGGAATTTATTATGAACACACAGAGCACGACTGTTTATCGAGCCTCAATACTTAACTTCCAATCAGACCCTTATCCCATCGTCGATGGGGAGGCTGTTCTAGATAACAGTGCTTATCAGTTTTATCAAGACGGAGCGCTGGTGATAGAAGACGGGAAGGTTCAGCACGTTGGCGAAGCCCATGATGTTTTAGCGACCTTGCCATCTGATGTTGAGATCGTCGAATATAAAGATCACCTGATTATCCCAGGCATGATCGATACACACATTCACTATCCTCAAGTCGAAGTGATTGCTTCTTATGGTGAGCAGTTAATGGACTGGCTCAATAACTATACGTTTCCAGCCGAAGGTCAATTCGAGGACAAGGCGTATGCGAGTAATATTGCGAACTTCTTTCTCGATGAATTATTAAAGTGCGGTACAACAACGGCTTTAGTTTTCGGAACCGTACACAAGCAATCTGTTGAAGCCTTTTTTGAAGCTTCTGAGCAACGCAATACTAGAATGATTTGCGGTAAAGTCATGATGGATCGAAATGCTCCAGACTTTTTGTGTGATACCCCAGACGCTAGTTATGACGATAGCAAATCGCTGATCGATACTTGGCACAATAAAGGGCGCCAGCTTTATGCTGTGACTCCTCGCTTTGCAATTACCTCGACGCATGAGCAGCTGCAGAAAGCAGAGCAGCTTTTACAAGAATACCCTGACGTTTATATGCAAACTCATATCTCAGAAAATAAAGATGAGATGGCTTTTGTTGCCGAGCTGTTTCCGCAAGCGAAAGACTATTTAGATGTATATGATCAATATAATCTCTTGGGTAAGCGCAGTGTGTTTGCCCATGGTATTCATTTAAATAAGCGTGAACATCAGCGATTGCACGAAACGGGTTCTAGTGTTTCTTTTTGCCCAACGTCGAACCTGTTTTTAGGCAGTGGACTATTAGATATTCAAGAGCTAGAACAGCATCAAGTGGCTTACAGCATAGCGACGGATGTGGGTGGGGGGACGAGTTTCTCGATGTTACAAACATTGAGCGAAGCGTATAAGGTCACTCAAATGAAAGGGAATAAGCTGTCTCCCTTAAAAAGCTTATACTTGGCTACGTTAGGGAATGCCAAGACATTGCAGCTAGACGATAAAATTGGATCCTTTAAAACCGGAAATGAAGCAGACTTTGTAGTACTTGATTTTAATAGTACGGCGATAATGTCGTTGAAACAAAGTAAGTGTAAAACGTTAGCCGAAAAATTATTTGCGATGATTATTTTAGGCGATGACCGTGCTGTTGAAGCAACGTATGTCGCGGGAACGTGTGTTCATAAGCGCGATGGTAAGCAGTAACCACTAGCTATTAACTAAAGCACGTTTAAGACAGAGCACGTTTAAGACAGAGCACGTTTAAGACAGAGCACGTTTAAGACAGAGCAAGGATCCGCTCTGTATTTACTTCAGCAATAAGCTAATGCTCATACCAATACACACAGCAACGGTCATATAACGAATAAAGTGAGTGCCTTGTTTAATCGCTGTGGCGGCACCCACTTGAGCCCCAATAATTTGTCCCGCAGCCATGGCGAAGCCGACTACCCATAAAATTTGGTCTGATAAAATAAATACGGTAAGTGAAATAATATTGGTCGTAAAATTCATTAGCTTTGCGTGAGCGGTTGCCTGAATAAGACTCATGGCCTGCATTTTACAATAGCTTAAGGTAAAAAATGTTCCGGTTCCTGGGCCAAAAAAACCATCGTAAAATCCGACACTGGTAATAAACGTTGAATTAAAAGTACTTTTCTTTAGCTTGCTTTTAGCAGCGGCTTGGCCAAAATTTTTGGCGAATAGCAAATAGACGGCAATAATGATTAAGGCAAAAGGTAATATTGAAATTAAAATATTCGAATCAAACGCCTGAATGGCCAGAGCCCCAAAAATTGCTCCAATAGAAGCTGCCAATATTCCACCCAGTTGTTGTTTAGGTTCGACTAATTTTTGTTTAATAAAAAAACGGGTAGCGGTAAAACTGCCAAAGCAAGCTTGAAGTTTATTCGTGGCGATAGCTTGTACTGGCGACATACCGGTAAAAAGAAGTGCGGGAATAGTGAGCAGGCCACCACCGCCGGCAATGGCGTCAATGAATCCAGCGGCCATTGCAACCAAAGAGAGCAAAGCGAGAAGTTCGAAGCTAAATTCCATGGTTAAGCGCCTTAATAAAATAAGGTCAGCTTAAACCAATGAAATTGAGAGGGGAAGCGAGATTTATTAGTGCATTATTAGTACATTAAATGCAGCGATCTTTTTTTAACTGTTCGATGTCGACATCGCTATAACCCAATTGCTGCAATACTTCGACAGAATTAGCCCCTAACTTACCCGCTGCTTTATGCGGAGCTTGGGTTTTAAATGGCAAAGAGGTATTAATCTGTTTAATCACCGTTCCTGCTTCACCAAACGCTTCGGTTACCATGCCGCGCTCAACAAAATGAGGGTGCTCAAACGCCTCGTTCATGCTTAATACCGGTTCAACACAGGCATCGACTTTGGCAAACTCTGTCTGCCAATGGGCTAAAGGCTGAGTCTTAACTTTTTCGCTAATCGCAGATTTTAATGCTTGCTGAACTTCAAAGTTTTGGTCGGCTACTTTATTTTTCCAGTCGCCAAGATCTAATACGGCCAGCAATGCCACCGCAAAATTAGGCTCTAAGCTACCAATTGAAATATGACGATCATCCGATGTTTGGTAATAGTCGTAGAATAAGCCGCCATTGAGCATTTCTTTTCCACAGCTAGGGTCTTCACCGCTGGCAATGGCATTGGAGCCAAACATGGTTGTGAGTGCCATGGCTGCATCACTCATGCTGATGTCCAAGTGCTGACCAGCTCCTGTGGTGGAGCGCTGAATCACTGCCGCCAAAATAGCCATCACCGCATTGTGTGAACCGCCAGCAACATCGGCGATTTGTGTAGCAGAAAGTACGGGGCCAGTATCAGTTCTACCAGAAAAACTCGCTAGCCCTGATAAGGCTAAGTAGTTAATGTCGTGGCCTGCGCGATCTTTTAGCGGACCCGTTTGACCATAGCCGGTAATTGAACAATAAATTAACTTGGGCTGAATTTTTTGTAAGCTAGCAAAATCCAATCCTAAACGCTGCATAACTCCGGGTCTAAATTGTTCAAGAACAATGTCGTATTCTGCAACCAGCTTATGAACAATCTCGGTAGCGCCTTCTTTTTTTAAATCTAAGGCAATGCTTTTCTTGTTACGATTTAAAGTAGCGTGCGCTGCAGAAACGCGATCTTTGCCAGTGCCGACAAAAGGTGGCATAAACTTAACTAAATCTGGACGAGTCGGTGACTCAACTCGCAGCACTTCAGCACCCATATCCGCTAAGATTTGAGTCGCGTAAGGCCCCGGTAGAAGGGTAGTGAAATCTAGAATTTTTAAACCGGATAAAGGCAAAGGCATAGTATCGGTATCCTTAATGAGTCGTTATTATAAATAGGATTGATGTGGTTATACGTAATGAAGCAATAATATTTTTAGAAATAAAAAATATATAAATAAACATAAAAAAGAATGCTATTCAGTAAATTACTCAATAGCATCCTAGGAAGTACATAAACCTTTTAGGGGTTAATTACAGTAGTGCTAGATCATAGAGCGACCAATAATCAGCTTCATGATTTCGTTAGTGCCCGCATAAATTTTCTGTACACGGCAATCCGCATAAGCACGAGCAACTGGGTATTCCCACATGTAACCATAACCACCGTGCAGCTGTAGGCATTCATCCACAACGTCACACTGAATGTCAGTAGTCAGTAACTTTAACTTAGCTGCTGTCACCGAGTCTAACTTTCTCTTTAAATGCAGCTCTAAACACTTATCAACAAATACGCGAGCCATGGTGAGTGTTGCAGACATTTCAGCTAATTTAAACTGAGTATTTTGGAATGAAGAAATTGAGCGACCAAAGGCTTTACGGTCTTTAACGTAAGTTACCGTTTGCGCAAGGATGGATTCAGCACCTGCGATGGCCGATAAAGAAACCGACAAACGCTCTTGACCTAGTTCATTCATCAAATAGATGAAACCCATGCCTTCTAAGCCTAATAGATTTTCTTTTGGCACTTTTACATCAGAGAAGAATAGCTCAGACGTATCTTGAGCCTTCATACCAATTTTGTTTAAGTTCTGACCTTTAACAAACCCTTCACTATTAGTTTCCACCAATAATAAACTGGTTCCTTTGGCGCCCGCTTCAGGATCGGTTTTAGCAACCACAATCACTAAGTCAGCCATTTGACCGTTAGTAATAAACGTTTTTGAACCGTTCAATACATAGTGGCTGCCATCTTCGCTAAGAATAGCGTTCGTCTTTACCCCTTGTAAATCTGAGCCTGTACCGGGTTCAGTCATTGCAATGGCGGTGATAATTTCGCCGCTTACACAGCCGGGTAAGTAGCGTTGTTTCTGTTCTTCATTGCCATAAGCCATGATATAAGGAACCGAAATATCCGAGTGCAAACTGAAACCAACACCGCTTAAACCGAAGTTGCCGACTTCTTCGTCAACAACGGCGTTATAGCGGAAGTCAGCTCCAACACCGCCGTAGTTTTCTGGAACTGTTGGGCATAAGAAACCGTGCTCACCGGCTTTACGCCAAAGTTCGCGAGAAACTTGGCCGTCTTTTTCCCATTGCTCGTGAAAAGGCACCGCTTCTTCTTGTAAGAATTTACGGAAGCTATCACGAAACATGTCTTGCTCTGATTCAAATACAGTACGTTTAATCATTATTATTTTCCTTACATTTTAATTTGAAAATAAACTATCGATAAAAATTAATAGTTTTAGTTATGGAATAAAAATATTCCTTAAATTTATTAGCCAGCGTATTTGTCAGCTAAGTTTAAACCCATACTATTTTACGGTTTTGCTTTTTCCACTTTTCAAACTCGTCGACATAAGTATCTTCAACTTTTTGTCTTTGAATTTTCATTGTGGGTGTTAATAATCCATTTTGCATGGTCCAAGGCTCTTTCATAATCACGATAAAAGCTAATTTTTCATGCGACTCAAGTGTGTTATTCACTTTCTTTAATAAAGCTTCAAATTCAGTTTCAAGAGCCGAGCGATCGCCGCTTTTATGAAGCGACTTTTGAACCTCTTCATCCAGAATAACTAAGGCGATTGGCTGAGGTAAAATACCACCACCAACGCACACCATTTCAATTGAAAGGCTTTCTCCTAGCTTTAATTCAATCGGAACTGGGGCGATGTATTTTCCTTTTGATGTTTTGAAAATATCTTTAATTCGTCCAGTCAGTTTTAGGTAACCATCGCTATCAATTTCGCCTAAATCCCCTGTTTTAAGATAGCCATCAGCGGTCATAGTTTCTGCGGTTTTCTCAGGCTCTTTGTAATACCCCAGCATGGTGCCAGGCCCTTTTAGCTGAACTTCACCTTCGTCAGACAGGCGACAAATTACTTCGTTTAAAGGCTTTCCTACCGTGCCGAGTCGATTGGCACCCGTAGGGTTAAGGTGGGAATATGCTGCGTTCTCTGTCATTCCGTAGCCTTCTAATAAGTCTAAGCCTAGGGATTGATACCAAGAGATAACCGCTGGCGGAAGCGGTGCAGAACCTGTCACGGCTAGGCGAACTTGATCAAGGCCAAGTTGTTGTAATATGCGTCCACGTAAAAACTTACCGAGAATTGGCAAAGAGAATAAAATCTTCTGTAAAGTTGGAGGGATTTTATCATTAATACCTGATTGGAATTTCATCCATAATCTAGGAACTGAAATGAACATTGTCGGGCGAGCTCGGCCTAAATCAGCAACAAATGTATCAAGACTGTCGGCAAAGAAAATATGGCAGCCGGTATGCAGTGATACGGTTTCAATGATTACACGTTCAAGGCAATGGGCCATTGGCAAATAGGAAAGCAAACGATCCTCTGCGGTTAGGCCAAATTGATCTTCCATATTGTGAGCAACGTGCACTAAGGTGCGAAAATCATGCATCACACCTTTTGGTTTGCCTGTGCTGCCAGAGGTATAGATTAAGGTTGCTAGACTATCAGGATCCGGCAACTTCATAGCATTAACAGGTGTGGTATTTGTTACAATGTCTTGCCAAGACTTATCCCTCTCCTGCCCTCTAAATTCTGGTGCCATGGGGAGGGTGATACAAGGAAGGTCAGTAGAAATAACCTCTTTCACATCAAGCCAAGTATCGGATTTACCATCTAGCTTGCCAATGAACATCAGCTTAACTTCACTGTGCTCTAAAATATATTGGGCAGTCTCGCCACTGAGTGTTGGGTACAGTGGCACACTGATATAACCCGCCATCCAAATAGCGAGGTCGGACATAATCCAGTGAGCACTGTTTTTACCCAGAATAGCAATATGGCTGTTTTCCGGTAGTTTTAGCGACAACAGATAAGATGCCATGCGCTGCACCTCATCCAGTGTCTGCTGCCATGTGTAATTCACGACAGTACCATCGTTAAACGGTTGAGTTAAATACACGCTGTTGGGTGTTTTATTTGCCCAATAATATAAACAATGGACCTGGCTTATGCGTCGGCTTCCTGAGTCATGTGCAGCTGGATTCATTATTTTTATTCCACTGATATGTTAATGAAATAGAGCCACAAAATATGCGGCTCGTATTTTTTACAAAGCCAGTTTAAGCAAAGGTTTCGTTCGCTTTGGCCATCTTAATCAGCAGGGCTGGTGGCGTGAATCGTTTGCCATATTTATCGGCCAACTCTTCAGCGCGAGCGACAAAGTTCTTCATGCTATAAGCATTAATAAACTGCAAAACACCGCCGTGCTGAGGGGCAAAACCCAAAGCAAAAATACTACCAATATTGGTATCGGCTACGTTGGTCACAATGCCTTCTTCAAACGCTTGTACTGACTCGATTACTTGGCTAAACAGGAGGCGATCTTCTAAATCCTGTTCACTAATTTGCTCAGCCAGTGGGAAGTGTTCAGCCAAACCAGACCAAAGTTTCTTACCGCCTTGGGCATCGTAATCATAGAAACCTTTTTGATCTTTTTTACCTGCACGTTCTAACTTACGCACCATGGTGACCAGCATGTCTTCAATACCCACCGCTTCATAAGCATCACCCAAATCTTTCTGGTTTTGCTCAATAATAATCAGTGGCGTACTTAAGCTCACTTCATCCAATACGGTTAATGGACCAACAGGCATGCCGGCTTTGATAGCCGCCATATCAATGCGGCGCGGATGCTGACCTTCTTGCAGAAGTAGGCCACCTTCTGCGATGTAGCTGGTGAAAACGCGGGAAGTAAAGAAGCCACGACCGTCGTTAACCACAATGGGTGTTTTCTTAATTTGCAGAACAAAATCGAAGGCTTTGGCAATTGCAGCGGGTGAGCTTTTTTCGCCACGAATAATCTCGACCAAAGGCATTTTGTCGACAGGGGAGAAAAAGTGCAGACCCACAAAGTTGTCAGGGCGAGCAGACGCTTCCGACAAACCGGTAATGGGTAGCGTGGAAGTGTTCGAGGCGAATACACCTTCTTGATCCATTACCGCTTCTGCTTCTTGGGTCACCTTAGCTTTTAAACCACGATCTTCGAATACCGCTTCGATCACCAAATCACAGCCTGCTAAATCAGCAGCATCTGCGGTTGGTGTAATCAAGGCTAACAGCTCCTCTTTTTGAGCGGCTGTTGCATGGCCTCGGGAAACTTTTTTATCCATGATCTTAGCAGAATACTCTTTGCCTTTATCCGCCGACTCTTGCGAGATGTCTTTAAGCACAACCGGAATGCCGACTTTAGCTGCCACATAAGCAATGCCAGCTCCCATCATGCCTGCGCCCAATACACCCAACTTCTTAACCGTTGTTTGTGGGATGCCTTTAGGGCGGGAAGCCCCTTTGTTTAATGCATTTAATTGATACCAAAACGTGCTAATCATATTTTTAGCAGTTTGCGAGGTTGCAGCGTGGGCAAAATAACGGCTCTCAACGCTCAAAGCAGTGTCAAAATCGACTAATCCACCTTCAAATACACAAGACATAATGTCGATAACAACCGGGAAGTTATCCTGCGTTTTGGCATTCGTCATAGAAGGTGCGATTGCCCAAAGCTGAGCAATAGCAGGGTGCTTAGAATCGCCACCTGGGAAGCGGAAACCTTTTACATCCCATGGCTGCCTGGCAGAAGGGGTGGCCAAACACCATGCTTTTGCTTTGCTTAATAATTCATCTTTATTGTCGGCTAATTCATCAACCAACTTGCTCGATAAGGCTTTGTCTGGGCGTAAGCTTTTGCCTTCCAGTAATAACGGTAATGCTTTTTGAATGCCGATCATACGAGGCAAGCGCTGTGTGCCGCCGCCACCCGGTAATAGACCGAGTTTAGCTTCTGGTAAACCTACTTGAACGCGTGGCTCGTTCAGCGCAATACGGTGATGACAAGCCATGGCTAATTCATAACCGCCGCCCAATGCTGAACCGTTTAGTGCAGCAACAACCGGTTTACCGCTTAATTCAATGCGACGCAGCATAGCTTTGAAATCGTCGGCCAGAGTCATCGCTTCTTCTGGTTTTTTAATGGCAAAGACTTTGTCGATATCAGCGCCCACTAAGAAATCTTTTTTAGCCGACGTAAGGATGGCGCCTTTCACATCTTTATTGTTTTCAATTTCCGCAATGGCCGCAGTAAAACCATCGCTTAGGTCATCGTTTAATACGTTAGCGCTGCGGCCAGGCATATCGAAAGTGATGGTTAAAATGCCGTCTTGATCAAGGTTAGTGTGTACGGCTTGTTCGTTATTTGTGTTCATATCTGTACTCATGCTTAAACTCTCTCGATAATCGTTGCGATGCCCATACCGGCACCCACACATAGGGTTACCATTGCAGTCGATAGGTTGCGGCGCTCTAACTCGTCTAAAGCCGTGCCTAATAACATAGCGCCGGTTGCGCCCAGCGGATGACCCATAGCAATGGCACCACCGTTAACATTAACCAAATCCATATCGAACTTAAGTTCTTCACAAGTACGCATGGGTACCGAAGCAAACGCTTCGTTAATTTCCATCAGGTCGATATCGTTAATTGTCATACCGGCTTTTTGTAATGCTTTTTCACACGCGGCGGTCGTGCCGGTTAGCATGATGCTTGGATCAGAGCCGACAACGGCACAAGAACGAATGCGAGCGCGAGGTTTCATGCCTTGAGCAGCACCGGCAGCTGCACTGCCAATTAATACAAGTGATGCACCATCCACTAAACCGGAAGAATTACCCGCGTGATGAACATGATCAATGGCTTCTAAATCGGTGTACTTACGCAGTGCGGTGGCGTCAAAGCCCATCTTGCCGCTCATTTCAAAAGACGCTTTTAACGCACTTAGTTTTTCTACTGTAGTGCCCGACCGAATCGTTTCGTCATGATCTAAAACGATCACACCGTTGATATCGCGTACCGGTATGATGGAGCGTGAAAAGTGACCTGCGCTTTGCGCCGCTGCGGCTAGCTGATGAGAACGTACTGCAAACGCATCAACATCCTTACGGCTATAGCCCATTTGTGTAGCAGAAATATCCGCGCCAATACCTTGAGGAATAAATTGCACGGTATTATTAACACGTGGATCCATATACCAAGCACCGCCATCGCTGCCCATTGGAATACGAGACATACTTTCTAAACCACCGGCAACGACTAGGTCTTCTTGGTCAGACATAATTTTCATTGCGGCTAGGTTGACGGATTCTAAACCCGAGGCACAAAAACGGTTTTGAGTAACACCGGCCACGCGTTCATTCCAGCCAGCATAAAGAGCCGATACGCGAGCAATGCATGAACCTTGTTCAGCAACCGGCGTGACCACGCCCAATACCACGTCATCAACTTTTGATGTATCTAGGTTGTTGCGTTCTTGTAGAGCGTCATACATGTTTTTAAGTAAATGAATCGGCGTGATCTCATGCAGGCTGCCGTCTTTCTTACCTTTGCCACGCGGGGTGCGTACGGCATCAAATATTAGTGCGTCTGACATTGCTCTTACCTCTTAAGTGTAAAATAATTACACTTTGTTTATTGTTTGTATTAGATTGTTTTTTTAATATTATCCATTAAATATGCTAATAATTAGATTTTATGTCAATGCTTAAGCTTGTTGTGGGATCGTAATGGTATTAAAATGTAATTTTATTACACTTTTTGGTGCGAAATAGGTGGCGTATGTCTGTAGAAAATTCCAAAGCAAAATCGAAGGCAAGTGTTAAGGCAAGTGTCAAGGTAAGACCCTTGGTAAAGCAGAGAATCGAAGAAGCCGCGATGAAGCTAATCGCCGAGCGTGATTCCAGTACGCTGGCCTTTAATGATGTTACTAAAGTAGCGCATTGTTCTTTGCAAACTTTGTATAACTATTATGGTTCTATCGAGAATTTATGGATCGCTTGTGGAGACCGAGTACTCTCAGCGTTGAGTGATCGTTTGATTGATCACCTACAAGGATTGGACGATCCTAAAGAGAAATGCCGCAAAGCTTTTTGGTTGATGTTGGATTTTTTTGAGCGCCAAGAACGCAGTGTTGAATTGTTTATGAGTATTGTGCACTTTCAGGCTTGGATGCAGGATGAGTCGTTTCATCAGCGCAAGATAAGCCATGTGATGCTGAACTTAATTGAAGAAGGTCAGGTGTCGGGAGAGTTGACGAACGAGGTCGATAAGGTCGCGATTCTGGATATCGTCTACGGTGTCGTATTTCGCTTTGCCCAAGTACAACAAATTCGTCGTACTAAGGTATCGAATGCGGCGCGGGCAAACGTATTATTTGAAATGGTTTGGCGCGCCATTGCTACTCCTAAATAAATAAAGTTTATTTAATCAGGTCACGACCAATAATCAGTTTCATGATTTCGTTGGTGCCTGCGTAAATTTTCTGCACACGAGCATCAGCATAAGCGCGGGCGACAGGGTATTCCCACATATAGCCGTAGCCACCATGAAGCTGCAAGCATTCATCAACCACATCGCATTGAATATCCGTCGTCAGTAACTTCAATTTGGCGGCGGTCACAGAATCTAATTCTTTGTCTAAATGCAGTTCTAAGCATTTATCAATAAAGACTCGGGCCATGGTCACGGTAGACGACATTTCTGCCAGTTTAAATTGTGTATTTTGAAACGACGCAATCGTCTTTCCAAACGCTTTGCGGTCTTTCACATACTCAACAGTTTGTGCCAAAATCGATTCAGCACAAGACACTGCCGCTAATGAAACAGATAGACGTTCTTGTGGCAATTCTTGCATCAGGTAAATAAAGCCCATGCCTTCTTCGCCTAATAAATTCGCTTTAGGTACTTTGACATCTTGGAAAAATAATTCAGAGGTATCTTGAGCCTTCATGCCGATTTTATTTAGGTTTTGACCTTTTACAAAACCTTCCATTCCGGTTTCAACTAATAACAAACTACTGCTTCTTGAACCACCATCAGGATTTGTTTTAGCCACAACAATCACAAGGTCGGCAAGCTGGCCGTTGGTGATAAAGGTTTTTGAACCGTTAAGAATATAGTGCTCACCATCGTCGCTTAATACGGCGTTGGTTTTAACATTTTGTAAGTCGGAACCTGTACCAGGCTCTGTCATTGCAATGGCGGTAACAATGTCGCCGCTGACGCAACCCGGTAGGTATTTCTGTTTTTGTTCTTCGGTGCCATAAGCCATTAAATACGGTACGGCGATATCGGAGTGCAGGTTGAAACCAATGCCGGTTAAGCCAAAGTTGGCGACTTCTTCTGATACCACTGCGTTGTAACGGAAGTCAGCTTCTGAGCCACCGTAGGCTTCGGGTACAGTAGGGCATAAGTAACCTTGTGCCCCCGCTTTCTTCCAAAACTCATGCGATACTTGGCCGTCTTTTTCCCATTGCTCATGAAACGGAACCGCTTCTTCTTTTAAGAATTTACGGAAACTGTCGCGAAACATGTCATGTTCAGAATCAAATGCAGTACGTTTAATCATTTTTATTCCCTACTGTTAGTTTATTATTAGTTATTTTTATTATTTAAAATAATTCTATAATATTTTTTATATAACCAGATGATTCCTGATTGAGTAATTCTGTAGCAAATATCTAAAACATGGATGTTTTAGTTAAGGCTACAGGGACAAAATGGCGGGACACTCATTTTGCACAACTTGGTTGCCCGAAGGGCAAAGTACAGGATGTGCTTTGTGAACTATTTACGCCGTTTTTCGGAAGAAATACTCAATTAGGAATCTTGTAAAATTAAAGTTAGTTGTCTTTAAAAACTAAATTATCTTTAGCCATCTCTTTTAATATATTAGGCACTTTAAAACGTTCACCAAACGCCGCATGTAAATATTCAGCGCGTTCAATAAAAGTGTTTAAGCCAGTTTGATTAATAAACTGTAAGATGCCGCCTGTCCAAACAGGATAACCAATGCCCATAATCGAACCAATGTTGGCATCGCGAACGCTGGTTAAAACATTCTCTTCCAAACAGCGAACCGTTTCGATGGCTTGAATGTAAAGCAGTCGATCTTTAAGCACATTCAAATCAATCACTTTGTCGGCTTGCTCAAACTGTTGTTTTAACCCCGTCCAAAGTTGCTTCTTTGAACCGCTAGCCAATTCGTTATCGGCATAAGAATAAAATCCAGAGCCCGCTAACTTGCCCGCGCGATCTAGCGCTAACATTTTATCAACTACCGCTTCGGAAGGGTGGTATTGATATTGTTTGCCTTCGGCTTCCAAATCTAGCTTGGTTTGCTTACGAATTTTATCGACTAAGGTCAAACTCACTTCGTCGGTAACCGCTAATGGGCCAACCGGAAAGCCAGATAAATACGCCGCATTTTCGATAGCTGAGGCGGAAAATCCTTCGCCTAACATCGCAATGCCTTCGTTAGCGAAGGTGCCAAAAACACGTGAGGTATAAAAGCCTCGGCTATCGTTTACAACGATCGGCGTCTTACCAATTTGCTGAACATAGTCATACGCCAGAGCAAGAGTTTCATCAGAGGTTTTTTCACCGCAGATAATTTCTACCAAAGGCATTTTATCCACAGGTGAGAAAAAGTGCAGACCAATAAAGTTTTCAGGGCGCTGTGATGCTTCCGCTAAACCTGTGATCGGAAGAGTAGAAGTATTCGATGCAAACACTGCGTTAGCAGATAATTGAGCTTCGGCTTCTTGAGTCACCTTGGCTTTTAAACCACGATCTTCAAATACCGCCTCAATCACCAAATCACAATCGGCTAAATCTGCGGCATTTTCTGTCGGTAGAATGGCATTTAATAACGCGTCGGCTTTATCGCTGCTTAAGCGTTTTTGTTTTACTTTTTTATTAACAATATTTTCAGAGTAGGCTTTGCCTTTTTCAGCCGATGCAATGTTAACGTCTTTTAAAACAACGTTTATGCCTTTTGCCGCCGAAGAATACGCAATACCAGCGCCCATCATGCCTGCACCTAAGATGCCGACTTTCTGGACTTTTTTACGTTCAATATTTTTTGGGCGGGCAGCACCGGCTTTGATTTCATTCAGCTGATACCAAAAAGTATTAATCATATTCTTGGCGACTTGGCTGCATACCAGCTCAACAAAATAACGCGATTCAATGCGCATCGCGGTATCGATATCAACTTGCAAACCTTCCACCATAACCGCCAAAATCGATTCAGGCGCAGGCAAGGTGCCTTTGGTTTTTGCACGAATCATAGCTGGTGCAATCGGTAGCATTCTGGCTAACGCGGGTTGCGTCGGAAGTCCACCCGGTACCTTGTAGCCTTTTACATCATAAGGTTGAGTTGCAGCAGGGGTTTGTTTAATCCAATCTATAGCGGCTGTAAGCATCGCTTCTGGCGACTCAACAACCTCGTTGATTAGGCCCAGCTCTAACCCTTTTTCGGGTTTGAATTGTTGGCCTTCTAATAAATAAGGCATGGCCGCCTGAACACCTAATAAACGGGTCATGCGAATCACACCGCCACCACCGGGTAATAAGCCTAAGGTGACTTCTGGTAAACCTAAAATAACGCCTTTGCATAAAGCAATGCGGTAGTGCGCAGATAATGCTAATTCCCAACCACCGCCTAACGCAGCGCCATTGATGCAAGCGACAACCGGTTTACCTTGGGTTTCTATTTCGCGCATGGCAAGCTTTAAACGGTTCACCATGTCATACAAGACATCGGCGTTTTCTTTTTGCGTAGCAAATAAATCGTCGAGATTACCACCGGCAAAAAAAGTTGATTTATTTGATCGAAGAATCACACCAGAGTAATCATCTTCACGCAGTTTTTCGACTGCGGCGATTAATGACGCAGTGAATTCTTGATCCATTAAGTTGGCATTAGCATTGGGTTTATCAAGAATCAGGTGAACAATATTATCCTGATCTTTTTCATAAATTACTGAACTCATATTCATAATACTCTCTCCTATACACGCTCAATAATCGTTGCTATACCCATGCCACCACCCACGCATAACGTCACTAGGCCGGTTTTTAAATCGCGAGCTTCGAGTTCATCTAATAGCGTGCCTAAAATCATGGCTCCAGTTGCACCTAACGGGTGACCCATAGCGATTGATCCGCCATTGACGTTTACTATGTCTTCGCTGATACCCATCTCGTCGATAAAGCGCATCACCACAGAAGCAAAGGCTTCGTTCACTTCAAATAGATCGATATCAGAAACGTCCATGCCGGCCACTTTTAATGCTTTGCGCGCGGCGGGCCCTGGGCCTGTGAGCATAATGGTGGGTTCTGCACCCACTACGGCGGTGGCAACAATGCGAGCACGTGGCTTCATGTTGAATTGTTTGCCTGCGCTTTCGCTACCCATTAAAACAGCGGCGGCACCATCAACAATGCCAGAGGAGTTGCCGGGGCTATGAATGTGGTTAATAAATTCAACCTGTGGATAAGCTTGTTTGGCAACGTTATCAAATCCCATATCGCCCATGGCTTTGAATGAGGGTTTTAATTGTCCTAAGGTTTCGACGGTGCTGTCTGGGCGAATTAATTCGTCGTGATCCAAGATGGTTAAACCGTTACGATCTTTTACCGGAATAATCGATTTTTGAAATGCCGATTTCTGCCAAGCCGCGGCTGCCTTTTGATGAGAGCGCATAGCAAAAGCATCGACATCTTCACGGGAGAATCCGCCAAGGGTCGCAATCAAATCTGCGCCAATCCCTTGTGGCATAAATTTGGTAGCGATATTGGTTTCTGGGTCCATCGCCCAAGCACCACCATCGCTGCCCATCGGCACGCGTGACATCGATTCAACACCGCCAGCAACAATTAAGTGCTCCCAACCAGAACGTACTTTCATCGCAGCGGTATTAACTGCTTCTAAGCCCGATGCGCAAAAGCGGTTGAGAACAACACCTGCTACATCATTATCCCAGCCTGCAGCGAGTGCAGCGGTTTTAGCGATTACGGCACCTTGATCGCCAACGGCAGTCACACAGCCCATGACGATGTCATCCACTGCAGCGGTATCGAATTGATTACGTTCTTGCAGGCTGATTAATAAATCAGAAAGCAACGTGATGGGTTTTACCTCGTGCAATGCGCCGTTGGCTTTGCCGCGCCCGCGTGGGGTACGAATGGCATCGAAAATATACGCTTCAGTTGTCATGCTAGTTTCCTTCTTGTATTTCAGGCGACTATTTAGGCGCCATGCGCAAAGCCGAATCGATGCGAATAACTTCACCGTTAAGAATCGGGTTTTCTACGATGTCTCTGACTAAGCGACCGAATTCTTCGGGCTTACCCAAGCGAGATGGGAACGGTAAGGTTGAGGCTAAGCTGTCTTGAATTTCTTGCGAGAAAGATTCCATCATCGGTGTCATAAACAAACCTGGGGCGATGGCTAAAACGCGCACACCAAATTTGGCCAGTTCACGAGCAGCGGGTAGCGTCATGGCAACAATGCCACCTTTCGATGCTGAGTAAGCGGCTTGACCAATTTGACCTTCAAACGCGGCTACCGAAGCCGTTGAAATAATCACACCGCGTTCGCCATCACTGTTGGCTTCACGATCTTTCATTTGGTCGGCGGCTAAACGCAGAATATTAAAAGAACCGACTAGGTTTACTTGCACAACCTTACTGAAGAAATCCAATGTCATTGGGCCTTCACGGCCGATGATGCGACCTGGGTTACCAATGCCTGCACAGTTCACTGCAATGCCGCATAAACCATGGGCGTCTTTAGCGGTTTGCATGGCTTGTTCCGCGCTTTCTGCACTGGTAACGTCACAAAAAACCGCGATACCGCCAATGTCTTTGGCAACGGCTTCGGCTTTATCCATCTGTACGTCAAATACGGCAACTTTAGCGCCTTGGCTGGCTAAAAATCTTGCGGTTGCTTCACCTAAACCAGAAGCGCCACCGGTAACAACTGCAGGTACACCTTGAATATCCATTTGAAATCCTCTTTTTATATTTATAGCTATGTCTAGATTCTAACTTTGCTTAGATAGGTTGATGCCTAGATAGTGGCTAAATTATTAACACTGCGCAATGTCATAAAAGGCTAATTAATTATCTAAAACGGACAGGGTCTATTAATTATTCGTACATTATTCTAATATAAGTATCTTAAACGGACATTGCGACCTCTGGATAAGCATGAATAATAAAACCCATACCATAACCGCTTATTATGCCCAGGCTGTGATTGAGGGCGCTAAGCGCTTGAATTACGACACGGATTCATTACTGCAGTCTGTGGGTTTGACAGAGATTACATCTGATCAGCGAGTAGCGCCTCAAGTGATTACTCAGTTGATTCAGTCGGTATGGAAGCAGTTGGATGATGAGTTCATGGGCTTTACCAGTCAGCCCTGCAAGCAAGGTGTGTTCGCCATGATGGCGCGGCAGTCGATTCAGTGCCGAACCTTAAGAGAAGCATTGACTCATGGCGCACAGTTTTATCATTTAATTCGTAACGACTTAGGAGTGAGTTTTATCGAAGTTGATAATGACAAAGAAAACGAAGCCATTTTTAGTATTCAATTAAACGATGAGTCTCTTGATCCAGAGCATTTGTTAATCGAGTTCTTTTTATTAGTTTGGCATCGGTTTGCGATTTGGCTGGTGGGTAATAAAGTGCCGTTGAAATATGCTGATTTTAAATATTCACCGCCAGCGCATGTGAAAGAATACAGTTTATTTTTTCCTTGTCATTGTCGTTTTAATCAAACTAAAAATAGCATTGTATTTGACCGCAGTGCGTTATCGTTACCGATTAAACGCAGTGAAAAAGAATTACATGAATTTCTCAAAAAATCCCCCGCAGACTTATTAAGTAAACCCTTATTCTCAAATACCTTCACCAGCCAAGTTATGACTTACATGGGTGAGACGATTAATGAAGGCAGCCTGAACTCAATGCCATTGATCGAAGACGTGGCCAGTTATTTTAATATGAGCTCTCGTAATTTGCGTCGCAGGTTAAGTGAAGAACATAGCAGCTATCAAAGTATTAAAGATACCTTGCGAAAAAATCACGCAATAAAACTGCTAACGGATAATGAGTTGGCGATCAATCAAATTTCTCGTGAAGTAGGGTTCAACGAGCCGGCCGCGTTTACTCGTGCTTTCAAACAATGGACGGGGCAGACTCCCCGTAATTTCCGACAGCTTTAATAATTTAAGCTATCAAGTTGATAATAAAAATAAAATGAAGGCTAACCAAGCTTCAAATGTAAAAACTAATAATGATAAGAGATACTTTTTATGGATATGACTTTAAGCGACGACCAGTTAATGATTCAACAATTGGCACAAAAATTTGCCCAAACTGAATTGGACCCTGTCGCCGATAAACTAGAGCAAGAGGGCGGTCGAGAAATTTATTTAGCCAACTTAAAAAAGCTCGCCGAACTCGGGTTTATGGGCCTAAATATTGAAAGCCAGTATGGTGGCACCGACGTGGGTACAGTGGGATTCAGTATCGCTATTACTGAAATAGCCAAAGCGTGTGCTTCTACTGCAGTGACCATGTCGGTTAACAACATGGTCGCAGAGGTTATTCAGGTGGTGGCTTCAGCAGAGCAAAAAGAAAAGTACTTACCTAAATTATGCAGTGGCGAATATTCTGCAGGGGCTTTTTGTTTAACTGAAACCACCGCGGGCTCTGACCCTTCTAACATGAAAACCACCGCGGTATTAGACGGTGATGAATGGGTGCTAAATGGCACTAAACAATACATAACCAGTGCTGAGTATGCGGGAGTATTTATTGTATGGGCAGTCACTGATAAATCCCTACCTCGTGGTAAAGGCATCTCATGCTTTTTAGTTGAAAAAGATTCGCAGGGATTTTTGCCTGGAATGTCAGTATCCAAAGCCGAAGAAAAAATGGGCCAGTATGCATCGTCAACCAACGAGGTGGTATTTGATAACTGCCGTATTCCTAAAGATTCTTTAATGGGGGAGTTAAACCAGGGTTTTAAAGTCGCGGTAAGTGAATTAGCGGGTGGCCGTATCGGCATCGGGTCATTGGCCTTAGGTCTGGGTCTAGCTGCTATGGATTTTGCACGAAACTACATTACCGAGCGTCAGCAATTTGGCCAAGCGATTGCTGATTTCCAAGGTATTCAATGGATGATGGCCGATGCCTATACCGACTTAGAAGCCTCACGTTTATTATTGATGAACGCCGCGGATACGAAAGAAAAAGGCCAACTGTTTTCCAAGCAAGCTTCAATGGCCAAGCTGTTCGCCACAGAGAAGGCCAATAGTGCTTGTTATACCGCGCTGCAATTAATGGGGGGGAATGGCTACATAAAAGATTACCCACTGGAGCGTTATAGCCGCGACGTTCGCATCACGACCATTTATGAGGGTACTAGTGAGATTCAGCGAGTGATTATAGCGCGTGAGTTATTGAAAGATGTTCGTTAACAAATACATGTCGCCATACACATTAATGAGTGTATGGCTTTATCGGATTTTGCATTGAAAAATGAGTTCACCTTCTCGCTCTTGTCACAATTTGCATATATCTTGTCACTTAACCGCTTGTCGCCTAGGCTAATCTACCCATTAGTAAGATTTAGTTCGAATAAGAATAATAACAGTCTGACTTAAAAATGGTGAGGTTAGTACAATGAGCAAACTATTGAATACAAAATACAGTGGAAATTCGACAATTCCAGTGCGAAAAATGAATTTCGATTTCACTGATGTGCCAAAAAACTATATGAATGGCAGTTTGGCTAAAAGTCATTTGTTTGATGGTTTAAATCTGCTATTTCCGGAAGGTGAGCGCTTTTTCATGCGAGCTGTACGTGATGGTTTGAATAAAATTGATAACCCAGATTTAAAACAACAAGCTCGAGGTTTTTTTGGTCAGGAAACACAGCATGCTATAGAGCACGAAAAGTTCTTTGATGTACTTGAGCAGAATGGATATACATTTCGCAGAAAGCTTAATAAAATCGATAAGTTTATTTTAAAAATGCGCGATGTATTACCGGCGGGTTTTCGTCTTTCTTTAACTGCTGGTGCTGAGCATTTAACTGCAATATTAGGTGCTGCTACGTTGAATGATGAAGATATCGAGAAATCACATCCCGCGATGCGTGATCTAATTCAATGGCATGCCATTGAAGAAATTGAGCATAAAGCGGTTGCTTTTGATGTTTACCAAGAAAGTAATGGTAACTATCTATTACGAATATTGGGTTATATTGGCGCGATAGTATTCATTCACAGTGTGTCAAACAGTTTAGTAGAAGATTTTTTAATACAAGATGGGTACAGTAAAAAAGAAGCTAAAAGATTAATAAAGCAAACTCATAAGGAAATGTTAGCGAATCATCAAGGTTTAGGTCAAGCTCTTCGAGCTTATTTCAAACCAAGTTTTCATCCTAATAACTTTGATGAATCTGTATTGTTAGAGAAAGCAATGAGCCGTTTAGGCATTGCTTGATGGTAAGGTGAGCATTGCGAAAGTCGTGTAATATACTACTCTAAGCTAAATATTTAAGATACTGAGCGCATGAGCGAACTTAAAGAATTAAAATTTCCGGCATTCTATAGTCAGCTAGCGAAAGATTTCATAGATACGATTACTCAGAGTCTAGCTTTCGACTTTTCGATTGCTAAAGGGTTAGAACTGATTAATATTCCTGTGGATATTTTACAAAACCCAGAAGCTCTATTAGATGGCGATCAGGTCTGCTTGATGATATCGCTAGGGAAAATGTTAGCTAAAAAAGATGAACCTTTTAGTTTACAAATACTGCAGCATTTCAAAGAGGATACTCTAGGAATGCTGGGATTAGCCATTATTAATGCTCAGGATGCTGAACAAGCACTTAATCTTTTTCAAGAATATACTGAGCTTTTTATACCAGGCTTTGATTTTAGTATTAATTACAGCGACAGATATCTTGATGTAGAAATTTTACCTCTCGCAAATTTTAATAAGTCAGAATCAACATTGGTTGAGTTGATTTGTTGTGCTTTTGATTTTTATGGTAAACGCTCAGGTTTTGAGATACAGGCTGAATTTTATTTTAGCCATGATGTTTCAGATTATAAAAGTCAGCTAGAGCAACAGTTTGAATCCCCTGTTTATAGTCACTCACCGATTAATAGAATACGGATTCCTCGAGCAGTACTGGCTCAGAGAGTTAAAAGTCCAAATTCATCCATGCAGGCTGTTTATATTGCTCAACTCAATCTTGAAAAAGCAAAGCATGAGCAGCAAAGTTCTATTAGTTTTCAGGCTAGGCGTATAATGCATTACAGCGGTAAAAAAGGGATTTTTCTTAACCGTGATCAGTTAGCTGATCAGCTATCCTGCTCTCATAGAACACTAACTCGCAAGCTGAAATCCGAAGGAGTGTCATTTCAGCAGTTGCTCGATGAAGTTCGATTTTCAATGGCGAAACAAATGCTGTATCAGTCGAGTAAATCGACTAAACAAATTGCCAATTATATTGGCATAACCAACCCATCAGTTTTTTGTCGGGCTTTTAAGAAATGGTCAGGAGTCACGCCCAGTGAATACCGGGCGAGTTTGCATGCATAGTGCTTCTTGTTTTTAGGATACTGGCACTAATTTAGGTAAAGTTGATCGGAAGCGTGCTTTCAATCGGAGAGAAAGGCTCTAGCTGAACCTTCAATTTACTCCATAAAGCACCAGAAGCAACCACGGGTATGCGACTACGATCCGTTTCATAATTATTTAGCTGCCAGTGTTGAGTAAAGCTTTTCGCATCTTCCGATTTATGAAGTTGTCTAACCTCACTGGATAGCTGAGCGATGGCTTCAATATTATTATCCCAGCTAAAACGATTAAAACCACGATAAGTAAAGGCTTCATCTACATAGCGATCACTCAATTGAATCAATTGCTGCATCAGCTGGTGGAGGAAATAATTCACATCAAGCTTTTTAATGAAAAGGCTTATGAATTGGGTATTACTTAATTCGCTCAACGTATGATTATTACTAGGAATAACCTTCAAATCGACTAAGAAATCGCCCGTGTGCCGCGCCATGAACGTCATTAATTCAAACTGGATTCCGCCATAATTTATTCGACAGAGCGCATCTTCTATCTCTTTCTTGAATAATGAGGGATCAGACTGGGGCCCAGTGACTTTGGCCGACTGTAGTCGATCGCTACTGTTAGTGAGTAGTGGCAAGTCGTGATGATTATTAAAAGGGGTCGTAGTCTTATTTAGAGTCTCTAAACGGAACAGTTCTCTCACCTCGTGTTCACGTGCTTTCTTTAACGCCAAAAATACCGTCTGAATGATCTCCGAAGTAGGCAGCTGCGGCTCAATGCGCCATTTTCGGCCATATACGATTTTATCCTGAGAAACTTCAGCATTAGAAGGCTTGTAATTATCAATGCCGACAATGCCTACTTGAATATAAATTCCTGCGTTTTTATTTGAGTGCTTATCTGAGTTATCTTGGCTAACAAATACTGGATAGCGTGGATCAAAGTCAATATCCAATAACAGCTGTTCGACAGACTGCAAAGTATGCTGGTAGCTTAAATAATGCTGAGGAATGCAGAAGCGCCCATCCGCCAGTTCTGTTTTGGGTGCATTGTCTAACGCTTTCTCACCTGCGAGTAGTGTTTCAATATTTGACGTCATACCGTTTTACTTCTATTTAGCTTTTTATTGATCTGTTTAAACTTCAATTAACAGTTGTACTAGGCTGTAGTTTGTATACGGACGCACAAGCTTTTTGGTTTACATTTTCTGCTTAAAAATATCATAGCTTTCTGTAGCGGCCATTAGATTAGTTAAAGAAAATTGCTGTTTGCTTTTTAACTATATATATATCTATTATTTATGTATTAAAACTTGATAGTGATTTTAATTACTATCAAGTTTTGTTCGATTTAGCTGAATGCTAGGCTTATAAATATATGGATATAGAAATTAATACCTTGCCAATAGGAATGGAGGGGGCAGAGCAGGATTCTCTGTATCATCCGGATTTATTGCAATCACTTAATCAAAATTTGCGTCAGCAATTAGCAACCAGAAATGCACCGTTGATCACACTGGAACAGCGGCAACAACAAGCGCGGGCGGCGCTTACTACTGCGGTGTCCAGCCGTGAACTTGGCCGTATTGCCTTTTCTCAAGAATTGAATAAGTGTTATGACGCTCTAACAGCTATTTATACATCGTTGGATTTACCACCTGAGCAGCGCAGTCTCCAGTATATCAATCGGCATGGTTTGGTCATGTCGCCAGATTATTGCATCAAAACTATCACCGATACCCCCAGAGTCGGTGCGTTTTGGCAGGCACTCGAACCATTAATAGGTGTTGACACCAATACCGAAGGCAAAGCACAACATCTTGTATATCCCGCCTGTGGGCCTTATGCCCCTTTGCTATTGCCTTTGTTGTACAGTTTAAAGCAGCAAGAGCGTTTAAACCCCCTGTTGAAAGTAACCCTGATTGATGTGCATCCTGCCGCTGCACATACGGCGTTGGAATTGGTGAACCTCTGTGGTTTGGCGGATCAAGTGGACGTATTGTGTTTGGATGCCTGTGATTATCAAGCTGAACCAGGCTCGGTGAATATTCTATTGTTGGAGTCCATGCAGCATGGTTTTGGCCGTGAAGCTCATCTAAGTATCTGTCAACACTTCGAATCCCTGTTAGCGCATGACGCCATTATGGTGCCTGAAAATATTTCTATTTGCGCTGTATTGGTTAAGAGTGCTGAGGAATATCCCGCCGAAGGACGCGATACCTCCATCGCTAACTCTGGCCGTATTGAGTTGGGCTCTATCTTGGAAGTTAATCGACATAACGTGCTGCAGTTACAAACTCTGGAATTGGATGGCGGTAACTGCTTGGTGGAATGCGACCAGGTAAGAATTCCCGATAATATTGTGGATGCCAAAGATTACATACTACTGCTGACGACCCGTATAAAAGTAGCTGAGAATTGTTGGATAGAAGAATATGAGTCAGGTATCAGTCATCCATTGCCAGACTTAAGTGTGTGTATTGGTTTTACACCAAACGATTACAAACCCGGTGATCTGTTAGCCAAACCCGGGGACAGTCTTAAATTTTATTATCGAAAGTTGGGCTTACCAGGGTTTCTTCCAGCACTGGTCAAGTCTGAGGTGAGCAGCTGATGAAAATTATCGTCGTCAGCCAAAGTTGTTTGTCTTTGCCGCTGATCCAGCAATTGCAGGCTAAAGGACAATTAGCCGGTGTTTGGCTACACAATGTTCGCGCCGAAGATAGTCAGCAGCTGGGCTGGTTTTGTCAGCAGCAGAATATTCCATTACAGATTATTGATCCGGCTCAGCCGCAAGCCTTACTAGAGCATTTTGACACCGTAGCGGCTGATTGCGCCATCAGTGCATTTTTGTCGTACCTGTTTCCCCCTCAAATTACCGAGAAGCTACAAGGTCGCTTAATGAATATTCACGCCAGCGCCTTGCCTCAATTACGTGGCGCCGATCCTTTGTACTGGTTGTTGCGCCAAGGAGCGGATGAAACACGATTAAGTTTGCATCAAGTGACGGATAAAGTAGATGACGGTGATTTGTTGTTTCAGCAAGCATTACTGATTCACCCGTTTGATACCCATCAAAGTTTATCCAATGCAGTGGCAACTGAATTACCTGTTTTGATTAATGCTTGGATAGATGCTGGTGGCCTAGACGTTACAGCATGGGCACAGGAAGGTGAATCTAGCAGCGCGCCGAAAGTCCAGATATCAGAGCGCCAGATTGACTGGTCGAGCATGAGTGGTCTGGATATTTTTAACTTGGTGCGGGCCTGTGCCAGTGCCAGTCAGGGTGCTTGGTTTCGATTTGGGCAGGAATATTTACAACTGTTGGAATGTACTCCGCTGGAAGGAGATAACTTTCACTTAGAGCCGGGCATGATCGTGCATTTAGGGGCACCTAAAGGAATATTGCTGGCCTCTACTGATGGTCTATTGCGATTGGATGTGATCAGTAGCCCAGGCGGAATTTTTAGTGGTTTACGCTTTGCCGAGCGTTATCGGCTGCAAGCTGGACATCAATTTATCTAAAACAGAAATAAGAAGAGTAAAAGGAGAGTTAATATGGAAGGAACACTAGCGAGTATTCAGCTGTTTGGAGGCAATTTTGCACCGAGAACCTGGGCTTTTTGTAATGGGCAATTGCTTTCTATTAGTTCAAACGAGGCCTTATTCTCTATAGTGGGAACTACTTATGGCGGTGATGGCCGGAGCACATATGGTTTACCAGAACTCAGAGGTCGCGTGCCTTTGCATGCAGGTTCTGGACCAGGTCTGCCGCATTATGACAGGGGAGAGAGAGGTGGGTACGAATCTGTTGCCTTGGGAATTCAGAATCTTCCTCCAATACAAGCCCCTGTAATTGTGCAGTCTGCTGGAGGCATTAATATCCCGGTTAATACCGCTGATGGAGAGGGTGACGAGGCCAATCCTGGGGCTGGTGTTTTGGCCAATTCTGGGAATGATAACTATTCTGGCTCGTCGTCGCCTAATGCGATGTACTCTGGAAAGAGCATCCCAGTAAGCGGTTTTCAGGCTACTGCAACAATCTCAGGTGGCGCGCAGCCTGCTTATAATATGCAACCTTTTTTAGCGATAAATTATATTATTTGCTTGCAAGGGATCTATCCTTCGCGCAGCTAAATGATAGCTCCGCCGTTACGAGTAACTGCCTTCAAAGGCCGTTTTTTATATTTGATTTGTTGAAAATGAACAAGATGCAGGTGGGGAGTAAAGTATGGGAATCAGACTCTGGATACATTTTTGGGCAGCACTCATATTGCTGATACCGCTGGGCGCTCAGGCAGTGCAAAATGGTGCTATTGATGATCCCGGTGACATTGCTTTTGTTGCTTATCACGATGATGACGATGGTTTTTCATTTTTGTTGATGGACGATGCTCCCAACGGCACTTCGATTCGTTTTACTGATGAGGAGTGGACAGGCACTGCGTTCGACACCCCAACTGGGGAAGGAGAAGTACTCTGGACCAATAATACAGGCTCAACCATTACTAAAGGGACCGTAGTTGATATCGTTGATGCCGACGATAATTCCGCTGGAATAGCCCCTTCTGTTGGCACTGCAGTTGAAACTGATAGCGGATTCGGTACAGCCAATGGTGATCAAATGTATGCCATTACCGGTACACGATCTACCCCAGGAACTTTCCTAGCCTTTGTGGGGGAGTCTCAGGATATTAATGGTGCAGAAACTGCAGTTTTAACAGGTACTGGTTTAATTGCTGGGACCCACGCCAAGCTTATAGCTACCGAGGGTTATTACGGTGGGTCGACATCATGCAGCTCTAGCCTTACAGCCTGTTTACAGCAGATTAATAATGGTGCTTGGACCGGTACGGCAGGCTTTAGCTATCCAAGTGTTGTCCCCAATACATTCTCAGGTGCGGTTTTTGTTACTGATGCAACCCCTCCTGTCGTTAATTCCATTACCTTGAGTGGTTCACCAGCCAGCTCAGCAACTTCAGTAACCTTTGCCGTTAGCTTTGATGAAAATGCGAATAGTGTTTCTACCGATGATTTTTCCGTAACTACGGTATCTGGCTCGGCAACTGGCTCAGTGGCTAGTGTATCTGCTTCATCAGGAACCTCAATAAACGTGACTGTTAATAGCATTACAGGCGCGGGCTCCATCCGTCTAGATTTAAAAGCCAGCACCAATATCACTGATGATGCGGGTAACGGTAATGGCACCAACGGTAGTGTTGCTGCATTCTCTGCTGGAGGCACTCACACTGTTGCTATTCCCAATTCCGACGGCAGCTTAACAGCCTCAGCAACGGTAACCGAACCGGTTGCTATTAATACCACCGTCGATACGGTTGGTGAAGCCATTAATGTCTTTGATTTTACGTTAACCGATGGCGGCACAACCGATGGTCTGGCCATGACGGTGAGCCAGATTGTCGTCAATGTATCAGGTACTAGCTCTGATACGAATCGTGCCAATGTGACCTGGCGTTTGAATGGTAGTGATGCCAGCAATGCTACTGGTACCTATAATGCAGGAGCCGATACCATTACCTTTACAGGTTTGAGTATTTCTATTGCTGATGGTGCCAGTGAAGTTTACACCGTTAATGCTTATTACAATGACAATACCGGTTTAACCGAAGGGCTTACTTATATTCTATCTGTTGATGGAGACACAGACGTCACTGTCGGTGCTGGCACACAGATGGGCGCAACCTCGGCTATTACAAATAGCACCGGTAGTACCGTAGACGTAGTCGCCACAACATTAGCTTTTACCACCCAACCAGCAGGTTCTGTTTCGGGTACGGCATTAACAACTCAGCCTGTAGTAACGGCTCGCGATGCCTTTGGTAATACCGATACTGGCTTTACAGAAACGGTGACTTTAACTGAGGCCAGTGCGGGAGCATTAAGTGGCAACGCTGTTGCCGCTGTTTCAGGTGTGGCGACGTTTACTGCCCTGAATTACAGCGCGACTGCCGATCAGCAAAGCTTCACCTTAACAGCCAATGATCAGGACGGTGTTGGTTCCGACCTGTCAACAACCAATGCCAATGCTGTAACATCCGATGTTGTCGCGAGCAAACTGGTTTTTGATACACAGCCAGCGCCTTTGACACTCAATAGCGGGGTGACAGAAGCCATGACAACGGTACCTGTAGTATCGGCCCGAGATGCCAATAATGTGCTTGATACTGGCTATACAACGGGTATTACCTTGACGGAAACGGGTGCTGGCTCGGCGATAATGAGCGGAACAGCGGATACTGATGGTAGTAGTGCAACGGTTACTATTACGCCTACCGCGGGTGCGTCGACTTTTAGTGGCTTGACTATTAATTATACGGCTTCTGGAGCCGCCGAAAACTTCAACCTGCAAGCTTCTTCTGGTGTTTTGTCTACAAGTAACAGTAGTCAGTTCCTTGCTAATACCGATACTGTTAACCCACGTATCAGCGATATCTTCCGAGCTATCCCCACAAACTCTCCTACTAATGTAGATAGCCTGACTTGGACGATTGCGTTTAACGAAGTTGTTAATAACTTCGATGTGACAGACGTTGAAGTAACGGGGACAACAGCTACGGTACAAAGTATTACCCCGATAGGCAGCTCTGTATATCGAGTAACCGTATCCGGAGGCGACTTGGCGACGCTTAATGGCACTGCGACCCTTGCAATTGCTAGTGGCCATAATATAGCGGACGAAGCAGGCAATGCATTAACTAACCTAGTACCGACGGTTCAAAACGTAAACACCTTTGTGGTCGATAACAATGAGCCAACAGTTGCGATTAGTGGTGTCTCAGCAAACAGCAATGCGGCGTTCACCGCGACCTTCACCTTTAGCGAAGCCGTGACGGGTTTTGATGCAACGGATATCACGTTAGGCAATGCGACTAAGGGTACGTTTACGGCCACTAGTTCGACGGTGTACACCTTGGTGGTTACACCGACAGGCGCTGCTGTGACGATTGATGTTGCAGCTAATGTTGCAATCGATGTCGCCAGCAATGGCAATACGGCGGCGACTCAAGCAACGACTTCCTATGATGCTACGGATCCAACAGTTGCGATCAGTGGTGTTCCTGCAAACAGCAATGCGGCGTTCACCGCGACCTTCACCTTTAGTGAAGCAGTGACGGGTTTTGATGCAACGGATATCACGTTGGCTAATGCTACGAAAGGCGCATTCACCGCTACTAGTTCTACTATTTATACCTTGGTGGTAACACCGACGGGTGCTGCAGTGACGGTTGATGTTGCTGCAAACGGCGCAATCGATATAGCCAGCAATGGCAATACAGCGGCGATTCAAGCAACGACTAACTATGATGCTACGGATCCAGCAGTAGTGATCAGTGGAGTACCGGCGGATACTAATACGGCGTTCACGGCGACCTTTACCTTTAGTGAAGCCGTGACGGGTTTTGATGCAACGGATATCACGTTAGGCAATGCAACTAAGGGCACATTTGTAGCCACTAGTTCTACTGTTTATACCTTAGTGGTAACACCGACAGGTGCTGCAGTGACGGTTGATGTTGCTGCTAATAGAGCAATCGATGTCGCCAGTAATGGCAATACGGCGGCGACTCAAGCGAGCAGTGCCTTTGATAATGAAGCTCCAACGTTTGCGATTGGCGCACCGAGTGTGACCACCACTCGCAATGGTCCTGTGACCTATACCTTGAATTATGCCAATGCAGATAACATTACGCTGGCCCTTAATAATATCACCCTGAATAAAACCGGAGACGCGGACGGTACCCTTGCTTTGAGTGGTACAGATAACAGCCGAACGGTGACAATCAGTGATATCAGCGGTGACGGTACTCTGGCTATCAGCATTGCAGCCAATAGCGCCAGCGATAAAGCAGGTAATAATGCGGCTGCGGCTAACTCAGCCACGGTTACCGTGGTTTCCAACCAGACGGGTACTCTCAGCATTAGCGGTAATGCGGTGGTCGGTGAAACGCTGACGGCGAGTTTGGCCGATGTGGATGGCCTGACGGATATTACCGTTGCTTATCAGTGGACTTCAGGTGGTAACAATGTTGGCTCAAGCGTGGATAGCTATTTACTGCAAGCCAGTGATGTGGGTAAGAGTATTAGCGTTAATGCCCAGTACACTGACCAACGTGGTACTGCAGAAAATATTAACTCGTCTGCTAGCGATATCGTCATCACCGCCCAAAGCGATGCGGTTAATCGCATATCAAATACCGCCAATCAATCTGGGGGCACTGAGCCCACGGTGGATGATTATAAAACCGCCGGTATAAGTGATGTGCCGGATGTTATATTGACGCGCATATTGCCTTTGATTAATAACGCAGTAGCGCGTCAAAGTGATTCGGCAGATGTAGATGATGTGACTAAGTTGCAAGCGTTGGTGGATACGATTCTTGAAGGTCAGGATAACGATGGCGATGGCTTGCCAAATCTGGTTGAAGGAACTGATGACACTGATAAAGATGGAACAACCGACCGTGAAGATACCGACTCTGATAACGACGGTGTGGCTGATCAACTGGAAGTGCGTTTGACACTGACAGACAGCGACAGTGACGGCATTATTGATGTACTGGATGCAGACGTCGGCAACGATGGTCAGGTTGATACCGATAAGGTGGATACTAACTTTGACGGTGTAGATGACGCATTGGACTCTATGGCGAAGTTACTCGCCAAGTCTCACGCGAATGCGCAAGCAATTCCAGCTGTTGCTGACGAAGCTGAGTTGTCATTTATTCAGTTTGATCAGGATCAGGATCAACGTCCTAACCATCTGGATCTTGATTCAGATAATGATGGTGTGATGGATGTTGTTGAGTCCGGTTTGAGCGATATTAATGGGGATGGAAAATTGGATGCTGGCGATACTGTTATTACGGATGGCAGTCAATTATTGGATGGCGACGCAGATTCTTTACCAAATATGTTGGAACTAAAAAGCGACGGAATCAGTTTTGATTTAATCGTTAACGGTCTGCCAGAGACTCTGGATAAGGATGCGAACGGTATTCTAGACAGTACAATAGACATGGACCGCGATGGTATTATCGATAGCGTTGATAATGCAGTGGGTGCTCAAGGGACTTTGCCTGACATGGATGGCGATGGTATTCCGAATCATGCAGATGATGATGACGATGGCGACGGTATTCTTGATGTGGATGAGAACTCGCAACAGCAATATTTTACAGGTCTGGATGCAGATGCGGATGGTATTGATGATGGCGTAGATCAGAATATTAATGGTGTACTTGAAGGTACTGATGCCAATAATAATGGAGTGCGTGATGATCGTGAATTGGCAGACCTGGATGGTGACGGAATTGCCGATTACCTAGATACAGACAGCGATAATGATGGTGTTCTGGATGGTCAGGATATTATTGTTAATGTTGGGTATGATGTTAAATCAAGAGGTACGGGAGAAATGAGTATTATGATGATGTTGTCGTTATTGTTATTGTCTACTTTTCGTTACTCTCGAAACATATTTCGAATAAGTACTGTACTGCTGTTGTTTTTGGTCACAGGCGTTAGTCATGCACAAAGCTGGCAAGTAAGCCTAGGCTTGGGGCAGTCCGTCCTGCGCCCAGATTTGGCAAGCGGTTTGGATACCCGAGACGGCAGTGATTGGGCTGTGCAATTGGGGGTGGGTTATCGAATACTCCCTGAATGGCATGTGGAATTGCGTTATTCTGATCTAGGAGACGCAGACATTCGTGGAGACCAGGGGCGCTCAGCACTGGGCTATCAAACATGGGTGCTAGATGCTAAATATCAACTGCCTTTATTGCAGGGTACGGCTTGGTCGCCTTATATATTGGGTGGAATTGCTGTAAACCGATTACGCGCTGAGGACCTTAAGCTCGAAAAGAAAACGGATCCAAGTTTAATGTTCGGGACTGGAATTAGCTATCGCTTTCAGGAGTTTAAATTGAATAGCGAGCTGATTCGTTACAGTTATGATAATGCCGGTTGGTTTATTGGAATCGAAAAAGATTTCTAAAAGAATAAATTTTTAAATTAACCTCGTTAGCTTAAAAAAGAGCTTGTTCACATCGAACAGGCTCTTTTTATTAGGTGTCTTCAGAAAAGCAATTTAGGTTAAAGTTAAGTATTATTTTTGCCAGCTATTTCAAATTATTCGACAGAAAATACTACTTATTGGATCTTTATAAATATAGGCACGGAGTTGTAATGACCAACACGTTATCCTATTTAATTACGCACAGGGCTTTCCTTTATGCAACCTCATGAAAGCCCTTTATTTACACAGCTAAAAGTACCGAGGGTGCAGTCGTTTATTTTAAATAAAAAATTTAAATTTTTTGCCATATTGCCAAAAAATCAATGCCGCTAAAATAATTGCGGAGGCTGAGTAAAGAAGAGACGCTACATCTCCATGCTCACCTTGGCTAACCTCAATCGTTAATTGAAAATACTCAACCATCCAATCTAGGGTTAGGCCCATAACCAGAGCCGTAACGATAACTCCCGTTAAATAAGCTATTAATGACCTTATGCCTAATTCATTTTTCACTACCATTAAAGTTGCAATATTAGTGGCTGGACCAGTAAGCATGAATACCAAGGCTGCTCCGGGTGAGATTCCCGATAACATTAAGCCTGCGGCAACAGGAGTTGAAGCTGTTGCGCAAATATACATTGGGATGGAAATCACAACCGCGATCAGCATGGCAAAGATGCCATCGCCGTATTCGCTTAAAAGCGTTGGCGGAACATAAGTTTGAATCAGCGCGGCAAACCCAATACCGATCAACAACCAACCCATGAAATCAGATAATAATTTTCCATAGCCATAAACCACGGCGTTTTTTATCTTTTGGCCAAACCCAAGTACTTCCTTTTTCTCACCGCAGCAACTTTTAACTACTTTATCTTGAATGGGTGGGGTTTCGGAATCCCAAAGGCGAACAAGGATGCCCGCTGTTATTGCGGATAAAATAGCCGAGATAGGGCGGAAAATCGCCATAACGGGCCCCATTAGGGCTAAAGTAACACCAATAGAGTCTACCCCTGTTTCTGGTGTCGCGACCATAAAACTTGCGGTGCTGGCCTTGCTTGCGCCTGCTCGACGAATGCCGATAGCGGTAGGAATAACCGAGCAGGAGCATAAAGGTAAAGGCGTACCGATTATAGCCGCGGTCGCTACCGAACTATTTTCACCCAAAAATTTAGTAATCCATCTATCGGGCACCAGCATGCGAATAACTCCTGCCAGTAATAAGCCTAGCAATAGATAAGGAGCTGACTCAGTGAATAGCAAAATGAAGTTTTCGATCAATGCCGACATAAATAAATATTCTCTTCTTTAGGTATCTTGGATTATAAATCTAAGCGTCTGCATAAGCTCAAAGAATTTATAAGTAAACCTTATCTTTTTAATAGGATAGCGAATAATTAGCCTATTTCCCGATAATCGTTAGCTTGAGGGCTGAAGTTCGTTCGATATTGGACCTGTTTTTAGAATTTGTTAAGAAGAGACGGAAATTATTCATATGTTTAATACATCAAATAGTTGTAACTTGACCATAAATATGTGATTGTCTAATTAGATTAAGGTAAGTGTATCTAATTAGGTTGTTCTGCAGTTTAGTTATGCTCTTTATCACGTCTTTATGCTCGAACTGGTGAATTCGAGTGTAACTTAAATATTTCACCAATAATTAAGAGTAAAGAACATGAGTAAAGGTATCGTTAAGTGGTTTAATGCCGATAAAGGTTTCGGTTTTATTACACCTGAAGATGGCGGAAAGGATCTGTTTGTACACCATTCAGAAATCCAAGCTGGCGGCGGTTACGCAACTTTGAATGACGGCCAAGCGGTTGAATTCGAAATTGGCGAAGGTCAGAAAGGCCCTTGTGCAAATAAAGTTGTAGCTATCTAAGCTCCAGCCTAAGCACGTGAAGCAGTTGGACGGCTTGCCGCCCACTGCTTTGTGCTCCCCCTGCTTTATGCTATCTCATTAGCATCCAATTATTAGCATCCTAATTGTTAGTATCTCTCCTAATCAGTTCCCTTAAGCTTCACATTTTCGCTCTATACTTTATTTATACCTGACTCCACCTTATTTCAGTATCTAGCCATGCCGCTATTTTCATACTTTATGATGACTCTTAATCCATGACGCCTTCTAGCCCATTGCAGAAATATCAAGATTTAACGGCCCAAGGGCAAGTAAGCTTTGACGAGTCGCAGCAGCAAGCATTAATGGCATTACAGCAATTGCACGAGCAGACTGCTGATAGGCTGACAGTGAATCGAAAGAGGACGCGTGGCAGTACTTCCTGTGATGGCTTGTATTTATGGGGAGAGGTCGGGCGTGGCAAAACATTTTTAATGGATATCTTTGTTGAATCATTCGATACCGATATTTGCTTACGGCTGCACTTTCATCATTTTATGCGCGACGTGCATAGTCAGTTAGCTCAATTATCAGGCAGTAAAGACCCTCTTAGAAAGATTGCGAAACACCTAAAAAGTCGTCACGAGATCTTATGTTTTGATGAGTTTTTTGTGTATGACATTGGTGATGCCATGTTATTGGGCCGCTTGATTATGTACCTGTTTGAGCAAGGCATGATTGTTGTTGCTACCAGTAATTGCGCCCCAGATGATTTGTATAAAGACGGCTTGCAGCGGGCTAGCTTTTTACCCGCAATTGATGCCATTCATCAGAACATGAAAATTATAGAACTTATGGGCACCAAAGATCACCGCGAACGCCATTTACATACACTGCAAAATTATTTTTTGATAAATGAAGATTTTCAAGAAACCGCTCTGCTTCCTGATAAACACCTTGATAAACCTCCTGAGGTAATAGAAATATTAGGCCGAGAGATTAATTATCTACACAAAGACACCTCAACCATAGTTTTTGAATTTGAAGACTTGTGTTTAGGCCCAAGAAGTCATTTTGATTACATCGAAATAGCCAAGCAGTTCTCCATCGTTTATTTGCTAAATGTTCCAGCATTAGGCGGGGCCGTGTATGAGCGCATTAAGGCACGTGGTACTGAAGATGGTAGTGTGGGCTCGGGAGATACCGGCGAGCGCGAAGTTATGCTCGCACCCATGGATGATGGGGCTAGACGGTTTATTGCTTTAGTTGATGAGCTGTACGATCAGCAGGTCGCTTTATATTTAACTTGCTATGTATCATTGGATAAATTATATACCCACGGCAGTTTGGCCTTTCAGTTTGAAAGAGCCCGCAGTCGTTTAATTGAAATGGGCAGTGAAGAATATATGAGCCAAATAGCTCATAAATTGCCTTAACGACTTTTACATCTAAAAGGTATACCACTTGGTCGCTTTAAATCAATTTCCATCCATGGATGGCGATAGAACGAACGATGAAACACTGTTTGGCCTAATTGCTCAAGATATCGAAAAGCAAGGCTACAGCATTCGTCATGGTGCATTACCAGAAGGCTTAGCGATTGATCTTTATAATCAACAGCAGGTGCTAGCGGCGGAAAACTTTAAGAAAGCCGGTATTGGTCGAGGTGGTGATTATCTTGAAAACGAATTCGTCAGAACCGATGCTATTTGCTGGATTAACGGTGAAACCGACGCAGGAAAAGACTGGTTAAGTTGGACTGCGGGATTACAAAGCTTTCTCAATCGCCGTTTATTTTTAGGCTTGTTCTCATTTGAAAGTCATTTTGCTCATTACAGTCCAGGGGATTATTACAAACGTCATTACGATGCGTTCCGTGGGGAAGCGAACCGAGTACTGTCGGTGGTTGCCTATTTTAATTCTGGCTGGACAGCCGCGGATGGTGGTGAGCTGGTTTTGTACAAGGATGATCACGATAAAGAAGGGACTAAAGTGATTCCTTTATTTGGCACCTTGGTTGCTTTTTTGAGTGAAGAATTTCCTCATGAAGTATTGGCGGCCAAAAGAGACCGCCATTCTATTGCAGGTTGGTTCCGAGTAAATACGTCGGTCTTTGACCGAGTTGACCCTCCGCTATAATGTTTGCTTAGCGGCGAATGGATGCTTGCTCAGTCTATGTTACCTGACCTAAGCCGCGGGTAAGTGATCACGTCCATGAGGAAGATTAAAATCTTGCTCTGGTCCGACGGGAATAACTCCCGTTGGGTTGATCGTGACATGGCTAGCGTAATAGTGCGTTTTGATATGATCTAAACTGACGGTGCTTGCAATGCCAGGCACCTGATAAAGTTCACGCATATAACCGCTTAACGCTGGATAATCTGCAATCATTCTCTTGTTGGTTTTGAAGTGGCCAAAATACACCGCATCAAAACGAATCAAGGTCGTAAACAAACGCCAGTCGGCTTCGGTTAATGTCTCACTCACTAAATAACGCTGCTTGGTTAGAATCTCTTCTACTTGTTCTAGTGCTGCAAACAAATTGTAGTAAGCCGTTTCATAGGCTTGTTGTGTGGTTGCAAAACCAGACAGATAAACGCCGTTATTGATCTTGTGATATACCAATTCGTTAATCGTATTAATCGATTCGTGCAGCGCTTCAGGATAGTAGTCATCCGTATTACCGGTTAAATCATTAAACGCGGAGTTAAACATACGAATAATGTCAGCCGATTCGTTGCTCACAATCGTTTCGGTTTGTTTGTCCCATAATACAGGTACCGTCACACGGCCTTCGTACTGACTATCTGCTTTCAGGTACAGCTGATACATGAAGTCAAAGCCGTATAGCGGGTCAGTGACTTCCCAGCCATTCTCAAGCATGATCGGATCAACAATTGTTACATCGATATAGTCTTGTAGGCCTTTAAGCTCACGGAAAATTAATGTGCGGTGGGCCCATGGACAAGCCAAAGAAACGTATAAATGGTAACGGCCTTTCTCGGCTTTAAAACTTGGTATTTTTCTGCTCGTCTCAGAATCGGTAACAGGTTGACCATCGGTGGTTAACCAGCTTCTGAAGCGGCTATCTTGACGACGGAATTCGCCACCACTTTCTTTAGTATCGTACCACTGATCAACCCATTTACCGTTTTGTATTAGACCCATGACTTACACCTCTTTCATTCTGATTAGCTCTGAAGTATTTTCAGAGACTTTTAGACTTAAGTGTTTATTGCTTATGATCTCAATTATAGAGTGCTAAAAACTTTCTATAAGCGCTACAATCTGTTTAGATTAATCTAATAATTAGAACAGTTGGTGTGCGCTATGAGTGTTAGAAACCCTATAACGATTGAGGTATTAGAAACCTTAGATGCCATTGATCGACGAGGAAGTTTTGCAAAAGCATCGGAAGAGTTAAATAAAGCAACGTCGGCAGTCTCGTACGCGGTACAAAAGCTTGAAGAGCAGCTTGATATCTCGCTTTTTCAACGTCAAGGGCGACGCTCGGTATTAACCCCTGCGGGTCAGTTGATCTTACAAGAAGGTCGTACAATCCTCAGTGCGACCTCGCGATTAGCCAATAGCGCAAAAGAAGTGGCGACGGGCTGGGAGCCTAAAATACGTATCGCAATGGAATCGACATTAGACTCTTCAGTATTATTTGGCGTTTTAGCTGACTTTCTTGAACAGCATGAAAATGTTGAGATTGATTTAATCGAAAGTGTGCTTAGTGGTGGTTGGGAAGCCCTTGACCAGGATCGAGTCGAACTTATTATAGGCGTTCCCGGCCCAGTGCCTTCGCAGAAAGGCTTTCGCACTCAGGTGCTAGGAGAGAGTGAATTAGTCCCAGTGATAGCCGCTTCTCATGAGCATGCGGCTATCGCGAATGATGCAGATGCTTTAGCCATAGCATTGCCAAAACTCAGGCGTGTTATTACACACGATACCGCACGCTTTGATGTTCCTCGTAGCGCAGGTCTAAGCAGTGACAAATTAAATACCCCCATGCTGTCTTTTTATGTACAAAATATTGATCAAAAACTGGAAGCTATCCTTGCAGGTATTGGTATTGGTCACCTGCCACGTAATCGTATTCAGCAATATTTAGAGGATGGAAAGTTAAAAGAACTTAATATTGTGCGTGAAGCCAATAACTATGAAAATTATATGGCTTGGAAAATGATCAATAAAGGCAAAGGCCTTCAAGTTTTGATAAAGCAGTTGATGGAAGCGCAATGGTAACGCTTTAATCAGAACTTTCGTCACTCTGGGTCAGCTTGTCCAACTTACGCTGCACCTTTTCTGCGCGCGCTAACCTCTCTTTGAGATTGCTATCTTGTGGGCTGAGTTTCAGGGCTTGCTGCCATTGAATAAGTGCTGTCGAGATATTACCTTTTCGATATTCTATTGATGCTGATTTATCTAAAACCTGCGCATGTTCTGCTCGAGTTTTGTTGGCTTTTAATAATGCCGCTTCAACCTCTGGGCCGCTGAATAGTTCATTGGTTAAGATGTCTTGAATGATGAGTAAAGAATCAAAGTTATCTTTTTTTATCGCATTATTAAGCTGTCGAATAAGAGAACTTTGGCGTTCGCTAATGGCTTTGTTATTCAGATGGCTCAAACCTGCATTAATCGCATGAGTAATTTCACCCGCGCCAAGGTTAGGATCAAGATATATGGCTTTTTCATACGTTTTTTGGGCATTGGTATAATCTTTTACCAGCAAGGCTTGGGTCGACAGCTGTAATAGCTCTTCTGCTAATGCTTGTTTTTTTGTTAATAAATTATGCCGTTTTGAAAACCAATTAATACGCTTGTAATGAATTCTTTCGTATAAGTTTTCTTGAGCAAAATGTACGTCTAAAAGCTGAGCTTGTAAAAGCGCGCGCTGAGTATTGATGTGGCGCTCTTCTTCGCGCTGGGCTTTGTCTATGTCTGAGTAATAACGTTCAAGTACGAGAGTAGGTTGATTGGCTTGCAACTGTTTTAGTATTTCTCGTGCCTCCCCCCACTGTTTATTGTTGATGAGCTGATTGACGTTAAGGAGTTGTGCCTTTTTATGTTGGGCTGCTAAGGCCTTGGTTTCTAACAAAAATACTGTATTTGTCGGGATTTCTGCTTCTATCAACGCAATCGCTTTTTGGTACTGATGCTCTTCAATCAGCTGCTCTGTAGTTGTAGTAAATAATCCTGATGTAGTTGCACAACCGGTGACGACGATCGATGCGGCCATTAATAGCAGTGTGATGGTTGATTTAAACATACTTCTGCATCGCTATGAGTTCATTTTCTTGTTGCATCAAAATGCGGTTAAACTGTGGCGCTAAGCCAATGACATTAAAGCAGTTAATAGGCTGCTTTTTTCCCTTAACCCTAAAGCTCTCACTGGCTTCTGTCACTAATAAATCATGGCATGCTGGGTGTTGGTATATACATTCGCTGATCATTAACTTGTTTGGGCTGGCAATATCACACAGGCGTGAGGCGACGTTAACAGCATCCCCGGTAATAGTGAACTGCATACGTTCTTGATCGCCGATCGCACCGGCTAACATATCGCCACAGTGTAGGCCTAACCTAAAATTTAGTTCAGGAAGGTCATGGCTGATGCGGTGTTTATTCAGCGCTTTAGTCAAACGAATAAAAATCTTTGCGGCGCAGATCGCATTAATACTGTGTTTAGCATCGTTGTTATGGACGCCAAATGTGATCATAGCGCCATCGCCAATAAAGTTATCGACACTGCCCCAATAGATTTTACTGACCTGATGGATTAACGAATAATATTGATTCAGTGCTTCGGCAATTTGTATCGGCGTTTGGTTTTCACTTAATTCAGTGAAACCAATGATGTCGACAAATAAAATCGAACCACAAACATGCTTTAAGGGTTTCTTAGGTTGATCTAAATCGGACAGGATATCTTTAGCAATGTCTTTGGATATAAACGAATGAAAGTTTTTTTCGATCGCTTCTTTATCGCGTAAGCCTTGCAGCATGTGTTCAAAGCTTGTTACCAAATCACCGACTTCATTATTCTTCGCGCGGGGCAAGGCTGGGGATAGATTACCTTTGGCAACTTGCTTTGTTGTCTGCTGAAGTTGCTTTAAAGATTGAGTTAACTTTTTCGCAATAACAATACTGCTCAATGTCGCGAGAGAAATAATGCCGATTAAAATAAGCCCCAAAGCGCTTAACGCTTTAATCAGAGAATTACTGATGGCGCTATTATCAATACTAAGCTGAATGGACCCCGCAGTGACCTGATGAAAGATAATATCGGAGCGATAGCGACTGCTATTTTTATCGAGTACTCGATCATTACTCAGCTTAGCTTGAGAGTTTTTCTCCTTATCAGCCTCTTCTGTCTCAGGTGTTCTTAATGCTATGGCTACGGTCTTGCCTAAGTCGTCTTCAATCGAGATAGATAAAATATTATCGCTGGTATGAACGATGTTTTCTAGCATCGAGGAAAGCGCTAGATAGTCTTCGGCCATTAACATTTCAGCGGCGCTATTTGCCGCTTGCTGAGTCACGGTATTCGCAAAGGTATCAATTTGTCGTTGCATTAAGTCGTTAAAATTAACCTGTAGATAGCCCCATAGAACCCCAATAGATAGGAAAAGTACCAGAGTCATGGAGAGAAGCATCTGCCAAAATAATGGAAAACGAATGCTGCTCATGGTTAATGATTTACGCGAAAATATAGAGTTTTTCATTAGTCAAAAAACGTGCTCTAACAAACAGGCGGTGAATAGGGCGTATATTTTATGGGTATTATTAATAATAGCTACTTATAACAATAGCTACTTATAACAATAGCTACTTAATATTAATACCTACTGAGTATCGCATACAGGTCTGTCGTCAAAATACGGTAGCCTAAAGACGTCATCGTTTTATCTGTGCTATTCATTAAAGCCACATCGCTTTATTATAGAAGCTCACCTTCAATTGTTTATCGATATGCGTCTAGACAAATTCATTTGTAAAAGTACAGAGCTTACTAAGCGAGAGGCCATTCAGGAAATACATGCGGGTCATATTCTTGTAAATGACCTAATAGTATTAGACGAATCAACTCAAGTTCACGAAAATAATCTCATCACGCTAAATGGTCAGCGCTTGAAACCACGACCTTTTCGTTATTTGTTAATGCATAAGCCAGCCAATACGATTTGCTCAAATACCGATGGTGATTATCCCTCGCTTTTTAATCAATTGGATACTGATGGTGTACACGGACTCAACAGAGACGAACTGCACATTGCAGGCCGCTTAGATGTGGATACCACCGGTTTAGTATTAATCACCGATGATGGCCGCTGGACTTACAACATTACGCGCCCCGATAAAGACTGTAAGAAGATTTACCGAGTTGGATTATCGTATGGTATTCCAGAGCATAAAATTGCCCCCCTTGTTGAGCGATTTAAGCAGGGTATTCAGTTGCAAGGTGAGCAAGGACTTACTCAGTCCGCGTTATTAGAGGTTCTGCCGAGTATAAAAAAGGAAAGCAGAGAAGTGCTACTGACAATAACCGAAGGAAAATATCATCAGGTGAAGCGTATGTTTGCCGCGGTGGGAAATCGTGTGCTCAGTTTGCATCGTGAAAAAATTGGGGAGGTCCAGCTTGACGTTGAAGAAGGACACTGGCGTTTTTTAACCGCACATGAAGTTTCCTCCTTTACGCGTTAGCCTTTCATTCTTACCGAATCTCTCATGCCGAATCTCTTATGCTGAGTCTCTCCTGCTGAATCAACGATTCATATTGTCGATCATCCCCAAAGCCGTTTCATGCAAACTGCTGACATACAGCTTATCGCCAACTTCTAATGCGCCAGTTGTATGACCATAAATGCCGAGAGGATCTTGCAAGTTAAAGACCACCTCTCCGGTATCGTTGATCGCGATAAGGTGACCATAGTGCTGTGCCTTTGGGCGTAAAAACTCAGGCAAGCGCTGAATCACTTTACGCAAGTTAGGTGAATCAGACAGCCTATCTAAAGGCTTACTGCGTGGGCTGACCAGACCCAACCAATACACACCATTACTGCCGCGGGCGATGTTATCGGGAAAACTGGGTAAGTTATCGATCACCACCTCTAATGCTCCGCGTTGCTCACCGCTTAACCCTAAGCGCATTACTCGATAACTGCCGGTTTCATTAAACAAAACAAACTGTTCGTCATGACTCAAGGTGACGCCATTCGCAAAGTTAATCCCTGCGGCTAATACGGTAGAGGTTTGTGTATTGGGGTTGTATTCAATGATGCGACCATGACCACCGTGCTCATTAATATCGAGTAAACTCGCGCCATAAGTACCGTATTGTTCTGCATGAAATTTAGACGATGCATCCGAAAAATAAATATTGCCGTTGCTCGCAACATCGACATCGTCTGCGTACTTAATAGCCATGCCATCAATACGATCAACCAAGGTGGTGATCTTGCCGTCGGCAGAAACCTTCAACAAACCCTTGAATGCATCGGCGACTAATAAGTTACCTTGCTGATCAAACTCTATGCCCAAAGGGCGGCCGCCCGTATTCACCCAAGGCTGAATGTTTCCGTTCGAATCTAAAAATTTAATGGCTCCGCTGAGCAGTGCGAAATAGACATGGCCGTCTTTACTAAGCGCTAAATCTTCAGGGCCTATCTCGTTTTGTAATTCAATACGCGTGATTTGACTCAGTGCTTGGTTTGGAGAAAAATCACCGCTATAACCAGGATTAATCGGTGCTTGCCATGCAACTGGGTCAACCGCGACAGGCCAAAATGCTAAATAGCCTACGAGTAGAAGTGCGCTACCCGCCAGTCCTTTTTTGATTGCGCTGCTCATGCTGATATTCCCTTTAAAAACTGATATTGTTTTAATTTTTATAGTTCTTAACGTAACATTTTTATACGCGAGTTGTATTGAGAAAAAAAAGCACATACCCCTTATCAGAGTATGTGCTTTCTTATGAAGGCAATATTTATCAAAGCTCTATGGATTAAATCACCGAAAGAGTTACTTCAATATTGCCACGAGTAGCATTTGAATAGGGGCATACCTTGTGTGCTTTCTCGACAATGATCTCAGCGTCTGCTTTATCCATGTCACCTAGAGAGACCGCAAGCTTAACCGCAATACCAAAACCACCCTCGATAGCGCCAATAGAAACTTCTGAGTTGATGTGGGTATCGGCTGGTAGGCTGATTTTTTCTTGGCCAGCAACAAACTTAAGCGCACCAATAAAACACGCAGCATAACCTGCGGCAAATAACTGCTCTGGGTTGGTACCTTGACCATCATCACCACCTAAGCCCTTAGGTGTGGATAGTGTTAAGTCTAAACGACCATCATCTGTTTTTGCGCTACCTTCACGCCCACCAGTTGCAGTTGCTTTGGCGGTGTAAGCGATATTTTGTAATACATTCATGTTGAAACTCCAAGAGTATGTCGGTTGTCTTATTTACGCAATATACTTTGCATGCAAAGTATTTGATTAATAAGATATACTAGGCAATTAGAGATTGCAAATACTTTGTGTGCAAATTAATATGTGGGCATAGGAGATACTTATGTCATACGAACAACTAAAGCTAAAAAATCAGCTCTGCCACCGCTTATATATGGCGTCAAACAGCATCGTGCGGGCTTATCGCGAGCCGCTAAGCGAACTCAATATCACCTACCCTCAGTATGTTGTGATGATGGCATTGTGGGAGCAAGATAAAATCACCATTGCAGAGTTGTTAGAAAAAACGGCAATTGATGGTGGCGCGATGACCCAGATTCTAAAGAAAATGGCCGACAAGCAGCTGCTTGAAATAATAAAAGACGCACAAGATAAGCGTAAGCGCCTTGTTCAGCTAACAAGCGAAGGGCAAGCATTAAAGAAAAAAGCGGCGCACATTCCTAAGCAAATAGGGTGCAAATTTAATAGTATTGATAGCGCTCAAGCACAACAGTTGATGCAGTTATTGGATTTAGTTGTGGAAGATTTATCTGAGTCTAAAACGATTGAATCATTTTGATGGGTGTTTTAGTCATTTGAAGGAAACACACTGCGGCATTTAATCATTAATACCGCAGCAAAAAATCGAGTAATGCTTACTTCAAGTGATTTAAATGACTCACCGCATCGGCCAACTGCAAGTTGAGCTCTTCATGAGTTAAGCACTGTTTATCCGTATCAAAATTATCGTTAAAGCTAGGAACAGATAAGCTGGCTTTTACAATACCACCAAAGCGCGGCATAGAATCAACAGCGGTGGCTAATACCGTCGCGCCACCTCTAGCGCCAGGTGATGTGGATAATAAAACCATTGGCTTGCCGTTAAAGATTTTAGGTTCGATACGTGAACACCAGTCAAAAATATTCTTATACGCCGCTGTGTAAGAACCATTATGCTCGGCGAATGAAATAATTACGCCATCGCTATTAGCAATCTTGGCTAAAAAATCTTTGGCCTGTTGAGGGTGGCCAATTTTTGCTTCCACGTCTTGGCTGAATAAAGGCATCTCATACTCGTTAAGGTCTAACACCTCAACTCTCTCTACCTTGTCTAATAAGCTAGCAGCGTAGCCTACTAGCTGTCTGTTTATAGAGGCTTTATGGTTACTAGCAGCAAAGGCAATGATGTTCATAGACACTCCAAGATTTAGCGTATATTGCGTTAATCTTTATTTTAATTAGGTTGTAATTGAATAGTTATTCATAGATAAAATCAACCCACGATTGGATTCAGGCTGATGCTGTATTAATCTAGCACGATATGTTTCTACGTATTTAAAAAGACAAAGGTGTAAAGAATGAATTCTACTGCAGATTCGGATGAGTGCTTTGATCATGATCTAGATTTAGAATGTGATATAAAGCGATCAATCATCCTAGCTGAGTATATTAAATGCTGGGGCATGCCAGAAACTCGACATATCATGTCGACCAATAATACCTTTAATAAAGCAGAAATAGTTGAAGTGTATGTTTTCCCTGGTGAAGATATGGATCAGGTATCGAGAGTCGCGACCATCGGCTTATCATCCTGCAAGTTTGATGATGGCAAAAGTTGCAGCTCAGAACTGCTGATGGCTTTACCTTATGATATTGTTGATGACGAAGTAGACGCCATTAGTAATTATATTTGTGAAATATCAAAATACATTATCAATGCTCTTAAACGTAATCTGGTCGCTGAAGAAATACTACCGGCGCAAGTAATTGAGCGAGTTCCAGAAAATTGGCCAAAAGCGTTATTATTTGATGAACCTCGGGGTGAACCAAATGAACTCAATAACTTTTATATCGGAATGCAGCATGTAAAACTCAGTTGGGTTATTCCTATCTTTGAGAGTGAGTATGCATTAATCAAGAACAGTGGTATTGAATCATTTGATGTGGCCATTCATGACGCAGAGTTGAGCTTGGTTGAAGTTAGGCGCGATGCGTGTATTTGAAATAGCATTATTTAGCGAAATAAAAAGATGGAATTAGCAACCGTATTGGGTGCACTGGGCATTTTGTCCAATACACTTTGGCCATTATTAAAACGCCGTCAGTTTTTACTTATAGGGCAGGTGATTGCGGCACTATTTATGTGTATTCACTTTTCATTGCTGAATGCCTATACTGGCTCAGTCGTCATGTTATTGGCTGCTTTACAGGCCTCATTAGCGATTCCGTTAGAATCACACCCTAAGTTCAAATCTGTATATTTAGCGTCTATCTTACTGACTCCTGTGGTATGTTGGTTTACTTGGCAGGGCAGTGCTTCAATATTTTCATCGCTCGCATTGATATTTTTTTGTATAGGCAATTTACAGATTAATCTTAAACGATTACGAATATTCTTACTGTTGTGTATTTTTGCTTGGATTGGACATAATATTTTAGTTTCATCCTATGCGGGATTGATCTCTAATAGCTTGGCTTTAATGACCAGTATGTATTCTTTAATACGAGAGTTGAAGCTAAAAAGAGTTTTTGAATACGATTAAAAAATCAGCTGATACTTTATTGGGCTCTATCTTAATGGTCTCTTTTTTATTTTCCCATATATTATTTAGCTATATTTATCAGACTAATATACCGTTATAAGAATATTAAACTTATGAATATTCAAACATTAGGAATACTTTTATCATGAATGCGATTAATCCTAAAAAATTACTCAATAGCAAATGGACAGCAGTAAAACCGGTTAATAAAGAAAAACATTTTTTGATCACTGAATTGAAGCTCGATGACGAGGGTGAAGTCGTTCATTGTCTAATAGAAGCTGTTCTATCAAACCGTGCTGAAGCGATTGATTGGAAAGAATTAAAAAATACCGATACTTGGTTGCAAGGTTGGAAATAACAGAATCTATTCCACAGCCCTTTAGTACTGTTCCTCTAGTGCTCTGCCTTCAGTAGCCTCCTCTAGTACTTTACCAACGAATAGACAGCTGTTTTATACGCCTTAATTTCTTGCAAATCTGGCAGGGTGGCTATTATTAATAGTATGTAAAAAATATACGTTTATATGCCGCTCTCTTCCGGCAGGCTAATTAGGAGTCTTTATGCTAAACCCCCTCACGACCTCATCACTTTTAATATTAATCCTGTCAGCCCCCTTTACTGTCCAAGCACTTGAGCTAAGCCCTGAAAACGTTAATGGAATTTATCAACTGGCAATTCCTGAACGCAGTGCGGGCGGGCCAACGCAGAAGCTACAAGTCGAATATGGCGAGATGAATGGACAAAAAATGATGGCTACTCAAGCGTGCCCTCGCTGCCCTGCGGCTGGCTATAAGTTGCAAGATGATGCTTCTAATGAATTGGGGCGGCCGGTATTTTTTAACGCAATGGGAATTTACCTGATTGCTTATGATGAAAATACTTTTGTATCCGTCATGGCAGATGCACCACTCGGGAAGGAAGCTTGGAGTAAAATTGTTTACGCCAATGTGTACAGCAAACAAGGTACCCCAACGATCAGTTTAGAGCAGGGCAAAGAGTTTGTATTAGCCGAGTCTAAACGCCTAATGACAGGAGAGGGTATTGCAGCATTTGAAGTGTCGGGTGGTAGTGGCACTTATTACGCAGCCGTTAGACAAACCGTTGGTAGTAAGCAATATGATCAGATAGACGTAAAAATCGAACCAGAGAAGCAGATTGTATTAGAAGGAATGAATTGCCGCAGCTGTACCAACAGTACTTACATTTATGTTGATGAATTGAGTCAGGCAATTGGGAAGCCTGTTTATGAAATGGGACATATGGGGCGCTTTTTAATTGAGCAAGATACCGGACTGCTTTGGGTTGCAAACGTCTCGTTTGGCAAGCAGCTATGGGAAAAGAACAATAACTATAATGCGCTAGGCCAAGACAAAACAGCAATGCGCCAAATTAGCCAAGATCAGGCCGCGCAGAACAAAATGGAAAGCCAAATAAAAAGCTATGCAGAAAAAGCCAAAGCAGCGGTCGATGCTCGCTATGCCCAGCAAGACCTTCAGCGAACAGCCAATAACGAGCTACCTGACAAGGGCATGCAAGATAGCGACTTAGAACAAAGTGCATTAATAGCCGCGCAAGACTGGGCGAAAAGCTATCAATGGAAAGAGCAACTGCAATATGTCTATATAACAAGTCGTGATTGGAGCATTCTAAGACATAAAATTACGGGTATCCAAACGGGGCGACGCATACAGGGCATTATCACCATGAAAAGAGATGACGGCCTGTGCAGTTATCAGCAAGCTATCTTTGAGCAGGCCTTCAATGGCACTGATTATCAGACCACTATTATGACAGGCGTTGTCCCTGGGCAAAATAAATTAGACTGTGGAAAAATATAGCTAGTTTTCAATACCTTATAGAGCTTTAATGAATCAACTACACTGAGTAGAAACAATAGTATGTAGCGCTATATTTTAATGCTATTTATACATCACCCTGTGTGCGCTGAGTACTTGAATGAAAACTTTTGAATGTGATTGCCAAGCCCATCAGATATTATTTTTTGAAAGCAGTAGCTGTCTTGCCTGTGGCCGTATTGTTGGTTTAGATGATAATTTTGATAAGGTTGAACCTTATAATTTAGATGAAACCACAGGGCAGTATTTCAAAGCTGAAGAACCTGAGATTCGCTATCAAAAATGCGATAACCATGCCGATTATAAAACCTGTACGGGAATGGTTAACTTAAATACCTTCGTCCCGGTTGAAGGTAAAGATGAAGTCTTGTGTTTTGCTTGTCGTTTTAATGAAACGATCCCTGACTTGAGCATCGTTGAACATATTCCCTTGTAGAAGAAGATGGACGCTTGCTAAGCGTTGTGCACTTTATACGTTAAAAGCACTGGATCTACCCTTGAAAAATATTACTCAAGATCCAGAAGGTGGATTAAGTTTTGATTTTACCGCTGGTCGAGATGTGAACGATCATTTTGTGAGTCCACTTGAACATCAATATGCGGTATTTACCGGCCATGACTGTGGGCATATTACCATTAATTTAGCGGAAGCTGACGAAGTGGCTCGCTCTCATACTAAGCTTGCGATGGGTGAAAAATATCGAACGCTATTAGGGCACTTTCATCATGAACTCCAATGTTCAATCGCCGGTACTTGGTTGTAGCCGAGTAAGCAACCTGATGTGATTTCAGTGGTTAATTGGGTAAAGCGGTCAGATTCACAAAAGCGATTAGGCAATAAATAGCTGAGTACGGAGCCTGGAATACTCTTCATTCATTCCCCATTGATGTGAATGACTGCGAGGTCTTAGCATAAAAATAAAGGGCGTATGAACCTGGATATCAAATTCTAGGTAACAGCTTGTGCGCAGTAGGATTATTGCAACCAATTACATGTAGAAGGGAGTCTTAACGTAGCCTAGAAAAGAGTAACTTGAAAGGAATATCCTTCAAGATTACTTTATATTTTTTTAGCCATCGAGTGGTCAATATTTTTAAGATTTTGAAGGTGCTTTTATTCGAATAATTCCCCCCAAGTTTCATCATCTGCCACTACACTGATATATGCGTATAGGCGGTAAAATTTGCAGATTGAATCGGTAATATGATTTAGGACAAATTAACCTGTTTTAAATCGTGTAATCAATATTCCTCTATAGTAATGTAGAATAACGCAGTTATTCTGTGGGGTTTTAAATTAATATGAGCGTGCTTGAATAATGATAATGACGATGTTTATTCGACTCAAAACTTTCTTTACGGCTAATCCTAAATTGTTGTTCTTTCCTGCTCTGCTGGCAGGCATTCTGATTTTAGTATTGAGCATTGCCTTAAAGCCTAAAATAGCCGTATCCACAGCGGATAATATGGCGAGAGTAGTTGAAGTGATGCCGCTAGCGCTGACAAATATTGCACCGAAAATTACCGGCTTTGGACAAGTAAGGCCAAAGCAACAATGGAGCGCCGTTGCAGAAGTGAGTGGTGAAATATTATTTAAGTCGCCGCAACTCGCGAAAGGTGAATACATTCTTGCAGGCACTGAATTATTACGCATTGACCCATTGAAATATAAACTGGCATTAGCGCAGGCGGAAGCGGATCTTAATAGTAATCAGTTACAGCTCGAAAAATTAAAACAAGAAAAGATAAACCTCGCGAAAAACTTAGAAATAGAGCAAAGCCGCTTGGCCTTACAGCAACAAGAGAATAAGCGCCTAGCACGATTAACAAAGCAGGGCATGTTGCCGCAATCGGATTTAGATACCCAGCGGGTGAAGTTACTCACTCAAGAAAAAATAGTCCAAGAAATTAACCAGCAACTGGCGCTGTTCGCTAACAAAAAATCTGTCGCGATCGCAAAAATAAATTTATCCACGGCAAAAGTGGAGGAAGCTAGACGCTCTGTGAGTAAAACTGTGATTACTGCACCGCGTAATATTAAAGTAGCCAGTGTCGGGGTGGAAACGAATCAGGTTGTGAATCTGAATCAGATTATGCTGATTGGTCATTCTTTAGAAATTATGGAAGTAGAAGCTCAGGTTGCTATTCACGATATGCACACCTTAATGTCTAGTCTCTTACCGAGCTTACAACAATGCAGTAACTGCATGGTTACTCATGAAGTTCTAAATAAAATCGATGCGAAAATCGAATTAAAAAGTGGTCGTGTCAGCCAAACTTGGCCTGCAAAAGTAAAGCGTATTAGTGAAACTGTCGATCTTAACCAGGCAACCGTTGGAGTGATTTTAGAAATAACTCAAGACCTTACGGCTATGCGCCCGGGGAAGCCGCCTTTACTTAACGGCATGTTTATAAAAGCGAGTTTAATAGGGCAGGCAAGCTCACAGTTTTCAGTTCCAGAAAAAGCCTTGCATACCAATCGTATTTATTTAATGAGCACCGAAAACACATTGAAAATTGTTCCGGTAACGGTTTTGTATCGCAATCAACTTGATACGGTTATTCAAGCTAATGATGCCTCGGCCATTGCAGAGGGAGACTTGTTAGTACTGAACGATTTATTACCTGCGATTGAGGGAATGGGATTATCAGTGAAAAAAGAGCAGTCATTTCCAGAGCAGTCTTTGGAAGGTAACTCATTATGATCGCTTTTTTTACCCGCCATCCAACGGCTGCAAATTTATTAATGATCTCATTGATCATACTGGGTTTAAAAGCCTTGCCGGATATTAAACGCGAAACCTTTCCAGAATTTGTGCCATTGTATGTGGTTGCCAGTATTATCTATCCGGGCGCATCTCCACAAGAGGTTGAAGAAAGTTTATGCGTACGTATGGAGGATGCAGTTGATGGTTTATCAAATATTCTTGAGAAGCGCTGCGAAGCATTAGAAGGTGCGGCGCGATTAACACTAAAGCTGGATGAGAAAGCCGACCTAGGACGAATGACTTTTGATGTGCAAACACAAATCAATGCTATCAATGATTTTCCTGACGAAATTGAATCACCCATTGTTCAAGAGTTGAATCGTAACGATAAAGTGGTGGATATCGCGGTGAGTGCGCCACTGCCATTGCCTGAGTTAAAAGCCTATAGCGAGGCCTTAAAACGTAAGTTGCAGCGTGACTATGATGTGGATTTGGTTGAAGTCAGTGGTTTCTCGGCGCACGAATATCGTATTGAGTTGGACCTGCATACACTTCGCCAAATGGGCTTAAGTGTGAGTGATATTGCTAATCAGGTGAGTTTACAAAATATTAAAATGCCTAGCGGCAACATTGAAACAGATGAAAAAGAATTTTTAATTCGCTTCGAAGGCCAAAGTAATAGCATTGAATCCTTAGCCAATATGGTCGTAGGCGCGAGTCCGAATGGAGCAACCGTTCGATTATCGGATGTAGCCATTATTACCGATCGTTTTAAATTAGACGAACAGAAAATTTTATTTGATGGTCAAACATCAGCAATTATTAAAATCAGTAAAAACAAACAAGAAGATGCGCTAAGAGTAAAAGAGAAAGTACAGGCTTTTGTTGATGCTGAACGAAAAATTGCGCCGCAAGGAGTTGTTTTCTCCTTGACCAACGATATGTCATCCATCTTAATTGAACGCATACAAATGATGCTGAAAAATGGTTGGCAAGGTATCGCATTGGTGTTTTTTACCTTATGGCTGTTTTTTAATATTCGTTATTCATTTTGGGTTGCCGCTGGGCTACCGGTAGCCTTTATGGGTGGTTTATTTTTAATGGCCAGCCTTGGTTTGTCGATCAATATGATGTCGCTGGTGGGGCTGTTAATGGCCATTGGCATCATTATGGATGATGCCATTGTCATTGCAGAATCCATCGCCTCGCACATTGATAGAGGGCAAAAAATTAATGATGCTGTCATAAATGGGGTTAATAAAGTCATGCCTGGGGTAGTGTCTTCCTTTTTAACCACGGTGTGTATTTTTGGCGGCTTGTTATTTTTAACGGGTGAAATGGGAGCTGTGCTTAAAGCAATCCCACAAGTATTATTATTGGTGCTAAGTATTAGCTTAATTGAAGCCTTCTTAATTTTACCCAACCATTTAAGCCATGCTTTACAAAGAGAAGAAGATAAAAAATTAAAGACGCCCGCTCAGGAAAAAACAGGCGAAGAACGGAATACAATTTATAGATTTAAACAAGGCTTTATTGATCGCTTTGAATCATTTCGCAATAACCAATTACCGAGAGCGGTTAAATTTTGTGTGCACTATCGCTATGGTTTTATGGGTTCGTTATTGGCACTGATGCTGATCTCGGTATCGTTATTAACCTCTTCATTGGTGCGCTTTACGCCTTTCCCAGATCTGGATGGTGATATTGTTGAAGCGCGTATTATTCTCGCCCCAGGCACCACACTTAAGCAGACTGAAAAAGTGATGAATACTTTAGTCAGTACAGCAGAGCGAGTGGGCGCTCAATTTTCTGCGGAGTTTGAGGATGGTGAACCATTAATTCAGCACATTACACGACAATATGGCAGTAACGCTGATGCTAATGAATCAGGGCCGCATCTAGCAACCGTTAGACTTGATCTGCTGGGTGCAGAGGAGCGCGAATCGTTAATTGGTGATGTTATTATTGCTTGGAAAAAAGAAGTGGGCACCTTGGCCGAACCAATTTCTTTAGTTTTTAAAGAACCGACTCTTGGGCCTGGTGGTCGTGACATTGAATTACGCATCAAGCATCCAGACCTTGCTTCGTTAAAAGAAGTCTCGGTAACAATTCAGCAATACCTGGCTAAGTTTGATGGTATTTCGGGCATTATCGATGATATGCGCATGGGCAAAGAAGAAATTTTAGTTTCAGTTCGCCCTGGGGCTGAGAATTATGGCATTAATGCGCTAATGATCGCTGGTCAATTACGCGCCGCATTTTTTGGACAGCGCGCAGATCAAATTCAGGTGGGTGTTGAAAATGTTAATGTGGAAGTGCGCTTAAATAAATCTCAAGCCCGTGATCTCGATCAGCTTGCCAACTTTCCGATTGTTACTCCTAGTGGCAGTCAGATACCGTTAGCTAATTTAGCGAAATTTGAATTTACTCGCAGCTATGTGCGTATTAACCGAATCGATGATTTACGCAGCTTGAGTATTTATGGCGATACAAATAATAGAAAGATTTCATCTTTCGAAATAATTAACGATTTTAAACTGAACCTCATGCCTCAGTTGCTAAAAGACTATCCGGAATTACGTTTTGATTTTGAAGGCCAAGCGAAAGATGCACAAAAAACGGGCCAATCAATGGCGCAAGGTTTTTTAATTGGGCTGTTTGGTGTGTTTGTTATTTTGAGCTTTCAATTCAGAAGTTACTTAGAGCCCATCATTGTAATGATGGCGATTCCGTTAGCCTTTATCGGAGTGGTATGGGGGCATTTTTTATTGGGCTATTCATTAAGTATGCCGAGCATGATGGGCTTTGTTTCGTTAGCGGGTATTGTGGTGAACGATTCGATTTTATTAGTGCAGTACATTCGTCACCATATCGATGAGGGGGATGAAATCCATGAAGCCGTCGTATTTGCCAGTCGAGAGCGTTTTAGAGCGGTGTTTATTACTTCACTTACGACAGCTGCGGGTCTATTACCTTTATTATTAGAGAGCAGCTTGCAGGCGCAAATTATTCAGCCACTTGTTGTTTCTATTGTGTTTGGTATTTTTGCATCAACAGCCTTGGTCTTGTTTATGATTCCTTGTATGTATGTGATTCTCTCGGACTTTGGATTAACTAGGCCTCATGGAAGTAAGGACTGATTCGTTATTATTATCCTACAGAAATTTCCGCTTCTATTTTTTAATTAGATGCGGAGATCTGAATATGTTGAATTATTCTTTAGAGAATATTACTCGGTCGCCCGTTAGAACATCTACTAAAATAATAGCGTTGTAATCTATCATGAATATCCTCTGATGCTTTTCATCAAATGCCAGCTGATAGGGATTACTAATCCGAATTCCAAAACCTGTATCATTGCTCGATAGAATATTAGTTGTTTTATTTATTAAATCTATTTTCTGCAAAGAGCGAGGAGCTCCTGTGGAGCTGATGTATGCTACCTCGGCATTATCTGTAAGTTCGATATCTTCACCTAATATATTGGGCAAATCCATTATTTTTTCACGGAGCCCGCTGGTGAGGTTAACTTTGTATAATTCTTGAGGAGATCGATTTAAAATATAAGCTTCTTCATCTGTGGTTTTGCAGTACAGCGCTGCAATCTGAGTAAAATCGATTCCTGTACCTGTATTCTGATCAGAGATGATTTTGCTATTTCGCGTATCTAAGTCAAAACTTATTACGCTATCCATTAAAAGATTTTGATTTCGAATATAGAGTAAACTGTTGCTTTGCTTGTTAAAGCATATATCTTTTGCCTTTAAGTGTTCCGCATCATCAGGTAAATCATCATTTGTTAACGCTTTGTTAATTTCATTCTCACTCCAAAATACTTTAGTAGCAGAGAATGGGTTTACGGCTTCGATTCCAGTATTCGTTAATACTATTAATTGCTGATATTTCTCGGAATAGCCAATATTCAACGGGCTTAATTCAGGGCCACTAGTATTACTTGTTATGGTTTCAGAACTATTGCTTTCAGTTGAATATTTCCTGATCTTTGAACTTCTACTATAAAGAGCAAACCAGTTCCCTGTGCCATCAGTACCTAAGCCAGTTATACCATTATGACCAAATTTATTATCATTATCACTATCATTTGTGAAAATACGACGATCACCTGTCGTTCGATTCACTGCTATTAACTCAGGGTTACTATCACTAGCAACAATCAGTTGATCGTTATCCTCATCTATTATTAGGCTGTCTAGTGCTCTTAATTCTAGCCCAGTGCCAATATTATTTGCGGATATTGTTGTTCGATTCCCAGTGCTTACATCAATAGAGGTGATTTTATGATCCCAACTCTCAAGAATATAGAGTGAGTTGTTTTCCGTATCATAGGCTAAACCTGAAGGGCAGTTTAACTCGTCACCTTCACCTACAGTCTTAGATGAAATAACTGTTTTAATAAGTGAGTTAGTATCAATGGCTATTATGTTGTTATTAATACAATCACTGACAAACATTCTATGGTTTTCATTGTCGTATTCGATGCCGAGAAATAATTCTCTTCCTCCATCGGCTATTGTTGTTCTATCTCCACTTGTTAGGTCAACAGCAACAAGGCTTGATGGGTTACCCTTCGCTATTAATAGACGGTTATTTTCTATATCCAGAGCCGCTGCCTTGAAATAACCAATTATGGGGCCACTACCGATAGACTTGCTACTAAGAATCGATCGAATCCCATTCGTTAGATTTACTTTTAATACTCGAGAATATTCAATAATATAAGCAATATCTCCAGAGCCTTGATAGACAAAATCCGTTAGGGTCTCTAACTCGGGTGATGTGTTTAAAGTATAATGAATGCTAGCAGTAGGATTTGAATTTTCTAAAATTCTGACTTGTAGTTCTGCTTTGCCTTCAGTGCTCATTATTTCTACGTTGGGAATGCGCCATGTCCCCATTGAGTTTATCGTTGACGATATCCACTCCCCTCCTATTCTTGCTTCAACCGATAATGTGTTGTGGTCTGTGTTGTCGATGTTATAGCTACCGACTACATCGATATTACTTCCAGAGAAAAAACTATTATTGGTTGGAAATGCAACGTTTAAATTAGTAGGACTTTTAATTTCAATAGAAACGGAGTCTGTCGATGAAATACCGTTCTCATCAATAATTATTAATTGAAACTGCAGTACTTCCTCACTATCTGGAGGTGTGAAGGATGCTTTTTCACTATTAGGGTTAATGATCTCAACCCTTGTTCCACTTAGTTGTAACCATTGGTAGGACGTTATATTGGCGGTGCTAGAAGATAGTGAACCGTTCAATATTGCTAGCTGGTTGATATTATAAAACGCGTCGATCCCAGCATGTGCTGACGCAATAGATGCAGGTTCATTAACTTTTACATTAATCATATCGTTAGACGTTTGTTTATCATTATCAGAAACTGTTAGTAAAAAGCTTAACGTTCCAGCTGTAGAGGGGGCGGTAAAATTGGCTATGCTCTCGTTTGCATTATTAAGCGCAACAGTTACGCCGCTAACTTGCTCCCATTTGTATTCGGTAATTGCAAGATCGTCTGTTGAGGATTCTGCATTTAAAGTCACAATGTTATTTGATGTCACTGTTTGATTATTGCCAGCATTGGCAATAGGAGGTGCTGAAAGTTCAGGTTGTTCGGGAGTCACTTCATTAACATTTATCGTCACTATATCGCTATGTGATAGCTCTTCGGCATCCATCACGGTTAGTTGAATCAATAAGGTTCCAGCAGTTGAAGCTGTGAAGCTAGCATTAGCGGAATTACTGTTATCGATAGTAATGGTTGGCCCAGATATTTGCTGCCAGTTGTAGCTTGTAATCTCTCTGTCATCGCTTGATTCACTTGCCGACAGGTGGACAGTATCGTTAGGGATAACGTTTTGGTCTAGGCCGGCATTGGCGATAGGAGGGTGAGGCGTCGTATCTAATATGGTTACAAATACTTCATCGCGCGGTAGGCCATTTCCAAAGCTACTGGGTAAATATCCGGAAACATAAGCCTGTACTCGAAAATACTTCAGGGTATCTTTATCGACATCTGGCAAAGTAACTTTGATCGTTTTACCTTTAGTGAGAATGCTTTGGTCGTTATCACCTAAATAAAGCCATTCGTAGGTGATATCTGGATTACCCCCACTAACTTGACTATTTGCCGTTAAGCTAATCGTACTGTTTTCATCGGCAGAAAAATCACTGGGTGCTGAAACAGTGATAGTAATATTATCTGTAGATTCATTAGGACTCGCTTCTTCTCCACCACAGCTGGCCAATGTTAATGTTGCTGCACAAATGTAAGCTAGTTTTAAGTACTTATTGAAGTTCACTAATAAATTCCTTTGCACCATATATATTAAAAGTTACTCCTAGAATATCATAATAAAACATTTAGTTATTGGCTTGTGCAATGTTAGTTGTCATGGGCGTTAAAGGAATTAATTACTAGGTTATTTTTTAATTTAAGGTGTATTAAATCACGCGTGTTTGCATATGAATGCGAATGAAGAAGTTTTGCAATGGCAGTTAGTTAAAGTGAGTAATCAGGTACGGTTACTTTTTACGTAATCGCGATAATGAAACGGCCGTAATACCTAAGAACGAAGCGATATGGTATTGCGGTAGACGTTCTAATAATTCGGGATATTCTTTGCAAAACCAACGGTATCGCTGTTCGGCGTTACCTAATAAAAGATGCGCTTCGCGGCGGGCACTTTTAATAAAAATCGTTTGCAGCATTTTTATTTCTAAACGCAATAACTCTGGATTATCTTCACCTGATTTAGACAGGGCTGTGTAGCTTGCGACCATTAAACGTGTTGGTTCTAAAGCTTGTATAAAATACTGGCAGGGTTCTTTGCTAACAAGAGCATCGACAGGAGCAATCATTTCATTGGCTTGGTAGAAGTGTTGGTTCACTTCATTACCGGCTTGATCGATGTAATAAATACGGATCAACCCTTCTAAGATAAAACACAGCTCTGTACAAATATCGCCTGCTTGTACCCAATGTTGCTGGGCTTCTAGTTCAAGCGCAGAAAAATGTTGAGTAAAATTTTCCCAATGACTAAGCGTGATGGCGAGCTTATTCTCACAAATGTTTTGCATCTGCAGTTGGTCTTTGAATAATTGATCTTTTATTAACTGAATTTGTGCAGACGAGTTGTTGGAAGAGGTTGCCATAACGTTGTCCAAAGTATTTGGTTCAGTATAGGGGGAAATGTTCTTATTCGTACACTTTATTCTCCAGCCTTCTCTATTAATGAGGTGGTGAGGTTCATTAATAGAGAAGGTGGCTGCGAAGGTATGACAAAGTCTTCAAAAAAATCTAGCGCTTAAAAACTCTCTTTAAGAGAGTCATTACCTGAAAGCATCGCAAGTTTATGGCTTAGTGCTCTAGGTAGAATACGGTCAAAATAAAATGTGGCATTGGCGATCTTATTTTCTAACAGTTCTTTTGAATATTCGCCCTCCAAAGGCAGCTCGTCCAAAATCTGCTTATCTAAAAGCTGCTTGTTTAAAAGAGTGCGCGCTGTAATCGCCATTTTAGCCCAGAAATATCCTAGTACGATATAACCGGAATACATCATATAATCGAAACTGGCAGCGCCGGCTTCATCTGGATTTTTCATCGCTTTAGCCCCGATCTGCATAGTGACTTCAGGCCATTCCTTTGAATAGTTTTTTAACGAGGAGAGTAGCGTTCCTATTTCACTATCATCCGCCAGGTGTGAATTCTCTTTGTCTAGTACGTGCATCATCTTGGTAAAACTCATTAAGCTTTTGCCTTGAGTGCCTAGCACTTTTCGCCCTAATAAATCTAACGCCTGGATACCAGATGTGCCTTCATATAATGTGGCGATACGACCATCGCGATACAGTTGTTCGACTCCGGTTTCTTTTATAAAGCCATGGCCGCCGTGAATCTGAATCGCATGGCTGGCACTTTCTAAACCAACTTCAGTGCAAAAGCCTTTGGCGATGGGGGTGAGCATATCGAGTAGTTGCTGCTTTTCTTTGTTTGTATTCTCTTGATGGGTTTCATCCATTAGTTGTGAACAGAACTGAGCTAATGCGCGGCCACCTTCGGCGAATACTTTCTGGGTTAATAGCATACGTCGGACATCGGGGTGAACAATCAATGGATCGGCTTCGAGTTCTGGATTCTTTATACCGCTAAGGCTGCGCATTTGAGTACGGCTTTGAGCGTAATTTAAGCTCTTTTGAAAACTGCGTTCACTCAAGCCAATGCCTTGAAGTGAAGTGCCTAAACGCATTTCGTTCATCATGGCGAACATGGCATTGATGCCTTTGTTCTCTTCGCCAATTAAAAAGCCCTGTGAATTTTCGAAACTCATTGAGCACGTAGGATTACCGTGCACGCCCATTTTTTCCTCAATGCCGATGCAGCGAACGTTATTATCTTTGCTCCACTGGCCGTCTTCTTCTGATTTATCAGGAACAAGAAACAGCGATAAACCTTTAATGCCTTCTCGGCTATTCGGTGAATCTTTTAGGCGCGCCAAAACAAGATGAATAATGTTGTCGCTGGCGTCGTGTGAGCCCGCTGAAATGAATATCTTACTGCCTTTAACCTGATAGCTGCCATCGGCATTAGCGATCGCTGACGTGCGAATTAATCCTAAATCAGATCCGCAATGCGCTTCGGTCATACACATGGTGCCTGTCCATTGGCCGCAGATCATTTTTTCTAGATAATTTTGTTTTAATTCATCACTGCCATAAGCGATAAGTGCGCGGCAAGCTGACATGGTCAGGGCAGGTGTCATACTAAAAGCATGATTGGCTGAAGTTAATAATTCACCAATAAAAGACCCTAAGCGCGAAGACTGGTTTTGGCCACCCCATTGCTCGGGCAGACATAACCCCATCCAGCCTGCTTGGGCGTATTTCTGAAACGCGGTTTTCATGCTTGGCGGTAAACTAACTTGGCCATCGTTTAATTGGCAGCCTTGACGATCACATTCGCTATTAATAGTGGCGAGTTCTTGTTCAGCAAAGCGGGCGGCTTGTTTTAATACGAATAGTTCTTCTTCAGTATTTTGATCAATCGTTTCTGACTCTGGAGGGGGAAAGACTTCATTCAGTAGAAAAGCCATATCTTGTAATGGGGCCTGGTAGTCAATACCGTTTTCGAGCCCTTTATTTGATGTTTTGTTAGGCATTATCATCACCTTGTTATGTTTAGTAATTAGTCTTCGTTGTTTCTTACCGCGACTTCTTTTACAGTATTAAGCATAAAAAGCTGACAGCCATTAACAAATGTTAACGACGGCTGGCATTGATCAGCGAATAATGAATTCCATGATGAGAAAGAAGATATAGGCCGTTTTCTTAGAAAAATAGACAACGTTAATATCTAAATTAAATAACCGTGAGTAGACAATAATGACAAATCAACATTTCCCTAAGTTACTTGAGCCATTAGATCTAGGCTTCACTCAATTGAAAAACCGTGTATTGATGGGTTCTATGCACACCGGTTTAGAAGAAATGAAAGATGGCATGGAGCGTATGGCGGCGTTTTTTGCTGAACGTGCTCGTGGTGGTGTTGGTCTTATCGTTACCGGTGGTTTTGGCCCAAGTGCTGAAGCCGCAACTCATCCGCATACGAATATTATTAGCAGCGATGAAGATGCGCTGAAACATAAAACCATTACTGATGCGGTTCACGCTGAAGACAGTAAGATTTGTATGCAGATTTTGCACACAGGTCGTTATGCGTTTAATCCTAATTCGGTTGCACCTTCTGCAATTCAAGCGCCGATCAATCCGTTTGTCCCGAAAGAATTGGATAGCGACGGTATTGAAAAGCAGATTAATGACATCGTTCAGCTAGCTAAGTTCGCTCAAGTCGGCGGTTATGACGGCGTTGAAATTATGGGTTCGGAAGGCTATTTTCTTAACCAATTCTTAGCCAAACGTACTAACCATCGTGACGATGCATGGGGTGGAGAATACGAAAACCGCATGCGTTTAGCGGTAGAAGTTGTTCGTCGTACTCGTGAGGCTGTTGGTGAAAAATTCATTATTATTTACCGTCTATCCATGTTGGATCTAGTTGAAGGTGGCAGTAACTATGAAGAAGCATTGCAGCTAGGTAAGGCGATTGAAAAAGCGGGCGCGACGATTATTAATACGGGTGTTGGTTGGCACGAAGCGCGTATCCCTACCATCGCAACCAAAGTACCTCGCGCAGCATTTACATGGGTAACGGCTAAGTTCCGCAAAGAGCTTTCTATCCCGTGTATTACGTCTAACCGAATTAATACCCCAGAAGTTGCAGAAGAAGTGTTACAGCGTGGCGATGCCGACATGGTATCAATGGCGCGTCCATTCTTAGCTGATCCGTTGTTTGTTGAAAAAGCCGCCGCCGGTAAGAGCGATGAAATTAATACGTGTATCGGTTGTAACCAAGCGTGTTTAGATCACGTATTTAGCGGCAAGCTAACAAGCTGCTTAGTTAACCCGCGTGCATGCCATGAAACTGAAGTCATCATCACAGACCTTGCTGCTAATGCCACGAAAAAGAAATTAGCAGTTATCGGTGCTGGCCCAGCAGGTTTGGCGTTCGCTACTACCGCTGCAGGTCGTGGACACGACGTTACTTTGTTTGATTCTGCTAGCGAAATTGGTGGTCAGTTTAACGTTGCGAAGCAAGTTCCAGGTAAAGAAGAATTCTTTGAAACGATTCGTTATTTCGGTAAGCAAATCGAGCTAACAGGTGTAAATCTTAAATTGAATACGCCTGTGACTGCAGACGATTTAAATGCCGGTGATTTTGATGAAGTCGTTTTGGCAACGGGTATTGCACCTCGCTTACCAGAAATCGAAGGCATCGAACACGCTAAGGTTTTAAACTACCTTGATGTACTGAAGCATAAAATACCGGTGGGTAAAAAGGTAGCTGTGATCGGCGCTGGCGGTATTGGCTTTGATGTATCGGAATACCTGTGTCATGAAGGTGAAGCAACCAGTCAAAACATTCCTGCCTTCATGAAAGAGTGGGGCGTTGATATGACCCTTGAAGCACGTGGTGGTATTGAGGGGATTGAAGCGGTTGTTGCGCCATCGGCTCGCGAAGTATTTTTACTGCAGCGTAAAACGTCGAAGGTTGGCGCTAAGCTGGGTAAAACAACGGGCTGGATCCACCGTACAGGCCTTAAAAACAAAGGCGTGACGATGATTCCTGGTTGCAGCTATGACAAGATTGATGACCAAGGTCTTCACATTACTGTAGGTGATAATCAGCAAGTATTGGATGTCGATAACGTGATTATCTGTGCCGGCCAAGATCCATTACGTGCGTTGGTGGAAGGTTTGAATAAACCTCATCATTTAATCGGTGGCGCTGATGTAGCGGCTGAACTTGATGCGAAGCGTGCGATTGATCAAGGTACGCGCTTAGCGGCTAAGATGTAACGACCACACTGCAACGATACCTTAGCGATACTAGTGCTGATGGTTTTATGTTAAAGATGGTTTTATGTTAAAAGAGAAAGGCTCTAAAGAAATTTAGGGCCTTTTTTTAGTAATTAAATTGGTTTGATTTAACTCACGTAAATGATTTTATAATTCAAAAGGTTGCACGAACTTACAATTTTCCTACTTGCGTTTTGTGCTCTGTTGGTTATGATGAATGTATGAATATTTTAAAAGCTGTTTCTCAACAATCACGTTTTAATCGCTCTGCTTCTTGCAGTGGTGCTATTGCGTGCTCGTCTGAACAGTCTCGTTTACCACAGCAGTATTGGTGCTTTGCCGAGTATTTCTGGGGCTATTTTAGCTTCACGCTGGGTCGCACTTGATATTCGCAACATAGAATTCATAGGCAGCCTGGCACTTCAGCCAGCTGCTTAAAGAACCCCGATTAGCAGCTAGCTGGTCGGGGTTTTTTTATGCCTTTAAGTAATTTAACTGATGCAACTAATAACCAAATGGGTTGTGCATCTGGGGAAAAATTTAGGAGAGCAAAATGAATACACAAACAGGTACAGCGCCTCAAAAGACTAAGTCACTGGCCGCGATTAGACCTCTGCCCAGTCCAAGAGAGCTAAAGCAAGCTCTGCCGTTATCGGATGCATTGCAATTGCAGGTTGATCAGCAGCGTCAGCAAATTCGCCAGTTATTACAAGGCGATGATGACCGTTTATTAATTATCACGGGTCCGTGCTCTTTGCACGATCCTGAGGCCGCGTTAGATTACGGCAAGCGTTTGGTGGCGTTAAATGAAAAGCTGTCTGACCGCTTATTGATTGTAATGCGCGCTTACGTAGAAAAACCAAGAACGACAACGGGCTGGAAGGGTTTAGCATACGATCCAGACCGCGATTCAGTACATGATGGCGCGGGTGATATCAATAAAGGGCTAGAGGTTTCTTGGGGCTTATTATTGCAGTTGGTCGAACTGGGTTTGCCGCTGGCAACCGAAGCGTTGAATCCGATGACGATGATGTACTTGGAAGATTTAATCAGCTGGACTGCGATTGGTGCGCGTACCGCAGAGTCACAAATTCATCGCGAAATGATCAGTCATCTTTCTATGCCTGTCGGTATTAAAAACGGAACGGATGGCTCAGCTGATACGGCAGTGAATGCGATGGTTTCAGCCAGCCGTAGCCATCATTGCTTAGGCATGGATGTTGACGGCAATATCGCGATGCTGGATACACCAGGAAACTCAGATACACACATGGTACTTCGTGGTGGTCGTCATTTAACAAACTACGATGCAAAGAGTATTCAGCAAACATTAGAACAATTGAATACGGCTAAAGAAAAAAATGATATCCATGCAAAAGTCATTGTCGATTGCAGTCATGATAATGCGCAAAAAAAGCATGAGCGACAATTAGATATTGCTACCGAGGTTGTTCAGCAGCGTATTGAAGGCAATCGTGCGATTTCAGGCTTGATGCTAGAGAGCTTCATTCATGCGGGTAAGCAAGGTATGAAAGGGCCTAATAACCAAGGCCTTGAATACGGTGTTTCGATTACAGATCCTTGTATCAGCTGGGAGCAAACTGAAACGCTATTAACGGCGATTCACCAGCAAATGAAGGTGCAATAATAGGTCCAGTAATAGATCTAAGATGGTCTTTGATTAGACGGGCTGTTTTGTGTATTTAGCAATGATACGAAACAGCTCCGCGCGATTGATGGGTTTTGTAATCACTTCATTCATGCCAGCATTCATACAGGCTTTTATATCGTCTTCCATAACGCTGGCGGTTAATCCTAAAATCGGTAACTGAGCATAGGCTGGATTCTTTCGTAATACCTTGGTCGTTTCTAGGCCATCAAGTACAGGCATGTGCCAATCCATTAAGATAAGTTCAAACGCTTTCTTTTGGCAGAGTTCGAGTGCTTCTTCGCCATGGCTTGCTAATGTGATGATGGCACCGGTTTGGCGCAGTATTTTATTTAATACAATTTGGTTGGTTGGGTTGTCTTCAACGATGAGTATGTTGATGTTGTCTAAGCGCAGCGTAACAGGCTTTGGTGTAGGCAGGCTGCCTCCGGTAGCGTGTTGATAAGTAATTGAGAATGAGCAGCGAGTGCCTTGACCGAAGGTACTGGTTAACGTGATATCGCCTTGCATAAGTTCAACAAGGTTTTTGCTGATCGCAAGACCTAAACCGTTACCTTCAAATTGTCGGGTTGTTGAATCATCGATTTGGCTAAAAGGCTTGAACAGCTTTTTTTGATCGCTTGCTAAAATACCAATGCCACTATCGACGATAGTAAATATTAGCTGTTGTTGCTCGCTATTGTGTTCCAGTGAAATCGATACATGGCCTTTTGCAGTAAACTTAATCGCATTATTGACGATGTTTAATAAGACTTGTTTGATGCGATCGGGGTCACCATTAATAACGTCTGGAATGGTATCACTGATAGAAATATTAAGATCAATGGCTTTTACTTCTGCGCTATTGGTGATTATTTTCACCACTGATTGAATCAGCGCAGTTGGAGAGAAGTCTTTGTGCTGTAAGGTGATGTTTCCACTACCGACCTTGGCATATTGTAGAATATCGCTGGTCTGAGTTGATAGCGCTGCAGTTGAGCTTTCAATGATACTCAACAGCTCTATACGCTCTTGTTCATCGGTTGTTTCTTTTAATAGCTCTATTGCGCATTGAATACCATTTAACGGGGTACGCATTTCATGGCTCATATTGGCGAGAAATGTGGTTTTCACTTGGTTGGCTTTTTCAGCCTCTACGGCTGATTTCTCGGCCGCTTGTTTGGCGTTTTTAAGTTCTGTAATGTTGCGCGAAATACCAAAGATGTACTCTGTACTACCCTCATCATTATTGATAGGAGACAACATGGTGCTCCAATGACGAATACTGCCATCACCGCTGGTAAAAGCTTCACTCTCTTCATATTGTGTGGGGAGTTGTTGTTGAATACAGCGTAGATAATTGGGTACGACAAAGTTATACACATCGGCGGGTAATACTTCGCTTAATGGCTTACCAAAATGCTCTAGCGCTTCGATGCTTACCGCTTCCTGCTGTGCCTCATTGGTGCTGACAACATGAAACTCTTCACCGATGACTTTTAATATGAACATGTTATCCAGTGACTTCTTCCAAAGTTTAGAAAAGAGGCTGGTTTCAAGCATGCTTCTTTCTTTCACGTCCATGTACTGATCCTTTGAATGAGGATGATTGTTTTAGTCTAACGATCTAATCGAGTAACTCATTTATTATAATAGACTAATACCAAGCGGCTTGATTGGTCATCTATTGCGCTATTTATTCCACCGGGGAATATTACTATTATTAAAAGATAGGATTTGATGAAAATATCGAGATCAAGGCAACAAGGTGGTATTCTAGCGGCTTAATTTTAACCACTTCTGACTCTACAAAAACAATTTATAGGAATAGCTGTGAAGAATCTTGTTGTTTATATGGGTATTGGTCTTATACGTTTAGTATCTTTTTTGCCATTACCTGCCGCGCATGCTCTAGGAGCTCTAATTGGTAAGGTACTGTGGTTCACCGACAGTTCCCGTATAGCTAAAATCAATTTACGTATCTGTTACCCAAATCATAGTGAAGAGCAGATAGAGTATTTAGCCCGTGAAAGTTTAACCGCGCTGGGTAAGACGTTTACCGAAATGGGGATGTCATGGATGTGGCCAATACCTAAGGTACAAAAATTGATTACTCAGGTTGAGGGGCTAGAGCACCTCGAAAAGGCGCTAGAAGAAAAGCAGGGGATTATCTTAATCGCTCCGCATCTAGGTAATTGGGAAGTACTAAATCACTTTTTCCGCCAGTACCTCTACATGACGGTTATGTATAAGCCCGCTAAAATCCCTGCGCTGGATAAGTTCATCTTTAGTACTCGTAAACGTGTAGAAGTGGGCTTGGTACCGGCAGACCGCAGTGGGGTAGAGTCTTTATATGCACTACTAGCCAAAAAAGAAGTCATTGCGGTATTGCCAGACCAAGAGCCAGGTTTAAAGAGCGGCGTATTTGCGCCCTTCTTTGGTCAAACTGCATTAACCGGTAAGCTTATTGGTGAGTTAGCCAATAATACGCCCGCAGCACTATTATGTTGTTACGCCAAGCGTTTAGATGATGGTAATTATGGTGTGGTCGTGAAGCCTGCCCATAAAGATATTCGTAATACCGATGAGGTCGCTGCTGCTACTGCGCTGAATGTGAGTATTGAAGAATGTATTAATGACTGCCCTGAACAATATCAGTGGAACTACAAGCGTTTTCGCCGACAGCCAGAAGGGCGTTCTAACTTCTATAAAAAATAGAAAACGTTTTCTTCTCTAATTCCTGATCATTTAATTTTTAGTATCAACCAGCGCATATCTTTTGAGATTTAGGCGCTGGTTTTGTTTATAGCGCCTGTAAGCGCGAAGGTAACCCAATATGTCTTTCTCTTCATTAAATTTAGATGCACGCTTATTGTCTGGCTTAACCGCTGCTGGCTATGACCAGCCAACACCGATTCAAAGCGCTGCGATTCCTGCATTATTGGCGGGTAAAGATGTAATGGCGGGGGCACAAACAGGTACCGGTAAAACAGCCGCGTTTGCACTGCCTATCTTGCATCGCTTGTTGGCCATTCGAGAACAAAACCCTTTGGCTTCAGATGAAGTTCAGCCGTTACGCGCGTTAGTACTGGTGCCTACCCGTGAGCTGGCTCAGCAAGTTTATAAAAGTTTTGTGAAATATGGCGATGAGAGCGGGCTGACCAGTGCGATTGCGTATGGTGGAATTAGTATTAATCCTCAAATCGATGCCTTGACTGATGGCGTTGATGTGCTGGTAGCTACTCCTGGGCGTTTATTAGACCTAATGCACAAACAAGCGGTTAGCTTGTCGCAAGTACAGTTTTTGGTTTTTGATGAAGCTGATCGTATGCTGGATATGGGCTTTATTATTGATATTCAGCGTATTCTGAAACATGTGCCTAGCGCTCGTCAGACCATGTTATTTTCCGCGACGTTTAATGAAGAGATCTTTACTCTTAGTAAAAATATTTTAAAAGCCCCTGAATTAATTGAAGTGGATGCACGTAATACCACGGCCTCGAAAGTAGAGCAGATGGTCTATGTGGTCGATGAAGATAAAAAGCGTGAGCTGACGTCTTTCATGATTGGTTCCAAGAACTGGAAGCAGGTATTGATCTTTGTACGCACCAAGCAGGGCGCAGACGCGCTCGCCAAAGAAATGTGCAAAGATGGTATCAAGACTCAATCCATTCACGGTGATAAGTCACAAGGCGCACGTGAGCGTGCTTTAGAAGAATTCAAAGAAGGTAAAGTACGCGCTTTGGTAGCGACCGATGTGGCAGCGCGAGGGTTGGACATTCAGCAATTACAATACGTAATTAATTATGAACTGCCGTACATTGCCGAAGATTATATTCATCGCATTGGCCGTACTGGCCGTGCGGGGCTAGAAGGCTTAGCCGTTTCGTTAATGAGCATGGGTGAAGAGTATCTGTTAGAAGAAATCGAAGTGGTGCTGGATGATCGTGTGCCGCAGTCTTGGTACCCAGGTTATGAGCCCGATTTAACCAAGCCTGTACCAAAAAATAAAAAGAATTCACGCGCTGCGCAAAAAGGGCGTCAAAAAGCCCGCGCTTATGGTGAAAAAACGGGTAACCGTTCCAGTGCTAACAAAGGCGCCAATAACGGCGGTGGAAATCGCTCGGGTGGGCGAAATAGACGCAGTTAAGCGTCGTTCAATGCCGCTTTGTGATTGCCGATAAATAACAGCTGCGTATACTACGCGGCTGTTTCATTTTGATCGCGTCACACTTTCAACGGTCATATCGTTATTAGCCCCATTTTGAGAATATTATGTCTAGCGCTTTCGCGTCTCGTTTCCAATTAGTTGTTGATCAATTAGCCCAAGGTAATAAAAAGCAGTTTGCTGAAGTTACCGGTAAATCAGCCTCGCATATTTATAAAATCTGCCGTGGCATGAGCCGTCCTTCGATGGCGTACTTGCAAGAACTGTATGATGACTACAAGGTTGATTTAACCTGGTTATTAACCGGTGAACAAAGTGCGAGTTCACAGGTTGCAGGTACTCCACGCAATAGTGACCTAGTCTTTGCGCCGATGTTCGATGTGCAAGCATCAGCGGGTCTGGGCAGTGATGTCGTCGCAGAAAATATTGAAGACTACTTTGCCTTTAATAAGTCGTTTCTATCACGTCAGTTAAATGTATCGGGTGAAGCATTAGTATTTGTCACCATTAGTGGTGATAGCATGCTGCCGACGTTACATGACGGCGATCGCGTGCTGGTGGATATGTCACAAAAGGCGGTAAGTCACGAAGGCTTGTATTTATTGCAAAGTGAAGACGGTTTAATGGCAAAGCGTTTAAGTGATAAAAATGGCACTTTATTGGTGGTGAGCGATAATTCTGACTATGAAAACTGGACTCTCACTGCTTCAGCAAGAGAGAGTAGTCCAGTCGCAGGTAAAATTGTTTGGTGCGCTCGCAGTCTTTAATTTATTTGAGTAATTCACTAGCGGTTAAACGGTGAAAGACTTCATTTGTTGATTCAGTTCAAAGCTATCTTGACCAACTTCTTTTGCAATGCTCGACATACTTTGCGATTTTGATAAAAGATTTGATGATGCATCGTCGACTGCTAGAATATTCCTAGCAATATCATTGGCGGCTTCCGCTTGCTGAACACCAGCGGTAGCAACTTGGTCAATTAAATTGCTCACTTCATTAATTGAGGCTTCGATAGAACTCAGAATGTCACCCGTTTTGGTGGCTTCTAGCTCACTTTGCGACGCTTGATCACAAGATGTTGTCATCGCCAGTACCGCTTTTTCAGCAACCTGCTGTAGGCTAGAAATTGTATTTTCAATTTCATTGGTCGACTCTTGAGTGCGTGTGGCGAGAGTTCGTACTTCATCAGCAACAACGGCAAAGCCTCTGCCTTGCTCGCCAGCTCTAGCTGCTTCAATAGCAGCATTTAAAGCCAGTAGGTTAGTTTGTTCTGCAATGGCCTTAATGACATCAATAACCGTGCTAATAGACGCGGCCTGCTGTGCTAATTCACCAATTTCATCACCCGCGTTACGCACATTACTTGCCAATGTGCGTATGACTTCAGCAGATGAGTGAGAGTGTGCTGCACCTAAGGAAGCTTGCTGCTGCGACTCTTGCATTTTATTAGCGGCGTGATCGCAATGCGACGAAACCTCTTCGGCCGTTGCCGCCAGTTCTGTTGCTGCGGTTGAAATGATAGTGACTCGATTTTTCTGATCTTCGCCAAGTGCATTAACTTCTTCGGAAACATGAGATAGGTTTTCTGAAGAATTCGATAAAGTATCAGAATGGGCACGTACTCTTGATACGATGCCTCTGAGTTTTGTATACGATGTTTTAAGGGCGTTGATGGTATTACCCAGTTCATCTTTGCTATCGGAGTGATAGTCTTTATTTAAGCAACCTTCTTCTAAATCACGCGCCATTGTTTGAGTGATGTGAGCGTTGTAATCGACGGTGATTTTAAAAGACATGAATAAATAACAGCTGATAAGAAACAATAAAAAGAACGAACCTAGTGATAGGATTAAATCTTGTTGCATCATGCGTTCGCTTTTATATAACTCATTCTGATAAATAATATTAATCGCATCGCGTAAAAGACTCGTTTGCTTAATAGCGTCCGTTCCCAAGGAAAAGTAATCGCTACCTGAAATAGTGGGGGAATCAGGCATGATTAATTTTTTATTAGTCATCGCATGAAATTCTTTGATGCGAATTTTGGCTTGTTGCAATTCGCGTGGAACGTAAGCTGCAGAGATATCCTGTAAGAGAGAAAAATCATATTCAACATTGGTGAGAGCACTTTCAATTTTACTCAATGCACTACTGGCTAAAATGAAAGATTTTGAATCAAAACTGCCTTTTGTCGCAGCACTGGCGCCGATGCCTCGCAGCTGTCCTAATAGCTCTTGCAGCTGTGGAAGAGCGAATACAGTTATCTCCATTAACTTGTGCGTAGCAATGTTAAGGTCTCGATTTAAACTGGATTGGGTCGCAATATTACGAATTAAATCATCCGCTTTTTTAATCCAAGTATTATGTAGAAGGAAAGCCTCAATGGCATTCTCGGTATTAATGCTATTAAACGTTAAGAGTTTCCATTCTTGTTTTAACTGATTTAATTGCTGGCGTATATTGTCCGTATATAAATCTTTGTTGAGTTGTTTGGCCGCGATACTAATACCGTCAGACATATCTTGCTCTAGGCTGAGAATGGTTGACTCTAATGCCTTATTGCCAGAAAACCACTGCGCTAAGTTTCCTCTATGCTTAGCTGCTAATAGTGTTAATGGCTTTAACGTATTGACGGTTTCTAAGCCAGTAACCTTGTTGCTGCCTAATTCGATACGGTTGTTGTTATCAATGTAGATGGTGATTGAGGCGTATAAAATGGGAAGCAGAAGGGTAAATAAAATTACCTGGAACTTCCGAGTAAATGAGAGCTTGTTTAGAAATCTTATGCCTAGTTTAAACACGGTATCTACCTATACGACTGATATGATCCCTACGAAAGAGACCATTTTTTTGTTAATGATGAGTCAGCTAATCATTTCAGTATAGGCATGATTTTTTAGGCTGTTGTGAAATCGTTACAACAATTTGATAGTTTTGTTAATCAAATGTGCAGAGTGAGCAAACTAAGGGCCGTCGCCTATGTTAATACGACTAATCGGCGCAAAAAGTGGTTGAGTGAAAATCCTGCAGCTTTCGATAAAGGCCTAATCTTATCTTCTTGAATAATAGGATGATTGATATCGACCTTGCCTGCATAAATTACCCAGTTGCCTCCTCCGGTATCACACATATAAATTTGATCGAAGCATTGTTGTAATGTCTCTACTAACATTCCCTCTAGCTTATGGTCGAGCCAGTAATTAAGTACTAACCAACCTCCTTCATTAAGATTGTTATAACTGGCTTCAATAAATTGCTTTGAAAGCTGTTGCTGATCGATACCATCGGCTAAGTACATGTCGGCAATAATCAGATCGGTACTGGCGGAGCGGTTCATTAAATACTGAAAACCATCACCAATATGAATTTGAATACGCTCGTTTTTAGGCAGTTGAAAATACTTATACGCCAGGCGTGCTACTTCGGGGCGCAGTTCAACACCCTGCAATTGGCAGTTTGGAAGCAGGTGATGCAGTGTCGTGAGCAAGCTGCCGCCGCCAGTACCAATCACCGTAATATGCGCGGGCTCTACCATTAATAACGCTAATAAAATGGCCCGTGTATATTCATGCTGAAGCAGGTGAGGTTGATGAATCAGCTGACAGCTTTGTTCATCGTCAGTACCAAATGCAAGGTAGCGTTTATGCCCATCATCCATTACTTGGATTGGCCCTAGCTCATCATAACTACGGTGTATTTCTTGGGCGGATGATTTCATTGTGGGGGCTCTATTGTAAATTACGTCTAATTCAAGCTGCTTTTAATTCAAGTTGCTTTTAGTTCAAGTACGGTGATTTGCATAATTTTTCTGAAAGGTTTCTAAGCCCATTGCTTGAATCTGAAGCTCAATCATTTTATGAAAGGCGCCCAATATTGAATCAAACGATTGCTCATCATGTAACTCATTCAGTACGCAGACAGCTGCTTCAATAGTCGATAGACCATCATCGCGTGGCGATTTACGAATCAGATACTGGCTGCTATTGAGACTGTCGATGGCAAAGCACGCTAGCTGCGAGAGCCAAGGATTCATATGTATCATTCGCGCCACTTTACGCCATGTACCATCCAATAAAATGAGGTGCTTAAAACCATGCTTGACCGCTTGTGGCTGGCTTAAACCATTTTCATGGGGGTATACCAATAAGCTGGTCGCTTGCCAGTCTTCACCTAACAGCTGAATTGGATCAAAGGTTTCACCAATGATGCGTTTTGCCCCAGTAATCGACTTTTCTAATAGCGGGGCAGATGAAAGCGCATGCTTAGCTTCTTTAGGGTCTTGCAAAATAATGAGTTGAAAATCGCAAGGCAATGTCACAATTTCAGCGCATAAACAGGTTTTAATCGGTCGCTCACAATGGGAGCAAAGGGGACGTTTCGACATAAAAGAGTTTAGCGCGGCTTAAAAAATAAGTGAGAGCAGATGATAGCTGAATTAAGGCGTTGAGAGAATAAAAAGACCATTAGCCATACGGCTAATGGTGACATCATAGGATGAAAAGAGGACGCACTCATGTGAGCGGATCACAATTTATTGCAGGACAGTCTAAGACCGCAATAAGAAGTCTTAGACTAGCGAGTTAATCGCAAAGAAGAGTACGGTAAGGGTAAAGCTATGTCAGTTAGTCAATAAAAACCAAGCTCAACCAAGGCACATAAGTAATCAACAATACGGTCGTCAGCAATATAAAGAAGAACGGAATCGTGGCTCTATACAGTTCGGTTACGGGTCGCTGAAAGCGGAAGCTCGCAATGAATAAATTCATTCCGACCGGTGGAGTAAAATAGCCCAGCTGCATATTGGCCAAAAACAGAATACCAAGATGCACGGGGTGAATACCAAACTGAATAGCAATGGGTAATATAATTGGCACCATAATGACAATGGCAGAGAAGATGTCGAGCATCATTCCTAGTACCAACAAGAATAAAAACAGTAAGAACAAGAATGTTAGCTGGCTATCAATATGCTCGCTAATAAAATCAAAGATAGCAGTAGGAATGCCAGCATCAATCATATAATTCGTCGAGGCGAGAGAAACCGCTAGGATTACCATGATCGCGCCCACTAACTTCATCGAGTCGCGCATAACGACAGGCAGTTTGCGTAAGCTTATTTCTTGTCGAATAACGACACTGACCAATAATACATAAAATGCCGTAATAGCCGCGGCTTCTGAAACGGCAATAAAACCACCATAAATGCCGCCTAAAACAATAACCGGCAGTGGTGCTTCCCAAGCCGTATCTTTAATCGCAGCAATGGCTTCTTTTGCATCAAACTTGGTTTTATTTTGCAGCGCGGCAGGATCTCTTGGTTGAATAGCGCTGTAGATCGATAGTGCGACTAGCATCAAGGTGCCAGGAATGATGCCGGCTAAAAACAAGTCATCAATACTGACAGGGATATCTAACGCTAATTGCTGCGCGACAACACCGTATAAAATTAACGGCAGAGAGGGGGCAAATAATAAGCCCAAGCTGCCCGAAGTGGTGATTAAGCCTAAGTTAAAGTTCGTGCTATAGCCGGCTTTCTTTAACGCAGGGTAGAGTAAGGCACCCAAGGCAACAATCGTTACTCCAGAAGCGCCCGTAAACGCGGTAAACAACGCACAGGCAATTAGCGCAACAATGGCAAGGCCTCCGGGCATCCAGCCTAGTAGAGCATCGGTAATGCGCACTAAACGTTGAGGCGCTTTACTTTCGCCGAGCAAATAGCCTGCAAAGGTAAATAAAGGAATCGCGGTTAATACCGGCATTTCGGTTAAACGGTAAATCTCAATCGCGACCACTGACAGGTTGATATCTTGCTGGAAGAATCCCCACAGGGCACTGGCGGCAATGACGGCAAATAGCGGGGCGCCCATAAGGGCTAATAATAAAAATAAGGCAGACACGATCATAGCCATTATACGTTCTCCCCTTTTAATGCAGGGTTAGGCTGATAGTCTTGAATGCTAATAAAACCTAAAGTATGAAAAAAGAAGCGCAGAGCCATAAGAGAAAAGGTAAAAGGAATAATGATTTGTAGTGGCCAAGCAGGTACTTGTGCAAAGGCAATGTCATCATACTCGATTGATTGCTTAATAAATTCAACGCTATAAAAGGCGACAATGCCACAAACCATCGCCGCAAATAAACTACCGCTGATACCGCATATTTTTTTGCCAAATGGGCCAACAAAGCGACTGATTATATCAATCGCAATGTGTTCTTGGCTGCGACTTGCGAGCAACGCGCCTAATAAACCAAGCCATAAAACCAGAACTTGAAGCACCGGTGGAATCCAAATAAGGCTGCCGCCGGTAATCAGTCTCATCGCGATGTCAGCGACTGCAAGAAACAGCATTACAAACAGAACACTGGCTAATAATAAATCTTCGGCTTTATGTAACCAGCGCTGAAAGCGCTGGATTTTATTGATTGGCATGACGTTAATCGCGGTTAGTTATATGTGAGGCTAAGTTATGAAATCACTGAGTGATTCACTTTTGAGCTTTGCGGTACGCTTCTAGCTCTGCTTGCATTTTGCGGTAAGTCTCAACGGGGTAGGCATCAACTTTTTCTAAGTTAGTCAGTGCTTGCTTTGCAATTTCGCGCCATTCCGTACCGGAAGGCTTATCAAACTGCACACCATTTTTCTGCAGTGCAGCACGAGCGCTAATATCGCCTTCTTCATTAATCGTATCTAATCGCTTAAACGCAGCCGCAACCGCGTGCTTAACAATCACTTGGTCATCAGCACTGATTTTTTTGAAAGCTTTTTGATCGACAACGAGCATTCCCATGATCAGCAGTAAAGGTTCATCAGCCATGTGTTGAATCTTAGTATGCCATTGAAGTGCAATAGAACCCGATGGATTAATGGTGACAGTATCTAGCAAGCCCGTTTGTAGGCCTGTATATACGTTAGATATAGGTGATGCAATGGGCTTAATACCCGCGACAGTGAAAATTTCATTACCAATTAAATCGCCTTCAGGCACCCATACTTTTTGGCCTTGAATATCGGAGGCTTTGGTCAGTGCTTTGTTTGACATTAAATAAGCAAAACCACCTTCCGACAGACCTAAAAGCTCGAAGCCATTTTCAGATAAACCATTAGAAATAACCGGGTCAAAGGTTTTACGAATGTGGCGAACTTCTTCTAAATTGTTAAAAACGAAGGGTAGGCTGTATAGCTGAACACCGTTATAGATATGAGCCAGTGCACCTGCCGAGATTGCGCCGCCATGAAGCTGACCAGAGCGCATCTTGCGAAGCACGGTTTTATCACTGCCCATCACGCCGCCAGGGTAGTATTTAATTTTTACACGGCCTTCTGTTTTCGTTTTTACCTCTTTGGCAGCGGCTTTCATCTCATTCATCCAGCTGCTGCCATTAGGCACAACGGTAGCGATTTTTAAGGTTGCAGCGAAGGCTTGGCTACTAGAAAAAGCAATTAAGCTTGTTACAAGTAATGTCTTTATAAAATGCATAAGTTAGGTCTCAAGTCTAAATCAGTGTTATTCAAAATATTCAGCAGATTCTGCTAATAATACTTCAGCTTGTTGTTTAGCGAGTTGGTTAATCAGAGTTAACCCTTCGGCTCTAGGGTCAGCTTGCAATACTTCTGTTAATAAGCGGTCGTGTAATTCTTGTTCGAATAATAAACGGGCGTATTGTTGTGCGTATAAAACTTTCGCCATGAGATGACGACCGTCGGAAGCACGAATCGCATTTTCGAAGTGCATTTTGGCCAGATCTGGACGACCGCCCAGCGAAGGAGGAAGTTGTGACTCTAATACGCCCATATAAACCTGAGCGGTGCCGTTGTCGTAATCAGAGTCGTATGAGAGTACCCAGTTAAATAACGTTTTTACTTTAGGCAGTTGAGCGACGGCATCCCAATCACTGCTATTGGCTTGTATCCAGCTGGCCCAAGATGAGGCAAAGGTATAAACCAAGTTCAGCTCATCTTCATCCAGGTCGTTGAGTTCGACTTGGATATCTTCTACTTGTTGATCCAGCGCTAAGCATAAATCTTCTTCATTCTCGCAGAGCGCACGTAACGCATATTCTTTCGCACGATTTGCCATGCGGCGAGTTTGGGCTTCGTCGTTCGAAAAAACACCTGCATAGGCGCCATACAGTTTGGCAGCAGGAATTAAAAAGGTTTCATCGTCGGGGTAAGTCGCTACGAGTGCATCGAGCATCAGCAAATATGCAGGCGCGGCTGTGCGGACTAATTCTGGATCTTCCTGGTTCATCATAGAACGAGAAAGGTTGGTTGGCAGGTTTCCGATCGAGCAGGCTTGTATGCTAATAACAGCCATAATGATTAATAATCTGAACATGGGGCATCTAAGCTAAAAAAATGAGGGGCGAATTGTACCCTGTTTACGGGTACATTTTCACTAACCTAATGAAACAGTGAGTCTATGGTATGAAATTAGCCAATTTAGCTAAAGGAATTGCCTTGGATACCTCGCCACCCATGGCTAAATCGATACCAATACTGCGAAGAATATTTAGCGTTTCTTCGTCATTTACTTGCTCAGCAATGGTTTTCTTGGCCATAAAGTGGGCAATTTCATGAATGGATTTAACCATGGCGTAATCCGCAGAGCTTGTGACTAGCTCTTTGATAAAGGAATGGTCTATTTTGACGTAGTTTACCGGTAAGCGTTTAAGGTACTCAAAGGATGATTGTCCAGTACCAAAGTCAGAAAGGGTGAATTCACAGCCTAGGCTGCGCATTTCATGCATGAAATCTGCGGCATCTTCGATATTTTGAATGGCCGATGTCTCATTGAGTTCAAAGCAAAATTTCTCAACCGGGATATTATGCTCGCGTGCTTGGTCAAAAATAAAGGCGAGTAATGAGTCATCGTTCATAGAGTAGCCTGATAACTTCATCATAAACTGATCAATTTTGATGACTTCATCTGGATTTTCACTCATCCACTTAATCAACTGCTCTAAAGTCCAGCGGTCAATTAAGTACATTCTGCTGTAGTGTTCTGCGGCTTGCAGGTATTGCAGAGGTGGAATCTGAGTACCCTTTTCGTCTTCGATGCTAATGATGACTTCATACATACTTAGCGATTTTTCAGTTTCTTGAATAGTATTAACGGGTAAGCATAAAAGCTGTAATTGATCCGTTTCTAAGGCTTGGTTTAGCTTATTCGCCCATGACATAAATTCATCGCGCTTCATGCGTGCATTGTCATCTTCGACGTAGCGGTATACTCGGCTGCCACCTTTTTGCTTCGCTAATAAACAGGCTGATTCAGCAAAAGAAACGAGATCAATTTCATCATTAATTTGATAACTCAGCTCAGAAACCCCCATGCTTAAGTGTATGCGGAATTTATGTGAGTTACTGAAAATATCCAGCTCTTCTATTTCGTTTTTAAGTGCTTGTGCCTGTTCTTCACCTTCGTGAAGCTCTGCGTTTTGGAATAAAATGGCAAATTCGTTACTGCCCATTCGGGCACAGTTAATTGGGTTAGTGGCCTTTTTAAGAAGTACTTTGGCAATGGCTTTTAAGCATTCATCACCGCCTTCAACACCGTATTCATTATTAATCAGTTTGAACTGATCAATATCGATCATACACAAGGTATGTGTTAAATTCGAACGATGAGAGCGTGCCGCTTCTTCTTTCAAGTGACGCATGAAGAACTGGCGAGTATTAATTTTTGTCAACGCATCGGTATTTGCTTGAGCAGAGAGTTCATTATAAATTTGTTGAACGAGGGCATCTAAACTTTCGTCAACCGCAGACTCTTCTTGTTCGTAAAGGCGTTTCACCGAGCCATCATCAAGCGCATCTGCTAGTCGCTCTAAAGTAAAATCAACAACCTTCATACCGGCATGGTTCACACAGGCAAATCGAGATCCGTCTTCCGCCATCCAAACCACAGAGACGTTTAAGTCGGTCTCAACCAAGAGAAGCCAATCGCCTACTTGCAGATTAAGAGCACGACGAACTCCCTTGCCTTCAAAAGTGGGAGACTCTTCTATGGCCGCTGTAGGCACGTCAATGACTTCCTTAATGCTGCCTGTTTCTAAGTGCTGTTCAGCGGCGAGATTAATTTCGTTATGCCAGCGGCAATGCTCTGGCTGCTCACCATTAAGTTGGTCGAGCTCATGATGCATCAGTTTAATTAACTGATAAAAACGCTCTAATAGCTCTTTGCGTCCTGCATTGGTAGGGCCGAAAAGAGATAAAACTTGTCGATAGAGCTTAACGGCTCCTCTAAAGCGTTTGCTTTCACTACTTTCACGAAGAAAAATGAGTGTGAGTAGAGGCTTCCAGCCTTGCTCTAACCACTCCATAACAATAGTGGGTAGTGTTTTGCCTGATGTATCTTTGCTAATTAAACGCGTAATTGTCTGACGAGCTTGTTCTACCTTAAATTCACCCTCAGCGGCTTGGGCAACACGATCAGCGTTCATCTTCGCACGGCGTTCTGCTTCAACTAAAAGCGTATCAATACCTGATTGTAAATATTGAAGCTGTTCTTCAAGCAACTCAGGGCTGCTGCTGGAATCAATATTTTTAACTAGCTGATGCAATTGATCACTGATGATGTCTTGGCCGGTCGTTGTCATACGACCAAGCTTGGACATTGAATTTAGTGCTATTCGCCCAGGGTGAGTTGGATTAAACATCATACTGGGGTCGCGTAGCATCATCATCGATAGCGGTTGTTCTAACTGAGCAATCAACGGTTTAATGAAGGCCGAGGTTTTATCACTTTCGACAATATTTTGGGTGACGTGCTCAAGTGTATCAATGGCTTCGCGATCGGTTCCTGAAAGCCCCATTTCTTTTGACGCTAACGCTTGTTCTAAATTTTGACGAACGGTGCCTGGGTGAGTTTCAGGCTCCTGCCAAATTTGCTGCAGAGCAGATTGAACTTGCTGATGGTCTGCTGACGGTAAGGTCGGCTGAGCGTCATTATTGGCGGTATTAGCGCTATAGCGTTGCTGGCGCATCGCTAATAAACTCTGGATGTTGTTATAAGCCTGCTGAGCTTCAGATTGATGCTGGCGAAACTCATTCATGGTTCCGGATGTTTCTGGCGCTTGGTAATAACCACGATTTGGATCTACCTGTGCCGCTGCTGATGACGGCAAAATCTGTGGTTCAGTCCCATCGACGGTATTGTCAGTGATACTGGGTGGTGAGGCCGGAGCTTGTGGTGCATTTTTACGTGGACGATTACGAAAGACGAGCGGGATATCAACTTGCTTAATAAAAGATTGATACGCTAATTGTAATTGCTGGCTAGCGACCAACTGAAAAACTTCAAACGCAATTCTGCGAATATTTTTTTCGATAGGTAACGGTTCAATCGCTGCCCGGAACGCTTCAGTGATGATTTGTGCGCTTAGTGGGTTGAAGCAATTTTCAATGGGTGCTCCTGAAATCATATCCAATAATTGGCGCATTTCAAATGAAGCATGACTTAGTTTGGATTGTATATTAGTACTGGCAACCTTTGCTTGTAGCCAGTCCTCAAAGTCGTCTTCTTGTACGAGTGATAATTTTTGATCAGAAGTACTTTTTTGTGGATCTCTATCAGTGGAAATTTGTGGCAGCTGATCAAGCCAGCGTGACAATTGCTCTGAGATGGCATTAATGAAGCTCACTTGAATCTGAGTGCTGCGCTTCGTAACATTGCTTTCAGCGCTGTAGATCGCTTGCTGTTCGCTATTATTTGGTGCTGAACTGACCAGCTTAAACAGTTCATCTAAAAAGTCAGAGTGCCATTGTTTAATAATGGATTGAGAGCTTTCTTTGATACGCTGCTGAAACAGCTTTGAATAACGGTTTTGGTCTTCTCTTGAAAGGGCAGAGTGATCTCGATTTCCCTGATTAATACTGCGCAATTTTAGAAACGTGTCTTGGGTAGGATTATTCAGTTCTAAGCCTGCGCTGCATCCATCTTGATACAAACAACTCGCTGACATGTTGAGTGCAGAATTATCTAAGGTCGCCTGCAGTTGAAGTGCTTCACCGCTTTGTAATTGCAGATCATTGTCACTATGCCAATAGATTCTCAAACCATCTTGTGAAAAATCGGCAATATGACACGCGAGAGAAGAGCCATCAGGAGTTACTAATGTTGCTTCAACATGGCTTTCAAATCTGGGGTGCGCGCGATTTTCCATTTTGCCTAATCCAGTGTTGTTAATGATCGAACCCATCAATTGAGTATATGCTTGATTTTATAAACTGTGAAAAATAAGTAGTGACATAAATCGCATAAAACCGTGCTAGCTTAATAGAACTAGCTTAGTAGCAAAAGTTACTCATATTATTGTGTCATAGATCATTCGATTATAATGTAAAATATCATCATGAACGCGGTATTATGACTTAACAGCAGAAGCTTGCTATGCTACTAAATAACCCAATAGTTATATAGGCAGATTATGAGTGATTCAGTAAAAACCCGAGATGATTTATTAAGTGAAGCACGTGCTGAAATTACTGTAGTAGACGCAGAGCGAGCTGAGGCATTAATTGCCCTAGAAGCCCTGATTCTAGATGTTCGTGAACCTGCTGAATTCCAGCTTGGACATTTACCAAGCGCTACGAGTATTCCAAGAGGAGTCTTAGAGTTTAAAGTAGGGGATCATCCAGATTTATGCGATCCACAGCGTGCTATTTTAATTTATTGCAAAAATGGTGGTCGTAGTACTTTAGCAGCTTATACGTTAAAGCAAATGGGGTTTACCCAAGTTGAGATGTTAATAGGAGGTTTTGATGGCTGGACTGGGGATGTACACCTAGTAGAAGTCGATCCTAGTATTTATTAATACTGATAAAAAATAACAGAGTCTTGCGTCATTTATTATCTTATTAATATTTCCTAGCTAGGTGTGAACTTGTGCCATTATTACTTTTTATCTTCGGTATAAATACAGACGCTAGTAGATAGGCTAAAGTAATAATTATCATCAAGGAGCGAGTTATGGCAATTGTAAATCACATAAGTAATTATTATGAGCTGGTTGTCTCAGAAGAAATACGCGCACAGCTTGCTTCTCGAGTGAAGCCACCTGCTATGGATTTTATGGCCGATGTGGCCTGCGTTGCGCTCAATAGGCTACCGCCTAAGTATTTTCGCTATGAGGTGGATATGGCGTTTTATATGTCACCGAATGAATTATTTGAGGTGAAGCAGCGAGTTTCGCAAGTCGTCACCGAGGCCATTGCGTTTGTTGAGAAACATTCACGCTTAGATTAATCACGATCCTGACAAGTGTTGAGGTAAGTGTTGAGGTAAGTGTTTAGAAAAGGTAAAGAAATCGTGTGTCAGTCGAGAATCCTTGCAAAATTTGAGATTCCTTATTTAATGCGAGTAATAAAAAAAGGAAGTATTAAATGAAGATTCTTTTAGTCGACGATGATCAAGAGCTGTGCGAGTTGCTTGCACGCTACCTTGTACGCGAAGGTATTGAGGTTGATCAGGTGCATACTGGCCCGGAAGGTCTCAAGCAGGGCTTAGCCAAATCGTATGATGCGATGATTCTAGATATTATGCTGCCGGGCATGAGTGGTTTAGATGTGTTAACCGAATTACGTAAAAGCAGTCAGCTTCCTGTAGTGATGTTGACCGCAAAAGGCGATGAGATGGATCGTATTGTCGGACTAGAAATTGGAGCCGATGACTATCTTCCTAAACCGTGTAATCCTCGAGAGCTGCTGGCGCGCTTACGTGCGGTATTGCGCCGGACTAAGACAGACGCTAAAGCTAAAACCAGTGGCGTGATTGAAATTGATGAATTGGTGATCGACCATAGCCAGCATCAAGTTTTAAAGAATGATGAAGCATTAGAGCTAACCGTCACCGAGTATAATATTCTTAATACGCTAATTTCTCATTTAGGCAAAGTGGTAGAGAAAAATCAGTTAGCAGAAGAAGCGATGTCGCGATCTTTAACCTTATTTGATCGCAGTCTAGACATGCATTTAAGTAACTTACGCAAAAAATTAGGCAGTCATGACGACGGTAAAGCCCGTATAAAGACCATTCGTGGTGTTGGCTATATGTATATTTCAGCCGATGCATAATAGTTTTTATTGAATACGGCCTTTAAATTAATATGACTAGTAAGTGATCGTGTAATGCGCGGACTGTATTGGAAAATCTATTTTGCATTCGTCTTAACCAGTGTTCTTGCAACATTGGTTACCTTGGCATATGCGGTGTTCTATCGGCAATTATCAAACGAAACCAATAATATCATTGCACCAACAGAGGGCTATATTTCTTCGGCCCAACTTATGTTGCAGCGCGGTGGTGAACCTTTATTGATTGAATGGTTGATCACATTTGAGCAACACCCGAGTGTCAACGCCTATGTGTTTGATCGAAAAGGTATCAGTATTTCGGGTGGACAAGTCCCCAAATCAGTTTCTGACTACGCCTTCTCCGCGAGTCAATATCACGTCAAAGTACAACCTTTGAACCGTAGCGAAATCTTAGTGAAAGCTCCACTTGCATCCGACCAAGGGCTGTATTTATTGGTCGTTGAATTCCTCCACCCTTTCTCTGTACTCGATGTGAAAAGCTATATCGCCTTAGGGTTGTCAGTTGCGATTCTCTTCTTTGGTTTTGTTGGGTTTATATTGTCCAGCTATTTAGCACGCCCCATGCGTCGATTGCAAAAAACCGTAATGGCCATTTCTGGCGGTGATTTAACCGCTCGATCAGGTGAGAAATTACGTCATCGACGTGATGAAATTGGTGACCTAAGCCGAGAGTTTGATGTTATGGCCGATAGGCTGCAAGCCCTTTTATCAGATCAAAAAGGACTGTTGCGTGATATTTCTCATGAACTACGCTCGCCATTAGCACGACTGCAAATAGCGACCGAGTTAGCCCGCTTAGACGCAAGTAATGAGGTTATAGAATACTTAGACAGAATTGAATTAGAAACTGGGCGAGTAAACGATTTGATTGCCGACATCTTACTCTTGGCCAAACTGGAAGTAGAGCGGCATCCAGAACAGTGGCAGCTAATTGATTTAGTAACGATAGTGAGTCAGATTGTTAAAGATGCGCATTTTGAGCAACAAGCTCAGGTTATCGAGCTTAATAACCCTAAAACTACTTGCTTGGTCATGGCCGACGCCAAATTATTAAGCTCCGCTTTTGAGAACCTAATACGTAATGCGTTATTGCATACCTTCGATAATACAAAAGTAGAAATCACTATTAAAGCAATCGACAGTGATTTTGCCATTATCGTTAGAGACCATGGTCCTGGGGTTGCTGAAGAGCATATCGAACATTTAACCCAACCATTTTATCGCGCCGAACATGCTAGAGAGCGCACCGGGCAAAATATGCAGCAACAGCAAAGTGGCGGCAGAGGCTATGGATTGGGAATGGCGATTGCGCATCGAGTCGTACGAAGCCACGATGGACATATGGCTATACGTAACCATCCTGAGGGTGGTTTAGAAATTTGCTGTTATCTTAATCGTTACTATAATTGACACACAGATAGAGCTTACACACGAATGTAGACTTAATGCGCTCATTGACCGGAGGCTATTACTGAACATCAGTTAGATGGGCTAACGGTCACAATTTACCTTTTGATGACGTGACATTTAAACAATAGTTAGTAAAATCATAAGACATACGCAATTTTTAAAATTCTCATCACGAGTTAGTAGCGTTGTTAAGTGGCTAAGCAAGTGCTTGCCAGATTAGAAAGGATGCTATAAATAAACATTTGAGTAATTATAATACATGCATAATTTATTAAGAGTTTTAGCGGGATTTTTCGTTATTTCTCTGGCCTCTGCAGATGTGGCCTTAAAGCCCATTACTGATTTGTCTGAGTTTTCAGGTGCACAAAGCGCTAATAAAATTACTTGGAACAATCAGCGCCCAGAGCAACAGCGTGCGTTAAACCAATTTTATAGCACGATGACGCCTACCGCTTCTCCGCGACCATCAATTGAACGCCAACAACATGTAAAACAGCTTCGCAGTATGACACCTCAGCAGCGACAGCAGATGTTTCTTAATTATATTCAACAAAATCGTTAAGCTTATTTAACTAAATGCCCTTCTTTTAACACGCCAAAAATAAAATCTACAACCTCCAAAATTCTGTTTGTTTCTAGCCTAAAAGATGAATAATCGGTAAAGTGACCGCTTTTTAAAATTCAGAGGCTACTGTGAAAACAGCAATCACCGACCTATTAGGCATAGAAATGCCAATCATCTTGCCTGGCATGAGCTGGATTTCTACGCCTGAGCTAGTTGCAGCGGTTTCTAATGCTGGTGGCTTGGGCATTTTAGCCAGTGGCCCGTTAACACCCGATGAAACACGTGAAGCCATCGCTACAATTCGTCAACTAACCGATAAGCCTTTTGGTATTGGTGTCACGCTCTTAATGCCAGGTGCAGAAGAAAATGCCTACATTGCCATTGAAGAAAAAGTACCGGTTATTAACTTTTCTCTAGGTAAGGGCGATAAGTTGATCGAGCGTGCCCATGCCTATGGTGCCAAGGTCATTGCGACAGTCGTTACAGAAAAGCATGCTTTATCGGCCCAAGCCAGTGGTGCAGATGCGCTAATGGTGACAGGGCATGAAGCCGCGGCTCATGGTGGTGATGTAACGTCTTTGGTATTGGTGCCTGCGATTAGCCAAGCGGTTAATATTCCTGTCATTGCAACTGGTGGCTTTGCTGATGCAAGAGGCTTGATGGCTGCTTTTTCATTAGGTGCCGAAGGCGTGGCAATGGGCTCGCGATTGGCAACCAGTTCTGATAGTCCGCTTCATCAAAATATGAAAGACGCTGTGGTGAAAAAAACCGAGCAGGATACGATCTATTCGAAAAACTTTGATGGAATACATGCTCGTGTCATGCGCACTCCTGAGTCGATAAAAGCAACTAAAAAACCCATGAACTTTTTTGTTGCCTGTATTGAAGCAATGAAGGCTGCAGCGATTGTAAAGCAACCTATCTGGAAGATTTTTGTGGGTATGCTCGCGATGGTCGATAAAGTAAAGTTGTTGGCGTATTTTGGTGCTGCTGTTCCTCGCTTAAAAGCGGCGACGGTTGATGGCGATTATAAGAAGGGAGTTCAATTTATTGGTCAAACACAAGGTTTGATTAACGACCAACCGAGTGTGCAGCAAATCTTTGATAAGATTCGCCAAGATGCCGAGCAAGTACATGATAAAAATGCTCAGCGCTTAGGTCGCTAAGATCTAGCGTTTATTGAGAATCTAGTATTGAGAACCTAGTAGAGAAAATGCGCCTAATTATTAAATAGGCGCGCTTTGTATGAATAATAACCACAACTAATACATTGGAACTAATGTGCTCCGAGGCCCTTTAGTGTCGTATTAAGTCTAAATAATGAGTTTTTAACCGAACAAATGTATAAATGTCGCAATCAAAGCTCGTAAAAATCACCTCATTCAACTAGGTTTTAGGTACCTAATAATAAATACAAATGAGGCACCTCCATGAAGCAACTAGCTTTAATGAAACATCTAAGTTTAGCTTTATTCTCAGTCCTAATGTTTTTCTCTGCATCAAGCCAAGCTTGGTGGTGGGATAAACCTTCTACCTATACTAAAACTAAGCATCCAATTGTATTAACCCACGGGTTGTATGGTTTTGACAGTCTACTAGGTATTAAATATTGGCACAAAGTTCCAGAAACGTTACGTGCCGATGGTGCCGAAGTGTATTTAACCACGGTTTCTAACTCCAATTCTCCTGAGGTTCGTGGTGAGCAGCTGATCCCTCAGATCGAACGAATTTTAGCCATTAGTGGTGCTAAAAAAGTTAATTTAATTGGTCACAGCCACGGTGGTCCAACAATACGCTATGTTGCTTCAGTAAGACCTGATCTAGTAGCTTCTGTAACGTCTATTGCTGGTGTTAATAAAGGAACGCCTGTTGCTGATACGCTGGCCGATTGGTCTAACCAGTCCGGTTTTATGGCGGGTGTGATTGAAACTCTAGGTAATGCCCTTGCCGGTGTGATTGATCTTCTTTCAGGTGGTGATTATGACCAAGACATTATGGCTTCTTTAGCCTCTATGACGACCGCAGAAACAACCGCATTTAACCAAAGACACCCGGGTGGAATTCCAACCAGTGCGTGTGGTGAAGGCGCGTATGTTGATAACGGCATTCGTTATTATTCTTGGAGTGGTGCTAAGCCATCGACTAACATCTTTGATCCATTAGATTTAATCACTGCAACAACATCACTGTTTTTCCCTGCAGGCGTTAAAAATGACGGCTTAGTAGGAAGCTGCAGCAGCCACCTAGGCATGGTTATTCGTGATGATTTTAAAATGAATCATTTAGATGAAGTGAATATGCTTCTAGGCATTCATCATTTATTCTCCACAGACCCACTTACGGTTTTTCGTAGCCACGCAAACCGCTTAAAGAATGCAGGTCTATAAATGTCTCTTTAAAACGATCTATAAATAGTCCCTTTAAAACGGCCTATATAAAAGACGTTATTTAAGCAGCGTATTTCATGATGAAACGTGTCTCATTATGAAATACGCTGTTTATTAGTTATTACAATGAAAGGCTTATCCGTGTTATTCGAAAAGAAAACTCTTGTTACCCTCTCAATCGTTTCAATACTCTCATGGGTCGTTATTCAAAACTTTAGTGGCTCGCCTAGCGAAGTAAAGCATTCGACTACAACCAATCTGCACACTTCAAACAATCATGAAACATCGAATTCAGGTTCGGATGACCCCGTCGATACAGATACCCCTGATAGCATCCTAGAATTAAGCATGTTTAAGCTGGCTTCTGTCGACGGAGCATTAAGAGCCGATGATAATGGCGAACTCATTGTCGATCGAAAACTAAGGCAATGGATTGATTTTCATTTGTCGGCGATGGGTGAGTTATCTTTAGACAATATCAAAATATTAATGAATCAAAAGATCGACTTGCTACCCATGCCTGCACGTCAGCAAGCCCAAGAACTGTTAGCCAGCTATTTATCGTACAAAGAGGCGTTGGCGAGTTATGACAATGAATTTCAGCAAATAGGGCCAACCAACCATCTCGACAATTTGCAGCAGCGCCATAGCTGGCAAAAAAGACTTCGCCGAGAAGCATTATCCCCCGAGGCTGTAGAAGCCTTTTGGCAGCTAGACGAGTTAGTTGACGATTATGCTTTAGAAGAATTGGTCATTACTAACAGTGATATAAGTGATGAAGAAAAAGCTTACCAGTTAGAAAAAATGGAAGAGGCGCTGCCGGAAGAGCTAAAAAGTTTTCGACGCGATTTGTATATTGCCAGTAACCTAGAAGAGCAAGTCGTTAAGTCTCGTGAGGACGGAGAAAGTGATGAGTCGATTCGACAGTTACGCATTGAGCAAGTAGGCATCGAGGCAACTGAACGGCTAGAAGCCTTAGAAGTTAAGCAAAATGAATGGCAGAAGCGTCTACTCGCGTATGATCGCGAAGTAAAAACTGTAAACTCAATAGAAGGGCTAACTGAGCAAGATAAGCAGGCCAGAATTAAGACCTACCAAGAAAGTAACTTTAATGAAAAAGAGCAGCTGCGTCTTGAAACGGCAATGAGCTTGCTGCAAGAATAATAAGGTCAGAGCATCGGCTTTAGCATTTGCCAAACATTCTTTGTCATAATCGGTTGAGCATTCTCCGTAGGGTGAATGCCATCGGCCTGCATCATTCCCGCTTCAGCTGCGATGCCCTCTAATAAAAAGGGCAGCACCGGAACGTTCAGCTCAGCGGCGATCGTTAGATACTGATCAGCAAATAATTCGCTATAACGTTGGCCATAATTTGGCGGAATACGCATGCCTAGCAATAAAACCTGAGCTCCTGCTTTTTGACTCGCACGAATTATGTAGGTCAGATTCTGCGTAATAAGCTTTATCGGTGTGCCTCTTAAACCATCATTACCCCCTAACTCTAAAATAACTACGTTAGGTTGATGTTGCTGCAGCATCGAACTAAATCGATTTGCCCCACCACTGGTTGTTTCGCCGCTAATACTGGCATTCACTAGTGCATATTGCGTGAATTTACTTTCCAATCTCTGGCCTAATAGCGCCACCCAACCTAGATCTTTATCGATGCCAAAGCCTGCGCTGATGCTGTCGCCAACCACTAGAATTGTCTGTTGTTGTAAAGGGCTATTTTCCCCTGCATGTGCTTGAGGTAAGCTCAAGTTAATAATTAAGCACAGCGACATGGCGAAAAGGCGAATTGATTGATGAATACACAGGTTGAACATGAGCAGCAGATTCCTTTATTAAATCTTAAAAGCGTCGTTAAGCAGGTAAAAACAGGTTCAGATGAGCTCACCATTCTGCAAGGGTTAGACCTTCAGATCAAGCACGGCGAAAGTATCGCTATTGTGGGGGCATCGGGCAGTGGTAAGTCCACCTTGCTAGGCATTATGGCAGGGCTTGATCAGGCGAGTTCCGGAGAGGTCTGTTTGAATGGCCATGCCTTGCATGCACTGGACGAAGATCAGCGTGCCGCGGTTCGCGCAGATGGCGTGGGTTTTGTCTTTCAAAACTTCCAGCTATTACCCGCCTTAACGGCGTTAGAAAATGTACGCCTGCCGCTTGAAATAACTCAAAAACATTCACTGAAAGAATGCCAAGCCTTGGCGCAGCAATGGTTAGAAAAAGTCGGCTTAGGTCATCGTTTAAAGCATTACCCAACTCAGTTATCAGGGGGAGAGCAGCAGCGTGTTGCTATCGCTCGTGCTTTTGCCTGTCAGCCATCGGTATTATTTGCTGACGAGCCAACAGGAAATCTTGATCGTAATACCGGAAAGCACATCATCGATTTATTGTTTGAATTCAATCAGCAAAACAAAACCAGCTTGGTCCTAGTAACTCACGATGAGCATTTAGCGCAGCGTTGTCAGCGCAGTATTCATATTGACGATGGTGCGATTGTAAAAGATAACGATCACATAGAGGCAACTGCTGGAGCTTATGTATGAAGGCAAGCTCCATGCAGTTTTATCTTCTGAGCTTACGCCTGTTATTGGCTGAAATTCGTGCAGGTAAAATGACGGTTATTATCTTAGCCTTAATCCTCGCGGTCAGTTCGGCCACGATTATTAGTGTATTCAGTCAACGTCTTGATAGCGCGATGCTAAATAAAAGCAGCGAGTTGCTAGGCGCTGATTTACGTTTGCAGTCGCGTGAAAAAATTCCTCAAGACTGGTATCAAGTTGCGCATAGCCTAAATCTGACCACCACTACAACATTAGAATTTCCGAGTGTGGTTTTATTGGGTGATGAAATGGCACTGGCTGCCGTCAAGGCGGTTGACGAGGGGTATCCATTAAAAGGCCAATTAGCCAGTCAGAATAACCCTTTTCTGCAACAAGGACCCGCCATGGGAGAAGTCTGGTTAGAACCACGTTTAATCGCCTTATTAAACGCACAGCTCGGCAGCGTAATTGAAGTCGGAGCGATGACCTTAACGGTAAAAGAAATATTAATTAATGAAAGCGATCGCGGTGGAAATTTTTATAGTTTATCCCCGCGCTTAATGATGAACATTCACGATGTGGCCGCTGCCAAGCTGGTTCAGCCAGGCAGTCGGGTTAGTTGGCGTATGCTGGTGGCCGGTGATTCCCTTGCGCTAGAAACGTTAAAGCAAACGCTAGAGCCGCAGCTGGTTAGCCATCAACGTTTTGAGTCGCTTACCGATAATAATCAAGCGTTAGCGGCATCGTTATCCAAGGCGCGTAGTTATTTATCGCTTGCCGCGATGTTAGCAATTATTCTAGCAGGGGTTGCCATTGCTATGGCTGCTCAAGATTATGCCCGTCAGCATTTTGATAGCAGTGCTTTATTAAGAACCATGGGAGCAAGTCGGCGCTACGTTACTCAATTGTATCTTTATCAACTGATCTTTTTAGCCTTCTTTACCAGTATCATTGGTCTAGGCTTAGGCTATTTTGGCCAAGAAATTTTAACTCAAGTAATGGCCGCGACGTTCAACAAAGGCGGCGCTGATGCGAGCTTACCCAGTGCTGGATATTCCGCTTGGTTAATCGCCAGCTTAACCGCGCCTGTTACCTTAATGGGTTTTGCCTTACCACCACTTTTAAGACTTGGAAGAGTCTCGCCACTGCGAGTATTGCGCCGTGAACTGGAGCCGATGGCATGGAATAGCTGGGCTATTTACAGCCTAGGTTTAGTTATGATGGCCTTCCTAAATTACTGGTTTAGCCAAAATTTAACCATGACCTTGATAATCATATTAGGCGGGTTTTCAATTTTATTGGTGTTGTTGTTCTTATTGCAACTACTGCTATTAGTCATCGATAAATCATTACCTAAAACGAAAGTATCGATGAGTTTTCGCTTTGCTTGGCAACAGATTAATCGTGATCGTTACCGTACATCGATTCAGGTTTTGGCCTTTTCATTAACCCTAATGGTGATGCTAATTATTGCCATTGTGCGAAATGATTTATTGCAAGATTGGCAGCAGAATTTACCCGACAATAGCCCCAATTATTTTGCGATGAATATTCAGGGCTATCAGGTAGATGACTATCAGAATGATTTAACCCAAGCAGGGTTCATGACTTCTACCGCTTTCCCCATGGTTCCTGGGCGTTTGACCATTATTAATGATGTTGTGGTGAAAGATGATGAGCAGTATTCCCAAGATCCTGCCTTGCAGCGTGATTTAGTCTTAAGTGGAGGCCATGAGTTGCCGTTAGGAAATGTCATTACTGAGGGTGAATGGTTTTCAGAAAATGCGATAGCAGAAGTATCGATCGCAGAAAGTTTGGCAAAACGTTTGCAACTAACACTCGGCGACCAATTAACGTTTGACGTGGCGGGGCAGCAGATACAAACGCGTATTAGTAGTTTAAGAAAAGTCGATTGGGGCAGCATGAAGCCAAACTTCTACATTTTATTCTCTAAGGATTTGGTTCAAAAGTTACCGCTTAACTACCTAACCAGTTTTTACGCCGCCCAAGAGCATACGCATAAACTGACGCAAATTATTCGTGATTATCCTGGTATTACGTTATTGGATATGAGCCAAGTGCTTGTTCAAATTCAAGGCTTATTAAGCCAAGTAACGCTGGCAGTTGAGTACTTATTGATCTTAGTTTTACTCGCAGGGCTGTTAGTATTAATAGCGGCGTTGAATTCGAGCTTGGATGATCGTTTGCAGCAAGGCGCTGTCTTAAGAACGTTAGGGGCGAAGCGACAGCAATTACAGCGAATGCAGTGGTATGAATTTTTATTACTGGGTGCACTTGCAGGGCTCATTGCGGTGGCGGGTGCTGAAGTGATCTGTTGGATTTTATATCAGAAGCTATTCGAATTAGAATACTCTTGGCATTTGAGTTATTGGTTGTATGTCCCTGTGGTATCGGCCTTGATCATTGCGCTGCTGGCTAATCGAAACTTAACACAAGTCATTAAACAGCCTCCGTTAGTTATTTTACGCAAGCTGTAGTAAACATTATTGAGAATTGTATGACTCAGAAAGTCGCCATCAGTAAAGGCTCCATTAATAAAGTCACCATTAATATTGTGATGGGTTTTTTAGGTGTAGGAAAAACAACGTCGATATTACAGGTATTAAAGCAAAAGCCAGCCTCTGAAAAGTGGGCGGTACTGGTTAATGAGTTTGGTGAAGTCGGTATTGATGGCGCTATCTTATCGGCTGAATCGGGAATGACGGTAAGTGAAGTGCCTGGCGGTTGCTTATGCTGCGTTTCGGGCATTCCCTTTCAGGCCGCCTTGGCCAATCTTATTGCCCAGCAAAAGCCTGATCGTATTATTATCGAGCCTACAGGGTTAGGGCATCCTAAAAATTTAATTCGAACGTTAACATCGAAAGACTACGCACAACATATAGATCTAAGAGCCTCTATTTGCTTAGTTGACCCTCGGCAGTTAAAAGATCCTCGTTATCAGCAACACGAAACGTTTAATGATCAATGTTATTTAGCGGATGTCTTAGTGGCGAATAAAATAGATGTCTGTAGTGAACAAGATAAAGACAATTTCTATCAATTTTCCAATACGATTAAACCGAATAAAAGTGCACTAGGTTGGGTGAAAAATGGACAGCTTGACCTTGCTTGGTTTGATTTACCACGGGATCTTCAGCGCCGCAGTAAAGGCCATCACGTTCATGGGCATAGTCACGATCATGAGCATAAGCATGAACATAGCCATAAGAAGGATCATTCTGAGTCTGATAGTGAAAAAGATAGTGAAAAAAACAGCGAAAGCATGGCTCTGGTGAGTCTAAAACCCGGGCAAAACTATAAGGCTTTTGAAAACGAAGGCATGGGTTACTTTTCTATTGGTTGGTTATTCGCTGAAGATCAAATATTTGATCATTCATTATTATCGCAGTGGTTAATGCTATTAGATGTCGAACGCGTAAAAGGGTTATTAATAACCGATAAAGGTACTCGCGTTATGAACCTAAAAGATCAAGTCTTTAGTGAAATGCCAACACGAGCATTAGCTCAAAGCCGTATCGAAATAATTCATAATCAGGCATTAAATAAACTGGAATTAGAGCAGCCGTTATTAGCGTGTCTTTTACCGCAATGACTAAAGCAATGACCTTATTTGTTACTATCTTAAGCCATTAAAAAGTGATTTTAGACAACAATGGGTTAAAATAGATGGCGTTCAATTAGATGACGTTAAAAAAGATAGTATTGTAAATCGCTCAGCGTAAGATCAGAGGTTCACCATGGCATCAGCCAATATACTCGTAGTAGAAGATGAACAAGCCATTGCCGACATGATCATCACCAGTTTAGAAATGGCAGGCTATCAGGCTAAAAGAGCGGCTAATGGTGAGCTTGCCCATCAAATGGTACTCGATGAAAGACCTGACCTTATTCTTGCCGATTGGATGATGCCGATGATGTCGGGTATCGAATTAACCAAACGCTTAAAGCGGGACGCAAGTACTGCAGAAATCCCCATTATTTTATTAACAGCAAAATCGGATGAAGACGATAAAATTAATGGCTTCAATGCCGGGGTCGATGATTATGTGGTTAAGCCTTTCTCACCGCGAGAATTAATCGCTCGTATAAAAGCCGTATTACGTCGTGGTAATCCTGATACAGAGGCTGACGGATTAACAGCAGGTAAACTTGTATTAGATCGTTCAGCCAAAAAAGTCAGTATTGCGCAAGAAGCGATTAATTTAGGTCCTATAGAGTTCCGTCTACTAGAATTTTTCATGTTACACCCCGACCGCGTATACTCTCGCGAACAATTACTCGACCGTGTTTGGGGTGGTAATGTACATGTTGAAGATAGAACCGTGGATGTACACATTCGTCGTTTACGTAAAAATATTTCAATTTTAGATCATGATGCCTTGATACAAACCGTCCGTGGTGCGGGTTATCTATTCTCCTCGAAAGACTTTAAGTCTGACGTTGTTCAATCTAATGTTAATCATTCTGACGCCGTTAAATAAGACCTTAATTCAAACCTTAAATCAGAGTCGTGTTTGTCTATTCACAAAACACTGGGAATAAAATTTTGCAACAAATAGCTTGGCAGCGTGAGCTTTTACGCATCGTAATAATTGTTGCCTTGGCAACGGCCACAGGCATGTCATTTGAGCAACCTTTCTGGGGTGCCTTTCTGGGGTTGATCGTTTCGCAAGTGTTGATGTTAAAACGATTAAATGAACTTTACCGCTGGAGCAATAACCAAGGGTCAGCACCACAAGACGGCGGTTTAGTTGGCTATAGTGTCGACATTCTAGTTCGACGAGAGCGTTCGTTAAATAAAAAAATTGATAAGCAAGGTAAGCAGCTTAAGCGTATCGCAGAAGGTATTGAATCATTAAAAGATGGTGTTCTTATTGTTAATCAAGCGGGATGCATGACGTCGTTTAACCGAGCGTCTTGTCATCTATTGGGCTTAAGAGCCGATACGGATATGGGGCAGCACATTACCAACTTGATACGTGCTCCTCGTTTTGTTAGCTATTTTAAACAAGCGGATTATAGCGATGTTATTGAGCTAGAAAGCCCTCATCGTTCAAATATTACGGTACAAATACAAGTCGCTCAATTTGGCATTGATCAGAAAGTTATTGTGGTCAGAGATGTGACAGAACGACAGCGTGTCGAAAAAATGCGGCAAACCTTTATTGCAGATGTTTCACATGAATTACGCACGCCGCTAACCGTGATTAATGGCTATTTAGAAATGCTAGAAGATGCAGATCTAAACCCAGGGATCAGTCGTGCTATTAAGCAAATGAGTACCCAAAATGAGCGCATGAAAAGCCTCGTTAATGACTTATTGCATTTATCAAAGCTAGAAAGTGATAATGCAGGAATCGGTAATGACTGGTTTGAATTACAATCTTTATGTGCAATCAGTGTTGATCAGTTGCGGGCATATAGACCGACGTCGCTAACAGGCGAGAAGTTTCCAGAAGCCACTCTAAGCTGCGATTGCGTTTCTGGTATAGAAATTCTTGGTTTTTCTGAAGAGTTCAGTTCAGTACTGATCAACTTGATTACCAACGCCATTAAATACGGGCATAAAGAGGGGCTGGCGGCAGAGGTTAAAGTGACCATTGATACCCTAGATGAAGGGCTTGAAATTGCAGTGACAGATCAAGGAGAAGGTATTGCATCTAATCATCTGTCTCGTCTGACAGAACGTTTTTATCGTATTGATGAATCAAGGGAGTCGACCGTAGGGGGGTCTGGATTAGGTCTTGCGATTGTGCGTCATGCACTTGATCATCATGATGCTCAGCTCAAAATTGAATCGGTCCTAGGAGAAGGAAGTCGATTTAGTTTTGTAATACCTAATGAACGCATTCGTATGAAAGGCAGTGTTTGACTCTTTAGATAATTTAAAGCATCAACAGTATGAACTTTAGGACATTAATTTAGGCCATTAATGCATATCATTAATTTAGGCACAAAAAAACGCCTCTGGTTTTTCAACTAGAGGCGTTTTTTGATTTAGCTAACAGTTTGTATCTGAATTAGAATTTATATTCTAAGCCAACACCGTAATACTGGTTGCTTTTGTTTTCATCATACGTTTCGTCAGTTACAAATGCGTAAGCTTTAGCACCTTTACCCAACTTATAATCAGCACCTAGGCTGTAAGTTTCAGCGTTATCTTTCACAATGTCAGATTCGCCATACTGAGCTTTCAATTTAACATCTGAATTTAACTTATAAGCAGCTGAGTAAACCCAACCTTCTTTGTCGTTATCAGAACCTGCAGTATTATCTTGTTCCCATAAAGCACCGAATGTGAAATCTGATACAGAATACTGAGCAACAAGACGTAATGCATCGGTATCTGCTTCTACATCAGTATCATAAGCAATGGCTGCGTAAATATTCTTTTGAGAGAACGTTAACGAGCTTGAAGTACCGTCGTTTACTGTTTCAACTTCAGAAGCAATGTGGGCCACTGTTGCCACTAAGCCAGACATCTTAGGCGTGCTATATTGAATAGTGTTTGATTTGCGATTGTCGTGTGAAGAAATTACGCTTTTGATGTCGCCTTCAAGATCGTTGAAAAGGTCGATTTTGCTCTGTGCTTTCTTAAATGGAGTATCGAACTTACCTACGATAACCTGACCAAAACCACCTTTGATGCCAGCAAAAATATTTCGCTGAGCAAATGTTTGGCCACTTTTGTCGCCGTCATCAACCTGAGTTTCATATTCAAGCTTGTAGATACCTTCTAGACCATGCTTCAGTTCGATCTTACCTTTAACACCTAAGCGAGAAGCATTAGAAACAAGTTCAGAAATACTGCCTTTACCTTCTTCTTGAGTATTCTGTACAGATACATTGACCTTGCCGTAAAACTCAGGCATTTCAACTTCAACTTTTTCTGCATTGGCGAAAGTTGGCAATACTGCTGCAATGGCTAAAGAAAGTGCTGTCTTTTTCATTTTAATATCCTGTTCGTTGTTTTGTATAAAGCTATATTTAATGTTGTTTTAAATTTCGAGTTGATTATGTTTTATAAATGTTACAGAAATATGACGATATGACAGTAATATTTCAAATATTTAAATCAATATCAATTTTTTATAGATCATTATTCTAAATTTAGCCAAAAATTTATAAGGACCAATTATGACTTTGAGTACTATTTTAGACATTAAAAAGCCCACTTAAGTGGGCTTTAAACTAATAATATGTATGAGTGAATTTAATCACCCATACATTAACGAGTACTTAAGTATTGTCAGGTAGGTCAGACTGGGCTTGCTCTTCCATTTCAGAAAGAGAGCTGTGACGTACATCTGTACCACTTACTAGGTAGATTACCTGCTCACTTATATTACGAGCATGATCGCCAATACGCTCAATGGCGCGTAAGATCCAAAGAATATTAATGGCTTGGCCAATAGAGCGAGGATCTTCCATCATATAAGTGCTGAGTTCGCGAATCGCTGATGCATACTGTTCATCAACCATTTTATCACTGCGCACCACTTCAATAGCGCCTTTAACATCGTGGCGTGCAAATGCATCCAGCGCGTCGGACGTCATTTTTACAACCGCGTTACCCATATGATGAATAGACTGGTTGCACATTTTCGATGCCGCTTGGTTACCATTAGCCACTTCAAGGGCGTGAATCGCAACTTTTGCCGCTTCATCACCCATGCGCTCAAGGTCACGTACAACTCGAGATACCGCAAGTACCATGCGTAAATCCGATGCGGCGGGTTGGCGACGAACAAGAATGTGCGTACATTCTTGGTCGATCTTCACTTCCATTGCATCAACGTCATCTTCACGCTGAATAATTTTATCGGCCGAGCTGGTATCACCACTACAAATAGCTTCGATTGAATCAGCAACTTGGCGTTGTACTAAGCCGCCCATCGCAAGCATTTGATTACGAATGCCTTCTAGATCTGCGTTGAACTGCTGTGAGATGTGTTGATTAAAATTCATGTCCATCATTTTATCCTTATTAGTGCTCTATCCGAAGCGGCCAGTGATATAAGCTTCCGTTAACTCGTGCTGAGGGGTCGTGAAAACTTGTTTGGTTGGGTTCACTTCGATCAACTGACCTAGGTGAAAATAAGCGGTGCGTTGTGAAACACGAGCAGCCTGCTGCATAGAGTGAGTTACGATAGCGATGGTGTATTTTTCACGCAAGTCATCGATCAACTCTTCAATTTTAGCCGTCGCAATAGGGTCAAGTGCAGAACATGGCTCATCCATTAAAATAACCTCTGGATCAACCGCAATCGTACGAGCAATGCATAAACGCTGTTGCTGGCCACCTGAAAGCCCTGTACCTGGAGAGTGAAGGCGATCTTTAACTTCATTCCATAAGCCAGCACGCTGCAAACTTTTTTCTACCGTTTCATCTAGCTCAACGCGCGATTGGGCAAGTCCGTGAATACGAGGGCCATAAGCAACGTTATCATAAATGGATTTTGGGAAAGGGTTTGGTTTTTGAAAAACCATACCAACGCGGGCACGTAATGGAACAGTGTCCACATCTGGGCCATAAATATTCTCGTCATCGAGTAAAATTTCACCCTTAATGCTGCAAATATCAATGGTATCGTTCATGCGGTTTAAGGTACGTAAAAAAGTCGACTTACCACAACCCGATGGACCAATTAAAGCGATAACTTCATTGGCGCCGATGTCTAACGTTACATCATGAATGGCTTGCTTATCGCCATAGAAAACATCAACGTTACGTGCTGACAGTTTAGGCTTATCACTTAACGGAATACCTGTCGTTATGTGGTTTTCAATATGTTGCATACTTGTATTCATATTCAATATTTCTCTTTCAAGCTTTCGCTTTTAAATTCTTTTTAAAGACTGTTTGATTTAAACAGTCTCAATCGATTTGATTTTGATCTACCAACGGCGTTCTAAGCGACGACGTAAAATAACCGCCGTGGTATTCATCACGACTAAAAAGGATAATAGAACTAAAATAGCTCCCGAGGTGCGTTCTAAGAAAGCGCGCTCTGGGCTATCCGACCATAAGAAAATTTGCACCGGTAGAACCGTTGAAGGATCATTAATAAATCCAGGAACGTCAACGACAAACGCTACCATACCAATCATTAATAGTGGGGCAGTTTCACCTAAAGCTTGTGCCATCCCCAAAATAGTTCCCGTCAGCATACCCGGCATTGCCAAAGGTAAAACGTGATGAAAAACCACTTGGTTTTTTGATGCGCCTAAACCATAAGCGGCTTCACGAATAGAAGGTGGTACCGATTTAATGGCCGCACGAGCTGAAATAATAATGGTCGGCAGTGTCATCAGGGTTAATACCAAGCCGCCTAATAAAGGCGTTGAACGCGAGACACCAAAAATATTAATAAAGATGGCCATGCCTAATAAACCAAAAATAATCGAAGGTACGGCGGCTAGGTTATTAATATTGATTTCTACAATTTCAGTCATGCGATTACGCGGTGCGAACTCTTCTAAGTATATCGCTGCGGCAACGCCAATTGGGAAAGATAGAATGAGCGTAACCATTAAGGTTAAAAGCGTCCCTTTAATAGCACCATGAATACCAGCCAATTCAGGCTCGCGAGAATCACCGTTAGTGAAAAACAGGGTATTAAAATGCGTATCTAACTTCCCTTCTTCAATCCAGCTATTGAGCCAGACTAACTGTTGGTCGGATAGACGGTCATTCATATGACCTTCGGCGAGTTCGCGATCGTGTTTAAACCACTGGTCAACATCATCGTCCATTAATAGTTCGATGCTCACACTTGTATCGATAGCGTCTGGGTTAGCCAGTAGCAATTCTTGTAATTGCCAAGAAGCGCCAGGGCTGATCAGTTTGAAGAGTTCGCGCTTTGCACTACGGCCTTTTGGCTTTAGCATTTTCGCAAAATGGCGCTTAATTAAACCGTCAAAGTTAGCAAAGCGAATTTCATCGATGGTGCTCTCTTTATTCAGGTTTAAGTAGTCGCTGTCTAATACGATCTCGGTGGTTAGGCTGGTTTGCTTAAACGCCCCAGTACCTTTACTAGCGATATCCGTAAATAAAACCACTAGGCATAACATACCAAAGAAAACAGACGCCATGCCATATAAGCGAAAGCGTGTTTCAGCTGCACGGCGGCGGCCTAAGCTCAGTTCAACCTTTTCACGGGTTGTTAGCTGTGTCGTTGTCATAGTGTTCGACTCAGTTGATGTATTTGATTTTTTTTCATGTGAATCATTCTTTTTAATATCAGTCATATTGCTCTCGATATTTTTGAACAATTTTTATTGCAACAAAATTTAAGATTAAGGTTGCTAAGAAAAGCACCAAGCCTAAAGCAAAAGCCGCTAGTGTTTTTGGTGAATCAAACTCTTGGTCGCCGACCAGCAAGGTTACAATTTGAACGGTTACGGTAGTCACACTATCTAGAGGGTTGGCGGTTAAGTTCGCAGCTAAGCCTGCGGCCATCGCTACGATCATGGTTTCACCAATTGCTCGAGATACTGCAAGCATAACGGCACCTACGATACCAGGCAGTGCAGCAGGAATAACAACCTGTCTAATCGTCTCGTTTTTAGTCGCACCTAAACCGAAGCTGCCATCACGTAATGATTGCGGTACGGCGTTAATCACATCATCGGATAGCGAAGAAACAAAAGGGATGATCATTACGCCCATTACTAGCCCAGCGGCTAGTGCACTTTCGGAAGATACTTCTAAGCCTAAGTCCGTGCCTAATGCTCGAATAAAGGGTGCAACGGTGAGTGCGGCAAAAAAACCGTAAACAACGGTTGGAATCCCTGCCAATACTTCTAAGGCCGGTTTTGCGTATTTGCGCACATTACTGCTGGCGTATTCAGATAGATAGATTGCCGCCATTAAACCAACGGGCACTGCAATAATCATTGCAATGGATGAAATTAAAAGCGTACCAGCAAATAAAGGTACCGCTCCGAAGCTGCCTGAGGAACCAGATTGATCAGCCCGTAAAGCGACTTGCGGTGACCAAGTGGTACCAAATAAAAATTCTAGTGGATTGACTTGCTGAAAGAACATCCAAGCTTCGAACATGACACTAGCAAGAATGCCAACCGTGGTTAATACCGCAATGCCAGAACTAGAAAGTAATAGAAGATTAACAATACGCTCCATTTCTGAGCGAGCGCGCAATTCAGGTTTAATGCGGCGAAAGGTAATGACAAAGCACACCAAGCATAAACTTAATGCGATGCCCGAGTTTAATATCAGTGTGCGCTCGTTCAATGCCGTTAGATGTTCTACTGCGGGCAACAAACTAGGGTCTGCAGCAATACCAGAAGCTGAAGCTAGATTATAAACTTTACTGATAGTCAGCTGAATGGTTGAAGAATCTGCTTGTTGAATAGCAGCTGGAAGTTGAGCAACTAATAAATGGTTAATAACAGGGCCTTCTAATAAATGCCATGTCAGTAATAAAATAAGGGCGGGTACACCGGTCCATAAGGCCATTAACGTACCGTAGTGATCGGGCAAGGAGTGCATTCGCACACCTTGATTGGAGATTGCTCGGGCGCGGTTTCTACCTAAAAAATAGGCACCTCCCAGAACAATGATGACGATGATGAGCAGGCTACTAAAGTTCATATTCTTTTTTGATTACTCGTTATGGTTTTCTTTTAAATACGCAAAAACCGAGACTCATTCTTTTTCAGAATAAGCCCCGGTATTGTGTGCTATTAACTAGTATGACTTACTTTTTAGTCAAAGGTATTAAGTTCTTCACTGTGTTCAGTACGTTGTCACGCTCTTCATCTGTCATTGGGATCATGCCTTTCTCGGCAAGGTAACCGTATTCACCCATGGCTTTCTCTGAAGTAAATTCTGCAAGGTACTGTTCAATACCAGGGATTACGCCGATGTGAGCCTTTTTAACATAGAAGAATAAAGAGCGGCTTACAGGGTATGAACCGTCTGCAATCGCATCGAAAGTCGGTAACTTACCATCGATCAATGAACCTTGAACTTTCTCAGAGTTTTGCTCTAAGAAGCTATAACCAAATACACCCAATGCTGTCGGATTAGCCACTAGCTTTTGTACAATCAGGTTATCGTTTTCGCCTGCTTCAACATAAGCACCATCTTCACGAACCGCGTGACAAACTGCTTTATACTTCTTTTTGTCCTGCTTCTTCATTGCTTTAATGAAAGGGAAAGTCTTACAACCGCCTTCTAAAGCAAGCTCAGCAAATGCATCACGAGTACCAGATGTTGGTGGTGGACCTAATACTTCGATTTTAGATTTTGGCAACGTAGGGTTGATTTCGTTCCACGTCTGGTATGGGTTTTCAACTAACGTTTCGCTACCATCTGGGTTAGGAATGTTCTTAGCAAGTGCTAGGAATATTTCACGACGTGTTAAAGAGATCTGTTTAGCGGCGGTAGTATTCGCTAATACAATACCGTCATAGCCCACGGTTACTTCGATGATGTCTTTAATGCCGTTTTTAGCACAAAGCTCAACTTCTGAACTCTTAATAGCACGAGAAGCGTTTGTAATATCAGGGGTTGCACTACCAACACCAGAACAAAATAACTTCAAACCACCACCAGAACCCGTTGATTCAACCTTAGGTGTTGCGAACTTAGTCGACTTACCGAAGCGTTCTGCAACCACTGTTGAGAATGGGTAAACAGTTGAAGAACCTACAATGCTGATGTAATCACGCTGTGCGTTGGCTGACATGCTGATTGCAGAAGCTGCAAGTGCAGCACTAAGGGCTAAAATATTTTTCATCATCATTTCCTGTTTAATAGTCATTCTTATTTAGACCATTCTAAGTAAGAAGTATTTGGTCGAATAGTTATTTAGTGATGAGGAGTATCCATGAACAATGTTACAGAAATATGACAGGAAATGTGAATATTTAAAGAATTTTTGCTGAAATTATAAAAAGGGTACGGTTCCTGCTCTACCTCTTGTAAAGCGGGGCTCTTAAAGCGCTGCGCAAACGATTTTTAGAGGTGGTTATGGGCGGAATACGTGGATTTATCACAAGGAATAGCTTGCCCGAGCATTATTTACAGCAAGCTTCCATCTGGTTTGACCCCATTGTTGAAACCTTGATTGAGCATCATACAGAGCACCAAAACGGTGCGCGACGAGCTAATCTAGGACGGCCTAATCCAGCACGCACCTTAATTGTGGGTATCAATGGCTGCCAAGGGTCAGGCAAAACAACGCTTGCTGATTATTTGTGTACGCGTCTAAAAGACAGAGGGCTGAAGGTCACGGCTATCTCTATTGATGACTTCTACTTAACCCGGCTGCAAAGGCAGCAGCTTGCCTTAGAAGTGCATCCACTTTTATCGACTAGAGGAGTGCCAGGCACTCATGATTTAGAGCTAGCTTTAGATACCTTGCATCAGCTATCTGCCAACAGTGGTGCAGTAAGAGTCCCGAAGTTCAATAAAGCGCAGGATGATCGCTTTCCCCAAGAACAGTGGCCAGAGGAACCTGAAACCCCTCTCGATATCATCATTCTAGAAGGCTGGTGCGTAGGGATTACCGCAGAAGCAGAAGGCGCACTATTAGCGCCGATTAATGAACTGGAGTCCTTGCAAGACCCTGATGGTCAATGGCGCAGTTTTATTAATCAGCAATTGGTGAGTAATTATCCCGAACTGTGGCAACTCATTGATCGCTTGATCATGCTGCAAGCGCCGAGTTTTAGTTGTGTTTACCAGTGGCGATTAGAGCAAGAGCAGAAGTTGGCCGAGCAACTGAGCAGTAGTGCGGGGGGAAATAAAAAACACAACCTCGCAGATCATCACATTATGAGTGCAGAGCAAGTTAAAACCTTTATTCAACATTATGAACGGTTAACGCGCCATAGTTTGAAGTACTTACCGAAAGTATGTCAGCATTTATTTCAATTATCGTCGAAACGACAAGTTGCGGCCTATCAAGCGCCAAATCCTTTACCTAATGACCCACGATTTGGTTTGCAGGATATGACGTTCGACTCTGCACTAGAAGGACCTGCTAATGGTTAGTCCCAATAATAAATGGTTAATATTCAGTGATCTTGATGGATCGCTTTTAGATCATGATACATACAGTCATGCCGCGGCTGATGCTTTACTCGCAAAGCTAGATCAAGATGAAATCCCAGTCATATTAACCACCAGTAAAACTCGGGCAGAAGTCGAAGCCTTACGAGTAGAGTTAAATAATAGGCACCCGTTTATTACCGAAAATGGTGCGGCGGTTTATATCCCACAAGGCTATTTTGAAAGCAAGCCAGAAGGCTGTATTGAGCGCGATGGTTTTTGGGTTTATAGCTTTTCTCAGCCACGCAGTCATTGGCTTTCGATACTGGATAACGCTAAGAAAATATTTCCTTATAGCTTTAGTCATTTTTCTGCGATGAAAGAAGAAGTGATTGCGCAAGTCACTGGGCTATCTCAACAGCAAGCGCTGCAGGCGAATACTCGTGAATACGGCGAGCCCATTTCTTGGTTGGGAGTAGAAAGCGCTAAACAAGTCTTTATCCAATGGTTAGAAGAGCAGGGCGGGCACGTATTACAAGGTGGACGCTTTCTGCATTTAAGTGGCTTTTGTGACAAAGGAAAAGCATTAGTCTGGCTGGCGGAAGAATATAACAAGCAATATGAAAAAGAATGCACAGCGCCAGCGCTAAAAACAATTGCCGTAGGAGATAGTGATAACGATGTCGCAATGCTCGAAGCGGCTGACCTCGCCTTAATCATTCGATCCCCAGTACACGCTCCGCCAAAATTAAAACGAGTGCGTGGCTTTTTTATCTCAGAAGAGTTTGGGCCGGTAGGCTGGAATTCAGGCTTACGAAAGATTTTATAACGTTATTAATCTAATTTTATTTATAAGGAATTATCATGGCTGACTTTTATCAAAATGGTATCGTAACCACATTACATAACCTAGCTCATCGCCCTATTGAGGCGCTTGAAGAAGAGCTGAGAATCTTTAGCAAAAAACGACCGATGTCATTAATTTTGCCATCCTTATTCTCGGAGCTAGAAGGCGATGCGTTGCCCAATATCGTAAACCATTTAACAGGTGCAGATTATCTTAATGAAATCGTTATTGGCTTAGACCGCGCTGATGAAGCGCAGTATCGACATGCGTTAACTTTCTTTTCCAAGCTACCGCAACATCATCGCGTATTATGGAATGAAGGCCCGCGATTACAAGCATTAGATGCCGAGCTACAAGCATTAGATCTAGCACCTAAAGAGTTAGGTAAAGGCCGAAATGTTTGGTATTGCATGGGCTATACCTTAGCATCTAACCGCTCTGAATCCGTTGCTTTACATGATTGCGACATCGTGACGTACGATAGAGAACTGCTAGCACGATTGATTTATCCCGTTGCAAACCCTCGTTTTAATTATGAGTTTTGCAAAGGCTTTTATGCCCGTGTTGCCGATGGAAAAATTAATGGCCGAGTCAGTCGTTTATTAGTGACGCCGCTATTACGAGCGCTCAAAAAAATATTTGGTGAAATGGAATACCTACAGTTTATGGACAGCTTCCGCTATCCATTAGCCGGGGAGTTTTCATTTCGTAAAGATGTCTTAAATGATATTCGTATTCCAAGTGATTGGGGGTTAGAAATTGGTGTGTTATCTGAAATGCACAGAAACTATGCCAATAATCGTTTATGCCAAGTTGATATCGCAGATGTGTATGATCATAAGCACCAAGACTTATCTTTAGATAACGATCAAGGTGGTTTATCAAAAATGTCGATTGATATTTCTAAAGCACTCTTTAGAAAACTCGCCACTCATGGCAAAACATTCAATACCGAAACCTTCCGCTCGATTAAAGCAACTTACTATCGTATCGCCTTAGATTTTATCGAAACGTATCATAACGATGCAGTAATGAATGGCTTAACTTTGGATATTCACTCTGAAGAAAAAGCCGTTGAATTATTTGCTCAGAATATTATGAAGGCAGGGGAAGCTTTTTTAGATAAACCGATGGAAACGCCTTTTATTCCAAGCTGGAATCGCGTTATTAGCGCTAAACCTGATATTTTAGAACGTTTATACGAGGCTGTTGAAGAAGATAATAAGGAGTTTATGTCACGATGAGCTTATTCGATTCTGCATTATTACAGCGTTGTCAGCACTTGTTAGATATGATTTATCATGAAACCCATATTGATGTCCCCACAGGTGTTTTGGCGAAAAATCTTTTAGAAACAATGCGGCTAGGGGGTAGTCGTTATGATGGCGCTTCCCATGACTCGCTGCACCCCTGTGATTTGTGGGATCAATCATCAACGATCATGATCACTTATGGTGATAGTTTTTTATCGCCTAACGAAAAACCGCTCATCACCTTAAAGCATTTCTTAGATGAGCACTGCGAAGGACTGATTAATAGCGTGCATATTTTGCCGTTCTTTCCCTTCAGTTCTGATGATGGTTTTGCTGTGATGGATTTTTCGAGTATTAATGAAGCATTAGGAAGTTGGGAAGATATTCAAAGTATTAGTCACGATTATCGCCTAATGGCCGATCTTGTGATTAACCATTGTTCCAGTCGTAGCTTATGGTTTCAAAACTTCATAAAAGGCGAAGGCCCAGGGCATGATTACTTTTATACCGAATCTCCTGATTCAGACTTATCTCAGGTGGTTAGGCCAAGAACCAGTGAATTATTAAGAGCGACTCAAACCCCAAAAGGTCTGCAGCATGTTTGGTGTACGTTCAGTCATGATCAGGTTGATTTAGACTTTAGAAACCCAGAGGTGTTATTGCAGTTCGTAACAATAATACGCCAGTATCTCGATATGGGTGTGCGTATCTTTAGGCTAGATGCTATTGCGTTTTTATGGAAAAAAGCCGGTTCGCAAAGTATCAACTTAGAAGAAACACACAACGTTGTGCGACTATTACGATTATTGATCGAGCATGCGCAAATGGACGCGGTGATCATTACCGAAACCAATATTCCTAATCGCGAAAATTTATCTTACTTTGGTAATGCCAATGAAGCCCACTGCGTTTATAACTTTGCCTTGCCGCCGCTATTAATTAATACTTTGTTAACCGGTAATAGTCATCATTTAAAACTCTGGTTAATGAGCATGCCGCCCGCGCAATTAGGGACCACGTATTTTAACTTTATTGCCTCACACGATGGCTTGGGATTAAGACCGGTAGAAGGCATTTTAGGCGATAAAGAAACTCAAGTATTGGTCGAAACGTTGCAAGGTTTTGGCGGGCGAATTTCTTGGCGGGCATTAGAAAGCGAGCTGGGTGAAAGTATTCAAAAGCCCTATGAAGTGAACATCGCCTTATTTGATGCCTTAAAAGGAACCATTAACGGTGAAGATGATAACGGCATTGATCGCTTTGTTTGTGCTCATGCCATTATGTTGGGCTTAGAAGGTATTCCCGGGATTTATGTGCACAGCTTATTAGCAACGGGTAATGATTATCAGCGTATGGAAAATACCGGGCACAATCGCTCAATCAATCGCCATCAATGGCAATACGACGAGCTTCAGATGCTTTTAAGCTCATCTGCGTTAACTGCATCAGCGTTAGGCACATCAGCGTTAGGTACATCAGACAGCCACCACAAAACAGTCTTCACTCAACTGAAAAGCTTATTAGCTATTCGTCAACAGCAGAAAGCGTTTCATCCCAATGCGCTGCAGTACACCTTGCATTTGGGGGATGCCATTTTTGCTTATTGGAGGCAGTCGATCGATAAGACTCAAAGTATCTTTTGCATTAGTAACATTAGCGATCAGCCGCAAGAGTTTATGTTGTCAGACATAAATCTAGACTGTACATACAACTGGTCTGACTTGATAACGGGTAATAAATTGACCCGCCAAGAAATGCTGGTTCAGCTGGTGCCTTATCAAACCTTGTGGATTAGTAATTCTTAATGTGACCTAAGAGACTGATCAGTTCTCCTTTTTAGCTTTTCTAGCTTGTTCCTGCTTTTTCTTCGAATTAGGATATTTACTCACCGTTATATTCCTATCTAACCTTGGTCTTGTGTCCTTCTTAAAATATTACATGTAAGTCATTATTTTATTACATGTGATGCTTGACGGCATTACATGTAATGAGTATGGTTAGTTATGACACAAAAAACATCAGCACACTATCAAAGAGAATTCCGCCGCCGCTTAAGAGAGCAGGGGCTGGTAAAAAAGGAAGTTTGGATTCGCCCAGAGAACGCACGACTGCTGTCTCAGGCGGAGAAAACGTTACGTGAACCAAATTTGGTTGAAACAATAAAGGAAGGAGAGTTTGTTATGGCAAACTTACAAGAATTACCCGAGCTATGGACAAGCCAGAGCTTAAAGGCGGCATTAGAGCAAGAGCCTCTATTTACAACGAATCAAGCCAGTATCGAACTGATTGATGGTATTGATGCCTCGATCTATATAGAAATGAAGGCTTTTGGTGATTTGCCGGTTTTCTTAACCGTTGTCGGTGAGCAAATCATTGTTGAGTCGGTATTGTGGTCGGTTAATGACGTTGCCGATATTGCAGGCTTCAATGATGCAGTATTGCGAACGCACAAGTACTTTCCATTATCGACCATTAGTTTAGATACCATGGCGAATGGCGAATCGGTTTACCACATGTTTGGGGCCTTGAGTGCGTCTTCATTATTATCGAACATATTATTAGAAATCGATATGTTGGCCAATAACGTCATTCAAGCAACTCAAGCCTACGCCGAGTTTCTTACTTTTCAAACCACGCCTGAAACGGCTTAAATACCCTTAGATCTAGGAGATTAATCATGAACTTATGGTCAAAAATGTTAACGGCATTACGTGGTGGAATGAATGAAGCAGGAGAGGCGGTTGTGGATACACAGGCTCTGCGGATTTTAGATCAGGAAGTACGCGACGCATCTGCTGAGCTAAAGCTTTCAAAAGAAAGTTTGGTCGCGATTATTGCTCAGCAAAAAGTCGCCGAGCAAAAAGTCGAAGCGCTAGTCGGTAGCATTACTGAGTACGAAGGTTATGCACTGAAAGCTCTAGAGCAAAAAGATGAAGCACTGGCATTAGAAATTGCTGAAAAAATTGCCACGCTAGAAAACCAAAAAGGCTTTGAAGAAGAGGCCGTTAATGGTTTTTCTACAAGTGCCGCCCGTTTAAAAGCCGCGATTGCATCCGCCGATAATAATATCAAGCGTTTGAAGCAGCAAATCGATACAGTGAAAGCGACTGAAAGCGTACAGCGTGCACAAGAATCAGTATCTCAGCGGTATGCAGGCTCTAATACCAAACTGCAAACTGCCATGGATTCTTTAGAGCGTATCAAGCAAAAGCAGACGTTAACCGCTGCCAAGCTACAAGCGGCTGAAGAACTACAAGGTTCTACTGCTGAGCAATCACTTCAAGAGAAATTACAGCAGGCAGGTATAGCTAACCAGGGGCAGCAGGCCAGTAATGTATTGGAGCGGTTAAAAAACAAACAATAATTTAAATTAATTGTTTGTTTTATGGTTTAAATGAGAAGAAGCGACTGTTAACGACGTTAAAAATCGTTAATATAACGCACCTTATATTTTGTCTTGAAAGATAAATTGTATATAAGGTGCGCCATATGAAAGTACGCGGATTCGTATTGATATAAATTTAAGACAAGGATGTGCACATGTTTGCAATATTGTTAAGTGATAAGATGGATCCCTTCTATCAAAATATTGCTTCCTTCCCGACGCTGTTTTTTACCCTCTTATTAGCCCTAACGACCTTATATTGGTTGAGTGCGGTGCTAGGCGTGGTAGACCTGGATATCTTAGATATGGATATTCCAGAAGGCGATCTCGAAATTAATGGTGACCTTACTAACGATACTGGCACAGGTGCCAATGCTGTCGCAGGTTTGCTATTAAAACTGGGTCTTAATGGTGTGCCATTAACAGTCAGTCTTTCTTTCTTATCTTTATTTGGCTGGTTAATCTGTTACTTCGCGGTTCATTTTATCTTTCCATTTATTCCGAATGAAATAATAGAGTATATCGTCGGCTTACCGATTCTTTTGGGTTCCCTCGCTATATCAATATTAATGACGGCGCAGGTCATAAAACCACTCAAGCCTTTCTTCGCCAATATGTATAAAAATTCGATAAAAAATGTGCTTGGCCAAACCGCTATTGTGCGTTCTTTGCGCCTAGACGCTTCTTTTGGTGAAGTGCTATTAGCGGACGGTGGTGCGGGCTTAATATTTAAAGCACGTACCCATGGTGATGAAACCTTTAAAAAAGGCGATCGAGTAGTCTTATTGGAATATCTAAAAGATCAGCATGCGTATCGGGTGATCTCCGAAACCGACTTCTTGAATTAAAAAACTGAAATTAAAAAAAACGAAACTTAGAACTTTAAAAAACGAAACTTAAAAACAAATGGAGTAATTGTTATGGCTGATTTATCAGTATTAATGCCGATCTTAACCGGCTTGGGAATTTTTATTATTATCCTGATGGGGCTTGCGATGTTATTCCAAGCCTTTTACATCAAGGTAGCACAAGGCACAGCGTTGATCGTAAACGACATGAGCTCAACCCCTAAGGTGCACTTCACTGGCGCATTGGTCTATCCGATTATCTACAAAAAGGAATTAATGAAAGTTTCATTGATCACTTTAGAAGTCGATCGTCGCGGTAAAGACGGCTTGATCTGCCTGGATAACATGCGAGCAGATATCACTGTTGCTTTCTACTTACGAGTGAATGAAACCCCAGAAGATGTATTACGCGTTGCTAAGTCGATTGGTGCTGATCGCGCATCCGATAAAGAGGCTGTTTATGATCTTTTTGCTGCTAAATTCTCTGAAGCCTTGAAAACCGTGGGTAAGCAGATCGAATTTGTTCAGCTATTTGAAAATCGTCTACAGTTCCGTGAAAAAATCGTAGAAGTAATTGGTGACGATTTGAACGGTTATGTATTAGAAGATGTTGCCATTGATTATTTAGAGCAAACACCAAAACACGCATTGGATTCTAATAACATTCTTGATGCTGAGGGTATCAAAAAAATCACACAGCTAACCGCTAGCCAGAATGTGATTACCAATGAGCTAGAGCAAAACGAAAATCTAGCCATTAAAAAGAAGAATGTAGAAACACGTGAAGCCATGCTTGAGTTAGAGCGTCAGCAGGCTGATGCAGAAGCGAAGCAAGAACGAGAGGTTGCGACCATTCGTGCTCGTGAAGAAGCTGAAACGTTAAAAGTACAAGAAGAAGAACGTGGCAGATCAGAAGCAACTCGTATTCAGGTTGAGCAAGACCTAGCGGTTCAAACTGAAAATCAAAAACGTGAAATCGAAGTCGCCGAACAGAATCGCCAGCGTGCGGTTGTGATTGAAGTTGAAAAAGTGACCCGCGCTAAAGATTTAGAGATCGTTGCCCGTGAACGTGAAGTTGACTTGCAGACGATTGAAGCTGAAAAAGCCATTGAGATCGAAAAGAAAGAAATCGCTAACGTTATCCGTGAGCGTGTTGTGGTTGATAAAACGGTTGCGATCGAAGAAGAGCGTATTAAAGAAGTACGTGAAGTTTCTGAAGCTGATCGTCTGAAGCAGATTCAAGTATTGGCGGCCGAAGGCGATGCCGATGAGTTAAAGGTTAAGCAAGTGAAAGCGGCCGAAGCTGAAGAGCAGGCAGCCAAATTCAAAGCCGTAGAAATTACGACGCTGGCTCAAGCAAATCTAGATGCGTCTTCGAAAGAAGCGGAATCGAAGAAGAAACTGGCGGAAGGTACACAAGCAGAGCAAGCGGCACCTGGGCTAGCACAAGCAAAAGTACAAGAAGCGAAAGCGGATGCCTTAGAGAAAGAAGGTCTAGCTGAAGCGGCGGTTGTTGCTGCGAAAGGCGTATCAGAAGGTAAGGCGTTGCGTGAAACAGGTTTAGCCGATGCTGAAGTAATCAGTGCTAAAGGCAGCGCAAATGCGACCGCAACGAAAGAAGTCGGTCTTGCTGAAGCCGATGTTACGCGCGAACACTTTAAAGCCGAAGCCGAAGGTCTGGTTGAGAAGTTCGATGCTATGGGCGGCATGAGCGAACAAGCTCGTGACCACGAAGAGTTCCGTATGAGCCTAGAGACAGCCTTCAAAGAAGCGATTGCTTCGTTGGATGCGGGTAAAGAAATTGCGCGTGATAATGCAGAAGTTCTATCGACGGCTCTGCAGAAAGCGAAAATCGATATTGTGGGTGGTGAAGGCCATTTCTTCGACACCTTCTCTAAATCTTTGTCGTTAGGTAAAGCGATTGATGGTGTTGCTCAGAAGAGCAGTACTGTGGGTGCATTATTAGCGACGGTAATGGATAACCAAAGCAAGAAAAAAACAGCTGCTGATAGCGAAGTGACGGCTAGTAACGAAGCGACGACGAATAGTTAATACGATTGAGTATTTAAGCTAATACAGGGGGCGTAGCAATTACGCTCTCTGACTCTTCGTTTTAAAGGAGGCTTTAACAGCCATCTTTGGGATAATCGTTAGAACAGAAGGATCTCGCTATGGCTGAGCAAAAAAACACTCAAGTCGAAAACCAAGTCGAAAATCAAGTAGAGAATGCCGTTGCCGAAGGTGGTGCTTATGACGTTATTCGTAAGCGCTTAGTTGAGCAAGGGCGACTATTAAACCAACAAGCTCGAGCTTTAAATGAAGCACGATTATCTGAATTTGGCAGTTCAGATTTGAGTGTTATTTCGCGAGTCCGTGTACGCACAGAAAATAACTGTGTAGCGCGAGACATGGTGCAAATCGGTGATTATCTTCTTTTTGGCTATAACGTCTTTATTGGTCTAAAAAAAGAAACCGTTGTTGAAGATGTGTTTTCATTATTTAAACTCAATAATGATGGGGAAAGTTACAGTCTTGAAACCGCCAGTTATGACGATAGCTTTTTAGCTTCGCCATCATTTCAAAGCGATTTTATCGAGCTCTATCGTTATTACAAACAAACGCGCTTGGTACAGCTAACGGTAAAAGATGGCAAGTTATTAGCGGGCTTTCAAATTGGCGAACGCTTAGAAGACATTCGTGTTTTTCGTTGGTCAGTTTCTGCCGATGGCAAAGACATTACCTACATTGATAATCGTGGTGAACGTGATATTCAGCTGCCAAACGCCTACGATTTTGAATGGATAGCCACCGATCGTGAAGATACCGAGCATGGCCGCCACTCTCATATCAATATTCTTGATAAAGTATTTGTAGAAACGATTAATGGCGATTTGACCATTAAAATCGAAAACAATACCGAAAATGGTCAAGGTGTTTATAGCGAGCCGGTTGAGGATAAAACTCAATCCCTAGATGACGGCCAGTTTTTTTACGCCAGTGTAGGCGCACTGGTACTATTAAAAATATTACCCTACAGAGAAGAGCAGTGGCGCTATTTTGTTTTTAATACGTTAACCGATGAAGTGGTTAAAATTGATGACATTGGTCAGTCTTGTGTTCAACTGCCTGAAGATCACGGTATTATTTTCCCCGGTGGTTATTATTTGCAAACCGGTGAAATGAAAACCTTTGAAGGAGATGCTTTAGCGTCACTAGAAGACGGTCAATCCCTTAAATTCAAACGCATGATCAAGTCACCTAATGGTGAAGATGTACTGTTTGTTTTTTACGAACCAGAGCAAGGACTATTTGGACTTTTTTCCTATAATCTAATTAGTAAGTCGATGCAAAACCCTATCTATGGTCACGGTTATGCACTCTCTGATAATGGTATTTTGGTTATTTTTTCTGCCGAGAACGAACCGACGCGTATTCATCCCATGCAAATTTGGCAAACGTCTTTTGTTAGTGACGATTATGCCAGTCGTGCGGATGTGAGTCAGAGCTTCTTTGGCAAAATAGGTAATGCATCGTTAGTGCGAGGGGTTTCTGATTTATTCAGCTTGCATCGCATGATTTCCGACCAAACTGTATCGGCAAGAATTTACGAAGAGCTCAGTAAAACGGCGAATCGCTTTTTTGACTCCCATTACTGGATCGAAGAATATTCAAATAGCCAAGAAGTTTTAATCGACCCCAATAATTCAATTGCTTCTTTGATTAAGCAAATATCGAAAACCTCTGAACTGGTGATTGATGAATTTGAGAAAGTTCAGAGTATTCGGCAGCAGTCTCAGCATGCAATGTCGAACGCAGAAGAACAACAACAAAAACTCATCGCTTCTATACGCCCTGAAAACTGGCAAGTCGCAGAAGAATTTGTTGCTGCATTGAATGCTTTACGTCAGCAACGTGGTCACCTCGCAACGATTAAAGAAAACCGCTACATCGATACCGTCCGTCTAGACGAATTGGATCAGCATCTTATTCAAACACAAGAAAAGCTAAGCGAAAAAACGGTTGAGTTTTTATCACAAGACGCTGCGCTCTCTCCGTATTTTGATAAAATAGAAACCTTTGATGATGAAGTTAGTAAAGCAGAAACAATTGCCGTGCTAGCGCCCATTATTGAGCAGATAGAAGAAACAGCATCAGGCCTGGATTTATTATCTGAGCTGATGTCTTCTTTAAAAGTTAATGATGCGACTGTGCGCACACGTATTATTGATGCTATTTCAGAAGTCTATTCAAAGCTTAATCAGAGTAAAGCCGCCGCTAAACATAAACAAAAATCCGTTGGTTCAGAAGAAGCCATCGCGCAGTTTAGTGCGCAGTTTAAATTATTCTCGCAAAGTATTACTAATGCGCTTGGGATGTCGACTACGCCAGAGCGTTGTGATGAACAGCTATCGCGCTTGCTGGTGCAGTTAGAAGAACTTGAAAGTCAGTTCAGTGATTTTGAAGAATTTCTTAGTGACATTATGGCGAAAAGGGACGAAGTTTATCAATCTTTCGAAAGCCATAAGCAGCAATTGTTGGATGAGCGCTTACGTAAAGCTCAGTCCGTTACGGATGCCGCGAATCGAATATTAAGCAGTATTGAGCGTCGTTCATTAAAGTTCACCGACGCTGAACATCTGAATACATATTTTGCGTCTGATTCATTAGTGCTAAAAACCGCGGATATGGTTGAGCGCTTACGTGATCTGGAAAATGCGGTAAAAGCGGATGATATTGAATCTCGCTTTAAGTCGATTAAAGAGCAAGCGTTACGTTCTTTAAGAGATAAGACCGAAATTTATGAAAACGGCGGCAATGTCATTAAGCTTGGCCCTCGTCATAAGTTCAGTGTTAATACCCAAGAGCTGGATTTAACCATTGTGCCGCGTGAAGGTGAGTTAAACATTCACTTAACCGGAACGGACTATTTTGAACAGCTCACTCGCACCGACTTATTAGAGCTAAGACCTTTTTGGGAAATGGCACTTGAGTCGGAAAGTCCTGAGGTTTATCGCAGTGAATATTTGGTCTCGTTAATTATCGAGGCCGCCGACAATAATACTGACGATCTAAATAACGACTTGCTGCAGCAAGCCTTGTTGGATGAAAATAAACTGCGTGATCTGGTCCGTGATTTTGCGAACCCTCGTTATAAAGAAGGTTATGAAAAAGGCATACACGATCACGATGCAGTTTTATTATTGCAAAAATTATTACCCGCAATCGACAGTGCTGACCAGTTAAAATTTGATCCACTGAGTCGTGGTTTAGCTCAAGTCTTTTGGGCCAATATTCAGCATTTAGAAAGAGATGCTGCAAGCAACTTGTTGGCACTGCATCAGCAAGCAGACAGCTGGCATGAACGCGCACAATCAGCGTTTCAGATGAAGAAAATTTTTAATAACAATAAAGCTATTCAGTTATTGCACAGAGAGATAAACCAAGCATTCACAGATTTCTTTACGCATTATGAATTAGCCATTGCCGCCAGTGATATCAATCGCAGTGCGGATTATTTTGTCCATGAATTGAGCCGTGATCGAGTTGAATTTATTGCCAGTAAATACGCCCAGCAACTTGTGGATGAGCTTAAACATTCATTAGATGATTCTTCATGGCGCAAGCTGCATGCGACGTTAGATAAGTTGGTTGGTCAGGTTGCGCAGCGTTGGAATCTTACGCATTCTTGGTTAACGGCGCTGGTTGATGGAAAAGGGTTAACAACTCTAGCCCGATATATTCCGGAAGCGGTGGCGATGATTAATGCCGAGGGCAGAATCGAGCGCCGTCCTACCGAAGTGGATACCGAATTAACCATTAGCGGTTTGTTAGGAGATCATCCACGAATTGATAAGCAAGTCATCACTCTAGCGATTGATGAATTTTTACAGCGTTTAGATGATCATAAGCATCGTGTTGTTGTGGGCTTCCATCATTACCATGCGATGCGCCAAGGCATTATCGAAGAAGAGCGAGCCTTATTAGGCTTGGAGTCGTTTAAACCAAAGCCGCTAAGTTCGTTTGTTCGTAACCGCTTAATTAATGAATCTTATCTGCCCTTGATTGGCGATAACTTAGCCAAGCAGATGGGAACGTTGGGCGATAGCAAGCGTTCTGATTTGATGGGCTTGTTGATGATGATTTCACCACCGGGTTACGGTAAAACGACTCTGATGGAATACGTCGCGAGTCGTTTGGGTTTGATCTTTATGAAAATTAATTGTCCTTCTTTAGGGCATGACGTTTTATCGTTAGATCCAGAACAAGCGCCTAACGCTACCGCAAGACAAGAATTAGAGAAGTTAAACTTGGGCCTAGAAATGGGCAGTAACGTGATGCTGTATCTGGATGATATTCAGCATACACATCCTGAGTTTTTGCAAAAGTTTATTTCTTTATGTGATGGCACACGTCGCATTGAAGGTATTTGGAAAGGTAAGACAAAAACCTACGACATGCGCGGTAAAAAATTCTGCGTGGTGATGGCGGGTAACCCTTATACCGAAACCGGTGAAGCATTTCAGGTTCCAGACATGCTAGCAAACCGTGCTGATATTTATAACTTAGGGGATATTCTGGGTGGTATGGATGAGCAGTTTGCATTGAGTTATGTAGAAAACTGCATGACCTCTAATTCCGTATTAGCGCCATTGGCGACACGGGATTTAAACGACCTGTATAAAATTGTACGTATGATTAATGGCGAAAATATTGCAACAACCGATTTAAGCCATCAATACAGCAGTGCAGAACTGAATGAAATAACCGAAGTATTGAAGAAGCTCTTTGTGATTCAAGACGTAGTATTGAAAATTAATCAGCAATACATTGCTTCTGCTGCACAATCAGATGATTACCGCACTGAGCCGTCATTCAGATTGCAGGGTAGTTATCGAAACATGAATAAAATGGCCGAAAAAGTATCGTCGGTTATGAATCATGGCGAGTTAATGCAGATGATTGCTGATCACTATGTGGGTGAATCTCAGCTATTAACCAACGGCTCAGAAGAAAACTTATTAAAGCTGGCTGAATTACGCGGTGAAATGACGGATGAAGAGTCTGCACGCTGGACGAAAATCAAATCCGACTTTTTGCGTAATAAAGCGATGGGGGGTGATGATGCTGATGTCGGTGGCAAAGTTATTGGACAGTTGGTTGATTTGGTTGGTGGAGTAAAGTCTTTAAGTGAAAATGCTGAGCAGTCAAATCAATTACGAGAGCAAGACAAATTACAGCGCTTAGAATCGGAAGCTCTTCGTCGTAGTGAAGAGCAACCTTATGAAGCTGCAAGTATTGAGCAGCTACAAGGGTTGAATCAATCGCTGAGTCAGTTCACATCGGTTGTTTCAGCTGGAATGAAATATATTGCTCAACAGTCTTCTCAAAAAGAAGTACCGAAAGTAGAAGTGATTAATCAGCCTGTTCCAGGTTTAGATAAAATATTGAAAGCTTTGGCGGATACTATGGAAAATAGCATTTTTCCAATGGTACGCTCAATGGATCGAAAAATTGATATTGACTTAAAAACCCATGACAAAATGAAAGAAATTTCAACGCAGTTAAGAGCTTTAGAAACCGAATATAGAATGAAAAAGTAGATAAGGAATATCAGTATGAAATGCCCAAAATGTAAAACGGCTGACTTATACCCGACAAAGCTAGAGCAAGGACTGTCAGGAATGGGGTGCAATGATTGTGCTGGTGTCTTTGTATCTCTTCTTTATTATCGTGATTGGGCAGAGCGTTTTTTAGGTGATTCAGCAGAAGGTGAGCAAGCTGAAGATATTAATATCGAAGACGTTGATAATACGCACAGCGCAATGAATTGCCCTAAGTGCAGCCGTATGATGACTAAGTATCGGGTTTCGAGTGAGCATGATAATCGTTTAGACTTGTGTACTAATTGTGATGAGGCTTGGTTAGATAAGGGAGAATGGTCTTTATTAAAGTCACTTAAATTGGGTTCTAAAATGCCACTGGTCTTTACCGAGCAATGGCAAAAGCAAGTACGGGATCAAGTTACTGAAAACGCTCGACGCCAGCGATTTATAGAATCAGTAGGAGCTGATGTCGCCGAAGAGGCTGATAGAATTCGTGAATGGTTAAACGCACAGCCGGAGCGCATGCAAGTATTACAGTATTTAACTTATGAATAGGTAACTCACCTTCTAATGAATTGAGCTAATATTTATATAGATTATGAATTAAGGGATTTATACATTCTAGATAAACAAGGTTTCACACTCATTGAGTTAGTTATAATATTAGTAATTATAGGGATACTTGCCGCCTTTGCTTTACCACGCTTATCGGACTTGTCTGAAGAAGCAGAACTGGCTCAGGTGCAAGGTATTGCAGGTGCTTTGAGTTCAGGTGTATTAACTGTTAAAGCGTTGTTTCGAAGCCAAGGACACTCTGTAAGGGTCCAAAACTTAGACGGTTATGGTGATGGTACGATCGATACCAACAATATTGGCTACCCTATCGGAATTGATAAAGGCAATGGGAATGAAAATATTGGGCGGAATAATAACGGTTGTGTCGGTGTTTGGGATGGCGTATTAGCGCAGGCCCCCAGTGTTTCTCATAATAACAACAATCAGCAATATCGATCTTATCGACATACGGGTAATAAAATTTGCAGTTATGTTTATCGGGGTAGTGGTGACAATGGTAATCAAAATTCGGGATTGCTCGTGATTAAATATGACTCCCGTGATGGTTCTGTTGTTGTCTGCGGCCAGCGCAGTGATCTTCCTTCATGTTAGATTCTATTTAATTTATTCAAACCTTATACTTTACTTATATCTTCGAAAAGAGGGTATTAATTACTACTCAATTAAAGGGTAAAAAATCACTATATTAGGCTTGAATAAACTAAACAAGAATAAAAAATTATTGCGAAGCTAGTTTTGTATTGTTTTGATAATACTAATCCCGAGGCGTTTCGCCATGCGATTTAGGTTAGCTCGATCTGTTTTCAGCTCTCTGGCGGCGGCTGACCAATTATTATCATGTCGGTTTAATGCACTGGTAATAATTTGGCGTTGAAAGTCTTCTGTCGCTGACTTTATACCAAGGCCAGGGGATGGATAATTTAAGCTCGATTCTTCAGTTCTGACTTGTTCCTCTATATCTCGAACAAAATTCACATTATGAATATCTAAGGTATTGGTCAGTTGACCAATATGAGACAGCTCAATAGTCACCACATTTTTTTCAGAAAAATTGCTATCCAATTTATGACTCTTTGCCTTTAACGCTGCACGATTAATAGTATGTTCTAGTTCACGAACATTACCTGGCCAGTCATATTGTCTTAAATAGTAAGTTACGCCAGAGGCGAATTTTATTTGTTGTATACCCAGTTTACGACGAATTTGTTCAATAAAATAACCCGCTAACAGCGCTATATCATTATCACGCTCTCTTAATGAAGGAACCAGAATAGGGTAGACAGTTAAGCGATGATAAAGGTCAGAACGAAAGTTCCCTAACTCAACTTCTTTCGCTAAGTCCCTATTGGTTGCGGCGATAATTCTTACATCAACGGTATGAGTTTTGTCTTGCCCGACGGCTTGAATTTCTCGGCTTTGTAATGCACGCAATAACTTACTTTGCACTGCAAGCGGAATTTCTCCAATTTCGTCGAGAAATAATGTACCACCATCGGCAATGGTAAATTTGCCAGAACGATTTTCGTTGGCGCCGGTAAACGCGCCTTTGCGATGACCAAATAACTCACTCTCAATTAAATTTTCTGGCAAGGCCGCACAGTTCACATACACCAAAGGACCATCACTGCGACTGGATTGTTGATGCAGAGTACGCGCGACCAATTCTTTACCGACGCCGGTTTCGCCTGAGATCAAGGCCGTAAAATTCGATTGCGCGACGATTTGAATTTCTTTCTTTAATTTATTCATCACCGGGCTATTGCCGATAATTTCGCCACCATCTTTGATCAAGGCTTCGTGAGTGAGCTCGGCAACCAGCTGTTTACTGTGGGAAGCGTGTTGCTCTAATAAATCTAAGGTCAGTGCCGTTTTTAACGATGCGGCTGACATGGCAGAGATAATATCGAGGGTGCGCTGAGGAATGTCATCGAAGCTATTTGGGGTGAGGCTATCCAGCGTTAATAGACCAATTAAGGCGCCTTCAAATAGCAAGGGGAAACCCATGCACGAATGAACGGGTAAATCGCCTTCCATCGCCAGTACTAAACCATCGTAAGGGTCTGGCAGTGGGCTATTGCTTTCAAACCTGACCGGTGCCGTGCTTTGGCTAATCTTTTGAAAGCGTGGGTGCTGATCAATTTCAAAGCGTCTGCCTAAAAGATCAGGGCTTAAACCTTTTAGGGCTAATGGCTTAAGGCTATCTCCTTGCCGAGCGAGTAAGACAACCGCATCACAAGGAATGTTTTTTTGCACGGTGGTTAATAAGCGCTCAAATCGGTCTTTGTTGATTAAGCTGCTGCTTAGATCAATCGCCAGCTCGATGAGGGATGAATATGAAATATTGTTCATAACACGGGTCATAGTATTGGCCATGGCATTCGTTATTAAAAATGGAGAGTAGCAAGCGTTATTCGTTTTAATAATTAGTCAATATAGCATGATTGAGTCGTTATGACTCCCATTGTAGGTGAGTCAATATGACTCTAATTGGCGTTGGGTGTCTCTAAATGTCTTGATCTATGTCAATTTTGAAGTTGGCACACTCTTCGCAATAGTCTGATTAGGCTAATCCATTAGCTAGATTATGAATGTCATTAAATCGAGGTTTTCAGCCATGTATTCAAACTTTCATTTTTCAAACCGACTGCCTGCGGTTCCAGATGCACACCATCTGCAGCGACTTTTAGTTATGGGCAACTGGCTTATGTTATTAGGACTAGCCGGAACAGTCTTTACGATTGAGGTATGTTACGTCTTTGATGACTATTTCAGCTTAATGTCGCAAGTCGCAGGGCATATTTCAATGTTGTTATTCGCAGTATCGATTAAGTTTGGGTACATCCTGCGTTGCATTGCCCTGAAAGGTTTTGGAGAGGAACTGTGAGTATCTGCATTTGAGAGTTAAGGCGTAAGACGAGCAGCATAAAAAAATTCATAAAAGATTATAGATAGTCCTGAACACAGAACTAAACACAGCAAAGAAAGAGAAACCGACAGATGTTAAATGAAGAACAAATCCGCTTAGTAAAAAGTACTATTCCAATTTTAGAAGCCGGCGGTCCTGCGATCACCGAGCATTTTTATAAGCGCATGTTCCAACATAATCCTGAGTTGCAGCATATTTTTAATATGAGCAATCAAAAATCAGGACGCCAGTCGTTTGCATTATTTTCGGCGATTGCCGCGTATGCATACCACCTTGATGATTTAGAAAATTTGCTCGGTATGGTTGAGCGTATTGCACATAAGCATACCAGCATGAACATTCAGCCAGAACATTACGATATCGTGGGTCTTCATCTAATCGAAACGTTACGCGAGCTGGCAACTGAACAATTTACTTCAGAAATTGAAGCTGCTTGGGTCGCAGCGTATCAGGTACTCGCCGGTGTTTTTATTAATAAAGAAGCCGACTTGTATCACCAGCGCAGTAATACCGTAGGCGGCTGGAAAGGTGGCAGAGCCTTTAGATTGGTTGAAAAACGCATCGAATCAGAACTCGTAAAAAGTCTAATCTTTGAACCGGTTGATGGCGGCCCAGTGATTGGCTATCAGCCAGGGCAATACATTGGTATAGAAGTTGATCCTAGCAAAGGATTAAAAACTGCAGGAAGTGAAACGGATGAAGAAACTTACCGCGAAATTCGTCAATACTCGTTGTCTGATAAAGCCAATGGCGAAAGCTATCGTATATCAGTGAAGCGTGAGATTCAGGGTAAGCCCGGTATTGTTTCAAACTACTTGCACGATGGCCTAAGACTCGGAGAAGAAGTGACCTTGTACCCACCTGCGGGCGACTTCCATCTTAAAAATAATCCCAAACCAAAAGTATTGATTTCTGCAGGGGTTGGCTTAACACCTATGCAGTCAATGCTAGAAACTTTATTAGACGAGCAGGAAAAAACCAATACAGAACATGAAATACATTTTCTGCATGCCTGTGAGAACTCCGCTCAACACTCCTTTAAAAAGCGTCATGACGAAGTGACACAAAAAGGGAAGATCATGAACCATACTTGGTATAACTCTGAAACGGTTGAATCTAAGCGCCATGGTTTTATGGATGTGAGTGCGATTGCTGAGCAATTACCATTATCGGATGCTGATTTTTATCTTTGTGGACCTGTAGGCTTTATGCAGTTTGCGAAACAGCAGTTAGTCACTCTGGGTGTTGAAAATAATAGTATTCACTATGAAGTATTCGGGCCGCACGAAAGCTTTTAATCTTTACTATTAAGCCTTTAGTTAGAGCTTCAATTAGCACTTCGCTTAGCACTTCGCTTAGCACTTCGCTTAGCACTTCGCTTAGCGCTTTTGAAAAGTCTAAACACTAAACCAGATGAGGTTAATCTGGTTTAGTGGATTGAACTTTCGCGATTCTAGGGTATCCTAATAGCTATGAAATCCTTTTTGCGCAAGCAGTCTATTAGTCTAAAATGTTTGGTGATTACGCTCTTGCTGTCCTTTATCGGACAGGCTGTAGCCCTGCCAGATATTTGCACGATGGCGCAACCGGAAAGCATCATGATGAATGACGGTCTCACTAAGAGTGTGAGTATTCAACAGACAGGCGCTTCGCCTTGCCATAGCATGAGCATGAGCATGACTATGAGCCAAGACCTTAACGCTTCACCTGATAAGCAGAGGGTGATGGATTGTTGTGATTCGCCGACCATGGCCGATTCTAGTTGCTCTTGCCCTGACGAGGGTTGCTCGGCATCATTTCCTTCTTCAAATCAAAATATCACCAGTGCGTCATCGTACAGTGAGCATCGAGATTATTATTCTCAACCTGGCTTTCCTAACCAAGTAAACTCGGCGCTCTTTCGCCCTCCCATCGTCTAATACACGTTCAATTTAATTTACATACGACGAATGCTGTCAGAATTGATTGGCCTTCGTTACCTTGATTTACGTGTATTGAGAAAACTGATGAAAAATTTATTACTTATCTGCTTTGGCGGATTGATTGCCTTATTGGGTTTAACGCTTTCGCAGCATTATTTTCCCGAAAAAATGGTTACTCATGAAAAGGACGAAAGCCCATCGACAGAGTCAGACATTCTGTATTGGGTTGCGCCGATGGATGCCAATTTCCGCCGCGATCAACCGGGTAAATCCCCTATGGGAATGGATCTCGTACCGGTCTATGACAATCAAGGTGGGTCAGACGCTGGGGTTGTTACAATATCGTCTGCGGTGAGCAGTAACCTCGGCATAAAAATCGCTGAGGCTCAACTTGAATATCCCACATTACTTTTTTATAGCAGCGGCCAAGTTAACTATGCCAAAGAACGACTTGCTCACCTGCACGCGCGCACGAGCGGCTGGGTAGAAAAAGTTCATGTTAGTGATATTGGAGAGTACGTTGAAAAGGGCCAAGCCTTATATGGCATTTATTCATTAGAATTTATTGATGCTCAAGAGGACTTTTTACGCGCCTTGAATAGCCATAATAATAGCCTTATGCGGGCCGCAAAGAATCGCCTAAAAGCGCTGCGAATCGATAATAAGGTCATTGCGCTGTTAAAGAAGACTAAAACAGTCAATCAAATTACCACCTTCTATGCGCCGCAAAGTGGCTATATAGAACAGTTAAATATCAATGAGGGAATGTACGTAAAGCCTGAAAGTGCCTTATTGACGCTAGCCGACTTGGATCAGTTAATACTTGATGTGGAATTAGAGCATCAACTTGCGGCTTGGTTAAGCCAGTATCCTGGAGACATTACGTGGACACTCTCCTCAGACTTAATGCCCAGCCAAAACTGGCAGGGCAAGTTGGATTATATTTACCCGATGTTAAGTGAAACCTTAAGAACAATACGCGTACGTTTGCTGCTGGATAATTCAGAAAAATTATTAAAACCGAATATGTGGTTAAGCCTCAAAGGCGATATTACGGGCAAGGAAAAAATCTTATTAATTCCTAGCCAAGCGTTAATCCGTACTGAAAATAAAACCCGAGTTGTGATGGCTTTAAATAATAAAGGTGAAGGTGGCCTTTTAGATAAAAAGTTTAAATCTGTTGAAGTCACCACAGGCCGATTCTTTAATGATCAAGTAGAAATACTATCCGGTTTAAAAGCGGGTGATAACGTGGTGACCAGTGCGCAGTTCTTGATCGACTCAGAATCGAATATTGATTCAGATTTACAGCGACTTGAAGCATCTGATGCGGGCTCTCCAGAAGTGGATCATTCGGCTATGGATCATTCAACTATGGATCACAGCAAAATGGATCACAGCAAAATGGATCATAGCAATATGAATCATGCAGAGCCGAAAGGAGAACACCATGATCATTAAAATCATTCAATGGTCTGTTCTCAATCGAGTTTGGGTTTTATTAATGACGGCGCTGATTATTTTGGCCGGTGCTTTTTCGATAAAAAATACCGCAGTAGATGCCATTCCCGATTTATCTGATGTGCAGGTGATTATTAAAACCTCATACCCTGGGCAAGCGCCGCAAGTCGTGCAAGACCAAGTGACTTATCCACTCACCACCGCCATGTTATCGGTTCCGGGTGCAAAAACGGTGCGGGGCTTTTCCTTCTTTGGCGACTCCTACGTGTACATCATTTTTGATGATGATACTGATTTGTACTGGGCGCGTAGCCGCGTTTTAGAATACTTAAGCCAAGTCACCGATACCTTACCCGATAGCGCCAAACCTCAACTTGGCCCAGACGCAACAGGCGTCGGCTGGGTATTTATTTATGCGCTCACCGATACCACCGGCAGTTTGGATTTAGCTCAGTTGCGTTCCTTGCAGGATTGGTTTTTGAAGTTCGAATTGCAAACCGTTGCGGGGGTTTCAGAAGTAGCGGCGGTCGGCGGCATGATCAAACAATATCAAGTGCAGGCCGATCCGCAAAAGTTGAGCGCTTATGGTATTCCGTTATCGTTATTGCAAACGGCGATTCAGCAAGGTAACCAAGAAGTGGGCGCGTCGGTAATCGAAATGGCCGAAGCGGAATATATGATTCGTGCAACGGGTTACATCAGCAGTCGTGAAGACCTAGAGAATATTCCGTTAGGAATGCTGGGCAATTCGTTAGACAGTAAATCAGTCGTGAATGGCCAGTCGTTATTTTTGAAAGATGTTGCAACCATTATCGAAGGCCCACAAATGCGCCGTGGCATTGCCGAACTCGATGGCAAAGGCGAAGTGGTTGGTGGCATTGTGGTAATGCGTTCGGGTGAAAATGCGCAAAAAACCATTGAAGGCGTGAAGGCAAAGTTAGAACAATTAAAAGCGGGTTTACCTACAGGTGTTGAGCTGGTTACGGTTTATGATCGTTCTGATCTCATCACCGCAGCAGTGAATAACTTATGGGAAAAACTCAGCGCCGAACTCCTTATGGTAGCGCTGGCCTGTGTGATCTTTTTGTTCCATGTGCGCTCGGCGCTGGTGGCGGTCATTACCTTACCCATTGGTATTTTGATGGCCTTTATCGTGATGAACCTACAAGGCTTAAACGCAAACATTATGTCGCTAGCGGGTATCGCTATTGCCATGGGAGCGATGATTGATGGTGCGATTGTGATGATCGAAAACATGCACAAGCACATTGAAAGATCGACGCTTCAAGGAAATAACATTGATGAATCAAATCGCTGGCAGCTCGTCACCAAAGCCGCCAGTGAAGTTGGGCCATCATTATTTTTTAGCCTATTAATTATTACCGTCAGCTTTTTACCGGTATTCACCTTGGAAGCGCAAGAAGGAAAAATGTTTGCGCCGTTAGCGTTTACCAAAACCTACGCCATGGCGGCGGCAGCTATTTTAGCGATTACGTTAGTGCCGATATTAATGGGCTATTTTGTGCGTGGAAAAATCATTAGCGAAAAGAAAAACCCACTGAACCGTTTGTTAATTGCCGGTTATAAACCGTTATTAATCTCAGTACTTAAATTCCCTAAAACAACCTTGCTAGTGACATTAATTATTGTGATTGCCAGCCTGTATCCAGCGACGAAAATCGGCAGTGAGTTTATGCCCGATTTAGACGAAGGGGACTTAATGTATATGCCGACCACCTATGCGGCGCTGTCGGTAGGTAAAGCGCGTGAACTGTTGCAGCAAACCGATAAGTTGATTGCGACTGTGCCCGAAGTCGAGCATGTATTTGGCAAAATTGGCCGTGCAGATACCGCGACCGATCCAGCACCACTGACCATGATAGAAACCTTTATTAAACTCAAACCTAAAGATCAGTGGCGTGAAGGATTAACCAGCCAGGATTTACGCAACGAGTTTGATCAGTTAATACAGTTTCCGGGTTTAACCAACGCCTGGGTGATGCCGATTAAAACCCGCATCGACATGTTAGCAACGGGCATTAAAACCCCGGTGGGTATTAAAGTATCGGGCCCAGACTTAAATGTGATTCAAAACATTGGTCAGCAGTTAGAGCAGATCTTGGGTGATGTGAAAGGCACAGCGTCGGTGTACTCAGAGCGCGTAGCGGGTGGACGTTATATTAAAATTGATATCAACCGTCGCCAAGCGGCGCAATATGGAATGAGCATTAAAGACGTGCAGCAGGTTATTAGCAGCGCAATTGGCGGCATGAATATTTCTGAATCGGTCGAAGGGGATAAACGTTATCCGATTAATTTACGCTATCCACAACACTACCGCGATTCACCGGAAAAACTTCAACGCTTGCCAATCGTTACCGATCTGCTAACTAAAGGTGGCCATAACATTACCTTGGGTGATGTCGCTGATATTCGTATTGAAGATGGCCCGCCGATGATCAAGAGCGAAAATGCGCGCCTCAATGGTTGGACCTATATCGATATTGAAACCAGCGGTGAAGACGCTATTGATATTGGTAGTTATGTTGCCAATGCAAAGCATGTCTTGGCAGAAAAGATAGTTAGCGGCGAGTTTAATTTACCCACCGGTTACGCCCTGCGTTGGGCGGGGCAATATGAATATATGCAACGGGCAAAAGAAAAACTCAGTTATGTGGTGCCACTCACTCTCGGCATTATTGTTTTGTTGCTGTATCTAAATTTCCGCAATGCCCGCGACGTTGCCTTAATTCTATTAACCTTACCGATGGGCTTGGTCGGCGGAATTTTAATGATGCTCTATTATCAATTTAATTTCTCTGTCGCTGTTGGGGTTGGTTTTATTGCTTTGGCGGGTGTTGCAGCAGAAACTGGAGTGATTATGCTGCAGTATCTTAAACAAGCGCTGCTGGATCATGAATTGTCAGACAACCAATTGTTGGGGAATCGGTCTGAGAACCCGCAAGTATTGCAGAAGGTCGTGCTACAGAAGGTCGTACTGGAAGGAGCGCTGCACAGAGTACGCCCGGTAATGATGACAGCATTAGCGACTATCGCAGGCCTGGTGCCTGTTATGTACGGTTCAGGCGTTGGCTCGGAGGTAATGAGCCGCATTGCAGCCCCAATGTTGGGTGGGATGATCAGTGTGGTGATACTGACTTTGCTGGTACTGCCTGTTGCTTATTTCCAGACGGTGTTATGGCTTAAGCGCTAAAATAGTAAGCGTGAAATACAGAGAATTGACTCTTTAGACATTATCGTCGAGATATGGCTAAAGAGTATAGGTTGACCTTAACTTACTATTAATTGTATTGTGTGCAATATAATTTTAAACAATACTTATTTAAGGCAATTCTGATATGAAATTTCTGATTAACAAAGGGCTCGCGGTTCTCTTATTCTCGGTAGGAAGTACCTTAACGGCGGTTGCCTCTCCAGACGAGGTGTTATTGGAGCCTGGTAAACTTCCGGTTACAAGTGAAGCGTTTACCTGCATACGTGACATGACGAAAGTGCGTGGCTTTTATGTGGATAATTTAAAAGGAAATCTTGAGGCTACTCTAGCCGTCGCGAACTCTGAAACAGGTGGTATTTACCCCCCTGGATCTGTAGTCCAGCTAGTGCCAGGTGAAGTGATGGTTAAACATGAAGTTGGTTATAGCCCTGTAACTAAAGACTGGGAGTTCTTTGAGTTGGATGTTTCGGAGGAAGGATCTGAAATCAGAAAGCGTGGCTTTGCCGATGTTGTGAACCGCTTTGGTGGCAATTGCTTTGCTTGCCACATTCAAGCTAAGCCTCAGTGGGATATGGTCTGTGAAGATACCCACGGCTGCGAAACCATTCCAATCACCAAAGAAGTGATTGATTTGATTCAACGAACCGATCCTCGCTGCAGCGATAACGAAGAACTTAGCGCAGGTGAATCTTATGAGCTGTTTAAGCTTAAGCTAAAAGTAGGTGTTGGCAGCGCCATTGGTACGGTTAAAGAAATGATGTAGTGGTTAAATAAACATAAGTTCATTAGTTATGTCGACTATGCTTTTTGATAGTAAACACATAACTTTATGAAGCCTTGCTTATGGTTAAAGAATACAGCCCTGTCAAATCAGCTGTTACCGCGTCGCAGGTCGCGGGAGAGCTTTATCGCGCCAGTCTAATTGCTCGGCAATTATCACTGGCGGCTAAAAATTCTCAAGCGGTCGTTCATCGTGCAGGAAGCCGCGTTGCTGGCTTAAAAGTCATCTCAGAATACTTTGCCGACCTTGCCTTAAAAACCATCAAACTCGCCGAAGACATTAATACTATCTCGTTAGATATCTCCCAAATGGCCGTAGAGCGCTGGCGTCTTAATACCTTAATAGGGCACTTATTCGATAGCCAAGAAAAAAATGCCAATGATAATGTTGAACAGATTGTTCAAGATATCCAAACACATCAGCTTGAATTAAATAACCGCTTTAATGTTGAAATAAGAAAGCTGGAAAGCCAGCTGGAAGAGATTCAACAATACATGCAGGCCAGCCGGGTCATCGCGGTTTCATTTCGCTTAGAAGCAACACAAACTGACGAGTATCAAGGCATATTAGACGACATGGCCGATAATATTGACGTCTTTTCAGAAAAAATAAAACAGCATGTCATTGGTGCTAAGAATTATATCGATCGATTATTACAGTCATAAATAATTCGATTATCCATTAAAGGAAGTTGTATATGGAAGCTAAACTCTTATTTGATGATAAACACCAGTGGTATGTCTTTGCTAGAGACCCGACTAAGCCCGATAAAATAATTGATACCAATCAGTATATGGTCGTGAGTGGCAACGAATCGGTCATATTAGATCCTGGCGGCATAGAAATATTTTCATCGATGCTATCTACCATTTTAAAATTTATCCCTATCGAGCAAGTCACGCATCTATTTGCTTCGCACCAAGACCCCGATATCATTTCATCTTTAGGTATGTGGGATCAGGTTATTCCAAATGCGAAACTGTATACCCCTAATTTATGGGAAGGGTTTATTCGTCATTTTGGTTGCGAGAATATTGAGTTTTGCGGCATCGAAGATGGCGGTGGTCAGTTAACCATTGGTGATACCGTTTTGCAGTTTATTCCAGCCCATTATATGCACTCTTCAGCTAACTTTAATGTGTACGATCCGGTTGCTAAAATTTTATTTTCTGGTGATATTGGCGCGGCATTAGAGCCACAAGATAGCTCGTTATACATTGAAGACTTTGATAGCCATTGCGATAAAATGCGATTTTTTCACCAGCGTTGGATGCCCAGTAATGCGGCTAAAATGAATTGGCTAAATCGTGTTCGTAAGCTGGATATCGATATGATGTTACCTCAACATGGGCGTATCTTTAGAGGTAAAGAAATCGAACAGTTCTTCGACTGGTTCGAGGCGTTAGAGGTGGGTTCCGCAATCAATAGCTAATATTCACGGGCTTAATATTACGCAGTAGGGTGTTTGAGGTATACTTTCACTATTTATACCTTTTTGGATCTATTCTGCTATGCGCTCTAAACAGTACCATCATGGCGACTTAAAAGTTTCGTTGATTGAAGCGGCCAATACAATATTACTGCGTGATGGTGCTGACGCTCTATCTCTTCGAGCCATTGCAGCAGAGGTGGGCGTTTCTCACATGGCCCCTTATGCACATTTTAAAAACAAAAAAGAACTTATAAGCAGTATTGCGGAAGCGGGTTTTGTGCAAATGGCCGATACCATGGAAGCAGTAGCGCATGAACTAACCGCAAAGAAGACCGTATCAGCCGGAGAATTAATTTTGGCGTATGGCGCAAGCTATTTAGAGTTTGCGACTAGCAATCCTCAATTATACCGATTGATGTTAGGTCAGGTCGAAACCACAGGGCGTAAGAATAAGAAGGGTGATACGCAGGCCGAATCTAATGTTAAGGCAAATGCTGTTAATAGCCCTTTTATAGAAAGCAGTAAAAAGCCTTTTATTTTATTGCGTGAGGCATTTGCATTGCGCGGTGATACAGATGAACGCGTAAAAGCGCAAGCGTTAGGCGCATGGTCAATGGTGCATGGTATGGCAGCGCTGGTAATTGAAGGCCATATTCAAGTTCCTGAAGGAACCAGCTTTAAGCACTTCTTAGCCGCTGCCACACCTCTTGCGGACCAGTTTAAAGATTCATTTTAGTATTGCTATGGCTCTTTAAGCTCGCAGGTCCATACCTGTATCTACACCAGTTATCTACACCAACAACTCGACATCACTGGTCGGAAAAGCAACACAAGAGTGACACCAACCATAGGCTTCATCGGTAGAGCGTAAGCGTGCTTCGGCAGGATTGAATACCGAACCTTTCAATACTTTAACCCGGCATAAACTGCACTCTCCCGATCGACAAGCATTCTCAGCGCTATAGCCGTGACGTTCCATACTGTTTAATAATGGCTCATCTACTCTCGCTTCAAATACACCTTGGCTGCCATCGGCTTTATGAATAGTTACTTTTACTTTATCCGTTGTAATCAAATTCTCAGGCCAGCCTGATAATTTTTCAGGATGTTTAGGTGGGCCATTACATTCAATACGAACACGTCTTGCTTTGACTTTTAGCTGCTTTAACTGCCCGTCACAAAAATCATGAAAGCTGGTAGGGCCGCAGATATAAAACATTTTGGCTTGTAGTGTATCTAGGTCATTTCCTAATAGCTCTGTTAGCAACTCTGCATTTACATGCCCGGTGCGGCCTTTATAGTTTTTTGTCGGCCGAGAAATCAACCAAGTAATGGTTAAAAATTCGTGCGCTTTCTCTAGCTGTTTTAGTTCACTTTCATAAATGACATCTGCTTCGTAACTTGAAGCGTAAATAAGATGCATTTTGGGCGCTGTTTTTGTATTTAAGGCGCGTCTATTCTCAATCATGTTAAGAATCATACTTCTGGCCGGAGCAATGCCTGAGCCGCCTGCAAGAAATACTAAATCATCACCATGAAATAACGGGTTATGATAAAACGTCCCCATAGGGCCTGTGCTTTGAAAGCGATCACCGACTTTTACATCATTCAATAAAAAATGTGAGACAAATCCATCTGCAACACGCTTAATCGTTAGGTCATAAAATCCTCTTTCTTGTGGGGCAGAAGATATCGCATAAGGGCGTGCAGTTTCAGTCCCCTCAATATTAACAAACAGGTTGATATACTGCCCCGCTTGAAACGGAGGTAGAAAATTATCTTCAGCTTTAAAGCGCAATGTTTTTGTACTGGCGGTATCTTCAATCACTTCGCTAACGATTAACGTCAAACGCTTAGGGTGCAAGCTTGCAATCGTGCGAGCGACCAAACCATTTTCTTCGTTAAAATCTGTGCCTGTTTTAACCAGTTCTCGCTGATGATCTAGCGCATTCTGGTAACCATTCACTGCATGTAAAATAGTATTCTTTTTGTCGGAACGAGTATTGTCGTGGCTATTAGAATGATTGCTAGGCATGAGACGACTCCTGCTTAATGGTTTCTGATTGAGATACTGTATTTTTAATCTTTTTTAATACGGCTCGTGCTGTGCTTTCACCGATCATATACGTTGGTTGAAAACCACCCATGCCATTCCAGCAGCCTGCCATATGCAAACCAGAGATAGTATCGATGCGTTCACGAAACATAACGGCGTCTTGGGTATTTTGTTGGAAGCCATAAATAGCACCGCCGGGAGTATTCAAATAACGCATCATGGTGAGGGGTGTCGCTACTTCAACTTCTTCGATATTTTTTCGAATATTAGGAAATACTCGCTCGGCATGTTCGATCAGTTTGTCTGCAAAATCATATTTTGCTTTGGCGTAATCCTCTACCGCTAAATCTTGCCATGCCTGGCCGTATTGCAGACAAAGTAGGGACAAAGATGATTTCCCTTCGGGAGCAAAACTCGGATCATCATGGTTGTAACAGGTGAGCATGGTATGAGTCGGATTGTGTATTCCTTTCATTGTCTCAAAGGCTACTTCTTCATCTCTATCATCAATAATAAAATTCGATGCCGCTGTTATTCCTAGTTCTTTTGGTATGCAGTCTAAGCCAAGGTAGAGTACAAATGCTGAGGTGCCTAAGCGACGAGATTTCATATCATCGGCCGCTTTTTTTGGGGTAGCAATATCCAACAGTTCATTGAATGTATGTTGCGGGCTTGTATTTGATATAACGTGATCACAACTAAAAATATCACCGTGTTCGGTTTGCACAGCTTTAACTTTCTCGTTTTCAGTAATGATTTTTGCGGCACCGGTATTAAACAATACTTTACCGCCAGCGTTTAAAAAGGATTCTAACAAAGCACTGGAAATGGCTTGTGAACCTCCTTGAACATGGCTAGGTTTAAATGCCGCGTAGGCATAGATCATCACGGCCAAATCACAAAATGGAATGTCTTTAGGTGGCAAGCCTATGTAGCACCAATATGCAGCGATAACCGCTTTTAGGTCTTTGTTTTCGAAGAATTCATTTAGAACATCTTTTGAGGGTGTTAACCCATATTTTAAATAATTTGGGCAGCTGGATTCTAATACTTTTTGATCGCCCATCTTTTGTGCTCTGGGCAATGCCATAAAGCATTCAAGAGACAGTTTTTCACACAGCGTTAAATACGCTTCAATGTTGTCAGCTTCTTCTGGATAGTGAGAGATCAGCGTTTTTTTAAGGGCTTTAATGTTGGCTGGCAGTGTAACGTCTATCTCATGCTCAGAATTTTCGGTTGAGGGTAAAACAAGACGATACAGCTCGCGTTCTTCCACAATATTAAGCTGGTCCATAATGCCTAAGTCAGTGAAAATTTTACGCATAATAAAAGGATTTTTCTTAGTTCCCATACCGCTCAGCTGATGCAGTGCGACTTCAAATTCGAATTCACCGCGGACAAAGGAGGTCGCGCAGCCACCTGGAATATTATGGCGCTCTAATAATAAGGTGCGAGCCCCGCCTCTTTGTAGGGCTGTTGCGGCGGTTAAGCCTGCATTCCCAGCGCCAATCACGATGGCATCAAAATCTGTCATATAAGCCTCTGCATTTTCTCTATTATTATTCAATTAACTATACAGTGTAAAGTTTACAGTATAAAGATTAATCCAGATTAGCGCTTACTGTCAAGTATTGGCTTGGAAACTTCCCGTGTCGGTAATCTTGAACCTAGGGATTGTCTAAGGTTTAATGTTGAATTAAAGATCGCTTCGTTTTTCTCATTATGGGTAAGAATCTTATTTCACACTCTCGTTCGAGTTTTATCTTGTTTGGCCGCAACCTATTTGCCTATTTTTTAGGACTTTCGCTAGGCTATTCGCCAGCTTTTGCAGATGAAGTAACCGTCGCAGTTGCTTCAAACTTTATTACCCCTATGCAAAAATTGGTCGCTGACTTTGAGCAGAAAAGTGAACATTCTATAACGCTAGTATCGGGGTCATCGGGGCGCTTTTATGCGCAGATAAGTCATGGGGCTCCCTTCGACTTACTGCTCTCTGCCGATAGTGATAAACCTGCACGGCTTATTAACGATGGCCTCGCACTGCCCAGCAATTTATTTACTTATGCCTATGGCCGTTTAGTATTATGGACGGCAGAGGCTGGGCAGGTCGTGAATGAAAAGACGCTATCAAATGCAGAGTTTACGCATTTAGCCATTGCTAATTCAAAACTGGCCCCTTATGGCAAAGCAGCCAAAGAAGTATTAACCCAGCTCGGTTTAGCGAAAGCGACGCGTTCAAGATGGGTCGTAGGAGAAAACATCTCACAGACTTATCAATTTGTGGCCAGTCAAAATGCACGGTATGGCTTTATTGCGGCTTCTCAATGGCAAGGTCAAGGCTCTGGCTGGTTGATTCCTGAAGCATTGCATCAGCCTATTCAGCAAGATGCAGTCGTCTTAAATCGAGCAAAAGATAAGCAAGCAGTCTTTGAATTGGTTGAATATTTGCAATCCCCTGCGGCGGCGGTCATTATCCAAGACTATGGTTATCAGGTTTCCCCAGCGTCATCTATTTATACTCGCTAGCATAGGAAGTTCTATCCGTGGATCAGGTCTTAGGTTTAACCCCAGAAGATTGGCAGGCTATATTTTTAACACTTCGGCTTGCGACTTTAGTGACGATTATTTTGCTCGTTATCGCGACGCCTGTTGCGTGGTGGTTGACTACAACACGTTCTAAGCTAAAACCGATTGTAGGCGCTCTTGTGGCACTTCCTTTGGTATTACCACCAACAGTGATTGGTTTTTATTTACTCATTGCTATGGGGCCTAGTGGGCCTGTGGGAGAGTTCACACAAAGCCTTGGCTTGGGTACGTTACCCTTTACCTTTGCCGGTTTAGTGATTGCGTCTGTCATCTATTCTTTTCCTTTTGTCGTTCAGCCGATACAAAATTCATTCGAAGCATTGGGTAAGCGGCCGTTAGAAGTTGCAGCAACCTTAAGAGCCTCGCGCTTAGATACTTTTTTTACCGTGATCTTACCTTTGGCCAAACCCGGATTTATAACGGCAACCATTTTAGGGTTTGCGCACACAGTAGGTGAATTTGGGGTAATCCTAATGATAGGGGGGAATATCCCAGGAGAAACTCAGGTGATCTCTGTGCTTATTTATGAGCATGTCGAAAGCTTGCAGTATGCTCAGGCACACAGCCTATCGGCAGCAATGATTATCTTCTCGTTTGTGGTATTACTACTGCTATATGGTTTTAATCAAAAACAGAAAAGCATTCGGGTTATTAACTAATGGATCATAACAATCAGATATCCTTAGTCTTAAAGTGGCCTAGAAAGAGTATTAATATAGACCTTGATGTAAAAATTCCTGCTCAAGGCGTCACCGCTATTTATGGCCCATCTGGTTCTGGTAAAACAAGCCTGCTTCGATGTATCGCGGGTTTAGAAAAAGTCAAGCACTGCACGTTAAGTTTTCGCGATCAGGTATGGCAAAGCGCAAAGCACTTTGTTCCGACCCGCCAGCGTGCGATTGGATATGTCTTTCAAGAAGCGAGCTTATTGGCTCACCTTAGTGCGGCTGACAACTTAAACTATGCATTAAAACGTGCGAATCCAGGAAAGCCTTTAGCAACGTTAGAAGAGGTCGTTGAGCTATTAGGATTAGCTCAGCTTTTAGATCAGTTTCCAGATCAGCTATCGGGTGGAGAGCGTCAGCGAGTAGCGATTGCCCGGGCGCTATTAATTAATCCCGATTTATTGCTGATGGACGAGCCTCTTGCGTCGTTAGACCATGCGCGTAAGCAAGAATTATTGCCTTATTTAGAGCGTATCTGCCACCAGTATAATGTGCCTGTGATTTATATTAGTCACTCGTTATGGGAGGTTTCTTTATTAGCCGATCATATCGTCATGTTAGATGCTGGGCGTATCACTAAATCAGAAAACTTTTTAGAAGCGATTAATAGCCCCGATTTTCCTATTTCTCAGCAAGAACATATTAGTAGTTTATTACAATGTAAGGTGATGGAGCATAATGAACAATGGGGGCTTACTCGGTTTACACTGAAAGAGCTTACTGACCCAGTAGTAGGGCAGAAGCTTAATGAGCACTCATTATGGTTGCAGCAATGCGATCTTAGCGCAGGCCAAGAAGTACGACTGAATATTTTAGCCAGCGATGTCAGCTTATCGTTGAGCCATCACGAAGATACCAGCATCAGTAATATTCTACCGGTAACGATTATCAGTATTGAGCCATTACAGCATGGTTTGTTAATGCTTCAGCTTGCCTTAGGTGAATCGATATTACGCGCAAAACTCACCCAGCGGTCCGTTGATCGATTGGCATTAAGTGTGGGGCAAAACGTATGGGCGCAAGTAAAATCAGCGGCTTTAATTCAATAAACGTTTACATCGCATACTAAAATAGTTTGCCTAGGAATTTGAAAATGAATAAAACAGCAATTGTGATGGGTGCAACAGGGTTAATTGGACGGCATCTTGTCGATGAGCTTATAGCCTCGCCTCGTTTTTCTAAGGTGGTGGCGTTAACCCGAAAGCCGTTAAGCATTACTTCAGAAAAATTTGAAAATCATATTGTCGACTTTGAGCACCTAGAAGACTATTCCGAGCTATTGTCAGCGGATGCTTTATTTTCGTGTTTGGGAACGACTAAGAAAAATGTGGGGTCTATTGCGGCTCAGCGTCGAGTCGATGTAGATTATCAATATAACGCAGCCAAGCTGGGTCGTCTGCAAGGTATTGATGAATATTATTTAGTATCATCCAGTGGTGCTAATGCTAAAAGCGTGTCAGCCTATTTAAAAATGAAAGGTGAGTTAGAAGATAAAGTGATCGCGCTGGATTTTAAGCGGTGTGTGATTTTTAGACCGTCATTATTAATGGGTGAAAGAGAAGATAAGCGACCAGGAGAGTTTTTTGCTGGAAAAGTGATGCCGTTATTATCTTGCATCCCAGTACTAAGAAAGTACCGTCCTATAAAGGGTATTGAAGTTGCTACTAAAATGGCACAGGTTGCTTCAACAAGTCCTAAAAATACCTCTAATACAAAAATCGAATATTATACGCTTGATGAAGTTTTTATTGCGGGCTGAAAGTAACGACAGCCAAAGACTTAAGCAGCGTAAAACTGAGCTTTTTGTGCGCTGGCTTTTGCTTGCTCAATGACTTCGTGAGCTTGACGCACGCATTGTCCACACTGAGAACCAAGATTCAGAGTTTTGCGTACTTCGCGTACGTTTTTAGCGCCTTCAGATACTGCTTTCTGAATAGCCTTTTCGTTAATTCCGTGACAGATGCATACAAACATGGCGTTACCACTAGCGAGATCGATAATATAGCTCTATCTTAACGCTAATGATAACAGTTATCAAACAAGATTTTGAATCAATTGAGAATTATTCAATAAACTTGCTTAATCTTTACCCAGTAGCCACTTATGCGGGCTATTAGACAGGCTATACCGCGCCCATCTGGCTCTGGATATAGTTAGGCAGACCAATCTTCTCAATCAGGCCTAAATGCTGCTCTAACCAGTAGATGTGGTCAGTTTCAGTATCATTTAGCAGCTCTTGTAAGAGCGCGCGAGTCACGTAATCGCGTTCTTCTTCACACACAGCAATGATTTTACGTAAGCTGGTGGCTACGCTGTATTCAGCTGCTAGGTCGTTTTTCAGCATTTGTTCAACGTTATCACCGATCAACAGCGGCTCGCGTGATGCAGTATCGGCTTTTCCGTCTAGGAAGATAATTCGTTCAATGATGCGTGATGCATGATCTAGCTCTTCTTCATGCTCATGCACGAGCTGCTTATGAAGTTTATTGATGCCCCAATCTTCATATAATTTGCCATGAGCTAGATATTGATCCATCGAAGTTAATTCGAGTGTCAGCTGTTTGTTTAGTAGATCGATGATCTTTGTATTGCCTTTCATCTTAGCTCTCCATCATTGTCTGTTGATAGTTTTCAATACCGAGGTTGGTAATCAGCAACTGCTGAGTTTCGATCCAATCGATATAGTCTTCTTCGTATTCTAGAATTTCTTGTAGCAGCTCTCTGCTAACATAATCATTTTCAGCTTCACATAGCTCAATCGCATCTCGTAATTCTACTAATTGAGTAGAGATTACGTTGAAATCACACTGCAGCATTTCTTGGGTATCTTCACCAATCTGCAGTTTGCCCAGCTGTTGTAAATTTGGCAGTCCTTCTAAAAATAAGATGCGGTTGATCAGTTGATCCGCTTGCTTCATATCTTTAATGGATTTTTTATAGGCTTTTTCATTCAATTCTTCTAAGCCCCAGTTTTTGAAAATGCGGGCATGTAGAAAAAACTGGTTGATAGAAGTAAGCTCTGTGGTCAAAACTTGATTAAGAGTGCGTAAGACGTTGGTATTGCCTTTCATGTAGCCACCTATCTTTCTAAATGAGAGTTTGTGAATTCAAATTAGTTATTGATTAACAAACACTATTATTGAATGCGTACTGATTTGCTAACATACCATTTGTCACTGGATAGATACAGTTAAGGCGTAGGAAAATGAAGGGTTTTTACTTAATTAAGGCTGTCCTAGAGACTTAATTGCGCTAATGATTTTTATAAGCAATTAGGAATTGAAATGTTAGTGATTCTCAATGGTATGAAGAGAAATCATTCTGCATACTTAATCTTATTGAGCTTAATCTTATTGAGCTTAATCATATTGACATTAATCGACTCCAACTTTTCCGAGTCTAATCGTGAATTGAAAGCAGCTTCCTTCTTCGAGTTGGCTGCTAACGGTAATACTGCCTCCCATGAGTTCGCAGAGCTGCTTGCAAATACTCAGACCCAAACCACTGCCGCCATACTTTCTTGTTATTGATGAATCTCCTTGAGAGAAACTATCGAAAATGTATTCAAGATTGTCTTCATCAATACCGATGCCTGTATCTTGAATGGAAACGGTTAAATAAAAATGATTATTATTAGAATCAACATCATCGTTGATCAGTGTTGATATGATGATATGGCCTTTTTCAGTAAACTTAATCGCATTGCCAATTAAATTAATGAGAATTTGACGTAAGCGAGTCGGGTCGCCAACGGCTTGTAGATTCTGAATGTTATTGGCATTTAAGCGTAGCTCGATAGGTTTATCTTTTAGTTCTAATAAATTATAGGAGTGTGCAAGGTCATCGAATATCGGGTGAATATCAAATACTGTTTCTTCTATTGTAAACTTTCCTGATTCGGCCTTTGATAAATCTATTATCTCGTCAATAAGGGTTAATAGTCGATCAGCACTTGCTGAGGCAACTTCAGTATATTGTTTTTGTTTTTCATCCAGTTCACTACTTTCTATAAGGTGAAGCATGCCTTGAATGCCATTCATTGGCGTGCGTAACTCATGGCTGACATTAGCCAAAAACGTTGTTTTAGCTTGCGTAGCTGATTCGGCGGCATGGGTTAAAGCTTCCGCTTCATTTTTTGCTTGTTCGAGTTCTAAGGTTCTTTTATGAACTTCTTGTTCTAGGCGAGCATTAAAATCACTAACGCCTTTTTCTGCTCTTGCTAATTCAGAAACCATGTCAGAAAAAGATTGTTCAATAACCGACAGCTCATTTTTATTCTTAATATTCAGGTCAATGTTAAAAGAGGATAAATTGTTAAACTTAAGATTACTAATCGCTTCAATAAGCTTATTTAGAGGGGTTATCAATAATTTCTTGCTTACCCACCAAAAAATGAACCATAAGAAAATACCTTTGATTAGCGCATTTAAAATTAAGAAAATAAATCCAAGCTTAACTCGTGCCATGACAATAGAAGAGTCCGAGTAGAGTGTTGCTTGCCCTAGAGGGTGAATAGCGCTGCCGATGTGATAGTTAATAGGAAAGGTATAAGAGAACTGTTTATTATTCTCAGTACTGCTATTATCAGAATTTCGATTAGCATAGGGGACGAGTTGGTTATTTTTTATATGTTCAATTTTGACGGCTACAATAATAGGAACTTCAGTAAACCCTCTGGTAATGTCATTCACCTGTTCTCGGTCTAAGTTCCAAAGGGCTTTAGCAAGCACTGGTCCGAAAATTTTTTCGTAATTTTTTAATTCTTCACTAATAGTAATCTGTGTATAGCGGTATTCTTGAATAATTTGAATGGCGGTTACGCTGATTGCAATCAGACAATAAAGTCCAAAAATCGACTTGAATAACTGGCGGCTTAAGGAGTTATCAGCATTTAAGGCGTTGCTCATTTAATACGCCTCCTGATGACTATTTTTGTCTATGCAGTTTTGAGGAATCCAGCTTTTCCAAAGCGAGTGATTATTATTAATCCATTCTTCCGCTGCTTCTTGAAAATTTAATTTATCGACATCAACTCTTGCGGATAGTGATGCAATTTGATGATTGTTGAAATTGATATTTTTTAAGGTTTCAAATTCACATTGATAATTTTGTTTAAAGTTAACCGTTGCCGCTTTTTTGAGCCAGCCACTTTTGGGATTACCACAATCATAAATTAATGTCTTATTAAGGCCCCATTCTGGGTCTGTTTCACAGGCGGCTGCATGTTGTGGAAATTCGACGAATGTCCCTGAATAGCGAGACTCTACCCAGTTTGGGCTCCAATTAAATATTACGATCGGCTGTTTTTTGCTGTACGATTTTTCTAGCTCTACCCATATATCATCACCTTTTGATAAGGTTTTCACGCGAAAATTCATTTCCAATGCTCTTATTCTAGCCTCATCGGGTTTTTCCCAAGGGCCAGAAAAGTAGACGCCTTCGCCTTCAGAGCCTGGCCGCTTGAATAGGTCAGCACAAGCCTTTAGGGCTTTCCAACTTGGCAGGCCAGGGCATAGCTCTTCTACATACTTGGGATACCACCAATCCTCCCGGGTTGTTGCTGTGTGGGTCCCTGCATCAACAATGGAGCCGTCGGCGACCATGCGGTTGAACTGTTCAGGCATGGTACCTTCCCACACTTCGATCTGAATGTGCCCAACACCATAAGCGAGTGCGCCCCACTGGTCTGAAATAGAGCTTGGTAAAAAATCAACCTTGGCGCCCATGGATTGAAAGATACGCCCCGTAATCTCAGATAAAACGACTTGGCTAGTCCAGTTATTGGTGATGATCTTTATGGGTTCTTGGCTATGACTAATAGCAGGTGCAATAAGAGAGAGGGCGCTAATTACGCTAGAGAGTAGGAACAGACGAATACGAGATACCATAGAATTGCCTTTAAATAACAGCCTAATGGTCGAATTTTATGAGGTGTAAATTCGAGCTATGCTGTTAAGTATAGGCAAAAATTGAGAATTGGAGCTTACTTATCCCCAATCGAAGGTTTTTATTCACAGTGGATTAATTTCGTCCACGCTGGGCATGAAGAAAGAGGTATTCATATCATTAATAGGTTCATCAAACTCGGCTGATAACACTTCAATATGAATCGCTGTTCTATTAGATAGTTTTTGTGCATGTGAATCTGGATCAGGCAGTGCCAGAGAAATTAATAAAGGGAATTGCTGGCGTTGGCCTGCAGCAATCGTGAAGTAAGGCTGACTGATTTCAAAGCCATACAGGTTATCGGCAATGCGCAGGCGAATCGGCATGTCTTGCTGAGTTTTGTTATGAAATTTTAGTGAAAAACTGTTTTCGATCTCATCATTTGCATTAATGCGGTACAGACTATTGCGATCGCGTTCGAGGCTGATTTGAATGATGTCGCGACTGCTAACCTCAATCCCGATGAGTAAAACGGATATGACAAAGGCGAAGGCATAACCGACCAAGCGAGGTCGCTGCTTGAGGTTCAAAGCTTCATTGAACGTCACCTCTCCCGGGCGAAAAGCAATGAGCCCAGTAGGTTTGTTAATCTTCTCCATAATACTGTCACAAGCATCAACGCAAGCCCCACAAGCGATACAAGAAAGCTGCATGCCATCACGAATATCCATATCGGTAGGGCAAACATGCACGCAAACTTGGCAATCTATGCAGTCGTTGCGGGGCTCATCGTATTGCACCACTAAAGTGGACTTGTCTGACATTACCGATTGAAAGCGTGAATAAGGGCACATATGAGTACACACTTGCTCGCGCAAAAAGCCGGCGTTTAAGTAAGTCATGGCGGCAATAAATAGAATCCAAAATAGTCCCATACCCGCTAAATCACTTTGGCTTAAATCATTCGCCATCGCTTCAAGTGGGTAGAAGTAAGCAATAAAGGTAAGGCCGGTCCATAAGCTCAAGCTGAGCCAGCTGAAGTGCTTGGCAGATTTACGTAGAATTTTTTCAGCATTCCACGGCGTGCGGTCCATTTTTAAACGTTTATGGCGCGAGCCTTCAATCAGCTCTTCTAAGCGAATAAATAGAAAGGTCCAGACCGTTTGTGGGCAGCTAAAGCCACACCAGAGTCGGCCCGATGCCATGGCCACAAAGAATAAACCAAAGGCGCCTGCGAGCATCGCCCAAGTCAGCACCATAAGGTCCTCCGGCCAAAATATTACAGAGCCTACGCGAAACTGTTTAGCGACTAAGTCAAAATGTACCAGAGGAAGATCGTTCCAGCTGAACCAAGGTGTGAGGAAGCAGAGTAATAATAACGGCCAGCTTATGATACGGCGCAGCGTCAGATAACGACCGGAAATAAGACGGACTCTATGGGTCAGTGAGTTCGCTTTGAAAAAGCTGAGGAATTGGCGTAATCCAGAGGACTGTGGTTGTTGGGAGGTGGCGATTAACTTATTCATAAAGCTCTCATATCGTTAAATAGCATGAGGCTGGATAGCAATCGTTGGGCCAATGTTTAAGTCGTTGTATTTACTGGGGTTATTTAGAATTCATAATAAATTTAGCGATATATCGATTATTCTAGTGACGACATATCACTTATAAGAGTGATATGTCGCTTATTTGGATCGTATGTCGAGTTTCTTCATACGCGAACGCAGCGTTGAAACGGGCAAGTCGAGATATTCAGCCGCGCCTTTATTCCCAGAAACGCGGCCATTACACATTTCCAATACCTGTAAAATATGCAGTTTCTCGGCAGCAGCAGAGGTTAATATTTCACTGCTTTCTGAGTAAGCTAATATAGGGGCATCATTCAATGTCTGGGGCTGAGATGACTGTGAAGGGGGATTTTTATCGAATGCCAGTTCGGCATCTAATTGCAACATCAACAAGCCATCACCCGAGTGAAGAATTAAAGAGCGCTCGATCACGTTATACAATTCACGGACATTACCTGGCCAAGCGTATTGCATCATTTTTTGTAATGACAGCGGCGTAAAACCTTCGCAATAACGTCCGATATGGCGTTGAATTTTGGCTAAGAAATAATTCGCTAGTAACGGAATATCGCTGGCTCTTTGGCGCAGTGCCGGCACCCAAAGAGGAAAGACATTAAGGCGATAAAACAAGTCTGCGCGAAACTCGCCTAGCTCAACCAGTTTTTGTAAATCACGATTGGTTGCGGCAATAATACGTACGTCGACCTTCACTGTATGGCTACTGCCCACCCGTTCGAACTCTTGTTCTTGTAATACCCGTAATAATTTCACTTGTGCGGCTGGGGTTAATTCGCCAATTTCATCAAGAAACAGCGTGCCGCTATCAGCAACCTCAAAGCGCCCTAAGCGGCGCTGAGTTGCCCCAGTAAAAGCGCCTTTCTCGTGGCCAAATAGCTCACTTTCAATCAGGCTTTCAGCAATTGCTCCACAATTTACTTTCACTAACGGCTTATCTTTGCGCTGACTCGCAGCGTGTAAGGCTTGGGCGATGAGTTCTTTACCGGTGCCACTTTCGCCTTGAATAAGTACGCAAGCATCGGTTGGGCCTACTTGACCGATACGTTCAACTAAGGCCGCCATTATGTCGCTTTGGCCAATGAGTTCTTGCTGAGATTGCAGCTGAATTTCTTGCTTGAGCAAATGGTTCTCAGCAACCAGTTGTTCTTTTAAACGTTCAACGTGTAGCAAAGCGGTTTGCAATTTTTGCTGCTGAACTAAGCGTTCGCTAATGTCTTTAAAGACAACTACTACGCCAAGGCGTTGACCATCTTCTTCGATAGGCGTGCTGGAATATTCGACCGGAAAGCAGCTACCATCCTTGCGCCAAAATACTTCGTGTTCACAATGAGCGCTTTCACCGGTGAGGCGAGTTTTATAAATAGGGCAGTCGGTATCGGGATAAGGACGGCCATCGGCGTGGCTATGATGATGAAACTGGTGAATGTTTTTACCGAGAATATCTTCTGACGACCAGCCGGTAATGCGCTCAGCTGCGGGATTTACAAAAGTGGCTAAACCGTCAGCGTCTAAGCCATAAACACCTTCAGACATAGCTTCTAGCAAGCGCAAGTAGCGCTGCTGTAAGTCTTTTAATGAAAGGTGTTTAAGCGGCAGAATATTATTGGACACTACTTGTCCCAATCAAAATCTTTTTCTTCACCATGAATCAACTTAGTCCAAGCTGGGCCTTCATCGGTTTCTTGCCAAGCCGCATTAGAGCAACGAACTTCTTTACCTAGGGCAGTATGTAAAGCGCGTCCGCAGTCTAGGTCGTTATCCCAAGGGGTGGTATTTTCTTTGAACCACAAGCTGGCAAAGTTCTTATTGCTGTTAAGTGTTAATAACACTTGCTTGCCATCAACCAGCCACTGTACCGATTTAGGGCTGCTCTTTTGTTCTTCTACTTGTGAGAACTGCGTGCAAAGCCAATCGTAAACTTCTTGGGCTTCTGCTTTGATTAGGTAAACTTCAATATCAGGAAAACGTTCGCTCATGGTGATTTTTCTTCTTCGACTTCAATAGATTCAAGAGTAGGGGTTTTAACACGTTCGCGGTTAGCGAAGCTTAAAAAGCGTAATAAACTTAAAGATAGATAACCTATTATAGCGGCAATGCCTCCGATTATCGCTAGAATAAATCCTAATAACACAATGATTTCTTGGCCCACAGAGGCTGCGAGGGCATTTTCAGCATAAAGAATTATCCCCATACCAAAAAAGAAACCAACGGCACCTAAGGTGAATATCCAAATATTATCCGCCTGGCGGTCAGCTCTTTTTAATAACCATCGATGCACTGTTTTAAGCATAGAAATAGACCTTGTTACTCAGATTTATTTTCAGGTTTAAGCTGCTTTAATAAGCGACTCGGCAAGTTCTTAATGGTTAACGTATTCTCGCTAGCATCAAAGCTAATATCCGTGCCCAGTGCCGTTGCTGCAAAACTAAGGGTTACTTCTTTGTTTTTACCGCTGTAGCGTAAGTAGTTCTTTAAACTCTTACGATCAGGAATAAGCTCTGTTTTAACCACTGACTCGCCATGCGCTAGCTCGTTTGAAGCCTCAGGGTCGTTCATCGTAGATTCACTGCGAGGACGTACTTGGCGGTATTCACGTTTTTTAAGCGCGACAAATTGTTCAAACTTTTCGGGCGCGCTGCTATCGAGTTGGCCAGACAACGTTTTAAACTCAACCGCTTCCCCTTGCTTGTCTTGTTCAACGCAATACTCAATGACCTTGGTCTTAGTCTCGGCCGATTGATCTTCTGGTAGCGAAGAGGCGTACTCTTCGACAATCTTTAAGAACTCTTGAGTTTCTTGCTCGGTATCTAAAGTATCGATAAAACCGGCAAAGTCAGAAAACAATTTTTGAATCGGCTTATCACCTCGGCCAAAGCTAAAGGTGAAGTACTTCTCTTCACTGCGCTTGCCTTCTTCCTGCTCTTTCTTTAATGCAGCGGTATCAATACAGAGACCAAAGCCGGTATTAGAAAAGTCGAGTACGCGGCTTTCGCTTAATTGCATATCGGCGGTTAAGCAGATGTTACTTTTTTCGCGCAAATGGAAAATATACAGTTTATCGGTATCGGCCAGCTCTTCCGTCGCGAAGGCAAGATAACCATCAATCTCCAACTCGGTATTATCCATCATATCGGCGAATTGCTCGCTGATCTTCTTGGTCCACGATAAAAAGCTTTGCTGGTCGTTCAACCAATTAAGAGTAAGACCCTTAACACGAGTCACTTCTGGATTAAAGCAACCATAGCGTTTGCTGGCGCGCTGCACAAAGATGCCTTTCAGTTGGCTCATTACTAAGTGGCAGTAATCATCAATCTCGGCTTCATTGGCAGTCGTCGTGACGATCGCCGCCGGCTTTTGTGCTTCTTTATTAATTTGATGAGTAATGAAATGAGTGACTGGCATGGTGTATCCGCTGACAATAGAAAAGGAGCGTTGAATTCGACTATTTTGTAATTCGTCTATTTTGAACACAACTATTCTAGCACCTTGTCTGGCATCTTGCTTGTGATGTCATGGCTCAATGAGGCATGACAACCGATTAAGTATATGAGTAAAAATTGGATTGAATACAACCCTTGTACGCCGTTATCGTTAAACGATCATTTAGTGGATTAATTGACACAGAAGACTGCTGAGAAAGTTAATAAAATACCCACAAAATGCCAATAATTAGTTTAATTAGAGTTTATTAACAACTTCTGTGTATAACTCTGTGTGTAATCTAAATATAACTCTATTTTGACCGCGACTTACCTAGGCTGCAGTCAGATTGTTTGTTTTTTGATCAGTGCTCGAAATTCTCTGAAAGCCACTGTTGTCAATGCTTTGAGCGATAAAAATGAAAAAATATATTGGACAAAATACGCGCTAAAAATAATTGAAAAAAATGCAAAGCAAGTCTTGATTTTCAATAAAAACGAATTAATTTGAATACTTATCATAATCTTACCCACAGAAGTTGTGGATAAGACTGGGTATAAGATAGTTGAAACTATAGTGAGGCCTTGCTACCACTCATGTCAGGTCAATATGATGATTTTTTGCACGTTAAATAACTTTTTTTCAGACATGCTGCGACAATCAAGTTATTAAATTGACGGTTAATACATTATAAAAAATTGACAGGGTGAAGTAATACACAGATAAGCTGACTTTTATAAACATGTGTATAAAGCTCATCTTGAAAATATCACTGTTTATCTATACAGTTTAAGAATGAAACTGTATATCGCCGAAAAGCCCAGTCTTGGGCGAGCCATTGCCGATGGCTTAACCAGCATTTTAAATAAACCCCATCGCAAACAGCAAGGTTATATCGAGCTGGCTAATGGCGATGTGGTGAGCTGGTGCATCGGTCATTTATTAGAGCAAGCAGAACCCGACGCGTATAACGAAGCGTTTAAATCTTGGAAGCTCGAACACCTTCCCATTGTGCCGCAAGAGTGGCAGTTAAAAGCCAAGTCTCAGACCCGGGCGCAATTAACCGTATTACGTAAACTGGTGAAGCAGGCCGACCATATTGTCCACGCCGGTGATCCCGATCGCGAAGGGCAGCTATTAGTTGATGAAGTATTAAGTCACCTAAAAATCAGTGCCCATAAAAGAAAGACGACCGAGCGTTGCTTAATTAGTGATTTGAATCCACCCGCGGTGAAGCGTGCTTTGCAAAACCTGCGCAGCAATCAAGAATTCGTGCCTCTGTCAGTTTCGGCCTTAGCCCGTTCGCGCGCTGATTGGCTATATGGCATGAACATGACACGGGCTTATACCTTACAAGGGCAGAAGGCGGGTTATAAAGGTGTACTGTCGGTTGGCCGTGTACAAACGCCGTTATTAGGCTTAGTGGTTAAGCGCGATGAAGACATTGAAAACTTTGTAAGCCGCGATTTTTATCAAGTCGAAGCACGTTTAAACAATACGGCGAATGAATCCTTTTTATTAAAGTGGCAGCCCAGCGAAGCCTGCAAGCCGTATCAAGATGAAGAGGGCCGAGTTTTACACAAGCCTTTGGTAGAAAATGTCTGCCAGCGCATCACCAACCAGCCTGCTGAAATTACCAAGCTCGAACAAAAAGAGAAGCAACAGCCACCGCCGCTGCCGTTTAATTTATCCACTTTACAAATCGAAGCGGCGAAAGCTTTCTCGATGAGCGCCCAGCAAGTATTAGATACCTGTCAGAGTCTGTATGAACGCCATCAACTTATTACCTATCCAAGATCCGATAGCCGTCATTTACCCAATGAGCAGCATAACCTTGCCCCGCAGGTAATTAGCGCAATTGGTCAAAACTGCCAGCCGCTGACAGAATATGCCCAACAAGCGCAACCGAGTTTAAAAAGCAAAGCCTTTAACGATAGCAAAGTAGAAGCACACCATGCGATTGTGCCGAGTGAAAAATCAATATCGGCTGAACAGTTTTCAAAATTGAACCAGTTTGAACAAAAAGTGTATCGTCATATCGCGCGCCAATATTTGATGCAGTTTTTCCCAGCCTATCAATATGCCGAAACCAAAGTCGAAGCGACTATTGCGGGTGGCCAGTTTAAGACTCAAGCCAAGCAGCCACTGAAGCAAGGCTGGAAAGTACTGTATGGAAATAAAAACGGCTCGGGTGGTCAGCACGTTAACAAAATAGATACTGGGCAGTCTTTACCGCCCATCACCCTAGACTCAAATGACAAGCAATACGGAAAGTTTGCTTGGACTTGCGATAACGCCAATTTAGTAGAAAAACAAACCACACCGCCCGAATATTTTAACGACGGCACCTTGCTGGCGGCAATGACCGGCATTGCTCGTTATGTCAGCAGCGCTGAAATTCGCAAGACGTTAAAAGAAACCGACGGTCTTGGTACTGAAGCAACGCGAGCGGGAATCATTGAGCTGCTTTTTAGGCGTAACTTTTTACAGCGCACGGGCAAGCAGATACGCAGTACGGATATTGGTAGGGGCTTAATCAACAGCTTACCTGAATCGGCCATTACGCCTGATATGACGGCTTTGTGGGAACAGCAGCTGAACGCGATCAGCCAGCGCGAGCTTAACTACCAAGGATTTATGCAACCGCTGAATCATCATTTGTTGGCGCTGATTGAACAGGCTAAGCAGTACATACCGACTGCATTGCAGGGATTAAAGGGGCAAGGTGCTGGGTTCAAAAAAAAGGGCGCGAAGAAATCAAGTGGCGGGAAACCTAGCGCTCGCAAGCCGCCTGCTAGAAAGTACGCCAAAAAGATAAAAAGTTAAAACTGCATGCTGTAAAGGCATTCAATTGCTTTTCTTTATGCAGCGCTTTTTCATTAATCGACATTAACATTCAGAACGATACCTTGACGGTGAAATGCCTTGCCAGCGTCTAAAAGCACGGCTGAAATTTCGATCATCCTCATAACCTAAAAAATAGCTAATTTCTTTAATCGTCATCTCGGTATTTTTAAGATAAGAAATGGCTAGCGTTTTTTTTACATCTTCCAAAATTTCACGGTAAGACACACCTTCACTGACAAGCCTTCTGTGCAAAGTTCTTGAGGTCATATTAAACCATGATGCCATCACTGCTTGTGTCGGAAAATTTTCACTGTTTGCCAGAATTTTTTGTTTAACTTTGTTTTTATAGCTACTTTCTTGATTAATGATTTTTAATTCTTTCGCGCATAAAATTTCTGCCTCTTTATAAGCGGCTAAATTGGCAAGTGGAATTCGTTCTAGCATTAATTCTTTTGTAATACTGATACTTGCGCAGGGTGCATTAAATATGAGTTTGCAATCCGTCAAACTATGATAAGCATTTGTTTGATTATTAGCATAGGGAAAACTAATCGTCAGGCTTTTTTTTATTTTAGGTGTTAATTGGTCGAGAGCCGACTTAATCGTAACCAGTATCGCTTCTAATACTAAATTTCGTATTTCATTGAGCGGGAATTTTTCATTAAGTTCGATGATGAATTCTGAATCGTTATACCGAGTTGATATGTCAATAAGGGGAAAGCGTAATGATATATATTGCTCAAGTAATTTAGCGGCTGATACTAAATCTTCACAGTTCATTAAGGCGTAGCCAAGTATACCGTGAGACTGCAATGTTAATCGGTGTCCAACCATCACACCTATCGCAGTATTGTTCGATAGTTCAACGGCTTTAATAACCAAGTCATAAAGTGCTTCATAGCTAACCGTTGCATCAAGCATGCCTGCATCAATGACTTGATATGGGCTCCCATCTAACCACTTTCTTTGATTGATGCCAAAGTCTGCCATGCATTCAGCTACGGCGAGTAAGTACACTCCAGGTATTTTTGCGTTTGTGTGAATCATCAAGAGGCCTGCTTCAGAATTATCATAGGGAGCGCTTTTGTTATTTTGATTATTAGCATCGTTTAGAAAATAGGGGTTGTCAATATGTGACTCCTGCTTGTCAAAATATGACCCTGACTTGTCAGAATATGCCGCCTACCAATATATGCATTGGCTTTAAACTGGATGTACATAATAAAAAGGAAACCCCTAATGATGCGGTCATTTATCAAGTCTATATTTTCTAGCGCTAGCCCCGAAGGGATGCGGGTGAATCAACTCGCTATTTCTTTAGAAAAAAAAGAGACAGTGCTCAGTGCATCTTTGCGGAACGGAATTAATTTTCCCTATAGCTGTAAAGTTGGTGGTTGTGCTGAATGCAAGTGCAAACTAATCAAAGGTAAGGTAAAAGAGTTTACTGATGCAAGTTATCTCTTAACGGCAGAAGAAGTCCAATCTGGTTATATACTCGCCTGTCAGAGCGTACCAAAAACGGATGATGTTGAAGTTGAGGTCGACCTGAGTCGAGCTAAGAAACGCATAAATCGAGGAAGAATAGTCGGTAAAACAGAATTAACTCACGACATTACTGCGATAGAAATTGAACTGGATGAAGTGCCGATTTTTAAGGCAGGGCAATATGCTAAGTTAAGTCTTGACTGTCTACCTGGGGTAACAAGAGCCTATTCTTTTGCATCAAAACCTAATGTTGAAAATACACGTGTAAAATTTATTGTACGCCATGTGCCTAATGGTGAGTTTTCTGGTTTGGTTAAAAGGGAGGATTTAGTCAACAAAAGTATTGAATTGGAAGGGCCGTTTGGTGATTTCTTTTTACGAGACTCTGACAATCATATGTTATTGATTGCTGGTGGTAGTGGATTAGCCCCCATATTGTCAATTTTAGAGCAGGCTAAAGAACAGAATTGCCAGCGAGCGGTGACAGTAATACTAGGCGCTAGAACCCAAGCTGATATTTACGGATTAGAAGAGATATTAAAAATTAGTAAAAACTGGCCCGCTTCGTTTGAGTTCGAACAAGTCTTGTCAGAGGAGCCTGAGAGCTCTTCATGGCAAGGACCAAGAGGGTACTTAGGAGAGCATTTAAGATCCTTTGCAACGTACAGCTCTCAAGTTTATTTATGTGGCCCACCATTAATGATTGATGACTGTATAAATACATTATCGTCTATGGGCATCCCCTCCTCTGAAATGTTCGCTGACCGTTTTATTGTTAACTCAAAATAGTAAGGATTTTTTATGTTATTCCATTATTCAAAATATTTTTTATTTCACATTATTGGCATTCTAGCCTTAGTCGCCATTTTGGCAGGAGGTTCTTATATCATTTTTGGTCTATTCGCTATTTTATTGGCTTACATTCTAGGAGACGCATTGGGTGGGGACGATATTGCGACCCCAGATTTTAAGAAACCAGAGATTCTCACTTTTCAGTTATGGCTAGCGCTGCCATTATTATCGCTAGTCGTATTTGTATCAATCTGGAGTGTGAGCACTACTGATGTAATGGGTTTTGGAGAATATCTATCCGGCATTATTGGGTATGATTTGCTTGCTCAACGCGAAACATCTACGATTATTCATAGCGTATCAACTTTCATTATCGTGGGCTTAATGATTGGAATGATGGGAACTATTACTGCGCATGAATTAACACACCGCACTTGGGATCCCATTTCGATGTTTATTGGTCGCTGGTTATTAGCGTTCAGCTTTGACACGATATTTTCAATTGAACATGTATATGGACATCACCGTTATGTATCGACGATTAATGATCCAGCGACAGCTCCGCGAGGACGCAATGTGTACTTCCATATTTTAGCGTCTACCGTCAAAGGTAATATCAGTGCTTGGCATTTAGAAAAGGAACGCTTAGCAAAATTTGGAAAAGGGTCTTTTTCTTTTTCTAATGGTGTTATTCGTGGTCATTTGATGAGTGTTGTATTAGTCATTCTTGCCTATTTTATTGGTGGCTTAGTAGGTGCTTTATTTTTTACGGCTTGTGCACTGTTTGGAAAAGCTCTATTAGAGATCGTTAATTATATGGAGCACTATGGCATGGTACGTAACCCTAAAGTTCCTGTTCAACCGAGACACTCATGGAATACTAATAAGCGCATTAGTTCGTGGGCTATGTTTAATCTTACCCGCCATTCTCATCATCATGCTGATGGTAATGTGCCTTATCAAGACTTACGTCCTTATGAAGGTGCCCCAATGATGATAAATGGGTATTTGACGACAATTCTTGTGACACTTATTCCTCCACTATGGCATTATTTAATGGTACCTAAGGTACTTGCTTGGGATGAAAAATACGCTTCAAAAGAAGAGTTGATCTTGGCTAAACAAGCGAATTTAAATTCGGGAGTGCCTGCTTTTATCGAAGCAGCTAAAAGGACAATCTATAATTCATGAAATATTGGTATGAATTCAGATAGTTGTTTGTTGAGTTCGCTAAAGTAGTGATTTCACCGACAGTTAATAGCTGTTGGTGAAATACTAACAAATACATGTCAATTGAATTTTATATTTGAATCCTTAAGCATTATCAGCGTTTTAACTTTTGGCACGAAGAGAAGTAAACACAGCCAGTGCAATTAACCCAGCAAATATTAGATGTTCAATTTCTAATACTTCGGTCAAAAACACCGCAGCAAAAAATAGGGTGAAAAACGGCTGTAATAATTGAATCTGACTAATACGTCCAGCGCCCGCTTCAGCCATTGCTTGATACCAAAAACGAAACCCCCACCATTGACTAATAACGGCTAAATACACCAAGCCCAGTATGGGCAGCCAAAACCGGTATTGTGCTTCAGGGTTATTCATTGCCTGAGTAAATTCAATAATAAAAATTTCATCGCCCGCATAATACCCAAAGGAAATTGCGGAAAAGGGGAGGTACAAAACCAATATCCAGCAGATAGTTTGCCAACCGCCAATACTCTTAGCTGCTTTTGCGCCAGCGCTATAGCCCAATCCGCCAAACGCGAGTACTGCTATTAATATACCCAGTGTTTTTAGATCCCAACCAGAATACTGACTGCCATTGATAAAGTAGACGGCTAATAAACCAGCCCCGACTCCTGAAGACAGCCAAAATCTTAGGGTGTATCGTTCACCCATAATTAAGGCCGCACATACGCTGGTGATAATGGGTAACCCAGCGAGAACGATTCCCATATTGGCTGCGGATAAGTTGATTAGGCTATAGCTTAGTAAATATGGAAAACCAATCACAATGCCAGTTCCTGCAAGTACTAGCCAAACTAGGGTCTTTTTATGGGGCAGCGTCCAACCGTTAATATTGATCACGATGAGTGCAAGTAGCCCTGCGAAAGTCGCACGACTGGCCGCAATTAATTCAGGGCTAAATAATGGCAGAGCCATTTTGGTCATCGGTACGGTTAGGGCGAATAATACAACCGCAAAGATCCCTTTCATTACACCAGTAGATGTCGAGATGGGCGTGAAACCTGATGAGGTGGAAATTGAGGTCTGTATTTGCGGGTTCAAATTAGTCATTTTCTTACTCTCTTTAAAATATTTTCTGGAACTCAAATAGTGTGAATCAAATTAAGAAGGGAGAAGAGAAGCAACGCTTTTAATAATTAGCAGTACAGTGGCAATAAAATACCAACTGTACTGCTTTAAATAGAAATAACTGTGCTGTAATGCAGTACAGTTAGGCTGTTAGTATTCTGTAATAGACAGACTTGAAGGAATCGAGAAGATGAGCAGTCATTCTACGCTCTACCGCCAAGTGGCATCAGATGTAGCAAAAGATATTGAGCAAGGGGTTTACCTGGCCGATCAAAAAATTCCGAGCGTGCGTAAACTCAGTAAACAACTGCAGGTCAGTATCTCCACTGTTAACCAAGCTTATGCGCTACTAGAAGATCAGGGGTTGATTCGTGCTAAACCTCAGGCAGGTTATTTTGTTCGTCAAGGTGCAAATGACGAGCCTGTGCCGCCGCCTTTGTCACAAGGGGCTGAGCCAAAGGCAGTAACTAAGATAGATTTAATTAATCACATTCTTGCGTATGCGAATGAAAGAAGCAGTGAGAACCTAGGCAGCGTGAACTTGGGCTGTGCGATTCCTGATTATTCCTTTTTACCTTATCGCTCACTGCAAACGCACATGCAGAAAGTGACACGTTTTGAAATGGAGGAGGTGTTTAATTATCAATTTTCTCCTGGGCTAGAAAGTTTACGTTCACAAATTGCCTTGCGCATGCGTGATGTTGGCTTGCGCTGCCACGCCGATGACATTGTGATTACTCAGGGCTGTTCTGAGGCTTTGCACTTGTGCTTAAGCAGCGCCACTCAGCGTGGGGATATTATCGCCGTGGAGACACCTTGTTATTATGGCTTTTTACAAATGGCGAAGTTGCGCGGATTAAAAGTCATTGAGATCCCTACTGATCCGGCTCATGGCATTAGTATCGAGGCGTTAAAACTGGCATTGGAACAATGGTCGATCAGCGCGATCATACTGACCAGCCGATACAGTAATCCAACGGGCGGTAGTATTAATAGCGAGAAACAAAAGCGTCTAGTTGAACTTGCTCGTCAATTTGATTGCCAAATAATTGAAGATGATATTTATGGTGAAATGCCCATCGACAGTTCGGTATTATCTAAAGGTGGTGAAAGTGGGGAAAAACAAGCGATTAATACTGTCATAAAAACTCACGATACCGATGATCGTGTGATGTACTGCTCTTCGTACTCAAAAACGATTGGTGCGGGATTGCGCATTGGCTGGTGTATTCCCGGAAAAAATAAAAAGGCCGTTATACAAGCGCAAAGGTTCAGCACCATGGCGACGAGTAGCTTGCCACAATTAACTATGGCGTCGTATTTGAAAAATGGCCATTACGATAAACACCTGCGTAGTTTACGACTGATGATTAGTGAAAATATAAAATCATTTTCTCAAACCGTGCAATATTGCTTCCCAAAAGGAACACGATTATCGGTGCCGTCAGGAGGATTTATTTTATGGATTTGTTTGCCCGATAATGTCAGCTCTATTGATTTACTGCATCTGGCGCAAGCGGAATCGATTTGTATTATTCCGGGTGATATTTTTTCGAACAGTGATCAGTTTAGAAATTACATTCGATTAAATTGCGCAGTGCCTTGGAATGATCATGTGCGTGCGGCGTTGATTCGATTAGGAGAAATGACAGAGCAACTGATGCTTAGCTAATTATCTTTTTTAAAGAATGAGTAGAAAGGCATCAGTTGTTTTCTAGGCATATTTTAAAGCGCGATCAAACTCGCACAAATGCTTGGCTTAGGATTTGAGCCAGAAAACAAATCAAAGCGTTGGTTTTTGCTTGTATCTTCGGCATCGGCAGCTTGCTTCAAGCTTGCATCATTTTCCAAATACAGTGGCCCTTTAAAAATCACATCGACTTGGCATTTACCCGCTGAAATGTGGGTTTTATTGGCCAACTCAGACTGATTAACCGCTTGTGCCAAAATACCAAAACCGTGGGCGATATCGCGCTTAAAGCCAAACAACTTAGCCAAATACTTAGAGGTATGAATAGGGTTGTAGTCACCACTGATGCTGGCGTATTTTTTACCGCGATTCTTTGGCACAGACCAAGAGGCAATATCCGACATCTGGTCTAGGCTTGCTAATTCAAAACTGGTTTCAGTGGATGGGTTTTCTTTACCACCAAATTTACCGGCCATAAAATAAATACTTAACTCTTCCCAAACGACTTCATCAGCAATTTTAACCTGAGTCGTAAAATCAAACTCAACGCCTTTTGCGGTTAAACGGAAGCCGCCCATTTGCGCATGAATATCCATCTTGTCGCCAATGGCGATGGCTTTGTGCTGAGTGATGGTATTTTTAAGATGGACTGCGCCCAATAAACCAATCGGAAAAACCTTATGCGTTAGCATGTGCATATGCATGCCACCCGCCATAACGTGTGGATAAAGCACAGGCAAGGTGTCGGTCATTTTGATGTCTAGCGTTTCGCAATACTCTTTTAATGCCCCCTGATCGGCTTGAGCACCAAACCAGCTGGCATTGATTTCTGGCATACCAACTTTGGCATTAAAACCTTTGCGGCGTAGGAATAAAGCCTTAACCATCGCGCTAGCGATTCCTGGGGCTTGGTGAAATTCAAGATTGATGGCCGTCATGTCTAAATCCTTTCTAATAGTTGTCGCGAGTTTATCAGAAAGTATCGAATGACCCTACATTAAGCGCCCCTACATTAAGCGCCCCTAAATTAAGTGATTCAGCATTAAGCGACATGAGGTGGTTAACTCGCTTTACTTAGTGAGCGATTGAAAGGAATTCTACCGGCTATCTTTTTTCGCTTAAGGCTTTTAATTTTTTGATTGCGCTTTTGCAGGATTCTTTGCATTAAGGCTTCTTTTTCAAGGCGAGCCGTTTCAGCATGCTGAGAGGCCGATTCAAAAATAGCGATCAATTCTTCGGGCGCTACATCAACGAAAGAATTGGTCTGCTGTAGGGCCGCAATAATGTTCTCTTCAGAAATACCGAAGCTTGGCTCACTGTCTGCTAGGTTGACTGCAGATACATTATTAGTCTTTTCATCCATCATCTTGAAGAGATGCGCAGGATAACGACGCCAATGAAATAGGCCGTTATACAGTACCGCTACAGTCAACAGGCAGGCGATATTCGCGGCAATGACCATCCATACAAAATCAAAGCCAAGCGCATGAGCATCGGCTCCTGAGGTTACGGCAAAGAAAGCGGTAGCGCCGCCAGGAGGGTGCAAACAGCCTAAGTAATACATAACTAAAACACTAACACTCGTAGCAATACAGGCGCTAAGCAGGGTACTACCTAAGTATTGATAGCAAGTAACCCCAATGATGGCAGATAAAATGTTACCCATAATTAATGGCCAAGGCTGTGACAAAGCGCCATGGGGTATGGCAAATAACAAGACTGCACTGGCCGCCATTGATGCCACAAATAAATGAGCGCTTTCGTCAGACAGAGAATACTGAGTAATCATATAGCAGCCCGCCATACTGATGAAAACACCGATGGCTGATATATATTTTTCACTGTGGGAGGTCGTGTTTTTTTCGACTCCCAAGGTCTTAATGCACTCTTGGATAAAATGTTTCATATTGCTTCTTTATGGTTCGATTTTAAGCAGGGTGCATTCTAATGGTGCGATAGGTTTCTGTATAATTAATCTTAATGAAGTTTAAAAGCATATATATTGATATAAATAGGGTGTTTAGCGGTAGTTATTCGATATAGGGGGTGTAATGGACATTCAGTTGGCAAAAACGTTTCTAGAAATCATGAGTGCGGGAAGCTTTCAAGAAGCGGCGAAACGGCTTCATGTCACTCAAACTACCGTAACGGCACGGGTTAAAAGTCTCGAAGAGCTGTTGGATTGCCGCTTGTTTATCCGCAATCGCGCGGGTGCGACGCTGACGCAAGAAGGAGAGCGCTTTGTTGAACATGCTAAAAATCTGGTATTCACTTGGCAGCGAGCCAAGCTTGAATTATCCAAGCCGAGTGAAATAGCACCCGCGCTGGTGGTAGGGGTAGAGAATAGTTTATGGAACCCGCTCTTGGTCGAAACAATTAATCAGCTTCACTCTGAACAGTATTTAGAAAAGCAAAACATCGTCTTTGATGCACGCATAGAAGAAGAATCTTTACTGATTAAGCAACTAGACCAAGGCCTATTAGATGCGGTACTGGTTCATAAACCCCATTATCGTTCTAACTTTGTGGTTGAGTTATTAATGGAAGAAAAGCTGATTCATGTGCAGTCAACAAAAGAGCCTAAGCCCAATTTGTTTATCGATTGGGGAGAAGAATTTAAAACACAATACGATGCCGTTTTACCGCACCCAAGGCAGCAAGGCTTTAAAACGAATTTAGGGCCGTTGGCGCTTAGAGTTATGTTGGGGCAGGGAGGCAACGGCTATTTTAGAACACGAGTCGTGCAAAAATACTTGGATAATGGCGAGCTAGAAATTGTCAGGGCAGCACCAGAGTTTAGCTATCCTGTGTACTTGTTATACAGCGAACAAGCGGCGAGTAGTGCGCTTAGTCGATTTATAGAAGTATTAAAACAACAGTCTAAAAGATTGGATTTTTGGGCTGTTTGATCTTGAGAGGGGCTTGTATGGGTCGCCCTTTAGGGCGACAAAAGATAGGGCGACAAAAGAATAAAAGATTAACTTTTAGGGAAGGCGCCCGTTTTCTCTTCGTGGCGATCTAGCGTGCCCAGGTCTAAAACCGGTGATGCATCAATATTTTGAGCATCCATCATGGTTGCAACTCTTTGCAATGAAGAAATAATCATCGCTTGCTCCCAATCTTGCAGGTTCGCGTATTGACGAGAAAATTGATCTTGCAAAGGAATCGGAGCGCTTTTTAGTGTCTCAATAGCAGCATCGGTTAAATGCGCATGCACTTTACGCTTATCGGTTTTCGAGCGCTCGCGATATACCAGTCCTCGTTTTTCTAGGCGATCTATAATCGTTGTTACCGTTGCTTGGCTTAAGCTCATCTCGGTAGCAATTTCACCAATCGTCACCTCTCCCTGATCTCGAATGGTTTGCAATAGCAAAATTTGTGGCGAAGTGAGACCTGTCGTTTTAGCAAGGTGCTTAGAGTGTAAGTCTGTTGCGCGAATAACGCGGCGCAAGGCTACTAAAACGTCTTCAATACTATTCAAATGCGAATCTCTTAAAGGTTGGAGAAAGCCGAGCATTATCAGCTTTCGTAATGAATTAATCCATAGCCGTCTATGGATATCTACCTAGTCGTGTATGTCTCTCTGTGCAGTCATCTCTATAGACATCTATCTACTTTTTTGTAGATGGCCTCACAATCTGGTCAAAAACCCAACTGGATATCGGAAAGTCTTTAGTGTACTATGTTTAGACATCTAAGCAAGTTTACGCAAATATTCGCGCATATCCCATTAAAAACGGATGATTTAGCATGTTTTTCGGAATGTTTACGTAAATTTATTTCGTGTACTAAAAATTAGAGTGACGGAGGAGATCCTTTAACTTGTCGAATACAATTGAACTACGTATCCCAACCCTTAGCGATGGCATGGATGTTTACCGCTTAGTTGAGCGCTGTCCGCCATTGGATGCGAATTCCAGCTATTGCAACATATTACAGTGTGGGCACTTTGCCCAAACGTCAGTCGCCGCAGAAATGAACGGCGAAATAGTCGGCTTTATATCCGCCTACAAAAAGCCTGATCAAGCGAATACCTTGTTCATCTGGCAAGTAGCCGTCGATGAGAAAGCCCGAGGCCAAGGTTTGGCCTCAAAAATGTTGTTGCATATATTGCAACGGCCACACTGCGAAAGCGTGAATCACTTAGAGACCACTATTACTGAAGATAATAAAGGCTCTTGGGCGCTGTTCGAACGTCTGGCAAAAACATTATCTACAGAGCTGAATTCGTCAATCTGGCTAGAAAAGCAGAAGCATTTTGATGGACAGCATGAATCAGAAGCCCTTGTTGTAATCGGGCCATTTACAAATACTCAGGAAGCATAATCAACATGAAAATTTTTAAAGAAATTGAATCAGAAGTTCAAAGCTATTCACGTTCATTCCCATGCGTATTCAATCGCGCTAAAGACGAATTTATGTGGGATGAAGAAGGCAATAAATATTTAGATTTCCTAGCGGGTGCTGGCACACTTAACTATGGCCACAACAATGACTTGTTTAAAAAAGGCCTTGTTGAATACATTATGGATGACGGCATTACTCACGGCTTGGATATGCATACCAAGGCGAAAGGTGATTTTTTAAATACCTTCAATGACAAAATTTTAAAACCGCGTGATATGGAATATATGGTTCAGTTCACTGGACCAACGGGTACCAATGCGGTTGAAGCAGCCATGAAATTGGCACGTAACTGTACCGGCCAGCAAAATATCGTAACCTTTACTAACGGTTTCCACGGTGTGAGCTTAGGTGCATTGGCAGCAACCGGTAACTCTCACCACCGCGATGCGGCAGGTGTAAGTTTAAACGGTATTCACCGTATGCCATTCGATGGCTATTTGGGTGATGGTATTGATACGACCGAATACTTAGACAAAGTATTGTCTGATTCCAGCAGTGGTATTAACTCGCCAGCAGCCGTATTGCTAGAAACTGTTCAAGGTGAAGGTGGCGTTAACGTTTGTAGTACTGAATGGTTGCAGAATTTAGAAAAAGTATGTCGTAAACACGGTTTATTATTGATTGTTGATGATATTCAAGCAGGTTGCGGACGTACGGGTAACTTCTTTAGCTTTGAAGAGTCGGGCATTAAGCCAGACATCATTACCATGTCAAAATCATTAAGTGGTTATGGTTTACCGTTTGCCGTTGTATTGATGAAGCCAGAGCTAGATCAGTGGAAGCCAGGTGAGCACAACGGTACATTCCGTGGTAATAACCTAGCCTTCATTACGGCAAAAGATGCGATTGACCATTACTGGAGTGATGACAAGTTCAGCAACGAAGTAAAAGCCAAGGGCCGTTATGTAAAAGAACAGCTTGATGACATTGTTGCTGAATACGGCGAAGGTAACTTCACGACAAAAGGTTATGGCATGTTCCAAGGGATTAACTGTGTAAACGGTGAAATCGCTGCCAAAATTACCCGCCATGCGTTTAAGAAAGGCTTAATTATTGAAACCAGTGGTGCAGATGACCAAATCGTTAAGTTGTTTTGCCCACTAACGATTAAGCAAGAAAACCTTGAGAAGGGTATTGATATCATTCGAGCGTCTATTAAAGAAATTTGCTCTAAAGAAGATGGTATCCCAGAAGAAAAGATGTATTTCCAAGACTAATAGTTAATAAGACTAATAGTTAAATAGCTCGTGCTAGGGCACCTTATAAAGCACTCTTTATAAGATGCCCCCTGTTTAGCACTGCTATTGCAGTGTTAAGTCAGTATAATCGTAAGATTGTTAGAAAAGTTAGTTAATCGTTATTTTTAGTCAGTAGTTATTGCTGAATTTATTACAAGATTTATAGAGGTATCGCATGATTGTTAGAACTTTAGCTGGAGCCAGTGAAACCAACCGCAAAATCGTTTCACCAGACGGAAACTGGGACAGCACGCGCTTACTACTCAAAGAAGACAATATGGGATTCTCATTTCATATTACCACCATTTATAAAGGCGCCGACTTTCAGATGCATTACCAAAATCATCTAGAGTCTGTTTATTGCATGTCGGGCCGTGGTGAAGTTGAAAGCTTAGAAGACGGTTCAATTCATCCTATTGAACCAGGCACTTTGTATATTTTGGATAAGCACGATAAGCACATTCTGCGTGCAACCGAAGAAATGAAAATGGCGTGTGTATTTAACCCACCGCTTAATGGTAAAGAAGTTCACAACAAAGAAGGCGCTTACGAACTAGACGCCGATACAATCTGACTCTCTCTTAATAACACAAATTTTTTATAATTATTATTAAGGTTGGATTGAACAATGAGTGAACATAATACCCACACTATCGAAAAAATTGGCGGCACTTCAATGTCAGATTACGAATCCGTTCGTAATAACATTGTTTTAGGTGGCACCCGAAAAACACTTTTTCAGCGTGTATTTGTAGTATCGGCATACGGCGGTATTACCAACGAACTGCTTGAGCATAAAAAGAGTGGCCAGCCAGGAATCTTTGAATTATTTGCAAACGGCATGGAAGACGATGCTTGGTTGCAGAAGTTTGATGATTTAAGAGAACAGCTTTATGCCATCAATAAAGACCTGTTTGGTGAGACGCCTTTATTGAAAAAGGCCAATAAGTTTTTAGACGAACGTCTAACAAACGCTAAGCAGTGCCTACTTGATTTACAAAGCCTGTGTCAGCACGGCCACTTCGAGTTAGAGTCGCACCTAGAGACAGTGCGTGAAATGCTAGCCAGTATTGGTGAAGCGCACAGCGCGTGGAATACCGCAGAATTATTACGTCGTGATGGCGTCAACGCTTGCTTCGTTGACCTAACAGGCTGGCGCACGAATAAGCACATCTCTTTAGATGAGCGCATTCGTTTAGCGTTTGATAATATCGATCTTGATACTCAGCTACCGATCGTAACCGGTTACGCGCACAGTGATAGCGGCTTAATGTCATCGTTCGACCGTGGCTACAGCGAAATGACGTTTAGTCGTTTGGCGGTATTAACCGATGCTAGAGAAGCGGTAATCCACAAAGAATTTCACCTAAGCAGTGCCGATCCTCGCTTAGTTGGCGAAGATAATGCCGTACCGATTGGTCGTACTAACTACGACGTAGCCGATCAGCTGGCCAGCCTAGGGATGGAAGCGATTCACCCGAAAGCGGCAAAAGGGTTGCGTCAAAACAACATTCCTTTGCGTGTGAAGAATACGTTCGAGCCAGAGCATACGGGTACCTTGATTACCGGTGACTACGTTAGCGACTCACCTTGCGTAGAAATCATTGCGGGCTGCAAAGGTATTTTTGCCCTGCAAGTCTTCGATCAAGACATGTCAGGTAGCTTGCACGATTATGACCGTGAAGTATTAGCGATTCTTCGTCGCTTTAAAGCACACATCGTATCAAAAGATATTAACGCGAATACCATTACGCACTATTTATCTGCTAGTCTAAAAACAGTCAAACGCATTCGTGCCGCGATTGAAGAAAAGTACCCAACCGCAGAAGTTGATCAGCAGAAAGTTGCGATTGTTTCGGCGATTGGTAGTGATATGAAAATTCCAGGTATTTTAGCGAAAGCTGTGAAAGCCGTTGCTGCTAAAACCATCAGTGTACTTGCTTTACATCAAACAATGCGTCAAGTTGACATGCAGTTCATTGTCAACGAATCTGACTATGAAGAGACTGTAAAAAGCTTACATACCTCATTAGTAGAAGTGCACGACCACGGAAGAGCAATATGCCTCGCATCATGACCCTAGTTTTATCTTTTCTGTTTACCGCGTTGCTTGCTTTGCAAGCAACGGCGGCAGAAGAAACTGCAACCACTGCACTTGAACAAGAAGCACCTTTAGTCGATAAGTCTGCTATGGACTCTAAATCTACGACTAAAATAGACTCCCTAAAAGCCCCTCTGTATAACCCCTTTGTTGAACGCTATGTACTCGATGAACTTAAGCAATTAAGAACAGAGCAAGCGGCGACTCGAGTTGATTTAATGCAGCAAATACTCGATCGAGAGCATCGCTCGGTAGACCGAGGTGTGGAGTATGCAACCAATACGGTCACGTACTTTTTCTACATTATTGCCGCGGCCTCTTCGCTATTAGTCTTAGTAGGCTGGACGTCTATTCGTGATATGAAAGATCGAGTTCACTCATTAGCCGACGCAGAAATATCGCGCCTGATTAATGAATATGAAACTCGATTACTCGCGATGGAATCTTTGATGAAGCAAAAGACACAAGACATCGAAGAAAACAGAGAAGAAATTGAATTAACCCAAGAGCTGCAATCGCATTGGTTAAGAGCGCAGCAAGAAGCGTCACCAACCAATAAGATCTCGATCTACGACGATATTTTAAAGCTGAAGAGCAACGACTGTGAAGCCTTGACCTATAAAGCCGATGCGGTGCTTGAGCTAGATGAACCACAATGGGCCGCAAGCCTATGTCATCAGGCGCTTAAGATTGATGCTGAAAACAGCCATGCTTTCTACCAGCTTGCCTGTGCACATACCGCAATGAATCAAATGGACGAAGCCATTCGTTATCTACGAGAAGCATTGAGCCGTGATAGTTACTTAGATGATATTAAATCGGACCCAGCATTACAGCCTTTAGTCGAGCACGACTTGTTTAAAGAGCTTATTGCTAGCGCTGATATTCATTAGCGATAAAATCTCACACATCGTTATGTTTACGATGTGTGAGATTGTTTTTCCTTCTTGCTTTTATTCGATAACTTCCGCATAACGAACGTATAAATTACCACTGCCCATGGTGCCATCTTCACCGTAGTTACTCACAATTTGAGCTTTAAAATAACGCTCACCATCTTTGAATAAGTAAGTCGTAAAGGTTGGCCACATTTTATGCCCACCGCCTACGCCGTATTGGAAAGCACCATATTTTGCAGGCCCTGCCAGTGCAGTCTTTGCCGAATCTTTGTCAAACTTATAAATATCATCACCGCTGGTTTTCGGGTTGCTAACATCAAACGCCGAACCAGAATCCAATAACACATGACCAATACCCGCATTACCAGAACCTGAAACAGCCGAATTAAGCTGTATGCTCCAAGCAGGGCTAGTACGCTCAATACTTAACTCCCAATCAGCGTCGACGGTTACAATTGCATTGGTTTCCATATCCCAGTATTGGCGCGCATCGGTAAAATCAATAGCAGCAGATTCATCGCTGGCAACAAATACTTGAGCATTATCGTCCCATTGCTCTACAGAAAACTTAAGCGTATAGCTTGTGCCTGATGTGTACGTTAAATCACTTACCTTAACGCGACCATAGTTAGAATTGCCATTTGCATCCGCCGTTGCTGATCTCACGATCCAGCCATTAGAGTCAGTTTCGTTGAGTGTAATGCCATGAGTAGAAGGGTTGTAGCTTGCCCAATCAGAGAATTCGATTCGAGTTTGCAGACCATCGCTGATCAGCTCAGATTCATCGCAGCTTGTTTTGTTGACGGCATTAAATGCCGCTAAGGTATTATCACGAGTCAGTGCTTCAAAAGCCGATTGAACCGCACGATTTTCATCATCAAATAATCCATCAGGAGTATGTGCGATACAGGCTGTGATTCCACCATTGCCCGAAATACCGCCATTAACAGAAAAACCAACATTTTTTTGATAAGAAAAATGCCATTCATTATCGTTACTAACAACCGCACCAGATGCCAAATCTAAATAGGCCGGAGAAGAGATAGCCTCCATCGCAGCATATTGAGATCCGCTATTATCAACAACAGTAGTAGCACTACCGTTATCATCTGAGCCACCACATGCACTGAGCAACGAGCTGATTGCACCAATTGTTATAGCAGAGAGTAGGGGGGAATGGTTCATGTTATCTTCCTTTTAGTGAGTTTTTCATAAAGTGTTAAAAAGCCAGTTTCGTTAATTCAATTCCCAAATAGACATAGCGACCTGCCTCGGGGCGAAGATCGCTGCCGGTGCTAAAGTCGCGCTGACTATTGGTTAAATTATTGATGCCTGCGAAAAGATTGATCGACTCAGACGGGTAATAATTCCACTTAAGATCAACTTCCGAATAAGCAGGAGTGACTAAAGTATTTTCGGCATCGGAAAATTGTTTGGAATAATATTGATATTTAAGTGCCAGTTTATTTTTGTGATTGAGATTCAAATCTAAACTGGTTTTCATATCATGTTCAGGACGACTTGTGAGAGATTTCCCGGTCGATTTATTGATCGCCTCCAAATAGGCATAACCCAGATTCGTCGTGAGCCAAGAATTAACGTCGTAAGCAATACTGAATTCAATCCCCGATGTTTGGGCACGATCAATATTGCCATAGGCATTGGCTACAACTTCATCACCGTATTGGCTGGTTAACTGATTGGTTTTATCTTGGTCTACATAAAAATCGATTAAGTTTTTAATGTCGTTACGATAAATACTCATATCAAAGCTTAAATCGTTATTATTGCTGTATTCCAAGCTGGCTTGAACATTGATGGACGACTCAGGCTCTAATGCTTCATTGCCCAATAAAACGTAACCAATATGGCTATGATCAAAAAAGTGATACAGCTCTTTTAACGTCGGTGTTCGATAACCATGACCTGCGCCTAAACGAAGGTTAAGATGATTGTTTCCGGTAAGAATCGGCACGTATTGCAGATTCAACATGGGTGAAAATTTTGTGCCGTATTTGTCATTGTTATTGATGCGACCGCTGGCTAAAAATTCTAACGTCGTACTGGCTTGTTGGCTTATTTGAAAAAATCCGTTGTGGTTGTTTAACTTTTTACCATCGACTTCTGTCGCAATCGTCTTGGTGGTGCCGTCATTTTTATGCGAGGTCGCATTCATTTCATCTTGAAGGGCTTCTATGCCTAAAACATATTGGCTGGTGTAGTTATGGCTATAGCGGTATTGCGCAGTAAAACCATGATGCTGAATGTCAGTAATGCGGTTCTGTTCAATATGAGGGGTGCTGACTAAATCTTGTTGTGATTCGTTTTTAAAATCTTCATGGCTGTAACTTAATTTCAGAGCTCCTAGCTCGCCATTGTCTTTTTCTAATACCGCCATTAGTGCATTTTTTTCGGTAAGATCAATTTTATCTTGTGGAACGTTACCGATGCCGCCGACAAAATTATCTTTGTTCGTTTTTACGTCTTCGCGATAGAGCCTAGGAGCCAATAATAAAGAAATCGTAGGCGTTATTTGAGTGACATTACGAATACTTAAATTTGATTTGTAACCTTCCCAGCCTTGAGATTCTTTAGTATCAGGGGCGCGGAAGCCTGACGAGATTTGGTTATCGCTGACAATCTGAAAAGCATTTACCTTATTCGCATGACTAAAATTAAGATTTAAATGCTGCTTACCAAAAGGAATGGAATCGTAAGGTAAATCTTGATCGCCCCACGATCCTCCAATGTATTTTAGCCCTGCGCGAGCGCCTTGTTCTGGCTGACGTGTAATAACATTCACCACGCCCCCCATTGCACTGGTGCCATAAATAGCTGACATAGAGCCTTTGCTGATTTCAATGCGCTCAACATCACCGATGGCAATTTGTGAAATATCCACGCTGCTTCCCGTGCCCGCCGCAACTGGATTTCCATCAATCAAAATAGCGACTCGATCAGAATCATAACCTTGCAGCCATACAGCAAGGCCAGGTTTTCCGGTAATCGGTTTTAACTGTACACCCGCGGTATAGCGCAATGCATCGGCCAAGTTCAAAGCATGAGACTCTTCAATAGCCGCACGATCAATCAACTCTACACGCACAGGTTGTTCACTTAAGCGCGCGTAATGCTGGCCATGAGCGGTCACTTCTTGCGTATCTAACTGAACCGTTTCTGACCTCGCAGAAAATGCTGCCATCAAGCTCATTAACAGGAAGGAGTGTGGGTGAAAGATATTCATTGATATATCAATTGGTAGCGAATGAGATTTGAATGCTATTGCATATGAGAATCATTCGCAATAGAATGCGCGAAATTAATTTGGTTAGATCAAAAGGTCAGCACCAAATACACCCCATAAACTTCTACCAAAACGTACTTGGATATCACCATGATCTCGTCTATTGAATTCTTTATGTATCGCATCAGCGATTTACTGCTAGCCCCCGTATTAATTGCCATTTTGTTTGTGTTCTTTTTTGGTTTTTATAGCTTAGGGCAAGTCGCTGCGCAGTCATGGCAGCGTCGATCTGTAGACAGTGCTGGATACACCATTCACCAGCATCAGAAAAAAATTCAAACCAAAGACTTTGACGAGCTTGAATTATTTGCCTTCAAACAGCTGGAATTTTTAAAGCTGGTTACCAAGGTCGCGCCGATGCTTGGCTTAATTGCCACCATGATTCCCATGGGCCCCGCATTAAAAAGTCTAGCCGACGGCAACATTCAAGGCATCTCAGAAAATCTCTCAATCGCCTTCGCTGCTGTAATTTTTGCCTTAGCCGCGGCATCGTTAACCTTTATCGCGGTATCGATTAAAAAACGTTGGTTGGCTCAAGACCTCGTAGCCATTAAGCAAGCGTTAGAGCAAGACAATCAACCCCCTTTTCATTTAAAAGCGGTTAAAGAGGCTTAACTATGAAGTTTTTAACCGACGATGATGATCTAGACCCGATTACTACTGCGGTGAACTTGGTCGATGTTTTTTTAGTAATTATTGCAGCTTTGATTATTTCCATTGCGCTAAATCCGCTCAATCCTTTTAGCAGTGAAAGTGTCACCGTGATTAAAAACGAAGGTGAACCCAATATGGAAATTATTGTGAAAGAAGGTAATGAAATAAAAAAATTTAAATCCAATGGCGATATTGGCAGTGGCAATGGTGAAAAAGCGGGCACCGCGTATCAGATGAAAGACGGCTCTATGGTGTATGTGCCACAAAATAAAGATGAGAAAGGACATGAAAATGATTAAGCGATTGACTAAGCGGAGCGCGAGTTTACAGTGCAAAGAGCAGTGTAGAGATAAGTGCAAAGATAAATGCAAGGATAAATACAAAGAGAAGAAAAGATTAAACCAAGGGTTATATAAATCATTAATCGTTTTATTAAGTTTTTTTACTTTTATCAGTACAAGTCATGCAGATAGCCATGCAGATAGCCAAGCCTCTAAGCATGCAGCCCCCGCGAAAATATTATTTTTGGGAGATAACCATTTATCCAAAGCCAAAAGTACAATATTAATTGAGTCAGCAAAAAAGCAAGGATTAGCCTTAGAGGCAATGAGTGCCGGTAAGTTTGCTAAAGATAAAGGCATGGAAACGTTGTGTGATTACCAGCTTGTCTTAATGCAAGCCGTGAGCGAAGAAGCGGCAGGAGGAATGTACGGTGCATATCCTAAAGCCATCGCGCAATGCGGCAATGTTCAAGCGTTTACCAATGGCTTTGACCAGTTTACAGGCTTAAATAAAGGAATCTCGGCCGATGACAAACAAGCCATCAACATATATTTGTCAAATGGCATACGCACAAATTTTGAAAATATGTTTGCTTATATTAATACCCATTTATTCAATACACCGCAAACGTATGAAGCAGCGATCATACTGCCAGAAAACGGTTTTTATCACCCACAATTTTCAACTCAATTGACGGGAGATAAAACCGAATTTTATAACTGGCTAGAGGCAAACAATAGCAGCAGCGAAATCAAGGAAAGTAATAACCCTCATAAGGTTAATGTCGCCGTGTTATTTCATCGCAGCGTCATCGAAAGTGAACAAACCCAAATAGTCGATTCGACCTTAGCGGCTATTGAAAAAAATGGCGCAAACGCTTTTGCTGTTTTCTTTGAAGGTTCCGATAACGAAGACTTCATTCAGCTAGTTCAAGGCAAGGTAAATAGTCTGATTAATTACCGTATGCTGCATGAAGCACAAAAAAATAAGAACGCTTTCGCCCGCTTAAATGTACCCGTATTGCATGGATTAACGTATCGTGAAGGTGATCGTGAAGCGTTTAACGCTGACCATGCAGGCATTAGCGCCATGATGTCGCCTTACTTCTTAATGATGCCAGAAAGTGCAGGGATTATAGACCCTACCATGATCGCCACAACCGATCCTAAAACCCGTATTGCTCAGCCTATGCTGGATCATATTGATGCCATGGTTCAACGCGCAATTAAACAAGGGCAATTAAGCGCAAAAGCCAATGCTGATAAAAAGCTCTCGTTGTTTATTTGGAACTACCCTCCTGGGGATAAAAATATGGGCGCGGCATTTTTAAACGTCCCAGACTCTATTGTTAATATCGCCACCGCAATGAAAGAAGCAGGCTACAACGTTGATGTGCAACCATCTGAAACCTTAATCGATAACATCGGCCAGATACTGCGTCCCTTTTATTCTAAGCAAGGTTTAGAAGCGTTAATGGACAAAGGCTTAAGTGATTATCTACCCGTTAAAGACTATACCGATTGGTTAAATACATTACCCAGCACCATTAAAGACGACATTATTGCGCACTGGGGAGACCCTATTCAGCATCCGTATGTGCGCACCGTAAATGGCGAACCGGCGTTTATTATTCCGCAAATGAAATTAGGTAATCTCATCATCATGCCGCAACCGTCGCGCAGCGATGATGCCGATAAACATAAAAAGCTGTACCACAATACCAGCGCTCCGATTAATCACTTTTATCTAGCCGTATACTTATACGCGAAAGAAAAATTCAAAGTAGACGCCTTTATTAACCTCGGCACTCACGGATCACAAGAATGGTTGCCCGGTAAAGAACGCGGCTTGTCGATGTACGACGCACCGCAATTAACGGTCGGTAATGTGCCGGTTGTATACCCTTATATTATGGATAACGTGGGCGAAGCCATGCAGGGTAAGCGTCGCGGTCGCGCGACTATGATTTCTCATATGACACCGGGATTTGCCGAAGCAGGTTACTATGGCGACATGGCCGAGCTAGAAGAATTATTAGAAGAACACATGTTACTGGCAGAAGGTAAAACTAAGCAGGTCGTAGAAAAGAATATTATTGATCTAGCCGCTGCGCTGAATGTGTTTGAAGACGTAAGTTTTACCGAAGCTCAAATGCGTGAAAACTTCGATGAGTTTATGGATGTACTGCACGATTATATGCATGAACTGGCCGCTGAATCTCAACCGCTGGGCATGCACACCTTTGGCGATACTCTTAACGACATTCACCTAATGACCACCGTTGCGCAAATGCTCGGCTCTGAATTTAAAACCCAAGCCAGTACGTTTGAAAACAAACACGACATTAAACTTCATAATAACCCCGATGTCTTTTCTCAAAAAATGGAAGACAACCAGGTTGTTCAAATAGACGATACCTCAGGCTTTAAATTTTTATGGGCAAGCTTAATCGAACATCAATCATTAGAGGTTTCGGATTCTCTGGCTAAGTACCTAGAGCAAGCCAAAGATTTTGCACAACGTATTCGCAGCCAGCAAGAAATCCCCAGCTTACTATCGGCATTGCAGGGAGAATTTGTCGACGTCGGTTATGGTGGCGATCCGGTGCGTTCGCATGACGCCGTGCCAACAGGAAAAAACTTGTTAGGCTTTAATCCTGCCAAAGTGCCTTCAAAAGCCGCGTGGGAAGTGGGCCAAAAACTGGTTGAAGATTTAATCGCAAAACACTATGCCGAAAAAGGTGAATACCCGAATAAGCTCGCATTTTCATTGTGGTCGTTAGAAACCATGCGTCATCACGGTGTGCTTGAAAGCCAAGTATTAGCCGCGATGGGTGTAAAACCTAAATGGGACGAAAATGGCTTTCTACGTGGCACCGAGATTATTCCGTATAGCGAACTGAAACGCCCACGAGTTGATGTAGTGATGTCGGCCACCGGCTTGTATCGCGACGCCTTCCCTAATGTGATGTTGATGCTAGCGAAAGCGATTAAACAAGTCGCCGAACTGAAAGAAGACAACAACTCGATCTATAAAAATAGCGAAGCGTTAAAAGCTGAACTAATAGCAGACGGAAAACCCCCAGAAGAAGCGAATTACTTATCCAGCGTACGCATATTCTCTAACGAAACAGGGGCTTATGGCAGTGGCTTAGCCGATACCAGTTTAGCCAGCGATACTTGGGAAACCGATGCAAAATTATCCGACTTATATTTAAAACGAATGGGTTATGCTTTTGGCAGCGATACAAAGCGCTGGAGCGATAAAGTATCAGGTCTTTACGGCAAAGCACTATCAGGAACCGATGCCGTATTATTCAGCCGCTCGACCAACTTATACGGCATGATTACTAGCGACGACCCCTTCCAATATTTTGGTGGAATGTCATTAGCCATTCGTAACCTCGATGGAAAAAGCCCAGAAATGTACATCGCTAATTTACGTGAGAAGAATAAAGTAAAAAGCGAAAGCTTTGATCGCTTTATGGCGCGTGAACTTCGCAACCGCAGCTTCCACCCGCGCTGGATAGAAGAAGTACAGAAAGAAGGTTACTCAGGTGCACTGCAAATGCTTGATCGCATGAACAACTTCTGGGGCTGGACAGTCATGCACCCCGATGGCATTACCGATAGTCAATGGCAAGAATTCGCCGACATCTATGTGAAAGATAAATACGACATGGAGATGCGCGAGTTCTTTGAAAACTCAAACCCAACTAACTTAGCGCAAATGATTGAGCGTATGCTAGAAGCGGAGCGCAAAGACTATTGGCAAACCGACGATGAAACCATTAAGCAATTAGTCGAAACCTATTTGGAAGTTAAGCGAGATCATAAAGTCCTGAGCGACAATAAAACCTTCAAAGACTATGTTGCCGATAAAGCACAAGGATTTGGTTTAGGTGCATTATTAGCCGCAAGTGATACCGCAGTTGCACAAGACTTAGCAGAACAGGCTCAAACCAATAGCGCAGAAGAAATGGTAGAAGGTCAAAAGCTTGAGCAACAAGAACAGCCTCAAACAGACGATGAATTTGATTGGCAAACATTAGGCTTTGTCTTAATACTGCTACTCGCTTTTACACTGGGTGGTGTTATGCAATTCAGACCTTATTTTACAGCAGCCAAATAGCGAGGTACGTCGCAGAATGTAACTCCCCTAAATATTTAAAGCCAGCAACATGCTAAATCTCATGTTGCTGGTTGATGTAGCATTCTAAGCGGATGGATTTATCAGCGCCATTTGATATAGTCAGGGATATATCTATTAACAGCACCTCTAACATTAACTGAAGCACCTCTAACATTTGAGTAATCATAATGAATTTAATTTTTATACACGGCTCAGGTTGCAGCAAAAATGTTTGGGATCAGCAGTTGTCTTTCTTTGACGGCAGTATCGCACTTGATTTACCTGGTAGACCTAGCGGAGAGCCCTTAGCTAGCGGAGAGCCTTTAGAGAGCGCAACAGAGTTAGCTCAATGGCTGATTGATTATATTACCGATCACGCGCTAGAAAATGTCGTTTTAGTCGGCCACTCTTTAGGCGCAGCCGTGGTCATGCAAGCAGCTTTATTAAACGATAAACACCTTAAGGGCATGGTATTAATCGGTTCGGGAGCACGCTTAAAAGTGATTCCTCAGCTACTAACCTCACTGTCCGCATTGGCTGAACAGGCGGTTGAACAGTCGGCCAGTATTCCCGATAGTTTCTTGCAGGCTAATCAACATATCCCAGAACCCTTTAAAACAAACATCAACGAAGCGATCAAAAAAAATGGTGCGCGCATCATGCTTAATGACTTTAAAGTATGCGATAAATTTGATGTGATGGACCAGCTAGCCAGTCTTCACCTACCAGTAAAAATTATCGTCGGTGAAAAAGACAGTATGACACCGGTAAAATACGCTTCTTTTTTACACGAACGTATCGACCAGAGTGAACTGACGATTATTGACGGAGGAACACACATGGTATTTGCGGAACAAGCGGCACTCGTGAATGAGCAGATTGAAGCATTTATCGCGACACTTTGAGGCAGAGTGCATTTTTGATGTTCACTGATACGAAAGAGAGCAGAATGATGAAGGCTTTTGTAGTAGGCTACTGGCAGGTGAACACTCAAGAAAAGTGAAAAAACATTATGATTCCAACAGATACTTTCGCAGACGCATTAAACGAGCAATTATCCATTAATCTTGGCTTGGCTTTAATACATGAAGATGAACAGCAGTTTATTGAGGGTATGTCTGAGTTTTTAGAATCAGAGGCCCAGCAGATCGGTCATCGAGAAGGAACGGGGTCGCTGTTACCCGTTTTATTCTCAACGTTACCCAAATCATCGAATCATTATAACTTTCAATCGATCAAGCTACCAAAGCGTAATGATCCTTGTTTGTGTGGTTCAGGTAAAAAGCTGAAAAAATGCTGCCCGCAAATATTGGATATACCTGCACCACAGCCTGCGCAGCTATTTACCTTAGCCTTGCATGGGCTTAGCGACAATGCATTTAACCTACTAGCGCAAAAACCAAACTGGAATCTAAAAGCTGCTACGTTTTTTCTTCCCTTTGCCTATAGTCGTGATTGCTTTGAAGCGGCGCTGGTAGTTGCTGAACCCTTCTATCAAAACTTAGCGGTTTTACGCAACGAACATCAAAAATTTATCTCTTGTGTTTTTGATCTACTATTTGATTTGGGTGAAGACGCGGTTCGACTGCCACTATTGCACGATGTTTGTGAGTTAAAGCAAGCCCCTTCTTTGCAATCAATCGCTCATCAGCGTTTAGCCATGATTCATTCTCAAAGAGGAGAGGCTGAAAAATCGCAATATCACTTGCAACAAGCGTTTCGCTGTGACCCTAACCAAGACGAACTGGCCCTGGCTGAACTGAGTATTTTGGGTATGCTCGCCGACGAGGACGAACTCAAAGCGCGTGCGAAGTTTTGGCAAGTACGTTTGCTTAAAAAATACGATGATCATCCAGCTCTAGAATTAATTGAAAATATTCTAGAAAATGGTCAAGAATTTTTTGAACATCATCGTGAAATGATGGATTTTGAAAGTGAATCATACGAAGATGAAAATCATGAACGACTAGAGCAAGAGCACGCCGAAGCATTAATTCAACTCTTTATTAGTACAGAAGTCGGAATAAATATTTATGATATTTCAATAGCCGATGATGAAGCTAAGCTTTCGTTAGCCAAAAAACTAAAACCTATTTATAAACAGTGGCTCGCCTTATACGAGGAGGAAGCAGAAGCAATTAGCGTCGACTATGCAGATAATAATGTGCCAATGACACAGGACGATATTGATCTTCACCGCTGGATTACCCCGCCTCCCGAGTGGTTATCATTCTTACAGCAACACCCCATATTGATTAATAATATAGAGGTCATTCAGCATCTATCAAGCCATATATATCAAGCGCCTGTTCCAGATGAAGGTGATGATATTGATTACAATAATGCCGAATCTTTATCAAAGCTGAGCATTTTTAGTAAATTATTAATGGTATACAAACAAATAAATGCGTCTGCTTTGCGAGCCGTGATGGATGCACTTCCAGAAGGGGTGCGTCTACCCCAGCGCTTTAAAGGTAATAAAAGTTTTTGGGATATTGCATCGAATTATAATGGTGAACTTAGCCAAAATTTAGAATTAGAACTTCAGCAAGATTATTTACTGCAACTAGATGATTTAGATAATAAAACCCCGTCATGGTTGGTTGATGGTTTAATGCTTAACTATTTTCAGCGAGGAGAGAGTGAAGACATAATTTCACTGTTTAAACGATTTAAAAACCCAACCTTGAGTATGACCGTTATTGCCGCTTGTGCCTATCAGCAAGAGAACCTTAATCACCAGGCGCTTAGTTTATTACATAGCGTGAAAGGAAAAAATAAAGCGTTCTTGCACTATTTTTATAAGAGTCTAGATAAACAAGCGTTTCAAAGTGAAGAATTTCAGACACTGTTATCAAAGGGATATAGTGGTGGAATGATTTCATTAGCTAGCGAAATAATGGGCACCATTCAAGCGTTGGAAGAGGGACATCTTCCCGAACAAATCAATGGTCGTTATATAGACCAGTGCTACCAATGGTTACTGAGAAATTTGCCTAATAAAAGCTGATATTGGCGAGAGTAAAGCGGCAGTCAAAAGTGAGTGAGAGTTGGCGCAAGGTCGGGTGTAAGGTCGGGCAATATTGTCGGGCTAAAGCCGCGACCTACATGAGAAATTTGCAGATTCATTGTCGCACTGAAGTACGACCCACATGATGATTATCATTTTTTAATGTAGGTTGGCCTATAGATCAATAGAATACACAAATATCGTTAATTCCATTATTATTAATATGGTCAAAAAACCGTAGATCAGGTATAAATGTAACAATAATTAAGAAATAGCATACACCGCATAATACTTACTAATTGTATGTTATTTGTACGGGTTACAAGGATTTAACGATAAATGGCTACTGCGAAAGCTTCTATTAAGCAAACCAGCAACTTTGAGTTCCTAAAAGAGCACGACCCCGTTTTCTTTCAGTTAACCAATAATGCCGAACGCATTTTTGCCATCGACCCGAATGCCTGCCTAATGAAGCTGCGTCAGTTTGGCGAAGCGTTAGCGCAAGACCTTGCAACGCAAGTGGGTTTAATGCGCACCGAACGTGAAACCCAGTTAGAACTGCTCAACAAACTGCGCTCCAGACTTGATCTAGACCGTACCGTACAAGACCTGTTTCATCTTCTTCGCACATCAGGCAATAACGCAAACCATGAATTTGTTACCAGCTACAAAGATGCAATGGACGGCATTAAAGTCGCACGCGAATTAGCCATCTGGTATCACCGCTCTTTTGGTAAAAAAGGCGATGCATTCAAACCTGGTGCTTTTGTTTTACCACAAGACCCCAGCGCCAACTTACGCCAGCTACAAACTGAAATTTCAAAGCTTAAAACCCAGCTCGAAGAATCGTCACAATCTGTCGACGAAAATACCGACTTAGTGGAGCTAATTAAACAAGAAGCCGAGCAAGCAAAAGAACTTGCCGCACAGCGCGAAGAAGACGCTAAAACATTTGAAGAGTTGTACTACGAACAAGAGAACGAACTCAATACCAGCAAAGCCGCATTCAATGCCAAAATCAAAGCCTTAACCGAAGAAACCGAGCGCCTAAAGCGTGAAGCAGAAAGCCTACAAGGTATTAAAGAAAATACCCGTAAAGCCTCGGCAAAAGTAGAACTTAGTGAAGCAGAAACACGCGTATTAATCGATAAGCAATTACAAGATGCAGGTTGGTTGGCTGATACAGAAGCTCTCACTTATAAAAATGGTTGTCGCCCAGAGAAAGGCATTAATAAAGCCATTGCTGAATGGCCTACGTCTGCCTTAGAAAGTGGCGGCAAAGCAGGTCGCGCCGATTACATATTATTTGCAGGTTTAATTCCCATTGCGGTCGTTGAAGCTAAAAAAGAAAACCAAGACGTATCGGCAAAAATCCCTCAAGCGCAGCGTTACTCGTTAGGCTTTAAACAACAAACACAATTTATCCCTGCTTGGGCAGAAGAAGGCCGCACCATTGCATGGCCGCAGGGAGAAGAAGGCCACTATCAAATTCCATTTGTTTATTCATGCAATGGCCGCCCCTTCGTAAAACAATACGCCGAAAAATCCGGTACTTGGATGCGCGACGTTCGCCACCCAAGCAATACCGCAAAAGCGCTCTCATCTTTTCATAGCCCAGCGGGTTTACTCGATAAACTTAGCCGCAGCAAAAGCGAAGCCGAGGCAAAACTAAAACAAGAAGGTTTTGGCTATTTAGGCTTGCGTGACTACCAAGAAAAAGCCATTACGGCTGTAGAAAACGCGCTAGAAAATAACCAGCCTCATGCCTTACTCGCCATGGCGACGGGTACGGGTAAGACCCGAACGATCATTGGGTTAATATACCGCTTCTTAAAAGCAGAGCGTTTTAATCGAATCCTCTTCTTAGTTGATCGTACCTCCTTAGGCGACCAAGCTTTTGATTCATTCACCGAAGCCAAGTTAGAACAAAACCAATCGCTCACTCAAATCTATAACATCGCTGATTTAGGCGACATGCGCGCCGCAGCAGAAACGCGAGTGCACGTTGCCACTGTTCAAGCCATGGTGAAGCGCGTCTTCGATAGCGACAATCTGATCCCCGTTGATGAATACGACTGTATTATTGTCGACGAAGCCCACCGTGGTTATGCACTCGACCAAGAAATGGGCGAAGGGGAAATGCAGGTACGTGACAGCAAACAATTTTTATCCAGCTACCGCCGGGTATTAGATTATTTCGATGCCTTCAAAGTTGGTTTAACCGCCACGCCCGCAGCTCATACCAGCGAAATATTCGGCCTGCCCGTGTATACCTACAGCTACCGCGAAGCCGTAGCGGATGATTGGTTAATCGATCACGAACCCCCGTTAACCTACGAAACACAACTGAACCAAAACGGCATCACCATCCCCAAAGGTGAAGAAGTCAGTGTTATCGACCGTACAACAGGGCAGCTTGATCTAGCCACCCTAGACGACGAAGTATTATTTCAAGTGGAATCGTTTAACCGCAACGTCATTACTCCCGATTTTAATCGCGTAATCGCCGAAGCGTTTGCGCAAGAGTTTGATCCGTCGGGTGACGAAAAAGCCATGGTCTTCTGCGTAAACCAAGAACACGCCGAACTGTTTAAAAATGCTCTAGAAAAAGCCTTTAAAAAAACCTGGGAAGAAGAATACGATAGCAACGCCGTACACATTATCACCGGCAAAACCGACCGCGTAAAAGATGCGATCTCGCGTTATAAAAACGAACGCTATCCGTCGGTCGCGATTACCGTTGACCTATTAACCACAGGCATCGACGTACCGCCAATTTGTCATCTACTCTTTTTGCGCCGCGTCAAATCGCGAATCCTGTATGAACAAATGATCGGTCGTGCAACGCGCCGTTGCGACCAAATTGGTAAAACCGCTTTCTACATTCACGACGCGGTTGGGTTATACGAAACCCTGCAAGCCGTAAATACCATGAAGCCACTGGTGAAAGACCCCAACATCACCACCGAACAGCTTATCGATGAACTGCAAAACCCCGCCAGTTTTGATGCCCCTGGCAGCCAAGAAAATACCAGCCACGCCCACGACGTGCTCGACCAGCTGTCACAAAAAGTCATGCGCGTATTACGCAAAGCCAGTAACAAAGCAGAAACCGAACCCGAAAAACATCAAGACCTAAAAGTAAAACTCGACGAGCTTGAAGAACTTTGGGGTGTAAAACCAGAAAAACTGCACAAACACCTACACGAAATGGGCCCACAACAAGCCAAACAGTTTTTAAGCCAACACAGCAACTTATTAAATCAGCTAGAAGAAGTAAAAGCGTATATTGGCAGTAGCAATCGCCCAGTATTTTACGAAGGTGACGATAAGCTGATAAAGGTAAAACAAGGCTACGGCGTAGCCGAAAAACCCGCGGATTTTCTCGACAGCTTTGCCGAGTTTGTAAAAAACGAAATGAACAAACACGCCGCATTAAAAGTTGTATGCTCAAAACCCAAAGAACTCACCCGTGAACAACTAAAAGAAATACGCCTTTTGCTCGATAAGGCAGGTTATAGCGAAACCAAACTCAATACCGCATGGCGCAACCAAACCAACCAAGAAATTGCCGCCAGCATTATTGGCCACATTCGCCGCGCCGCGTTAGGCGAAGCGCTTGTTCCGTTTGAACAACGAGTACAACACGCAATGGAAGGCATCTACCAGCAGCAAGTTTGGAGCAAGGTACAAAAGCAATGGCTAGACCGCCTAGCCAAGCAGCTAGTCCACGAAGTGATTGTCGATAGCCAGTTCATCAACAACCGCTTTGCCGATAAGGGCGGAATCACGCGCTTCAACAAGGTACTCAACAATCAATTAGATGACGTGCTTGAAGAGCTAAGGGAGCATCTGTGGGATGCGGTGTAGGGATATGTATAAAAAAGCCAAAAATTTATACATATAAAATTTACATGTCTAAATTTTGAGGTTTTTTCGACACGTTCAGTAATCGTGGTTAAATACTGACCAATCAAGAAATATAATAGGAATAATTAGGTTGAATCTCACAGGCCTAGAAGCTATAGTTCGTCTTAACACACCCGCCAAGCCTATGATTGTTCGCAGTTACGCTCAAATTGTTGCGGGTTTTTTATGCCTGCAATTCGCCGAAAGCCCAAAGGAATAAGGCGATGAGCCAATTCGCAAAGCCTGCCATTACCCCAGAAGATCAGCTCCAACTGCTGATAGATAGGGGGCTCACCATACAAGACCAAGACCGTGCCTTAAGCTTCATCAAGGCTGTTAGCTTCTTTCGCTTATCACCCTATATGCGCCCCTTCCAGCAAGCGGATGACAATCATACCTTTCATGCCAGTGCAGGCTTTAAACAATTAAGCGAACTGTATGACTTTGACCGCCGTTTACGCCTGTTGGTGATGGATGCTATCGAGCGTGCAGAAGTTGCGGTTCGAGCGCACCTGAGCAATCACATGGGGGTTAAATACGGTGCTCACTGGTACTTAGATAAAGAGAATTTTAGGCACGATTACCGCCACCAAGAGCTGATCGACAGTATTGAAAGCAAGCAAGATAATGCTGCTAGAGATTATTTACGTGAATGCGCTCGTATAGATCAACTAAGAAAATCCGAACCTGAAAAAACGGCCTTGAAGCTTCGACGTAAGCAAGAAACCTATGCGCGCCATTATCAGATGACCTATACAGATCCTGCCTTAATGCCCAATTGGGCTATGGTAGAAGAGCTAACCCTAGGCCAGCTATCACACATGTACAAAGGCCTAAGACGAGCTAATGATAAGAAAGCTATTGCCCGTGAATTAGGGCTAGCGGCACCTTTAATGGAATCTTGGCTACACACCCTAACAGCGGTGCGCAATATGTGCGCATACCATAGCCGTTTATGGAATCGCGAATTAGGCATTAAGCCCGCCTCGCCCAAAAGCGCTCAATTCAACTGGCCGAATTATTTGAACAACTCCGGTCAAGAGCCTATGCATACCCGTATCTCAGTAGTACTGGCCATATTGCAGCATTTCATGAACGAATGCGCTCCCCATGCCAGTTGGCAGCACCGATTAATAGAACTGTTCGATCAATATCCACGCATAGCCTTGCGCAGCATGGGTCTAACAGACAACTGGCGTAACGACCCATTTTGGCTCTAGTACATAGAGTGAATAGCACCGCAAAAAAATTATTTTAAGACTCATTTTAAGAAGAACACCATGACAAACAACAACATCGTACAAAAACTCTGGAACCTATGTGACGTATTGCGTGACGACGGCATTAACTACAGCGACTACGTCACCGAACTGGTTTTATTACTGTTCTTAAAAATGGTCCACGAAAAAACCGAAGCAGGTCTGTTCAACCGTCATCCATTACCAGAAGGTTGCCGCTGGAGCGACATCAACGACAAAGACGGCATTACATTATTAAACGACTACAAACGTATTCTATTAAGCCTATCCACAGGTAAAGATGCCAACGGCAATAGCATTCACGAAGACAAACTCATACAAGCCATCTATGCCGATGCCCAAACCCGCTTGCGTGAACCGCGCCACCTAAAACAAATGATCAAAAGCCTCGACCAAATCGACTGGTTCAACATCGAAGCCGATGGCCTAGGGGATTTATACGAAGGGCTACTAGAAAAAAACGCCACCGAAACAAAATCGGGGGCTGGGCAATACTTTACCCCACGCGCACTCATCGACAGCATCGTGCGCTGCGTAAAACCGCAAGCCGGAGAAGTCATACAAGACCCAGCGGCAGGCACGGCAGGCTTCTTAATTGCCGCCGACACCTATATTAAAAGCGAAACCGATGACCACTTTGATCTAAGTGAAAAAGAACAAAACTTTCAAAAAAATAACGCCTTTGTGGGTATTGAACTCGTACCTGGTACGCGCCGATTATCACTTATGAACTGTCTATTACACGGCATTGAAGGCGACAGTACCGATGAATCGGAAGGCGTTATTCACTTAGGCAACGCCCTTGGCGACGCGGGAAAAAGTTTAAAACCCGCCGACGTGATTTTAGCCAACCCACCGTTTGGCACATCCAAAGGCGGCGAAGCGTCGATTACCCGCGACGACCTAACCTTTGAAACCAGCAACAAACAACTGGCATTTTTACAACACATCTACCGCAATTTAAAACCCGGTGGCCGCGCCGCGGTAGTATTACCCGACAACGTATTATTCGAAGCAGGCAAAGGCACAGACATACGCCGCGACCTAATGGATAAATGCAACCTGCACACCATATTAAGATTACCCACAGGTATTTTTTACGCGGCAGGTGTAAAAACCAACGTACTGTTTTTTAGTAAAGGCACCGCCAAAAAACCAAAGCAAGAAATAAACTGCACCACACATACTTGGGTATACGACCTGCGCACCAACATGCCTAGCTTTGGAAAACGCACCCCGTTTGGCGAAAACCACTTAAAACCGTTTGAAAAAGTATTTGGTAAAAAAGCTGACGGCACCAGCAAACGCACAGAAGAAGAGTGGAGCTTTGACGTGCAGGATGCACTAATGTCGCGGGAGACAGGGACGACGGGAGCGACCACGGAGAAAGGGGGAGCAAGCCTTGAGCACACGAAAGAGACAAGCCGCTGGCGTTGCTTTACCCGCGACTACATTCGCGATACCAAAGGTGATTCCCTCGACATCAGCTGGCTAAAAGACAAAGACAGCATAGACGCTGCCGATTTACCTGAACCTGATGTATTAGCGGCAGAAGCCATGTTCGAATTAACAGAAGCATTGCAAGGTCTAGAGCAACTGGTGCAAACGTTAGCTGGTACAAATGAAAAAAGTGCAGGCACTCGTTAATGAAGAAACGTGAATCCCTTCCAGCTGACTATCAGTCTTGGTTAATACAATTAAAAACGAATATCAAAGCAGCACAACAACGCGCCGCTTTAACGGTCAACAAAGAGTTGATCAACTTATATTGGCAAATTGGTAGCGACATATTAGAGCGCCAGCAGCAGCAAGGCTGGGGATCTAAAGTGATCGATTATATCGCCCAAGATTTAAAAAAGAGCTTTCCAGAATTAAAGGGATTCTCACGGGCCAACCTCATGTATATGCGAGCATTCGCAGTCGCGTGGCCCGACTATGCAATTGTCCAACAGCTTGTTGGACAATTGCCTTGGGGGCATAACCTAGCATTGATTAGCAAGCTAAAAGATCGTGAGCAGCGCTTGCAGTATGCACAAAAGATACAAACTCACGGTTGGTCGCGCAATGTATTAGTGCACCAAATAGAAAATAAATTGATCGAGCGCGAAGGTCAGGCGGTTACTAACTTTTCACAGAGCCTCACAGCAATAGAGGGGCATTCAGAATTAGCGCAACAGACTCTAAAAGACCCCTACATCTTTGATTTTTTATCGTTAGGGGAAGATGCCAAAGAGCGTAATTTAGAAGCCGCATTAACCAAACATATTAGCCAATTTTTATTAGAATTGGGCGCAGGCTTTGCCTTTGTTGGTAAGCAAGTACACTTAGACGTAGGCGGAGATGACTTTTATCTCGACCTGTTATTTTATCACTTAAAATTGCGTTGTTATGTTGTGATAGAACTCAAAACAGGCGATTTTAAACCCGAGCATACTGGGCAATTAAATTTCTATTTGTCTGCGGTCGATAGCCAAATAAAAACCGAAGAAGACGCGCCGACGATTGGATTGTTGCTGTGTAAATCACGCAATAAAATCGTCGCAGAATATGCACTGCGAGATAATAGCAAGCCCATTGGCATTGCTGAGTATCAGCTTGAAAATGCCTTGCCCAAAGACTTGGAAGAACAGCTGCCTAGTATTGAGCAGATAGAGAAAGAGATGCTGGGTGAGGTGGGTGATGAGTGATTTGGATAGTTTAATGAATTCTTTTTTTGTAGCAGGCTGCTTGCAGGCGACGCACATAAAATTACCGTTCACCCTGAGCGCGAAGCAGCCGAAGGGTAAATATACGCACTCACGGAGCATCAAATAATGACCGTGAAAAAAACACAGCAAAACCTAAGCACCACACTAGAAAATACCGAGCAAGTATTGGGCGGTTTAGAAAATTCGTTGGGTAATGATGTGGAAGCGAGCCTGCTTGAAATTGCTGAGAATAGCGAAGCTAATGATGGACTACCGGAAGGGTGGGTTAGAGCAACTCTTGCAGATATTGCTATGTGGGGGTCAGGCGGTACACCATCAAGAAAAAATGCTGATTACTATAGTGGGGAGATACCTTGGGTTAAAACCGGAGACTTAGGGCCAAGGTATGTTACGGCCGCGACGGAGTTTATAACAGAAGAAGCTGTAAAAAATTCAAGTGCTAAGTACTTTCCAAAAGGTTCTGTTGCGTTGGCTATGTATGGAGCAACAATCGGTAAAACATCGATTTTAGGAATTGATGCAACAACAAACCAAGCCTGTGCCGTTGGGAATCCAATTGAAAGTGTCACTTCAACAGAGTATTTATATTATTTTTTGAAAAATGAAAAAGATGCTTTTATCGCAAAGGGAAAAGGTGGAGCTCAACCAAATATTTCTCAAGCCTTGATTAAGGCGCATGAAATATCCCTCCCCCCTCTAGCCGAACAAACCGTCATCGCCCAAACCCTAGACACCCTACTGGCACAAGTGGATAACATCAAAACCCGCCTCGACGCCATTCCCAAAATCCTAAAAACCTTCCGCCAAAGCGTATTGGCTGCTGCGGTGAGTGGCAAGCTTACAGAAGCATGGCGCGGGGATAATGCCTACACAGGTATAACGCAACATCATTCAGCGCCTTCAGTCTGGCGTGCAGTTAATATAAATACAGTGATTGAATATGTAACCAGTGGTTCGCGAGGGTGGGCTGCATATTATGCGGATGAAGGATCGTTATTTATACGTTCGCAGGACATCAATAAAGATGAGTTAGATATTGTTGACGCAGCATATGTTTGTCTTCCTGAGAAAGCAGAAGGCCGACGTACTAAGGTTAAAAAGGGAGATCTACTTGTAACAATTACGGGTGCTAATGTCACGAAGTGTGCTCGTGTTAAAACAGAATTAAATGATGCTTATATTAGTCAGCATGTAGCGCTTATTCGATTGAAAGACACCACATCAGCCAATTTTATCGAGTTGGTGTTGAAAGCAGGTAATGCAGGAAGAAAGCAGCTAACAGATATGGCTTATGGTGGCGGTAAGCCAGGCTTGAATCTACAAAATATAAAAGATGTTGAGTTCTCACTCCCTGCGACCGAAGAGCAAAACGAAATCGTCCACCGAGTAAAAGAACTATTCGCCTTCGCCGATCAAGTAGAACAGCAAGTGAAAAACGCCCAAGGGCGTGTAAACAATCTCACTCAATCTATCTTAGCTAAAGCCTTCCGCGGTGAACTCACCGCCCAATGGCGTGCAGAGAATCCTGATTTAATCTCAGGCGACTCTCCAGAAAACGGGAGCGCAGAGCTTCTTTTGGCCAAGATTAAAGCAGAGCGTGAAGCGCTTAAAAAGATTAGTAAACCCAAAAAGAAAACAGCTGTTTCAGCATCATCAGAAAAAGGAACTAGTAAATGAACCAGGAAGTAAACTCGTCGATCTTAGAAAAGGTTGATGTATTTTTCACCAAAATTTTTAGCGGGTTGTTTAAATGGGTTTGGTTAATATGTTTATTTATTGTTGGGGCTTCAGCATTTGCCTTTCAGTATTTACTTATATTTGGTAATAATGCGGGTTTGTCTGATGTGTCGACCGTTGAATTTTTCTTCTTTGTTGTTATCGCAGGTTTAATTTGGCGTCATTGGAAGTATACGAAGAAAAATTCGCAATCTTTTTTTGTAACAATGGCTAAAACGTTTATTAATGCAGGTATTGTTAATGTTTTTCTATTGGCTATAAGTGCGTTAGCATTTATTGGCGTTTACGCAGAAGGCGAGTCATTGGATAGGTTTATGAGAACATTTTTTACCGCTGATTATTTAATAGATCTTACTTCAATGGCGTTTTGGATTTTTATTTTTTACTTCTCAGTACCTATTGAGAAAAATAATATTGAGAAAAATAATACAATTTTAGAAACCACAGAAGTAAAAACCAATGATTCAGGGAGGGTTGATTCAGAATTAAATAGCTCAGAATTAAATGGCTCAGAATTAAATAGTTCAGAATTAAAGAGCTCAGAAACAGTGCAAGTTAAGAATAATGAGTATGAATCAGCAGAATCAACAAAGGGAAATGAAAATGAAGTTAAATTTTAAGTCACTAATAATAATGAGCTTGGTGTCTTTTTCTGTTAATTCTTATTCCCTTAATGCAGAAGAAGAGCTATTTGTAAAAGGCTGTAGTTCATTGGTTAAAATCTATGACAATCGTACTGAAAAAGCATTTTTAGCCGATAAAATGGCATCGAACGCAGATTCTTTTGGCGCTGGTTACTGTAAAGGAATACTTGAAACCCGTGGGAGACGTTCGGGCTGTTTGTCTTATGATTGGTATGATCAAGCAAGCTTTATTTCGGCACAAGAGCCTTTTATGGATCGCTATCGTAGTTTGAGTAAGTTACTCTCAGCCGCTTGCGGCCGTTAATATGGAATACTCTATTTCAGAGGTAATGAGAAAGCTTTTCAATATAGAACTGAGCCATTATAAAAAGTTAAAAGACAGTATTGCTACTTTGGAAGGTAAAGAAGATGGTAAAGGTGTTTTAAGGCCTAAGCGTATTCCATCACCAATAGGGGGGAATGATAAACGAGCTTATACGGTAGATCAGTTCGACTTTTTACATAATGTGATCATCTTACAAGGTTTTTTTCCAAAGCCTGCGAGCATCAAAGGTATTGTGGAAAAACCAAAAAAACGTAAAGATCAGGTTCAGTATTTAATCGAAGCGATTGGTAATCGTACAGAAGTCGCTGGTGTGCAATTTGATTTTGAGGCACTCAAGCGCTTTCTTGGTGAATTGCAGACTGACTTTGCTTTTAATGATCAAAAATTGAGTAATCCCTTTATTGAACTTCCTCAATTGAAGGAAATGAGCGTTGTATTTGCCTTAAATCATGAAGGTGCGTGTGCTAAAGATGTGATGATCATGATGGATTGTTATTTTTCTGATGATGCGCAAGAGTTAGAGCGTGCTTATGATATTGCTCAGACGCTTAATGAGGTCACAGGAACGGCTGCTAAATACAAAAGCATGATTGAAAGCCGCTATAACGACGCCAAAGCGTTCGATAATATGTTGGATATCTTCAAACGATGATTTTTTTGAAATAACTCAGAAAACCCTTTTTAGTGGATTCCACTAAATCAGACTAGCTTTCCCATTAATAGAGGAGTTAGTTTGATGTCACATAATATACCTACCCAGTTAGTTTCACATAACCTACCGTCGGTTACGGCCTTGTTTGCAGGTAAAGGCCTAGAGCCAGCGGTAGCCGCTTTAGACTTCACGCGCCTACGCCATAAATATACGGCCAGTAATGAGGCTGAGATGACAGCGCATGAGTGGGCTTTAGGCGAGCAAGAATACCGTCGCTTTTTAAGTCTTAAGCTGTGTTATCCCGGTATTGCTCTAGTGCCTAGCAAACTGGTGGATAAAATATGGCATGCCCACATCTTGGACACTAAGGCGTATCGTGAAGATTGCGATAAGGTGTTTGGTAAGTTCATCGACCATTTCCCGTATTTTGGTATTTATGGCAAAGAAGATTACCGCAATCTTCAATCTGCTTTTAAAGAAACCCAAGCGCTGTATGAAGAACACTTTGGTGCCTACCCTGGCTCTTCACCGTTAGGCGAGGTGGCTTCTCGTTGCCAAGATCATGCCTGCCATGTTCCTAGTGAGTGTGCTTGTCGTTCATCTGGTGCGTGTAAATAAGGGGTTTAATTATGAAAAGTTCAACATGTTTTGGTAAGCAAACAGGCCAACCTTTAACTGAATACGATTCAGAAGTTGAAGCTGAAGATTCAGCTAATTATGCCCGCATGATGTTTGAGAAAGATATGGAGCCGTATCAATGCGATGTTTGTGATAAGTGGCACTTATCTCCTAAAGATCGTAAAACCCCCAGCTCAAAATGTCTTCATTGCGTCGGTGGCAATGGAAAAGCAAAGGCACTCTATCGAAACAAACCGGAAGCTGTACAAAGAGCCAAAATAATTGCTCAAGAGCAGGGCAAGAAGTTGTTTGCGTATCAATGTGGGTATGCCGATGGTTGGCATCTTACTAAGAATGCTAGATAACTATTTATTAGGCTAAATGGCTAAAGCTATTGGGGCTACACGGATATTGTTTATTCTGTGTGGCTCCTCTTATTTAAAAGTAATTGATCTATAATAAATTAATAAGTCGCTGGAGTAACCGTTGTTCATAGGTTTATAGGATCGTTGCTGCGATTGAGGGAGTTTTGTGAAAATATATTACGTAGATGCCGAAAATGTTGGTATTGATTTTTTAACAGGAAAAAATATTTCGGTTTTAGATAAGGTCTTTGTATTTAGTAATAACGAGAGCATTCAAGCAGAATGTGAGAAACGTTTTTATATTAGTGTTACTGGGTATCCCGTAGGCAAGAATCAAGCTGATTTTTATATGGTTGGTCATTTAGCAAGGTTAATTTCTCTGTTGTCAGATAAGGAAAAAGGCGCTATTAATTTTATTTTTTGCTCAAAAGATCAGGACTTATTGAAGGCACTTGATTCTCAATGTTCGTTAGCAGGCATTAAGGCGTTCTCTTCGTATCCTGTAGCAAACAAAAAGGCGAAATCAAACAGTGCTAGTAAAGCGAATACAGGTAAGAAAAATACTCATAAGAAGTGCGCTAAAAAGGGTGCTGAAAATCAGAGTATGGAGAGTTCGATATTGGAGTGCTTTGCTCAACCTTCTAAGCCATACGATGTGCAGATAGCATTGGGGCTATCTAAGCCAGAGTTTACCAAAGCGATCAATAAGCTGATAAAAGCCGGAAAAATAAAGCGGCAGTCAAAGTCTCGTAAGAAGTGGTGTAAGGTTGGAGCAACAATGTCGGGCTAAAGCCGCGACCCACATTTTAGTGAGTGATATAAATACGATACTAATAGATGAGATAATAACAGATGAGCGGAGGGCATGAGAATCTTATTGAATATGAAATAAGTATCGCGGCATATTGTATGTGCTTCCTTGGCTTATTTCTCAGTAAGCCAGCGCGCAACATCCTCAGGCTCATCCACATCCCAAACTTGCGGAAGGTATTTAGCTGATATCTCTAAACTTTGTATATCACGCTGAGTTTCGGCAAATACCGAATCAGTTCCCCAGAGTTTATTTTCAAACAGTTCAGTATAAAACTGTTTCATACCTAGTAGTCCATAACCACCGTCTTCTGCCGGGCTGATTACCAAATCATGACTCTCTAATTGCTGTAGGCAATCGCTTAAGTAAGGTGTATCTAAATTAGGGACATCTACCCCAACCAAAATCGGAATGCGGCCACGAGATAATGCAGATTTTACTGCGATAGCCATTCGCACGCCTAAACCAATGTCGCCTAAATCAATGCTAGATACGTCATCTGGCGCTGGTTGTTTATAAACGGTCGCGATGTCTGCCCACGACCTGAAGGCTTCATGCTCACAGTCTCCTGCTATCCATAATGCAATGTGGGTTTTTTTAGTCGACCTCAGTTCTCGCAATGTATTCTCTAAGCGAGTGAGTAGTTGACCATAGATATCACAGGCATTGTGTTCACCTAATTCAGGAATTAAGCGTGTTTTAACCAAACCGGGAATAGGCGCCTTGGATAATACAATCCATTCGATCGCTTTATTTTCCATAATATTTTTTTACTAACGTGTCGGGCGATATGCCCAGCCAATACAATAATCTTAACTGCCACATAAGCAGAACTGTTTTTAACCAACCGTATTGTTGCCAGCGCCGTGCACTGGTTTTTATAATCGGCCCATCACAATCGGCTTTTGCTAATTTTCTAAGCCGTTTCGAGATTTCTACATCTTCCATTAATGGAATTTCTGCATAACCTTTGATGCGTTTAAAAATATCGGTACGAATAAAAATACCCTGATCTCCCGTCATCACTTGAGTAAGTCGAGATCGTGTATTGATAAAGGCTGAGATAATAGCAAAAGGGAAAATGTTTGGACTTAATCGTACATCAAAACGTCCCCACATTGAGGTTGGTTTTAAGGCGCGTAAATAGTGTAGGTGATCGCTTGATAAGCCACTGTCGCTGTGTAAAAACCATAATAAATCTGGTCTGAATTTTTCATCTAAGGGCTTACACAAAAATGCTGCGCCGGCATTCATTTGTAAGGCGCGGCCTTTTTCAGAGGTTAAATAGTGAAGTTGGTCATAAGATTCGATGGTGCTTTTTAGCGCATTGTTTTTGGTGCTCGAATCGCTGGCATCCACAATCACGAGTTGATCGCCTTTTTTTAGGTAACTCGCCACTTCTTTTAACCAAGGCAGCAGTGCATCCCCTTCGTTATACACTGGCACAACGATGCCTAGCGTATTAAGAGGCGCTGCCTTATGATTTGGTCGATCAGTCATCTAAAGCGCCGCCACAGCTGCTGCCTTGGCCTGCTGTGCAGCCATAACAATGGTCTGCTACTTTAATGGGGAAGCCATTTAGATCAGAGGTTAATAAATCACGAAGATGATAGCGGTGTTCGGTCGTCTTTGTTTTTGTTTTTGTCTCTTGTGCTTGATCTTGTGCTTGATCTTGTAATTGAGTGTGGCTTAGGTGAGCTGATATTGGGATTTCTAACATCTGATTAAAATCACAATCATAAAGATTGCCTAACCAGTCTACACTCACGGTATTCAAGCACATCACGCCGGCTAAGTTTGCTGGGGAGTAACTGTCTTTGAGCAAGTTCATGTAATCATAAAATTCACCCTGAGCTAATAATACGGCTCCAAATCGTGAGATCGGCATATTAGTAATGGTGAATAAATTATTAAAATGAATGTCGTGTTCATTGCCAAGTTTCTCTTTATAAGAAGCCTCTAACTCAACTTGGCCAGGGGGCAAAAACGCACCGCCAGGGTTATAAACAAGGTTAAGAGATAAGCTAGAACCTTCCATACCATAGCCGAGTTTATTCAGCTTGTGTAAGCCTTCAATACTGGATTCAAATACCCCTTTGCCTCGCTGGGCGTCGACATTTTGTTCGCTATAGCAGGGGAGTGAAGCAACGACCTCGACTTGATGGTCGGCTAAAAATTGAGCAAGGTCTTCTTGTCCGGGTTCATTCAGAATCGTTAGGTTACAGCGATCAATCACGGTTACGCCCAGCTCGCGCGCGGCTTTAACCAAATAGCGAAAGTGCGGCATCATCTCTGGCGCACCACCGGTTAAATCTAATGTGGATACCTGGTGTTGCTTTAAGATTTCAATCACTAAATCGATATTGGCTTTATCCATCTGCTCGGTACGCTTAGGCCCTGCATTTACATGGCAGTGGGTGCAACTAAGGTTGCAGGTATAACCTAAGTTAATTTGCAGGATTTCTAGTTTTGCGCGCGTTAATGGCGGGAAGTTAGATACCATTAATAAAGGCTTTGTATCTCTCATGGAATAAACAAACCAATAAATATAAAAAATGAAATAATGAATCAACGATAACGTATTTAGAATAAAGAAGCGCGGATAAGTTCAAATATGGGGCTGGTATTGGCTAAAGGGACGTAATAAGATAGGCGCCTCTATAGAGATGTCTCCCCATAGTTTAACTGGATAAAACAGGGCCCTCCTAAGGCTTAGCTCCAGGTTCGAGTCCTGGTGGGGAGACCAGTACTTTGCATGTCTATGTTCAAACGAGTGTTAAATCTAGTATTCAAAACGTATTCAAAAGAACGGACCACCGAGGTATCGAGCATATGGAGAAAGAATCTTCTTTCCGGTATGCCCTGCACTTATTTCCTCGGTGACGCGAAGCTCATTGTGCCTTGGTGGTTAACTGCTTTAGCTTTTAGCCCAAGGGTTAACTTTTCCACTGGGTATTTCTTTCGTATCGTCTTTTTCTTCTATTTCAACAGGTGCTTCTACAGGCATTTCAATCGCCGCTTCAACAGGAAGTTCGGCTGGAGTTTGAGCAGGCATTTCAGGAACTATTTCAGATACAGGTTCAGCCTCTACGGTTGATTTAGCCCATGGGTTTATTGTGCCTGATGTTGTAGGTTTTGCTTCGGTAATAACTTCTTCCGCACTTTCCTCAATCTCACCAACTTCTACCGGCGCTTTTACTTTGGCTTTAAAGACGTGAATCTGAGCATCAATGGTGACCGTTAATGCTTCTAAACTGGCTAATGATTCTTTTTTATCGGCTTTCGTGCGCCAGTTGTGCGGCGTCATTAAGAGCAGGTCTTGAATCTGTTGCTGGCTACTGAGGGTATTTTGGTAGCTTACTTGCTGATGATCAACCAGCTCAAAATCTTCGCCCATGTTTTTTACTGGATCGAATTCGGCTTTGGTGATTTCTTCATACAGTTTTTCACGCAGTTCAATTAAGTGCTTTTCACCGGTATTAACACAGATGAAAAATCCATCTTGCTTAATAACTTTGTGATAGCTCTCTGGCATTAAACGCGTAAATAAACAGGTGGCGATATCGATGCTATGTGCTTGCAGTGGAATGTCGATTGCCGAGGCCACTAACCATTCGCTGTCCATGGGTTTTGAAGCAAGTAGTGCTTCAGATTTAGCACGTTTTGCTGCAGCAATGACGGCGTCTTTTGATATGTCTAAACCAAACAGTTTATGCTCGATTTGTTGTTCGCTTAAATTGTTGTGTAAGCGTTGGCTGTAATAGCCTTCACCACAACCGATATCGAGCACCTGATATGGGCTTTCTTCTGTGTGTGTTTCTACTCGCGTTTCTTGTAATTTTAAAACAATGTCGCTAACAATTTTATTTAAGCTATCAGAGATTGGTTGGTAAAAGTCAGAATTCAAGAATGCTTGGCGAGCGATCACCATTTCTTGGCTATCTCCAGGATTCTTTGACTTTTTCTTGTGCGCGAGTAGCAGGTTTAAATAGCCTTGGCGTGCACGGTCGAAGCTGTGATTATTCACACAGCTCAAACTCTTATTGCTCTCGTTTGCTTGTAGGCTTTCCTTACATACTGGGCATAATAAAATTGATGCAGTCATTTGATTTTACAACTAATTAAAATGAAGGTTGTGATTTAGGAAAAATTTAACACAAAGAGAAAAGATTCATTCTTGGGTGTTTGTGTAGCAAATATCTAAAACAGGGATGTTTTAGTTAAGGCTACATGGACGTATTTACGCCGTTTTGCGGAATAAATACCCAAGAATGAATCGTTGTCTAATTTAGCTAAATCTTAATTATTACTTTTATAGAGATTAATCCAATAATAAGTTTTCTAAAATACGCTGATAAATATTGGTCAGAATATTCAAATCTTCTGCTTCAACACATTCGTCTACTTTATGAATCGTTGCGTTGCGTGGGCCAAGCTCAATCACTTGTGAACCTGTTGGTGCGATAAAACGACCATCAGAGGTTCCACCGGCGGTTGATAACTCAGTATCGATACCGGTTACATTTTTAATTGCTTCTACCGTTGCATCAACCAATGGGCCTGTAGAGGTTAAGAAAGGCTGGCCACTTAGGTTCCAATCGATGTCGTAGTCGATGTTGTGCTTCTTTAAAATCGCTTCGGTGCGTTCTTTAAGAATGTCAGCGGTTAGCTCAGTCGAGAAGCGGAAGTTAAATACTACTTCGCAATCACCCGGAATCACGTTGGTCGCGCCAGTGCCTGAGTTGATGTTTGAAATCTGAAAACTGGTCGCTGGGAAGAAGTCGTTACCGTTATCCCATTTTTCAGCTGACAATTCAGCTAATGCTGGGGCTACGTCATGAATAGGGTTACGCGCTAACTGTGGATAAGCTACGTGACCTTGAATGCCTTTCACCGTTAATACACAACCTAACGAGCCACGACGGCCATTTTTGATGGTATCGCCAGTATCGGTAGTGCTTGAAGGTTCGCCAACAATGCACATGTCGATGTGTTCGCCACGGGCCTGTAACGTTTCGATTACTTTAACCGTGCCGTGCTTGGCTGGGCCTTCTTCATCGCTGGTAATTAAATAGGCGATAGAGCCTTTATGATCTGGGTGTGCTTTAACGAAGTTTTCAGTCGCGATCATGAATGCGGCGATTGAGCCTTTCATGTCGGCTGCGCCACGGCCATATAATAGGCCGTCGTGAATTTGTGGTTCAAACGGAGGGTAAGTCCAGTTACCTTCAGGGCCTGTTGGAACAACGTCGGTATGACCGGCGAAGCAGACTAACGGACCTTCAGTGCCACGACGAGACCATAAGTTGTCGGTATCTTCGAAACGCATTTCTTCGTGCTTGAAGCCTACCGCGCCAAGGCGATCCATCATCATTTGCTGACAGCCGGCGTCGATAGGGGTTACCGAACGGCGTTGCATTAGGTCAAAGGCCAGTTCTAAAGTAGGCGTCAGTTTTACGGTCATGAGGAAGATTCTCGATAAAAAAGGTTAGAAATTTTGGTCATTTAGAATGTTGGCGATTATATCATGATTTATCGGTTAGCTTATCTACCGAGCCTAATATGCCTCGTAGCATACGCAATTCTTTAGCATTGGGTTGAGCACGGGCGAACATTTGCTGTAAACGTTGCATTGCTTCACCTGGGTGATTCTTCACTAAGAAGCCCGTATCGGACAGTGTGCCTTCTAAATGCTGATAAAAACGGTCCATATCGAGCTGGCTAGCAAACGCTTCGCTTTCGCTATTAGAATCGATGAGTTCATCGCGGTGCAATCCGAATTTTTTGAATAATTCGTAGCTGACTATCTGAGCAGCCGAGCCAATATTTAATACATCGTATTCCGGATTCCCTGGAATATAGAGCAGCTGCTGGCACATACCGAGCTGTTCGTTGCTTAACCCCATGCGTTCGCGGCCAAAAACGATAGCGATTTTCTCTTTGGGGTTCTCTTGTATCCAACCAGCGGCTTCTTCGGCGGTCACTTGTGGACGTGTATAGTTTCGCTTACGCGCGCTGGTGGCGAAGACTTGGGTACAGTCGGCGATGGCTTCTGACAGGGTTTGAACAACCGTTGCATTATCCAGTACATCTAGGGCGCCAGCCGCACGATTACTGGCTTCTTCGGCAGGGTAGTCGGTTGGATCAACAAGGTATAATTCCTTGAGTCCCATGGTTTTCATCGCGCGGGCAATCGCACCGATGTTGCCAGGATGGTAGGTTTGCACGAGCACAATGCGGATCGAATCTAAAACAGTCACCTAGGAAATTCCTATTTGGTTAAAGTGTTTGGCTAAAAAATTAGAAATGGTATCATACTAGTCACTTATAATAATCGATTAGGAAGCCTTCTCAATGAGCGAATCTCTTACTCTTGACCAGTTAAACCAAATAATGGCGGATGCTGATCTTTTGAAATCAAAGGATGAAATTGAGGTCGCTTTGGATCAAATGGCCGTTGATATCACCGAGCGTCTATCTACTAGCATGCCGGTTGTATACTCGATCATGAATGGCGGTCTTATCTTTGCAGGTCAGCTTCTTCCATTATTGAAATTTCCATTAGAAGTTGGCTACATGCACGCGACTCGTTATCGTGGCGAAACCGAAGGCCAAGCCGAGCTACAATGGCAAGCGCTTCCATCTTGCCCAATGGATGGTCGTACCGTTCTGATTCTTGATGATATTTTTGATGAAGGGAATACCTTGGCGGAAGTGGTTGAGGCGTGTAAAGCTCAGGGCGCTAAAGAAGTTGTTACTGCGGTAATGATCAATAAGGTTCATGAGCGTAAAAATACAAATTTAGAAGTAGATTTTTATGGCTTAGATGTTGAAGACCGCTTCTTGTTTGGGTTTGGTATGGATTACCGCGGTTACTGGCGTAATGCCGAAGGTATCTACGCGGTTAAAGGAATGTAAATCGTTGAAGATTTTTTTCGCGAAAAAAGGCGGCTATGGAAACATAGCCGCCTTTTTTTTTAGAGTATTTGTACTAAATAAAAAATAGTATTATCGATAAAAATAACATTATTAATAAAGTTTTCTATGGGACTTTCTTTTTAAAATGACAGGGTTATGATAGCCCGAATCGCAGATCACGGATTAAATTTTTAAGGTAGAACATTGCATGAACGTACTACTTTAGAATGACAGAACTGTTTAAAGGATTTGGCCACGTTAGGCTGGTAGAACAACAATAAAAAAAAGTAAAAACACAAAGCAACGACATACAAGGTAGTTATTGATGGAATATTTTTTGACGGGTGGTACCGGATTTATTGGCCGCTTTTTAGTAGGAAAACTTTTAGCGCGCGGTGGTACTGTGCACCTGCTGGTACGTGAACAATCTAAGTACAAACTGGATGCAATCAGAGAAAATTGGGGCGTGGATGAGACCCGATTGAAGGCTGTAGTGGGTGATCTCACCAGTGACAATCTCGGCATCGATGCTAAAACTCTAGAAGCGCTAACGGGAAAGGTTGATCACTTTTTTCATCTAGCGGCTGTCTATGATATGAGTGCCGATGAAGAGGCCCAGCAAGCGACCAATATTGATGGCACTCGAGCCGCAATAAATACCGCCGATATTATGGGCGCGAAACACTTCCACCATGTTTCATCGATTGCAGCAGCCGGTTTGTTTAAGGGTATTTTCCGTGAAGATATGTTTGAGGAAGCGGGCAAGCTAGATCATCCGTACCTGATGACCAAACATGAATCTGAAAAAGTCGTTCGTGAAGAATGTAAAGTGCCTTATCGCATTTACCGCCCTGGTATGGTGATTGGTCATTCTGAAACAGGCGTGATGGACAAGATTGATGGTCCATATTATTTCTTCAAAATGATTCAGAAAATTCGTCGTTCATTGCCACAGTGGTTTCCAACGATTGGTATTGAAGGCGGCCGTTTAAATATTGTTCCTGTGGACTATATTGTTAATGCGATGGATCACATTGCACACGCTGATGGCGAAGACGGTAAGTGTTTCCACCTTGTCGATTCTGATCCTTATAAAGTCGGTGAAGTTTTAAATATTTACAGCGAAGCGGGCCATGCGCCTAAGATGGGCATGCGCATTGATTCTCGCATGTTCGGATTTATCCCGCCGTTTATTCGTCAGAGCCTGAAAAATCTACCACCGGTGAAACGCTTGGTGAGTGCTATTTTGGATGACATGGGTATTCCACGCTCAGTGATGTCTTTCATCAACTATCCAACACGCTTTGATTCTCGTGAAACTGAGCGCGTGCTACAGGGAACAGGTATCGAAGTGCCTCGCCTTGAAAGTTATGCGCCGGCGATTTGGGATTATTGGGAGCGTCATTTAGATCCTGATTTGTTCAAAGACCATACTCTGAAAGGCCGCGTTGAAGGTAAAGTCTGTGTGATTACCGGTGCTACTTCGGGTATTGGTTTGGCAACCGCAGAGAAGCTAGCCGAAGCGGGTGCTATTTTAGTGATCGGCGCTCGTACTCAAGAGACGCTGGATGAAGTGACCGAGTCTTTGAAAGCTAAAGGTGGCAATGTTCACGCTTATCAGTGTGATTTCTCTGACATGGATGACTGTGATCGCTTTGTTAAAGCGGTATTGGCTGACCATGGCCATGTCGATGTACTGGTGAATAACGCCGGTCGTTCTATTCGTCGTTCATTGTCGCTATCGTTTGATCGCTTCCATGATTTTGAGCGTACGATGCAGTTGAACTATTTTGGTTCTGTGCGTTTGATTATGGGCTTCACGCCTTCAATGCTAGAGCGCAAAAGTGGGCATGTTATTAATATTTCATCGATTGGCGTACTGACTAACGCACCGCGTTTCTCGGCTTATGTTGCGTCTAAATCGGCACTGGATTCATTCAGCCGATGTGCGGCTGCTGAGTGGTCAGATCAGAACGTTAAGTTCACGACCATTAATATGCCGTTAGTGAAAACACCCATGATTGCACCGACTAAGATCTACGATTCTGTACCGACACTATCTCCGGAAGAAGCCGCAGACTTGGTAGCAACCGCAATTATTAAGCGACCTAAGCGTATTGCTACTCGTCTTGGAACGTTTGCACAGGTATTGCACGCGGTTGTTCCTAAAGTGGGCGAGATCGTAATGAACACTGGGTATCGTATGTTCCCAGACTCACCACCCAAAGTTGAAGGTGAGCCTGCTAAAAAGCAGAAGGTTTCTTCTGAGCAAGTCGCATTCGCAGCCGTTATGAGAGGTATTCACTGGTAGGTTGTACTTCTCTTAAGCCTGTCACATAAAGCCTGACTTCTTACCGTTCAATGCACTCTCTATGGGTACATTGAACGGTGAGGGCTCAGGCTTTTTTCTTTTATCGGATATCAATCCACTGCTCACCTTAAATTACTTCTAAAACGTATTTGCTAAATCCTTCGAAAAGCTGCATTATGACGATTCGTCAAATTTGACGAATCGTCATAATTTGTGATTTTAGAGAAAGCTGAGCAGTAGAGTGAATAGAAAATTGAGCATTGAAGTAGGGCCAAAGTGAATGAGCTTATCTAAAAGCGAGCAGAAAAAAGCCGACCGCGAACAAGAGCTGCTTGATTTGGCGATCTCTATTATTAATGAAGAAGGCTTTGCCGCACTGAGTCTAGAGAAACTAACGGCTAAATCGAAATATTCAAAGGGCACTATTTATAATCATTTCACGAGCAAAGAAGACTGCTTATTAAGCTTAAGCATTCGTGCGGTGGGGTCGATTATGGAGCTGTTTTATCGCGCTATTGTGTTTGATGGCAGCTTACGAGAAAAAGCCGTTGCCATTCACTATGCCTATCAGTTGTATGCGCGTCTTGAGCCTACCTTATTTATGGCGGTATTGAGCAGTAAAGCACCGGGAATGCGCGAGAAAGTTTTGCCTGAAAAATTGGCAATTTTAGATTCTCATGAAGATACGATTAACAAATTTAGCGACCAGATGTTTCGTAGCGCGATTACCAATGGTGATTTAGAGCTGCCTTCTCATCTATCGATTGAAACGCTGTATTTCTCTAATTGGGCGATGTCGTTTGGTACTAATATGCTTGTGATGACTGCGCCAGAATCTCAATTGGTGAATCGCTTGAATTCCAATACGCTCGTGCTGCAAAACATCAGTATTTTGATGGACGGTATGAACTGGAAGCCGTTATCAAAAGATTGGAATTACCAGAAAACCTGGCAGCGAGTAGAAAAAGAGATTTTTGCCAAAGAAGTCGCGCAGCTTTTGTTATTAGATTAGATCTAAGACGACCTCTAGCAGCTTCTAAAAAGCACATTGAAAATACATTTAAAAAAGAGAAAAACCGCAGCGGTAGTAACCGTAGTACTTAAATGAAAGATGTAAAACTTATAAACAATAAAAATAATAACTTTAAGGATTCAATATGGATCAGCCCATAGCAAAAAAAGGACTTAGACAGGCTTGGCTTAATAGCATTATTCGCCATCCCTGGATTATTATATTAATGGTCGTAGCCATTGTCGCTGCGGTCTCTTATGGCGGTAAAAACTTATACTTTCGCGCCGATTATAAAGTCTTTTTCGATAAAGACTTTCCTCAGTTAGTTGCTCATGAAGAAATGCAGCGCTTATTTAATAATAATGACAACGCTGCGTTAATAATTGTGCCAAAAGAAGGCACGGTTTTTACGGAGCCTATGATGACTTTGATAAAAGAATTAACCGATGAAGCATGGCAAACGCCGTTTTCGAGCCGAGTCAATTCTATTACTAATTATCAACATACCCGTGCAGAAGACGATGACCTGATTGTTGAAGATTTAATCTTAGAGGTCAACACGATTAATGCGGAGTCCATTCAGTTAACCAAAGACGTTTCGACCACCGAGCCTGCTTTAGTGAATCGACTGGTATCGCCAGATGGTAAAGCAGCAGTGGTGAATATCACGATTCAACTGCCCGATAAAGAAAACCGAACCTCAGAAATTATTGAAGTCACAGAATATGTGAAGGCCATGACAGATCGCTATGCCGAGCGATATCCTAATGCAGAGTTTTATCATACCGGTGTAATTTTATTAAATTACAGCTTTGCGACGGAAGGTCAAAAAGACATGCTCACGCTAGTGCCGAGTATGTTTTTGCTGATTATCTTAATGCTCACGGCTCTATTGCGCAGTATCACTGGCATGTTAATGACCCTAGTCGTTATCTTTTTTAGCATTACCGCGACGATGGGCGCTGGTGGTTGGCTTAGCTATTTCTTATCGACAGGCACTATTAATGTACCGATTGTGGTAATGACATTAGCCGTAGCCGACTGTGTGCACCTAGTGGCGTCAGCGCAATTTGCAATGCGCGAAGGTAAGTCGCGTGAAGAAGCGGTTGCCTTTGCGATGGATTTAAATCTTATGCCGGTCTTTATTACCAGCGCGACCACTGCGATTGGTTTTTTAACCTTAATGTTTTCCAAATCGCCAGTGCTCTCAGATTTTGGTGAGTTGAGTGCCATTGGGGTGATGGTGGCCTTCTTATTATCAGTGACGTTATTACCCGCCTTACTGGTGGTTATTCCGATGAAAGTTAAGCCTGCCTCTGAGAATAAAGACGGCATGGAAAAATTAGCCGATTGGGTAATTAAACATAACAAAGCCATATTACCAGTCAGTGCCGGTGTGATGCTGTTTTTTGCCTGCTTAGTGCCGCTCAACAAAATTAATGATGAGTCGACTAAGTACTTTGCGCCCTCAACAGATTTTCGTCAGTCGGTTGATAAGCAAGAGGAAACCATTTCAGGCATGACCATTATTAACTGGGCTTTATACAGTGGCGAAGCAGAAGGTATTAATAACCCAGAGTTTGTACAAGTCATATCTGACTTTAGTGATTGGTTGCGTGATCAGCCAGAAACAGATCATGTGGATACAATCTCCGATACTATAAAACGCCTGAATAAAAGCATGAATGGTGATGATGAAAACTTTTATCGTTTGCCTAAAGAGCGAGAGCTCATTGCTCAATACTTATTGATGTATGAAATGTCTTTACCGTATGGCCTAGACCTTACTAATCAGCTCAATATCGACAAATAATCTACTCGTATTGTCAGTACCTTAGAAAACTTGGGCAGTAAAGAATATGTGGCTCTAGAAGAGCGAGCGATGACCTGGTTTGCTTCGCATGCGCCCCATGTTCGTATCACGGCATCGAGCTCGGGACTGATGTTTGCTCATATTGGAGAGACCAATATGGACAGCATGATTATCAGTATGACGTTAGCGATGTTCTTGATTTCGGCGTTGCTGATTGTTGCCTTGCGTTCGTTCCGCTTAGGGATGATTAGCTTAATTCCTAATATAGGCCCAGCTGCAGTGGGTTTTGGTATTTGGGCATTAATATCGGGTGAAATAAACCTTGGATTATCGGTTGTTGTCTCAATGACACTCGGTATTATTGTTGATGATACCGTACACTTCTTAAGTAAATATCAACGCGCTCGTAATGACGGAAAAAATACAGAGCAGGCAATACGTTATGCCTTCTCAAGCGTTGGCAGAGCCATGACCATTACGACCTTAGTATTGTGCACAGGCTTCTCGTTATTAACCTTCTCGGCCTTTAGATTGAATGCCGATATGGGAATGGCCACAGCAATTATTATCTTTGTTGCCTTGGTTGTTGATTTCTTATTTTTGCCGGCTTTTTTACTGCTTACCGATAAGGATGATCAGGATGAAGTTCTTGTTCTCAAAAAAGCGTTAAATAAAAACGATATTAAATAAAAAAACGATAATAAATATAAAAGTAGGAGTTATCTTATGAATGCATTAACAAAACTAACCGCATCAATGGCAACGGCCGTTGCATTAATGTCGGGTATCAATGTTCAGGCAGAGCTTAACCTTGCTGGCTTGTCGCCAGAAGAGCAAGGCTTGGCCATTGCGAAAGAACGTAAGTCTCGTGATATTGGCTGGGGTGACTCGGCTTCTAGCGTGGTTATGACGTTACGTAATTCTCAGGGTGAAGAAAGTATTCGTGAAATGCGTATGCAATCGTTAGAAGTGAGCGATGATGGTGATAAAGGCTTAACCATTTTTGATAAACCAAAAGATGTGAAAGGAACGGCGTTTTTAAACTTCTCTCACGTTGATAAGTCTGATGATCAATGGCTGTATTTACCTGCCTTAAAACGTGTTAAGCGTATTTCTTCGCGTAACAAATCCGGTCCTTTTATGGGCAGTGAATTTGCCTATGAAGATTTGAGTTCGTTCGAGATTGGTAAGTACTCGTTCAAGTTGTTGGCCGAAGAAACGGTTAATGGCATCGAATGCTATAAAGTTGAACAAATTCCAACGGATAAAAACTCAGGCTATACCCGCCAAGTTGCCTGGGTCGATAAAGAGCACTTTCGTGGACAGAAAGTCGACTTTTATGACCGCAAAAAATCATTATTAAAAACCTTAACCTTGTCAGATCATAAACTGTATTTAGATAAGTACTGGCGTCCGATGAAGATGGATATGGTTAATCATCAAACCAAAAAGAGTACGGAATTGAATACTCTGACTCTAGAGTTTAAGACCGGCCTCAAAGATTCTGACTTTAATAAAGCGACCTTAAAACGTGCACGTTAATATTATGAATAGTGCCGATCTATTCAATAAAAGTGTATAGGATTTTTAATGGGTGAGTCATGAATAAAAAGTATTTAATGATGAGTGCGCTACTGGCTGCGAACGTAGCGCACGCGGCAGAGTTTGAAATCAGTGGTTATGTTGGGCTTGAATGGCGTGAGCACTTTGAAAAAGGCCAGTTCAATACCGCAAGCAGTGAGCAAGCGGATCGTCAAATCGGTTTGACCGCAGAACCCGAAATGGTTTGGTCGTTGGCCGAGGGTGAACATACGATTGTGTTTAAACCGTATGGGCGTATTGATAGTGCCGACGAAGAACGCACACATATGGATATTCGCGAACTTTCGTGGATGAGCTATGGTGATGATTGGGAAATAACGGCGGGTATCTCAAAGGTCTATTGGGGCGTTACTGAATCACAGCATTTGGTGGATATTGTTAACCAGACTGATTTTGTAGAAGCGCCAGATGGTGAAGATAAACTCGGCCAGCCAATGATTAAGTTAACGGCCATTCGAGATTGGGGTACGGTAACGGGCTTTATTTTACCGGGTTTCCGCGAGCGTACATTCCCTGGAGAAGATGGGCGCTTTAGGGCATCTTTACCTATCGACTCTAATACTGCGCAATACCAAGCGGCAGAAGAAGATGCCCATGTCGATTATGCGTTGCGTTGGAATCATACCATTGATGACTATGATCTAGGTGTATCGTGGTTCAACGGTACTAGCCGAGATCCTATTTTTACCCTTAATAATACCTTTACGGAAGCGGTCCCTTATTATGCGCAAATCAATCAGGTAGCTTTTGATTTGCAAGCAACACTAGATTCTTGGTTGTGGAAATTAGAGGCCATTTATCGCAGTTATGATGATTCTGTAAAAAGCCAGTTTGATGATCTTGGAGCATTAACTCAAACAGACTTTGGTATTACAGACTATAGCGCCGCGACGGGTGGCTTTGAATATACCTTTTATGGTCCGTTCGAAACGGTCTGGGATTGGGGAGTATTAGCTGAATATCAGTATGATTCTCGTCAAGATGCGAGTATCGCCAATGGCCAAAACGATATTTTCTTAGGCAGCCGACTTGCGTTTAATGATGCGGCGTCGAGTGAGCTACTAGCCGGTATAAGCCAAGACTTAGATCATGCTAATACCCAAAGCCTAGTGTTAGAATATGCAACGCGAGTTGGGGCTGGTCTTACGGTCAACGTGGATGCCTTTATCTTAATGTCAGACGATGTTGAAAATATAAGTCATACCTTTAAACGCGATGATTATGTGCTGGTTAGCTTGAATTATTATTATTGATTCGTTCAGTACTTGAATGAAAAATGAGAAGGCTATACTGGATATGAGTATGGCCTTTTTTTATGGCCGTATTTTGACGTTATTTTATCTGAACTTATGCTTAAATTTGAATCTAATGCTTCTATAAAACTCGATAAAAATGTCAATAAGCGTCAGCAAAATTCAGATTTTAGTAAAACAGTAAAAAATACTGTTTAAAATAGAGTAAAAAGTATCTTGGTTGCTATTCCGGATGTTATTGTCACTGCATAATTTAAGTTGAGAATGATTATTATTAATAAAAAGATGCCTGTCCCTTTTACGCTAGTCCTTTCACTCTTATTGAGTGCCTGTGCCAGTACTCAATCTTCGGCTGTAAAGGCCGTGAAAGACATTCCATTAAGCCCGGCGTTTACAGCGACAAGCGCGATATCCGGTATAGAAAGTTTAGACTCAGGGTCAGAGTCAGATCCAGGGTCAGAGTCGGATTCTGGCTCTAATAAGCACGTTGTGGATAAGTGGTGGCGTGATTTTTCAGACCCGCAATTAAACGGACTAATCGACCAAGCGCTGGCCAATAACTACAGCCTTCAAGCATCGCTCGCGCGCATTAAGCAAAGCCAATCCCGCTGGGACCAAGCAGGCAGTAGCAAAACTCCAAATGTTCAGTTAACGGCCCAACAATCTCGCCAGTGGCAAGATGGTTTACAGCAAGATGGCACCACCAAAGACCAATGGCAATTGGGGTTAAGTGCCAGTTATGAGCTGGATTTTTGGGGACGTATCGACAGTTTAGACGAGCAAGCATTGCAGCAGTTGAATGCCAGTCGTGCCGCTAAGAATATCCAAACCAATACCGTGGTGAGTCAGGTTGCATTGGCGTGGTATGGCAGTCTTCAAGAAAGCCAGCAGTTGTTATTATTGGGTCAGCAGCAAGCGCGTATTAAAAACGCTTTGGAGGTGATTCGAGGGCGCTACTTAAGAGGCAAGGTCAATGCGTCTGATATGTGGCAGCAAGAACAGCTGCTAGAATCGATTAATAGCGACATCATCGGTAGCGAAACTGCACTGGCCATTTATAAACAGCAGCTCGCGCTATGGATCGGTACCGTGAGTGTTGATCAAGTTTCTGCTAAAACGATGCCAGAGCCCTACCAAATTCCACGTTTTACAGACCCCATTGCTCAAGTCACTAGTGAGGCTTTGCATCAACGCCCTGATGTTAAGCAAGCCTATGCTCAAATCCTAGCCGCACAGGCGGGTTTACATGTCGCTCAGTCTAATCGTTATCCTAGATTTACGTTATCTGCGTCTTATGTCAGTGCGGTCGATACGCCCAGCGATATTTTAAATAACTGGATGACTAACTTGATTGCAGGCTTAGCGGTGCCATTAATCGATGGTGATAACTTACAAGCAGAAGTGCGTCGCAATCAAGCGGTTGTTGAAGAAGCCGTGGCGAACTACCAGCAGGTTATGTTGACTGCTATGCAAGAAATAGAGCAAGGACTGATTAATGAAACTCAACAGTTCTTATTATCCAAGAGCTTAGAATTGCAGTTGCAGTTAGCGAATAAAACTCAGCAATATTTAACTCAGCGTTACAGTAATGGGGCCGGAGACTTCTTGTCGTTATTAACGAACCAACAACAAACGTTGCAGCTTGAACGACAAGTACTCGCCGCCGACTACCAACAATTAAAATACCGGATACAGCTATTAACATCATTAAGTCATGGTCGATTTAGCATAGACAAGGTCATCGAGGGTGGGGATGAAGATGAGTAACATTAATAGCAACCATAACGAAGGCAACCATAACGAAGGAAGCGGCGGCTTGAAAAAGGCTTTTCTTTTACTGTTTATATTACTCATCGGTTTAATTATCGCTGCAGTCATTTATAAAACGGCGCCTAAACCTCAGCGTGGTGAAGAGGTTAAACAAGTACGCTTGGTTGAAATTCTTGAACTTAAACGCGTCACGTTACGTCCTCAGTGGCAGGGCGGCGGTGAAGTGTCTGCGGCGCAGAGAGTTCAGCTCAGTGCTCAAGTCGCCGGACGAATTGAACAACTTGAGACGCACGCTGTGCCCGGCGCAATTTTGGCCGAAGACCAAAGGCTGGCTTCCATTGAACAACACGATTATCAATTACAGGTTCAGCAACAGCAGGCCGCGGTGATTCAGGCTCAAGCGTCTTTAGACTTAGAGAAAGGGCAGGCCCAATTAGCCAAAGAAGAATACGACTTAGCTAAAGGCCAATTAAAGACAGAGCTTAAAAATAATGCACTGGTATTAAGAAAGCCTCAAATAGCCGCTGCTGAAGCGGGTTTAAAAACTGCTCAAGTAAATTTGGCCTTGGCAAAATTGAAACTTGAACGTACTGATATTCGTATGCCTTTTAAAGGGCAAATAATTAGCCGCAGCATTAATAATGGCAGCCAAGTGAATTCCGGTAGTATGTTGTTTGATGTGGTGTCGACCGATGAGTTTTGGTTGCAGGTAAAAGTACCACAGCAGTTTTTATTGATTCTAGATCGATCAAAGCCTGTTGTTATTACTTCGGGTAACCATCAGCGCGAAGCCGAAGTGCTGCACAGCTTAGTGGAGGTTGATGCCAAAGATCGCCAAGCAAAAATTCTAATTTCTATTAAAAATCCCGATAGCAGCGCTTTATTAATTGGCAGCTACGTGGATGTTTTATTATTTGCCGATACGATTGAAAATGCCTTTGTTATTGAAAATAAATACCTTAAAGACGATGGCAAGGTATGGGTCGTGAACGATAATAAATTGTTTAAACGTAGCCCTAAGGTTATTTATCAAAGCCGTGATAAAACCTGGATAGAAAGCGGTTTTATGGCAGGTGATAGTTTATTAAATAGTAATCTAGGCGTGGTGACAGAAGGCACACCGGTTCGAGTCTCAACTCAGCGTGGGAAGAAATAATGAATCGAGAACCTAGCTTGCATCGTGGCCCCGTTGCTTGGATGGCGCGCCATGGCGTAGCGCCTAACTTGTTTATGGCGTTATTGATTATTGGTGGCTTTTTGATGTCGCTGACAATTAAAAAAGAATTCATTCCTAGCTATGACGCCGATACCGTTATTGTTGATGTAGCTTATGCGGGGGCAACGCCTGCGGAAATAGAACAAGCGATTATTCTGCCGATTGAAAATGAAGTCGCCGCGCTTGATGGCATTAAAGATGTTAGCTCGGTTGCGAGCGCCAGCAGTGGTCGGGTAATACTTGAACTGATTAATGGTGTAGATCGGCAGCGGGCTTATCAAGATATTGAGCAAGCGGTGAGTCGTATTACAACGTTCCCGCTTGAAACAGAAAAGCCGATTATTAAGTTAGCGAGTCGCTCGATTGATGTGGCGACCTTAGCGATTTATGGCGATGTGTCTTTATTAGAGCTTAAGCATCTGTCCGAGGAAGTTAAGGATCAGTTATTAACCGCTGATGAAATTTCGACCATCGAACTGCGAGGAACCCCTAGCGAAGAAGTTCATATAGAAATTAGCCAAGCTAATTTACAGCGCTTTAACCTCAGCTTGACAGAAGTGGCTAACATCATTGGTCGCAACGCGATTGAGCAATCGGCAGGCAGTGTGCGTACAGAAGGTGGAGAAATTCTGGTCACGTTAAATGACCGCCGTTATTGGGCATCTGATTTTAGAGATATTATATTGCGCCATGATGCTTCAGGCATACTTGTGCAGTTATCCGATGTGGCAACGATTAAAGATGGTTTTTCTGACTCTAACCGCTCGGTGACTTATGATGAACAATCCGCTATTTCATTAAAAATCTATCGAGCCGAAGATCAAACACCGACCACGGTTGTTACGGCTATGTATGAAAAGCTTGATCAAATCCGACTGGACTTACCTGCGGGTATTGAAATTATTGTGGTTGATGATGACGGTGAAACCTATCAGCAGCGAGTTGGGTTGTTATTAAAAAATGCCACCATTGGGCTAATACTGGTGCTTTGCTTACTCAGTGTCTTTTTGGAATACCGTTTAGCCTTTTGGGTAACAATGGGAATTCCTACGGCGTTCTTAGGTTCTTTGCTCTTGCTGCCGTTGTTTGATGTGTCGATCAATATGATCTCTATGTTCGCTTTTATTATTGCGCTGGGTATTGTGGTGGATGATGCCATTATTGCCGGTGAAAATATTTATGAACACATGCAAAAAGGTATCCCCTTTTTAGATGCGGCGATCATTGGTGCGAAAGAAGTTTCTGTGCCGTTAGCCTTTGCTATTTTGACCAACGTCGTCGCCTTTTTACCGCTATTAGCCCTGCCGGGTATGATGGGTAAATTATTCTTGGCGATTCCGATTGTTGTTATCTGTTGTTTTCTTATTTCGTGGATTGAAGCGTTATTCATTTTACCGACTCACTTGGCGTCGTTAGAAAGAAGTAAGCCGGGTCGGTTTGGTCGTTTTATGAATGCCATTCAAAAGCCTGCGGATAAGAAATTACATAATTTTATTCATCTGACTTATAAACCAATACTCAAAAAATGCCTTAAATCACCGAGCTTAGTATTAGCGGCATCGGTGGCGGTTGCTATTGTCGTTTTATCGTACCCTATGAGTGGGCGTATGGGATTCAGTATGTTCCCGCGCTTAGAAGGTGAGTTTGTTGTGGCGAAAGTTGAGCTTGCGGCGAATGCACCTTTTAGTGAGGCGAAAGACGTGCGCCATTATTTGGAACAAAAATTACGTGAAGTGACTGACCCTATTGAAGCGGAAGGAACACCTTTAGTGATTAGTGTGCAAGGGGATATCTCAGATTCGAGTATTGAGATTGAAGCGCGTTTGGTCCCTACCGAAGTTCGGCCGATTGATGCGAACGAGGTGGTGGGTCGTTGGCGTGAAGCCATTGGAGAAATTCCCGGTATTCGCAGCTTAACCTTTGATGCCGAGCGTGGAGGCGGTCCATCAGGAGGCGCAGGATTAACCATCGAGTTAAAAGGCTCTAATAACGTTGAGTCACTTGCCTTAAGCGAAGCGTTAATGGCCGAAATGGCGACACTATCGGGGGTTGTGGATCTTGCTAGTAGCTATACCAATGGTAAGCCGCAGTGGGAAATTGAATTAAACGCAGCCGGACGCAGCTTAGGTTTGAATGCCAGCGACGTATCTGGGCAGGTGCGTAATGCCTTATATGGTGCACGTGCGCTTCGTCAGCAGCGTGATAGTAATGAAGTGACGGTCTTAGTGCGTTTGCCACTAGAAGAGCGAATGTATGGTACGGACATTAATAATTTACTGATCCAAACACCGGCGGGTGGCTATGTACCGTTGGCGAATATTGCGAATTTAAATAAGCAAATTTCACCGTCGCAGATTCGCCGTCGCGATGGCAATCAGATTATTACTATTACGGGGGAGGTTGAACCTAGAAGAATGATACCCGGTGTCATGTCGGTTTTGAGAGACGATATTTTCCCTCAGCTGCAGGCTCAGTATCCGAATATAGAAATGGGCTTTCGCGGGCGCCAGGCGGATACTCAAGAAACTGTGGATAGTTTAAAGCTGTATGGCGCGTTTTCGTTATTGCTAATTTATAGTTTGCTCGCGATCCCTTTTAAAAGTTATTCACAGCCGATGTTAGTGATGGCGATTATTCCGTTTGGGGCCGTCGGTGCCATCTTGGGTCATTTGATCTTAGGCGAAGATCTATCGGTGATGAGTATTATGGGCATCGTTGCGCTGGCAGGGGTGGTAGTGAACGACAGTCTAATCTTGGTCGATTATGCCAATAAAAAAGTCGCGGAAGGTTTGTCGGTTGTTGATGCAATTACGGAAGCAGGGGTAAGGCGTTTTAGACCGATTCTATTAACCACGCTGACTACTTTTGGTGGCCTTGCACCGATGGTATTTGAAACCTCGCGTCAGGCGCAATTTATCACGCCAATGGCGGTATCGCTGGGTTTTGGTATCTTGTTTACGACGTTTGTTTGCTTGTTAATTCTGCCCGCATTTTATGTGATATTAGGTGAATTTTTAGTTAAGCGCCAACTGCGCAGTGAATAGTCGATGATCGTGAGCATTAGATTGACGTGAGCTGGCGCTTAAATATTCAGTCCGTGTTCAGTTCTAGTTGAACCAAATATAAGCGCATATCGAACTCAAGCTGGTGGTAGTCGGGTAGCATGTGTTGGCAAAGTTGATAGAAAGCCTTGTTATGGTCTTTCTCTTTTAAGTGCGCCAATTCATGCACGACGATCATTTCTAAAAAAGCCGCCGGGGCTTTTTTGAACACCGAGCCAATACGAATTTCATTATTACTTTTAGTTTTTCCCCCCTGAACTCGTGAAACGTAAGAATGCAGACCTAGTGCATTGTTTACCACATGAATTTTATTATCGAAGGCAACTTTGCTCAGCGGGGCTGATTTTTTCATGTATTCGTTTTTCAAATCCATCACATAGGTACGTAACGATTTATCATTCGCGATATTGTGGGCTTGTGGATACTTCTTGGCTAAATAGCCCGACAAGGTTTGCTTATCGATCATCGCTTGAATCTGAGCTTTCAGTTCAGGCGCATAACCTGCAATGTAGCGTAATGGGTCGGTAGATTTGGTATTCATATAAAGACTTATTTAAAAGGTATATCCCAGAGCAAAGCCATAACGACGTTTATTATCGCCAGAGGTATGAACCTGTTCAACGAATCCTTGTAAGGTCCAGTGGTTACGCTTGTCGACCAGTTCATCGAAGGCTATTTCTGAGACTATGCGAACACGGTTGGTTGAACTAAAGTCAGCGCTGCGCTGAATTTGTAAAAAGCGCCCTAAGCCAATACCGACATAAGGCTGAAGAAGGTTGTCGCGTTGGAAGGTATTGGCACTGAACGAGCGTGCTTCAATAGCCCAATTGAAGAAGTAGACGTACATGCTGGCACCGATGTAGGGGGCCTGTTCGTTAGCATCATTGGAAATGCGGCCTAGGTAGGTAGAAACACCGAGGATTGACTGTGGAATCTCTTCACTTTCGCCAAAACGGCTGTTGGAGAAGGCCTGGCTTTCTAAGCTGAGGCATAATAGGGCAAAGGTCAGTAGACGTATCATTAGCATAATGAATAAAGTTAATAATGTAAGAAAGCCTATTGTAGCGACTTAGTGGCTGTTAAACTGCATAAAATTTTGTGGAAATGACTATGACTCAAGCAAATAACCCTTTACATGGCCTTACGCTAGAAGCCATTGTGACCAAATTGGTTGAATTTTATGGCTACCCTAAGCTTGCTAGCCAGATTAATATTAAGTGTTTTAAAGAAAATCCCAGTATTAAATCCAGCTTGAAGTTTTTACGTAAAACACCTTGGGCACGGGCGAAGGTTGAAGAGCTGTATTTAAGCACACGCTTTGAAGTAACTAACAGTCCTTGGTCTCAGCAGTAGGCTTTGGTTTAATACCTGCATTATCTTCGCAAAAGGTGATTCGCAACAGATTCTCCGCAAAAGATACCCCTCTTATCCTAAGACAGACTTGTCATATTAAGATCTCCTTTCGCTAGTGTTTGATGACGCTAGCGGGTTAAATCAGTTCTGAAAATCCATCATCATTCTGTTATTATCCGCGCTTCAAAAATTTAGGGGTTGGCAGCGCATGGTCCAAGATTTCATTAAAACGTTCTCGCCAAATGTGAAGAACGATACTTTATCCGGCTTAACTGTGGCCCTTGCCTTGGTTCCTGAAGCCGTGGCATTTGCCTTTGTGGCAGGTGTTCATCCGCTAACAGGTCTTTATGCTGCCTTTATGGTTGGCCTAATTACCGCCATTATGGGCGGACGTCCTGGTATGATCTCAGGTGCTACTGGTGCGTTGGCGGTTGTGATGGTGGCTTTGGTTGCACAAGCTGAGCGTGACTTTGGTGCAGGAATGGGGCCTCAATACTTATTCGCCACCGTGGTCTTAATGGGTATTATTCAAATTGGTGCGGGTGCCTTAAAACTGGGTAAGTTCATTCGAATCGTACCGTATCCTGTGATGCTAGGGTTCGTAAATGGCTTGGCTATTGTGATTTTCTTAGCGCAAATTCCTCAGTTACAAGAATCGACTCCGGGTGGTAAATGGGGTTGGACGGAAGGTAGCTGGTTAGCGGGTAACGAGTTGTACATCATGATCAGTATGATTGCTGCGACGATGTTTATTACCCATTTCTTGCCGAAAGTAACGAAAGCGATTCCTTCTGCATTAGCCGGTATTCTAGTGGTTAGCTTAATTGTAATCGGACTAGACCTTAATACTAAGACCGTGGGCGACCTAGCAAGTATTGCGGGCGGCTTGCCGACATTTGCTGCGCCAAACGTACCGCTAACAATGGATACTTTGTTATTTATCTTACCGTTTGCTGTAATTCTTGCTGCGATTGGTTTGATCGAATCGTTGTTAACCATCACGGTTATTGATGAGATGACGGATACGCGTGGCCAAGGTAATAAAGAATGTGTCGCTCAAGGTACGGCTAACGTTGCGACGGGTTTCTTCGGTGGCATGGGTGGTTGTGCGATGATTGGCCAGTCGATGATTAACGTGAATTCGGGTGGTCGTGGTCGTTTATCCGGTATTGCTGCAGCCTTGTTCTTATTAAGCTTTATCTTATTCGCGTCACCTTTAATCGAGCAAATTCCAATTGCGGCCTTAACCGGTGTGATGTTTATGGTGGTTATTGGTACGTTTGAATGGTCTAGTTTCCGTATGATGCGTTCTATTCCTAAGCGTGATGCTTTTATCATCGTTCTAGTATCGGGTGTTACTGTTGTCACCGATCTAGCGATTGCGGTTGTTGTGGGTGTTATTGTGGCTGCGCTTAACTTTGCTTGGGAACATGCCAAACATATTTATGCAACAACGAAGACTGATGTAGATGGCGCTAAGATCTACGAGATTCATGGCCCATTATTCTTTGGTTCTGCGGCTAACTTTAAAGACTTATTCGATCCTAAATCAGATCCTGATAAGGTGATTGTCGAGTTTAAGAGTAGCCGTGTTGCCGATCACTCTGCGATTGAAGCGATTGATTCTTTAGCCGAACGTTATATTGCCGAAGGCAAAGAACTTCACTTGCGTCACCTGAGCCCAGAATGTCGTCAGCTTTTGAAGAAAGCCGGTGACTTGTGTGATGTGAACGTATTAGAAGATCCTAACTACCGTGTAGCGGTTGATAATCTTGCCTAATACTTTTAGCCAGACGCTTGTCGTTAGAGGCTGAAGTTAGAAAGAAGAAGTAAAAAATTAAGCCTTTTGCTAGCAATAGCAAAAGGCTTTTTTGTGCACTGTTTGTACGTTTGTATAGGGCGTGATTCGTTCTTCTTTACTCGTTCTTTTGTACTCATCGCAGGAAGAACGGCCCAGCTATTGGCTAGACGTTGCTAGCTCGGGAATAGAGATCTGTGTTGGCATGGTAATAATGAATGCGCAGCCTTTTGAGGCTTCTTGCAGTTGGATTGAGCCTTGCAGTGTTTGGTTGATCAAATTATAAACCAAGTGCATGCCCAGTCCTGTGCCCCCATAACCGCGCTTGGTGGTGTAAAAAGGTTCAAATATTTTAGCTTTGGCTTCGTTCGAGAGCCCTTTGCCATCATCGGCATATAAAATTTCAATTTTATCACCACGTCGATCGACTTCTATAGTGATGGTTCCGACCTTCATGTCTTCAAAGCCGTGCAATAGGCTGTTCATGATGAGATTAGTAATCACCTGGCTCAATGCGCCTGGGTAGCCATTAATTTCAATATCAGCACTGCAGCGCATATTGACGATATGCTGAGTCATTTTTAACTTAGGGTGCAGAGTGGATAAAATCTCTTGTAAGTATTCTTCGAGATTGAACTTTCGAAGCGCTTCTCCCGCCTGATCTTCGGAGATATGCTTAAAGCTTTTCACGAGCTTGGCCGCACGCTGAAGGTTTTTACTTAAAATATCGACACTTTCTTCCATGCTGATCATAAAATCGCTGAAGTTGTTCTTCGATATACTGCCATCTTCAAAGCGCTTATTCATATCTTTGAATAAGTCTTTAATAAAAGAGTGAGTTGTAATACATAGGCCGATAGGCGTATTAATTTCATGGGCGACACCCGCGACCATTCCGCCTAATGAAGATAACTTTTCTGACTCGATTAGCTGGCTTTGGGTATTGCGTAAATACTCTAAGGTCTGATGCAGTTCATCAATGGCTTCTTGTAGGTTTTCAGTTCGCTCTGCCACTCGTTGTTCGAGTTTATTATTGGTTTCGGCTAAGGCTTGCTGTACTTCCTCTTTGCTCTTTAATTCGCTATTCAGTTCGTTAGTAAGCTGGTTGAATGAACTCACTAATACGGATAGTTCATCGTCATAATCGGCGCGGTCAATGGCCAGTAGCTGATGATCTTTAGGCGCGTATTTTTTACCGAGCTGTTTGTTTAAATCAATCAGGTGTCGGGTCACTAAGCGATGAACTCGCCACAGCAGTAATAGCGCGATTAATAACCCTGCCAGTAATTGCATTACGATGATCTTGGTGGCGGACTTGATTATGTTCTCAAGGATTTCACCGCGTGCAAATCCTATTTCTAATTGGCCGATAACTCGGCCACTGTGTTGGATGGGCACAACAAAGTGATCATCTTCTGGGGTATTAGAAATACTTCCGGTTTCGAATTGGGTCGTGCCTTCGCTAGAGATGCGAACGTAACCGATGTAATACAAATTATTGATGCCTTCGCCTTGAACACTGATCTGTTTGCTATCAAAGTGCCAAAGAGCATTGGCTAGCGAGGTCATGTGACTGGATTGTATTTCTTGGACTCGGTTATAAAACTGGTTTTCTTCTTGTTTATAATTGATATAGATAAGCGCAACGGTTGCAAAGCAACTGATGACTATGGACGCTAATACGATGCTACTGGCGATACGCCAGGCAATAGGGATGTTTTTCTGAATAAAAATAATGGAGCCCATCGTGATAATTCAACCAATCTACTATATCTAGTGTAGTAAATTTTTACTACGCTGGGCTTAATTATTTAATACTTATTCTTTACTTCTCCTGAGAACAAAAAAGAGCAGTGGAATCAGTACTAATGTCATTAATGTTGATACCAAAATACCAAAGATTAATGAGATCGCTAGGCCGTTAAATATAGGGTCATCTAAGATGAAAAAGGCCCCTGTCATTGCGGCAATACCGGTTAATATAATGGGCTTGGCGCGAACGGCGGCCGATTGAATGACTGCTTTTTCGAGTGCCACACCCGTCGCGAGTTGCTGGTTAATAAAGTCGACCAATAAAATGGAATTGCGCACAATAATTCCCGCCAGCGCAATCATGCCGATCATCGACGTGGCGGTAAACTGAGCATCCATCAAAACGTGGCCAGGCATGACGCCAATGATGGTTAACGGAATAGGGGCCATAACCACTAACGGAATCAGGTATGAGCGAAATTGAGCAACGACTAATAAGTAAATTAAAATCATTCCTATTCCATAGGCAATGCCCATATCGCGGAATGTTTCATAAGTGATTTGCCATTCGCCATCCCATTTGATTTCAACATCTTGTGCTGTGCCCGGAGTGCTTGGCTGGGCGATGTATTTTTGTAACCATTCTGGGTGCTGATCGCTAATGCGTCCGGCAATATCAAATAAACCGTATAACGGGCTGTCTAGTGGTCCTGCCATATCAGCCGTAACAAACATGACTGGGCGTTGGTTTTTATGGTAAATCGTTTGTTCGATGGTTTCTTTTTCAAGGTTAACCACTTCTCCTAAGGCGATCATGTGGCCGCTTTGATTACGCACTTTTAAGACCAATAATTGTTCAAGTTGATCTCGGCTTTGCTGACCTAGGCGTAAGCGTATGGGCAGTGCATATTTTTGCTGTTCGCTATGCAGATAGCTAATGTCCCAGCCGTTTGTCGCTGCGCTAATGGCTTGAGTAATGGATTGCTCAGAAAGTCCTAACATCATTGCACGATTACGCTGAATCACGAGGTTCCATTGTTGCTGTGGCACATCAAGCCAAGTATCAACATCAACTACATCATCGGCTTGTTTAAAAATAGCTTCAATTTCTTTGCTGGCTTGCAACTGTTGCGGGTAGGTTAAGCCATAGACTTCTGCGCTGATTGGGGCCATAACGGGCGGCCCAGGAGGCACTTCAACGATTTTTACGTTGGCATTAAAGCGCTTGCCGATGGCTTGCAAAGGGCCTCGAAGTGCAAGAGCAATGTCGTGGCTTTGACGGTTACGATGAGATTTATCGACAAGGTTGATCTGCAGGTCCCCTTGGTGAGGCGCTTGGCGCAAATAGTATTGGCGAACAAGGCCGTTAAAATTGATCGGTGCTGTGCTTCCTGCATAGATTTCGATGTCTTTAACTTCTTCCATTTTGATGGCGTAGTCTGAAAGCTCATCCAGTACGCGTAAAGTGTGCTCAAGCGTCGTGCCTTCTGGCATATCTACAACGATTTGCAGTTCTGATTTATTATCAAAAGGCAGCATCTTTAAGACGACTAGCTTCATGACAGGCAAAGAAACGGCCAGCAAAATTAAGCTGAGTGTGACTAGCATTAAGGCTATGCGATTACGACGTGCTTTGGCATGCGTAATAAAAGGGGTCATGATGCGTTCAAAGAAACGATAGGTTTTATTCTCTTCAGCCGCAGTCTCCGTATCATTATGAGAACTCGAATGAGCCCCAGCACGGTTCAATAATTTGTAGGCTAACCAAGGCGTAATGATAAAGGCCACAAGCAACGAGATGAGCATGCCGGTTGAGGCATTAATCGGAATCGGGCTCATGTACGGCCCCATTAGTCCTGATACAAAAGCCATTGGCATTAAGGCCGCAATAACTGTGAAGGTCGCTAAAATAGTAGGACTGCCCACTTCATCAACGGCTTTCGGTATTAGGCTAAGCAGGCTCGATTTGTCTGATAGTGCATTCTTTTCTAACTGCATATGACGGTGAATATTTTCGACCACAACGATTGCGTCATCGACTAGGATGCCAATCGAGAAGATGAGGGCAAATAACGAAACTCTGTTTAAGGTGAACCCCCAAACCCAAGACGCGAAAAGTGTTAGCGCCAAGGTAATAAAAATTGCGCTACCCACGATCACGGCTTCGCGCCAGCTCATTGTTGCTAATACTAATAAGACCACCGCTAAGGTCGCAAAGAGCAGTTTTCCAATCAGTTTGTTCGACTTGCTTTCGGCGGTAATTCCGTAGTTGCGTGTTTCGGTGATTAATACAGAATCCGGAATAAGCCTGTTCTGTAGGGTTAATAACTGCTCACTGACCGCATTGGTAATATCCACGGCGTTCATGCCAGGTTGCTTGGCTATGACGAGGGTTACCGCGGCTTGGCCTTGTGGATTTTCGGGTGTTTTAATTAATACATAATTACTGGGGCTATCGGCTTGCAGAGTGATGGTGGCAATGTCTGATAAATACACCAATCCGCCGGGTTCTAAACTTGAGTCATCAGCCAGCTTGGTGCTCGCTCCGGTGCTATTGGCTATAACAAGATTTTTAACATCGTCTATAGAATTTAAAAATGCCCCAGCACGTAATTTAATGACTTGGTTATTGTCGATAATGGGGGTTAGCTGCCCACCGATATTGGCACTTTGTAAGCGTTGACTAATGTCGGCAAAGGTAATGCCATGGCCATTCATGCGGCTGCTATCAAGGGTGACAGTCACAACAGACTTATGTTCGCCTAGGGTGTAAACATCTCGGGTACCGGGGATGGTTTTAAGTTCCGTTTCTAAGCTATGAGCAAGGCGGGTTAGGTCTTCATAGCCAATGCGATTAGCACTGTTACTCGCATCAGGTTTTGCCGATAACGTAAGTGCCATAATCGGAACGTCGTCAATGCCCATTGGCTTGATCAGTGGTTTAGGAATGTTTAAACCTTGCGGTAACCAGTCGCTATTCGATTCTATTTGATTATAAAGATTCACGATCGCTTCTTGGCGTGGAATACCCACTTCAAAAGCAACGGTTAAAACCGCTTGGCCTGGGCTACTGATCGAGAAAATATCATCAACCCCAGCCAACTCGGCTAATACTTGCTGGGCTGGAATGGATATTAATTGCTCAACTTCTTTGGCGCTGGCACCGGGGTAGGCAATGAATATATTGGCGAAGGTGACATCAATCTGGGGTTCTTCTTCTTTTGGCGTGACGGCAATGGCAAAAAAACCAAGCAGCAGTGCGACAATTGCGAGTAGCGGCGTGAGCGCTGAATTTTGAAAGCTAGCGGCTAAGCGTCCTGAAATGCCTAACGGGCTGTTTGGCTCGTGGTTCATTATAGGGTCTCCTGTGCGTTGATCATCGCTGCGGCTAAGGCATCGATTGCTACCTTTTCACCCGCTTCTAAGCCCGACAGGATACGAATGCGACCGTCTGGTTGAGTTTGCCCTAAACGAACGTAGCGTAATTTAAAGCCATCATTGTGCTGAATAAAAAGACTCGCGACTTCTCCTTGTTGGAAAATCGCAGAAGCGGGTAGATAAATACCCCGTTGTTCACCGTTGGCTATTTGTACCTTGACCCAGCTGCCGGGCATTAAATGATCACGGCCAGCTGATTGAAAGGCTTCAGTCTTGTTAGCATTATCGAGTAAATCGATACGAGCACGTACACTGCTGTAGCGGCTATCGGCATAAGGAAATAAGGTGAACTGGCTTGTAGGGTATTGCTTACCATTGGCAATAATGTGAATGCTAGGATTGGCTGAATGGCTTACTGCGTGATTACTCGCTGGGATCTGGGTAGAAAGATTTTGGGTAGAAAGTTTTGTGGCTAGGGTTTGTGGAATATCAACCACAGCGCGCAAAGGTTTTAGGGCAAAGCCCGTCATAACCGGTTGGCCTGGGTTTACTAATTCACCCAGCTGTACAAAGCGTTGACGAACAATGCCTGAGTAAGGTGCGGTAATTCGGGTATACGTTACTTGCTCTTGTGCTTGTTCTACGAAGGCTTCTGCTGCGAGCACTGCTGCTTCGGCGCTATTTGCTCGGGCTAGGCTGCTATCAAACTCACCTTGAGATAAGGTCTTTTTACTCAATAATGAACGGTTACGTTTTAAAATAGTTTGGGTATCGCTATTTAACGCATTGGCTTGCGCAAGCGCTGCTTTAGCTTGGCTTAATGCGGCTTTTTGTTGGCTGTTATTAATGAGAATCAGTACTTGTCCGGCTTCAACTTTATCGTTGATATCAAAGTTTACCCTTTCAATAATGCCTTGAGTTTGTGCGGAAACCGTACTCTGTTTAATCGCTTCTAATTTGGCTTCAAGCAGCACGTAATGGGGGGCTGATTCGATCTGGGTCGTTATTACCTTAAGCGCAGAGCTAGGAGCAGGGCTAGACATCTGTAGGGAGATAGGCAGAGAGAAAGCAGATACAGAGGTTAGGCTAAAAACCATAGCTGCAAAAATGAGCGGTAGTGGATTGGCTAACATAAATAGTCCTCTCTCAGTCGTGAATATAAATTGATGGTATAAGTATATGCAGTCAAGTTATTACTATATTCCAATGCAGTGATATAGTAAAGGCGCATGCTAAGCATCGTGCTCTGTTAAGCATAGAAGTTGGGCGAGGATTCGCCCGACAGTCAGTGTAAGTTTGAGGATATAATCAAACTATTGGTTATAAATATGGAACAATCTATCTAATAACTTAATTTTGTTTATTTTATACTTAACAATAAACTGAAATCCTCTCTAAGCCTTATATTCAGTAGTCTGTTCAGAAATCTCTCAAATATCACTAAGACTGTTCCATTTTTGTCCACTAATCAGGTGAATTATAGGGTCTTAAACTGCGCAAAATTATGAAAGCGAGAGATTCTTATGAAAACTGCGTTAAATTCCCGTTACCTTATCTTCTTTGTGATGGTCGTTCTGACGGCTGCGTTTAGTATTCACGTAATTCAATACGATAAAGCGTATCTTTATGATGAAAATCAGTTGATGGAGCACGTTCAGCTGCTGTTATTGCTAGCAGTTGGTATTGTATTTTGGTCATTAGGCAGTCTGAAAAATTGGGATATTGTTAAGGCCTCATCGGCTAGCCTAAGTCTATTAGCGTACTTGGGGGCTGCTTTGAGTTTTAGTTTTATTCTTAGAGAAATGAGCGTTAAGAAAACCGACATTGAGTGGTTAATTTTTATTGTTGATGGCCAAGGTTTTAAGTTGGTTATGCTGATGGTTTGGTTGCCATTATTGTATAAGGCTTTTCAGCATAAAGCCGTTTATATTGAAATTATTAAGAAAGCGATTTTATCGCCTACTGCCGTTTTCTTGATGCTTGCAGCGGGTTTACTCGCTTCGGGTGGGCTGTTTGATAAGGAAATAATTGTGGTCGAATACTTCCGATTCTATGAAGAAGTACTAGAGATGAATGGTTATGGTTTTATGCTGCTCGCCGTTTTATCGTTTCGTCGTGACATGGTTTTAGCGGTCTGCGATTGTGAGAAAACCGCTAAGGCTAGCTTAGCCCGCGCTGCCGTTAATGCTAATGCGATGGCTAAGTACCCTAGTGATGATCGAAACATAGAAAAAACGGCATGATTCTTAATGCATATGCCACTAATGCATATGCCATTCGGGCTTAGGCAGAAAGACGTTCTTGTTCTAACAGTAGTTTTTGTTGTTGGTGTGTCGCTAGACCCACCACACTGCCTAAAATAATGAGCCCGGGTGTGAGATGTTTCATTTCTTCGGCCATGGCTGGCAAGGTCGCCAACGTTCCAAGTTGTGATGCTTGATTTTTACGCGTGCCTTGGCAGATTACTGCAACTTCAGTATCAGGCTGGTGGCCTTGTTCAATTAAGTATCGGCTGATGCTTTCAGCTTGATTCATACCCATATAGAAAACCTGAGTTTGCTTACTTTTATCAGTATGAGTAGGATCAAACTCTCCCGCACTTGAATGCCCGCTGTGCAGTAATAATGAATTACCATAGCCTCTGTGAGTCAGTGGAATATTACAGCTAGCAGCGCAACCTGCTGCAGCGGTGATTCCGGGTACGACGGTTGTTTCTACATTTCGTTCTTGTAAATACTCCAGCTCTTCACCACCCCGGCCAAAGATAAAAGGGTCGCCACCTTTTAGGCGCACAACACATTGATGGCGCAGGGACATTTTATATAAAAACTCATTAATTTCTGCTTGCGACATTTTGTGTGCACCGCAGCGCTTGCCTACATTAAAGCGTTTACAGTTATCTGGAATCATCGCTAAAATTTCTTCAGAAATAAGCGCGTCGTATAAAATAGCATCCGCACTCTGAATCGCTTTTAGCGCTTTAATCGTTAATAAATCTGGATCACCTGGGCCTGCGCCTACTAAAATCACATGTGAGTCATTCATAACTATTTATTCCTTTACGGTATTTCTTAATTTTCGAGTATTAGTTTTCACATTCCAGTTCTGTGGCTAGCGCTTCGGCTGGCACAGAAAATTGCTCGATTAATGTTTTTAATTCTGGGATGCAAGAGCCGCAGTTAGTTCCGCATTTTAATGTTGCACCTAAGTCGCTGGTATTATTGGCGCCATTCTCAACCGCCTTTTTAATTTGCTTATCACCAATTTGAAAGCAAGAACAAATAATGGTGCCAGGATCACTGGCGGCATTACCTTCTTGCCCCGATAATAATGCTCGACGTTGAAAGTCGGTGAGTTTTTGGCTATTAAAAATTTGGCTTAACCAGCGGCGGTTAGGTAAATCAAAATTAGGGCTTATAAATAAACTCGCCAGTAGGCGGTTATCTTTTACGATGGCGATGCGATGGGTGCCACTATGAACATCGTTAAAGATCAACGCTTCGCCTGCGGGTAATAATTCTTTTAGGGCTAGGTAAGCGGAATTAATGCATTGCTTACCCGACAACTCATAATAATGGGCTTGTTGGGTGTTTAGTGGATTTTTATTTTCACTATCAATGCCAGTATTACCGTCATTCTTATCGTCATTGTTATCGTCAGAGCTTAGGGTAAAAGGAACATGAGCCCAGTAGTCGGATACAGACGACAGATCTTCGGGTTGTTCGGCCAGCATTAAAAAGCCAAACCATTGCGAAGGGTATTTTGTGATGGCAACGGGTGTGTGTTTGTTCTCTGGCTGGCCAGACACAGGGCAAGTAATTGAATTAACCAGCACGCCCATGCGTCCTTTACTCGCGAACTGACTGGTCCAATGCATTGGTACAAAAATATTACCGCGGGTTTGAGCTTTGGTAATTTTTACTCGTACAATCATATCACCATGATCATTATTAATAATCGCGAGGTCATCTTGTTTGAGTGAATTCGCTGCAGCATCGTCGGGGTTAATATCGACAAAAGGTTCAGCAATGTGTTGCAGCAGTCGGTCGGTTTTACCCGTTCGGGTCATGGTATGCCATTGGTCACGAATACGCCCAGTATTCATGATTAACGGTAAGGCATCGGTTATCTTTGCAACAGGAAGGCGAGCACTGATCGCAACAAATTGTCCGCGTTGATTTGGGGTGAAAAATTTACCATCAGCAAAAAAACGTTGGCGACCTAAAGGGTATTCTTTATTCACAGGCCACTGAATCGGTTGTAACTCGTCATAGGCTTCTTGGTTTAAATGGGCCAATCCTGAAATATCAAAATCACGAGCAGGGAAATTGTCATAGCCATTTTCAAACGCAGAAAGCCCTGCGTGCTCGCTAAAAATCTCAGACGGATGTTGGTAATTAAAGGCTTCTGTATAGCCTAGCTTTTGTGCAACTTGGCTTATGATCCACCAATCGGGTTTAGCATTGCCTATGGGCTGTATGAAATTACGTTGACGAGAAATACGACGCTCAGAGTTGGTGACTGTGCCATTTTTCTCTCCCCAGCTGGCCGCAGGTAATAAGACATCGGCTACTTCGGTCGTATCTGTTTTTTCTAAACAGTCGGATACAACCACCATTTCACATTTTAATAATGCCGCTTTTAATCGATCTGCTTCTGGCATACTCACTAATGGATTTGTTGACATAATCCAAATGAATTTAATCTCACCGCTCTCAACTGCATCAAACATTTCAACGGCTTTTAAACCATTTTGAGTGGCAATGTTGGGCGCATTCCAATAGCGAGTGATGCGATCAACTTCTTCGGGTTTTTCAAAGTGCATTCGACACGCAAGTTGATTTGAAAGGCCGCCTACTTCACGTCCACCCATTGCGTTGGGCTGTCCAGTAATTGAAAACGGCCCTGCGCCAGGTTTGCCAATACGGCCCGTTGCTAGGTGGCAGTTAATAATGGCATTGCATTTATCGGTGCCAGAAGAACTTTGGTTAATGCCCTGAGAATAAAAGCTAAGGGTTTTTTCGGTTGTGCTGTACCAGCTAAACAGTTGGGCAATATCCACTTCGGGTATACCACAGATTTTTGCAATATCTGCCAAGCTATTTTTATGACTGCATTCATCTTTGCGCTCACCTTCTAGCTTTTCTTCACCCTCTAGTTTTTCCTCACAGTCTGATCTTGCCAGTTGTACTGCTTGTTCAAAGCCATCGGTATGTTGGTTGATATACTCTTGATCGCAATGACCGTTATCGGCTAAGTAGGTTAATAACGCATTGAATAAGAACGCATCGCTGCCAGAGTTAATCGGTAAATGTAAATCTGCAATATCGCAGCTGGCTGTTTTACGCGGATCAATCACCACGATTTTTAAATTAGGGTTATTGTTTTTAGCGGCAACCATGCGCTGATAAAGAATAGGGTGCGCCCAAGCAGGGTTGGCACCAATAATAATTAATAAGTCGGTGGCTTCTATATCGTCGTAACATACCGGAACGGTATCACTACCAAATGCACGTTTATAAGCCGATACCGCAGATGACATGCATAAGCGAGAATTGGTATCCATGTTGGCACTGCCGATAAATCCTTTTATTAGTTTATTGGCGACATAATAATCTTCGGTGAGCAGTTGGCCCGAGCCGTAAAAGGCAATAGCGTTTGGGCCGTGGTCTTTCACAACTTGTTGGATTTTATTAGCAACGGTGCTGAGTGCGGTTTCCCAATCACTTTCTTGGCCATGAACTTTTGGATTTAAAAGACGACCTTGAATCGACAGTGTTTCGTGTAGAGAAGAACCTTTAACGCATAACTTACCTAGGTTGCTTGGGTGAGTTTTAAGCCCTGATGCCTGGGATAGATCTTTTGGCATTTGTACACCACAGCCTACACCACAATAAGGGCAGGTTGTTTTACAGCTATCGTTTGGCAGGTTATTCATGGTCTCTCTTTCGCTAAGCTCACTTGATATGACATAGCTCTATTCAAGAAGGGTGCCAGTGCGATAATTTTTTTAACGATAGTTAAACGCTGGGCTAAAAGTCGCATTAAGAAGGAAAAATAGATAATTTGCGCACTAAAAGAGAGCTGATGATCTCTTTTGGTGCGTAAAATGGAAAAAGTTAATGTATTAAAGTATCACGCACATTAGATATCATGCACAGTCACTACTCATGCGCAGTCACATTCATGCGCAGAAGGCTTGGCCAAAAATTAGATTTTTTCGAATCTCAGTAATGTCGCGCTTTTGTTGAAGTAGTTCGAAGTACCACTGGCTATCGACGACATCGCCATACAGCACGGCGCCTATCACTCTTTGCTTGCTGGTAATTATTTTTTTATAGATAGAACGTTCGATATCATTGAATTCAATCACTTCACATTCTTGTTCGCTTTCATTAGGGTTGATAATGCCCATAGAGTGCACATCTATGCCGCTCACCTTTAACTTGGTCGCGAAGGCTTCTTCAGTATAAACAGGCATTTTATCGCTGGGGGCTAATAATAATTGCTGCGCTAAAATACGCGCCTGATTCCAAATCGGTGCAACTAAACCGTAGGTATTTCCTTCAAATTCACAGCACTCGCCTAGCGCGTATATAAGGTCATCTGAGGTTTTGAGTTGCGCGTCTACACAGATGCCTTTTTGTACTTTTAAACCACTGGCTTTAGCGAGAGGCGTGCAGGGAATAATACCGGTTGCAAAGACGACAAGATCAGCGCTGATCGCTTCACCGTTATCGAGCTCAACTGCGCAAACCTTATGAGAATCTGATTCAGCTATTTGCTCACCGGTTAGCCCAAGAGGGCCAAAGCCGGTGACAATCTTGATGCCTCGGTGTGTTAGCTCTTTGATTAATAGATCAGACGCCGCTTGGTCGATTTGGCGGTTCATTAGCACATCACGGCGGTGCAGCAAGGTGACGTCCATACCTTGTTTAGCTAGACCTACCGCGGCTTCTATTCCTAATAGCCCTGCACCAATAACAACGGATTTTTTATAATGACGAGTTACCTGCTGCATAAAATCGACATCGATTAATTTACGAAATCCGATAACGCCTTCTAACACGTTAGGCATTTCAGTGCCGGGCATCGGCGGTATAAATGCGCGCGAACCGGTGGCGAAAATGAGTTTGTCGTATTTGAATTCGCGGTCATTTTTACAGCTGAGTATTTGCTTTGAAGTATCAATGTTGATAACGCGATGATTGAGCAATACCTGAATATTACGCGCTTGGTACCAAGCATCATCACAGGGGGTAATACTTTGTAGATCGGTTTCTTGAGCTAATAAAGACGATAGCATTATACGATTATAGTGAGGAACGTTTTCGGCGCTGAGTACAGTTACTTGGTAGGTCTGCTGGTATTCTAGCTCTTTTAATAGCTGCATGGTGGCTAGGCCATTACCTATGATTACTAGCTGCTTTTTCATCACTACTTCCTACAACAATTACTGAACAAAATTGAATGTGATCGTTTCTATTGGCTACAAATAAAAACGGAGCATAAGGCAAGCCTTATACTCCGTTTCACTTTGAGTTATGAAAAACTCAGTTCACATTTAAACCCTGTTAAGAGTTGTTATTAGAACTTAGCTTCTGCCCATACCCATAGCTTGTCAGTATCTGTACCCGTATCACCTTCAGAGTACTGAGCAAACTTAATGCCAGCACTGAAGTTATCATCAAACTTCTTCGCAGCCAGTAGGTTAATTTCGCTACCTAGGTCATCACTATCTTTGTTAGTGCTGAAGTCGTGGTAAATTGCGGCTAACTTAATACCTGCCACTTTACCGGCAACTTTTGCATACGTATCGTTTAGGCCTTTATTTGCCGTAGTACCTGAAGTACCTAAGAACTGATCTGCCCAACCGTTGTGCGCGTGCTTGGTCGCTAGTGGTGTTTCGAAAGCATAATCGCCATCACCGCCAAGTACTTCCATACCGGCTAATAAAGTAACGCCATAAACGCTAGCACCCGCTTCAATCAAGGTGTATTCAGCATCGTTATCTTTTGCGCCCGTTACGCCTGAATTTTGAGTTTGAGAGGCGTACTCTGCGGCATATAATACGTTTACATTGTCGGTTGCGGCTGCTTTGCCTTTAAAACTTAAACCGAATGTATCGTGAGTAACGTCAGTTGCACCGCTTTTATTGTTTAATAAATACGCATAACTAACGACTTTACCAAAAGGTGTTTGATAGCCAATGTTTAATAAGTGGTTTTCAGCTTCTTGGTCTTCAAACTTAATGGTATTCACTTGGTTAATGTACGCATACGTTGCGGACAGGTTCTCAACCATCGTGAAATCAAGACGGGCAGCATCATACGTTTGCTCATTTTGACGCCAGCCAACGTTACCAACGAAGCGAGCGTTATCAAATATAATGCGCTGGCGACCTAATGTTGCGCCAAAGATATCTGATTTATAGCTTACTTGAGCACGGTTAATATCACCGGTTGCTGGATCGATGACTTTAGATTTAGTGGCATCATTATCACCAAAATCGGTGCCTGAATTATAGGCGTCTTGCAAAGCTGTGACGTGATCGTATTCAGCGAGAACTTTAAATCCAGCCATACTTGCTGTTTCATAACCTAAGCGCGTGCGCGCAGTCATGGCGATAGCGTCATCGACCGCATTGTCTTCTTGAACGATTTCGTTACGAACACGCAGTTCGACAATAACATCACCGTCTTGTACGAATTCGCTAAATGATTGTGCCTGAGTCGGCATGGCAGCCGCTAAAAGAGCAGAACTAATGGCGCTTGCTAGGATAATTTTTTTGGTCATTTGAAACTCCTGGTTTTAATTAAACCTTAAATATGAAACTTTATTTTTACAATAATATGAGTTTTAAGCACTTTGCTTGTCTACTCGATTGTGCTTTTTAGTAGGCTTAATTAAAGGCTCTACTTTACGTTGCTTCTCGTATAAGAAGCTTAAAACTTGTTGGCGATATTGATTGTATTTAGCATCATCTGCTAGCTCAATTCGGTTTCTAGGGTGAGGCAGATCTATTTCTAAAATCTCACCAATGGTGGCTGCAGGGCCATTGGTCATCATTACAATGCGATCCGATAATAAAACTGCTTCATCAACGTCATGGGTAATCATGATGATGGTATTGCCTAAATCTTTTTGAATCTCCATCACTGAATCTTGTAAATGAGCGCGAGTTAATGCATCGAGAGCACCAAAAGGTTCATCCATTAATAAAATTTTAGGTTCCATCGCTAAAGCACGAGCGATGCCAACACGTTGTTTCATCCCCCCAGATATTTCATCTGGGCGTTTATGCATCGCATGGCCCATATGAACTAAGTTTAGGTTGTGCTCGATCCACTCCTTCATCTCGTTTTTGTTTTTACTTTTATCAAATACCGTTTTAACCGCTAACTCTACATTCTCATAAGCGGTCAGCCATGGCAATAGTGAATGATTCTGAAAAACCACAGCTCGTTCTGGACCTGGTTCATTAACTTCTTTGCCCTCTAGTACCGCTCCGCCCTCAGTCGCTTGTAATAAACCTGCGACAATATTTAATACCGTTGACTTACCACAACCTGAGTGTCCTATAAGTGAAATCATCTCACCTTTGGCAATTTTTAAATTGACATCGGTCAAGGCTTTGAATGAGCCTTTTGGGGTTGGAAACTCAATGCCAACACCGGTTAGCTCTAAAATAGGGTTAATTACTTTATTCGTCGCATTCATTATTTTTCTCTCTTACTTATATTTTTTTACTATTAGCGAATTCCGTTTTTTAGCCATTAATGAATCAACGGAGTACAGCTTGTTTATCCCAAGAGAAAATGCGCTGAAGCATTAGCATAATTCGGTCTAATAAAAATCCAATTAAACCAATTACCAGTACGGCGACCATGATGCGCCCTAATGAATTTGAGCTACCGTTTTGAAATTCATCCCAGACAAATTTACCAAGCCCTGGATTTTGCGCGAGCATTTCAGCAGCGATCAGTACCATCCAAGCAATCCCTAGAGATAAGCGCAGGCCGGTAAATACCATTGGGATCGCTGAAGGAATGACGACCTTAAAAACGTGAGTCATAGGCTTCAGGCGTAAAACTTTGCTCACGTTTAATAAATCAGGGCTTATGGAAGCTGTGCCGACGGCAGTATTGATCACTGTTGGCCATAAAGAGCAGAGCAGCACAGTAATCACCGAGGTGATAAAGGACTTGGCAAATAAGGGGTCATCACTGGTATAAACAGCACTTACAACCATCGTCACTAGGGGTAACCAAGCCAGTGGTGAAACCGGTTTAAACAGTTGGATAACGGGATTCGCGGCGGCATATAGGTTTTTACTTAGGCCGATCATAATACCGAGTGGAATTGCGACAATCGACGCTAATAAAAAGCCCGTCAATACTGTTATTAAGCTCGTACCGATTTGATCGATAAAGGTCGGTTTACCAGTATAGTTACGAATCTTAATTTCATAATTGGGATCTTCTGCTAAACGCGCATTATTTCTATCTTCTTGGCGCTGATAAAAAGCGACTTCTTTCTCGCGTTCTATATTGTGCTCACTGATTAACGATTGAAACTGTTCAAGTGCTTTTGTCGGTCCAGGGAATTCCCCTAATGAGGTATTAATATTTTGTGCAACTGCCGCCCAAATAAATAAGAAAAATAATAAACCCGCTATGGGGAGCATGATGGCCTTGACTGCTTCTTGCATCCAAATAGGCATTACGTCATCGGATAAACTGCCCCAGTTAAAAAAACTGTGGGGCAATTTGTTGATTTTGTTGTCCATAAGAACCTCTCGTTTTGTACGTTAGCCGTACAGCTATTCTTTGATAAATTGGGCTCGCAAGTGTGGTATGAACTTGCTAGCCCGTTGAATTTAGTTAAAGTTTGTCTTTTCCTTTCAATCCAATAGTAAATTTATCAAGGTAAGCATTTGGCTGGCTGCCGTCATAAACGATATTGTCAATGAAGTGTTTTTGCGGTGAGCGATAGCCTGATTCTGATGTGAAATCTGGGAAGTCTTTAGCGTTTACTTTTCCTTCTTCAATCAATTCTTTAGCCGCACTTGCATAGATATCAGGACGGTATACTTTTTTGGCTAAGTCCTTATACCAACTATCGGACTTCGGCTCAGAAATTTGTCCCCAACGGCGCATTTGCGTTAAGTACCAGATGGCATCCGAGTAATATGGGAAGGTTGCGTTATGGCGAAAGAAAACGTTGAAATCGGGCACTGCGCGTTTATCGCCTTTTTCATATTCGAAGGTCCCTGTCATGGAATTCGCGATGACGTCGTAATCGGCTCCTACATATTGACTCTTGGCTAATATTTTTACTGCTTCAGGGCGGTTGGCATTATTGTTTGCATCCAACCACTGGGCTGCACGAATCATGGCTTTAACGATGCGAATATGGGTATTTGGATTTTTATCAGCCCAGCTCTTACTGACACCAAAAACCTTTTCTGGGTTATTTTTCCAAATTTCATAATCGGTCACGACTGGGACGCCAATACCTTTAAATACTGCTTGCTGGTTCCATGGTTCACCCACGCAATAACCATTAATGGTTCCGGCTTCCATGGTCGAAGGCATTTGTGGTGGTGGTGTCACAGATAACAAGGCGTCGGCATCAATTTGTCCTGAGGTATCACCTTTGTGGGGGGCATAATACCCTGGGTGAATACCTCCGGCAGCTAGCCAATAACGTAGCTCATAATTGTGGGTCGATACCGGAAATACCATCCCCATGTTGAAAGGTTTACCTTCATTTTTATATTCTTCAATCACCGGTTTTAGTGCATCGGCTTTAATCGGGTGAACGGGTTTACCATTCTTGTGGGGGATGTTCTTTTTCATTTTCCCCCAGACATCATTAGAAACCGTAATTGCGTTACCGTTTAAATCCATACTGAATGCTGTAATAATATCGGCTTTAGTTCCGTAGCCCATCGTTGCGCCTAAGGGCTGACCTGCTAACATGTGTGCGCCATCTAGCTGGCCATCAATAACTCGGTCTAATAAAACCTTCCAATTGGCTTGAGCTTCAAGAGTGACGTACAAGCCTTCATCTTCAAAAAAACCTTTTTCATAAGCGACCGCAAGTGGCGCCATGTCGGTTAATTTAATAAAGCCAAATTTTAATTCTTCTTTTTCGGCATAACCAACCTTAGCAACGGCATTTATTGATGTTAAGGGTGAAATAGCTAATGCTGCACCGGCAGCCAGCGTGAGTGTGCTTTTTAAGATTGAGCGACGTATTTTACTTAGTTTGAATGAATCGTTATTAAACATGATGTTTCCTTTAAGTTTTTAACAGTAATTAAATGGGTTGTAAGAATAATTTTTAAGCAAAAAAAAACGCAAATGAATGCTCTATTCTTCTGGAATAAAGTATTTATTTGCGTCTTTGCAGTTTGATATTTTTACAGCTTTAAATCGTCGTTGATTTTAAGTTGTACGAACTGTATTGCGAGTAGTGTGCCAATATAGAAGTTTTATCGTGTTTATATTTGTTTTTTTAATCAACTAAATAAGAATGTTAAATTACGGTGCAGAAATAATATAAAACTATCTATATTGAAAACTATTGGTGCGATTTTTTTTAGATGAATAGTCTATTGATAAATTTTCTATGAATTTTATATGTGATTTTGTAGTGCTTAATATAGATCTTTGGGGGCGTAGAGTGAGAAAATTTTACTTTTTTAGGGCGAAATATAAAAAAGTGCACAGGTTTGTGCACGAGTTTAGTAGCTTAAACATTGAAAGGCATGAATGGTTGTTATCGCTAGTTCAAAGAATTGCTAAGTGTGTACTGTGGAAATTATCGTTTGGCATTTCTAAGTGAGTTAATGCCTGGCGATAAATATCTGGACGATAACAACTTGCCACCAATTGTTCATTATCGACATCATCTGGTAGCCAATGCCAGCGTTTCATTTGTGCACAGATGAGTTGACCATGGGATAACCAAGGAAAGTTGGCCATAGAGTGATTGAAAACTAATAGACTTGGTGCTTTGCTTTGTTTGGATTGCTGAGTGAAAATATTTTTCCCTGTGATAGCAGGAATTAAGCAGTTTCGGTTGATTAGTGGTGAGTTAAGGGATAAATGTTGCTCTAATAATGGCAGCGCTTCTTCTGCATGCAACTCAAGCCATTGACAAGCCTCATGCAAGGCGCGAATTAAAGCACTATGAGTATTAGGATTTTTTTCCGCCCACTCTAGGGTTACACCAAGCACTTTTTCAGGAGCATTCTTCCAGATCTCCATGCCGGTTAATAAACAATGACCATGGCCTTGCAATATTGCGACTGAATTCCATGGAGCACCAGCAAAAAAACCATCAATATGCGCTAGTTTTAAATGATCTACCATTTGAGAAGGAGGCAGAATGACAAGATCAATATCTTTATCGGGGTCAATGTGAGCGCTAGCTAGCCAGTATCTTAATTGCAAATTATGGCAGGAATAGGGATAAACCGTGGCAAAAACTAACCGTGGTAAACCTGCAGTTTTTCGCTGTTCGATTAGCAGCTTCATGGTGTTAGCATGCGCCAACTGGTTTGAGTTAACGTCAGTCAGTGCGGACCGAAGCTGGTTGGATATTGTAAAGGCATTGCCATTCAAACCGAGTGAAAAGGCTGTAATGAGCGGTTTCTTTATACCGCCTAAACCCAAGCTGGTGGCAAATAACATAGGTGCGAGCATATGAGCCCCGTCAAGGTGACCGACAATGACTTTGTCGCGAATATTCGACCAGGATACTTCTTGCTGCAGTTCAACAGTTAAGCCTTCTTGTGAGAAAAACCCTTTTTCTTGCGCGATTAACAGCGGCAAGCAATCACTGAGTGGCATATAGCCCAGCTTTAGTGCCGGCTTCTCAATATCTGCACTATTCATGCGCGTCTCCAAATAGGTTTTAAATTAATCACGGAGTTAATAATTCCAATACCGATAGTATATTGTGTGCAATTTCAACTAGGGGTTTGCTTTGATCCATCGCCATTTTGCGCATCGCGTGGTAAGCCTGCTCTTCATCTAGATCTTTTGCTTTCATTAATAAACCTTTGGCTTTATCAATCACCTTTCGATCGGCTAGCTGATCTCGTGTGTTTTTTAATTCTTTACGCAGTGCTTGGTATTCTCGAAAGCGTGCAATCGCTACATCTAAGATTGCTTTCACTCGGTTAGGGTTTAACCCATCAACCACATAGGCGCTAACACCCGCTTGTACCGCTTGGGATATGATTGCGCTATCACCTTCACCAGAAAACATGATCACTGGTTTTGGGTTATGTTGATTTAATATCGTCATATTCTCGAGGGTATCTCGATCTGGAGATTCTAAGTCCATAATGATGATATCAGGCTGGTGAATCTCAACATTTTTTATTAATCCTTGGGCGCTCTCTAGGCGGCATACCACCAGATATCCTTGATCAAGCAAAGCTTGTTCTAATAATGCGGATCGTGTTGGGGTATCATCTACCAACATTACTCTAGCGGGTTTCATTTGTGTCATAGGCTCTATAGAACGTTAGTTAGGCTGAGCAATTATTAGGCCAGCAACCATTAAAACGAGACTGTTCAATGGTGAAAAATAAATATTTTATACGAGTATTTAAATTCATAAATTCATGGAAGGCATTATGGCTGAGCTATTCAAAGATAATTTGTCAGTAAAAGAAATAATACGATTAGAGCGCTCTATTGCTGAACAAAGTGCGCAATTCAATACTCACTTTGACAATACAATTTTTCATAAAAAATTAATGCTGAGTTGCAATGATATGGTTGGGCAGGAAAATGTTGTTGATGAGAATCAATGGCAATCACTTTCTTTAATGCAAAGACTGAGAGCCGCGGCGCAAGCATTGAACGGCGCAATGCCGCAAGCGGAAGGTGCTGAGGTTGTATTATCTGCGTTACAAAAAAATGATCAGCTATCAGGCTGGCTGTCTTTGGTTTGCTGTGAATATATTGCGACGCATGAACAACTAACCTTAGAGCAAGGCTTACAGTCGCTGCAAAAAATGACAGAGTATTTCAGTGCAGAATTTGCCATTCGGCATTTTCTTGTTAAGCAGCCCGAGGCAACCTTGGCTGTCTTAACACGCTGGCTAGCCCATGAAAATCATCATGTACGTCGCTTAATTTCAGAAGGTACTCGCCCACGCTTACCTTGGGGGGTTCGCTTGCCGATCTTTATTGAGCAGCCAGAGTTGGTAATGCCTTTGCTCTTTGCGCTAAGAGATGATGAAGAGGAGTATGTGCGCCGTTCGGTGGCTAATCATTTAAATGATATTGCTAAAGATCATCCACAACTTGTTATCACGACGGCTCAACAATGGATGTCAGCGGAAGCACTTGAACCCTTGAGTTCGGCTCAGCGTAAACGGCGTATAAAACTTATTCGACATGCTTGTCGCACGTTGTTTAAAAAAGGTCAGCCAGAGGTAATGACATTGTTTGGTTATCATCCAGCGACAGATGTTTCTTGCCAATTAACCAGTAAACAGTTGCAAGTGCCTTTTTACGGTAGCTTTGAATTTGAGATGGTACTAGAAAAAGAAACGGATAACGATAATCTGCTGATGGTGGATTACGTGGTGCACTTTCAGAAAGCCAATGGCACGCAAACGCCTAAAGTTTTTAAGTGGCTTGATAGAAGCTTTACCCACAAAGACCAGCAGACTATTTCACGCATGCATTCTTTTAAGAAAATAAGTACTCGTAAGTATTATCCTGGCACTCATCGTTTAGAGGTGATGGTGAATGGCATAAAAAAAGCCCAAATAGAATTTGAGCTTTTAGCGGAGGTACTTTAAAAGTGCCAGTCTAGCAAGACGCTAGTCTTGCAGGGGCTGACTTAATAAAAGCTAACTTAATAAGCGCTAGCCATCTAAAAGAGCGTCTAGCCCAGTTTCTAAATCTGAGGTTGATGCAACATCTTGATAGGCTTTATCGGCATCCATACCGATGCTCTTGGCAACGGCGGTAGGAAACTCAGCAATAATTCGCTCTTCATCCCAATCTTCTTTATGAGCATTATGTAGGTATCTTGCGATGTAGATAATTCCTGCGTAAGTACCGTACTCCTGATCAAAATCAGCATTGTTTTGATCATTAATGGCTTCTACCATTTCTTCTGGAAATTTCCAGCGCTTGGCTAATTCAGAGCCAACCTTAGCACCATCAAAACCGAGTTCAGCACGTTCTAAGCTATGTCGCTTGCCGCCTAGATCTTCCGACGCGTCAATTCTGGAGACCTCTTCGGGTAATACAACACGGATTAATAAACTGCCAATTGAATTTAACATGCCACAGGTGAACGCCGTTTCTGCTTCAGCGCTTGGGACATATTTGGCGATCCATTTAGAGAGCGCTCCAATAGCAAATGACTGTTTCCAGAAGCTGTTCATATCAAAGCCTTCAGGGGCTTTAAACGAACTGGTCACGCCACTGGCTAGTACCAGAGTGCGTAAGGTATTAAAACCGAGTAAAACAATGGCATCACTGGTATTTGAAACACTACGAGCTGCACCGTAGTGGGCAGAGTTGGCAAGGCGCAATACTTTAGCGGTGAGCGCTTGGTCCATGGCTACTTTTTCACTGATTTTATCCACATCAATATCTTCGTCTTGAAAGCTTTGCATCAGCTCTTGTACGACTTGTGGAATGTGCGGTAGTTGTTGCGTTTGTTCAAAAATTATCGAAATGTTCATTCTTGGTACTTCCTTTGTCGTCCCATACAACAAGCATAGGAAAGGATTTATAAAAACGCGTAACTTTTTGTAGTAAGACGTAGCCTTTTATTGAGCTAAGTCTTATATAAGCCGTACTAATAACTCAGCTTTTGGTATTATTATCGAAAATTATGATGAGATAGGGGGTTCAGGTGGTCGCAGCAAATATTGGTTTTATTGGTATGGGGTTGATGGGAATCCCTATGTCATGCCGTTTATTGGCTGCGGGTTTTAGTGTAACGGTTTGGAATCGGAATTCTGATAAGACCCAGTTACCTGAAAACCACGGTGCTCAAGTTGCCCAGAGCATTAAAGAGCTGTGCCTTAACTGCGATATCATCATGCTGTGTGTCAGTGATACTGCGGCGGTCGACGCTATTATTACCGGCTGTGGTGGAGTTTTAGAGAATCTAAAAGCGGGACAAATTGTTATCGATTTCTCTAGCATCGATCCTGAAGTGACCCGACAATTAGCAAAGTCTGTTGATGAAAAGCAGGCTCATTGGCTCGATACACCTGTTTCTGGCGGTGTTGCGGGGGCAGAGCAGGGGACTCTGGCTATTATGGCGGGAGGAGAAGACGCTATTCTTGATTCTGTGCGTCCTTATCTAGAGCCACTCAGTCAGCGTATTACTCGTATGGGGGATGTCGGAGCCGGACAAATCACGAAAATTTGTAATCAAATGATCGTTAGTTGTAATGTATTGGTTATGTCTGAAGTAATGGCCCTGGCTGAGAAGTCGGGTGTTGATAGCCGACAGTTACCGCAAGCGTTAAAAGGCGGCTTTGCAGATTCAATACCTTTGCAGCTGACAGGCCCAAGAATGGCCGAACGTGATTATGAACCTGTAAAGTGGCACGTTAAAACCTTATTAAAAGATCTCGATATGGCCAATACTTTGGCTAAGAATAATAGTTCTTCAATTCCTATTGCAGGTTTGGGGGCAGAACTAATGCGTCTGCACGCCAGCAAAGGATTTAACGATAGCGATCCTGCTACGTTAATAGAGATGTACTTGGCTAATCCGCAGGGAAGCAAGGAATAATAATAATGAAATTGGCCGCAAATATATCGATGTTGTTCACTGAGCAACCTTTGCTAGAACGGTTCTCCGCCGCTAAAGCAGCCGGGTTTAATGCTGTTGAAATACAGTTCCCGTACGTTGAAAAAGTCGCAGATCTTAAAGCACGATTGAAAGAACACGATCTAGAATGCATTCTCATTAATGTGCCTGCGGGTGACTTAATGGAAGGGGGAGAAGGGCTTGCTTCCGTTCCGGGGAAAGAAGCTGAGTTTGCTGCGGCCTTGGTTGAGTGTTTAAGCTACGTCACCTCACTAGGGGTTAAGCGCGTTAATGTTTTACCGGGGCGTTGCTTTGATGAAAGTAAGCGTGAGCAGTATCTCAGCACGTTTAAGCGTAATTTAAATACCGCAGCGCAGATGTTTAAGCCTTTGGGTATTACGGTGATGTTTGAAGCCATTAATACGTTTGATATGCCTGGTTTTGTTATCCATAACGTCGATCAGATGCTTGAGGTTGTTGCAGACTGTGAGCATGAAAATATTAAAATGCAGTTTGATATTTATCATATGGCGCGCATGGAAGCAGGGGATATAAGCACAATTATTAGTCGATTAGGCGATAAAATTGGGCATATTCAATTTGCCGATGCACCGGGGCGTGGTGAGCCGGGAACTGGGGATTTAGATTTTAAATCGATCTTTTATGCGATTGAATATTCAACCTATGAAGGTTGGGTAAGTGCTGAGTACAAACCAACAAAATATACCGAAGAAACACTGCGCTGGAAGCAGTTTATTACTTCTAGCCTTGCGATGTGTAGCTGATTTTTTAAGCTGTTCGGGTACTGCGAAAAGATTAAAATAAGTCTATTTGTGGGCTTATTTCAACCGGTTCTGTCTCTGGGCCGGATTCTTCATAAATCACCGCTTCAGAAAACAAATCAAATTGGGCCTTTTGCTGTGCTTCGGCTTGTGCTGCTTGTAATAACTTTTTCCGCCTTGCGGCTTCGATACGTTTTTCACGCACGTAACATATTTGCACCACGAGGTGTTTTTGGTATTCGGTAAATTCATTCCAATGAAAGCGTTCTTCACGACTGCGAAAGCAGCCTTTGCAGAAGCCTTTATTATTCACCGTGCAAATACTTTTGCACGGGTTGGGAGTTTGAAAGAATTCGCCTTGATCAAACATTATTTTATCAGCCGCAACATGGTATTAATCCTTTAATATTTTTATAAATCGTCGTTTGAATCGGCTTTCTTTTCGATTAACTCAATTTTATAGCCATCAGGATCTTCAACAAACGCGATAACCGTTTTACCGCCTTTTACTGGCCCCGGAGCGCGAGTGATTTTTCCTTTTTGGTTTTCAATAATAAGACAGGTCGCATAAATGTCATTTACTTCTAATGCGATGTGCCCATAACCTGTACCAAGGTCATACTCGTTGACATCCCAGTTGTGGGTCAATTCGAGTACTGCACCTTCACTTTCTTCTTGGTAGCCGACAAACGCTAACGTATAGCGATATTCTTCATTATCTCTACGGCGTAATAATTTCATGCCCATAATTTGAGTATAAAACTCAATCGACGCTTCTAGGTCACTCACCCGTAGCATGGTATGCAAAATTCTCATGATCTTTCCTAGTCAATTTCTACTTTATCTTTATATTCGCACAAATCTTCAATAATGCACGATCCACATTTGGGTTTTCTTGCAACACAGGTATAACGGCCGTGTAAAATTAACCAGTGGTGTGCATCGAGTAAGAACTCTTTGGGTATGAGCCGAACGAGCCTTTGTTCGACTTCATCGACGGTTTTACCTGGGGCAATTTTAGTGCGGTTAGAAACGCGAAAAATATGAGTATCGACTGCCATTACAGGATGGCCAAACGCTGTATTCAGTACAACGTTGGCGGTTTTTCGCCCAACTCCGGCGAGTGCTTCTAATGCTTTACGATCATCGGGCACTTCACTGCCATGAAGGTCAATCAGCGACTTACAGAGTTTTATAACGTTCTTGGCTTTGGTATTAAATAAACCAATGGTTTTTATGTATTCTTTTAAGCCTTCTTCACCCAATGCATAGATAGCCTCTGGGGTATTGGCAACTGGAAAGAGTTTGCGCATGGCTTTATTCACACTAACATCAGTCGCTTGTGCCGATAATACAACGGCAACTAACAGCTCAAAGGGGCTGCTGTATTCTAACTCAGTTTCTGGGTTTGGGTTTTCGTTACGTAAGCGGGTAAAAATTTCGGTGCGTTTAAGCTTGTTCATGGTGACGCTTTTTCTAAAAAGTATGCCGTAGAGAATAAACCCCGTACGGCATAAATGAAAGTGAGTACTAGGTTATTTCAATACTCGACTTTTGAGAGGATTGGCTTTTGGCGACTGAATTAAGTGTTTTTTCATTCTCTAGGTTTTGCGTTGCTTGAACTTTATTTGGTGTCGCTTGAACTTTATCGGGTGTGTTGCTGTTTTTATTTCGATCTAAAAACATCAGTAGTGGAGGCAGAAATAGGAAGTCGACCAACAGAGCCATTAAAATAGTCACCGCTAATAACATGCCCATATTATTACTGGGATGGAAGTGTGAAAACTGCATCACCATAAAGCCACCCACCAAGACCGCGGAAGTCACTAATAAGGCGTTGCCCACGGTACTGAAGGCATAGCGAATTGCATCTTCGGTATCAAGACCTTGTTCACGGCGGGCGCGTAGATACTTGCTTAAAAAGTGAACGGTATCATCAACCACGATTCCCAAACTTAAACAGACGACCACGGATACGGCGGTATCAATTTGGCCATTAATCATTCCCCAAATCCCGTAGGCCAGTATCGCGGGCATAATATTAGGAATTAAGCTGATGATGCCTATTTTAAACGAGCGTAAGGCGAAAATGAGTAAGAATGAAATAAGTACCAGTGCAATGGAAGTACCGTTCATCATGCTGCCTATATTGCGGAAGGTGAGATTGGCAAAGACAACGTCTAAACCAGTGCCTTCTTCAACATGAATAGCAGGGGCATTTTCTTTTAACCACGCGATGGCTTTTTGTTCGAGTTCTAAAATGTAGATAGAGTCGGCTTTATGGAAAGACACCGTTAATCGAGACGCTGAGCGTGAATTATTAATGGTATCGTCTAACCCTAGTCCCAGCGGAAGAGATAGCTCGTATAAGAGTAAATATTGCGCGGCCAGTTCTCTGCTTTCAGGAATTTTGAACCATGCTTCGTCATTAGCATGCAGATTTTTATTCAGGCGCTTAATTATATCAGTGATGCTGTCGACGTTAGACACTTTATCTTGCGTCAGCAGCCATTCAGCAAAGTCATCGGTTTGTTGTAGGTAGTCAGGGTTATTAATACCATTTTCTTCTTGGCTATCCAGTACAAAGAAAATTCGATGTAATCCGCCCAAAGTTTCATTGGTGGCTTCAATGGTATTTCGTACTTCAAAGGACGTATCGAAGAACTCATGCCAGCGTTCGGTAATCGTATTTCTATTCAGTTGGCTACCCACTGCTACGATTAAGCATGCCATAAAAATGAAGAGTGGCTTATAAAAACGCAGAACAAAATTTGCAAACTTCTGCATGGCCGAGGGCTTGTCACTCTCTGCCTTTCCTTTAGGTGTAGGCATTAATGCCATCATCGCGGGTAAGAATGTGATGCTGTAGATCCAGGCGAAAAATACACCTGCGGCAATCATATTTCCCATGTCGCGATAAGGAGGAGAGTCACTGGTATTCAAGCATAAAACACCAATGACGGTGGTAATACTGGTAATAAAAACCGGTGAAAAGTTAATGCGTAATGATTCTTTAATCGCTTCGATCTTGGGTCGGCCATGATTCAGCTCGTAATAATAACTGATCAATATATGAATCGTATCGGCCACGGCAATGGTTAAAATTGCCGTTGGGACAAAGCCTGTTGGCGGTGTCATGGTGAAGCCTAACCAACCGAACAGCCCCATGGTTGAAATAACAGAAAAGGTAATAATCGTCAGGGTGAGCAACATACCCGAAAATGTACGCAGTAAAATAATCATGATGATGATCATGACTAAATACGAAAGCCCAAGTAGGTTTTCAATATCTTGCTTGATGGCTTCGCCCATGGTGACGTTAGAGGTCAGAGAGCCGCCGACTAATATATCAAAGTTCGGATAGTCTGGACGAATACGCTCGGCTAAATCACTGGCCGCGTGAACGACTTCTTTTGACGTTAGCATTGTTGTGCCATCTGGTAATACGACGCGTATATTGACACCTGTTGAAGCCCCGTCTTCTGATATTAGGTTGTTCATTAACGTAGGTTCAGAAAAAGTAGTTTCTTTAATTTGAGCCAACTTATCGGTGGTTAGATCTTGTGCATCGTAATAAAGATAATCGATCATCAAATCGTCATCTTCAACATCGGTATGTTGATAATTTTGCAATGATGTGACGCGCTGAGAGTAGGGTAGTTTCCAGCCTTCGTCGGTGAGCTGTTCGATTAGTCCAAGGCCTTGCTGGTTAAATAAGTCACCTTCTTTTGTATGAATATAAAAGAAAACACTGTCTTGCTTTGAGAAGGTTCGTTCCATTTCTTCAAAGGCAAGTAGCTGTGGATTGTCGGGGCCAAAATAAGCTCTAAAATCGCTGGTAAAAATGAGTTTTGTTGCGCCGTAACTGATGATGATAACCATTAAAATGGAAAGGCTGGTAATCCATTTACGTTGGGCAATGATCCAGTGAATATATTTTTCTAGCATAATAATTATTTTTATAGCGTTATGAAGTCCTTTTATTCTATGGCGGTATGGAATGCATGCAAGGTGAATAAAGGACTATTTCATTAGAAAAAGGCCCAGAGGCAAGACAGAATTTGGATAATGTCCATAACACACGTATAACGTATTAATTATGTGAGTATGCCGTTGTGTGAATGATTCAAGCGAACGCTTAAAATGAAGGATTGAAATGACAAAAAATGTTTGGGTTTTAATGATCGCGCAAGCTTTTGCAATGTGCGCCGCACCCTTGGTGGTTTTTGCCGGTGGTTTAATTGGACAGCAACTGGCGATAAATAGTAGCTTTGCGACGTTACCGGTTGCGGCGATGGTTATTGGAACCGCCTTGGCGGTTTATCCGGCGGCGATGTTGGCCAGTCAAAAAGGACGTAAAGTAGTATTCCTGGGGGCAATGGTCATTGGAGTGTTGGCTTCGTTATTGGCGGTTTATTCTTTGCAGATTGAAAGCTTCTCAGCCTTTGTGATGGCGGCTGTTTTAGTCGGTATTGTACTGGCGTGTATTCAGCAATTCCGCTTTGCTGCGATGGAGAGTGTGGCTGTGGATTTAATGCCGGTTGCGGCTTCTCGATTGTTATTGGCAGGCATAGTTGCAGCCTATTTAGGGCCAGAGTTAGTGACTATAGGGCAATCGATACATGAGCAAACCTTTACTGGGGCTTTTTATCTGTTAGCCGGGTGCTTTGTTATTGCGTTTTTTTTGCTGCTTTTGGGGTACGAGAATATCGAACTCAAGCAAGAAGCTGGTGAGCAAGTTCAAAGAAGCTTTGCTGAGTTGCTCTCTAGTCCAGGCATTTTATTGGCCATGGGCAGTGCGTCGGTTGGTTTTGCAGTAATGAGTTTTATCATGACCGCGACGCCCATTAGTATGCATGAATTGAATCATTACAGTTTAGAAGAGACAAAATGGGTGATTCAAAGTCATATTATGGCGATGTTTATACCGTCGTTATTCTCTGGCTGGTTAGTCCGAAAACTAGGGTTTACCAATATGATGTGGGCCGGCTTGGGTATTTATCTGGTATGTCTGTTGATTGCTTATTGGGATCAAGCCTTGGTGCATTATTGGTCAGCACTCGTATTGTTGGGCTTAGGTTGGAATTTATTATTTGTGGCGGGAACGGCTTTATTGCCGCAAATGCATCAAACGAATGAAAGTCATCGTGTACAAGGATTGAATGATTTGATGGTCTTTAGTGCGCAGGCGATTGCATCGCTAGGTTCTGGGGTATTATTGCTGCTATTAGGCTGGCAGGGCATTATGTGGGTCGTTCTGCCGATGATCGCAGTGCAAGTGTTGCTACTATTGAATTGGCAGCGCGTTAACCGCCTGCAAACGGCTTAAGTAAAGCTCAAGGGGGCTATTATGAGGCTCTTTTTTAAAAGCTTCATTTTTAAGCGCTCCTTTTTTAAGCGCTACTCTAGTTTAAGGACTCTTCTTCAGGGGTATATTGCAACGCGCTTTTACTGGTGGATTCTGTATAGCCACTGCGGATAATACCGATCACGGTTACTAGACCGCCTAATAGAACGCTGCTTGCAAAGAGTGTATAAAGCAAAACCATGATATTTCCCCTAGCGGTGAGTGACTTTACTTACAGCTTAGATGATGTTTCAGGCTTTGCTTTTATACTTTGGCTATTGAACCTGACAAACAGGTAGCAACGACATATCAAGTCTTAGTCTTTAAACTTATCTTTCTAAATTTTAGTATTTAAGTCTTAAAACCTTAAAACCATTTCCTTGAACCACAGACTCTACGCTATGGCAGCTTTTCTCAGCCCACTGTTCATAAGCAAGCTGGCGGTTAGCCACAATCCACACTTCGCCTCTTGGCAATAGATGTTGTTTTGCGGTACGGATCAACTGTTGAGCAAAGTTGTAGTCCGTCTCTTTACCTTGGTGAAAAGGAGGGTTGCAGATAATCGTATTGAATTTCTTGGTATTGCTTAAACCATCGCTGACAAATACTGGGCAATCAAGGCCGAACTTCTTGGTATTAAACTCTGCCGATGTTAATGCCATGCCATCAATGTCGACCATTTCGACATACAGCTCAGGTTGACGCAATTTACAGGTAATACCAATGATACCGCTACCGCAGGCAAGGTCTAAGACACGTCCGCGCTTGTTTAGGCTGATATTGTCGAGTAGCAGCTTAGTGCCTACATCAAGCTTACCGGTATTGAAAACCCCAGGGTACGTCGAAAACTCTAACGCATCACCGTCTAAGTTATCGTAAGAGAAAGTACTGAGTTCTTTCTCCCAGCTGAAATCATCTATGGGGGTTAGCTTAAATGACCACAATGAACATTTGCGCGCCACATCCAGCTTGATAACCTCTTCACCAAAGTCTTTTACTGCATTGTTTAAACTTTTACCGCCAGCATCGTTAGCGGCCAGTAGATAAACGGTTGTTGGCTGTTTAATTTGGCTAGCCAACCAGCGTAAAAGACTATGGCCAAACGCTTTAGATTTTGGCCAATACAATAAGGCTGATGCAAATTCATGCTGCGTAGGTAAACCAAATTCAGAGCGCAGGCTTTGCTTCTCGCAGGCCTGATGAATGCGCGCATCAAAGTTAATTATCTGGCAATTATGTGGCTTAACCAATTGAAATAGGCCCTGATCAAGCGGAGGGTTCACTGTTAATAATTGGTCGTTAATTATTTCTGGATTACGCAGTAATAATTGGTTTATCGGTAAAGAGGTCATAGGTACGCGGTGCCGGATAGATAAAGGATGAGAGCGAGCGAGAAGAACAATAAAGGTAATTATACTGCACTAGCGAGTGGTTATCATACCACTTGCTAGTGCATTAACGCTTAATAGTGCATTAAAGCTTACTGGTGCATTAAAGCATGTAGCTAACGTTACTCTTTATATGCCGCCGCTGATTTTAAAATCGCAGCACGAGCCGCATCGGCATTTTCCCAGCCTTCAATCTTCACCCACTTGCCTTTTTCAAGATCTTTGTAGTTCTCGAAGAAGTGAGCGATTTGGTCTTTTAATAGTTGAGGAACATCGTTGATATCTTGGATATCGTTATACAAAGTGGTCAATTTTTCGTGAGGAACGGCTAATAGCTTTTCATCACCGCCAGCTTCGTCTGACATTTTTAAAACACCAACTGGACGAGCGCGAATTACTGCACCTGGTACAACGGGGTATGGTGTAATGACGAGTACATCAAGGGCATCGCCATCATCTGCAAGGGTATTGTTGATGTAGCCGTAGTTTGCTGGATAAAACATCGGTGTTGCCATAAAACGGTCAACTAGCAATGCATCCATATCTTTATCAATTTCGTACTTAATAGGTGACGAATTGGCTGGAATTTCGATTGCTACATAAATGTCGTTTGGTAAATCTTTACCCGCAGGAATAGTATTATAACCCATGATAAATCCTATAATTGGCGTTCAGTGGTAATGAATCATTTCATAATATTATTATAAACTGATCTGTAGTCGCTGTCAGTTATACAGTAGTAAATCCGTGCTAACTCAGACTTAAATCATGATCGCTAAACTCCAGATAGTTTACCTGTCGCGTTATTACGCCTAGACTCACTATTAATAGTTAATGATTAATAGTGAATAGTCGATATTAGTGAAATATCTGCTCGGGAGCTTTATTTGTGAATAGGGTTTTGTTGTCTCTTGTGATTGGGTGTTGTATTGCGCCCCCTGCGTTAAGTGAAACGCTGAATCCTGATAGTAATCCGGGTTTTAGAGAGGGTTTTAGTGAGGGGGCTAGTAAGAGCTTTAGTGATGATTTTGCTGATGACTTTTCAGAAAGCATGGGCTGGGAAGAATCCATACTCGGTGAAGAGTTACCTACGGTACTCACCGCCTCTCGTTTAAAGCAGCCCAAAGCCGAAGTGCCCGCCAGTATTACGGTGATTACGGCTAAGCATATTAAATTGTGGGGTGTTAGAACACTGCCCGAATTGATGAAGTTTGTGCCTGGTATGTTTGTAGGTCATGCGGATGACGATAACAATGCCTCGGTCGCTTACCATTCCTCGAACCCCAATATTATGCGCCGTTTACAGGTGCTAGTGGATGGACGGTCTGTGTATAAATCGGCAATTGCCACCGTTATCTGGGATGACATCGGTCTAGCGATTGAAGATATTGATCGAATAGAAGTAACCCGCGGACCGAATGCTGCTTTATACGGCGCAAATTCCTATTTAGGCGTTATCAACATACTAACCAAGCACCCAGAAGACAGCCAAGGCACTCTGGTTTCTTGGCGTAAAGGCAATAATGGCACGCAGGATGTCCACTTTCGTCATGGTTTAAGCTTTGACTCAACCAGCTTACGAATCAGTGGCTCAGTAAAAGCAGATGAAGGCTTTGACGGCGAAGACTCTACTGGCCCAGACGCTCAGCGAGATGGGCGTAAGCACGGTTTTATTAATGCCTATATTAATCATCAGCTTGATGAAACCTCTAGTGTAGATGTTCAGATGGGGTATAAATCGGGTAAGACCGAAATGAGAGCAATCGATTTTAATTACGAGCCACCTGATAAAACCACAACTAACGGTTACGTCTATGGGCGCTGGCAAAAGGAATTTTCTAGTCAGCACCAATCTCACTTACAGGTGTATTGGCAGAAAGAAGAAAAAAAACAGTCCATGAAGGTACTGGCCCCTTCGATTGTATTCGAAGACAGTATGATTGCCCTGCATAAAAGTAATCCGGCTTGGGCCACCATATTTACGGGTATACCGCCTATTTACAATGACAGCTCGGTGGTTAGAGATATCGTTGATAATTTGAAAGATGGGACTGTCTATGCGCCAGCCGATCTGATGGCCATTATTTTTGCACTGACTGAAAGAGAAGTTAATATCACCCAGCGAGATCTAGACTTAACAAAAGCAGTTTTGGATGGTATACCGGATTTGGCAAATGACTTTCCTGAGTTGATTAGGGGGGAAACTGATCTTGATTTAGCGGAGCAGAGAGTCGATATTGAATGGCAAGATACCATGCGTTGGTCAGATTCATTGCGAACCGTATCAGGTATTAGCTATCGTCAAGACTCGGCGTATTCTCGAACCTATTTTAATGGTGCGGTTAGTAATGATACTTGGCGCGCGTTTTTAAATGCAGAATATCGGGCACAGCCTTGGTTAACGTTCAATGCTGGTGGCATGTATGAATACGAAACCCACAATGTTGAGGCTTTTTCACCTAGATTGGCCGCCAATTTCTTAATTGATTCACAGCAGAGTATTCGATTAGTGGCTTCACAGGCGGTTCGCTCACCTGACTTACTTGAAACGCAACCAGAATATATTATTACCGTTACAGAGCTCGATACGAATTATTTAGGTTTTAGCGAAGCCGAGTTTTATCAGAAAAAGATCTCAGACGACGATGAAAAATCTCTTAAGTCTGAAAAAATAACCAGCTATGAATTAGGGTATTTTGTGGCCGGCCATATAGCGGATACACAAACAGAATTAGATATTAAAATCTTCCGTGAAGAAATGAGGGACTTAATCTCTGACCCTATCACGCTGCAGTCAGATTTAATCAGTAATAATAATGAAGCCGATGTCAATGGCATTGAATTCCAACTTGCTAGCCAGATAAATGAGCATCACTCTTTATGGCTTACCCATTCATATCTCAATATTGATAGTCGGTATGTCGGTAACAGTTTATCCGATGAGGAAGTTGATCGGGTAGAAAAACTAGAAAAGAAACTAAGTTCAAAAGGAAGTAGTGTTATAAGCTGGATGTATAACTCTGCATCTTGGTCTGCAAGTTTGAGTTATTTCAATCAGGACAGAGAGACGGTCAATAAACCGTATGAAAGGTTTCAATTAAATTTATCTAAGCCTTTTATTATTGCCGGATTAAATGCCGAAGTATCCTATTTTATTCAGCATAATAGACAGCCAGAAATGCCTTTGGTTTATAAAAACCAGCTTCATTCAACTCCCAATATTTATTATGCCCAGCTAGCGGTAGAATTTTAGAGAGTATGATTTGCACGGATGCAGAGATTATATGATGTTGTATATACGAATATTAATATTGCTTTTATGCTCTTGGCCGCTAATGGCGGCGCAAGAGACCAAGGTTCAGAGTAGTTCTGATAAAGCGAGCTTAGCGCAAGATAAAATTGTCTTAGTGGCTGAACGGCTTAGCCCTGCGTTGAATAAACTTATTTCAAATTTAAGAGCCAGCGCCCCTCAATTTTCTTATCAAATTAGTACTGCGGATACGCCAGCCGTTATCTCAGTTAATGATTATGTCATTGTCGTTGGGGCAAAAAAAATTACTCACACTGATTTATCGAAGTACCCAAAACGAATTGGGGTGATGTTAACGGCTCACCAAGCCGAGCTAGCTGATGCTTCCACTTCTATTTATATTGAACCTCCTGTTTCGAGGCAGTTGAAATTAGCCAACTTATTAATTCCTGGTAGTAAAAAAATTGGATTGCTGGTCAGTGATGAACAAGATAAGGCCAATGTTCTTAATCAATTATCTAATGTAGAAAAAGACATGCTGAAAGTTGTTAGCATTGCTGAATACGATAATATTAACCAAGCGCTATTTCATGTTTTAAAGGGAACCCGCCTATTATTAGGGCATTATAATAGTGAGATTTATAATGCTAAAAATATAAAGAACATACTTATTACATCGTATCGCCAGCGAAAAGTACTCATTGGCCCTTCGCGCGCTTATTTAAAAGCGGGCAGTTTCTCGACGACTTTTAGTGATTTATCCCATATCGCTAATAGAATCATAGAAGTTGTAGAGCATCATAAAGCTTCTGACCAGTGGTTGAAGGCCGGTTACAACCCCCATTATCGAATTTTATTTAATGCTCAAGTTGCGCGTTCGTTAAACATTAGAGTATTGAAAGAAGATTATTTACGCCAACAAATGGGGGATGACTGATGTTCAAAATTTCCCATTTGAGTGTCCGTAATAGAGCCTTACTATTAGGACTGTTGCCTGCCCTGATTATGTTTATGTCGTTAATCTCTTTATTTGTTTGGCAAAGAATTGATGATGCTAAAGTTGAAGTTGCAACAGTAGGGCAGGTGCTATCCAGTCAGTTGGCAGCATCTATTGAATACCCCGTTATATCAGGCAACTTTAGTTTGTTAGCGCCGTTAGTTGATAATGCAATTAAGGCACCAGCTGTTGTTAGAGTCACGATTACCACTCCAGATGAAAACGTCATCTATCAACGTGTTATGAAAGAATATGACTCTCTTGACCCTAAAGACATAGCTTTATATCAGAGTACGGTGAGCCAAGAACAGGAAGTTTTTTCTGAGTTCTCAGAATTTGATGATATCAATAATGCCAATTTTGTACGGACAGATATTGCTTATGTCAGCATTGAATTGAGTTACGTTCTTGGCCGTGATCGAGCGTTAATCATTGTCGGTAAGGCGATTGTTTGGGCGAGTTTTATTCTTGGTCTGTGTTTACTGTTGGCACACAGAATGGCTAATTCAATCGCTCGTCCTATTGAAAAAGTATCGTTAGCCTTATCTCAAATTGCCCGAGGGAACTATGAAAGCCAAATTGAAGTGACTGCACGCGCTGAAATTGGAGAGCTACAAAAAGGGGTTAATGCAATGGCGGTTGCCTTGCAAAAATCTGATGAAGCACATGTTGCTTCGATAGAAGAAATTGAAATTGCCCGCTTAAAAGCGGTAACTGCGAATAAAGCAAAAAGCGAATTTTTAGCAATCGTCAGTCACGAGTTAAGAACACCCATAAATGGTGCTATGGGTGCTATACAGCTTATCGAGCAACAAAAGAATAGTTCACTTGAGCCTTTGGTTGATATTGCTGATCGCAGTCTGAATAACTTATTAGAACTCGTCGAGGATATGCTGACACTGGGATCTTTGGAGAAACGAGAGCAATCCCTAAACCTTGAACCAACATCAATTCCTGAGTTATTACAGCATACCTTGCTGGAGCTCGAAGAAAAGTCTCGATTAAATAATAATCAATTAACTATCTACATGGATGGTTCAGTTAACGATGAGTTTGTAGAAATTGATGGTATAAAGTTTCGTCAATTAGTGAGGCACCTATTAGGTAATGCGGTGAAGTTTACTCAAGGCGGCTGCATTTATTGCTCTATTTATATAGAGAATACCTCGTCAGGAGTAAGCTTAAGGTTAGATATTAGTGATAATGGTATTGGTTTCCCTGAAGAGCATAAAGAAGCTATGTTCGAATCATTCCGACAATACGATACCTCGTTAACGCGAAAGTTTGATGGATTAGGTATCGGTTTGTCGATTTGTCAGGATATTATTTGTTTGATGGGGGGGCGTTTATCGGTGATGGATAATAAGCCAACGGGTACTTCCATAAACTGCTCAATGCCAATTCAATTAGCGGCCTTAAAAGAAGGGAGCTTAATCGCTAAAAAGTTACTGAGTGATAAGTTCGAGAATAGAAAAATACTTATCGTCGAAGATAATAAAGTAAATAGCATGGTTGCGGATAAGCTATTACGGAATATGAAGCTGTTACCTACGTGTGTCAGCTCGGGCGAGAGCTGTATCGAAATAATGGCCCAAGAAACCTTTGATTTGGTATTCATGGATTGCCAAATGCCAGGGATGGATGGTTTTGGAACGACTCAGGCGATAAGAGAATTAGAAGTAGAACTTAAGCGAAAGTCGGTTCCTATTGTAGCGCTGACTGCCAATACGTCTGCCGAAATTCGCCAGCAATGCTTACGCGCGGGCATGTCGGACTATATGGCCAAACCAATTAAAATGGAAATTCTATACGATATGCTGGCGCGTTGGATTTGAAGGCTATTTCAAACTGACAACGTATTCATGGCTGTGTCAGCGTGTTAATCTTAACGATATTAAATGAATTGACTAACTTAACGGGATTTAAATATGCGCGAGCAGCTTGGAGATTCAGTAGAAATAATGAAAGAGCGTATTGAGGATATAAATATGGGCAGTGGCTTACGTAAAGCGATTATGGCTGTTGTGATCATTTATTGTTTGGTTGCCCTTATACTGGGTTATATATGGTCTTCTGAACCTGAAAACTTCTCGGTTCAACAATATGCCGGTGCTTATGCTGAAGAGTTAGGTGTTGAGCCTGTAATTGGCTTTACAACATCGGTGACCTTGATGAAAATTGCTGAAACCATGCTAGACAAGCCAGGTGGTTATTTAAGTAATGACATTATGCTACCGGGTATTTGGTTGGATAATATTCCTAACTGGGAGTATGGCGTATTGGTTCAGGTACGAGATCTTTCTAGAGCATTGCGTAAAGACTTTAGCCGTTCACAAAGCCAATCAACTCAGGATAAAGATTTAGAAATCGCTGAGCCACAGCTTCATTTTGATAATGATTCTTGGGCCGTGCCTTCAACAGAAAGTGAATATCGCCGTGGTATTACTGCTTTAGGTAATTATAGTAAGCGACTGACTAATCCAGCAGATGATAAATCCCAATTTTATGCGCGTGCCGATAACTTAAGCCAGTGGTTATTAGATGTGGAAACACGCCTGGGTAGCTTATCGCAGCGTTTAAGTGCGTCAGTAGGCAAGCGCCGTTTAAATACTGATTTGGCAGGGGATACCGCATCTCGTCAATCAACGGCGAATGCTGATGATCAGGAAGTGAAAACGCCTTGGACTGAAATTGATGATGTTTTTTACGAAGCTCGCGGCGCTTCATGGGCATTGTTGCATATTCTAAAAGCGATCGAAGTTGATTTTAGAGCCATTTTAGAAAAGAAGAATGCTTTGGTCAGTGTGCGTCAAATTATTCGTGAGCTAGAAGGGACGCAAGAAGCGATGGGCTCACCGATGATCTTAAATGATACGGGTTTTGGGTTGTTTGCTAATCATTCATTGGTGATGGCTTCGTATATATCTCGCGCGAGTGCGGGTATTAGCGACCTTAGAACACTGCTTACTCGGGGTTAAATATAGGAGCAGGTGTTATACAGCTCCCATATTGATGCGTGATAGATAATCAAAAAGGCTACTCTGCGGAGTGGCCTTTTTGTTAAGTTAAGAATGAACGATGATTAATAGATTGTTTAGTCAAATTTAAAGCAAAAAAAACCACCCAAACTATAATTCCTCCTGTTATCGCATAGCAATAAAAGTCAGTATTAAGCCAAGGTGGTAAAAGAGAGAATCGACTAGATAAATCTAATTGAGCTCTCCACCGTCAAAACATGATGATCCAATCCCCTAGGGACTGAATACAAAACAAATGATGACAGCTTGGCTTAAATAGTTCAATGGTTGTCTTTATAAGTCACTTAGTAAAGATTGTGTAATGTGAGTGTTTTTTATACAAAAAACGATCATTTCGGTGCTTTCTTCAAAAACTGTTAATATTAGCCCCCTCTTTTTTCCTTAGTGATACTCTTTCTATGCGCTTAAGTATTGAACACACCATTCGACAATTCACCGAGCAGCTGGCTGAGCTGAGTGAAAGTGCAAAGCTTGATGTCGAATTATTATTGGCGCATAGCCTAGGTAAAGATCGCACGTTTTTATTTACTTGGGCTGATCAAATAGTGACGGAAGGGCAGGAGCTTCAATTTAAGGCGCTATTCTCTCGTCGTTTAAATGGTGAGCCGATTGCTTATATTTTAGGTCAGCAAGCATTTTGGGACTTGGAATTAAAAACCGCTGAGCATACCTTGATACCGAGAGCGGATACCGAGACATTAATTGAGTGGGTGTTAGAGCTGGCTGATTCATTACCAGAACAGACCCGTGTTATTGACTTAGGCACTGGAACCGGCGCGATAGCATTGTCGCTGGCGTACGAATTTCCCCGATGGGATGTTCAGGGTGTGGATCTAATTCCTCAAGCGGTTGCGCTGGCTCAGCAAAATGGGCAACTCAATCAGTTAGAATGTGTTCGATTTTATCAAAGTAGCTGGTTCGAAGAAGTAGAAGGACAGTTTGATTTGATTGTCAGCAACCCACCTTATATTGATCCTGAAGATAAGCATCTTGATCAAGGGGATGTTCGCTTTGAACCAAAGTCTGCGTTAGTTGCTGATAATAAGGGACTTGCTGATCTGGAATTAATTGCTCAGCAAGGAAGAGATTTCTTGGCTGAGGGAGGTTGGTTATTAATGGAGCATGGATATGATCAGCAAGATGCCGTACAGCAGCTACTCTGTAATCTAGGATACCAAAACGTTGCTACGCGCATTGACTTGGGAGGAAACCCGAGAATAACGGGTGGACAGTTTTATAAGGGAGAAACATCGTGAGTGATCGTATTACTGGGCAAGGTGATGCTGGGCAAAATAATTTTGTGTCGCCTGAAACTGAAATAGAAAGCACAATGAATGACAGTGATTTATTGCGCTATAGCCGCCATATATTCTTACCTGAAATGGATATTGAAGGTCAGCAAGCGTTATTAAACAGTCGTGTGCTCATTATTGGTTTAGGCGGATTAGGCAGTCCAGCTTTGCAGTATTTAGCGGCTAGTGGTATCGGTAACTTGTTTTTAGTTGATGATGATGTGGTTGAGTTATCGAATGTGCAGCGCCAGATTTGTCATGGCACCGACGATGTAGGAAAAACAAAGGTAAGGTCAGCGATAGAAGAAGTTATGCGTGTTAATCCAACGATATTTATCGAAGGCTTTGAACAGAAAGCGGACGCAGAATTTCTAAATAGTTTACTACCCAATATTGATCTAGTTGTTGATTGTAGTGATAACTTTGATATTCGCTATCTAATCAATGACGCCTGTATTGCTCATAAAACCCCTTGGGTATCAGGGGCTGCTGTGGCCTTACAAGGGCAGGTAATATGTTTTGATCCACGATTAGATGATCAGCCTTGCTATCGGTGCTTATATCCGCAAGCAGGGGATGAGCAGGTGAACTGTTCTACGAGTGGGATTTTGGCACCTGTAGTAGGTGTTATCGGAGTACTGCAGGCGCTGGAAGCGATTAAGATATTAACCGGCATTGGCAAGCCAATCTTAGGGCGTTTACAAACGTTTGATGCCTTAGAGGGCCAATGGCGTAGCTGGGGCTTAAATAAAGATGCTGCTTGCACCGCGTGCAATCGATAGTACTTGCTAATTAAAGCCTGGGGAAAGGTAAAACTTAGCGCGATTAAGCGCTAAGTATAAATTCTTGCCAAGAAACTAAGGCATCCTGAAAATCTTCTAAGCCACATTCTGCATGCGACTCATCTTCATAAACGTTGGTATTTTCTGGCAGTTCTTCATCGACTTCTAAGCCTAAAGACAGCGCTACAACCTCCACGTCTTCTTGATTCATTCGTAGGCGGTATTCGGTGCCTTCGATCAGGCGTTGCTCAATGCGGCGGTTGATAAGTTGGTCGACAATATCGACTAATTCTTCAATACGCTGCTGATTCGCGCCCAGCTCATCATTAAACCAAGTGCCCATGGCTTCATGGCCCATTGAAAACTCAGCAATCGGTTTGTCGTATTCATTAAAGGTAAAATCGTAATCCACAGAATTCTCTATTGTGGTAGAAGAGGATGGTCATTCTACCTTAAAACGCCCTCTCATGCCCAAGTCTTACTTTCTTTTTAGTATCTCTATAACGAAAAAAGCCGCTTACAAAGTAATTTATAAGCGGCTTATCGATTCTTTCTGTAATGTTTAACAGGACAGAATATAGGGCGTTTATTCTTCGCCAAATAACGAGCAGTCAATTAGGTCGCACAAGCAGTGAATGACTAACAGGTGAACTTCTTGGATGCGAGCGGTTACTTCAGAAGGCACTCGAATTTCAATATCGTTTTCGGTCAGCAGTGCGGCCATATTACCGCCGTCTTTACCCGTTAATGCGACGACTTGCATATCACGGTCATGAGCGGCTTTGATTGCTTCAATCACGTTTTTAGATCCGCCACTGGTTGAGATGGCTAATAATATATCGCCTTCGTTACCGAGAGCTCTAATCTGTTTTGAGAAGACTTCGTTATAGCTGTAGTCGTTAGCGATCGAGGTCAGTGTTGATGTGTCGGTAGTTAATGCAATGGCCGGCAAAGAAGGGCGCTCGCGCTCGAAGCGGTTTAGCATCTCAGATGAAAAATGCTGTGCATCACCGGCTGAGCCGCCATTACCACAGCTTAAAATTTTGCCGCCGCTTACAAGACTAGCAACCATCATACCCGCTGCATGTTCTATATAAGGGGGTAATAGTTCCGCTGCTTGGGCTTTTGTCTCAATACTGGCATTGAAATGCTGCAATAAACGATCTTGCACGGATAACGCTCCAAAAGAGTGTGTTCTTAATAAGTTATCATCATACGAAAATCTAATGCCAGCGGGAAGGACTTTGAGAAGGTTTCTCACTAAAAAGCATTTTTAATCCACAATATCTCATTTTGGCCCTCAATACCGACAACATCAAAGCGACAAGCAGGAGGTGTATTGCCAAAGTGTTGCAGCAAATAATACTCAGCTGCGCGGCGTAGCTTTTTTTGCTTACCGGCGGTGATACTCGCGAGGGCACCACCGAATTCTTTGTTTTCTCGATAGCGTACTTCAATGAATACCAAATAATCTTGGTTTTGCTTAGTAGCGTCTTTCATTATTAGATCTATTTCACCGCTTTTGCAGAGAAAATTACGCTCGATCAACTCAAACCCTTTAGCGTTTAAGTACTCCTCTGCTAAGCGTTCTTTATCATCACCCTTAATGCGCTTTTCGGTTCGTTTATCGTCTTGGGTAAACCACATAGCAATCCTTGCTGAGTTTCATTTTATTTATTCTGATCTAAATTGATCGCGGTAGGACGTCCTCTTTTGAAGATGGCGAACGGCATTTTACGATGAATTTTTCCTTGTTCATCTATTGATAGGTCACCGGTTACACCAAATATTCTACTATGAGGTAAGGCCGATAGCTGTTTTAGTCTAGGATATAAACGGAAAGCGTCGACGCCCATCGCGTACAAGCGAGCATAGTTGCCCTTTGCACGTTTTTGGTTGGCCTCGACCACCGTCTTTAGTTCGGAGCTTTCTAATAACCAAGGTAGATCAGTAAATTGAATGCCGTTTAAGTCGTTATCTTTTTTACGATTTGGCTTACCAGAATATATCTGTGAGGTCGAGAATACCGGTAAGTCACCGGCGAAATTAAAATCAAACATCGGCCGAATCTGTCGGCCTTGCTTAGGAAGTGCAACTAAGAATACCCAATCAGCATCTTGGCGACGGCGTGGTTCAAACTCAATGGATTCACGCATTAGGCGTCGGATTTCTTTGTAGCGTTGTTGGCTATCGTCGACGTTTAGCAGCGCTTTGATTTCGGGATTGTAGTCTTTCTTTTGCTTATAAAAACGTCTTTCGGCAATGTTTCCACCTAGATCTAACCAGCGTTCTTCGAAGGCTGCATAAATACGCTTGCCCCATGAATTATTGGGTGACAGGGCTAATACACGACGATGACCAAGTTGAAATGCGCGTTCTGCAATGAGGCGAGCTTCATCTTCGGCGGCTAAACCGAATTGGTAAAAATTATCAGGCTGCTCCCCCAGTGCTAGCAGATCAGAGTAGTTCAGTGCCAGAGTGGGTAAAGGCAGTGTTTCAAATTTTGCGAGCGCATTAACATTCTTTTTATCCAGTGGGCCGATCACCCATTCAGCTTCTAGTGCAACGGCATCATCATAGGCTAGGTTTATGCTGCCAGAAGCTTCTGTATCAATAATACTGATTGTTGGCACTTCATAGCCCTTCTGCAAGGTTTGATAATACGCGGCCATAAAACCTTCACGAACGGCTTGGCCGCTGCTCGCTAAATTGCCCGTTAATGGCAAAAGTAAGGCAATGTGCTTTGGCTGCTGCTGCGCCATTTCTTCTAATAGTGATAAGCCACCAGGCAGTTCAACTGCGGCAGGATGACCAGGGTTATCCAATCGCCACTGATTAACCGCTGCAATATGCCCCGTCAGATTGTGGCTAGTATCTTTTGCAATAGAGGCTAATTCTAACCAGTTGGCAAACTGAGTATTCGGCGCGTTTTTAGCCCACTTCAATAAGTTCTCTAATGAAATGTTAGTCAGGTCTTTCCAAATTTGTTGGTGGTTGGCTGAACGCACTTCGCCTTCCAGAATAGCGGATAGAAAATCACGCTCACGGGCTGCAGTAAGAAAATTACCCCCTAATTCATAGAACTGAGCTTTCAATAAACCAAAGCGAATTTGATCATCCACAGTACTCCGGTTCAGTTGATCACGACTGATGCGGTTAAGTACTTGCTGGGATTGGTCTACATTTTTTTGCTCAATCGAGTATTCAAGGGCGAGTAAATTGTACTGTAGAGTCTCTTCTTTGCTGCGCGCTGCCGTGTTTAGTTGTTGCAATAATGAGTCAGCATTGCGAAACTCCCCAGCATCGATGGCTTGCTTCGCTTGTTCAAGCAGGGTTGATGCTGGAACAGTATTAACTAGGCCATCATCTGTTATCATTTCGCGGCTAGGCTTTTGAGCACAACCTACTAAGCTCATCAGTACTACAACGATCAATAATTTTTTAGAGTTCATCCTCAATATGCATCCACAGTCTGAACAACAGACGGGCACTCTCTATGTAGTGGCCACGCCAATAGGAAATTTAAACGACATTACCGAGCGTGCAAAAAATACGCTAACGGAAGTCGATATGATTGCCTGCGAGGATACCAGACACACGGGCAAATTACTGCATCATCTTGGTATTCAAAATAGACTTGTTGCGGTTCACGATCACAATGAACGAGACAAAATTGACTGGATTGCGAGCTGTTTAGAAAAAGGCCAATCAATCGCTTTAGTCTCAGATGCAGGAACCCCGCTCATCTCTGACCCTGGTTATCCGTTGGTATCAGGTTTGCGTGAGCGCGGCATGAAGGTTCAGCCTGTGCCGGGCGTAAGTGCCATTATTACTGCATTAAGTGGTGCAGGACTTCCGACAGATCGCTTCACTTTCGAAGGTTTCTTAGCTCATAAAAGCGGTGCCAAGCGTGAGCGCTTAGAAACCTTGGTTCAAGAAACTCGTACCATGGTTTTTTATGAATCAAAGCATCGGATTCTTGATACGTTAAAAGTTATGGCTGAAGTCTTTGGCGCTGATCGAAAAGCATCGGTAGCCCGCGAACTAACAAAAACGTTTGAAACGTATTATTCGGGTAACCTTACCGAAATTCTGGAAGAAATCAGTGCCGACCACCAACAGCAAAAAGGTGAGTTTGTGGTAATGATTACCGGTAACCCTGACCCAGACCCTGCCAGCGCGGTTGATAGTGAAAAGTTGTTTAAGCTGTTATTGAAGGAACTGCCGCCCAAAAAAGCCGCTGCAGTGATTTCTGATTTGACGGGCGAGAATAAGAAAGAGCTTTATCAGCGGGCTTTGGAGATACAGGGGAAGATTTAGGGGCTGCTCAATGTGTGGCTTGCCGTAGTCTGAAAGGACAGGGAACGGTAGCCTGAAAGCGGTGGTTAATCCTTCTTCTGCTCAACCAAATCCAGCCAAGCCTGATGATGACTCAAGTAAATATTCCCATTCAGCTGTTCAATAAACGGGCTGCGTTTCAGTCGATCCATTACCGGCCCTTTCACTTCCGACAAATGAAAACTCATCCCAGCTTCGGTTAAATACAAGTTCACCGCCAGTAAGCTTTCTATTGCACTGGCATCGATGTCGTTAATGGCCGAGCACGTTAAGATTAAATGCTTAGCTTTTGGGTGCTGTGCGACCAGTTCATTTATTTTATCTGCTAAAAATCGTGAGTTGGCAAAATACAAACTGGCATCAATTCGCAAAGAGATAATCTTTTCATCAGTGATGACGTTGTGACGTTCTACATTACGAAAGTGTTCGGTATTTGGCACTAACCCCAAAATAGCAGAATGAGGTGAGCTGGAGTGGTATAGATGTAGGCCAATAGAAACCATGATGCCAGCAATTAATCCCCATTCTAACCCTTGGGTTAAGGTCAGTAGTAACGTGATCATTAACGCTGAGAAATCTTTTAGGCTGTAAGCAAACGTGCGTTTGATTGCTTGTAAATCAAACAGGGTGAGTACGGCGACTAATATCATGGCGGCTAGGGTTACGATGGGTAAGTAAAATAAATAAGGCGTTAAAAACAAGCTGCTTAGAAAAATACTGATGGCGGTTAACGCACTGGCCGCGGGTGTTTTCGCACCGGCATTAAAACTCACGGTAGAGCGTGACAAACTCGCAGACACCGGGAAAGCTGAGCTAAGCCCAGCTGACAGGTTGGCAACGCCTAGAGCAATGGCTTCTTGGTTTGGGTTAATACGCTGTCGTTGTTTTGCGGCAAAGGTTTGGGCGGCCGATAACGAGCTGATGAAACCAATGATACTGATTAATAAGGCCGAGTTTAATAGGCCTTTCCAATCTTGATTAGATAAGTTCAATGATGGCCAGTCGGGGATTGAAAGCGTTGGTAAGCCAGCAGGAATATCCCCCACGACTTTGATTCCATAGGATTGTAGATCAAGAAAAATGACGGCACTGATCGACAGTATAATGGCAATAACCGGTGTGGACTTGCTTAAACTGTCGGCTAATAAGTTATTACGACTGATGAAAAAAATTAATCTGCGTAATAGCTTGGGTACAAAGTATAAGAATAAAACCAGCACCGCAGAGAATAATAAAGTGGCGATATTAACTTGATCAAACTTTTGTATGACTTGAACCAGTACATTAAAAAAATCATCATTGTGAATCGAAATGCCTAAGATGCTACTGAACTGACTTGAAGCGATAATAATCGCAGAGGCGGCAATAAACCCAGTCACTACGGGAAAGCTAATAAAGTTAGTCAGGAAGCCTAAACGAAAAAAGCCAAAAGCTAAAAGAAAAAAACCACTTAATAAAGCCAAAATGGAAGCCGCGACGAGCATTTGGTCAAGGTTGAAATTGCCCGCGAATAAACTGGCTAGTGCGGTGGCAGTCATAATTGAAGTGATCGCAAAAGGCCCAACCGAAAGCGGTCCACTAGAACCGAGTAGTGCATAAGCAATAAGAGGCAGCAGACTGGCATAAAGACCTGCCTGAGGTGGCAAGCCCGCGAGCATCGCGTAGGCAAGAGATTGTGGAATTAGCATCATGCTAATCACTAGCGCGGCGATGCTATCATCTAAAAATGTCGATTTTTGATAATTCTTTGCCCATTTCAAAAAAGGCAAAAAAGTCTCTGGTTTCCAAGCGCTCATGGCAATCTGCTAATACGGATATAAAGGGTGAGTATAGCAGACGTGCTTTTATTTTTTCTTGCCTTCCTGTTGCTCAATCTCAACAGGGGTCAGCCCTTCTTTTTTGCCTTTTAAGTATTTTAAATAAGCAGGTATGTGGGTTTTTCCAAGGTACTTATCCAAATACGGCAAGAATCCCGCATAGTTGCCTTTGAATTTAGCATGGTGAAAATCGTGATAAACCGGCCCTTCATAAACAGGCAATAAATGTGCAGGGTTCCAAGGAATGTCATAACCAATATGGCCATCAGCGCCTTCAAATTGACGAATAATCACCCAAGTCCAAATCACATAAATATGCGCGCCAATTAAAATCGGGCCTAGCAAGGTTAAGCTCGCGGTTAACACATATTCAACCCAATGCATGTAATTTCCGTTGATGCCGCAGGTATTGCGAATTCGGTGATGCACGCTGTGGATATTTTTTAATAACCATTTATTTTCATGCATGTAGCGATGCATCCAGTAATATAAAAAATCATCGAATAGCACAAAAAATAACAGCTGAGCGAGAATAATATACCAAACGGGAAGTTCTGTATTATGCACACCCGTGAGTTTTAATAAGGGCCAGACGGCAATTAATACGCAGACTAAAATACTATTGTTGATGATGATTCGTGCGATTGAAGGCCAGAAGAATTTTTTAAATTCGAAAGGTTTTTGCTGAATTTTATATTTGCGCAGCGACTCAGGATCAAGCCACGCGATGGCAGTCCACGGAAGAGCGACGGTTAAAAAAGCCACCATGCTAATCGCCAGGGTTGCCATGGGGAATTGCCAAAACCATGGGTCGTTGTAGAAGTTGTGCCAGTACGAAAATAGATTCATAAGTAAACCTTTAATCCGAAACCCTGATTGAGTATGACTGCCACAAGACGCCGTGAATACTTCCTTGTAGGCTTGGGCTCGCCTTCCATGGCTCACACACTTGCTCTAGTAATACTCAATCATGATTTCTTACATTTATTGTTATTGTTAAGTTTTTAAAACTAATATCTTCATTTTAATATTATTTTTAAGTATGACTTTTAATCGTTTTTATTATTATTTTTTGTACTTAGCTCAAATAATAGCCTGCATGCTTTAGGTTTTATTGCTTTAATGCGACATAAATATGATAAAAGACGACACTCAACCGCAATATGAATGAAAAACCAAAGATAGGCTTTGTAGTGGCTGCTTACATTCAGCCCGTTTTAAAAGCCTTTTTGCAGCAAGGCGGGCGACTCTCAGCTCTAGCGGATGCCATGGGGGTGAATGATGCTTGGATGCTAGACCCGCCAGAAAAAATTGCTATAGATCAGTACTTCAGTCTGTTATTGAATGCCAGTCAGTTGCTGAATGATGGTCATTTAGGCATTCGTATTGGTCAACATGTGGCGCTGGCCAACTTTGATGTTTTGGGGAAAGCATTAGCCAATACGCAATCACAGTCATTAACCCTCGCTCAAGCCTTACAGCAAGTGATGATATTAGAGCGCTTGGTTCACCGATTGGGAGACTCTCGCATACAAATAGAAGATCAAAATATTCGCTTAATCTGGCGGGCGCAATACCCACAACGTAAAGCCTCGCGGCTGGTGGCTGAAAGCGTATTGGCCGGAATGATTCACCTTGCCCAGCAATTAACTGGGCGTTTAATTCCTGTGCGAGAAATGACATTTATGCACGAAAAACCCAACGATTACCGCAGTGAAGTTTATCAGCAAGGATTTCACACTCAATGCCTGTTTGGACAAAGGGACAATAGCCTAGTGATTGCGTCGGAGGTTCTAGGGTGGCCATTAAAAGAAACCGGCAAACTTCTGTCTCAAGCCCTGAGTACCGATACGATTGTTGAACACGTTAAGTTTCATTTAGAACAAATCATCACGAGCAACCCAAAGCTATTACAAATAGCGAGCATGCTGGGCATGAGTGAGCGCACCTTGCAGAGAAAACTAAAGGCTCGGAATGTGAGTTTTCAGCAGATATTGTCAGATGTCAGACACCAGTTGGCGTGCAATTATTTACAGTTTTCAAATTTGACTATTTTACAGATAAGCCAGCTGCTGGGATTTAAGGAACAGAGTTCGTTTAACCACTTTTTTTTGCAGACGGTAAGGGTTTCTCCACGAGAATACCGAATGCAGCACGCATAAACAGGGTGAAGCTCAGGGAAAACAGTGGTATTATTCGCGCCGGAGATGCCTAGGCAATCGTCGCTTTTAGTACTTGTACTAAAGGGGGAGGAAAGTCCGGGCTCCACAGGGCAGGGTGCCAGATAACGTCTGGGCGGTGTAAACCGACGACAAGTGCAGCAGAGAGAAGACCGCCGATGGCTCGTTCGCGAGCACAGGTAAGGCTGAAAGGGTGCGGTAAGAGCGCACCGGACCACTGGTAACAGTTGGTTGCAGGGTAAACTCCACCCGGAGCAAGATCAAATAGGCTCTCTTATGGCGTGGCCCACGTTGAGAGCGGGTAGATCGCTTGAGCCTGCGAGCAATTTCAGGCCTAGATGAATGATTGTCCACGACAAAACCCGGCTTATTGGCATCTCCACCAAATTTAAGAAGTGAATGATTGTCCACGACAACCCTTTATAAAATCAGGGCTTACTGGCGTCTTCAACCGTTACTAAAATCCTCTCATATTCAGTATGAGAGGATTTTTTTTACCGAAAAGAAAATGGTTGAGTGATGAAGGTTGTCATTCAGACTTGCGCTAATTTAAAAGGAATTAATATGGGTAGTAAACTGGCATTTTTGTTATTAGGGGTTGCTTTGATTGTATTCTCAAGGTTGTATTCAACCTTGGAGTTGTCGGATCTAGATGATGAAGCATTCAAGCTCAAAGTTGTTGATATTAATTTGTGCCTGCTGTTAGCTCCTAGTGACTTGTCTGAAACAGATGTCGTACGTTTCTCCCTGGCTAAAGTCTCTATGCTGGCTTATAAAGCGTGCGGTAGTGAGATGAAAATCCCTTCAGCTATGGCCTGTGGAATGTTACACGAATCAATACCAGAATATTTTAATCCGGAGCGCGTAAATAAACGCCTTGAGGCATTATCAAATCAATGTTCTGAGTTTGAACGTGATCCAGTAAAACTGGAAGCGTGTGAATCACAAGCACTTGAGTATGATAGAGAGTATATATACCCTATTTTACATAAAGTGGCAGTTGATTTAGATAAAAAAATATTGTCGCATAAAGATAAAACGGTTTCTCAGTTTAATAGGGAGATGTATGGGGAGTTGTGTCAATAGACCGATTGGCTTGGCGATTTATTTCTTGTTTAAAGCTGACTTGTTTATTCAAGGCTATTTCAATTTGTGTAGCCACAGCTGTATTGATGTTGAATTGAAAATTTTCCTCTTTTGCGTGATTTAAATATGCCGGCTAGAAAAAGTACGATAATTATAAGAGTTAAATATAGTTTATTATTACTATCATTAATTCCTGTTTATTCACAGGCAATTACTAGTAAAGATATAGTGATAGAGAATAAGTTATCAAATTGTATAAAGATAGAAGCAGCTGAAGTTTTTTATGTTGATGGTATGCCGATATTAAAGGTTTCAAATCAAGTAATAAAACCATCATCAGAATGTGGTTGTCGATCTTTAATTTCTCAATACTCATCTAACCTTGTTATGGATGGATTTCAATCACGATTATTAACAGCTAAGTTAATATTTGAGGGCGAAAATTCAAAGCTTCCTTTAGCGACTAGCAACAATATGATTGGAGACTACGGTATATTGATAAAGTTTTCTTGTGCTTTAGCTGATTGAAGTAAATATAATAGCAATAGGGTATAAATAATTCTGAGTAACTGCTCGTTTTAAATATAGCTGCTTAAATACCTATCGCTCTTATATCTATTAGTGACTGAGCTACTAAAATTGAGTCTTATTATATTTGATGCTCAAAAAAGTCTATGAGCGCTGGCGAGATATTTCAATAGATACCTTACTGGCGTCTCCACTTAATATCTAAATCCTCTCATGTTTTGCATGGGAGGACTTTTTTACCTGTAATAAAGACAAGAAAATTAAAGAGCGGAATGATTGTTTACGACAACTTTCGATAAAAATAGGGCTTACTGGCGTATTCACTTAATCTCTAGGAACCCTTTCATACTTTGCATGATATTTCGTTTTTAGACTAATATTATAAGCGTAGTTATCAGTGATACCCTTAAATTGTGCTGTTTGATTTATTTGCAACCCAATTAAATGCTATTGGACGTAAGCGATCGATAAACCACACCCTAGACTTCTTTCACGAGTAGCTCTTTAGCATGCCATGGCAGCAGCTGCTCGTATTCCTCAATACTTTTCACCTGAGGAATCTTAGTAAACAACAGCTGTAAATACGCGTGCGGATTCAGATCATTTGATTTGGCGGTCTCGATTATGCTGTAAAGCATCGCACTCGCTCTAGCGCCTTTCTGGCTGTTGCTGAACATCCAATTTTTTCTTCCGATAGCGAACGGGCGAATCGCATTTTCGACGGTATTATTGTCGATATTCAAACGCTCATCTTCTACATAAAGAGTGAGCTTATTCCAGTTCTTCGCTAAATAACTCAGCGCCATGCCTGTTTTCCCTTTCGGTAAGGTGGTCACTAAGGATTTATCTAACCAGCTCTTTAGTTTTTCAAGTTGCGGAACACTTTCCTTTTGCCTTGTTGCCAATCGTTTTTCAGGGCTAAGATCTTTAATTTTATTTTCTATGGCATACAGCTTTTTGATGAAGCTCACGGCCATATCAGCTTTACTTGTCGCCCCTTTTTTACTGGGTGCTACTTTTTGCGCCTCAACAAATTTTCTTCGAGCGTGCGCAAAACAACCGAGATGATGAACACCCTCAATCGTATCGAGGTGGTTATAACCTGCGTAATCATCGGTTTGCAGGAACCCTTGAAAATCAGGCAGCAGTGTTTTCACCACATCCGCTTTTCGGCTGCTGGCGTAATCAAATAACACTATCGATTCTTTTTTATTCGGGTCACCTGTTTTTCGGACCCACATATAGCTTTTGCTTTCTGCTTTTTCCCCAGGCTCTTTCAGTACCTGTACCGGCGTTTCATCCATGTGCACATAGCCGCTTTCTAACAGCCGATCATTGAGTAAGTTATAAAGTGGTTGCAACAACTCACTGCTTTTAATCATCCAATTGGCTTGGGTGTTTCTGGGCAAGTGAATATTCAATCGCGATAAAATATTCTCAATTCGATATAAAGGTAAGGCATCTTGATACTTTGCCGTTGCAATGTAGGCTAACAAGCTAGGGCTTGCATTGCTTTTTGGAATGGGCTGCGCGGGTAAACTCGCCGTTTGCATTTGGCCTTCGCAGTTTTTGCAGGCGTATTTTTTACGGTGATGTTGTAATACCTGAATAACCGCTGGAACGATGTCGAGCTGTTCGGATACTTCATCACCTATGTGTTGTTTTTCACATCCACATGAGCAACGTTTTTCTTCATCAGTTAGATCGTATTCAACAATAATGCGTGGGTATTCTTCTGGGATCGGTTTTCGACCTGCTTTGGCTTTGGTTGCTGGTACAGTTCCTGGTTCAGAATTTTCTTCACTTTCGACCGCTTCAGCAACCCAGTTATCGTCACTATCACAGGCTTCAACTTCTACTTCATCAAATAGCTCAGTTTGATCAGGTGATTTCTCACTGCTTTTACCAAACTTATTGGCTTTGAATAATTTAACGATTTCTTCTAAATGACGAATATGATTTTGTTGCTTCTCTGCAAGAGATTGCGCTGCCAAAACGAGTTGCTTCAACGCATCAATATTGTTAGGCAGGGCATCTTTTTTAGCAGATTTATTGACTTTTATATTCGTCTTTTTCATGCCATGGATTATACCAGAATCAATTCATATTTTCATAAAATAATGCTTCATGAGGCTTGCCTGTAAAGATATTTAAGCCATCTAAAAGTCGATTTAAATCTCTACCTGAAATTGTGCATGGGTTTGTGGATAAATAATCTAACCACTTGAATCTTTGTTTTTCTAAGCGCTTATACCAAAGCACAAAGCCATTATTCTCCCAGTAAAGTATTTTGATTTTATCTCGGCCTCGATTGCAAAAGACAAATAGAGCTGGTTCTAAAGGATTGAGTTCTAGCTCGTTCTCGACAATGCCTGCAAGTCCGTCAATGGACTTGCGCATATCAACAACCCCTGAATATAAATAAGCGGGTGTAGACTTGCTAGGCCTGATCATGAAGTACACCTGCTTGATGCAGCGAAATCAACAATGAAGTGGCATCACTAACAGACAGTTTTATTTTTGCACGACCTAAAGAAACCTCAGCTTCGCCTGTGCTTGATTTATTCGATGGTTCAGGTCTAGGTATGGATATAAATGAAGGATTTTCTTTGTTGCCATCATCATTCTTAGAGGAGGTTTTCTTGATCCAGTAATAAAATGTACTTTGATTAATATTTTTTTGCTTTAAGAATGCTTGTTTCGTTTGCCCGCTTGATTTCCATTCATTAATGATTGACTGCCAGCGCTCTATTTTTTTCATATTCTACCCTCGACTAAAGTTTGAGGGCAGTATGTCAGGGATGATTAAAGGATTTTAGATGGGGTTTATTGATCGCTTACTATTGGACTATTAACTTCTGGGTTATTAACTTTCCGGCTATTAACAAGATCTGCGAGATCCTAAATAAAATTAGGAACTCGCGAAGCTATAGTAAATAAGATAATCTTTCATTATGAAATACATACTTCTTCCTATTTTAATGTTCATACTGTTTAGCAACCTATGCTTTGCTCAGCCGTTTAAAAAGTCGATTGATATTGGATATTATTCATTGCCACCGCATTCTATGAACATTCAAGAAGCTCCCGCGGGCGCGGCAATTTCTTACTTGCAAGAAAATATTTTTCCAGAGAGTGAATACACAATTTCGTGGAAATTTTTACCGTTTGCAAGAGTGCTTTCTGAGCTACGTGCGGGCAGAATCGATTGCGCGATTCTCATTGCTAAAACCACGAAAAGAGAGCAAGAATTTAAGTATCCTGACAGTTATTTGTATCAGACTAAAAACGGTTTAATTGTTTTGAAGAGTAGTCAGCTAACCGAAGTTGTCAGCCTTGATCACTTAAAGGGCATGCGATTAGGGCATGTGGTAGGGTCTGTGAGACCAAAAGAGCTTGAGCAGTTAGGTGTGGTCTTTGACAATATCTCTGGGAAAGACTTTACTCGCAGAAATATAAAAAAACTTGAGAAAAATAGAATTGATGCGGTGTATGTGCCAACGCTTTCTCATGCAAAATATGAGTATGGTGAGATGGATGAGACAGCAGATGTTAACTTTTTGCCTCTTCCAATGATTGGAGGGCATAAACTGTATGTTGTTTTTAGGAAAGATATTCCTGAAAGTATTTTAAATGATTTTAATGCACGCAATGAGCAGCATTTTGATGAGTATTTAAGTTATTTGCAGAAGTAATAAAATTTAATATCGCTGTCAGATCAGGTTTGAACCACTGCTCATAACAGCGTGATTACGTCTACCTTTCTTAGCTTGATAAATAAGTTTATCGGCTACTAGAACATATCCTCAAGACATTTATCGGCCTTATTATTTAACTAAAGTATCTATTATTATAAGTATTAGTTAAAGCATCGGTTGAGGCTAATAAAAATGCCTCTTTCGACATTACCTTTAAGCGCCCTCAGGCATTCTGTTTTTCGGTAATACCAGCCGAGATCATAATAATGCAGTTGTTGGTAACAACTATCCTTTTATCACTTAATGAGCTTGCTTTGTTTTTGATAGCATTGAGTCAGGGCTTATTTTAAGGCATTTTCATTAAGGTATTAGCCTAGGTGTCGCGACAAATTTCGTCTGGCCACTCAAGTTCGATGGTTGTATGTTCTAACTTAAAGCCCGCTAGTTGTTGCTTTAGTTCAGATTTAAGAAATTCTTGTTGATCCATATCCAATCGTTGATCCAGTTGTAAATGCACCGTTAGGACATGAGATTCTCCATCAAGAGACCATAGATGAAAGTGATGTAAGTTGGCGACGTGTTTTAGTGTTAGTAATGTTTGTTTTACTTTATCGGTCAGCTCGGAGTCTGGACTAGATTGGGCGAACAGTTTGAGTGTTGTCCATAAGTTTCGCGCGACATTGGTTAAAATGAATAGGGTGAATGCGATAGAAAGTATCGGGTCGAGTATTGGCAACTCAATAAACATTAGCACTATGGATACGATTAGTACCGCGACCCAGCCCAGAACATCTTCTAATAAGTGCCAGTTTAGAACCCGCTCATTTAATGTTTCGCCTCCGCTGAGCTTGTAAGCTGCGAAGCCATTGACACAAACACCAAAAATTGCCAATAGCAGCATGCCTTCTGCTTCGGGCATTACCGGATCAAAGAGACGTGGAATAGCTTCAGTCATTATCCAGATAGAACCTATAATTAATACAAAGCCGTTGAGTAAAGCTCCAAATAAAGATAAACGGCGAAAACCGTAGCTGAATTCACTATTGGCTTGTTTTTTACCCAGCTTATTCAAAACCCAAGCACTGCCAATCGACAGCGTATCGCCTAGGTCATGAACGGCGTCAGACATAATGGCGGTGCTGTTGGTGAACCAGCCACCAATAAACTCAATAATGGTGAAGCCAAGATTCAGGAAAAAAGCCCAGCCAATGCGGTTAGCGCTCATATCCTTTGTGTGCGAGTGAGTATGATTGTGCGAATGGCTGTTTGAGTGGCTGTGTGCATGAGGAGGCTGCGAATGGCTCATAGAGTGATCATCTTTATACTATTCGTAAGATTAATAGATATGCAGTATTACAAATCATTTCATTCATAGCTTGGCTCTGGTTAGCATCGGCTATCGATAAAAGATAACAGATTGGCGTTACATAATACGAGGTATTTGACGATGGATTTTGAATTAAGCCCAAAAGCAAAAGATTACGTTAAAAGAACTAAGGCGTTTATTAAAAACCATATTGAGCCAATGGAAGTAGATTTCTGGGCTGATGTGAACGCTAAGCAGAATCATGGTGATTGGACTACGTGGGAAGTGCCTGCAATCGTTCAAGAGTTAAAAGCTAAGGCGAAAGCTGAAGGTTTGTGGAATATGTTCTTACCATGCGACAAGCTAGGGGCAGGTTTAAGCGTTATGGAATACGCCTCGGTTGCGGAAGAAACCGGTCGTAGCTTATTGGCACCTACCATTTTTAACTGTAATGCCCCCGATAGCGGCAATATGGAGCTGCTGTGGCGCTACGGTAGTGATGAACAGAAAGAGACATGGTTGACGCAACTGCTTGCCGGAGACATACGCTCGGTATTCTTTATGACGGAGCCTGATGTGGCGTCGTCTGATGCGACTAATATGGAAGCGACGGCGATTGTTGAGGGTGATGAGGTTGTTCTTAACGGCACTAAGTGGTGGTCTAGCGGTGTGGGCGATCCACATTGCAAGGTCGGTATTTTCATGGCCAGTACGCCTGATGAAAGCAAAGATCGTCATCATCAGCATTCTATGGTTTTAGTACCACTGGATACACCGGGAGTGAAGATCGAACGTATGCTACCCGTATTTGGCGCTTATGATGCGCCTCATGGTCATGGGGAGGTGAGCTTTACCAACGTTCGCTTGCCAGTTTCGAGCTTTATTAGTGGTCCTGGTATGGGCTTTGAAATTGCTCAAGGTCGCTTAGGGCCTGGCCGCATTCATCATTGCATGCGTTGCTTAGGCGCTGCTGAGAAGTCGTTAGAGTTGATGGTAGATCGCGGTATGGCGCGTACGGCATTCCATAAGCCAATCATGAAGCTTGGTGGTAATGCTGAGCGGTTAGCGGAAGGTCGTATTGCGATTGATCAGGCGCGTTTATTAACTCTGTTTGCGGCATGGAAAATGGATAAAGTTGGAGCGATGGGCGCTATGACTGAGATTTCAGCCATTAAAGTCGTTGCGCCAAACGTTCTGCAAAAAGTTGTCGATGATACGATTCAGATTCATGGTGGAGCGGGCGTTAGTCAGGATACTCCATTAACGGCTTTTTACATGCAGGCACGTTCATTACGATTAGCTGATGGTCCAGATGAAGTTCATAAAGGTGTGATTGCACGCATTGAGTTGGCCAAGCGCGGACACTTCTCTAAAAAACGCTAGGTTGCTTTTTTGGGATGTTCTCAGGATTGCTATTGAAGATTGATCAGTTCAAGATTAATCAATTCAAAATTGATCCTCCAATACACTGGGTTAGTGAATACTAATGCCAGTGTATTGTCTTTATTAGCGCTCTGTTTATGGCGTTTCCTAATCTTTGAGCGCACCAGAAGCTCAGATTTTGTATAAATAGTCATGTATGAGTGTGAGTATTCACTCTGTCATATTCAATAAGTTAGTTAGTGACCACTATCTATAACAAAATTGTCTAAACTAATTTCAGTCATTAAGTTGGTATTCACTAACTTAATAAATTACTTTAACTTCTATGCCCAGAGTCACGGGTAGCAACACTTTTCCGCAACAAAATTCTTACGCTTTTCACTTGCTTGGCATAAATGGTCGCTAAGTCCTTGTGAAGTAACGCAAATATTCACATATCCACAGCCTTGTTAACCTTGCAAAAGTGCCCCAGCATTTCTATAGTGTGCACTAGTGGAATAAAGTGGGTAAAAGTGGGTTTTTGTAGTGATTTTGTATTAATAATTTTGCTTAAAGCTCTATTCAGTCATTTGGATAAGGAATACCAGTGTTTCGTGGACTTAGTGCAGTTAACTTAGATGCTAAAGGAAGGCTAGCGATCCCGATGAAATATCGGCAGTTGCTGGTGGATCTTTGTGCTGGGCGTCTAGTGGCCACTATTGATACCGAAGAACGCTGTTTGTTGATTTATCCTGAAGGCGAGTGGGACTTAATTCAAGCCAAAATCGAAGCGTTACCCAGCTTCAACCCGAGTGCCCGAAGAATTCAGAGATTGTTGATTGGTCATGCTACTGATATAGAACTAGATGCCAATGGACGAATCTTATTGTCCCAGCCGTTGCGTGAATATGCGCAGTTAGATAAAGAAACGGTATTGCTGGGACAGGGAAAAAAATTAGAACTGTGGAGTAAAGATCTGTGGAATAGCCGTCGTGATGATTACATCGCCGAGGTAAATTCCCCTGATGCACTTCCAGACGAATTATTAAATCTTTCTTTATAAAGAAGTCTCATGGCTAAACGTACCAGAACAAAGTTGAGTAAGACTGAGCGCCAGCAAGCTGAACAGCAGCAAGCGGAGCAAAAGAAAGATCAGATTGAATTGGGTGTTGGCGAACAACAAGACCATTTCACTGTGCTATTGCATGAAACTGTAGAAGGTTGCGTGGTAGATCCTGATGGTATTTATGTTGATGGCACCTTTGGTCGTGGTGGCCATAGCGAGTTGTTATTAAGCAAACTGTCTGAAAAGGGTCGTTTATTTGGGATTGATAAAGATCCGTTAGCGATTGAAACCGGTAAGGCGTTAGAGCAAAAAGATTCACGCTTCCAAATTATTAATGCCAGTTTCGCTGAGTTACAAGAACAGCTTCAGGTCCGAGGCATTGAAAAAATTGATGGTTTGTTATTGGACTTAGGTGTTTCTTCACCGCAGTTAGATGATGCCGAGCGTGGTTTTAGTTTTATGCGTGATGGTCCGTTGGATATGCGCATGGATCCTACTTCTGGTATCAGTGCTGAAGAGTGGATCGCAAAAGTCAGCGCAGAAGAGTTGGCGCGTGTGATGAAAGAATACGGTGAAGAACGCTTTGCGAAGCGTATGGCGAATGCCGTAGTGCGTGAACGTGAGCTTCAGCATATTAATCGCACTGTGCAGTTGGCTGAAATTTTAAAAGAAGCGAATCCTGCTTGGGAAAAACATAAGCACCCAGCAACACGTGCTTTCCAGGGCATTCGTATTCATTTGAATAACGAGTTAAGCGACTTAGAAAAGATTTTGGATCAATCGGTTGATGTTTTAAAAGTGGGCGGTCGTTTGGCTGTTATCAGCTTTCACTCACTAGAAGATCGAATCGTAAAACGTTTTATCCGCCGTCAAGAACAAGGGCGTCCAGTTCCGAGAGGACTGCCGGTGCAAGAGAATGATTTGGGTAAAACGATGAAGAAAATGAGTAAAGCCATCAAACCGAAAGCGAATGAAATTGGTGGCAATGTGAGAGCTCGTAGTGCGGTGTTACGTATTGCAGAGCGTATTGAAGGCGAGCGAGATTAACGTCTGATGATGCAGCCTGCCAAACAAAATGCGTTGATTTTATTAGCGTGGTTCTTCGTTATTGTGTGTGCCACGTTGCAGGTTTCTGCGACGCACTGGCATCGACAATTAGTCGCAGACTGGCAGGTTTCTGAGCATGGGCGTTTAAGGCTAGAGCAAGATTATGGTCGTTTGCTATTAGAGCAAAGTGCATTAACCGCTCACGGTAGAGTAGAGCGCATAGCAAAAGAAAAACTGAATATGACAGAGGCGGCTGAAGTGCAAGTCATTCGCATAGGCCGCTAAGTTTTGATCGTTATCCCAGGGTGGGATTTAACAATAATAAATAATACGTTCATGGAATGATTTTAAGGTAATACAAAATGAAAGGCACAGCGTAACGTGGCTAATCCCCGTACTAAAAAAGCTGCAACAACAGCATTAACAACGACAGTTGAATATCGCATTCCAGTCTGGCGCTTCGCGTTGGTACTGGGCGTATTCCTATTCTTGTTAATTGTTGTAGCGGGACGTATGGGGTATTTGCATTTAGTTAACCAGTCTTTCTTAGCGGCTCAAGGTGAGCAGCGCATGGTACGTGATGAGTCGATCCCGGCATTACGTGGTGATATTGAAGATCGCTATGGAGAGCCTCTGGCGGTCAGCTCTCCTGTAACCAGTCTATGGCTTAATCCTAAATTATTTGATGCAGCCAATGCGCCAAAGCTTGCTGCAAGTTTAGGTATATCGACGAATAAGTTAACGCGCCGATTAAAGCGTAATCGTCAGCAGGGCTTTATGTATGTGCAACGTCACCTACCACCAGAAAAAGCCAATAAAGTATTAGCCTTAAAAATGCGTGGCGTTTTTTCTGAAACAGAATATCGTCGTTTTTACCCTGCCTCTGAAGTAACTTCGCACGTTGTTGGAATGACTAATATTGATGGCAAAGGTCAAGAAGGTTTAGAGCTTGCTTATGAAGATTGGTTGCAGGGTACGTCGGGTCAACAGCGAGTGGTTAAAGATTTATTAGGCAATGTTATTAAGCAGCTGAATGTTTCTGCCGTCGCTGAGCCGGGCAATGATTTAAAGCTAACGCTGGATCTTCGTTTGCAATATTTGGCGTACCGAGAACTGAAAGCGGTTGTGCAAGCACATAAGGCAAACTGGGGGAGCGCTGTTTTATTAGATGCACGCAATGGCGATATCTTAGCCTTGGTTAATCGTCCTTCTTACAATCCAAATAATCGCGCCACTCTGAATGCTAAAGATATGCGAAATCGGGCGCTAACAGACATGGTTGAACCAGGCTCTACGATGAAAGCGTTTACTGTTGCGGCTGCACTTAAGCAAGGTAAATACAAGGCAGATTCTATCGTTAATACGTCACCGGGTTATATGCGTATTAAACATAAAACCATTCGTGACCACCGAGATTATGGGCGCTTAGATTTAACCGGAATAATCAGAAAGTCGAGTAATATTGGTGTTACAAAATTAGCACATGAAATGGGCGCTGAGTATTTGTGGAGTATGTTGCACGATGCAAAGCTAGGCCAGGCAACAGCTTTGGGTTTTCCGGGTGAAGCGGTTGGGCATTTACCCTACCCGCAAAAACTCGATAAGTTAGGCTTGGCGACGTTATCGTATGGTTATGGTTTATCAGTAACGCCGTTACAGCTAGCGCAAGCTTATACCGCGTTTGCTAATCACGGTTGCGTACAAGAAGCGCGTTTGATTCTGACCAATACTCAAACACCGTGTGAACAAATTATGCCTGAAGCCGTGGCAAAAGATATGAGCGAAATGCTAGAAACAGTCACGCAAAAAGGTGGCACAGGTACGCGGGCAAAAGTAGAAGGCTATCGTGTTGGGGGGAAAACAGGAACCTCGCATAAAGTGGGTAAAGAAGGTTATCAAGATTCTGAATATACCTCGATTTTTGCCGGTATCGCCCCCATTTCTGATCCACGTTTTGTTTTAGTCGTGGTGATCGACCAGCCCCAAGGACAAGAATATTATGGTGGTGAAGTAGCCGCTCCGGTATTTGGTCGAATTATGGAAGAGGCGATGCGCACTTTGCAGATCGCTCCTGACCAAAGCAAAGATTTCCACGTAGCGGAGATCTCCACATTATGAAACTGGTTCAGCTATTAGCCCCTTATAGTACGCAGGATGATGTATCGATTCCTGATATCAGCATCAAGGGCTTGGTCACTGATAATCGTGATGTGAAAGTAGGTGATTGTTTTATCGCTCTAGCGGGTATTACCAGCCACGGAAAAACCTATATCGATGATGCCATAGCGCGTGGTGCAGTAGCGGTTTTATTAGAAGTTGAACGAGACATTGATAGTGGTTTAGCCATTAGTCTTCGCGCTGGCGTGCCGGTCATTGAAGTGAACGAGTTAAAATCAAAGCTGAATCAGATATTGATCGACTTTTATCAGCTTTCAAATACCGCCTTTGATATGCGTCTTATGGCTGTTACCGGAACCAATGGTAAAAGCAGTATTACTCGTTTTGCGGCGCAGATGAGTCATGGTTTAGAGCATCCAACAGGGTTAATGGGAACATTAGGTTTTGGTGTTTGGCCGAATATAGTAGAAAGCAAAAATACCACACCAGAACTCGCTGTTTTGTTGCGTCAATTTGCATTGATGAAAGCTGAAGGCGCCGAGCAAGTTGCGATGGAAGTGTCTAGTCACGGTATTGAACAAAAACGCATCGAAGGGCTTACCTTTGAAACAGCGGTTTTTGCAAACCTAAGCCAAGACCACCTAGATTATCATGGCGATATGGAAAGCTATTTTGCCATTAAACGTCAGCTATTTTTATTGCCAACATTACAGTACGCCATCATTAATGCCGATGACGAATATGGTCAGCGCTTATTGGCGGACAAAGACATTAGTGCGCAGAAGTTTAGTTATGGTTTTTCCAGCAGCGCAGATGTTCGTGTCGTAAACTGGACAATAAAAGGGGCGTCGATTGATGCCTCTATTACAACGCCATGGGGCGATGCAGAATTCACCATTAATATGGTGGGTGATTTTAATCTAGCCAATGTTTTAGCCGCGATCAGTTTATTAGCGGTTGATAATAAGTCTTCATTTACTGACATTATTGCTGCGATTAAGTACATCACACCCGCACCAGGCAGAATGCAAACCTATAGCAAAGTAGGTTGCGCAAATGCAGTGGTTGATTTTGCGCATACACCGGATGCTTTGCACAATGTACTCGCGACCTTGAAAAAACAAACTCAGGGTAAACTGGTTGTCGTCTTTGGTTGTGGTGGTAATCGTGATGCCAGCAAGCGCCCGCAAATGACGGCGATTGCACAATCCATTGCTGACCGCGTCATCTTGACTGCGGACAACCCAAGAAAAGAAAATTTAGACAATATTATTGCCGATATGCAGTCAAATTCAGATGCCGCTAGTAAAGAGTTAGTGGTGGTAGAAATAGATCGTAGTAAGGCCATTGAGATCGCATTGGCAGAGCTTGATGAGCAGGATTTATTATTAATCGCGGGCAAGGGGCATGAAGCATATCAAGATATCGATGGCATCAAACATCCGTATAGCGATGAGGCAGTATTATTGTCGTTAGGTTATCAGGATGTTGCTCAGCCAATAGAATCACTACAAGCCGATTCAATAAAAATAGACTCAATAAAGGAGGTCTTATGATGATGACTTCTTTTAGTCTCACAGAATTAGCGCACGCATTGTCTGCCTCCGTTCAGCAAGGCACAAGCGATACATTGGCCGAAAATATTCAAGCGCAACGTATTAATACCGATACTCGCATCATCAAACCTGGGGATGTTTTTTTAGCCCTGCGTGGGGATAACTTTGATGGTCATGATTATTTAGAGCAAGCAAAAACAAGCGGTGCAGTTGCGGCGATTGTCGATCAAGCTTTTATAGATGAATCACAAATACAGGCTCAACTAACAGTTCAACCAAAAGCTCAACTAAAAGAGCCGAGTGATGCACTGCCGTTATTAATAGTCGTGCCCGATACACTATTGGCGTTGGGTCAGGCCAGTTTGTGGAATCGCCAAAAATTTACTGGGCCTTTAATTGCTATTACTGGCAGTGCGGGTAAAACCTCAGTGAAGTCGATGGCGTCTCATGTGATGCAGATAATTGGTGAGTGCTGGGCAACGCCAGGTAATTTTAATAATCATATTGGCGCACCATTAACCTTATTAGGCATAGAGCCACAGCATAAAGCCGCTGTGATTGAATTGGGTGCTAGCGCAGAAGGCGAGATCGCTTATACGGCTCAGTTTACAAAACCAGACGTGGTGATTATTACCAATGTAAGTTGTGCGCATTTAGAAGGTTTTGGCAGTATAGAAACCATTATGCGAACCAAGGGTGAAATCATTGATTCTTTATCGAGCGATGGCTGCGCGGTATTAAATGCCGATGATGCATTTTATGCCGACTGGGTATTACGCGCGTGTTCTCGACGGGTATTAAGTTTTGGTATAAAAAATCATGCCGATATCACGGCTAAGAATATTATTTGTGATGAAAATGGCAGTCAATTTGATGTGGTTTATCAGGGCCAAGAGGGCACTGAACAGATTCAAGCTTGTCATATTCCTCTTCTGGGGCAACACAATGTATTGAATGCATTATCAGCAATAGCGGCTGGTATAGCGCTAGGCTTAACGTTAGAAGAAATAACAACACAACTAGCAACATTGCCTATGGTTAATGGCCGTTTGCAGTGGGTTGATGGCGAAGGCCGCATTAGAATTTTAAACGATAGCTATAATGCCAGCCCTGCTTCTGTGAAAGCGGCGATTGATGTGTTGGCATTATGGAAAGACAACGCTTGGTTAGTTCTCGGCGATATGGGGGAGTTAGGAAAAGACTCCGCAGCGATTCATGCTGAAATAGGTGAATATGCACAGCAAAAAGGTATTGCACACTTTGTTGCGACAGGTACAGCCTGTCGTAATGCCATAAAAGCATTTGAGCAATCGTTGATTAATAATAAAACGCTGGGAAGCGCAGCTGCGAGTCAATATGCACGCTGGTTTGAAACACAAAGCGAATTGCTAAATTACATTAATGAAAATAAACAACCTAGCCAGGTATTTTTGGTTAAAGGTTCACGTAGTGCCGGTATGGACAAAGTTGTTACCGCACTGTCGCTAAAGAGTGATGACTCTTTAAATATTATTGGGAAAAAATAAAATATGTTGTTATGGCTTGCTGAATATCTAACACAATTTCATACAGGTTTTGCGGTTGTGCAATACCTGTCGTTACGTGCAATTTTTGCGGTAATTACGGCATTAACAGTTGCTTTGTTCTTAGGGCCAAAAGTTATTCGTAAACTGCGTGAATATCAAATTGGTCAAACGATTCGTGATGATGGTCCGAAATCTCATTTGAGTAAAGCTGGCACACCTACGATGGGTGGTGCTTTGATTTTACTGTCGATCACCGTCAGTACTTTGCTATGGGGCAACCTAGAGAATAAATATGTTTGGCTGACGTTATTAGTGACGTTAGCGTTTGGTGTGATTGGTTGGATAGACGACTATCGCAAAGTGGTTGAAAAGAACTCTCGCGGATTGCCTGCGCGCTGGAAGTATTTTTGGCAATCGGCCTTGGCGATTGTGGCAGGTATTTATATGTTTGCTACCGCGCCTAGTTCGGCAGAAACATCATTAATCATTCCATTTTTTAAAGATGTCATTATTGAGTTGGGTATTTTTTATATTGTACTCAGCTACTTCGTCATTGTAGGTGCGAGTAATGCGGTCAACTTAACCGACGGCCTAGATGGTTTAGCCATTTTGCCAACCGTGATGGTGGGTGCTGCTTTGGGCTTATGCGCCTATTTTGCTGGCAACGTTAATTATTCTGATTATTTATCCATCCCTTATGTCATGGGTGCGGGTGAGTTGGTTGTATTCAGTGGTGCATTGGTGGGGGCCGGTGTTGGTTTCTTATGGTTTAACACTTACCCAGCACAAGTTTTTATGGGTGATGTGGGGTCATTAGCATTGGGTGCAGCCTTGGGTATGATGGCCGTGATTACTCGCCAAGAAATCGTCTTCTTCATTATGGGCGGTATTTTTGTTGCAGAAACCATGTCGGTAATCCTGCAAGTTGGTTCTTTTAAATTAACTGGTAAGCGTATTTTCCGTATGGCGCCTTTGCATCACCATTATGAATTAAAGGGCTGGCCAGAGCCGCGGGTTATTGTGCGTTTTTGGATTGTGACTTTGCTATTAGTATTAGCAGGTCTAGCGACATTAAAAATTCGATAGTTGATTCACTTTATAGTTGATTCACTCGATAGCTTCTTCATAAATAGTTGATTGTAGTTAAAGAAAGTAGATAACAAATATGACAAACCTGATTGCTTCTGATCAAAAACGTTTAATTATCGGCATGGGCCAGACTGGGCTTTCGTGTGCGCGTTTTTTGGTGGCAAAAGGCATGTCGTTTGATTTATGCGATACCCGTGAGTTATTACCTAATCAGACAGAGATAGAAACTGAGTTTCCACAGTGCCAGTTTTTTAATGGCAAGCTTGATGCTGATGTATTGACTCAATATCAAGAATTAATAGTGAGCCCAGGTATTGCGATTGCCGAACCAGCAATTGCTGCGGCGATCAAACACGGTAGTCGTGTTCGCGGAGATGTGGATATCTTTGCCGAATTTGTCACTAAGCCGGTGATTGCGATAACGGGATCGAATGGTAAGAGTACCGTTACGACATTAGTGGGTGATATTTTAGCGGCAGCCGGTCATAAGCCTGCGGTATGCGGCAATATCGGTATTCCTGTATTGGATGTCTTATTAAGAGATGACGAGTTTGCTTGTTATGTTGTAGAGCTATCGAGTTTTCAGTTAGAAACAACGCATCATTTAGCCGCTGAAGTGGCGTGTGTATTGAACTTAAGTGAAGACCACATGGATCGTTATGATTCTATGTTGGCTTATCATCAAGCGAAGCACCGTATTTTTCAGGGATGTCGCAGTATTGTTATCAACCGTGAAGATACCCTTACTCAGCCTTTGGTCAGCACCTCGATGCCAAAGAAAAGTTTTGGTTTGAAGATGGCTGATAATAAAGTCGCGGTAAAAAATCAATACGCCATTGCTTTGTTAGAAACAGAACAGGGCGTGCAGGCTGAATATTTAATGTTTGAGCAGCTGCCTATTTTTCCTGTTGCCGATTTAAAAATTAAAGGCCGTCATAATCAGCTAAATGTGTTGGCTGCGATTGCTTTAATTGAATCACTGCCAGTCGACTTTAAAGTTGAGAGTCTGCAGCTTAAAAAAGTGCTGGCTGAATTTACCGGCCTAGCACACCGCTGTGCCTGGGTTGCTGAAAATCAGGGTGTTGAATTTTTTAATGATTCTAAAGGCACCAATGTTGGTTCAACCTTGGCCGCTATTGAAGGCTTAGCAAGCCCTGACAGTAAGAATATCATTCTTATTGCTGGTGGTGTTGGTAAGGATCAAGACTTCGAGCCTTTGGCTGAAGCGTGTCAGTTAAATGTGAAGAGTGCTCAATTGTTTGGCCGCGATGCTTCTTTGATCGCCGCAAATTTAGAATCTTCATGCGAGCTTAATGTTGTGGATAGTTTAGAACAAGCCTTGATAAACGCTAAGGCATTAGCGAGCGCTGGTGATGTGATTTTATTCTCTCCAGCATGCGCAAGCTTTGATCAATTTGATAATTATGTACAACGTGGTGAAGTTTTTGAGCGATTGGTTATGAATATGATCAATGAGCAGGGGGCTTCATGACCGCGAGTACCGTGCGCAAAGATGCGACGAAAGATATGCCTTTTTTAGCTTGGTTAAAAGCGTTATCGCCAAGTGCTAATTTTCCGCAGTTATTAGCGGTGAAAATGAATAGCCTCGTTTGGTCATGGCTTGGTTTAATGGCATTAGGTTGGGTGATGGTTATGTCAGCCTCTACCAGTATTGCTGAAACGTATACCGGCAATGCCGCGTATTTCTCTACGCGCCATGGTGTTTATATCGCATTGGGAATTTTTGTAGCCTTCTTGATTAGTCGCATCTCTTTATCGTGGTGGCAAAAGACGGATTGGTTATGGCTGCTATTAGGATGTGCAGGATTGGTTGCGGTATTAATTCCAGGACTCGGGCACGAAGTGAATGGTAGTGCACGTTGGTTGAATTTAGGTGTGATGAAAATCCAGCCTTCCGAAATCGTAAAGCTAACGGTCGTGCTTTATATTTCTGGGTATTTGATTCGTCGCCAAGCAGAAGTACAAAATCAATGGTCGGGATTTATAAAACCGTTGGTTATTTTGGGTTTCATTGTTGTGTTGTTGTTATTGGAACCTGACTTTGGTTCGGTCGTGGTCTTAATGGGCGCGGTATTGGTCCTGTTGTTTTTAGGGGGCGTTAAGGCCGGGCAGTTCTTTTTATTAGTGGTGGCGACCTTGGTATTAGGATACCTCGTTGTGACGGCAGAAGAATATCGATTGGCACGTTTAACTACGTATTGGCAGCCGTTTCATCCAGACCACGTTTATGGATCTGGTTATCAGCTGGCACAAGCGCTGATTGCATTTGGGCGTGGAGAGTTATGGGGAACTGGTTTGGGTGAAAGCGTGCAAAAGCTTTTCTATCTGCCAGAGGCTCATACGGATTTTGTGTTTGCTATTTGGTCAGAAGAAACGGGCTTGGTTGGCGGCTTGTTTGCGCTGGGCTTATTAGCATTCTTTTTGGCGCAATGCATGATTATCGGCTGGAAAGCGCAAAAGATGGGTAACTTGTATGGCGGGTTTATTTGCTTTGGTATTGCCACGCTATTTGGCTTACAGATCATTATTAACCTTGGGGTAAATACGGGCTTGCTACCCACAAAAGGTTTAACACTGCCTTTCTTCAGTTATGGCGGTAGTAGTTTGATTATTTGCTGCGTAATGGTGGCATTGGTTTATCGCGTAAGTATTGAAATAGATTCTGATTGCTCTCCTAAAGAAACGAGTAAAAAAGCATCCAGTAAAAAAGACTCTAGTAAGAAGCCGTTAGCTAAAAAAGAATCAGTTAAAAAAGAGTCAGCTAAGAAAGAAAGTATTAACAAGGCGACGAAAGCGAATAGTAAAAAAGCTCTTGGTCAGGCGAAAAAAGAAACCGAATCAGATGAGTATGTCACAGGTTTTGATGCCTACGTTGAAGAGTTAAGTGGAGGTCGTGATGACAAATAAAACCGTCATGGTAATGGCCGGTGGTACGGGTGGGCATGTATTTCCTGCGTTAGCCGTAGCTGATGAATTAAAAAGCCAAGGATATGAAATACATTGGTTAGGAACAGCGGCGGGAATTGAAGCAGACTTGGTGCCTAAATCAGGTTATCCACTGCATTGTATTAATGTCACGGGATTGCGTGGTAAAGGTAAGTTAGCGCTATTGGCAGCACCTTGGAAAATCATTAAGGCGATTTATCAAGCCATTCGCTTTATGCGTATTGTGCGTCCAGATGCGGTATTAGGTTTAGGCGGTTTCGCTACAGGGCCGGGGGGTGTTGCGGCCAAGTTATTGGGTATTCCATTACTGATACATGAGCAAAATGCTTTTCCTGGAATGACTAATCGCTTATTGAAACCGATGTCGAATGTGGTGATGCAAGCGTTTTCGAATACGTTTCGTGGCAGTAAAAAATTGGATCGTTTATTGACAACGGGCAACCCTGTACGCGCAGAAATTGTTGCGCTCGGTGATAAAAAACAAGAGAACCAAAGCGGCAATACTCGACTTAACGTACTGGTTGTTGGTGGTAGCTTGGGAGCCGTTGCGCTGAATAATACGGTTATGGATGCTTTGGCGTTGATGATTAAAGAAGGTTTAGCAAAAGGTTTATCCGAATCTGAATTGGTGAAGGTTCTTCCTAATATTAAGCATCAGGTTGGCAAGAAGAATTTTGTTACGGTGCAGCAAGGCTATGTAGAAAAAGGATTAGAAGGTAAGGCAGAGGTTGTGCCATTTATTGATGACATGGCGGCGGCTTATGATTGGGCTGATATTGTGCTTTGTCGCTCGGGTGCCCTTACTGTTTCGGAATTGGCCTGTGCTGGCAAAGCTGCGATGTTTATTCCCTATCCATTTGCGGTTGATGATCACCAAACCGCCAATGCGCAGGTTTTGGTTAAAGCGGGCGCTGCAGAAATTAAGCAGCAGAAAGCGTTAACGGCACAATGGCTTGCCGAGCGTTTAAAAGATTACGCTGAAAACCCAGAAAAAATTAAATTAATGTCGATGGCCGCAAAAGGCGCATCGGTTGCCAACGCAACTCAGGTTGTGACAGAGCAAGTAATAAAACAAATAAGGTTAAATAATTAATGGCTAACGATAATTTACAAACTTCAGGGCCAGCAGAAGCGTACGCTATTCCTGAAATGCGCCGTATAAAACGTATTCATTTCATCGGTATTGGTGGTGTGGGTATGTGTGGTATTGCTGAAGTATTATTAAACCAAGGTTATCAAATTAGTGGTTCTGACTTACGCCAATCTGCCGTTACTCAGCACCTTATAAATATGGGGGCTGAAGTATTTTTAGGTCACCAAGGTGAAAATGTTGATAGCGTCGATGTTGTTGTTGTTTCAACGGCGATTGATCAAAATAATCCTGAAATTAAAAATGCAGTAGAAAAGCGCATTCCTATCGTACGTCGTGCAGAGATGCTGGCTGAGTTGATGCGTTTTCGCCATGGTATTGCCGTAGCAGGAACTCATGGTAAAACAACAACGACCAGTTTAGTGACGTCTATTTTAGCGCAAGCGAAACTGGATCCAACCTACGTTATTGGTGGCCGCCTAAATAGTTCAGGTACCAATGCTCGTTTAGGTGCGAGTCGTTATCTAGTTGCAGAAGCGGATGAAAGTGATGCGTCTTTTTTACACCTGCAACCCATGACATCGATCGTGACCAATATTGATGCCGACCATATGGAAACTTATGGTGGCGATTTTGATAAGCTAAAACAGACGTTCGTAGCATTTTTACATAATTTACCATTCTATGGCTTGGCAGTACTGTGTATAGACGACGATAATGTGCGCGAAATTCTACCGCAAGTATCTCGTCAGTTTATTACCTATGGCTTAAGTGAAGACGCAGATTTTAGAGCTATTGATATTGTTCAGGAAGGTCTGTTTACCCGCTTTAAAGTTAAGCGTCCAAATAGAGATGACTTAGTTGTGCGTATGCGTATGCCAGGCGTACATAACGTATTGAACGCATTGGCTGCCATCGTTGTTGCTACCGATGAAAAAATTGATGATGAGTCGATTGTTTATGCCCTAGAAAATTTTGCCGGCGTAGGGCGTCGCTTCCAAGTATGTGCCGAAGTTGAGTGCTCTGATGTCGATGGCAATGAAGGTAGTGTTCTTCTGGTCGATGATTATGGTCACCATCCACGTGAAGTTGAAGTAACGCTTGAAGCTATTCGTAAAGGTTTTCCTGAGCGTCGTTTAGTTGCTTTATTTCAGCCTCACCGTTACAGCCGTACACGTGACTTATATGAAGATTTTGTTCGCGTTTTATCAGAGCCAGACGTTTTATTATTAATGGATGTTTATCCTGCTGGCGAAAAGCCGATTGCCGGATCTGAAGGCCGTGCACTTTGTCGCAGTATTCGTCAGCGTGGAGCGTTAGATCCTGTTTTTATCGAGCGCGACGAAGATATTGCTCAGGTCTTAAGTAAAGTTTTGAAGCCTGGAGATTTATTATTAACTCAAGGCGCGGGGGATGTTGGGAATTTAGCGATTACATTAACTCAACAGTTGCCGAGTATTATTGCCAGTGGCATTCACATGAAAAAAACTGCTGCTGAAGGTGAAAAATAAAATGAGTTATGAAATATCGGCCAGCGAAAAAGCAGCGTTAGGTCGCGTCGCGGTATTAATGGGTGGTACTTCAGCCGAGCGTCCAGTATCGCTAAACAGTGGTAGCGCAGTATTAACCGCATTATTAGAAATTGGTGTGGATGCGTTTGGCATTGATATTGGTGGAAATGCTGCTGAGCAGTTATCGCAAGCCGAATTTGATCGAGCCTTTATTGCGCTGCACGGGCGTGGTGGTGAAGATGGCACGATGCAGGGATTGTTAGAATTATTAAATAAACCTTATACCGGCAGCGGTGTAATGGCTTCTGCATTAGGAATGGATAAGTGGCGTACTAAATTAGTATGGGGCGCTTGCGATGTTGCAACGCCGAAAGCATTTGTTTTAGAAGAAAGCAGTGATTGGGATTCGATCATGCAGGCCTTAGGTGGGTTAGCGATGGTAAAACCTGCCCGTGAAGGTTCCAGTATTGGTATGCGCAAAGTGCATAGCAGTGAAGGGCTTGCTGAGAGCTATGCCTTTGCATCACAACATGATGATCTTGTAATTGCAGAACAGTATGTTGAAGGTAAAGAATTTACCGTCGCTATTTTGGGCGAGAAAGCTTTGCCTGCGATTCAGTTGATCACGACACATGATTTTTATGATTTTGACGCTAAATATAAAGCCAACGATACGCAGTATTTATTGCCGTCTGGCTTACCGGATTATGCTGAAGCTGAACTGCAAAAGATGTCGTTAAAGGCTTTTAAACTGGTCAATTGTACAGGTTGGGGAAGAGTTGATGCGATGCAGGATGAAGATGGTAATTTCTGGTTGTTAGAAGTCAATACAAGTCCTGGTATGACGGATCATTCCTTGGTACCAATGGCAGCAAAAGCGGGTGGGTTATCTTTCCCTGCTTTGGTTGTCAATATTTTGCAGCAAACACTTTAGTAGGAATGTGAAGATGCTTGTTAGCTCAATGAAGGATCATGCGAGTAAGCCGAGAAAGAAACGGTCGCAACCTGATGAAGCGAAACGTAAACAGCGTTCGCTTCCACATGGCCGAGCTGCAACTAATAAGGGGGCGACTCGATTAGAAAAGAAGACGCCTTTTTCTTTTACTCGTGCAGCTTCTGCCATTCCAGTGTGGTTGGTGCAGTCAGTGTTTGTCATGTCGTTATTAATTGCGGCGGTTTGGGGTCTACAGCAAGTACGCTGGGGTTGGCCTGTAGAGAATGTTGAAATTGAAGGCGAGTTTCGCTTTTGGCAAGCTGAAGCATTAGCGAAAGAGTTGCTATGGGTAAAAGAACAAAATTTCTTTTCCCTTGATGTACGAGAAGTGAAAACAAGCATTGAACATTTAGCGCTAATTAAAAGCGCACAAGTAAAAAAAGTTTGGCCTGATACGCTGTTGGTTAAATTTAAAGAAGATATTCCGGTTGCTGTTTGGAATCAGCAAACATTATTAAATCCTCAAGGCGAGGAGCTTGTATTAACGGATCATTTTGATTCAGCAGGATTGCCAAGGTTATTTGGCCCTAAGAAAAAAACAGAGCAGGTGATGAGGCAGTTTCAACGCTTTCAATCCCGCTTATTAGCGGTAGATGTTGCCATGGTTAGTTTGACCATGAATAGGGTAGGAAGCTGGCAGATAGAGTTAGAAAACGGCTGGACGATTCGCTTAGGACGACAGCAGTTAGAGCAGCGCTTAGGGCGCTTGATTGAATTACTTAAAGTACTGCCACAAGAAAAAGTAGCAGTTGTTGATCTTAGATATGGAAAAGGGGCAGCCATAAAATGGCTGTCCGTTTAGGAGATAGAGCATGAGTCAAGGGCAGCAGAAGAACATGCTGGTTGGACTGGATATTGGAACGTCGAAAGTTGTCGCAATTGTAGGTGAAGTGACGGCTGATGGTGGTGTCGAGATTGTTGGCTTAGGCTCGCACCCAAGTCGTGGTATGAAAAAAGGTGTTGTGGTTAACATTGAATCGACAGTGCAATCTATTCAACGCGCAGTAGAAGAAGCGGAGTTGATGGCAGGTTGTCGTATTCATTCTGTTTATGCGGGCATTGCTGGTAGTCACATTCAATCAATGAACTCTCATGGCATGGTTGCGATTAAAGATCGTGAAGTAACCTTTGGTGATATTGAACGTGTTATTGAAGCGGCAAAGGCGGTTCGATTGCCTGGTGAAAATCGTATCCTACATGTCTTGCCGCAAGAATATTCGATTGATACACAAGAAGGTATTAAAGAACCTGTGGGGATGTCTGGCGTACGTTTAGAGGCCAAAGTTCACATGGTGACGAGTGCCGCTAATGCCGCACAAAATATCGAGCGCTGCGTGCAGCGTTGTGGTTTAGAAACGGATGACATTATTTTAGAACAGCTAGCCTCGAGCTATGCGGTTTTAACAGAAGATGAAAAAGAGCTTGGCGTATGTTTGGTTGATATCGGTGGTGGTACAACCGATATTGCGATATTTACTGATGGTTCAATTCGTCATACCTCGGTTATTCCTATTGCCGGTGATCAAGTAACGAATGACATTGCGATGGCATTACGTACACCGACCCAGCATGCAGAAGAAATAAAAATTAAATACGCGTGCGCGTTAACGCAGCTCGCGAAAGAAGACGAAACAATTAAAGTTCCTAGTGTAGGTGATCGACCGGCACGGGATTTATCTCGAATGGCTTTAGCAGAAGTTGTTGAGCCAAGATACGACGAATTATTAACGTTGATCCAAGCGGAATTACGTCGTAGCGGTTACGAAGAATTAGTAGCTGCGGGTATTGTTTTAACGGGTGGCACTTCGAAAATGGAAGGTGTTGTTGAGTTGGCGGAAGAAATTTTTCACATGCCGGTACGTCTAGCGAAGCCAGTTGGCGTTTCTGGATTAGTCGATGTGATCAATAATCCAATTTATGCAACGGCCGTTGGCCTCTTGCAGTACGCTGCAATGCAACAAAAAGACCCAATTAAAACAAATAGTCGAGAAGAAGTGCCATTAGACTTCTTTTCACGCGTAAAACATTGGATTCAAAACAACTTTTAATATTAAATAGTGTATGCGCATCGCGCAGCTCAGCAAAGGAGAAGGAGCTATGTCTCAGCAACGGGATGGGGATATGTTCGAATTAGCAGATGATCCACAACAAAATGCAGTGATAAAAGTTATCGGTGTAGGTGGCGGTGGCGGTAATGCCGTTCAGCACATGGTCGTTAACAATATTGAAGGTGTAGAATTTATCTGCGCTAACACAGATTCGCAAGCGCTACGTAAAGTAGAAGCACGTTCTGTTATTCAGTTGGGCGGCGCTGTTACAAAAGGTTTAGGTGCTGGGGCGAATCCTGAAGTAGGACGTCAAGCAGCAATGGAAGATCGTGAACGTATCGCTGAAGCAATCAGTGGTGCCGATATGATTTTTATTACAGCAGGAATGGGTGGCGGTACTGGAACCGGTGGCGCACCTGTTGTGGCTGAAGTGGCAAAAGAGTTAGGCATTTTAACCGTAGCGGTTGTGACTAAACCTTTTCCATTTGAAGGTAAGAAGCGTTCTTTAATTGCTGAGCAAGGATTGGCTCAGTTGGCAGAAAGCGTTGATTCCTTAATTACAATTCCTAATGAAAAGCTTTTAAGCGTATTAGGTAAGAACAGCAGTTTGCTTGATGCATTTAGTGCGGCAAACGATGTATTGCTAGGTGCAGTACAAGGTATTGCCGATTTGATTATGCGTCCAGGTATGATCAACGTCGATTTCGCCGATGTAAGAACGGTTATGTCTGAAATGGGTCAAGCCATGATGGGTACAGGTTCTGCAACCGGTGATAATCGTGCACGCGAAGCCGCTGAAGCAGCTATTGGTAGTCCTTTATTAGAAGACGTTGATTTGCAAGGCGCTCGTGGCATCTTGGTAAATGTGACGGCTGGCTTAGATCTTACTTTGGGTGAATTCACTGAAGTGGGTCAAGTAATCGAAGACTTTGCTTCTGAACATGCAACGGTTGTTATCGGTACAGTTATCGATCACGACTTAGTTGATGAGCTAAAAGTAACGGTTGTTGCGACGGGTTTAGGCGTGAAGCCAGCTATGGCAGAAAAGCCAAAAAAGGTTGTAGATAACACTGTTGCAGCCGAGCCGGTTAAAAAAGCACCAACAACGGTAGCGGATTATGCTGAATTAGATAAACCTGCTCATATCCGAAACCAGGCTGCAAAGGCCGCTGTGCCTAGACCTGAAGCCGGAAAAGAGAAGGATATGGACTATTTAGACATACCTGCTTTCCTTCGACGTCAAGCTGATTAACGAATAGTTACTGGCGCGCTCATCTATTGTTGGTATAATGAGCGGTCAGTAATAATAATTAGTTAGTTTCAATCAACAATATTGGTAAATCGACATGATTCGTCAACGAACGCTCAAAAATACAATCCGCGCAACTGGAGTTGGTCTGCACTCAGGTGAAAAAGTCTACCTGACGCTGAGACCCGCCCCTGTCGATCACGGTATTGTCTTCCGACGTGTTGACCTTGATCCTATTGTTGATATTCAGGCAAAAGCGACAAATGTGGGTGAAACCACTATGTCGACTACCTTAGTTCAAGATGGTGTACGCGTTGATACGGTCGAGCATCTATTATCTGCCATGGCAGGTTTGGGTATTGATAACGCCATTGTTGAACTTAGTGCTCAAGAAGTCCCTATTATGGACGGCAGTGCTGGCCCATTTGTATTCTTAATTCAATCTGCAGGTATTGCTGAGCAGTCAAAAGCGAAGCGCTTTATCCGCATTAAGAAGAAAGTGGAAGTCCGTGAAGGTGATAAGGTTGCATCATTTGTCCCTTATAACGGCTTTAAAGTGACGTTTGAAATTGAATTTGATCATCCTGCCTTTAAACAAAGCGCTCAAAAAGCCAGTTTAGATTTCTCTTCTACTTCTTTTGTTAAAGAAGTGAGTCGTGCTCGTACTTTCGGATTTATGAAAGATATTGAATTTTTACGCTCAAAGAATCTAGCATTAGGCGGCAGCGTCAATAACGCCATTGTAGTCGATGAATACCGCGTATTGAATGAAGACGGCTTGCGTTATGATGACGAATTCGTAAAACACAAGATTCTAGATGCTGTTGGCGATTTGTATCTATTAGGCCATAGCTTAATGGGTGAATTTGTCGGCTTTAAGTCAGGGCATGGTTTGAATAACAAACTATTGCGCGAACTTGAGCTACAAACCGATGCTTGGGAATTTGTAGAATACGAAGAAGAAGATGCGCCAATTTCTTATACAAAGCCTGTAGCCGCCTTATAAGTAGGCAAAAACTGCTACAGTAGGTAACGTTTCAAAACGTAATACGTTTTGTGATATTTAAGATAAGGGCCATAATCGTTATGGCCTTTGTTGTTTTTGGATACCCATATTAATCACCATGAATATCATTATTGTCGGTAAACGGCATGGACAATCGAAGACATACTCATTAGGACCAGTCGCACGTTTTTTGCTGCTGACGTCTATTTGTGTATTGCCGTTTGCCATGGGCGCGACTGGATATTTATTGGCTGCCCATCTAGCCGATAAAGGGTTATTAGATCCTATTGCAGCTAAAGCATGGGAAAAAGACCTCGATGATCAGCGTCAAGAATTACAGCAAATACGTCAGCATGCTGACCAAGAACTCGATGGTCTAACCCTTCGATTAGCCGAACTCCAAGCCAAACTACTTCGCATAGATGCGCTGGGTGAGCGATTAATTGATATAACCAAAATTAATGGTGATGAGTTCGATTTCTCTGCAGTCCCCGCAGTGGGTGGCCCTGGAATATTAGGCGAGACCTATCAAGCACCCGAGATTCAATCTGTTTTAGACAAGCTTGCCTCAAGAATTGATCGTCGTGAACAGCAGCTTGAAGTACTGGATGATCTGCTTTTAGCTAATAAAATCAAAACCGATACCTTTGTTGCTGGCCGCCCCATTAAGCGTGGCTGGATGTCTTCTCGCTATGGTAAGCGCACAGATCCTTTTAATGGGCGTTTAGCTTGGCATGCCGGTGTTGATTTTGCAGGTAAAGAAGGCTCCGACGTTATTGCGGTAGCTTCTGGCGTTGTTACTTGGGCCAGCGATCGCTATGGCTATGGCAAGCTGGTTGAAATTAACCACGGCAATGGCTACAAAACACGTTACGCACACGGCGCCGAGATCAAGGTAAAAGTTGGCGATATCGTTCGTAAAGGCGATGTGGTTGCCGCAATGGGAAGCAGTGGTCGTTCTACTGGCCCGCATGTTCATTTCGAAGTCTACAAAAATGGCCGAACGGTCGATCCGGCAGCCTACTTACACCGCACACTCCGCTAAATATCTGTATTACCTCACTTTTTTGATATAAATATAGTGAAAGTCTTGTCTAACACGCCTATCAGCGGTTAATCTTCAGGTAACTTTCTTGCTGTCTCTATTTTTTTGGGTTTAAAAACAATAATCATGATCGGTAATTTATTTAGTAAAATATTTGGTAGCAAAAACGACCGCGAATTAAAACGCATGGGTAAAGTCGTTGTAAAAATTAATGCGCTCGAAGAATCAATTGCGGCATTATCGGATAGCGAGCTACAAGCTAAAACACCAGAATTTCAAAAACGTCTTGCAGAAGGTGCTTCTCTAGACTCAATTTTGCCAGAAGCATTCGCCGTTTGTCGTGAAGCCAGTAAGCGCATCATGAACATGCGTCATTTCGATGTGCAGTTAATCGGTGGTATGACCTTGCACGAAGGGAATATCGCAGAGATGCGTACCGGTGAAGGTAAAACACTGGTTGGAACCTTGGCCACTTATTTAAATGCATTAACAGGCAAAGGCGTTCACATTGTAACGGTGAACGACTACCTAGCCTCGCGTGATGCTGAGTGGATGCGCCCGCTTTATGAATTCTTAGGCTTAACGCTGGGGGTTGTTGTTCCTGGTTTAGACCCTGCTAACAAACGCGCTCAATATGCGTGTGATATTACCTACGGTACGAATAACGAATTTGGTTTCGATTATTTGCGCGATAATATGGCGTTTTCAACGTCTGAAAAAGTTCAGCGTGAATTGAATTTTGCCATTGTCGATGAAGTTGACTCAATCTTAATCGATGAAGCCCGTACACCTCTTATTATTTCAGGCCCTGCAGAAGATAGTTCGGCGTTATATAAGAAGATGAATATCTTAATTCCTCAGCTTACTCAGCACATTGAAGCTGAAGAAGGGAAGGAAGAGCAGCAAGGTCACTATACTCTTGATGAAAAACAACGCTCAATAGAATTGACCGAGCTAGGTCATGAGTTTGTTGAAGAAATGCTTGAGAAGGAAGGGGTCTTAAAAGAAGGCGAAAGTTTATATTCCTCGTCTAACCTAACCCTTTTGCATCATGTTAATTCTGCTTTACGTGCCCACGTGATCTATCAGAAGAATGTTGATTACATTATTCAGAATGATCAGATCGTCATTGTTGATGAGCATACTGGCCGTACGATGCCAGGTCGTCGTTGGGGTGAAGGTTTGCACCAAGCGATTGAAGCAAAAGAAGGCGTTAATATTCAAGCTGAAAGCCAAACATTGGCTTCAACAACATTCCAAAACTTCTTCCGTTTGTATGACAAACTGAGTGGAATGACGGGTACGGCTGATACCGAAGCCTTCGAATTTCACCAGATTTATAACTTGGCCGTGGTAGCGATTCCAACCAATAAGCCTGTTAAACGTATTGATTATAATGATCTCGTTTTCTTAACTCAGGCTGAAAAATACGAAGCTGTGATTGAGGAAATTCGTGAAGTAGTTGCTCAAAAGCGCCCTGTGTTAGTGGGTACTGCTTCGATTGAAACGTCTGAATTATTATCGCAAGCACTCACAAAAGCGAAAGTATCTCATAGTGTTTTGAACGCTAAGCAACACGAAAAAGAAGCTCAGATCATTGCTCAAGCGGGTGCAGCAGGCTCGATTACCATTGCGACGAACATGGCGGGTCGTGGTACCGATATTGTATTGGGTGGTAACTGGGAAGTTGAAGTAGCAGCGCTGGATAATCCAACTGAGCAGCAAATTGCAGATAGTAAAGCGGCTTGGCAGAAACGTCATGATGATGTTCTGGCTGCCGGTGGTTTGCATATTATTGCGACCGAGCGTCATGAGTCTCGTCGTATTGATAACCAATTGCGTGGCCGTGCTGGTCGTCAAGGGGATGCGGGTTCTTCTCGTTTCTTCTTATCCCTTGAAGACAGTTTAATGCGAATCTTTATGTCGGATCGTATCCGTAACATGATGAAAGCGTTAGGTATGGAAAAGGGCGAATCGATTGAGCACCGCATGGTGAGTAATGCGATCGAAAAAGCTCAGCGTAAAGTTGAAGGTCGTAACTTCGACATTCGTAAGCAGCTATTGGAATACGATGATGTTGCTAACGATCAGCGTCGTGTTATTTATGACCAGCGTAACGATATTATGGCCTCTGATGATATTTCAGACGTTGTTGCTAATATTCGTCACGATGTATTACAAGAAGCAATTGATCGCCATATTCCTCGTCAAAGCTTAGAAGAGCAGTGGGATATTCCAGGTCTTGAAGCAGAACTTAAATCAGAGTTTGATTTGCACTTGCCACTTCAAGAATGGCTTGAAGCGGATGACAAGCTTTATGAAGAGAATTTGCGCGAGCGAATTACTACTGCTTTAAATGATGCCTATAAAGCAAAAGAAGATTCAGTTGAAACGATACCTGACCAGCCTAATCCATTGCGTATGTTCGAAAAGCAGGTGATGCTGCAGATTGTTGATAATCTTTGGAAAGAACATTTGGCGACGATGGATCACTTGCGTCAAGGTATTCACTTACGTGGTTATGCACAAAAGAACCCTAAGCAAGAATATAAGCGCGAAGCATTTGAGCTGTTCCAAGAGCTGCTAGAAAACATGAAGCGTGAAAGTATTCGCATTTTGTCTCATGTAAAAGTGCGACAGGAAGAAGATGTACGTGAAATGGAAGAGCAGCGTCGAGCACAAGCAGAAGCTCAGGCTCAGCAGTCTAGCTATCAGCATGAATCGGCTCAAGGTATTACTGATGGAAGTTCTGAAGGTGATAGCGAAGCAGAAATGGCGGAACAGGCTCAACCTTTTGTTCGAGAAGATAAGAAGGTTGGCCGTAACGAGCCTTGCCCATGTGGTTCTGGCAAAAAGTACAAGCAGTGCCACGGTAAATTGACGGCTTAAGTGGTTTTAGTCATTGAAGTGATTTGAGTGATATAAGGTATTTATGTTGGCAAGAAGAAAAGGACAGCTCATGCTGTCCTTTTTTATATCTGTTCCACTCACAGATGATTGTCTTAGCTAGATTTATATAATTCAAAAAATAATGCAGGTAAAATGCATTAATACCCTTTTAACAGTGCGAGAAAAACATGGCTGTCGGTTTAGAAGTATTAAAAAATTATCACCCAGTAAATGGCGTTCGTATCGGTATTGCTCAAGCGGGCATTAAATACCAAGGTCGCAATGATTTAGTGATTTTTGAACTCGCTGAAGGCAGCCGAGTGAGTGGTGTCTTTACCCTCAATGCTTTTTGCGCGGCCCCGGTTCAGGTATCTAAAAAACACTTATCAGAAGCTGATACTCGCTACTTAGTAATCAATACCGGTAATGCCAACGCGGGTACTGGCCCACAAGGCATGGTTGATGCGTTAGCAACGTGCGAGCAGTTAGCAACGTTAACGGGGGTTGAGACAAACCAAATTTTACCTTTTTCTACCGGCGTCATTGGTGAACCATTGCCGATGACGAAGCTATTAAACGGTTTGTCTCCTGCGTTAGAAAATTTAGCATCTGATGTTTGGCCGCAAGCGGCTACCGGGATTATGACCACCGATACCTTACCAAAAGGGTATAGCCAGCAGGTTAATATTGCAGCGACTGATGCGGATGACTCTGAAATTGACTCTGAAATCATCACCGTCTCAGGAATCTCCAAAGGCGCCGGTATGATTATGCCAAACATGGCGACGATGCTTGCCTATCTTACGACTGATGCGGTGATTGCCAAGCCATTATTAGATGTTATGTGTAAAGAAATGGCGGATAAATCATTCAATCGTGTAACGATTGACGGTGATACTTCAACCAATGACTCTTGCATGTTGATTGCAACAGCAAAAGCAGAAATGGCAGAAATCAGTAGCAAGGATGATCCACGTTATAGCGCGGTATTTGATGCGTTATTAGAAGCCTTTATGGTGCTTTCACATGCCATTGTGCGTGATGGTGAGGGAGCGACAAAGTTTGTCACCATGGAAGTACAGCAAGCTGCCAGTGTTAAAGAAGCACTAGATGTTGCGTATACCGTAGCGCATTCACCCTTGGTTAAAACCGCCTTGTTTGCTTGTGATGCGAATTGGGGTCGTATTCTTGCAGCCGTTGGCCGTGCTGGTGTGCAAAACATGATCTTAGAAGATATTGATATCTATCTTGATGATGTGTGTATCGTGAAAAACGGTGGTCGTGCTGCCAGTTACACCGAAGAAGCCGGTGCCGCGATTTTTGCTCAAGCTGAGATTACGATTAGCATTCGCTTAGGTCGTGGAGATATCACGGAGCGAGTTTGGACGACCGATCTTTCTCACGAATATGTCAGCATCAACGCTGATTATCGTTCTTAAGTGTTTAAAAAATAGTATGAAAAAGTTTGTTCACGTAGCCGTTGGCGTTATTTTCGATTGTCCTGCGGATGCTATCGCGTCTGAATCAGTCACTAAACCTGACTATCAAAAGAAGCACATCTTAATCGCAAAGCGTGCTGACCATCAGCATCAAGGCGGTTTATGGGAGTTTCCTGGTGGTAAGGTTGAAGCGGGAGAGAGTGTGCAGGTTGCTTTGCAACGAGAATTGGAAGAAGAGCTTGGGCTAGTCTCGTCCATTGACGATATGCGGCCCTTAATTACGATTCCTTTTCATTATCCTGATAAGTCTGTTTTGTTGGATGTGTGGGCTGTTTATAACGCGGGAGCGTTTAAAAAAGCACAGGGTACAGAAGCACAGGGTCAAGAAACGCTCGGAAAAGAAGGCCAGCCATTGGTATGGGCTGAACTATCTGAATTGGCTAATCATGAATTTCCTGCTGCCAACAAAGCTATTATTGATGCGCTTATTCTTCCTAAGAAAATAGCCATTACACAAGATAATAATGATCCTGATGCTATTTTGAGACAAGTCGCAAATACCTTGAGGAATCAGGGGAATACCTGGATTCAACTACGCGCGCCAAGTCTTGATCAGCTGCAATTCACTCAGCTGGCAATGAAACTGTATGGTCTTTGCCATGAAGCGGGTAGTAAACTAATATGGAATTGCCCATTAGATTGGTATCAAATTGCATTTGCCGATGGCTTGCACCTTTCTCGATGCAATCTTAAAGACATTGAAGATCGGCCGATTCCAGCGACTCAGTGGCTAAGTAGCGCTTGCCACAATTTAGAAGAACTAGAAGACACTCAAAATCGGGTTGATTATGTTTTAGTCTCACCTGTTCATGAAACGACGACTCACCCAAAAGCGAATGCTTTGACGTGGTCTGGCTTTAAAGTGATAACCGATCGAGCGCGCATCCCTTGTTATGCATTAGGGGGCATGCAATGCTCAGAGTTAAGTGAGTCTGTACAATTCGGCGGCCAAGGCATTGCCGGGATCAGCTGTTTTCTGGATTGAAGCAAGTGCCTGATTATAAGTACCAGGTTTCAAATACTCGTTTTCAAACACTAGTTTACAAATACTGGGTTATTCAGAATAAAGACCTCAGCCATTGAGCTGCGGAAAAGAAATATTACAAAGAGGAAGCACTATGAAGGTTAAATGTCCTACCTGTAAAAAAGACGTTGTTTGGTCAGTGGAATCAAAAGATCGCCCCTTTTGTAGTGACCGCTGTAAGTTGATTGACCTAGGCGCATGGGCTGATGGTAGCCACGCTATTCCGGGTAAAACTGTTGAAGAAGAAATGATGTCTCAGCAATGGGAAATCGAGCAGCAAGGCTCAGAGTTACACTAGCCTTAAAGCTGCAGTAAGACGTGTGTTAAGAGCCGCATTGTAAGTTCTTCTTTATTAAGAGCGAATGTTAGCTCTGACTAACCGCTAAAAGCTCTTGATGCAGGGCTTCTACTCGAGCATCTAGGGTTTCGAGTGGTAAGCTATTATCAATTACCCAGTTTGCCTGCGCTAAGCGCTTTTCTCTGGAGATCTGAGCGGCAATGATACGCTTTACTTGCTCAGCATCGTTATTATCTCGCGAGCAGGTACGCTCGAGTTGAGCCTCTTCTGGTACATCCACAACAATCACTTTCTTAACCAAGACGACTTGGCCACTCTCAATCAATAAGGGCGATACTAATAAAGTATAGGCTGATGTCGAGCTGGATAGATCGCGAATAATTTCATCACGAATACGTGGATGAGTGAAAGTTTCTAGCTGTTTGCGATTGTCGTTATCAGCAAAGACTTGTTGGCGTAACCAAGCTCGGTTCAGTGATTGATCTTCTAATAAAACATCAGGGCCGAAGAATTCTTTAATATCCAGCCAAGCGGGCTGCCCAGGCTCAACCACGGTTCGTGCGGCAATGTCGGCATCCACAATATGAATGCCAAGCGCTTTGAAGCGATCACTGACCGCTGTTTTACCGCTGCCAATACCACCGGTTAAACCGAAAATCATAAACTAGTACTCATTAAACTATTTAGTCTTAAATTAAAAATCATAAGCTATTCAGCTTAGCGTAAACGTTAAGCTTGCAGAGACGGAAGGTACCATTCCATAATTTCGTTACCCCACATCGCCGCAATCCAACCTGCTGCCGCGAGATATGGGCCAAATGGAATTGGGATATTTTTATCACGGCCTAAAATCATAATACCCGCTATCCCCACAACCGCACCGACTAGCGATGATAATAAAATAATCATGGGTAAGAACTGCCAGCCAAACCAAGCGCCTAAAGCAGCTAAGAGTTTGAAATCACCAAAACCCATACCGTCTTTGCCTGTCGCAAGTTTAAACAACCAGTACACTGACCAAAGGCTTAAATATCCCGCCATAGCACCGATAACAGCACTTTGAAGATCGACAAAGGTATGGTCTATATTGAGCAATAAGCCAAGCCACATCAATGATAGTGTCATGGTGTCGGGCAGTATTTGATGATCAATATCGATCATACTCATCGCGACTAAATACCAGGTGAAAACCAACATGGCGGCTAGCTGAATAGAAAAAGGAAACTTGATGAGCAGGGCAAGACTCAGTAGTCCTGTGGCTAATTCTACCAATGGATAGCGTATAGAAATTTTGGTTTCTTTACCGTGCTCAGCACAGCCAGAGCATTTTCCTTTTAGCAGTATGTAGCTAAGAATAGGAATATTCTGCCAAGCCTTAACGGGGTTTTGGCAACGCGGGCAATGTGATGCAGGCTTAGACAGGGTATAAGCAGAGTCTAAATCATTGAGCGCACTGTGTTCTGGCAGGTTCTCTCTAAGATCTTTACTATCAATCAACCAGCTGCGAAACAGCATAATGGGGTAGCGTAGGATGACGACGTTTAAAAAACTGCCAATCAAAAGCGATAAAATAAGCACGACAACCGGCAGTGCATAAGGCTGATGTTGCAAATAATGCGCAACATCGGCAAACGAAGCCAGTTGCGCACTCATCGATGAAAAAATCATTAGATGGCTTTACCCATTTCGAAGATCGGTAAGTACATCGCGACAATCATGCCACCAATAACCACACCCAAAAATGACATAACCAAAGGTTCCATTAATGCGGTTAAGTTATCCACCGCATTATCAACTTCGTCTTCAAAATAATCCGCTGCTTTCGAAAGCATGGTATCTAATGCACCTGATTCTTCACCAATACTGGTCATTTGCACAACCATGTTGGGGAAAACTCCTGTCGCCTTCATTGCAAAGTGCATTTGCTGGCCTTGAGATACTTCATCGCGCACGTTTATTACAGCTTTGCGATAGACCGAGTTACCCACAGCGCCTGCCACAGAATCTAAGGCTTCAACTAGCGGTACACCGGCGGCGAAGGTGGTTGATAATACTCGAGCAAAACGAGCGACGGCCGCTTTCATTAAAAGATCGCCGAATACAGGGGCTTTTAATAATAGCTCTTCGAAGCGATCTTTAAAGGCGGGAGAGCGGGCAAGGGCTTGTTTTAAACTCACCACAAAGCCGACAACAACGGCTAGCATTACCCACCAGTAAGTTTGAGTCCACTCTGAGATCGCGACCACCATTTTGGTGGGGGCGGGTAGGTCGGAGCCAAAGCTCTTAAACATCGATTCAAAGGTAGGGACTACTTTAACTAGCAGGATAACCGTCACAATAGAGGCGATAATAAGTGTAATGGCAGGGTACATCATAGCCTTTTTGATTTTAGCTCTTAAGGCTTCGGTTTTTTCTTTATAAACAGCAACTTTATCGAGCATTTGTTCTAGCGCACCTGACTGCTCGCCAGATTCGATTAAGTTGCAAAATAGCTCATCAAAATGCTTCGGGTGTTTTTGTAAGGCCGAGGCAAAATCATTACCTGCTGATACGTCGTCGCGCACTTTAGCAATTAACTCTTTCATTGCAGGATTGTCGACACCATCGCCAACAATATCGAAAGACTGAACCAGAGGTACGCCTGCCTTCATCATGGTTGCCATTTGGCGAGTGAAAAAAGTAATATCGGCCGAGGTTATTTTGCCGCTACCGCCAAAATTTAGTAAAGGAGTCGCTTTCTTTTTAACTTTGCCTGGCTGAATACCTTGCTTGCGCAGCTGAGCTTTAACCGTCGCAAGATTAGGCCCGGAAGTCTCTCCTTTAACCTTTTGCCCTTTACGGTTGGTGCCTTCCCACTCAAAGGAAAGATTTTTTTGTTTTTTGTCTTTGGCCATTATTAAATTCCGCTTTTAATCTATAAAGTCGCTAGATATCTTAATCTGCTGTGACTCGGTTGGCTTCTTCGAGGCTGGTAATGCCTTGGGCGACTTTTTCTAATGCTGATGTTCGCAGGTTATTAAAACCTTCATCTTTTGCCACCGCTGCAATCTCTAATGAATTACCATTGTCCATAATGATTTTAGAAATGGCGGGGGTTATTTTCACGACCTCGTAAATACCGACGCGGCCTTTATAACCTTTATTGCAAGCATCACAGCCTATTGGCTGAAAAAATGTCCCTTCTGCTATTTGCTCTTCTGTTAGCCCTGCATCTAATAATACTTGTTTAGGTAGGTCAGCAGGTTGCTTACAGGCACTGCATAACCGACGGCCTAAGCGCTGTGCAATAATAAGGCTAACAGAGGTTGCAATATTGAATGACGGCACACCCATATTGGCTAAGCGCGTTAGTGTTTCAGGGGCGCTATTAGTGTGCAGTGTTGATAATACCAAGTGACCTGTTTGTGCTGCTTTAATAGCAATAGAGGCGGTATCTAAATCTCGAATTTCACCGACCATGACGATATCAGGATCTTGTCGTAAGAAGGAACGAAGGGCTTCGCCAAAGTCTAAGCCCACCTTAGCGTTAACGTTAACTTGGTTAATACCTTCAAGATTAATTTCAACGGGATCTTCCGCCGTTGAAATATTGGTTTCTTCGGTATTTAGAATGTTCAAACCGGTGTAAAGTGAAACGGTTTTACCAGACCCAGTAGGCCCAGTAACAAGAATCATGCCTTGTGGTTGCGCTAACGCTTCCATGAACAAAGCTTTTTGCGTTTCTTCATAGCCTAATGCATCAATACCCATTTTAGCACTGGAAGGATCTAGAATACGCAATACCAGCTTCTCGCCCCAAAGAGTCGGTAAGCTGTTTACACGGAAATCAATGGCCTTGTTTTTAGATATTTTCATCTTAATACGGCCATCTTGAGGGACGCGTCGTTCAGAAATATCCATTTGTGACATAACTTTAAGGCGAGCAGCTATCTTGCCAGACAGGTTTATTGGCGGACTAGAAACCTCGTGCAAAACACCATCGGTACGACAGCGCACACGATAGCGCTTTTCATAAGGCTCAAAGTGAATATCAGAAGAGCCCGCTTTGATAGCATCAAGTAGCATTTTATTCACAAAGCGTACAATGGGCGCATCATCCCCAGTCCCTGGTTCGTCGTTTTTCTGAGCCTCTTCAGGGTTTTCAATATCGACATCGAGATCTTCATCGTCAAAATCATCAAAAGTAGTTTCTTCCGATGCCATGAATTTTTCGACGAGCATGGCTAGCTTGTTTTCTTCAACTAATACCGGCTCTACATTCATCCCGGTATTGAATTTAATTTCATCGATAGCGGTAATGTTAGAAGGATCGCTCTGGGCTAAAAATAAGCGGTTGCCGCGTTTAAATAGCGGTAGTACGCGATGCTTTTCAATTAAGTCATTACTAATTATGTCTTTTACAATAAGTTCAGTATCGAACGCGGCTAAATCTAATAGCGGCAGGCCAAATTCTGTTGATGCGAAAATAGCCACCTGCAAGGGATCAATAAAACCATTGAGGACTGCAATAGTGATAAATGAGGCTTTTTCGTTTTTGGCAATTTCCATTGCTTGCTGAGCTTTTTCAACTTCAATCAAACCAGCTTGCGCTAAAGAACGGGCTAAACCATTTAGATTCATACAATAGATGCTTTTTTATAATTGCTTTTAATGTGTAGTGCTAATAGTTAGTGTACTGCAATTATCAAAGAATGGGAAAGATTGAACTGTGAAAGCGGAGTAGGAGTAGATAGGGATGTTGAGAGTGTGAATTAGTTTGATGTAATAACTACAATCGCTATATGCTAGGCAATAAAAAAGGCCCCGTAGGGCCTTTTTATACTAAATCAGCGAGTACTATATTTCGCCGTTGGCATTTTCGTGAACCCACTTACAGATAAGTACGTTCATTTCTTGGTTTGCAGCACCTGGAGTTGCTGGTAATGGTGTAACTACTCCAGATGTTAGATCAATTGCAGCACCAATAACGGCTGTCCAAGTAGTGCCTCTTAATCCGCCAATTGGGCTTAATTGAATACCACCAGCATCTAAGATTGTATCAATACCACCATTCGCAGCGGTATCAAAAGAGATTGCTATTGCAGCCGAAGTTGAGCCAGGTGCTACTTTAGCAGCAGGAAGGTTCCATGCTGGATCTGCACATGTTTGTGTAACATTTTGTCCTGCAACAGTCCAAAGTTGAGTTGCACCTTCTGGTAATACTGGAACGTCAGGTAGACCAAACTGAGTTTGGTAGCAGTCAGCATCACCAGTTGGAGCACAATTGTAATTAGTGTCACCATAAACCAAGCCTGGACCACGACGGGATGCAGTAGTTTCAATTGCACGCTGTAAGCTTGATACTGAGGTAAATACAGCACCCAGCTTAGAAGTAACAATATATTCACGGTAAGCTGGAAGCGCTACTGATGCAAGAATACCAATAATCGCAATCACGATCATTAGTTCGATTAAGGTAAAACCTTTTTGTTGTGTTTTCATGGACTGCTCCAATAATTTTTATGAGTGAACATTTTTCATTGAATGTTCTTATGGTTTGTATTTTATATAATGCAGTTACTGTGCCAAACCTTGCATTTCAAACAAGATTCTATCAATGACTAGAGAAAGCATAACCTGCAAGAAACTATGCGTCTAGTTTTAACAGTGAGATTGAATTGGGTGAAGAAGGCAATTATAAAAAATGTGAACTAACTGACAAAAATTGTCAGTTAGTTGTATTTAACGGCTTACTTTTTTATGAAGCCAACAATTGAACCGTCAATTTGGTTGATTTTAATGAACTGATTTTCTGAAAGTAATGGGTTTAATTGAATAAGATCATTAACTCTATAAGGGGTCATGCTTTCACTGACTACTTTGGAGAATAGCTTGTATTCTTCAAAATTAGCAGGGGTTAGCGTGCTTTCGGGGTTTTCTTCATCAAACTTGTAATATAACTCATATGTATTTAGCGCGTCAGTACGTTTTACTAATTCATCTGCGATATCACTACTGGCAAATATCGTCATGAAACTTGTATTGATAAATGCTAGCGCCACAGGCCGAGTCTGATGAATTGTCCAAGTCCCATAAGCAAGCGCAGCGGTTTGCACTAACGCAATAATAGCCAAATCAAATTTCAAGCTACTCTTGTTATGATTAAACACAATCAAAGTCAGAAGAGGCCCAAGAACCAGGTCGATACCGACAATCATTCCAATCGCTTTCCAGCCATTCCCCGTATCAAACAAAATGCCTGGATACCAATATTGGGTAATGCAGACTAATAGAATAAAAAATATTACTAAACTGATCGCCATGTGAACGGCAAAAGCTTGGTAGCGGTTGTATTCTGTTAGCTCTTTTTTCAAAAACATAATTAATGACGTCTCTTTTATAATTCTTAGGTGAATGCTTTGGATACTGAAATGTATTTTTAGTTCTGTGTTTATTTTCTGTGTTAATTAAACCAACCGCATAGACAAATCAACCGCGGTGCAGTCTTTAGTCAACGCACCAATAGAAATATAATCCACACCCGTTTCAGCATAGGCGCGTAATGTCTTAGTCGTAATGCCACCGGAGGCTTCTAGTTTTGCATGTTCCGCTATGCCAGAAGCATTTTTGGCATTGGTAAATGTTTTATTTAAGGCAACGGCTTCTACCATTAATGCAGGGCTGAAGTTATCTAACATAATAATGTCGGCGCCGGCTTCTAATGCGGTCGTCAATTCTTCCATGGATTCGACTTCGACTTCTACTTTTTTACCCGGTGCAATCTGGTGCGCTTTTTCTACTGCATTTTTAATGCTGCCACAGGCGTGGATGTGGTTTTCTTTAATTAAGAAGGCATCGTATAAACCGATTCTGTGATTACGACAGCCATTAACAAGACTGACGGCGTATTTTTGTCCCACGCGTAAGCCCGGTAACGTTTTGCGAGTATCTAATAATTGAACTCCAGTACCTTCTACTATTTGAGCATAATGCTGCGCTAAAGTAGCCGTTGCTGATAGCGTTTGTAAGAAGTTCAATGCGGCGCGTTCGCCCGTTAATAATGAGCGTGCAGAGCCGGTGAGTTCAAATAATACTTGGTTTGGGCGCACCCATTGGCCATCGCTGACTTTCCAGTTGACTTGTACGCTGGGGTCAAGCTGTTTGAAAACTTCGTTTACCCAAGCAGAGCCTGCAACGATGGCGCGGTCGCGGCTGATAATGCGTGCTTTGGCTTGATTTTCTGCGGGAATTAATTGTGCGGTGATGTCGCCGTTGGCTAAGAAGTTTCCGGCTGAATCGGTGCCAATATCTTCTAATAGTGCTTGTTTAACGGAGTTGCGAATGTCGTCTTTAAAAGGGGTTAAATCAAGCGGCATGGTCTGTGTTCTCATGAATCTATTTGATTGGGTAGATGGCTAGATGTTTGTTTAGGTGTTTACTACCTGAGTATTGAACGCTTCTAGCATTATCGTGTGTTTAGTTTATAGAGTTCAGCGGGCTGTAGACCAGCCTGCTGAATCTTTTATAATGAGTCTGTTTCCAATATCTTACTTGTCGGCATTGCTTTTCGTTTGCGCGGCCTTCGTCAGTTTGAAGACGACGGGGCTAAGCAATAACAAGGCAACTAAGTTTGGCAGCGCCATTAACGCATTCAAGGTATCGGCAACCAACCACGCTAGATCTAGCTGGAAGGTAGCGCCCACAGGAATAGCGATGACCCATATAACCCGGAAGATAATAATCGATTTTACACCGAACAGGTATTCAGCGCACTTTTCACCGTAAAAAGACCAACCTAATAGGGTGGTGAAGGCAAAAACAATTAAGCCGAAGGTCACTATGTACTCGCCAATAACGGGTAGACCTTCGCTGAAGGCTAATGATGTTAAGGTTGCGCCCGACTCGCCGGTTTGCCAAGCGCCAGATGACACGATGACTAACCCTGTGATGGTACAAATTACCAAGGTATCAATGAAAGTACCCAGCATGGCGATTGTCCCTTGCTGAACGGGATTATTGGTTTGTGCAGCAGCATGAGCAATCGGCGCGCTACCTAAACCGGCCTCGTTAGAGAAAACACCACGAGCAATACCAAAGCGAAGAGCGGCCCAAACCGTTGCACCGGCAAAGCCACCAACCGCAGAAATAGGCGTAAAGGCATGGGTTAAAATGGTATCAAAGGCGGCAGGAATGCGTTCGAAGTTGATGACTAATAGAATCAGACCCGCAATAATATAGGTAATGGCCATAAACGGAACCAGCTTACCGGCAACGGTCGCGATGCGTTTGATACCACCTAGTAAGACCAAGGCCGCTAGAATAGCCATGATAATGCCAGACGCTAATTCTGGAATATTAAAGGAGTTATGCATAACATCGGCAACCGAGTTTGCTTGCACGCCATTACCAATACCAAAACCTGCAATCATGCCAAAAAAGGCAAAGGCTGCGGCCATCCATTTCCAGTTATCGCCTAAGCCATTTTTGATGTAATACATCGGGCCGCCGACAAAATTACCATTTTCATCTTGCTCGCGATAATGCACAGCTAAAACGGCTTCAGCGTATTTGGTCGCCATGCCGACTAAGGCAATCATCCACATCCAGAATAGTGCGCCTGGGCCACCCATGGCGATTGCTGTTGCAACCCCTGCGATATTACCGGTACCAATGGTGGCTGAAAGTGACGTCATTAAGGCGTTAAAACCAGAGATATCTCCTTCGCCTTTTGCCTTTCGGCCCGACCATAAAAGGGAGAAGCCTTTTTTGACATTAAGAATAGGGTAGGCTTTTAAACCGATGGTGAGAAATAACCCAGTAATCGCAATCAGTAATAACATGGGTGGACCCCACGCCCAGCCATTAACCGTATTGATAATGTCGACCATAGAGATTTCCTTTTTATCGGTAATATTAAATGAATCTTGCCACTATACTCGGCTGATTGTATGAGTCAAAATCAAAGCTATAAATATATTAAAATAAGGTGAAAATGTGAAGCAGAGCCAAGCCAAGGCAATGATTGATGATGAATCCCTTATTGATGCGGGGCCTCTTTTAGATAAAGAGCCTCTTATAGATAATGAGCATTGGTTGAATGTTGCACAAAGGTGCCCATCCCCTAACTTTAATCATCGCCCCGAAGACGAAATTTCGTTATTGGTGATTCATAATATAAGTTTGCCACCTAAACAGTATGGTGGGCCGTTTGTGCAAGATTTTTTTTGTAATCGCTTAGATATAAAGGCAGACCCTTATTTTGCCGAGATTGCGCACCTACAAGTCTCTAGTCATTTGTTTATTCGCCGTGACGGCACGATTATTCAGTTTGTGCCTTTTAATCAGCGCGCTTGGCATGCCGGTCTATCGCATTATTCGGGGCGAGATAACTGCAACGATTTTTCTATTGGTATTGAAATGGAAGGCTGTGATGATGAGTCCTATACCGATTTTCAGTATGCGTCGCTGCAGCAAGTTACGGTTCTGTTAATACAGGCATACCCGGATATTTCTACTGACCGAATAACAGGTCATGAATTTATATCGCCCAAGCGAAAAACCGACCCCGGCCGAGCGTTTAAATGGCAAAGATTATTTACCGGCTTGAAGTGCTAAGCTTTAAGTATGAAATACAGACAGGCGCCCATTATTTAGCCGCCTATGTTTAGCGCCACTATTGAATACACCACTATTGGATACACTAATAATGAATTCACTAGAAATGAATAGTAGAGAATGATGATATGAAGTTTTTGATCTTATTTATTACCTTAGCACTTCAGCATTATCGTGGTATCGCGCGAAGTACAACGATCAGTTCTAGTTTTAGTAAATGGCTGGGTGTCTTTCAAAATAAAGCCTGGTTTCAAAAGTTAGGACGTAATGGCCGTTACATTCTTGTTGTATTTATACCTTCGATTTTAATAGGCGGTTGTTTTTACATGATCGAAGATGAGCTGCTAGGCTTACCTGCCATCGTATTAGAGGTCGCGTTATTACTGTATGTATTGAGTCATGCCGACTTTGATCGCCATATTACGCAGTACCGTAAAAACCTAGCCAGTGGTGATACTCAAGGTGCTTTCCATTGTGCTGAGCAGTATTTGGCGATTCCAGAAATTGAATTGAGCGACAAATTAGCTCAATTGCATGATCAGGTATGCCATACCATCTTGCACCGCTGGTTCGAGTTTTTCTTTCTAATGATCTTTTGGTTCTTGATTTTAGGGGTACCAGGGGTTTTGTTAGCGTGGTTTAGTTTGCAGTACTCGCAGTTGGTGCATTGTGAAGAGAAAGCATGGCGACCTATGCATTGGTTATCTTGGCTTCCGGCTCGCTTATTAGGGTTAACTTTTGCGTTGGCTGGAAACTTTGTACAAGCCATTGCCATCTGGAAAGAGACTTTGTGGAAGTGGCGTATACCTGCTGATGTGGTGCTCTATAAAACGGCACTGGCTTCAATGTCTGGAAAGAATGATCAGGCAAGTTGTATGGAAGCGATAATGAATGCTGAAGCAGATACTGAAGTTGCTTGTGACCAAATGCTAGAACTGCAGATGCTTCACCGTCGCAGTGCGATTGTTTGGCTGGTGATGATTGCACTGATCACGATAGTAGGTGGAACGCTTTTTTAAACGGTCAAATCATTTTAGCCGATACGCTAATCGGCTATTAGACTCAATTGTTGTACGACGCTAACATCAGTTTTGCATGGTCACTCAATTCAATGACCTTACAGCCATTGCCGTACATACTGGGGGTGATACGGTCAGCCCACATGACTTGAACCTTCACTTGTCCCGTTCTTCGGCTGTCGATATTAGGCGGGATGTCAACCATATCAACTTCTATGATGCTGTCTAATTCTAGCGGTGTATAAGAGGATAGCATGATGCCAGTGGCTGAAAAATCGACCATTAAACCAATGTATTCCTTTGACTCGTGAAGAAACAAGCTGACGGTGCCGTCTAAAACTTGTCTTGGATGCATGCGATTTTCTTTGCTCATGGCGGTATACTTCCCCGATTTTGATTAACTAAATTATAGACGTTATTTCGTAAAGCGTTATTTCACTGATTTTATACAGTCAGATTATTAGGCCAGAGACATGAGTGATGGTATGAGCAATCAGGTACATTTGGTATTAGGTGGCGCGCGATCAGGTAAAAGCCGATTCGCCGAACAGTTAGCCAAAGAATCGGCTAAAACCGTGATTTATATTGCCACGGCGACCGTTTATGATGACGAAATGCAGCAGCGTATTAATCGTCACATCGACGATAGACCCAATCATTGGCAGACGGTTGAAGAGCCTTTATTGCTAGCAGAGGTGCTTAAACAGCATGCGAAGGATGATGTGTGTCTTCTGGTCGATTGTTTAACCTTATGGCTTAGCAATGTATTGATGACTGAGCAAGATCAATCTGCAAAGAGAGCAGACGGTATAAAATCGCTGGCGCAATATAAGGCTGATTTTTTAAGCGCTATCGCTGAATTACCAGGGCAAGTGATTCTTGTCAGTAACGAAGTCGGTCAAGGAATTGTACCGATGGGAGAGCTGAGTCGACGCTTTGTGGATGAGGCCGGTTGGCTGCATCAAGACATTGCCCGAATCGCCAATAACGTTACCTTGGTGGTGGCTGGATTACCCATGGTATTGAAAGGGTCGTAAGCAAAAAATAATCAAGTGACAACAATTTAAATTGAGAAAATACATGGCACAAGTTTGGTGGGAAAACGATTGCTTAGCGATCAATGAAAAAGTAAAAACTCAAGCCGAAGAACGTCAGGCTATGCTAACAAAGCCAGCCGGCTCTTTAGGCCGTCTAGAAGAAGTCGCCATTACCTTGGCTGCTTTATATGGCGATGATGAACCTGAAATTAAGCAGCCGTTGATTACAATTTTTGCAGGCGATCATGGGGTCGTGGCACAAGGTGTCTCTGCTTTTCCTCAGGCGGTTACGGTAGAGATGATTCGTAACTTTGTAAAAGGTGGCGCGGCGATTTCTGTGTTGGCTCAGGTCAATAATGCAGACTTAAAAGTGGTTAATTGTGGTACGGCGTTTGATGTCGATTTTGCCGATGATTATGCGGCTTATACCGATAAGCAAATCGGGCAAGGCACTGCCGATCTAAGTTTAGAAAGTGCAATGACGGCCGAGCAGTTGGAGCAAGCCCTGAGCATTGGTCAGCAGATTATTGAGCAAGCAAAAAAAGACGGTATTGATCTATTTATAGCGGGCGAAATGGGTATTGGTAATACTACTCCAGCAGCGGCGCTGGGTTGTGCTTATCTTTCTCAAAACGCTAAAAATATGGCAGGTCGTGGCACAGGCATTGATGACGCAGCATTACTTAATAAAATGAATGTCATTGATAATGCATTAGCGCGTTTGCCATTAGCAGAACTAACCGCTGAACAAATATTGCAAGAGTTAGGTGGCTTCGAAATTGCCGCTATCGTAGGGGCTTATATTCGATGTGCCCAATTGGGTATTCCGGTTTTGGTTGACGGCTTTATTACCACCGCGGCGGCATTGGCTGCGTGTAAAATGAACCCTCAAGTTCAAGATTGGTTATTGTTTGCTCATGAATCAGTAGAGCCGGGTCATGCACTTATGCTCGATGCTTTAGCCGCCAAACCGTTATTAAGTTTAGGTTTGCGCTTAGGGGAAGGCAGTGGTGCAGGTACTGCTCTACCTATCTTGCGCCAAGCGTGCGCCTTACATAACGGCATGGCAACGTTTGCAGAAGCCGCTGTTTCGAATAAGTAATTTTTGATAAGAAGATGCAAAAAATGCAACCCACTTTTATTGATGTGATGCGCCATGGTGAACCCGAAGGAGTCTGCCCTGAAGGGGGGACGATTTTACGTGGACGAACCGATCACGCTTTAACGGGTAAGGGTTGGTTGCAAGCATACCAGCGCGCCGAACAGTTATTGAACGATGGCAATGAATGGGACGTTATTATCTCATCACCGCTCATTCGTTGCGCTCATTTTGCTAAGGCTTTGATTGCTGAAAAACTAATGAGCTATCCTGATTGTTTAATCGACGCTCGTTGGCGCGAAATTGATTATGGTGATTGGGATGGTTTAAGTACGGCTGAAATTTGGCAGGATTCTCCAGAGCTGATGGAGAAAATGTGGCAAGATCCCATGGAGTTTTGTGCCCCAAAAGGAGAAGCAGTAACAGACTTTAGTATGCGTATTGAACAAGCTTGGTCCGACTTATTAATGCAGCATCAAGGTAAACGTATTCTATTAGTATGCCACGGTGGCGTCATGCGATTATTATTGAAACAACTATTGCTACTCGCCCCCGAAGCGATGAATCGTTTTGCAATTCCTTATGCGGCAGTCTCTCGATTTAGAATCGATCATTCTACTTCAGAAGAAGGGCAAGCGTTGACTTGGCCAAGCCTAGTGACTCACTTGGGTGACGCGATAAGCGTGGGAAAAATAGATACGGAAGAACAGATGCAGAAAAACGGAAAAATGAATAATGAATAAGCTAAAACTCGTATGGTTTTCGTTTTGGTACGCCATCGCCTTTTTAACTCGAATTCCAGCGGTTAATTTATCAAAAGCATTAAAAGTTAATAATAAAGAAGTGGGCCAAGGATCGCTCTATTTTTATCCACTTGTTGGTTTAATCATAGGTGCACTTGTTTGCATTGTTTATGTTATTTGTGCGTGGCAGGTGAGTAATTCATATCCGCAATTATCCACCAGTTTTGATAGTTCAAGCCTAGTGATTGCAGCGTTAATGCTACTGGTTTGGAGTCTGCTGACTGGGGGATTACACCTAGATGGCTTGGCCGATTCAGCAGATGCCTGGGTTGGAGGATATGGAGATAAACAACGCACACTGGCCATTATGAAAGATCCGACGATCGGCCCAATGGGCACGATGCTGGTGGTCTTGGTTCTATTATTAAAATTTTCCGCATTAGTCGTGGTGGTTGATAAAGCCTATGACTTCTATTTTGTTGGCGCTGTTTTAGCGGTTCCCATGCTTGCTCGCTTTAGTATTTTACCTTTATTTTATTTCACCCCTTATGTGCGAGATGAAGGTTTAGGCAGCAATTTAAAACGGTCGATTAGCCCAACACTCATGATGATTGTATCGGTGGTCACGCTATTACTGGCGGTGATTTTTTTACAGCAAAAATCGTTATTAATCATCATTCTGGCAGCGGCCATTTTATTGTGGGCAAGAAATATCATGATGCAAAGAATTGGCGGCACAACGGGGGATACCGCCGGAGCATTAATCGAGGTGCAAGAAGCCTTATTATTATGTGCTTTGGTTTTATAAGATCTGCAGCTTTAAAAAACCTAAATCTAAACCTTTTATACTTCGCTCAATCCTCTATCGACCTGGATTGAGTGAACGTAGCTAAAGATGTTTCCAGCTTGTGCCAATCAAAGCTTTCGAAAGCAGAGTCGGCCAAAGCATCAAGACTATTTTCCCGCAAAACTTGATAATCGACGAGCTGAGTTTCTGCACCCGCCCAGCGTAAAATGGCTTGTAAGGCCTCTGGGGTATCCATTAATCCGTGCCAGTAACTCGCTAAAATTTGCTCGTCATCTGAAAGTAGGGCGCAAATATGCTGATCTTCCGTGGTGATGATCGATTTACTTTTATTGCTTGTCGTATTGCTTGTCGTATTGTTAGTATCTGACTCTTCATTAGGGCTTTTATTAGGACTTTTATTAGAGCCTTCATCAGAACCATTAGCAGATGCCAGTGTTAGTCCTGCATGAATCTCATAGCCTTGAATATCGCAACTGGCTTGGTTCGGTAAGTTGAGCTTACCCGTGACATTCTTTAATGTTTTTTCAGGCTGTAATTCGGTATCAATATTTAACCAGCCAAAACCTTTACTATTCCCCGGCAGGCCTTCTAGCCCTAGTGGATCTTTAATTGAATTTCCAAGCATCTGCAAGCCTCCACAAATACCTAAAATCTTTCCGCCGTAACGTAAATGTTGCTGTAAATACGGCAGCCAGCCTTGTTCTTTTAGCCAAGCCAAATCAGCGCGCGTATTTTTTGAACCGGGCAAAATGATTAGATCAGCTTTAGGAATATGAGCGGCTTCGGTAACACGGCTGCCCGAAATGGACGGGCCGATTAATTCTAAGTCGACTTGTGGGTGAGCAGCAATAGGATCAAGATCGGTATGATTGCTTACTCGTGGATAAATCGGCACAACGACTTTTAATTTCTTTTGGCTTAGTGCTTCTGGGCCTTCGGATACCGATTCGGAAAGACTAACAGAATCTTCAGAATCTAGGTGTAATCCCATTAAATACGGTAAAACGGCGAGTACGGGTTTACCTGTTTTTTCTTCGAGCCAATCTAAGCCCGGTTGCAATAAACTGACATCACCGCGAAAACGATTAATGACAAAACCCACCACTCTATTTCGCTCTGATGGTGAAAGACAATCGAGAGTGCCAACTATGTGAGCGAATACGCCACCACGGTCGATGTCGGCGATGATAATAACGGGGCAATCCACGGCTTCAGCAAAGCCCATGTTCGCAATGTCGCGGTCGCGTAGGTTTATTTCTGCTGGGCTGCCTGCGCCTTCTGCAACAACCCAGTTATATTGTTGTCTGAGTCTTTGGTGTGACGCTAAAACAGCTTTCATCGCGGTTGGTTTATAATCGTGATATTGGCGAGCTTTCATTTTCCCGCCATCCGCTTCACCCTTTTCGTTCACAATCGGCTTACCATTAATGATCACTTGGCAGCCAATGTCGGACGTTGGTTTTAATAATACAGGGTTGAAGTCGGTATGCGATTTTAATCCACAGGCTTGTGCTTGTAATGCTTGAGCACGGCCAATTTCTCCGCCGTCTTCGGTCACGGCACTATTGAGTGCCATGTTTTGAGACTTGAAGGGCGCTACTGAGAGACCTTGGCGTTTAAATACCCGACCTAAAGCGCAGCAGAGAGTGCTTTTCCCAGCATCGGAAGTCGTTCCCTGAACCATAAGCGTGAGCTGTTTATTGTTGTTTAAAAGACGTTCAAGTGCACGCTGTTGTTCAACTTGTGGAAGCATAAAAAGGGTAAGCCTGCTAAAATCAAAAGGGTCGTTAATCGTCTACTCAGTAAAAAATGTCAGTAAAAAATGAGTGACGAAAAAACGGTATTAAATATTTATGAAAACCAATTTTAAGAGATTATATCTTGATACTCAGTTTTTTTTCATTGTTATTGGCGTTGGCATTAGATTATCGCTTTGCTGAACCTAAAAAATATCATCCGTTGGTCGGTTTTGGACGCTATGTAAACTTTTTGCAGAAGACGTTTAATCGCTCAAATAATGCAGCGGTAGACGTTCGCACGCAGTTTATTAATGGTGGCTTGGCGTGCCTGTTAGCGATTATTCCTATTCTTGGGGCCATTATCATCGTACAGCATTCGATGCCGGCCATTATCAACGTGTTTATCGATGCGGGTTTATTATATCTATGTATCGGTTGGTCTAGCCTTCAACAGCATGCTCGCGCCATTTTTACCGAATTAAACATTAATCAAATTGATTTAGCGCGCACTAAGCTGAGTTGGATTGTGAGCCGTGAAACCGATCAATTAGACGGTACTCAAATTGCACAGGCGTCTGTTGAAAGTGTGTTGGAAAATAGTTCAGATGCATTATTTGCGAGCCTATTTTGGTTTATGGTCGCAGGTATTGAAGGGGCGGTTTTACATCGATTAATTAATACATTGGATGCTATGTGGGGGTATAAAACACCTCAGTACTTATACTTTGGTCGCTTTGCTGCTTACTTTGACGATGTGCTAAATTTCATTCCCGCGCGACTCACGGCTTATGGCTTTGTATTTTGTGCCCATTCAGTAGAGCAAGGGAAAAAAGCATTAAAATGCTGGCGAACTCAGGCTAAGCAATGCTCTAGCCCAAATGGTGGGCCAGTCATGACGGCAGGTGCTGGGGCGCTCAACGTTCGTTTAAGTGAAGGTTCTTATTATCATGGTGAGTGGCAAGAGAAACCATTAATGGGCTGCGGAGACGTTGCGCAAGCTCATTCCATTGTTGAAGCATTAGCGTTGGTACAAAAAACATTATATTTCTGGTTGTTTAGTATCGGAGGGATCGTGTTTGTCCTTTAATCAACTGCCGTCTAATCAAGCCTCGTCTAATCAGGCCTCGTTATCGACGTCCGCACCTAAAAAGTTTCTGCCACTCCACGGCGGGGCTTTGAAGGCGGCCGCTGATTTTTTTGATATTCCTCATCAGCAGTGGCTGGATATTAGCACGGGCATCAACCCCGTTAGCTGGCCTGTGCCTGCTATTCCTACTCAGGTATGGCAGCGTTTACCGGAAGAGCAATACGAGGATGGCGGCAGTTTAGAGCAAGCGGCATTGGGGTATTATTTAGCGAACATACCGACAGCCGTTTCTAATTTGTCAGCAGAAGTATCTGTACACAATCTGTTGCCTTGTGCAGGTTCGCAACAAGGCATTCGTTTATTGCCTCTGCTGTATGCGGCTTATAAAAGCATTCATAAAACCGAGGCGAAAGTTTGGGTAACCTCGGGTAGTTATGCCGAGCATGGTATTGCTTGGGAAGATCAGGGGCATCGAGTGAGAAAAGTTGCCTGCGATAAAATCACAGAGCTTTTAACCCAACAGCCCGTTGATGTACTTATTTTAGTAAACCCTGATAATCCAAGTGGTCACCGTTGGTCGGTTGAGCAATTATTGAAGTGGTGGACCATTCTACAGCGTCGCGGTGGCTGGTTAATTGTTGACGAAGCCTTTATGGACATGACGCCAGAGCAAAGCCTTTGCAGCAGTGTTGAGCGCAACGGACTATTTGTTTTACGCTCTATTGGTAAGTTTTTTGGCCTTGCAGGTTTACGCTTGGGTTTTGTCTTTGCGGCTGAAAAAAATATTCAGCGTCTGCATAAAATGCTTGGGCCTTGGGCACTGAGTCATCCAGCGCAATACTTAGGTCGTTTGGCTGTTCAAGATGAGAGCTGGATACAGAATCAGAATGAAGAACTAGCTCAGCAGTCAGCACGTTTAAATACCTTGCTTCAAAAGCATACTGGCTGCGACGTCCAAGGTACGCATTTATTTCAAACAGTGTATCACGCTAGATCTGAGCAAATATTCACCCAGCTCGCACAGCAAGCAATTTTAGTACGCTATCTACCGGCAACGTCAAAAACCGCCGAAGGTTTACGCTTTGGCTTGCCCGAAAATAATGAAGAAAATTGGCAGCGATTAGAAGCTGCTTTAGGTCAGCTTGTTTTTTGATATTTATAGTATTTTTAAGGGAAGTTTAATGGTTTTTTTACTCGTTCGTTTAATGTCTTTTCTGGTAGCAGTCGCGCTATCGGTCAGCGTCTATTCTTTGTCGGAGCAGGATTCAGCATTGGAGTCGGAGCCTAAACCAATAATAGTTATCGATGATGATGAACAGAAACATGTGTTTGAGCAACCGGTTACTCGAATTGTTAGTCTGATGCCTCATGCAACCGAACTGTTGTTTGAAGTCGGCGCGGGTAAAAATATTGTCGGAGCCGTGCAGTATTCAGATTATCCAGAAGCCGCTAAAAGTATCCCAAGAGTCGGGGGGTATAGCGCATTAAATATTGAAGCGATCGTCGCTTTAGAGCCCGATTTATTAATTGCTTGGCCAGAAGGCAATCGCAACCGTGAGCTTGATCGCTTAAAAGCACTTGGCTTACCGATTTTAGTCTCTGATCCCCGAGAGTTTGACGACATCGCTAATGCCTTAACGATGTATGGCAAGGTAACAGGAAAAGAACAGCAGGCCGCACGTGCCGTCGCCGCTTTTAACAAAAAGTTAGCACGTTTACGCCAGACGTATAGCCAGCAAAAAGAAGTCAGCGTTTTTTATCAGGTGTGGAACTCACCGTTAATGACACAAAACGGTAATACTTTTATTAGCCGTGCGATTGAAGTATGTGGTGGTCGTAATATTTTCTCTGATCTACCCATGACGAACCCTCAAGTCAGTATCGAATCAATCTTAGTGCAAGATCCTCAAGTGATTGTTGCCAGTGGCATGGGGCAAGCTCGCCCTGAATGGCTAGACGATTGGCGTCAGTATAAAACGCTGCAAGCCGTGCAGAAAAACCAGCTATACCATATTTTACCTGAGCTATTTCAGCGCCCCACATCACGTTTTTTAGTAGGAACAGAGCAGTTATGTGAAGCGATGGAGCAGGCGAGAAACTAAATCAAAGCTAGAAGAGGCTACTTTTAGAAGAGGCTACTTTAGGTGTCGATAGGTGTCGATGGTAGCCTTCGAATATAACCCTTAATTATTGTAATTGTCTAAATTCTGATCAAATAATGACCTGCTAATAAAGTAGTTGGCCAGTATTCATCTGAAACCTAAATCTTTAACTATACTGAATTGCAGATATGCACATTCTAATAGGATAAGGATTCTATGGACGATTATAAAGAGACTCAAGATAACGACCCAATCGAAACCAAAGAATGGGTTGATGCGATTCACTCCGTTATCAGAGCCGAGGGTCTTGAGCGCGCACACTTTCTAATTGAACGTATTGCTGAACGCGCTACGCGTAATGGTTCGCCATTGCCTTATGCAATGAAAACCCCTTATCGCAATACCATACCACCTGAAGCTGAAGCCCCAATGCCTGGGGATTTATTTATTGAACGCCGCATTCGCTCACTGATCCGCTGGAATGCGCTGGCGATGGTGAGCCGAGCGAATAAAGAGAATGCCGGAGATCTAGGTGGCCATATTTCTAGCTTTGCTTCTAGTGCCACTTTATACGATGTAGGTTTTAACCACTTTTTCCGTGCGCCCAATCCAAACAGTGAAGATTCGCCTTTAGGTGATCTTATTTACTATCAAGGGCATGTTTCTCCGGGTATTTATGCGCGTTCTTATTTAGAAGGGCGTTTTGATGAAAAAGACTTAGAATCTTTTCGCCGTGAGGCTTTAAAGCCCGGTTTATCTTCTTATCCACATCCTAAATTGATGCCTGATTATTGGCAGTTTCCAACAGTATCAATGGGGTTAGGACCGCTACAAGCAATCTATCAGGCGCACTTTATGCGCTATATGTCGGCACGTGAATTAGTGCCACGTAAAAACCGTAAGGTTTGGGCCTTTCTTGGTGATGGTGAGTGTGATGAGCCAGAAAGCTTAGGGGCGATTTCGATGGCGGGGCGGGAAAAATTAGAGAATTTAATTTTTGTCGTGAACTGTAACTTACAACGCCTTGATGGCCCCGTACGTGGCAATGGCAAAATTATTCAGGAGCTAGAAAGTTCGTTTAGAGGTGCCGGCTGGAATGTAATTAAAGTCGTCTGGGGGCGTCACTGGGATCCGCTATTAGCGAAAGATCGTAAGGGGTATTTGCAGAAGCGAATGGATGAAACTGTTGATGGTGAATTCCAAAATTACAAAGCAAAAGGTGGAAAATACACCCGCGAACACTTCTTTAATAAATACCCAGAATTAAAAGAAATCATCAAAGATATGAGTGATGAGGATATCTTTAAATTAAACCGTGGTGGACACGATCCTTATAAAGTCTTTGCCGCGTATCAGCAGGCGATGAATCATAAAGGCCAGCCAACCGTGATTCTTGCGCATACCGTGAAAGGGTATGGTATGGGGCCAGAGGCAGAAGCGCAAAACCCTAGCCATTCAGTGAAGAAGCTCGACTTTAATAGTTTAAAAGCTTTTCGTGATCGTTTTGATGTGCCCATTCGAGACGAAGATTTAGAAAAATTACCATTTTATCGCCCGCCCGAAGACAGCCCAGAAATGATATACCTGCGTAAGCAACGTGAAAAGCTGGGTGGCTATATGCCAGTGCGCACAGAAACTTGGCAAGCATTGAAAGCCCCTGAAGTCGCTAGTTTTAAAGGACAAATAGAGGGTAGCGGTGATCGTGAAATTTCATCAACCATGGCATTCGTTCGAATACTGTCTCAGCTAGTAAAAGATAAATCACTGGGCGAACGAGTTGTTCCCATTGTGCCGGATGAAGCTCGTACATTTGGTATGGAAGGCATGTTCCGCCAATTAGGTATTTATTCGTCTGAGGGGCAGCTCTATAACCCCGTCGACTCAGGCCAGATGATGTATTACCGCGAAGATAAAAAAGGCCGAATTTTAGAAGAAGGTATTAACGAAGCCGGAGCATTTGCGGCGTGGATGGCAGCCGCGACTTCGTATAGCACTAATAGTTTAGCAATGGTTCCGGTCTATGTTTTTTATTCCATGTTTGGATTTCAGCGCATAGGTGATTTGGCCTGGGCGGCAGGTGATATGCAAGCTCAAGGTTTCTTGATTGGTGCAACATCAGGGCGTACAACTTTAAATGGCGAAGGATTACAGCATCAAGATGGCCACAGCCATGTTTTGGCTTCTAGCATTCCTAATTGCGTGAGTTATGACCCAACTTACGGTTATGAATTAGCGGTTATCATGCAAGATGGTTTGCACCGCATGTATGAGAAAAAAGAAAAGGTGTTCTATTACATTACCACGATGAATGAAAACTATACCCATCCTGCGATGCCTGAAGGTGCAGAAGAGGGAATTCGACGGGGAATGTACTCATTAAAAACAGTGGGTAAATCGACTAAAGATAATCAAAATTGTGTGCAGCTGTTAGGCAGTGGCGCCATTTTATTACAAGTCGAAAAAGCCGCAGAATGGTTGGCTGATAAAGGCATTTGTTCTCAGGTTTGGAGCGTAACGTCTTTTAATGAACTTCGCCGCGATGGCTTAGGCTGTGAACGACAGGATTATTTATCGGCAGGTGAATCAAAAGAAGAACCCTATGTAACCCGGCTATTGAATAAAACCGACGGCCCGATTATTGCGGCAACAGATTACATTAAAACTTATGCCGATCAAATTCGTCCTTATATTCCAGCAGACCGCAGTTATAAAGTACTAGGAACGGATGGTTTTGGCCGTAGTGATACTCGTGAAAATTTACGCTACTTCTTTGAAGTCGATTGGCAACATGTTGCCTGGGCCGCGTTATACGAGCTTAAAAAGCAAGGCAAAATCAGCACTGAGCAATTAAACCAATCACGTGAAGAGTTGGATATTAATCCTGCAAAACTCGACCCACTATACAGCTAAGGATGGAGACTATGACGATTGAATCATTAAGAGTCCCTGACTTAGGTGGGGCAGAACAAGTAGAAGTTATTGAGATATTAGTCGCTGCCGGAGACCAGGTTGCAGCGGAAGACAGTATTATTGTGCTGGAAACAGATAAAGCAACGATGGAAATTCCATCGCCGTTTGAGGGCACAATATCTTCTATCTCGATCAAGGTCGGCGACAAGCTCAATGAAGGCGATCAGTATGGAGAAGTTGAGGTTTCAGTAGGCCAAGACACTGATAAAGAGGCGAGTCAAAAAACTGAAGTGACTGCTACCGATACTGCCACTACTGATACTGCCATTACTGGTGCAGATAATACATCTTCTGATAATCAAAGTGGTGATCAGCAAGCTAATCTAGAAGCGGATAGCACCGTTGCCGCAAAGACTCGAATAGAAACAATTCCTGTGCCAGATTTAGGAGGTTCTGATCAGGTTGAAGTCATAGAGCTTTTAGTCAATGTTGGCGAAGAGGTTGATGCTGAGCAATCGGTCTTAACACTAGAAACCGATAAAGCCTCTATGGAAATACCGGCAGGAAAGACGGGACGAATAGAAAAAATATTATTAACACTCGGTGATAAGGTCTCGGTTGGGGATGCAATGATTGAAATGATGATCACTGAATCATCGTCTTCAAGTGCTGATCCTGCAGCAGAAAAATCATCAGACGAACCTGTTAAAGCTAATAGCCTAGCGGCCGATATAACTAGTACTGCTAGTTCTACAAGTCATAGCACTACGAATCATAACTCTACAATTAATGGGCCTGCAGAACGAAGTGAAGTAACAACATCGAAAGGCAATGAACTTAAGCCTTCAGGAAATGTTCATGCTGGCCCAGCCGTAAGGAAGCTGGCAAGACAATTTGGTGTGGATCTGGCTTTGGTAAAAGGTGCAGGTCCTCGTGGTCGAGTGACCAAAGATGATGTACGACAACATGTTAAGTCGGCACTGCAAAATCCTACGATCGCAGGGACAGGTATTCCTAAAGTCGCGACCATTGATTTTGGTAAATTTGGAGAGATTGAAAGTTTACCACTGAATAAAATCAAATTGGCAACCGCAAAAAATATGACTGCAGCATGGTTGAATGTGCCGCAAGTTACACAATTTGATCAAGCAGATATTACAGAGCTGGAGTCGTTTAGAAAACAGATTAATAGCACCCCTAATATTGAACAAAAATTATCGGCTGTTCCCTTTGTGATGAAGGTCTTAGCGGTAGCAATGAAAGAATTTCCACAATTTAATGCATCACTCTCTTCGGATGGTCAGTCATTAATTTATAAAAAGTATTTAAATATAGGCGTTGCCGTCGATACCCCTAATGGGTTGTTGGTTCCTGTGATACGCGATGTGGATAAAAAGAGCGTCACTGAAATAGCAAAAGATTTAACGGATAAAGCGCAGAAAGCCCGAGATGGAAAATTAGGGTTGGCTGATATGCAGGGTGGTTGCTTAAGTGTATCGAGCCTAGGCGGCATTGGAGGCACTGCATTTACTCCAATTGTGAATGCTCCAGAGGTGGCAATTTTGGGTTTATCACGAGCAGAGATGAAACCCGTGTGGAATGGCAGCGATTTTGTGCCTAAGCTTATATTACCATTATCACTTTCTTATGATCACCGAGTGATAGATGGCGCAGAAGCAGCACGTTTTAGTCAGCGTTTAGTTCAGTTGTTAGCAGATATTAGGCAGCTAATATTGTAGATATTTGGAAAAAGGATATCTAAAATTTACTCTTTTGAGAGTGATGAAATAGGTATATTGAATCATGAGCATAAATAAGAAGTGAGGGCGTTATGCTAAAGAAAATTTTGTGGCCGGCCATTCGTTTAATGGGGCATTTAAGCTATGCCGCTAAGTTTGGATTAATTAGTTTTCTATTTATGGTGCCATTAGTATTTTTGAGTGGACAAGTATTTTATGCGTCCTATCAAAGCTTGAAAAAAACAGAGAGCGAGCTGATTGCGGTATACAATATTCAAAGTATTATGAATGTTGTATACGCGATAGAAGATTATCGTAATTATGCATCGCCCATAGTTTTTCAAAGAGACTCGACGCTAAATAGTCGAGTACTTAACTATCGTACTGAGGTTGATAGCCAGTTTAAAAAGGCGATAAGCTCGATAGAAAATGAAGCGTTAAGTGAGCAGCTTCTAGCATTCAATACAAATAACCTAGCGAAGCTAAGTATTGATGGTAGCGCGAGAATGCCCACGCTAGCAGATCAGTTTAAATACTATCAAGAAGTTATTGATCAGCTTTACCTCGTGATTAAAAAATATGCTCAGAGTACCGGTCTGGCGCTAGATTCTGACCCAGAAATACAACAATTATTAATCGTATCACTCACTAATTCTCCCGTCATACGAGATGCAGCAGGAATTGGTTATGCCGCGGGTATTTTTGCAATGATTGAAAAATATCTACAGTCGATGACTTACGATCTATTAAATGATGTATATGATCAAATGGCCGCAGCCGTTCCTGATATACAATTTGTCAGTAGTAGTATTGGTGCATTAGGTTTAGATGATTTGGCTGATCAGGCAAAAAAATCAGGCAATGGCATGCTTGATATCCAGATGGTTTTAGATAAAGAAATTATTGCAGCAACCAGTGTTACAATGAGCTGGATCGACTTCGAAATTTTCGCGCAGCCAAAAATTCAATCATTACGTGATCTCGATGGTATGGTACTTCCATTAATTGGAAAGAAATTACAAGCGCGGTTAGATGATCAAAATTCTCATATGCTCATCACGGCTTCGGTATTGCTGACTGTTATGGCTATTATTGTTTATTTGTACTCAGCATTCTTTCTATCGGTACAGTATTCAATCGCTCGTTTCTTTAGTGCGGCTCAAAAAATTGCTAAGGGTGATCTAACGCAGGTCATTAACTTTGATGGTAAAGATGAAATGGGGCAATTACGAGATGCCTTTAATGAAATGACGTCAGAAGTCAGAGGCATCTTATCTACGGTAAAAGATACCAGCGAAAACGTAGGGCAAAAAGTTGCTGATGTAGAAACCATCGCGAATAACAGCCGTAAATCTGTGAATACCCAAATGGTCGAGACAGAAGAAGTCGCTAATACCATTAAAGATATGTCTGATCGCGCAAGCACTGTGGTATTGATGGCGGGTGAGGCTGAACAAGCCGCGCTCTCTGGTGCAGATCGCTCTCAGCAAGCCGGCATCGTTGTCGATAATGTAATAGCCGATGTTCAACAGCTATCAGAAGAAATGCGTAACTCCATGGAAGCGGTAAATCGCCTAGCCGATAACTCCACCAACATTAGTTCCATTTTAGGAACAATCAAAGGCATTGCAGAGCAAACCAACCTATTAGCATTAAATGCGGCGATCGAAGCAGCCCGTGCAGGTGAACAAGGGCGCGGTTTTGCGGTAGTGGCCGATGAGGTTAGAACACTCGCAAGCCGTACTCAGGGGTCAGCAGCAGAAATTGAAGGATTGATTAAAGAGGTACAGCAGAATATTGAACGTGCTGTAGAGACCATGGAAATTAATCGAACCATGGTTAATAAAACCGTTGATAGTTCTGGGCAAGTCGGTGAAGCACTTGAAAGTATTCAAGGTAGCATGCATGAAATTCAAACCAAAACATTAGAAATTGTATCTACCGCTAGTAGCCAGCAAGAAGCGGCTAAAGCCTTAAATAATAATCTATCGATAATACGAGGGCATGGTGAAGAAACAGTGCAAAACGTAGAAGGAACTGTGGATGCCGTTAGACAAACACAATCTTTAACCGAGGCGCTAAAACAACGAGTTGAGCGTTTTAAGGTTTAAAAACAGGTAATTAAAGACTTTTAGAAAATATTGAGAAGTACAAAAAATAAAGGCGTTATCTTAATGGATAACGCCTTTTTTGTCTGTTAAAAAGAACTAAACATCCTTTTTAGATTGGGTATGGCGGCTCTTCCAAAGTACTTCTTGGCCACCATTAGCTCTAGCAATATCGCGAGCTAAAACAAAGAAAAAATCCGATAAACGGTTTAAGTATTGCACCGCTAATGGGTTAATAGCATTACCTGCTTTTTCTTCTTCATTGGCCAATTCAACAATCGCACGTTCAGCACGGCGGCAAACAGTTCTAGCCATATGGCAATACGATGCAGCCTTACTTCCACCTGGTAGAATAAAATCCTTAAGTGGCGGTAATGCTTCATTGATGTCGACCAATGCATTCTCAACCCCTTCAAGCATGCCAGGGGCTAGCGCCTTATAACCAGGAACACAAAGCTCACCACCTAGATCAAAAAGATCGTGTTGGATTTGGCTAAGAATTTCTTGATGCGGATCGTTAGCTTCCAACTCGGCGGCTAAAACACCTACCCAAGAATTCACCTCATCGACTTCGCCGATAACGTGAATTCGAGTCGATGTTTTACTAATCCGACTACCGTCACCTAAGCCAGTTTCGCCTTTGTCACCCGTTTTTGTGGATATTTTTGATAGTCGGTTGCCCATATTTTTTTCCTAGAAGTTAAAAGTACCGCTTACAAGATACGTACGCTCTTGCGCTGGGTATCCCTTAGCTGATTGATAAGTTTTATTGGTTAGGTTGTTAATACGTAAACCAAAACTAAAATTTTCTGAAACAGAAACTTTGGCGTAAGCATCCGCAACGGTATAGGCTGCAAGTAAATTGCTATTAGATGCATTATCGTAGCTTTCAGATAAATATCTCATACTACTTCCTACACTGTATTGACCATTGTCATAGTTCAAATTTAGTTTAGCAACTCTAGATGACTGTCTAGGAAGACGATTATGAGTTTTTAAATCAACTGAATGATTCCACTCATAGGATAGCTGGCTAGAGAAATTTGCAAACCAATTGTAGTCCCAAGATAGGACTGCATTTCTTAATAATGCTTGATTGACATTAGTCGGTTGCCACATACCGCCACTGTTAGGAACCCATTGAATTAAGTTATCGACGTGGCTTAGTTGGTAGCTAGCTTTATAGGAGGCTTGATCTTGACTGTATTGAATCGCAAGACGACGATTCAACGACTTCTCAGGCTTAAGATCTTTATTGCCGCTTACTGGGTAATATAGATCATTAAAACTAGGAGCCTTAAAACCAGTATTAAATGCAGCAGTGATTGAAAGCTGCTCAAGAGCAAACCATTCAGCAGAAGCAGAGTAGGAATAATTTTCATCGAAAAGTGAGGAGTCATCACGACGGAGCCCAAGTTCTGTGTTAACCATATTAGTCGTATAGTTGTGAGATAAGCCAAAGCCATATGTATCGCCATTTGTCTTATCGTATTGATTATCTGACTTGCTTATATCATCTTCTCTGTAATCAGATACGACTAATAATGTCTGTGCTTCAGAAACCTTAGCGCGTGCTGATACATCTATTGTTTTAGTGTCTGTAATGAAACCATTAGCATCAGAACGAGATGTTCCATTTCCATAACTCCAACTTTTATCGAAGCTTTGACCATAGTTAGCGCTAGCACCATACTTCTCATCAGAATACTGCCAGCCAATAGTTGCTACTTGTTGCTGGTAATCTTTCTTGTGGTTGTTGCCACTTCTACCGTCATAATCAACAGAGCCACGATTATTTTGGTTGGTGAGTGTTAGGGTATTTTCATTATTTATTTTATAGCTAGCATCCAATCCAAGCGCATGGCGTTCACTACCATCACGATCAGAGTCGTTAGCTTCGTAAACATCGTAGCCCTGTGTCTTTTCTGTAAATCCAGATAGGTGCAATGATAGATCACCTATAGTTTTATTCAGATCAGTAGAGAATTGTGATGTTCCTTGGTTGCCAAGTGCTAGGTGAATATTGTTGTTCAGTAATTTTTGCTCAGCTATGTCTTGAGTGGTGACGATGTTAATTACGCCACCCATAGCATCAGCGCCATAGATCGCTGAGCGTGCATTGGACACAATCTCAATTTTTTTAATACTGTTTGCCGGAATAGTATTGTAAGTTGCTGATCCTAATGTTGCAGAGCTAAAACGTTGGCCATTTAATAAAATTAGCATTTGACTCGAGCGAAAACCATTCATGACGAATGACTGAGTATTTGCATTTCCGCCTTGCTGAGTCACCTGAAAGCCAGGAAGTTGTGAAAGAACTTCGCTTAAGTTAGTAGCTTGTAATAGTTCTATTTCTTCACGAGTAATAACAATACTGTTAGATACTTGAGAGTTGGTTATTTTACTAGCGGTGATTTTTTGAGTGTCTAGAGCAATTTCAGCAAAAGAACTCATAGGAAGGAGTGCCGTTAAGAAGACAATTTTTTTCATGGTAATACCAAACGAGATCGCTAAATAATATTTAGCTAGAATTTTTATAGCACCCGCCGTGCTATCGTTAAAAATTCAGGCCGGTATCCGGGCTGACGACTTGGAATATTCTTCCTCTTATTGCACCTTCCCATAGGCTCGATCTTTTAAAAAGAGAGCACCACAGTGGCATATGACAATAAGTTAAGTCGATCACCGTTGCGGGGGCAGCGTTGGATTCGTATGCGTAGCAGTGACTTACCAAACTTCCCGTTTAACTGCTGAATAGGAATATTCAGCGGCACCTAAATGAGCGCGTAGGGTAAGGCTTATTGAAAAAATGGTCAAGTAGATATCTGGTAGCCACATTGGAAACCTGTTGTCTTTCTAACAGAAATACGAGAATGATTCGCGCTGCTATTTAGGAAGCAGCGGTTGATTTGGAATTTTTAGGGTGAAGCATGCCCCCTCACCGGGTTTGGATTCAATATCAAGCTGGCCATTGTGGTGAGCAGTAATAATAAAGTAAGAAACGGATAAGCCTAAGCCAGTGCCAGCACCAATATCCTTGGTGGTAAAAAAAGGCTCGAAGATGCGTCTTCGAACGTCTTTCGCGATACCAGGGCCATTATCTTTAACATTAATGTAAGTATATTTATTATCTTGAGTCGCGGACAAATTTATGTGCGGTACCCAATTTTTATCAGGGTGATTCGGCTGGTAATGGCTTAGAGCTTGGGCGGAGTTCTGCAGTAAATTTAGAATGACTTGCTCAAGCTCTGAGGGAATGCAGTGGAACATTAATGATTCATCAATGTTTGCGAGCTGTATTTCTATATTTTTTAACTCTAAGTCGGCACGGGCTAGATTGAGCGTTCGCTCTATGAGGTCTTTTATATGAGTAGGGCTTAGCTGCTTTTGAGTACCGCGAGAGAACTGAAGCATGTTGGATACAATGCTGGCAGCTCTTTGCCCTGCGTCTTGGATATTGTTAAGAAATTTGATGATTTGTCGCTGCTCTAAATAACCAATCATGGACGATAGATCGAGATCGTAGGACTTGGCAATTTCTTTGTTTTTATCGTTTTCAATTTGAATACGGCGTTTTATATTTTGTATACCTTGCAGTATTGCCCCTAAAGGATTATTAATTTCGTGGGCCATTCCTGCCGCTAATCCACCAACGGATTTCATCTTTTCCGTTTGCATAATGACTTCTTCTATTTTTTGACGTTGGCTAATGTCATCAATTCTGATTACTAACCCGTCTAAATTATTGTCTTTAAGTGGGTATAACGTGATGTCTGCGGGAAAGCTGCCTATCGGTAGTGACAACTTTAAGCGTTCAATTTTTTTGACAGAATTTTCAGCTAAACTTTGTCTGATTAGATCATTGAAATCAGTAAGTTCTTCTATGTAATTAAATAACTGCTTGCCTACAAGAGGATGACGCTCGCAGTCAAGCCAGTCGGCTGCTTGCTGATTACACTGAATAATATAACCCTTATTATCAAGGGTAAATAACGCAGAAGGCATTGAGTCAATGATGCTATCTAAGATACTTTGTGTATGAGTTAGTTGAGTCTCTACCGAGCGACGAATGGTGATTTCACTGGCTAATTTTTCGTTAATTGTACGTGTTTCATTGGATAAGCGAATGGCTCTAATACGGGCATTTTCTGCTTTTTCTTTTTCTTTCATTAATGTCATTTTACGATCGTCATTAATAATTATTAATGTATTCAATGCTTCGCAAAGTTTTGCGGTATCAGCATCGTTTAATTCAAATCGGATGTTGTCGTCAGGCTTAGATTGAATTTCTTCAATAGTTGTTAGCAGTCTTTTATAGGGCGAGCGTTGCCAAAAGCGAATGCAGTTATAGAGAAAAAATAATAGAAGTGTTGATAGACTGACGATCATGAGGGCAGTTGAGACTGTGTCAGCATAGAAGAATTTAGCCAGCCCGTTTTTCGGGATAATAACCAGTTTTAAGGGTTTCGTACCCAGATACGAACTCGTTTGGTTGTCTTTGTCAGTCGAGAGAGTATCAGTGCGGCTCTGTAAATTAAAAATGTGGCGATCAGGATTGTTTTCAGAACCGTTATTAATTACTTTTTTATTAAATGAATCGGGTAAGTTGTGTACGCAGGTGTTTGAACAGGCGTAAATGACTCGTTCATTTTTAATATTATAAAATGCAATTTCTTGAACTTTATAGTGTTGGACCATGCTGTTTGAGAGAGATTGCAGTGCAAAAATATTCTCAGGGTCTTGCTGAAGTTGTAGCTGAAAGATATCAGCGAAAGACTTACTAATCTTAGGTGAAATATATTCTCGGCCGACTCTATCCGCCGCTAAGATATAGGCCGTCGTGGCAAGAATAACAATGAGTATGCAAGATATGATCGTTGCAGTAATAACTTTTTGCCGTATGAGCAAGCTAAGCATCCTGATGAATTATTTAGGCGTATTACTAACATAGCTGCTTTTGTCATTTTGATCACTATTATAGTGATCAAAAGGGTGAAAAATTTGGCTATTATGTATTTTATGCTTGAAGCGATTTGATGGATTTAAACAGCGGTACATGCTTCGGGAGCTCATAATCAATCAGCTGGGCTTTCGTAATTAAATATCCAGTAATAAAATCAATCTCAGTTTCACGCATAGACCGCACATCTTGCAGCATAGAAGAAACATTTTCTGCGGTTAGATTGGCAATAGATTTAACTCTCTCGGTTAAGTCAATTGCTAATGGCCAGTGCATTGCTGTATACAGGTTTTGAGTTTCTTCACACAGCGCTTCCAGTTCTCGATTTATGACAGGGTCATTAATCAAAATACCATTCTTACAATTATGCTTTACCGTTAGAGGGTTGATAACGGCGTTAACTGCTAGTTTAGCAAATAATACCTCTTCAATATTGGGGTGCCACTTATGTTCGCCTTTTAGGGTGTTGATATCGAGCTTTAAAGCAGGAGAGCCCTCTTGAGTTAACTTATTCTCTGAAAAACAGCCTCCTGAAAAATAGCCCCATTGAGTGATACCTTGGCCGGCGTGAACAATATGCTGTGAGCTTTTTTTATACGCACCTTCCGTCGTTGAGGCTGCAAATAGAGCGTTGTGTGGATATTGTGCTGCAACGAGTTCTTGCTGCCCCATGCCGTTTTGTAATAAAACGATTTGGCAGTCTTTGCTTATCGCCTTTTTCCATAAATCTAGGGCTGCAAGACACTGGGTTGCTTTGCAGCATACAACGACCACATCTAACGGTTCATTTTGCCAAACGGGCGTCGTATATTGGGTGCTTTGGTATTGATCATCCAGCTGGAAATCGATTTCTTTGAGCGCAGAGTTACGGGGTAACGCATAAACATTCGCATTGCTGGAAATTTGGCTTCTGAACAAGCAGCCAATAGCACCAAGGCCTATAATACCAATACTGATGCCACCCTTTAAGGGAGCTGATGAGTTATTCACAGGTGTTCTGTTTTGTTTATCCATAGCTCGTATTATACGACTTTAGTGAATTCGAGAAAGGCTTAATATGGCAAATCTCTAGCACCGTTAATGTGATGTTTTCTTTAGCTACAGTACCTGTGAAGTCATAAGTCACTCCAATTATCATACAAAAGATGCTTCGAATCCCTGTGAAAGGGTCACTTTAAAATGGCTTCATAATTTAGGTGATTATTGCCAGAATGGTGTTTTAAGGGTATATATAGCCCAATTGCCCGATTTAATACCGACTTAATTACGATCTAATTATCACTATCTCTAACTTTAGGAGGCCTCTGATGCCATCTTTTGACATAGTCTCAGAAATAGAAAAGCACGAAGCTCAAAATGCTGTGGATTCTGCTAACCGCGAAGTAAAAACACGTTTTGACTTTAAGGGTGTGAATGCGACATTTGAGTTAAAAGACAAAGAAGTGATACTAACGGCGAACGAAGAGTTCCAAATTGAGCAGATGAAGCCAATGTTAGAGTCGAACCTGATTAAGAGAAAAATTAAGATTTCTTGTCTTGAATATGGAAAATTGGTTGGCGCAGGAAAGCAGGTGAAGATGCCGGCAGAGTTGCGTCAGGGTATCGATAAAGACCTAGGTCGTATAATAAATAAGAAGATTAAAGAAAGTAAGATCAAGGTGACGTCTGCAGTGCAGGGTGAAATGGTACGTGTTACGGGTAAAAAACGTGATGAATTGCAGCAGGTTATGCAGATGTTAAAAGCAGACGAAGAAATCGAACTGCCTTTGATGTTTAAGAATTTTAAAGACTAAGATCATCCTTCATTTTAATCTTTCTAAAATAGCCCGCCTTGCTAATCTGCAAGCGCGGGCTTTTTTGGGGCTATTGATTGAGGCCTATTAATTTGTGCTTATTGATTTTGGCGGATGGCTGATTGGCTTGTTGCTTTTTCACTAGCAGCTTCTTGATCCATGGTCTGCTCATTCCAAGGTGCGACCTTAAAGAGCAGTAACATTCCCGGTACAGCAATTGCAGTGCAAAATAAGTAGAAGTTTGTCCAGCCCATATTTTCAACAATAATCCCCGTAGTCGCATTGGCGAATGTTCTTGGCAGTGCCGTCAAAGCAGTAAATAGAGCCAGTTGAGTGGCGGTATAAGCAGGTGATGTGGTTCTGGCAATAAAAGCAACGAAGGCGGCTGTTCCTAAGCCAACGCCTAAATATTCAAAGCCAATAACCAGTGCTAATACCCAAAGGTTGTGACCAATTTCTGCCAGCAGGGCAAAACCGAGTATAGAGACAATTTGAGCACCGCCAAAGAGCCATAGTGCTTTATTAATGCCAATTCTTAGCATTAAAATTCCGCCAAAAATCCCACCAAAAATAGCAGGCCAAAGGGCAGCATGTTTTGCGACTAAACCAATCTCTGTTTTCGAAAAACCTAAATCTAAATAAAAGGGCGTGGATAGTGCCGTCGCCATGCTATCGCCGATTTTATAAAGAAACATAAAGGATAAAATCCATAACGCAGATTTTACTCCATGGCGGCCAAAAAATTCTTGAAAAGGTTCGGTAATCGCGGCTTTAAGAGTGAGGGGACGATGACTATTCACTTCTGGTTCATCGCTGAATAGCACCATTAGAATACCCAACGATAAAAAGGCAGCGGTAATAATAAAAACTAAATCCCAAGCATAATGATCGGCGAGTATCAGTGATAACGAACCTGGAATAAGGCTGGCGATGCGATAGGTCGTGACGTGAATGCTGTTACCTAAACCCAGTTCTCGGTCGGGTAAAATTTCACGGCGAAAGGCATCGATGCTGATATCTAAACTGGCGCTTAAGAAGGCCGTGATCGCGCATAAAATAGCAATTTCAGACAGCTGGGTTTTAGGGTTTAAAAATCCAAGATAGCCGATACTGGCGAGCATTAAAATTTGAGTGATTAACATCCAGCTACGTCGGCGACCCATGTTGGAGGGAGCGTAGCGATCCATTAAGGGCGACCATACGAACTTCCAAGTATAGGGAATACCGACTAAGGCAAAAAAGCCGATCTCTTTTAGCCCAACCCCTTCGCTGCGCAACCAAGCAGGAACCAGTTGGTAAAGAATAAATAGCGGTAAACCAGAGGCAAAGCCTGTAAAAAGACAGATTAATAAACGACGGTGTAAAAATGGAGCCAGCCATTTTGGGGCTGGGCCCATTCTCTGATAAAAATTGTCTAGCATGACCACTGATAGTCCTTTAAACGAATGCGGCCATTGTGCAACAGAATACCTTCATCTGCTAATTTGTCTTTTTGCACCTGCCACGCCTCGCTGCCTTCTGGAAAACTGATCTTGCCTTGAGCGTTAATCACGCGATGCCAAGGTAAACTAGAATCTTTGGGAAGGTGCTTCAGGGTGCGTCCAACCCAGCGGGCAGAACTTGGACGGCCAGCTAAGCGAGCTAGCTGGCCGTAGGTCGCGACATTACCCGCAGGAATGGCGGCGATAAATTGATATAGGGTTTCTTCGGGAGTCATTCGTTTATGATATAGAGAAGGGCTTATACACGTAAACCACCATCACACTCAATAATGCGGCCTGTGTAATAATCGTTTTCAAAAATGAAAGCTGCTGAGTGAGCAATCTCATCAGGTCTGCCCATACGTCTTAATGGAATTCCTGCCGCCATTTTAGCCAACGCTTCTGGTTTCATGCCTTGGGTCATCTCTGTTTCAATAAACCCCGGAGCAATCGCGGCGACGCGAATGTTCTGACGCGCCAGCTCTTTGGCCCAAGTTACTGTCATCGCAGCAACACCGGCTTTGGCGGCAGAATAATTACTCTGGCCCATGTTTCCAGCTCGGGAGATACTGGATATGTTAATAATGCAGCCTGCACAATCTGCTGCTTCATTATTGGCCTGAGCTTGCTTGATCATCTGAACTGAAGCTTCGCGTGCGCACAAGAAAACACCGGTTAAATTAACATCTATTACTGCTTGCCACTGCGGCATAGACAACTTAGATATATCATCGCCTTTTGCTTTAACCATTAAACCATCGCGTAAAATGCCAGCATTATTGATGAGGCCGTCGATGCGCCCTAATTGTTCAGGGATCGCAGCAAACGTACTTTCTACTTGTTGCTCATCTGCGACGTTGCAAGAAAAGATAGCGCCTTTGCGTCCTGTAGCTTCAACCTGTTTTAGCGTTTCATTCATTTGCTCAGCATTTAAATCAATGATGGCAATGTCAGCGCCACGATTGGCTAGGTAAATCGCCATTGCACGGCCTAAGCCTTGGCCTGCTCCTGTAATGGCGATTACTTTATCTATTAATTGCATGGTAGTTCCTTAGCGGGATGACGTTTTTAAATGAATTTTGGTCATTATAAGAAGTTTATGGTGAGTATGAGAGCAAGGTATCTTGAAATTTAAACAAATGAACCCATCTCTGAGACATCATAAAATACTATTTGTAAAAGAATTCAGGAGGCATGATGCCTTTATTAATCATTTTTATCATCATCCCATTAATTGAATTAGCCGTAATTCTAAAAGTGAACAGCTTTATTGGCATTGGTTGGACGCTCGGTTTAATTGTTATCACGGCATTTGTTGGGGTTAAATTATTACGCCAACAGGGCATTAGCACGCTATTACGTGCTAACCAAAAAATGCAGCAAGGAAAGATACCAGCGCAAGAAATGGCGGAAGGGTTTTTATTAGCGTTGGCAGGGGCATTATTGTTAACGCCAGGATTTGTGACAGATGCAGCCGGTTTTACGCTATTAATACCGGCAACTCGCAAAGCCCTCGTGCACAAGGTTATTGCTTTTATTACCCCCAGAATGATGAATGGGGGAAGTTTTCAAGCGACTGGCGGTTTCCAAAGCAGTGAGTTCAAAGATGTACACTCACAAGATCCGAGTGTCGAACGCGGAGATAGCGCGCCAAAGATCACTATTGAAGGTGAATACACCAAAGACGATAAGTAGATTATTTATCGTCTGGCCGTTGAAATTTCACCGAAAGACCTTATAGATTAACCATCAATTTATTTCAGAGGCCCTAACATTAAACTCAGGGCCTCTATTTTCCCTCATAGATGAAAATTGGAGAGACTAATACATGAAAATCCGTCCACTACACGACCGTATTGTTGTTCGCCGTAAAGAAGAAGAGCAAGCAACTGCAGGTGGAATTATCCTTCCTGGCGCAGCCGCTGAAAAACCGAACCAAGGTGAAGTGGTTGCTGTTGGTACCGGCCGTATTCTTGATAATGGTTCTGTACAAGCGTTAGCCGTAAAAGAAGGCGATATCGTTGTTTTCGGTAAGTACTCTGGTCAAAACACCATCGATATCGACGGTGAAGAGCTATTAATTTTGAATGAAAGTGATGTTTACGGCGTAATCGAAGCTTAATAATTACAATCACATTTTATAAATTAAACAAATTTTAAGGAAAGAAAATGGCTGCTAAAGACGTATTATTTGGTGATAGCGCACGCGCAAAAATGTTGGCGGGTGTAAACATTCTAGCTGACGCAGTTCGCGTTACCTTGGGCCCAAAAGGTCGTAACGTTGTTCTAGAAAAATCATTTGGTGCTCCAACGATTACTAAAGATGGTGTTTCTGTTGCGCGTGAAATCGAATTGAAAGACAAGTTCGAAAACATGGGCGCACAAATGGTTAAAGAAGTTGCTTCTCAAGCCAACGACCAGGCCGGTGACGGAACGACGACTGCTACAGTATTGGCACAAGCGATCATTAACGAAGGCTTAAAATCTGTTGCAGCGGGCATGAACCCAATGGATCTTAAGCGCGGTATCGATAAAGCCACTGCTGCTGTTGTTGAAGCCATTAAAGAACAATCTCAGCCTTGTCTAGATACCAAAGCTATCGCTCAGGTAGGTACTATCTCTGCAAACGCCGACGAAACTGTGGGTCGTTTAATCGCTGAAGCGATGGAGAAAGTCGGTAAAGAGGGTGTTATTACCGTTGAAGAAGGCAAAGGCCTTGAAGACGAGCTAGATGTTGTAGAAGGCATGCAGTTTGATCGTGGTTATTTATCTCCATACTTCATCAACAACCAAGAAAAAATGACCGTAGAAATGGAAAATCCATTAATTCTATTGGTTGATAAGAAAATTGATAATCTTCAAGAGTTGTTACCGATTCTTGAGAACGTAGCCAAGTCAGGTCGCCCATTATTGATCGTTGCTGAAGACGTTGAAGGCCAAGCGCTTGCAACATTGGTAGTGAACAACCTACGCGGTACGTTTAAAGTAGCCGCGGTTAAAGCCCCTGGTTTTGGCGATCGCCGCAAAGCGATGTTGCAAGACATCGCAATCTTGACCGGCGGCCAAGTGATTTCTGAAGAATTAGGTATGTCGTTAGAGACTGCTGCTCCAGAAACTTTAGGTACAGCAAGCAAGGTTGTTATCGATAAAGAAAATACGGTAATTGTTGACGGTGCAGGTACTGAAACTGCAGTTTCTACTCGTGTTGATCAGATCCGTGCTGAAATAGCATCGTCTACTTCTGATTACGATGTTGAGAAGCTACAAGAGCGTGTTGCTAAACTTGCTGGCGGTGTAGCCGTGATCAAGGTTGGTGCCGGTTCTGAAATGGAAATGAAAGAGAAGAAAGACCGTGTAGACGACGCACTTCATGCAACCCGTGCTGCGGTTGAAGAAGGCGTGGTTGCCGGTGGTGGTGTTGCGTTAGTTCGTGCACTGTCTACTGTAACGGTTGTTGGTGATAACGAAGATCAGAATGTGGGTATTGCATTAGCACTACGTGCAATGGAAGCCCCGATTCGCCAAATCGCGGGTAACGCTGGCGCTGAAGGTTCAGTGGTTGTGGATAAAGTTAAATCTGGCACTGGCAGCTTTGGCTTTAACGCTAGTACAGGTGAATACGGCGATATGATTGCGATGGGTATTTTGGACCCTGCAAAAGTAACGCGTTCATCACTGCAAGCTGCTGCGTCTATCGCTGGCTTGATGATCACTACAGAAGCTATGGTTGCTGATTCACCGGTTGAAGAGGGCGCTGCAGCTGGTATGCCTGATATGGGTGGCATGGGTGGAATGGGCGGTATGCCTGGCATGATGTAATCACAGTGTGATTCTTGTGTTTAGCCTTCTGGTTTCGTTAGAAGGTTAAACCACTGCTTTATCGCTATAAAAAAGCCGCACTTATTATGCATGTCATCTCTATTTAACAAGAGAATGCTCTATATAAAGTGCGGCTTTTTTGTGCGTGGCTTAAAAAAAACAATACTTTTGTGTAATTTTATGTAACGTTGCGATCTAGAATGTTGAGTTAGATGAGGGGCCATGATCTTATGGGTATTTACTTAGCCCTATTCGTTGGGCTTGAAATAAAGTAATAGTGCAACATAGAAATATAATAAGCGTATGGCATTAATGAAGACGGCGGCATTCAATTCAGATCAAAAAGCTTGGCTATCCACGCTAGACCAGAAGGTGCTTGCTTCTTGGGTTGCTTTGAAGAGCAAGCCGGTCGAATTACCGAATCATTTTTTGGCCCGTCCAGAGTTATTCAATAAGCTCTCTCAAGGCAAGGCCATTACTTGGTTAGTCGCGCCTGCAGGCTATGGAAAAAGCGTACTATTGAGTGATTGGTACAGCCAGCAAGTTAGCCTGAAGGATAGCGAAAACGATACCTTAGGTCTGTGGTTAACACTGGACAGCAAAGATAATCATGAAGCATTTTTACTGCGTCATTTGCTAGAAGCCGCTAATACCATGGTATCAGGAGTAGCGACTGATGCTTTGGCGCATTGGCATGCGACGATGGGCCAGGGGTCTCTTGATTGTGAAGAGGTTTTGTTGCTCTTTTTAGATGAGCTAGCGAGCTTAAATTGCCCTGTGATTGTTGTCTTAGATAATGTTCATAAAATAGACAATTCTGATGCGTGGCAGGTTCTTCAGTCTTTGATGGCCCAATTACCCGCTAATATGCGTTTATTAATGGCGTCTCGTTTTACCCCTAAAGCTCTCGGGCGCTTAAGATTAGACCCTCGCTTAGCATTCATTAAACAGCAAGATTTAGCGTTTAACTTTCAGCAAGTCACTAAGTGGTTATTAAACGCAGGTATTAACGACCACCAAAAATCCCTTAATCTGATGGAGCGGATGCAAGGCTGGCCAGCAGGCTTAGGTCTGTGGTTGATGTGCCGTGAGAATACGAGTTGGCCAGAAGATTTAGGGCATGAAAGAGAGCATTTGGCCGATTATTTGATGGGTGAAGTTCTATTGGGGCTTGAACCCGAGCTGAAAGAGTTCTTGATAAAAATCGCGCCACTGACCAGCTTCAATGAAATTTTATGCAATAAAGTGTTAGGTATAGACGACAGCGGTCGCTTGATTCAACAACTTGTTCACCACAATCTATTTATTGAAAGCATTGACCAGCGTTCTGGTTGGTTCACCTTACATCCTTTATTGGCAGAATTATTGTGTCAGCATAGCAGTGAGCAACAGCGCGAAAAAATCCATCTGGCAGCCTTCCATAGTCTAAAGCAGCAAGGCTTTCGTGTAGAAGCTTTGCAGCATGCTAGATTAGGTAAACTGACCCAGGAAGCGGCTCTATGGATCGAAAGTGAAGTTGATCGCATTATTGCCGATTTAGATTTTGCTGCTGTTCTGGCATGGTGTGATTTTGTCGGTAGTGACATCATCGCAAGCTCAGCTCGCCTGCAGCTAATGCAAATTTGGAGTTTATTGTTAACCTATCAATATGCCGCGGTAGGTCGACTGATTAACCAGCTTGATGCGCACAAAATTGAACGTGATTTTCCTGGTCAGTTATTGGCTTTAAGGGGCTACATCGCTCGAGGTGAGGGCAATTATTCTCAAGCTCGAAGCTTGTGCGAACTTGCTTTGCGAGAATTACCCGAAGACCGTTTTCCTATTCGGGTATTGATGTGCTCGACTTTATGTAATATAGAATTGGTGAGCCAGAAACCTGAAAATGCTCGCCTTTGGAATCGTTTAGCGCTGGATATTGCGCGCCAGCATCAAGCATTGGGATTAGAAGTATTTTCATTGTTTGATTACGCTAGGGTAGAGCAATACCGTGGTCATTTGAATCGCAGTGCGGAAGTGGTTGATCAAGGTTTAGAGTTAACCTTGCGCTTACCGCAACAAGCTCGACTATTTCCTCATGCTCGATTAATTATTTATCGTGCTTTCATTCGTTGGTTAAAAGGCGATATAGAAGGCGCTCGCCAAGATGCTTACATTGGCATTAACGAAGCCAATCGTTGTCGCGATGTGATTGTACTATATGGCTATAGCTTATTGGCCTTGATTCATCTGATGAAGCAAGAAGGTAAGGCGGCGTTGGCGACAATTGCTGAGGCAGAACGGCTGATGCAGCGCTGGCAAGTGTCTGAACAGGTCTATCAGGGCTGGATTGCCATCGTTAAAGCGAATATCTGGATGGCTCTCGATAAGCAGGAGCGAGCAGAGGAATGCTTAAGCAGAGTTAATGATATCGATGGCCCTACGGGAATAAATCACGCTGAGCTGTTTCCCATGCAGTCTGGCCTATACCAGCTAACCTGTGTGCGCTTATTATTGCAGAAAAAAGATTATACAAAAGTTATTCAATTACTCGATAGTATTGATTTAAAAGCGCAGGCAGGAATCATTAAGCTGTTAGCAACGTTGTTTAAAGCAGCAGCCTATGCCTTGAAACATGAAAGTGCCAAAGCAAAGCAAATCTGGCAACAAGGGCTTGAGTTGGCGCAGCGGGAAAGAATCCAACTGGATATTAGTCAGTTTATTTCACTTAATATTCAAGATCTTGAGCCAATAATTGATTCGACATTGAAGGCTACCGAGATAACGCAAGTAGTCAGCCCTCATGACGATAAAGTGCATAAAGTAGGCGAGGCAATAGCCCCAGCAGTGACCCCGGCTTTTATAGAAGCTTCTAACCTCAGTGCACGAGAGCACGAGGTTCTCGGCTTAATCGCGAAAGGCTATTCCAACCAAAGTATCGCGGATCAGCTTTTTATTTCGCTGCATACGGTGAAAACACATGCCCGTAAAATTAATGCAAAATTAGGCGCTAAAAGTCGTACTCAAGCCATTGTTAAAGCTCAAGAGCAAATGATTATTTAAAATAACGCACATTGATAACTTGCTTTGTATTGTCTATACCTAATGGATAACTAATAATTTTATTAATCGGTATGAGGTCAGCATGGACGCGCGTTATTCAATAATACTCCTTGGTTGCGATAGTCATATTAGCCTCAAAAATCAGCTAGATGAATCTTTTGAATCACACTTAATTAAGGATGAAGCTAGCTGTTTACAGGCATTAAGTGCGAGTAGCTATCAGCTGGTTTTGGCTGATATGTCTTGTCCTTCGGTATTTGATATCTGTCAAAATATAAAATCATCCTTTGAAATCCCGGTTATTTTTGTCAGTTCTATTGATAGTAATGAAGAGCGATTAGCCGCTTATGATTGCGGCGCAGATGACTATCTCTCGATTGAAGATCTTAAAACCGAATTACATGGTCGTCTAGAGCGATTAATTATTAACAAAATTGCTAATGATCAGCTAAAAATGCAACTCGCTCAAGCAACCGAAATGGCCTACATTGCGATGTCAGGCACGAGTGATCTTGGGGTCAATATTCAATTTTTATTAGATGTGAATAAATGTGGGAACCTGGATGAGCTAGGCATGAGGGTTTTTCAAGCATTAAAATCTTATGGCCTAAGTTGTAGTTTGCAAATGCGCAGTCAGTTTGTGGTAAAAAACATGGAGGCTAATGGCATGTCAAAGTCATTAGAATCTAAACTGCTGTCTGAAATGAAAGACCAAGGTCGTTATGTCGATTTTGGCCATCGTTCGGTGATGAATTATGAATCGGTTTCTTTATTGGTTAAAAATATGCCGATTGATGATGAGAAGAAATATGGGGCGATTAAAGACAATGTTTTTTCATTATTACAGGGTATTGATGCAAGGGTAAAAGCGTTAGATACGCTCGATAGCTTAGCCTTAGAGAAAAACTTGGTTCGTAGCTTAACGATTAAAATGAAAGATCTTATGTCGTCTGTTGATGAGAGTTATCAGGTCGTCATGAAGGATATCGCGGCGGTTGTTGAAGATATGGCCGATAGCATTGAAGGCTCAATGCAATACCTTGGAATGAGTGAAGAGCAAGAAACTAGTTTACAAACGACCATTGAGTTGGCTATTGTCCGGACGAGCAAAGTATTCAATGAGGGCTTGAACTTAGATAAAGATCTTCATCAGTTTTTAGTCCATATTGATGGCCTGTTTAAAACCGATAAGATTAATCCAGCCCAAATGACAAAAATTATTGAAAGCTTAGAAAAGCTTGCTTAATTAAACCTTTAGCCACTCATTTAAATACGTATTTAGCTATTTATCTATTCAGCTATTTATCTAGGGAAAGCTCTTCCATTTCACATTTATCGTGACCTTCCATATCGACTAACCATGGAGGGTTGGGTCTAACTTGCTCAATTACAAAATCAACAAAGCTTCTGACTTTTGCGGATAAATGTCGATTGCTTGCATACAAGGTATGAATTGGGTGCGCTTCAAATGGCCAATCACATAGTATTGGAATCAGGTTTTTACTCTTGATCGCTGAAGCCGCAATCAATACCGGCAGTGCTGTGATGCCGGCACCCGATAAAGCTAGTGTGTAAAGACTTGAAAGATCGTTCACTTTTAAGCGGGGCTTAATGTTGACGTTAATTTCTTGTGCGTTAGGGCCCTTTAAAGACCACTGCGTCCAACCTGTCGCAGAGATCACCTGGTGATTCTGAATTTCATTTGGGTGCATAGGCTGACCAAAGCGTTCGATATACTCTGAGCTTGCACAAAGAATGGCTTTTACGTCGCCAAGATAGCGACCAATAAGAGATGAATCTTCTAAATGTCCCACACGAAAAGCAACATCGATTCCGTCTTGTACTAAGTCCAGTAGTTGATCGGTTAAAATTAAATCGATATTAACCTGTGGGTGCAGCTCCATATATTCGGCAATTAACCCTGATAAAACGGTTGAACCAAACAACACTGGGGCAGTAATGCGAAGTGTGCCGCTAGGCGTACTCTGCATTTGGGTAACGGCTGTATTGGCTTCTTCAATATCACCGAGAATGCGAGCGCAGTGTTCGTGATAGGCGCTACCGGTATCGGTAAGACTGAGGCTACGGGTTGTGCGTTGAATTAGTCTTACACCTAAGCGCTCTTCTAGCTGAGTGATTTTACGGCTAACGGTCGACTTAGGTAAGCCTAAGGCTTTAGCGGCACCTGTGAAGCTACCGGATTCGACCACACGAACAAATATGGCCATTTCATTTAAATCGAATTCTTCTCGTTTACCGATCAGCATGTATTCCGCCCTAGGCTAGATTGCACTGGTGAGTAGCTAATGTAGGGTTGAATTAGAATAAAACAACCCTAAGTCGGGATTATATCGATCAGGTTGCTACCTTTCTCGATTGATGTTCAGTGCTATAAACAGCCCTTTATCTGTTTATAGGTTTGCTTTTATACCGAACGAGACAATGGTCGGTAAGCCTGTGATGTCTTCTTTATCAGTGTAGTCTTCATTGTATTTATAGCCTGATACATTTGCTTGGTTATAAACATTTAATACTTCGACGTACAAATCCATGTTCCATTTTTTATACTGATAATTTCTGTCTAAGCGGATATCCAGTTTATGGATATCGGGTAAGCGCCTAGAGTTTAGGTCACCATAGACTGGAACATATTTATCCGGGTTATCTACGTTTGTTTGTGCAGCCGAAACCACAGGGGTAATCAATTGTCCGCTTTGATAGCGCCATTTAAAACCGAGCGTCCAGTCTTGGTTAAGCTCATGGTTTGATACCAAATTAACAATCCAGGGCTGGTCGTAGTTATATTTAAAGTCTTCCCCTGTTAGTTTGTTGCGACGACGAGTTTCGGAGTAAGCCGCAGAGACCCAGCCGTACCAACCTTCACTGAAGGATTTATTTAAAAAGAGCTCGAAGCCATAAGCATCTCCGTCGGCATCATTGGTATAGCGAGGGGTCGTAGGGTCAATATTGGCGACCACGAGATCATCGAAGGTTTTGTAATAGCTATCAAATTTTATCAGTAGAGTTTCATTTAATTGATGCTCAATCCCCAGCGTATAGTGATCGGAGGTCGATTGTTTTAGGTCTGGATTACCAAATCCTTTTGCGACTTCAGCAAAATTATCAGTGAACTTATGGTATTGCCCCCATCCACCATTGAGCCACCAATAGTCGATGAATTCCCAGCGAAATTTAAACTTTCCTTGTAAGAACGTTTGCTCAGAGTAGTCGTCATAAGATCCGGTAACTCCAGGCGTTAATGACAATCTAGGGGTTACAAACCAGTCATCGGCTATAAAAACATCGTAGTTATAAATTTTACGATTGTCGCTTTCGGCGATGCGGGAAGTGTTTTCAGATAAAGAACAATCGGCCTGAAGTTCTGTGCAGGGCTGCGCAGTAAAATCACCGTCAAAGTCGATATGGTTTTCTACAATATCAATACCCGTTCTCAGGGTGTGGTATAAATTTAAATTGGTTGTTAGGTGAGACCTAAGGGAGTAATCCTCGCTTCTAGCGTTAAGGTCATTCTCTAAGCCGATTCCTAAGTCGATATTTCTCAGCATGTGAGAAAAACCGGTTTTAAGTCGTGTTGAGTCTGATAAGGTATTTTCTAATAAAATGCCTTGCGAGTGAAAGTAAGAGTTAACACTAATTCCACCGCTTAACCCCGGGTCTCTTTTTACTGTATCCGAATCTTCAGAAAACAATAATCCTGCTTTATCTCTTGAACCAAGCGCTTGAACACTGATGCTATCGTCATCTGAAAGCTGAAGTTGATACTTGGCTTGGTAGTCGTAATATTCTGGTACGGTGGTAAATTCAAAATCCTCATCATCTAATAGGTTTTCGATGTAAAAATGAATCAAGCTTTGTCTTACCGATAAGTACGCTGCTGAGTTTTCGGTAATCGGAGTTTCTAGCAGAATACCTGCTTTTAAAAAGCTGAAGTCGATAACAGCCTGCTTGCGGTCTGTATAAGGTGCACGAGAGTTAGCTTCTATGACGGCTCCGGTCGCATTGTTGTATTGAGCGTCAAAAGCGGCGGCTTCAAGCTTAAAATCCTGGATAACATTATCATTTAAGAGACTGGATCCATCGAAATGAAAGATGTTAGCGACGGGCATGAAATCGATGATGTACAAATTATCATCAGGAGAGGAGCCTCTTACTGCTGGCTCTGCGTTTCTCCCGGTAGAAAAAGTGACCCCAGGTAATGCCTCTATTGCACGTAATGGGTCATTCCCTGCGCCTGGAATTCGCAGCAACTTTTTGGTTGAAATTTCTGTTAAAGAGTCGTCTTTAGCGGTAATTCTAATGTCATCTAATTCCGCTTCATTATTGGCATTAACCAACGTCGACGTGAGGCAAGTAACCGCAAATATTGTGCTATGCAGTGATCTATAAATGTTTTTATTTTTAAGCAAGCGAGACATGTGCAGTCCTTAGCGAGACATTCTTTTATTACACCCAGTAAATATCGCTTTAGCTAATAAAGCAATATCAACAAAAGCAATTATGAAAGCCACTGTATCAAGGGCTCATCCTTATTAAAGACTCATCATTGCCGAGTCGGCTTTGAACGGCATTAGAGCCTTTGCATGATCACTTCTGTAATGGCGTTTTGAACCGAGATTTCTTGGCCAACGGGTGGATGTAGTTGGGTGCGTAAACCGAGTTCTGATTCGATTGACTTTAGTTGCTTAGGAACATCAATACGAAGGTGTGTGCCAGCCGCGAAAAAGACGGGATAAATATTGATCAGGTTAAAGCCTTGCTTGGCGAGCTGCTCACAAACATTCTCTAAGGTCGGTTCGCAAAGCTCCATATAAGCCAGCTCAACCACGATCTCTGGTGAAGTCCCAGAAGATGAGGCTTTGGCTTGCTGTTTAATCGCATCAGCCATATCAATGAAGGGGCGCTGCCACTTTGGGTCGCGGCTACCATGAGCTAATAAAATGTTGGCAGTTTTATCTTTCATAACGAAATATCGGGCCTATATAATGGTGCTGTATGTCGTATCAGCAGTGCTGTTATTGATGTGATTAACCTATATACGCACGCAGTCGTCAAATTGGATTAGTCTATTTTTGTATTTAAGCGAAATAGTCGGCCTGGTTGGGTGCTGTTGAGAGAAAATCATAGGAAATCATGTGTTTAATACTGAATATATTTGAGTCGAATTTTAGATGCCTGTTTTTACAAAAGCTCGAAATAGTAACAATGCGCCAATGCAGTGACTATAAACGATGCCATTTTCTTGATAAAACCAACTGAAAAATGACGCGTTAAAATGGTCTGTAGTTTTCTGTTATTTTGATTTGAAAAGCAGGAGTATCCTAACTAATACTTATAGTGAGACATCAGTTTATTTATATAGGTAGTTCAGGCATATGAGCATAAGTCGTCAGCAAGTTGGTCGTTATTTATACGAGTTTGAAGAAGAGTATCAGGTTACTTATGTTAATTTTTTTCGTGCTAATGAATTAGCAGATGCTCAATTAATTATGACTATTGAACGAGGGTGTGAAAGGCAGACATTTGCTTTTTCTCAGCCTCATTTTAATGACATTGAAAAGAATTTAATTACTGCAAAAGGTGTGTATGTCGCGAGTTTAAAAAACTCACCGTTATCGCCTCATCGCGTTGAGGTAGGAGATATTGAGGGTGGCTTTGCGTACTTCACCGCTAAGAATGTTAAAAACATAACTCCCACAGCTTGATCTAAAAGGATCTATGCCTGCAAAAAAGCAATACTTCTAAGTATTGCTTTTTTTTTGCTCAAATATTACTCGCCTTTGGAATACCAGCCCTAAAAACGAATCAAAATCGTTTGTTTATTGATATTTACCTAGCGAATACCTAACTAAGAAGAACGATAGTACCTAGCGGTTTGTATTGATGGCTTGGGGCACTGAACAAATTATTAAATCAGTGCTATCAACATGAGTATTCGAGCAAGGTAAAGGCTAGTAATGGCGATTAAATACTGTATTATCTCAAGCCAAAATAACAAAAAATTACATTAACGGAGATAGCAATGTACTTCAGCATTCGCTCTGCCATTGCGGCACTTTTATTAGTAACCCTCACGGGTTGTAGCTCAATCTATAGAACCACCGGGTGGTTTGCATACGACTTTGCCGAAGACTATGCCATGCCGTATGTAATGAAAACCGATGATACCGAAATGGGCTGTGCCATGAGTGAAAGCATGACTCCGATGCTTTTATCTTTCAGTGAATTAACTTGGTACCCAGATCGTTTAGCAACGTCTATGTACATGCAAGCAGGTGCGTGTGCTGAAGCACAGGCAAGTGAAGAAGGACTTACCTATCTTCGTGCTTACAAAGCACAAAACATCGGCGAAGCTAAAGATGCTCGTATCCGCCAAAAACGCTTATTTTCATTAGCAGCCAATCGTCAATATAAAGCCTATAAGCACTTAGTTGCTGAGTTCGGCGAGCCTGGTGAGGAATGCCCTGATCTTGATGAAGATGAAGAATTCTTTTGGATGCTCGGTCTAGTGAGTGGTATGCAGGCCGTAATGAGTGATGTTCGTGGCCAAGGTGAAGTTGGCGTACCAAAAGACATCGCAATGAAATCTGTTCGTGGTAGCCAGTGTATCGATGCTAAACGCTGGTGGGGTGTTCCAAAAGCAATGCAAGCGGCAGTATGGACAATGATGCCTGATAATGCACCAGATGGTGTGGATCCTTGGCAGGAACTGGCTGATGCAAGTGAACTAGCGGGTGAGTCTGGTGTTCGCTTAGCACAAGCCGTTGAAGTCGTTATCGCTGACGGATCAGGTAATGAAGAACGTTTACGTGATGCCATTCGTCGTCATGCTCAATCGGTTAAAACGACGCCTTCAAACAAAAATTATCGCATGCTTGATATTGTAGCGACTCAGCAAGTTTTAGCGGTATCAGATCGTTTGTGGACAGAAGCAACAGGCAGCCGTACTCCAATTGGTGGCTTAGGTACTTTCTGGGATGATGCGTCTCCAGCAGAAGAAGCTTTAGATATTAATGATTTGTTAGAGGATTAATCAAATGCGCTCGGTGTTACTTTTTGTTCTTTTATTACCAACCTTGGTATTAGCACAAGCTACTCAAACTCAGGTATTACCTAAATTGAGTATCTGTGTGTTTGATCCGCTCGGTGCTAACGGTTCATTGTTTAATACAATGAAAGACTATCGCAACGTTGCTTTTGATTGGGGGGTCGATTTAGAACCTCGTGCCTATACGGATGAGAAAATTGCTATTGATGATTTTAAAGCCGGCCAATGTGATGCCGCTTTAGTCACCGGTGCGCGAGTGCGACCTTTCAACAACTTTACGGCGACTATCGCTGCTATTGGTGCGATTAGTGATGAAGCGATGTTGCGAAAGTTGTTAGCCACTATTTCTAGTCCTAAAGCAGCTAAGTTCATGCGTGAAGGTCAATACGAGGTTGCAGGCATTATGCCAGCAGGCCCTATTTACCTCTTCACCCGTGATAAAACGATTGATACCTTAGAAGAGCTGTCGGGTAAGCGTATTGCAACGATTGATTATGATCAGCCATCAATCTTTTTGGTTAATCATGTGGGGGCCTCAATGGTGCCTTCTAATTCAGCCAATTTCTCTGGCAAGTTTAATAATGGCAGTGTTGATGTTGCTTACGCGCCAGCCGTAGCCTACAAACCATTAGAGCTTTACAAAGGTCTGGAAGACAACGGTGGTATCTTACGATTCTTATTAGCTTACATGGATTTCCAGATATTGATCCGTGCGGATAAATTTCCTGAAGGTTTTGCTCAGAAGTCGAGAACCAAAGTGGCTAGCTACTTCGATCGAGTGAACGAGTTTGTTAAAAAAGAAACCGATGAAATTGATCCTAAATATTGGATTGATTTGTCAGAAGATGTCAAAGCACAGTATGGAAGCATGCTGCGTGATGTACGTATCCAGTTACGTGATCAGGGTGTCTATAATGGCACAATGTTGAAGTTGATGCGTAAGTTACGCTGTAAAACAAACCCAGCCGCTGCGGAATGTGCTGAAAAACTAGAATAGAAAACACGTACAATTTCTATAATAAATATAAAAAAAGTAATACTCGAATACGGTAATACTCGAACATAGGTATATCTACCATGAACCAGACTCTTCGCGTGGCGAATCGAACTGGCATTGAATGGCTGGCAGCCATGCCTGCCTTTTTGGTTTTAATTTTTGTCATACTGTTAAATACCAGCCATGCAACGCACGCTCAGCTTTTAAAGTTGGGCGAGAACGTATGGGATGGCTATTTTCAGTTACGCTCTGATCCTATTCAGCCAAGCTGTGAGATAAATGGCGATATAGATTCTTTGCTGGCTAGCTTAGTTGCCGAAAATGCAGCGCCTGCTATTGCTGACGAGGAGTGGGATTTCTTTGACGAAGAACCAGAGCCCATTGATGAGTCGGTATTACGCGAATCTTTAGTTAATGCTCAAGCAGTCTGTGAAACAAAACACCAGACTTATGCTCAAACAGTTGATCGTATAACCCCTGCCGTTAAAGCTTTCCGCTCTGTTGAGCTTTTAGTTTCAGAGTTTGGTGAGTTCGGGCTGCATGCGCAACGTATCATGTTGGCAATATTGGTCCTTATCTGTGGTATGACCGCGTTGTTTAGACGTCATCATATTGCATTGCGTCCAATGGAAACTGTTATGGATTATCGCGTTGCATCATTTGCCCAAATGATTGCCAGCGGTATCTTGTTCTTCTCTGTTTACAGTTTTAAAGAAGTTGTTTTCAATGCTGGTGTGGTGGTAAGTACAGAGCATGGTTTCTTGCACTACCTATGGATTTTAGGTTTTGGAGCGGTATTTTTGCTCAGTGTTTATCAATTTATTGTCGTGCCAAAAGATGCCAAGCCCGGCGGTAGCTTTTTAAAAGCGCAGCTGGCAGTCCCTCTCTATGCGACCATGTGTATTATTTCGGGGACGTACTTTATAACCAATGGCCATATGGCAGGTATTGGTATTTATCTGAATCAGATGATGGAATTATCACAGCTGTTTTTGAACGTAGGTTTGTACGTTTGGATCGGTATGTTGGTAAAGCGTACTCAAATGGCGCAAGCGGTATTCAACGTTTTTCGTCCTTGGAATTTACCGCCAGAAATGTTGGCAGTGGTCGTTGTAGTGATTGCTGCACTTCCAACGGCGTATACCGGTGCTTCTGGTATCTTCGTGATCGCCATTGGTGGCCTAATTTATAATGAACTGCGTCGCGCAGGGGCTCGTCGCCAATTAGCATTAGCAGCAACGGCCATGTCTGGAAGTATGGGTGTTGTACTACGTCCGTGTTTGTTGGTAGTGATTATTGCAGCACTGAATAAAGAAGTAACCACTGACCAATTATTTGGTTGGGGGGTGAATGTATTCTTATTAACTGCGGTATTGTTTGCAGCCATTGCGATGTTGACGAAGCAGGGCACATTAAGTATTGAGAAAGTGTCTGTGGCTTGGCCAGAAACGAAGAAAGCACTTTGGAAGTTGGTACCTTATGGTATTTTAATCGCGATCACGTTAGCGTTTTATGCCATTTTCTTAAACGCCTATCTTGATGAGTTTTCAGCGCCATTCATTTTGCCGGTTATGCTAATAGTCGTTCTGATCTATGAACGTTTAGGTCAAGAAAAACTAGGTCGTGAGCAAATGAATATCGACCACATTGAGAGCCGTCTGGAAGAATCTTGGCAGGACCTTAAAAGTGGCAATGACTCTATCGAGAAAACACTGCGAGAAGCAACGACCGAAACCACTGGCCATATCGGTGCTTTATTAATGTTGATGGGACTGTCGGTGAGTATTGGCGGTGTTGTTGAGCGATCTCATTTAATGGATCTTGTCCCAGGCAGTTTTGAATCAGTTTGGTTAGCAATGGGTCTTCTGGTTGTTATCTTAGTCGTCATCGGCATGGTAATGGACCCCTATGGTGCGGTTATCTTGGTAAGTGCGACCATCGCTTCGATCGCATACGATAGTGGAATTGATCCTGTGCATTTCTGGATGGTAACCCTAGTAGCATTTGAATTAGGCTATTTGAGTCCACCTGTGGCCTTAAACCACTTACTTACCCGGCAAGTGGTGGGTGAGCGAGAAGTGGCTTTGGCATCTCAAGAGGGCCATAACTTCTGGTACCGCTATGAGAAGTTCTTACTGCCGCTAACCGTAATGGGTATTGCTTTAGTTATTGTTGCATTCCTTCCATTAGCAATCGGTTATCGATAGCACTGAGAAGAATGTTTTATCAAGCCTCGACATTGCTTACGTGATTCGGGGCTTTTTTGTATCTGGGCAACAATAGTCGGTGGCAATATAGTCGCTGGGTAATCTAGTCGGCAGGTAATCTAGTCGGCAGGTAATTTATAGGTAGGTAATCTAGTAGAGCGTTCGGCTGAGCAGGAATAGCAGGCACAAAAAAGGAGGCTACAAGAGCCTCCTTTTGAGTATGTTACTCGCTAATCAACAGAATTAACCGTTAATAAGGTAGTGCGCATAAATGCTCGCGCCATAGCCTAAGGCAATAACAGGGGTCCATTTAAGGTGGCTAAAGAACGTATAGTGGCCACGCGCTTGTCCCATTAAGGCAACGCCGGCTGCAGAACCAATCGAAAGCATACTGCCACCCACACCTGCGGTTAATGTTACCAATAACCAATGGAACTCAGACATGTCTGGATTCATGGTTAATACCGCAAACATTACGGGAATGTTATCAACGATGGCCGACATGAAGCCTACTAAAATGTTGGCAACATCAGGGCCTAGTTCGCCGTAGATGTAAGCAGAAGACATGCTTAAGTAACCAATAAAGCCAAGGCCACCTACGGAAAGGATAACGCCATAGAAGAAGAATAAGGTGTCCCACTCTGACTTAGCGACACGGTCAAAAATATCAAAGTCATAATCGGCTTTATATTTCTCTTTGTACTTACTCTTATGGCTGCCAGGAGGTAAATCGGTATCACCCATGTCTGATGGCACGGCTTTGAAGTTACGAATGTAATAACCATAAACCTTTAAGTAACCTAAACCAAACATCATGCCGTATACCGGTGGAATGTGAAGGAAGTTGTGAAAACTAACCGCGGTAACAATAGTGATTAAAAATAGACCAACGATCTGTAATCCACCTGGTTTAATATCTAAGGTATCTCCATCATCATTAGGAGCTGGCGTTCCTTTCGGTAGTGCAAAGCTCATGATAACGGCTGGAATTAAAAAGTTAATCACGGATGGAATGAATAAATTGAAGAAAGTACCAAAGTGAACAAAACCCTTCTGCCATACCATCAAGGTTGTAATATCACCAAACGGGCTAAAAGCACCGCCGGCGTTTGCAGCAACGACGATATTGATACAGGCAATACCAATGAAAGCAGGCTTATCAACACCTACGGCCATGACCACAGCGCACATAATTAATGCCGTTGTTAAGTTGTCTGCAACGGGCGAGATGAAGAAGGCCAAGATACCTGTTAGCCAAAATAACGTTTTGTAGCTGTAGCCTTTTGCTACTAACCAGCTGCGAAGGGCATCAAAAACACCGCGCTCTAGCATGGCGTTAATATAGGTCATTGCGACTAATAAGAAGAAAAATAGCTCGGTATATTCTAGGAAGTTGTGACGAATCGCCACTTCAACAGAATGCGTGAAGCCATGGTTCATATAAACAATCGCAATCAAGATCCAAATAATACCGGCCGCCATCATGACAGGCTTCGACTTTCTCATATGAATCTGTTCTTCTAAAATTACTAATGTGTAGCTTATGAGAAAAACAGCAATGGCGGCATAACCAACCCAGTGGGAGGTCAAATCAATCCAAGGTTGGTCTCCACCAGAAGCGAAGGCTAAACTGGGGAATAATAAAAATAAAAGGGGGGCTAAAAGGGAGGTTAAATAGGATGCTGCGTTTTTCATTGAGTTGCCTACCAAGAGTATGGGTATTTCTGGTGCGGATTATAGACAGTGAGCCAGCCAAGTTAAAGGCGATAACTTGATATGAGTGAGTCTTTTGTCCAAATAGTGAGAATGTTTATGTATGATTCGTACATCTTGGTTAAATTTGTTGTATAGGATGTTTTAGATATGAAAATTGTTATTACTGGTGGCACCCTAGATAAGCAATATAACCCTTTAAATGGCGAGCTTATTTTTAATCAATCATCGGTTATGGATATGTTGGTTCAGTCACGAAATACAGTAAAGACCGACGTTGAAACGTTAATGTTGAAAGACAGTTTAGAAATGAACGATGAGGATCGGCAGTTGATTGCGAAGGCTTGCAATAATAGCCTTGAGAGCCAAATCATCATTACCCATGGTACCGATACCATGGTAGAAACCGCTCATGCTATCGCCAATGAACTGGCTGCGAATTTGTCTTCTGACAAAACGGTCGTATTATTAGGCGCAATGGTGCCGTATCAATTTAAAGGCTCTGATGCGTTATTTAATTTTGGCTGTGCGATGAGTGCTGTGCAAATATTGCCAGCGGGTATTTATATTACGATGAATGGCCAGGTTTTTGATTACCGTGAAGTGCAAAAAAACCGGGCCATTGGGCAGTTCGTTAAAAGCTGAGCTTTAACTGATGAGCTAGCGGATTAACTTTAGCTGATTAGCTTAGATCGTCAGCAATAAAACCACCAGTTTGATGTGACCAAAGCTGGGCATAAATACCCTGATGGTCAATCAATTCTTGATGGCTACCTTGCTCTACAATTTCGCCATTATCAATCACAATTAAGCGGTCCATTGCGGCGATGGTTGATAAACGGTGAGCAATCGCAATCACGGTTTTACCTTCCATTAGCTGATACAAGCTATGTTGAATGGCCGCTTCTACTTCTGAATCGAGCGCCGAGGTGGCCTCATCTAATAGCAAAATGGGCGCATCTTTTAATAGCACTCGAGCAATGGCAATACGCTGACGTTGACCACCCGACAGCTTTACACCGCGTTCGCCCACTTGTGCATCTAGTCCAGTATTGCCTTCTAAATCTGCCAACCCTTGAATAAACGCATGGGCCTCAGCTTTAGTAATGGCATGTTGTAAATCTTCTTCGCTGGCATCAGGGCGACCGTATAGAATGTTCTCCCGCACAGATCGGTGAAGCAACGATGTATCTTGCGTCACCATAGCGATGTTGGCGCGCAGCGTTTCTTGCTGAACCTTTGAAATATCTTGGCCATCAATCTTGATCGATCCAGATTCTAAATCGTAAAAGCGCATTAGCGCATTTACCAAGGTTGATTTACCCGCACCTGAGCGCCCGACCAAGCCGACTTTTTCACCGGCTTTAATGTTCAGGTTTAGATCATTAATAATACGCTGCTGCGAAACATTGCCTTCTTTATCGGCCATTGCGTAGCTGAAATTCATTTTATTGAATTCGATATCGCCTTTCGTTACCACTAGCGGCTTAGCGTCTTTTTCGTCGGTTACTTGTAAGGGCTGAGAGAGCGTTCCCATACCATCAACCACCGTACCAATATTTTCGAACAAGGCACTGACTTCCCACATAATCCACTGCGCCATGCCGTTTAAACGCAACGCTAAGCTAATGGCAATAGTGATCGCTGCGATGCCAATGGCATTTTCTTGCCATAAATAAATAGATAACGCTGCCACTACAAATACCAGAACATAGTTGAGGGTTTGAATACTGGTATTTAATCCGGTCGCTAGGCGCATCTGTTTATAAACAGTGGTTAAAAAACCATCCATGCCTTCTCGTGCGTATTCAGCTTCTCTTTGAGTATGAGAAAACAGCTTAACGGTTGCAATGTTGCTGTAAGAATCAACGATTCGACCCGACATGGTAGAACGTGCATCGGCTTGCTTACTGGCCACGGATTTTAAGCGCGGCACAAAGTAATATTGCAAGGCAATGTAGATCACCAGCCAAACCAATAGCGGCGCAATTAAACGGGCATCGGCTTGAGCAACAATGACGATCATAGATAAAAAGTAGACGACCACATAGACCATCACATTGAGTAACTTCATCACAGTCTCTCTTACCGCTAAAGACGTTTGCATGACTTTGGTTGCGATGCGCCCCGCAAATTCGTCTTGATAAAAGCCCAAACTTTGCTTGAGTAAATAACGGTGCGCTAACCAGCGAATCACCATAGGGTAGTTGCCGAGTAGGGTTTGATGCACAACCGCTGCCTGTAAAAATACTAAGGCCGGAAGTGCAATCAATACGATGGCTCCCATGGTGATCAGGGTTTTGCCTTCTTCTTGCCAAAGAGTCGCAGGGTCTTTGGTGGCTAACCATTCAACCAGTTCGCCCATAAATCCGAATAATGAGACTTCTAAAACGGCAACCGTCGCGGTCAATACAGACATCAATATTAATGGGATCTCCATTCCGTGACTGTAGTGGCGACAAAAGGCGTAGACCCCTTTAGGGGGTTGAACCGGTTCTTCACTAGGAAAGGGTTTAATGATTTTTTCGAAAAAAGATAACATAGGTTTTCACGTAATTAATATCGTAGTAATTCGACTAGGATACACCTATCATCAAATAAAGCAGAGTATCTATCCAAGAAAGTGATGGAACTCACTAAGGCGTGAGTGGAACAATTAAAGTAAGTGCTTACCTTCGAGCGTAAGCTGTAACTGACAGGCTCGTGCAAAATAATAACCTTAGGAATTTGAACATGTTGAATGATCAGGCTCAGGAAAAATCGCTTAATATTCAGTTTTTATTAACAGGCACTGAGTTAATGGTTGGCGATATTGTGGATACAAATTCTGTGATGTTGGCGCAAAGCTTAAAAGACCATGGTGCTGAAGTCGCAAGAAAAGTTACATTAGGTGATGACTTTGATGCTTTAGTGGCCGAAATTGAATACATAAGCCGCCAAGCCGATGTCTTACTTATTAATGGTGGGCTTGGGCCAACGGCGGATGATTTAACAGCAGAGGCATTAGCCAAGGTAATAGGTCAGCCGTTAGAAGAGCATGCAGAAGCTTTGGTTCACTTAGAGCTGTGGTGTGAAAGGCGAGGTTTTCGCTTGTCGGGTGCAAACCGTAAGCAGGTTATTTTACCTAAGGGCATCACTCTAGTGCCAAACCCCATTGGTAGCGCGGTGGGATTTTCGGTTGTACATAACGACTGCCATATTATTTGCACTCCAGGCGTACCGATCGAACTCAAACAAATGTGGCAGCAAGAAATTCTACCGCACTTGATCACTCAGCTGCCTAAAGTCGATAAAGTTAAAACTGTAAAACTGCATACTTTTGGTATGGGAGAATCGGCGATTCAAAATCTGTTTGATCAACATCTGGCCGATTGGCCGAAAGATATTGAAGTTGGCTATCGAGCGGCATCTCCTTTGGTGGATTTAAAACTGACAACCCGCTCAGAACAAGCGGAGAAACACTTGCCCGAGTGGCAAGCAAAAATTGAGTCATTGCTTGGCGCACATGTATTGAAAGTGAGCACCATTGATTCGACTACAGCCGAAATACTTGAACAGCCTTTTACGGTGGCTCAGACACTCGTCGAGCTATTACGTCAAAAAGAACAAACGATCACGATGGCAGAATCTTGTACGGGCGGTTTAATTGCCTCAAATGTGACGCGAATTCCTGGCTCGTCTGCAGTATTTGAAGCGGGTTATGTCACTTATTCAAATCGTATTAAAACTGAATTATTGCAGGTGAAAACGGAAACGTTAGAGCGCCATGGCGCAGTCAGTGAAGCGGTTGTTCTAGAAATGGCGCAAGGTGCACTCGATACATCGGGTTCAGATTGGGCCGTCTCGGTATCGGGTATTGCAGGGCCGGGCGGCGGCAGTGACGATAAACCCGTAGGCACCGTTTGGATCTGCTGGGGAAATAATGATCGCCTTAAAACTCAGTGCTTAGTTTATCCGACCAACCGATTAAACTTTCAGCGCTTTATTGCCAATGTCGGGTTAGATTTAATTCGTCGTGAGTTGCTTGAGATAAAGGAAGTACCGTCTTACTTTTCTCGTACCGGAAAGTGAATCGTAAAGTTAATGATTCGTCCCGTCATGTAACTGCAATCAATATGCACAAAAAAGCCCTACTGAATTATCTAAGATAACTGAGTAGGGCTTTCATTGACCAGTCTAAAACGCAGTGTTCGTTAAAAACTAACGTTTAAGCCGTTTCTTCAGAGCTTTTATCTTCTTTCTTCTTAGCAGGCTTCTTTGCCGTTTTAGCCTTTGCTTTTGCAGACTCATGCTTCACAGAAACAGGGCCTAAGCTTTCAAGCGGGAAGTGATCAACGTTAACCATTTCTAAAACATCTTTTTCAAACGCGGTCATGAAGTCGCCTTCTTCCTGCGTAAGAATACCCATAGCAATACCATCGGTGATGCGATTTTCAATCGTTAGGTTAGATTCATCGTACTTGTTCGCTTTTAATGCAATGCCAATCTTTTTGTAGATTGGATCTGCTTTATCCACTCGTGCCAATAATGAATCGTATTTAAACATTGGGTTACGGCCGTTATCACCACGGTAAGTACCGGTGATTAAACGCTCACGAGTCGCGGTTGCAGACGTTGTTAAATCAACAATCTTAGCCACTAGCTTATCGCTTGGCTTAGCAACACTGCGACCTAGTGGCATTGTTAGTGCACGCACCAACCAACCAACAGGACGAGCAGGCAAGTTCTTAGTGAAGCCGTCTAATGCGTCTTCAAACTCAGAGAACAACTTAGCCATAGAGTATTCAACTAAAGGCAAATCGTCTTTCTGACGACCTTGATCTTCCCAGTGCTTTAACGTCATAGACGCTAAGTACAATTTAGACAGCATGTCAGCCAAGCGGGCAGAGATCAGTTCGCGGAACTTCAACTCGCCACCCAAAGAGAACATCGCCATATCAACACACAATGCAAAGTTAGCTGCATAACGGTTGATCTGTTTGTAATGCTTCTTCGTTGGGCCGTTAGCAGGAACAGACGTGAAAGCAGCATTGGTTGTGCTCAAAACGAACGAGCGTGCAATGTTCGAGAAGATGAAACCAAAGTGACCAAACAAGGCTTTATCAAACGCTTTAATGTCATTAGTTTTCGCCGCATTCATTTCTGGTAAAACGAATGGGTGACAACGAATCGCGCCTTGACCAAAGGTGATCATAGTACGGGTTAGAATGTTTGCGCCTTCTACCGTAATCGCCACAGGAACAGAAGAATAACCGGATTCAACATAGTTCGATGGGCCACGCATAATCGCGCTACCACCATGAATGTCCATGCTATCAATGGATAGCTGACGAGCGGATTCAGTGAGGTTGTACTTCAAAATAGCAGAAGGTACAGAAGGCTTTTCACCGTTATCAATCGAGATGGCCGTTACACGAGCCGCTGCTGCGTTGATGTAAGAGTTACCGGCGATACGCGCTAGAGGCTCTTGTACACCTTCCAATTTAGAAATCGGAATACCAAATTGACGACGAATTCGGGCATAAGCACCGGCTGTACCGATTGCATACTTACCACCGCCAGCACCAGAAGATGGTAGCGTGATACAACGACCAACCGATAAACACTCAACCAGCATTCTCCAACCTTGGCCAGCGTTCTTCGCGCCACCAATGATGAAATCTAATGGAATGAAAACATCGTTACCAAAGATTGGGCCGTTCATGAACGGAGAACCAATTGGGTTATGACGATTGCCGATTTCCATGCCTTCAAGTTCGCGTGGTAATAATGCAACGGTAATACCGATGTCGTTTTTATCACCTAATAGTTTTTCAGGGTCAAACATACGGAACGCTAAACCAACAACCGTCGCAACTGGCGCAAGGGTGATATAACGTTTGTTGAAGTTCATTTTAAGACCTAGAACTTCTTTACCTTCCCACATGCCTTTACACACAACACCTGTGTCTGGCAAAGACGTCGCATCAGAACCAGCGCGTGGGCCTGTTAGACCAAAACAAGGGATCTCACGACCATCAACTAAGCGAGGTAAATAGTGATTTTTTTGTTCATCCGTACCGTACTTCAATAACAGCTCGCCAGGGCCTAATGAGTTAGGAACACCGACGGTAGACAATACCGTACTAGAAAGACCTGAAAGCTTCTGTAGAACCGCAGACTGAGCTTGTGCAGAGAATTCTAAACCACCGTATTCTTTTGGAATAATCATGGCGAAGAAACGGTTGGTCTTGATGAAATCCCAAAGCTCAACAGGCATATCGCCGGTTTCTTTAATGTCGTATTCGTTGATCATAGAGCACAAAGTTTCAACTTCGTTATCTAAGAAGGCTTGCTCGTCTGGGCGCAACTGTGGATTTGGGTGATCCAACAGTTTCTGCCAATTAGGCTTCCCCGCGAATAATTCGCCGTCCCACCAAACCGTACCGGCTTCTAGAGCCGTTGATTCAGTTTCTGACATCTCTGGCAGAATCTTTTTATAGATAGCGAAAATAGGACGAGTGATAGTATTAGCGCGGAAAGACGAAAGACTGAGTACGCCAAATGCGGCCGCAAAAATAGCAGCGCTGACAACAAAGCCAGTAGCAGCATCAGCGAAGAACGCAGTAAGGGTAATTGCTGCGGTTACTAAGGTAGAAACTTTCAAATTAGCTTTTTTATAAGCTAAGCCGATTAATGCTACGATTAATAGCACGGCCCAAGTTGTGGTAGTCATAAAGACCCCTTATTTTCAGTTAATTGATTTATATTGTTTTAAGAGTGGCATGCTTATAACGGCATGCTGATATTAATAAAAGAGGTGTGCTGAGTACTGGGGAGCCTTCTTATAAAACGCTCGATGATGTTTCTCAAAGATGCTTCTTTTATAAGTGATACGTCAAGGCAATACACCCAAGGCCAACCTCATTTGGCATTTAACCAATAATTGTTCAATGCTTCAATCTTATACGCGGGTTTGACCGAATTGGATTGGTGATCTTTTATCATTAATGACTTCAATTGTAGTTCACTTATTCTTAGATTGAGAGTATCGCAGAAATAGCCGTCTTTTTGTGTCTTATAATAGTAGCGAAGGCGTGTTATGACTGATTTTGGCTTGATTATTTTTTTATGATATTTTTGTTTTTAAAGGCTATTTTTAGTGCATTTATTTTAGTGTATTAAGTAAAAATGGGGGGCGAACTAAGCGCGTATGAAATTCAACCTTACTGCCCAATAAAGAAAGAACTTTAAAAGATAAAACTATCACCTTTTAAAATGCCAGTCTTTGGCTAAGCTGGACTGTATCTGAAGGCTTTACGTACTGTATATAAGGCTTAGGCTGTGAAAAGTACCATGAGGCACGGACTCTTAGAGAAGGCATAGTACCCACTTAATTGAACTAACTGAATTGAACTAACTTAACAGAAAGCAAAAGGAAGGATGAATGATGAGAACTTTAATGACCCAACGATTTGTCGTACTTTTTATCAGCTTATTTATGCTGTCTTCGCCGTTACACGCGGCCGAAGTGGATCTACAGCAACTGGTAAATGATGTTCATAAACAGTTTGCCTCCCATAATGAAGGCAAAAATCCCGATTACATTCCCGCACTCGCCGCCGTAGATTCTGATTTATTCGCTATTAGTATCGTTACCGCCGATGGTAAAAAATACTCTGCGGGTGATAAAGATCACTCCTTTTCAATTCAATCCATTGCTAAGGCTTTTAACCTTGCAGCGCTAATGAACCAGCAAGGTGATCAAGTGGTTGTGGATAAAATTGGGGTGAATGCCACAGGGTTACCCTTCAGCTCTATTATGGCGATTGAGCTAAATGAAGAGCGATCGGTTAATCCATTAGTCAATGCGGGTGCGATTGCTACCGTGAGTTTGATTAAAGCTAAAAATGCCAAGCAGAAGTGGAACATTATCGAGAGTAATTTAGAGAACTTTACTGGCACAGATTTAAAGGTACAAAAAAATATCTATAAATCAGAAACCGATACCAACGTTAAAAACCAAAGTATCGCACGCCTATTAAGTAACTATGGTCGCTTATATGACGACATAGAAGTAAGCGTCGATCTATATACGCGCATGTGTTCTGTGGGAGTGAATACCGAAGAGCTGGCGATTATGGGCGCAACCTATGCAAACGCGGGTATTAATCCCATGACTAAAAAAGAAGCGGTAAAGGCAGAAAATGTACCAAAGCTGCTCGCGGTGATGGCAACCTCAGGATTATATGATGATTCTGGCTTGTGGTTATACAAGGTTGGACTACCAGCAAAAAGCGGCGTGGGTGGCGGCATTATTGCGGTAATGCCTGGCAAGTATGGTATTGCAGCGTTTTCTCCACCGGTTGATGCCGCGGGCAATAGCGTACGCGCCCAGCTGGCGATTGAAGAAATTGCGAAAAGGCTGAAGGCTAATGTTTTTCAATAGAAAAGCATTGAGTCCGTACTAGGGTTCAACTACTACCGACTCGATCACGGCTAATTCGATCGTTCAAACAAAAAGAGGCAATAAGAGCGGTGTGCTTTTATGGCCTCTTTTTTTACATTTATTAGTTAATCTCCACCATAGGAATCAAGTTCTCTTTACTCGCTTGTTTCTTACCACTTCTGAATAGCAATATCGTCATAACAACTTGCCAAACCGATAAGCCAACAATCCACATTAGTGAGCTTGTAGGATGCTCTGCCCAAGTAACCCCTTGGTACAAGCAAACGGCTAATACATACGCCACACTGAACGACCACAGCATACTAAAACCTGCCCAATACGCGCCGTGTTCTTTCACGATAGCACCTAAGGTTGCGACGCAAGGCATGTACAATAAGATAAATAACAAGTACACAAACGCGCCCCATTGGCCGTGGAATTTTTGCTGAATAACACCAATGGTACTGCTGGCAATTTCTTGTGCTTGTGCAACCCCTTCGGTATCGCTTAGGTCACCCATTTTTATACCTAATGGATCATCTAAGTTATTGGCAACGTCGGTAAGGTTGGTTGAGATCGACATCACGGCATCTTGCAGACTGTTTAGTAAATTAAATTCTTCGTCGCTATTATCGCTGGTGGTATAAAGCGCATCTAACGTACCGACGACGACTTCTTTCGCAAACAAACCCGTAAAAATTCCCACGGTAGCAGCCCAGTTATCTTGCTCGATTCCCATCGGCGTAAAGGCAGGGGTTAAGAAACGCCCGATTTCACTCAGCGCTGAATCTTCTTGGTTTTGATTACCAAAGCTGCCATCGGTGCCTAAAGAATTTAAGACGTTCAGAATAATCACGACACCCACAATGGCTTTACCAGCACGTAGCACAAAGCCTTTTAAACGGTGCCAAGTATGCATAAACAAGTTACGGAAGGTGGGTAATAAATACGGTGGCAGCTCCATAATAAAGCTGCTATCACTGGCCGGTAGAATTAAGCGACGAACTAAAAAGGCGCTTAATATCGCCACGAGAATACCGGTTAAATATAAAGCAAAAACCACCGTTGCACCGTTATCGACAAAGAATGCTGAAGCAAATAAAACATACACGGTTAAGCGAGCGCCACATGACATAAAGGGCGCCATGAGCGTGGTGATTAAGCGATCCCCTTCTTTGTTTAATGTACGCGCAGCCATAACCGATGGGACGTTACAGCCAAAGCCGACGATGAGTGGAACAAAGGCTTTTCCGGGTAAGCCCAGTGCGCGCATAAAGCGATCAATAATAAACGCGCCACGAGCCATAAAGCCCACGTCTTCTAAAAATGACAGCGATAAAAACAACGCGGCGATCACGGGGATAAAACTCGCCACCAATTGCACGCCGCCGCCAATACCATCGGCAATTAAAGCCGTTAGCCAATCGGGGGCATTAATGCTTTGTAATAACCAGCGTGGGGTTTCAACAAATAATGCCCCTGCGCTGATATCGAAAAAATCAATAAATGCACTGCCGACATTAATCGCAAACATAAACAATAAATACATCACACCCATAAAAATCGGTAAGGCTAAGATACGATTTAAAACGATGTCATCGATGTATTCACTGAGGGTTTTAGTTTTCTTCTCACTTAAGGTCATGGCTTTTTGGCAAACCTGATCAACCCATTCATAACGCGCTTGAATTAATGCGGGTTCGCTCATCATGGCGTTATCACTAAAATTTAGCGTGCGCTGTTGAGCGGGGGGCTTAAGTAAACGGTTTTCAATGCTGTCCATTAAGGTGATTAAACCATCCCCTTTACTGGCTACTAACGGTACTACTGGGCAGCCAAGCTCTTCAGCCAGCGCTTGATGATCAAGGTGCATGCCTTTGCTATGGGCAACGTCGATCATATTGAGGGCGACGATCATCGGGGTGCCACTATCAAACAGTTGTGACGTTAGATATAAACCACGTTCTAAGCTCGACGCATCAAGCACGTTGATGATGAGGTCAGCTTCTTTGTTACGAATAAACTGTTGGGCGATTTGCTCATCGATTGAATCGCCATTGTCTCCATGGACATTGTCTTTAAGAACGTTGTCTTCAAGAACGTTGTTTCCATGAACTTGATCACCGTTGTTGCTAGCTCCTTTATTCAGTGCGTATTTTGTACCCGTGAAGTCTGAATTGATCGAATAAGTACCCGGTAAATCGATAACTTCGTATTCGGTATCGGCGTGCTTATATTCACCACTTTTACGTTCAACGGTAACGCCAGGCCAGTTACCGACGCGCTGGTGGGCTCCGGTTAAGGTATTAAATAGGGTGGTTTTACCGCAGTTGGGGTTACCGATTAACGCGATGGTGCTCTTTTTCTGTGTCATAGTAATTTTACCCAAAGGCCTAGTGCTTCTTCGCGACGAAGGCTTAAACTGAAACCGCGTAATTTTATTTCGATAGGGTCGCCCAAAGGCGCAACTCTTACTACGCTAAAGCGCGTGCCGGGGGTTAGGCCTAGCATCATTAAGCGCTGAACTTGTGAAGAGGAAGTTGCAGTATCTGAGTTGACTCGGCATTCGTCGATAATCGCGCTATCGCCAACCTTGAGCTGTGAAAATTGAATGGTCATAAATATCATTCCGCATGTCTATTTGAGAATGATAGCTAATTGCGTATGGAAAATCATTGATTTAACGCAGTAACCGCTATATTAATCCCAGGCTGGGAAAAAAGTGCTGGCAGTTAATTACGAAAAGTAGCAGTTATCTGCCGCCTATCCATGTAGAATGCTGCTTTAATCGTTGATTGAAGCATTTGCATCAGCGATGCACATCTGTAGGTATTCCATGAAAAAAACGTTCGCGTTAACCCACCCTAAAATTAAGCCCGCTCGTTTAGTCGAATCGATTAAGCACGAAGTGAAAAAGTATCTTGGCCGAGAGCGTAGAAAAACGTTACCAGAAGGTACTGACTACTGGGCATTTGATTGCCAGTTTGGCGCTACTGCTGAGGTTGCTGAGGATATTTATCCGTCAGAAATCAATAAGCGTATTGATGGCGCAGTTGAGCAAGAACTCACTGAGTTTTATCTAGTGATCTTGGCTCGAGCTGAAGCACACAAGCCAAAAGAAGACGTTGCATCAGATTCAGATGAAATTGAAGATTAGTCTGAGCTGTTAAAACTTTAGCCGTTAAAGCTTAAGCTGTTTTAAGTTGAGCTGTGATAAAGAGCCGCTGACATCATGAACGCTACGTTCTCTTTTACCGTCTCAAAAAAGCAAGCGAATACACTGCTATTAGCTTGCTTATACCCTGCAATTCCCTATTTACAACCCGAGCAATGGCAAGGGTTATTAGCGGGAGAGCAGGGTAATATCCAACTCGATGGTATTACCGTTCATCAGGATGTCGTACTGCTATTCGGTCAGGTCGTGAGCTACAGCATTGATGATTACCAAGAAGCAGATGTTGATGATGCTTGGTCACTTATTTGGTCGAATGCTGACATCGCCGCCATTCATAAACCTGCCAACCTTCCCGTTAATCGAACCACGCGTAATGTTTACAATACTCTGATTCAATTATTGCGCCGTGAAAGTCCTTGGCCAGATGCACATTTGTTACATCGTTTAGACCTCGAAACCTCAGGTCTGATTTTAATTGCACAAAATAATAGTATGGCCCGTCAGTATCAATCTCAGTTAGATCAGCTAATTAAGCGTAAGCTTTATCGCGCCGTTGTTCAGGGTAAACCAGATTGGGTTATTAACGATTACTGTTGTGATCTTGCGACTCTGGATGAGCAAGCAGGAGGCACGGCGATTCGCAGTCAAATGCATGTTGTGCCTTCAGGAGAAGGTAAAAAAAGCCGTACGCGATTTAACGTTTTAACGAGCCACGTTAAAGAGGGTGTGGAATATTCATTACTTGAGTGTGAGTTGTTTACAGGGCGAAAACATCAAATACGTGCGCAACTAGCCCATCTCGGCCATCCTATTGTTGGCGATAAAATTTACAGTAATCAGGGTAGTTTCTATTTAAAACGGTTGCAAAAAACCTTAACCGAAGTCGACCATGAACAATTAATGACGCCGCATCACTTATTACACGCTTACGAAATACAGCTGTCCAATCTTTGGTGTAATGCAGGGAATAATGAAGAGCAGCCCGAGACTCAGGATATCGTAATACGTGATGACGATTTTCCTGAGGCTTGGCAGCTGTTAGGGTTTTGATGGCTAATTACTGATCGTGATTAACGATTTAATAAATAGTCTTGGTATTCTTTTCTTAAGTTAATTTTTAGTAATTTTCCGGTTGCGGTATGTGGCAAACTTTCGACAAAAATCACTTCGTCGGGTTGCCAGAATTTTGCCACTTTATCACTTAAGAACTCTTTAATGCTTTCAGGGGTGGAAGCTGAACCTGGCTTCATGATGGCGAGTAATAACGGACGCTCATCCCACTTTTCATGGGCGACGCCAATGACACAGGCTTCAACAACATCAGGATGGCCGACGGCCGCATTTTCAAGATCAATTGAACTGATCCATTCTCCCCCAGACTTAATCACGTCTTTTGAACGATCAACAATGCCTAAATAATTATTTTCATCAATGGTGGCGACATCTCCGGTATCTAGCCAGCCATTTTCAAAACTGCTCATATCGTCATTGTTATAGTACTGCTTAATAATCCATGGGCCGCGTACCAATAAGCGTCCAAAGGTTACCCCATCGTGAGGCTGGCTTTGGCCACTATCATCGACAATTTTCATTTCTACACCAAATACAGGGCGGCCTTGTTTTTGTTGCAGCTTATAGCGTTCTTCAAGCGGCATGTTGTCCATTTTAGCGGTTTTAACGTTCGATGTTCCTAGTGGAGACATTTCGGTCATGCCCCAAGCGTGGATTAAGAACGCATCATGTACTTGATCAAACTTCTTAATCATCGAAAGTGGTGCAGCAGAGCCGCCAACCACGACATTTTTGACTGAATCGAGTGTTTTACCAATCTCATCCATATGGTTCAGCAGCATTAGCCACACGGTCGGAACGCCTAATAGTAAATCAGGTTGCTCAGCATCGATAAGCTCCCATAACGATGCACCATCCATACCTGGGCCAGGGAATACTAACTTGGCTCCTGTCATCGCACCGGCATACGGCACGCCCCAAGCATTAACGTGGAACATGGGCACAACGGGTAGTACGCAAGATAAGCTTGATATGCCTAAGGCTTCACGGCTGATTTCAGAAAGGGCATGTAACAAGGTTGATCTATGGCTGTACAAAACGCCCTTTGGGTTGCCTGTGGTGCCCGAGGTATAGCATAGGCAGGCTGCTGAATTTTCATCAAAATGAGGCCATTCTAATTGATCACTGGCCGACTCGATTAAGTCTTCGTAGCAAATGGCATTTTTAAGGCTCGTCTCTGGCATGTTGGCTGAGTCAGCCAGGATGATGAAGCCTTCTACGGAGGTAATTTGATCTTGAATGGATTCTAATAAAGGCACAAACGTCAGATCAACAAAGATCCAACGATCTTCGGCGTGGTTAATGATATAAACCAGCTGTTCTGGGAACAGCCGTGGGTTGATAGTATGTAATACAGAACCGATACCTGACACACCAAAATAAAGTTCAAAGTGGCGATAATTATTCCATGCTAAAGTAGCAATGCGATCGGCAGGGTTAGCCCCTAGCTTGAGTAAGGCGTTGGCGATTTGCTTTGAGCGCTTTGCAGCGTCTCGCATTGTGTAACGGTGAATACTACTTCCTGCACTGTCGGTCTCACAGCGTCGACTGACAATTTCGCTATCGGGATTGGTAGAGGCTGCGTGTTCGATTAACCCAGAAATGAGTAGTGGGCTATCCATCATATTACCTAGCATGGCTGTGTTACCTTATTGATTTATTATTTTTGAGATTGAATTCTTAGGTTTAAATTTTTATAAATACGTCGCTTTATATTATTTTGTGATTACTCAACATACGCATGAAATAGTCATAGCTCTATCACTCTTAAGTGTTATTTTAGTGCTTAAAGAAGGGTGGGTTGTAACAGATCGTTACTGAATGCTTAATTAAAGAAGCCTATCATTATTTGCTGATTTTAGGCGATGGCTTATCCACTAACAATTATGAATACTGTTGTGAAAAATTCTAATGAATAAACCGATATCAGAAGCGTGCTTACGAAACCAAGCACCTATTGCAGAAGCGCTAAAAGAACGACTGACAAGTCCTGCTCGCTTATTAGAAATTGGCAGTGGCACTGGTCAACATGCGGTATTTTGTGCGAAAGAGTTACCACACATTACCTGGCAACCGAGTGATCTTCCCCAGCATCATGATGGCATGAAGTTGTGGATAAATGAGGCTGAGTTAAATAATGTACTCGCGCCGATTTTATTGGATGTTGATCAAGCTTGGCCTTGGCCTGCGGTAGATATTAAGGTTGATCATGTTTTTAGTGCTAATACCGTGCATTACATTGCGCAAGCTAGCGTAGACAATATGTTTGCCGGTATTAGTCGTCTATTGCCCGTGGATGGGCTGTTTATGATGTATGGCCCTGTAAATGTTAATGGGGCGTTTACCAGCGAAGGTAATGCTCGGCTCGATGAATGGCTTAAAACGTGCGTGAATTCACTGGCGGGGATTAAAGATTTAGCGGCTCTTGAGCAGTTGGCGAATGATCACGATTTGCAGTTATGTGAAAATTTAACCATGCCTGCTAATAACCGCTTATTGGTCTTTCAAAAAAACTAGCTCAAACAGCTAGTAGACTCAAGTAGCTGTCTATCTAAATAAGCGGTGAGTCTATAAGCAGCTGTCCATCTAGTAAGCATTGAGTCTATAAACAGTGAGTGCTAAGGCAGTTTAGACTCAATCCAGTGAGCGATGTCTTGCACTTGCTCAAAACAAACTTGATGCTCCATCGGGTAACGGTGATATTGAGTTTGGTAGCCTAAGTTAACCAAGTCAGCCTGAGCTTTTAGCCCTAAACTTTCGTTTACAACGGGGTCTTGGCTGCCGTGGTAAATTTGAATGTCGATGTTTTTATTCTGCTCGCTACTGCTGAAACCATGCGGTGCGGTGAGTGTCGGGAAATAGGTCGAAAGCCCGGCTAAACCCGCTAAGGTATGCGGGTAAGTCAACGCTGCGTGATAGGCTACTGCACCGCCTTGAGAGAAGCCTAGTATGAGTATACGTTCGCTTTTAATGCCTCGTGATATTTCACGATCGATTAAATGATGAATATCGTTTACTGAGGCTAATAGCTGGTCTTGATTGACCTGGCGCTCTGCACTTTCACCGGCTGCGGTATGGGTGGGCATATCTAAAATATCGTACCAAGCAGGCATCGAGTATCCACCATTCACCGTGACAGGAATCTCTGCGGCATGAGGGAAAATGAAGCGAATAGGATTAAAGGTATTCCCCAGCATCTTTTTCAGTTCTGGTACTAGGGCGGCGAAATCATCACCGCTAGCGCCCAGCCCATGAAGCCAGATGATACTAGCGCTGGCGTCAGTAGGTGGCTCAATTTCAATTGCGGGTAAGTAGGTCATGCTGGGCATCTTTATTGTCTAAGTTCAGTCTATGGTATGTTAGTCGCTTCGAATATTAAACCTAGAGTTAAAACCAGAGAACCACATGCCAAGTCCAGCCCCTGCGATGTTAAGCCCACGCTTCTTTTTAAATCTTTTTAAGCCTAAGCCACTTGTGGATGAAGGCAGTGCTGATTTTATATTCACGACGGTGGCGTGGGTCTTACAAAACTTTGATCATGAAGAGTTTTTTAATCGAACCCGCTTAGTCACACCCACCAATGAATTTTTCCCTGGCTTAGTCACCAGTGTTGATGAAAAGGCGCAAAACATCTTCCGCCATACGCTGCGTTATTCAGGATTACGTCATTGGCCTTTTCTGCTGAAGTCGTTGATTGAACGTGATGTCGATAGTGAATGTCAGGTGCAGCCAGCGCCTCAAGATGCGTTAGCGCTTATTCACCGTAATTCATTTCCAGAACGCTCTTCAGCAGACGCTTCCATGACAGCAGGCAGGGCAGATGTCTATGGCATGGAAGTTCCGGTAATAATGACAGAGCAACCGTTATTTGTTTTTTATAATCCACAGCAGACCTTGAAGCCAGAAGACATGAGTGCCAGTTATGCACATGTGATTGCTCAGCACTTGATTATTCAATCAACGCTGCCGCCACCTGGAGGGATGCAGTTTTTTGCTGAAGCTAGCGAAGTATTGGCCAGTATGATGGGTTTTGGTGTTTTATTGAGTAATTCGGCCTATACCTTCCGTGGTGGCTGCGGCTCTTGTTATAACGCGATGGCCAATCGTCAGCCTGCGCTTACTGAACTGGATAGTGTTTTTACTTTGGCGTTATTTTGTCGCTTAAAAGGCATTGGGCATAAAGAAGCAACGATGCACCTAAAGAAGCATTTAAGACCCAGCTATAAACAGGCAATTAAACAGATTGACCAAAGATTGGGGACACTAAACCAACTTAAGCAACTTTCTGGATTAAAAGCTTAACGATTCACAGCACAATAGCTTTTGCTAGCCTAAACTATAAGTTTAGATGCAACGGCTAAGTGGGTCTGTTTACATGATACGTTTTGAAAAACCTGTTTATTCCATTGGCTTGTATCTTACGTTTTTCGTCGCGTATATCGTAGTTGGGTATCTATTATTTAATTACTCGTTCCAATCCATTATTGTACCCATTTGGATGCCAGCGGGTATTGCACTGGTTGGATGCTATATCTGGTGGTGGCGCTTTGTGCCAGCGGTATTTATTGCCGCGTTTATTTTTAATTATTTGATACTTGATATCGATGATTCAAAAGGATTGTTAATAAACCAAACCTTAAGTATTTATCTTATTTCCATTGGTGCAACATTACAGGCGGTTGTTGGCAGTGCTTTATTAAGGTATTGGTTGGGGCACCCCTTAAAGCAAACTTCTCATCTTAAAAACTTCTATTTCATTGTATTTATCGGAATTATTGTCAACTTAATATCAGCCAGTATTGGTTCGTTCTCATTGAGTGTATTCAGTGCAGCTTATGATATAGGGCACTATTGGACGAATTTCTTTTACTGGTGGCTTGGGGATTCGTTAGGGACATTATTAATTGCGCCACTGTTGTTTAGTTTTATTGGGTTGGCCTCTTCTGGAGTGGAGATAAGACGTTCGCGACTGTTATTTTTATCTACCTCTGGATTACTCTTTATAGCCGTATTATTAATAACAGGGATCTTTATTAATATTACGAACAAAAATATTACGGAAACAACACAACGTGAAATAACAAGTATAGAAAAGGGGTTCTACGGTGAGCTAAACAATAGTACGGTTCAACTTCATAACCTCGCAAGTTATATACAGAGAACAGAGGATGTAACGCGCAATAATTTTAATGAAATTGTTTATGAGCTAACTCATAAGTATCCAACCATCGCCGCGATGTCATGGAATCCTGTAATTACTCAAAAAGATAAGATACAACATCAGCGAGAATTGAATGACATCTATGGAAAAGAAGTGATAATAAAGGGTAATGCTTTATCAGCAAATGATCCTATTGTTTATGTGCGCTTTATTTCTCCTGAAGCAAATAATGAAAAGGCGATTGGGTTTAATGTGTATTCTAACGTAGATAGAAAGAATACGTTAAATAAAGCCAGTAGTAGCTTTCAAGCACAAGTAACTCCAATAATTAGTCTTGTGCAATCAACCGTTAGAAAGCCTGCATATTTGATGTTCTTTCCTATCTATAATAGCGAAAAATTACTCAGAGGCTTTGTAACAGGCGTATTCTTAGTAGAGGATATGATTGTTAATGCGTTAGGTCTGGAAGATTATGATCGATATAACTATGAACTTTATGAGGCAGGTAAAGATCATTGGTTTTCTTCCAATATCGGCTCTGATACTAGCGGATCTGACAATAAGAGCTTTAGTCATGATGCAGCGAATAATCGCAGTGTAAATTTATTAAAAACCAATGAGTCAGCCGAAAAAATTGAATTTAATTTTTCTGGAAAAAAGTGGGACTTATATTTACACGTTAATAAACAATATTTATTGTAGCAACAAAATCAATCTTATTTGCTTTTGTATTTCGTAGAAATTATTACCGTGTCATTTATTATGCTGTTTATTTTAATGATGAACAGTCGGCAGTTAGACTTAAATAAGCAAGTTGCTGAGAAAACCAAATCATTAAAGCTAGCAATGCATGAGGCAAATTTAGCCAACTCGGCCAAAAGCCGATTTTTAGCCAATATGAGTCACGAAATTCGAACTCCAATGAATGCCGTCATAGGTTTTTCACAGCTGGCTAGGGATTCTAATGATTTTGAAACCATTAAGTATTATTTAGAAAATATAGAAATATCATCGGACCTCTTGTTAAATATTGTCAACGATATATTAGATATTTCAAAAGTAGAGGCTGATAAACTTTTACTTTCACATGAAAATTTTGATATTCATCAGAGTCTTCACCGCCTTAGTAGTGTGTTCTTAATACAGGCTGAAGCGAAAGGGCTAGAATGGAAATTAATTAGCGATATACCGCATGACCTGTACTTTAAAGGCGATCAGACTAGATTTGAGCAGGTCGTCGTTAATCTTTGCAGCAACGCGATAAAATTTACCAAAAATGGGTTTGTTCATGTCACTGCAGAAACGAATAAAATTAACGCTTCTAAGTATCAAGTTACGATAAAAGTCCAAGACAGTGGTATTGGTATCAGTGATAAGGTTAAGCAAAAACTATTTTCTGCTTTCACACAGGCTGATGAAAATACATCCCGAGAATTTGGTGGAACAGGTTTAGGGTTAGCCTTATCAAAAGAATTAAGTCGACTAATGGGAGGTGGTATAACCATTGGAGATAACGAAGGAGGTGGTTCTGAATTTATTTTCAACTGTTACATCGCATGCGCAGATGAGGGTTATGAACCGCCAGCTAAGGCATTAAGCACCTTGGATTCAAAGGATATTAAACAGCCTAGGGTCGCTTCAAATATATCAAAAGCTAATCATAACAACGTTAAAGATCAAATAAATACACCGCCTGAAAGTAAAACTGATAACCATCCATTATTGTCTGTGCAGGGGATGCATCTATTAGTCGCAGAGGATAATGAAATAAATCAACTTGTCATAGGGGCTATTTTAACCAATTTAGGTATTACCGCTGATATTGTTGTTAATGGTGAAGAGGCGATCGAGAAGGTACAGCAGAATAGTTACGATGCTATTTTAATGGATTGCCAAATGCCAGTAATGGATGGCTATACTGCAACAGCAGCGATCAGAAAGCTTGCGGGTTTTGAGCATATTCCAATCTTTGCACTGACGGCGGATGCAACAAAAGAAAGTAAAATCAGAGCGCAAGAGGTTGGCTTTTCAGACCATTTATCTAAACCTATTCGGGTTGAAAATTTGGTAAGCGCTTTAAATAAAATTTAACTATTTAAAGCGCTTTATGTATGCCTAGTATGATTGGCCTTTTAACAGATATGATTCCTAAGCAGGCGTTTTAGCATCAATATAGCTATTGATGGCCGCTAAAACACTGTTTATCGTTGCGGTCATAATATCTTGATGTTGACTAACCCCGACGTATTTTCGGTTATTAATTTTAACTTGAACAAAAGCCATCGCGACCGCATTGGTGCCTTTACTCAACGCAATTTGGTCAAAATGTTGAACTTGAAAATCAATTCCCAATGTTTTGTGTAAACCATCGCTCAATGCAGAAATAACGCCTTTTCCTTGTCCATGAATGGTTTCTGTTTCGCCATGGACACTGCCATCACAAATACTGGCTTGAATCGATTCTTGTTCTCCTTGCTTATGCACCTCGTAACCTAAGACCTGATATTGCTGCTGGTAATGGTGGCCAACATGAATAAAGTGCTGCTGAAAAATAGTATAAATAGTTTTATTATCCACTTCGCAGCTGTGTTTCACGCTGTACTCTTGCACTGCTCGGCTTAATTCTATTTGCATCCAACGTGGCAAACTTATACCGAACTCAGATTCCATAATGTAAGCAACACCGCCTTTGCCCGACTGGCTATTGACGCGGATAACAGACTGGTAGTCGCGCCCTAAATCTCTTGGGTCGATCGGCAAATAAGCAACATCCCATTGGCTTTGTTTATTTTGAGCGGCCGCTTCAGTATCGTTGACTTCTTGAATTGATAAGCACTTTTTAATGGCATCCTGGTGGCTGCCAGAAAACGCGGTGTAGACCAATTCACCAAACCACGGATGGCGAGGGTGCGTTTTAATTTGGGTGCATTCTTCAACCGTAGCAACGACTTCATCAGCAATGGACAAATCTATTTCAGGATCAATCCCTTGGCTGTATAAGTTCATCGCCATAGTGACCAAATCCATGTTACCCGTGCGTTCGCCGTTACCCATTAAGGTGCCTTCAATACGATCAGCACCGGCTAAAATAGCCATTTCTGCAGCGGCGACGGCGCAACCTCGATCATTGTGTGTATGAATGGAAATAATAATGTTCTCACGCTGCTTCACACCGTTGCAGAACGTTTCAACTTGATCAGCAAAGACATTAGGGCCTGCGCATTCTACGGTGGCAGGTAAGTTTATAATGGCTTTATTATCGGCGGTTGGCTGCCACACATCGATTACGGCATTACATACGTCGATAGCAAAATCGGTTTCTGTGCTAGAGAAGCTTTCTGGGGAGTATTCAAATGTCCACTGCGTCATTGGAAACTTCTTGGCTTCACTCTTTACTTTTTCAGCGCCTTTAATCGCAATATCGATAATACCTTGCTTATCTAAAGCAAATACTTTCTCACGTTGCACCGGAGACGTTGAGTTATAAACATGAACAATGGCGCGTGAAGCCCCCACTAAGGACTGATAAGTACGTTCAATCAATTCATCACGAGCTTGAGTCAATACTTGAATCGTAACGTCGTCAGGAATTTGGTTTTCTTCGATTAACCAGCGCACAAAATCAAAATCAGGCTGTGACGCAGACGGAAATCCGACCTCAATGTGCTTAAAGCCCATTTTTACCATTAAATGCCACATCTTTTGCTTCTGCACTACTGACATTGGTTCAATCAATGCTTGGTTTCCATCACGAAGATCAACTGCACACCATTGCGGCGCTTGAACAATGCGATTGCTCGGCCATTGGCGATTTTCCATATTCAATGCAGGCATGCTTTGCTGGAAAGATTGATACTTTTTATGATCGAAACGACGTGTCTGAACCTGGCTCATTGGGGCACCTAAAATATATAAAAAGAGTTATCTAATTGATGTATTAACTATAAGTGCAAAGAAGGGGAGAAAGATGGCAAATTGTTAGGTGTTTTTAACTGAGGTGGCAATTATATTTTAATATTTTAGCTTTTTTGAGGTTAATGTTGCGCTTAAGTATTTTCAGACACCTTTTGGTGTCTGAAAATACTTAAATCTAGCAATGATCGGCTAAAATAATATCAGCCGCTTTTGCGGCAATCATGATGGTAGGAGCGTTTGTATTACCACCCACAAGTGTCGGCATAATAGAAGCGTCGACCACTCGTAATGACTTTATGCCATGTACTTGAAGGCGGTCATTAACGACGGCTTCGCTATCACTGCCCATTTTGCAGGTGCCTACAGGGTGGTAAACGTGATTGGCTTTGTTTTTAACAAATTCTTCGATTTCTTTATCCGTTGGGTGCTTTTGTTTAGGAAAAATAGATTTCCCACGGAAATCATCAAAAGCAGGTTGAGCAAAGATGTTTAAATTAATCTTTACCGCTTCGACCATCGCCGCTAGATCATCTGGGTGGCTCAGCATATTCAGTTCGATTCTAGGGTCGCTACGAAAGTCGCTATTAAGCAGGCTGACTTTGCCGCGGCTTTTAGGACGTAATAAACAGTTATGCAAAGAGTAGCCATAGGTCAGCAGCGTCGATTTTTTGCGCCCATGATCTTCCATCACCAAGGGAATAAACTGCAATTGCATGTCAGGGTCTTTGAACTCAGGTTTTGATTTGATAAACCCACCTGTTTCTACAATCGAGGTGGTGAGAAAACCTTTTCGTTGGCTGATATAAAGCCAAATATCTTTTAAGATTTTTAGCATACCAATGGGGCGTAAGGCGACTGCATTTGCTTTAGTGCTTTTATTAACGGTAATAATGTCGATGTGTTCTTGTAGGTTTTTACCGACCCCTGCGAGATTCTTTACAACGGGAATTCCCTGCTGTTTGAGCTCATCTTCAGGGCCAATACCTGATAGCATCAGTAATTGAGGGGAGCAGAATGCCCCCGCCGATAAGATGACTTCTTTGCTTGCTTCTAGGGTATGTCGTTGATCATCCTTTTGATACTCAACCCCTGTTGCTACGTTATTCTTAGTCAATATCCGTGCGACTCGAGCTTCGGTAATAATCGTTAAGTTTTGGCGCTGTGATACGGGATGTAAAAATGCACGGGCTGCACTGCAACGTTCGCCATTAATTTGGGTAACTTGGTAATAGCCAACGCCTTCTTGCTGGACACCATTAAAGTCGCTGTTATTGGTATAACCAGCTTGGTTGCATGCTTCTAATAGGGTCTTGCCAAGAGGGTGATTTGAGCGTCCTTCAGCAACATTAAGTTCGCCTTCGTTGCCATGGTATTCTGAAGCGCCGCGTTCTTGATGCTGTGTTGATTTGAAATAAGGAAGGATATCTTTATAGCCCCAGCCTTCATTGCCTAGGCTCGCCCAGTGATCGTAATCGCTTGGCGTTCCTCGGGTATAAAGCATGGCATTAACAGAGCTGCTTCCCCCCAGAACTTTGCCGCGAGGGCAATAAATGACGCGATCATTTTGGCTAGGTTCTGGCTGTGAGTTAAACATCCAATTGTATTTTTTGCTATCCATCAGGCCAACAACACCAAAAGGCATCGAGATCAGAGGAGTCTGATCACTGGGGCCTGTCTCTAGCAAACAAACGCGGTTGGCTGGATCGGCAGATAGTCGATTAGCGAGTACACAGCCAGCTGATCCGCCGCCAATAATGATGTAATCGAATGCAGTGTTCGTCGTCGACATGAACAGAACTCACTTTATAATTATTTTAGCTTTCGTCAGTGTAAACAATTACAAAAATAAAAACTGCCCTATTTAGGACGAAAAATCATCATTTTCGGCCTAATAAACAGCTTGCGGCTATGCCTGTGCAGGAGCCTCGTGTTGAGCCTCATAGCGGGCTTTGTATTGCTCAATACTGATGATTTTACTGGTATGGTTATCCCATAGAATGTACTTGAAGGCATGCGGAATTTCGCTGAGCTTGATGCGTTTTACACTATCAAATAAATGCTGATACTGATTGTGGCACTTAATTAAGTTGTAGTTAGGAATTCGAGCAGAAAGGTGATGAATATGATGATAAGCAATATCCGCTGTGAACCAGTTTAAAAATTTAGGCAACTGTAAAAAACTCGTACCGTCTAATGTCGCCGTGAAGTAATCCCAGTTATCGTTGCTGGCTGCATAAGACTCTTCAAAGTTGTGTTGAACGGTAAATAAAACGATGCCAATGGCGCCCGCTAAAGAAAGCGCGACGATGTAGATACTAAAAAATTCAATTGCACCAAAGTAGCTAGCCGCGAATACCCAGCCCGTTAAAAGCACTAGATTATTGCCTGTCATGTGACGGTATTCTTGCCAAGTATTCCAATAATTGGTTGAGAATTCAGCAGAGATTTCGTGGGCTGGCTTAGATAAATTGTTGATTTTTTGTTTTATGAAGAACGCTGCAAACTGAATACTGCCCTTCATCCAAGTGAATCTTGGGTTGAATATGAAATATAAGAAACCGGCCATAGGGGCGAGTCTCAATTTACGCTGATTAACATAAGACTGTTTTTTCTTTTTTGACAGTTTTGCGTATTGATCAACAGAAAGCACCGCAAGAGGGCCGCGATACTTTTCCCAGTTCCCGTTGGTCGAGTGATGATAGTCGTGATGCTTCGACCAGACATATTGTGGCACGCCACAAAGAACGCCAAAGATAAAACCGGCAATTTTGTTTTCACGAGGATTTACATATAAACAGTTATGACCACAGTCATGCAGCATGACAAAGACACGAATAATGAATAGCGTAAGAATCAGAGTGATGCCTGCAGCAAGCCAATATGAGTGCTTTAGACTCTCGATGGCTAAATAAAATAAGACAAAGTAAGGCACGATCGTCGTGAGGGTTTGGATAAAGGCCTTGGTATTACTTCGGATGGCATAATCTGCAATTAAGGCATTCTTTTGCTTTTTAAGGGTCGCGGTTGCGTTCATTCTTTTATTATTCTCTAGCGCTAATTGGACTTTTGTCCCTAATTTTGAATAAGTATGACAGTAATAAGCACTTGAGAAAAATATAAATTGTAACGGCGAACGAAGGGGGGCTGAACACCTTGGATTAGCCATAAACAATCTGTATTAAGGGTTAGATTGTGTGATTTAATGGATGCTTGAATAATTATTGTTGTGGGATTGGATAAATGGGCAATCATTCACCTAAAAATTCTTTTGTCTTAACCTTAGACCGTACAGATCGACGCATTCTTGATGAGCTGCAAAAAAATGGGGCGATTTCTAACTTAGATCTGGCCGAAAAAGTTGGCTTATCGCCTTCTCCTTGCTCTAGACGAGTGAAGGCTTTGCAAGAATCTGGAATTATTCAAAAAACCGTCGCTGTACTCGATCAAAAAGCGTTAGGGCTTGATTTGGTCGCCATGTTATCAATCAGTATGGATCGACATACTCCTGAGCGCTTTGAAAATTTTGAGTCTCAGGTTGCCAGCTTTCCAGAAGTCCTAGAGTGCTACCTGATTACAGGCTCGAGTGCCGATTACCTTCTTAAAGTCATTGTTAAGGATATGGATGGCTATCAGAAGTTTTTATTAGGAAAACTGACCCGTATTGAAGGGGTGAGTGGTGTGCATTCTAGCTTTGTTATGCGCAAAGTCGTTGATTCTTCAAGACTGCCTTTGGATCACCAATAGCACCTCTAGCGGTTATCATTTATGTGAGACAGTACTGGAGTCTCAGCTCGTATTGAGGGATACCATTATTTATCCTGATTGTAATTTTTTTATATTTTTTAAGGTACCAAAAATGCACGAGGTGGCCCGTTATGTCCTATCGTTGTTTCTTTAAATTCTGCACAGTAGCCACGTGTTTTCTACTGGGGCAGGGCTTTATGCAGTTTATATAAACCCTGCCTCTAGCTTGAATCATGCATAGGTCTTTCGAGACACTTAACCGCTGTGATCTTTCTCACAGCGGTTTTTTTATGCCTGTACTTTCTAACTATTTCTTCTAACTATTGCTTCTGATTATTCTTCTGGTAATCGATGAGGGTTTTGAAACTCAGGGGGAATGACTTAAAATACGCTCAACAGAGAACTTCCTTAATTTTGAAAGAACGGCTAACTATGAATTTGAATGATGCTTTAGCGATAATCGCGGGTTTTAGTACAAAAAGCACAGGGGCTTTTACTGCCGCAAACCAAGTTAGTATTGATGGCCACTGCGTATCGGCCTCTCTTCAAAATGTCCAAAGCAATGCGAATGGCAAGACCTTACCGAGCGAGTTGGTTCAGTACATTGATGCTATCTGTCCAGAGGAGGGTATGACATTAGAAGGCGTTGGCCATCCCATTGAGTTATTACCGCCAGAAGCGCTTTCATGGCAACCCGACATGTATTCAGAGCTCACCGGTGAATTGGCGAAATGGCAAGATGATTGGTTCCTGATTGCCCACGAAGGTGGCGATCCTGTTATCGTTAAGACGTCTGAGCAGGGAGAGTTGAGTCCCGTTTATAGTGCGATGCAAGGAATGGGGTGTTGGGATTTTGCGCTGGTTGCTGATTCGATAGGACAGTACTTAGTGTGTGCTTGTGCCATTCAGCACGCGTTGAACTTTCCTGATGTGAGCGAGCCGTTGGATGACGACTTTAATCTTGCACCTGCTGCAGCTAACTGGTTATTCCCATTATTGCGCCAGCATGCCGGTTCTCATTATGATGAGTGGGCTTCGGTTTTTGAAAACTATATTTAGAAAGAGAGTATTTAGAAAGAGAATATTTAGAAAGAGAATATTTAGGAAGAGTACACCTAGAAAAACTATGAGTAATACGCGCATTTCATAAAGCAAGTGCGCGTAATCCGTGTCGCTTAACAAGACTGTTTGTAGTGGTACAGTTATGCGCAGCACTTTTTGTATTTTTTACCACTGCCGCACGAACATGGATCGTTGCGGTTAGGGGTCTTTTCTAATACAACCGTGCTTGGCTTGTTAAGAACGACTTCTAATTCAGAAATGTTCTCTTCAACATCACTATCAACGGTGATATTGGCGAACAGGTTGTTCTGCTTCAATATCAATTCAATTTCAGACTGGCGTTCAGCAGAGGTAACGGTCACATTAACCGGGTGCTTCTTAGAGCCATGTTTAGTGCTTGGATCGGTATTGTAATTGTAAGTACTGTAATCTTGTGGAAGCTCTATGCGACCCTTAAAAAAGAATTTAGACATTGTGCTGGCCTGATATCATGACGGCTTGTATAAAAATAGCAGCCTGTATAGGAAGAGGCCTGTATTTTGGGAAGACGCATAATACAGGGTTTATTATTTTTTAGCTGCAAGAGATAGAGCAATGACAGTATTTGATCAAGATTATGCGTATAGCGTCTCTGTAGAGACCCCCCTTGGCCGAATCGTGGTACAAGGTACAAAGACCCACATTCAGTTCCTCAAGTTCGATGAGGCAATGTGTATGCCTAATGTAGCTAACATGACGGCTGATCATGCAAAACCGAATTGGGTAGATGCTTGCCGCCAGCAATTAACCCAGTACTTTTCGGGTGTGCTGAGAGACTTTGATTTACCCATAGATCCACAAGGTTCAGATTTTCAGCTGCGAGTTTGGCAAGCATTACGTCAGGTTAGTTTTGGCACGATAGCCAGTTACCAGCAGTTGGCGATTGATATCGGAAATGCAAATTCGGTGAGGGCCGTGGCAAGCGCGAATGCGCGCAATCCTATTTGGTTGATTATTCCGTGTCATCGTATTGTCGGCAGTGATCTTGCGTTACGAGGTTATGCTGGAGGCATTGTAACGAAAGCGCAGCTGTTAAAGCGGGAGGGACTTGTCATTAATTGCGATGATGTGATGCTGGCTAATGAAAAAACCAAGTTGGTAACAACCTCTGAACTCTCAATATCCATTCTCAATACCCAGTCGTAATCTCTAGGCATATAATGCAAACCAAATCGTTTCGAATAGATCGTTACATCAGTAAGCAATGTTCGATTAATCGCCGTGATATCAAGTTGATGTTAGCACAAGGGCGCATCGTGATTAATGGCCATGTTATGCGTGAAATTACCACTATCGTCGAAGAGTTTGATCACGTCGTTTTAGATGGCAAAGTATTGCAAGATAAAACAGCCGTATACATTATGCTGAACAAGCCTATTGGGGTTGTGAGTGCGACTAAAGATGAGTTGCACAAGACTGTGATTGATTTATTACCGGATACAATGACGGGCTCTGGCGTTAAGGCAGAAGATTTACACATCGTAGGGCGTTTAGATTTAAATACTTCAGGATTGTTATTACTCACTAACGACAGCCGCTGGTCGCGCAGGTTAATGTCACCAGAAGAAAAGGTGGAGAAGGTCTACCAGGTTACGCTGCAAAACGAACTTACTGAAGAATATATTTCTGCCTTTGCTGAAGGCATGTACTTCGAGTTTGAAAATATCACAACGCAACCAGCACAATTGACTATTTTAAGTCCTCACCTTGCTGAAGTGGTCTTAACGGAAGGTAAGTATCATCAGATAAAGCGCATGTTTGGACGTTTTAGGAATCCCGTGTTGGCGCTGCATAGAAGCAAGGTAGGGAACTTATCGTTAGATAATGATATGAGCGAGGGGCAGTGTAGATTGCTGACTTCTGAAGAAGTCAGTGGTATGACGTGAACGTATATTTAATCGTTAAAAACGGTAACCAATAGCACCAATGTATTCTTCAAAGTAAAAAGACTGTGCCGCTTTACCACCTTCGCTGGTAGTAAGTACATCACCTAAATTTGTATATCCAAGTTTTGTGAGAGCACGGAAGAACCAATTATGAAAAAAGGTAAATTCAAAACCCGCTTTTACTGAGGTGGCGTAACCCGCTAAATGAAATTCATCGTTACGCTTATAGTTCAACATTCTTACGTTGGTCTTGGGTACCATTGCGCCGAAGCCTGCTCCTGCAAATAATGCAAAATCATAATCCTGGCCGTGATTCCATAAAGAATGAAAGTACTCAGTCTCGATTGAGATCATGTTCAAACCATCGGTATGTTCAAAGTTCATAAAATCTTCGTCAAGTTTTTTATCTTCACGAGAGGCTGCGGTTTTCTCAAAACCAGACGTGCTAATGGTTCCACTCATGCTGACAATTTGATCCGCTTCTACTACATATTTCATGTGGTCAAAGCCGAGTGATATAGCCCAGTCATCAGCAATATAATAACCTGCACGATAATTATATTGTGGGATCGTTAAGTTGACTGGACTTAAATAGCGATCAAAAATAGATGACGTGGTTACTTTATTTTGGCGATCTTTAGCGGAAGTACTATGTAAGGTAAAGTCATGATCATCACCCTTAAAGTGAATGTCGCTGTCTGAATACTGGGAGCGATTCCAGCCCCAGTAGCCATACCACTGGCCTTTTTGACGAATGTTTTCTTTGATTTCAACAGCGTTCGTTTGGCTAACTAAGGAAAATAAGCAGAACAGTATTAGAAGTGCTTTCAATGCTTTTTCAAACCTTGGCGGATATTTAGGAGGCGCGCATGCTAACAGGTTGAAAGTGCCTAATAAATAAATAAGTATTAAAATGAATGCTTAAGTTGTGCAACACACTGTTTCAGATTAAAGCCTTTATAACAGAAGCCAAAACCTAAAAGTCTCCCCATAGATATTGAAACAAACTGAGTGCTGCTAGTGCCGCTGTTTCTGTGCGTAAAATTCTAGGACCCAATGTTAACCCTGTAAATCCTTGCTGAATACATAGGCTGACTTCTTCATCAGTAATGCCGCCTTCTGGCCCGACTAATAAAGCAACGGAAGTCGGTGGGCTGATTTCAGATAAAGGCTTTTGATCACGAGTATGTAAAACCAGTTTAGTATCCGCTACAACAGAGCTGGCCCACTCGTGATAAGTCATCGCAGGATGGATTGTTGGAATATGGTTGCGACCACTTTGTTCACAGGCCGAAATGGCTACTTTTTTCCAATGCTCCATTTTCTTTTCTAAGCGCTCACCTTTAAGGCGAACATCGCAGCGCTCACTCCAGAGCGGGGTGATATCGGTTATCCCCAGTTCGGTTGCTTTTTGTATTGTAAAGTCCATGCGATCTCCTTTTGAGATCACCTGTCCTAAATGTAAGGGAAACTTCACCTTGGGGTCAGTCGATATGACTTCGCTGACCTCAACCTGTGCATTTTTTTTATTAGCAACGGTGATGTGAGCAAGGTATTCACAGCCATCACCGTTGAATAAGCGCAGTTCGGCCCCAGTATTTAAACGCAGTACTTTTATTAAATGAGTGCTTGCTTGTGAATCCAGATCTAAACACGTATTTAGGGCTAATTGTTCTGATGTATAAATGCGAGGTCGAATAGCCATAAATAGTCTTTATCTGTAAAGGTGGATTACTGCATAAGGTCGTTGATTATAATGGGAATAGTAGGGCAAGCATAATATTAAATAGTTAATGTTACTCTTATCAAAAAAATCATAATGGATTTATGTTATATATCAATTATATTTACTTAGTCTATTTTATACTAAGAAACACTGCAGTAACCTAAGCGTAGGGCTGTATTATTCACAGCTGGAATGGTAAAATTTCGTAATATCTGCTGTACTGAATTTGGTAGTATTAGATTTAGTAGCGCTAGAAGCAGATTTAATGGAACGTAAAAAGCATTGATAACAGTGCTGCATCATAATCAAGGAACGATGATGAAAAATAAGGAAGTGGTTGGTGAGCTGTATCGCTGTTTTCGCAAGCACGATGTCGATAACTTTCAACAATTGTGTTCTCCCTCTATTATATGGCAACAAAACCGTGGCTTCCCTGGGGAAGGTACGCATCAAGGGCCTACCGCGGTACTCAGTAAAGTTTATAAAGCCTTCAATATAGAATGGAAACGCTGGTCGTTTGTGATTGAACGCATTTTAGATGCGGGTGATGATATTGTTGTTCTCGGTTACTTTAGTGGCTTGAAACGCGATAATGATCAGCGTTTTAAATTAGCGGCCTCTCATGTTTACAGTTTTTCAGATGGGAAGGTTGTTAAGTTTCAGCAGTTTACTAATGACGTTGAAGAAAATAATTCGAGAGTCTTAGCAGCGGTTTAGTTTATTTTGTAAGTTGTCAATTGATACCAGACATAAAAAAGGAGAGCGAATAAGTTCGCCTTTTTATGTCTGGAGATTTTAATGCTGTTTGTCAATATACAAGATCACTATGCGTTAAGCGCAGCAGCGGTATTTTGAATCTTTTTAACCATTGCGGTTAAACCATTACCGCGAGTCGCACTTAAATGCTTTATAAGATCGACTTCGGTAAAGAATGCATCAATGTCGAATTCTAAAATTTCTGTAGGTGTTTTATTGTTATAGGCGCTTAATACAACGGCTAATAAACCACGAACAATGTGAGCATCAGAATCTACTTCGAAAAATAATTTTCCATCACTTAAGGCTGAATCAATCCATACCTGGCTTTGGCAGCCACGGAGTAAAAACGCTTCTGTTTTTTTACTGTCATCAATCGATGGTAATTGTTTACCCAAATCGATGATGTATTTGTAGCGCTCTTCCCAATCGTCAAAAAATCCTAAGGTATCTAGAATTTCTTCTGGGGTGATCTCTGTACCAAATGGGCTTGCGGTTATATCTGTCATAATAATTCCAATGTCCTGCGTTTAATTACAGGCTTTGTACAAATTGTTTAATTCTTTCGGCGGCTTCTATACATTCATCAACGCTCGCGACTAGGGCTAACCTTACACGGTTTTTACCCGGGTTGATGCCATCGATTGTGCGAGATAAGTAAGACCCTGGTAAAACGGTGACGTGCTGTTGAGCAAAAAGTTGCTGAGCAAATAGCTCTTCGTCGAGCTCTGTTTTAGCCCAAAGGTAGAAGCTAGCATCGGTTTGAGTAACTTCAATTTTACCGGCCAAGCTAGGATCGTTTAAAATTTCTAGAACCGCTTTAAATTTTAGACTGTACTGACGGCGATTTTCCTTGACGTGTTCTTCATCATTCCAAGCGGCGATACTGGCAAGTTGCGTATGAATAGACATTGCGCAGCCATGGTACGTTCGATAAAGAAGGAAAGGCTGCAATATTTTTGCATCACCCGCGACGAACCCAGAACGCAGGCCGGGTAAGTTTGAGCGCTTCGATAATGAGTGAAAAACAACACAGCGATCATAATCATGGCGGCCCATACTTTCACAGGCTTCTAATAATCCGATTGGAGCTGATTTTTCGTCAACAAAAATTTCTGAGTAACATTCGTCAGACGCAATGACAAAGTCGTGTTTGTCGGCCAGTGTAATTAATTTTTTAAGGGTTGCTAAATCCAGTACTGCCCCTGTCGGATTACCTGGCGAACAAAGGAATAACAGCTGACACTGCTGCCATACCTCATCGCTGACGGCATCAAAGTCAGGGTTGAAACCATGTTCTTCTAAGCAAGGTAAGAAGTGAGGTTGTGCGCCCGCGAGATAAGCGGCGCCTTCATAAATTTGATAAAAAGGATTAGGGCTGACGACCAGACCATCTTGAGAGCGATCAATGATCGTCTGAGTAAAAGCAAATATGGCTTCGCGAGTACCGTTTACCGGAAGAATTTGCTGCTCAGCACAAATATCGGTTAAGCCAAAGCGCTGACCTAGCCATTGCGCAATAGTTTGACGTAACTCAGGTAAGCCCTTGGTTGTCGGGTAGTTTTCGACCTTGGATATATTATCTGTTAGGCACTGTGTTACAAAAGCGGGAGCTGGGTGCTTAGGTTCGCCGATAGATAAGGCAATATGCGGCAAATTTTCATTAGGGCTAACCTGGGCTTTTAATGCTGTCAGCTTCTCAAAAGGATAAGGCTGTAGCTTTTGTAGATCTGGATTCATGGGGCGACCCTAATTCATGGCAATATATGGTAAAAAACGCGTCATTATACCTAATATTGAGTAGCTTTCAGCTATCGACTTGCTCATTAATACGGCTTAGCTGTTATTATATGAAGAAAGCTATATGAAAAAACTATATTAAATACGTTATGCTTCAAGGAGTTCTCTTGCCATTCTATCTTGCAAGAATAGGGATGTTCATCGTTTGTGCATTGCTATTCAGCCAGCTGAGCTTAGTTCATGCGACCCAGCCTAAAGTATTGCAGGGCGCTGAAGGCATCTTTGACTTTCAAGACTGGAGTATTGCTGATGGCGCGGTGCCGCTGCAAGGCCGCTGGGCTTTTCATTGGCAAAAACAGCTGACACCTCAAGAGTGGAGTCTATCTCAGGCTACTTGGTTTGATTTGCCGGCAACGTGGGATAAGCCCGGAGCCAGTGAAAAGGTTTATCCAGGTAAAGGTTTTGCAACGTTCACCGCCAAACTGATCAATCTGCCTGACGGCATTCGTTGGGGGGTCGTTATTCCTGAGCAATCGACCTCTTTTCGACTTTTTATAAATGATAACTTGGTAGCAGAGGGCGGAATTGCGGGGGTAAGTGCGTCGAGTACCAAGCCTTACTCCGGTAACCAGTATGTCGAATTGGGCGAGTTGCCGCCAGTAAGCCAAGTAACTTGGCATGTTTCGAACTTTCATCATGCCAATGGTGGGCCTTGGCAAGCCTTAAGAATAGGGCCGTATCATGAATTAGGCTTAGAATTTACTCGTACTACTTTTGATCAAACGTTGGTTATGGCGTTGGCACTATTAACGTGCTTATTCTTAATGGTTCAGTTTTCAATTGATCGTCGTGATAAGGCCTCTGCATTATTAGCGGGTTTTGCCCTGATTATTGCCGTACGAATAGGAATTATCGAGAACCAAGCCTTATATCAGCTGCTTGGAACCTTGCCTTGGCAGCTGCACGTAAGGTTGCTGTATTTTACAATGTTGACCGCCGCACCAGTGGTTATTTATTGGCAGCATTATATTTTCCCTCAAGAGTTACCAAGGCGAATAGCAAGGCGAGTTTTGTATGTGTTTATCCCTCCGATCATCTCACTTTTCTTATTGCCGAGTGTTTGGTTTACCGAAATGCTAATGCTTTTTCAATTCATGATAACCATGGTCATCGGGTTATATTTTTGGAGCCTATTTAACGTTGTACTGCATAAAAGATCAGGGGGCTATTACATCGTTATCGGGACATTCTTGCTGACTGTTTGTGCCTTACATGACATGGCGCTGTATTCACAATGGATTCTCGGCGGTACTTGGCTTACTTATGGGCTTTTGGGCTTTTTGTTTTCATTAGCCGCGAACATTTTATATTTGAGAGCCGAACAAAAACAGCAGGTTGAAAGTTTAAGCGAGCAACTGATGAATGCGAATAAACAGCTCGAAGCGAGGGTGGCTCAGCGTACGATTGAATTGGCTGAAAAAGCTGATGCGTTAGAAGAAGCGAATAATAAATTGCAAATATTAGCCAATATTGATGGGCTTACAGGGGTATTGAATCGACGAGCTTTTGTTGAGCAACTAGAAATGTTTGCTCGAATAAAGCCCAATGTGGCGTTGATTATGATCGATATTGACCATTTTAAATTGGTTAATGATACCTATGGCCATGGTGTAGGCGACCAAGTGTTAAAGCGCTTAGCGAAAGTTCTGCTGGATGCAAAGCGAGGTAATGATCGGGTGGGTCGTTTTGGTGGAGAGGAATTTATTATCCTGTTACAAGATATCTCGCCCGCAGGATTAGATTCCTACTGTCAGCGCTTATTAAAAGCCATTAGTGATATTGATTTTTCAGACATTTCAGACTTGTCTGGCATCACGGTAAGTATGGGGGCGACCATGGCAAAATTAGTGGATAAAAAAATAGACCTATTAATTCAACAAGCTGACGAAGCGATGTATGAAGTGAAGCATAATGGTCGTGATGGCTTTAAATGTTATCAATAGTTGGATGGAGCTCTTTTACATTTAATTTATAATTTAAGGTGAATGACTAGAGTCGATCTAATGGAGTAAAACCAATGTTTAGGCAGGTTTTACTCTGTAACTTTGCCTTTAAAATACTTTCGTAAAAGCTCACATGTGATTAGTCTTTATTGCGGCTCCGCTCCGCTGGTACATAAAGCTGAGCCATTAAGTAATCACAAAAGTCTTGTCGGTAATCTTGTTTATTAACCGCGACTTGCATGCAGGCCAACCAGGCATCTCTTTCGGCTGGACCAATACTTAGGTGGCGATGAGCAACCGGAATGCGAATAGGGCCGTATTTCTCGCTAAACAGTTTAGGTCCGCCAAGCCAACCCGTTAGGAAACGCGTTAACTTATCACGGGATTCGTCCAAATTGGGACTGTGCATCTCTCGAATGTGCTTTGCTTGAGGTAGCACTTCCATGGCATCGTAAAAATCGTCAACCAATTGTTTAATGCCCTCAAATCCTCCCGCCGCATGAAAGGATGTTTCCGCTTCTCCATAACTGGGGGACATATTGGTAGTATCGTTCGTAGTCATAGAGCCCTCGATTAAGTTTATTGGTTAGCTAATAGATAGATGAATTTTATCATAGCCTTCTTGACTAAACTTCGTTATTAGATAGAACGCTTTGTATCATTGGCAGCGGCTGCTAGCAACTATGAAAATCGAGATGTTGCATTAAGCGTAGCCTAGGCAGAAGGTAAGATGGGGGTAGAGTTAAGGCTGTTGATGCGGCCCCAGGAGGGGCTTAAAGTTTCTTCTGCTGGTCTGCATAGCTTGCTAAGCACTGGCCAGATAAAATGGACAGTAAGCAATACGCTAAGAACCAGTAAAAACCATCATGAAGCGCTGACTGGAGTTCAGCGGTGGCTTTAGCAGTAAAAAACGCAACTAGGATCGCGACCACAAAGACGTCGGCCATTGACCACTTACTGATGACAGAAATTAACTGCCAGCGCCAGCGTGCTGGTCTGAACCAAGCCCAAAGAATTAATAATCCTTTAGTGACGGGAATAATAATACTGAAGGTCACGACCATGAAGCCAACTTCAGCATATCCCGCTTCTTGCAGGCTTAGTACGGTTTGCCAGATGCTTCGGGTTTCTTCAAATATAGTGCTTTTAAGCCCAAACATGCTGATCGATGCTTTGATCGTCATGATGGGCTCGGTGACACCTGGATACAAAAAAAAGAAACTTAATACGGTCAGGATTAACCCGATACGAGGCAGCCAAGTTGCTTGCTGCCAAGGTTTTAATAGCACGTTGAGCATCTAGTTCTCTGGTAGCATAACGTTAAGCTCAAGTACGGATGCCGTACCTTGTTGCTCAAGGTTTACCTGAACCTGATCATCAGAAATAGCGATGTATTTACGAATAACCGCTAACAGCTCTTGTTGCATCTTGGGTAAATAGTCTGGGCCACGGCTATTAATGCGATCGTGGGCAACCAGTATTTGTAAGCGTTCTTTAGCAATGCTGGCAGTGCTAGTACGCTCTTTTTTGAAATAATCCATTAAGCTCATAATTAGCCTCCAAAAACACGTTTAAGAAAGCCTTTTTTGGCTTCCACTAAGAAACGGTGAGGTCTATCTTCACCTAGATAACGAGCAACGGCATCGTCATAAGCTTGCCCTGCATCACTCTCGTCATCAAGAATAACCGGCACACCTTGGTTAGAAGCTTTCAAAACCGCTTGTGACTCTGGGATAACACCCAAAAGAGGCACGGCTAGAATTTCTTCAACATCTTCGACCGACAGCATTTCGCCGTTAGCTACTCGAGTTGGGTTGTAGCGAGTCAGCAATAAATGCTCTTTTACGCGTTTGCCTTGTTCAGCTAAACGCGACTTGCTTTGCAGTATGCCAAGAATACGATCGCTGTCACGTACAGAAGAGACTTCTGGGTTGGTAACAATAATGGCTTCTTCAGCGAAGTAGAGCGCCATTTGAGCGCCTGTTTCAATACCGGCGGGTGAGTCACAAACGATGTAATCGAAATCTTTTGCTAATTCATCCAATACTTCTTGCACGGCTTCTTTATTAAGCGCGTCTTTATCGCGCGTTTGCGAAGCAGGTAAAATGTATAAATTATCAAGACGTTTGTCTTTGATTAAAGCCTGTCTTAAATTGGCTTCTTTATGGATCACGTTAACGAAATCATAAACCACGCGACGTTCACAGCCCATGACGAGATCTAGGTTACGTAAACCTACATCGAAGTCGATAACGACGGTGCTGTGTCCTTTCATAGCTAAACCAGCTGCAATAGCAGCACTGGTGGTGGTTTTACCCACGCCTCCTTTACCAGAGGTTACGACAATGATCTTGGCCAAGGTGAATCTTCCCTTACAAAAAGTTGCAAAACGCAGTATTCATTAAAGCGAGTCTATGTTCAAGCGCCCATCATCAAGTTGGATAAGGCTGGCTTGCTTACAATGCTGCTCACTATTTTCAAAAAGTTTATATTCACCGGCAATTGCCACTAATTCGGCTTCAAGCGATAAACAGCTAATTGTTGCTTCAGTATCGCCTTTAATGCCGGCTAAAGCACGTCCTCTAAGAGGGCCAAAGATATGAATGCTACCGCCGGCTAATACTTCTGCCCCGGTACTCACCAATCCAAAGATCACAAGATCACCTTCGGCGGTCAATTGCTGCCCTGAACGAACCGGAAATTTATGTACGGTGGTTTTAGCTCGAAGGTTAGCGCTGGCGAGTGGTTCATTGATGGCGACTTCTTCAATTGCGACTTCTACAACGGGTGTGCTGGCTATTGAGCTGCTTTCGATTGCATTGCTGTCAGTCGGATTGTGGGGTGCAGGTTTAGCTCTTGCAGGTTTGCTATTGCCTTTACCAAAATCCGCCAGCTCAAGTTGTTCTAACAACTCGAAATGATCTGATTGAGCATTTCTGACCCCGATGGGCAGCATGCCAAATTCATGGACAGTCAAATACAGCGATGGCAGATCAATAGGCTCTGCGAGATCAACAAAATCAAAAATACAGGGAAGGCGCACAAACATCTTTGGAGCTTGCTTTACTTTTGCTTCTAGCTCTTGCTGTATTTGAGTAAGGTTATTACTTTGTATAAGTAAGGTGGTGATGGGGTTTAAACCCGCTTTTAAAATAAACGCGGCCATTAGCTCTCTGCTTTTTTCTCTAATGGAAAATGATCAAAAGTAATATCGGCCAAGCCATCTTTTAATACACGACGAAGGTTGTGGTGATTATCGACTTCTGGAGTCGCTAATACATCACGGTAATGTTGGCCAAAGCACTGCAGAGCTTGCTGCTGTGTAAGTTCTAATAGCTGCGCTAAGGCAAATACTTTGCATGAGCCTTGGTTTTGCGTATCACTATTGATAACGCCACCATTATTAAAGGCACTGGCTGTGAAAGTATAGTGAGCTTCAATAAACTCTAAAGTGGTTTCAAAAACGAAATCGTTCTGTGGCAGTTGTTGTAAAAATTCGTTTTTAGCTTGTTCAAATTGTGACATGGTTAACACCCTCAAAATATAAAGCTAAGGCTACCATTAGAAGTGCTAAATGTAACGACATAGCCCACGAAAATTAGCTATCTTTAGAGAGTGATAATAAAAATAATTCAAACAAGGAAAGCGCTATGTCTGATCTCATGCTCGTGATGGTAATTACTTTTTCTGTGATTGCAGCAGGATACTTCTTATCAATAAGTCGTGCTGACTTTAGCCGCCACTTGGTGCTTCCAAAAAAATCCAAGAATAAGGCCAAAGAAACCGTCTAAAATATTCTGGATGGCTCTAACGTTATAATCGCTTAGAACTACGCGCCGGTAGAGTCGCTCGTTTAACTCTTTCTGATATCAAGCTGAAGAATAGTTTCTTCAGCTTCGAATTCTCTATGCATTGACTTCATAAATACGTCTATAGCCAATGGCTATTTCATCGTAAGTTAATCTAGCTTGTCATTCGTATTGTTACCATACAGTAAAAGTGAATTGCAACATTGGTAGATTATCTTCATTCTGCATTGAGATAGAATACAAACCATAGAAACATTCCAATATTAATTGAGGAGTTACCCATGACAGCACAAGTAATTAAATCGAAAGCCGCCGTAGCTTGGGCGGTAGGTGAACCACTTTCAATGGAAGTGGTGGATGTAATGCCGCCTCAAAAAGGCGAAGTGCGCGTAAAAATGATTGCTACGGGTGTGTGTCATACCGACGCATTTACGCTTTCAGGAGACGATCCAGAAGGCATTTTCCCTTGTATCTTAGGCCATGAAGGTGGCGGTATTGTTGAGTCCATCGGCGAAGGCGTGACCAGTGTAGAAGTCGGCGACCACGTTATCCCTCTTTATACTCCTGAGTGTGGCGAGTGTAAGTTCTGTAAGTCGGGCAAAACCAACTTATGCCAGAAGATTCGTGAAACTCAAGGCAAAGGCTTAATGCCAGACGGTACAACGCGCTTCTCTAAAGACGGTGTTGATATCTACCATTACATGGGAACGTCAACGTTCAGTGAATACACCGTACTACCTGAAATCTCGTTGGCAAAAGTACGCAAAGATGCGCCGCTAGAAGAAGTTTGCTTGCTGGGCTGCGGTGTTACGACGGGAATGGGCGCAGTCATGAATACGGCCAAAGTTGAAGAAGGCGCAGTGGTTGCTATCTTTGGTTTGGGAGGTATTGGTTTATCGGCGGTTATTGGCGCAACTATGGCGAAAGCAAGCCGTATTATTGCGATTGATATTAACGAAGCTAAGTTTGATCTAGCGCGTAAATTAGGTGCAACCGATTGCATCAACCCAAAAGATTATGGCGATAGACCAATCCAAGATGTGATCGTTGAACTAACCGATGGTGGTGTTGATTACTCATTCGAATGTATTGGTAATGTTCACCTAATGCGCAGCGCACTTGAATGCTGTCATAAAGGTTGGGGCGAATCGGTTGTTATCGGTGTTGCCGGTGCTGGCCAAGAGATTTCTACTCGCCCATTCCAGTTAGTGACAGGTCGAGTCTGGAGAGGTTCTGCATTCGGTGGTGTTAAAGGCCGTACTGAGCTTCCTGAATATGTAAACCGTTACATGGCGGGTGAGTTTAAGTTAGATGACTTTATTACTCATACTATGGGTCTAGAGCAAGTGAACGAAGCCTTTGACTTGATGCATGAAGGTAAGAGTATTCGTAGTGTTATCCATTTTGATAAGTAAGTATTACCCGCAAATAGAGTAAGAGAATCTGAACATGAGCATTGAAAATTTAAGTAGCAATAAAAGTTTTGGTGGTTGGCATAAGCAATACAGCCATGTCTCTAGCACGTTAAACTGCACTATGCGCTTTGCGATTTTCTTGCCGCCGCAAGCATCAACAGGGGCGAAAGTACCTGTGCTGTATTGGCTGTCGGGCTTAACCTGCACGGATGAAAACTTCATGCAAAAAGCCAGTGCTCAGCGTTTAGCTGCAGAATTAGGCATCGCCATTGTTGCCCCAGATACCAGCCCTCGTGGCGAAGATGTGGCTGACGATGACGGTTATGACTTAGGTAAGGGGGCAGGGTTCTATGTCAACGCGACGCAGGCCCCGTGGAACCGTCATTATCAGATGTATGATTATGTGGTGAATGAGCTACCGGAGTTAATCGAATCGATGTTCCCGGTATCAGACCAGCGCTCAATTGCTGGGCACTCAATGGGTGGACATGGTGCTTTGGTGATTGCTTTGCGTAATGCTGAGCGTTATCAGTCGGTATCGGCTTTTAGCCCAATTACTAACCCAATAAATTGTCCTTGGGGGCAGAAAGCGTTTACCGCTTATCTTGGCAGTGATACCAGTACGTGGCGTGAATACGACGCGAGCTTGCTGATGCGCGATGCTCAGCAGCAGGTTCCTGCGCTGGTGGATCAAGGTGAAGCGGATAACTTTTTAGTTGAGCAGTTAAAACCAGAAGTTTTGGTGGCTGCGGCCAGCGCGAGTGATTATCCATTAGAACTGCGCAGTCATGAAGGTTATGACCATAGCTACTATTTTATCGCCAGTTTTATTGAAGATCACTTATGTTTTCATGCTAAGCATTTGCAAGGCTAATGTTTTAAAAAAATGGTGTTTCAAAGCTGATTGTAACAAAAAAGGCCTCAATGAGGCCTTTCTTGTTTTCACGGTACCAATGAAACTCGTACTGAAAATTTATTCGCTACTTACATTCCTGTCCTTTCCGTTACTTTTATTGCATTAAAACTTGATACTGTTGTTATAAACAGTACTATTATGCAATGCGAAAAGTATTACACATCGACTGCGACTGTTTTTTTGCCGCGGTTGAAATGAGGGAAAATCCTCAGCTTTGCCATGTTCCTATTGCTATCGGTGGTCACTCTGACCGGCGAGGCGTCATTTCGACGTGTAATTATCCCGCCCGAAAATTCGGTATTCATTCTGCGATGGCCACTGCTCAAGCGTTAAAAAAATGTCCACAGCTTATTCTATTGCCAGGCAATATGTCGCTGTACCGTGAAGTCTCTAATCAAGTGATGAGTATTATTCGACGCTACGGCATTGCTTATGAACAAGTCTCTGTTGATGAGGCGTATCTTGAGTTAGACCCCGACGACTCTGCGATAGACATCGGTAATAAGATTCGTGCTGAAGTTGAAGCTGAAGTAGGAATTACCGTTTCGGTAGGTGCTGCTCCGAATAAATTTTTAGCGAAAGTCGCCAGTGACTGGAACAAACCCAATGGTTTGTTTGCGGTTAAACCACATAAAGTGGGTGCATTTGTTGCGCAGTTAGAGGTGAGAAAAATACCGGGTATCGGGCCTAAAACTGCCGAGCGTTTATCGGATAGAGGTATCACTCTGTGTTCTGATGCTCAGTCCTATAGCTTGCTTGAGTTGGTGAATTTATTTGGTCGCATGGGGGTGTCTTTGTATAAACGCTGTCGAGGACAGGACGATCGTCCACTGAGTACTGGCCGAGTACGTAAATCAATAAGTGTTGAGCATACCTTCGCCGATGATATTTTTCTGGCCGAGCAGCTTAATGATGAAGTTGAAGTGCTATGGCAAAAGTTTCTTCAGCGTACTGAAAAAGCGAATATCGACAGTCGAAGTCTAGCGCCATTTGTGAAAGTGAAATTTAATGATTTTAGTCAAACGACGTTAGCCGATCATTTGCAAGTGACGAGTTTAGAAGCTTTTCGACAACTGCTTCAGCAAGCACGATTGCGTCAGGATGCTGATGAAACTCAGGGTGTGCGCTTAATTGGGATTGGTGGTCGCTGCTCAGAGATTGATGAGCAGCAACTGGTATTATTCTAATATTTTCTTAATTTACACAGGGCTAATTTTTTAGACAAAGCCTCTGTTCTAAGCTGAACCCCAGTTCTAAACTGCAAGTCGGTTCTAAAGACAGCTAGCTGGTTTTCTTTGCCGTACGATAATAGCTCGGAGGGTTTCCGGTCCAGCGCTTAAACGCTTTGCGGAAGTTGGATGGATCGTTATAGCCAATCAACGCTGCAATTTCTTCGATGGGCAAGCCCGATGTCTTTAAATACTCAATAGCCATCTCTTTGCGAACTTCATCTAAAATCTTTTGGTAAGATGTGCTGACTTCTTGAAGGCTGCGGCTAAGGGTTCGGGTACTGGTGGCTAGATGACTGGCAACGGTTTCAATCGGCGGGAAGTGCCCAGGGTTGCTTAATAAAATGCGACGTACCTTAACAACAATGCCTTCTCTTGGTCCCATGCGCGCTAAAATTTCAGCACATTGCGACTCAGCCATTTTTGCCGTGGCCTCGTCCGCAAGGGTCGTCGGTGCATCTAGTAGGCTGCTATCAAATACGAGTTCGGTGCGCGATTGATCCCAGTTGATCGGAATACCGGCAAAAAATTGTTCGAATTGTTCAGAAAAATCAGGTTTTGAACGATTAATATTAATCGTTTTAGGCGATATATCTAAACCCGTTAAAAAACGCCCAAGACTGACGAAGTTAGAAAGAAAAACATCGCATAAAAAATTATAAATAGATTCAATAGGAATGTGAGAAGTTAGTCGAACAGATGTTAGTTCGCCTTGATCAATCACTTCAAAGTTGAACGCAGGATCGATCAATACGTGATACTTCAGGCCTAAATTCAGAGCCTGGCGTACATTGGCACAGCTTAAAATGGCGTAACCCAGCATACCGTATTGATTGATATTAATCGCTTGACCCAATTCTAACCCTAGGGTAGGTTCGTTGCTGAGAGTCAGTATGTTATTGGTCAAAATAATAACTTGTTGGTATGTCAGCAACGCTTTTGGGTCAGAGAACGCTTCAGGGTCGATCTCTGTATTTTTTAATAGGGCGTCTTGAGAGAGTCCTTTTCCCTGTCCAATTCTGACCAAAATGGCAGAAATATTCGCAGGCAGTAAGGGCTCATTCAGACTCCAGGTTCCTCTAATCACCTAGGCAATCCTTATTCTTGTTATCGCTTTATATAGAATGGCTTTGATTTAAATACCGACAGAATGAACGATTTTATGACTTTACACAAGATAGTGGTTAGGTGGATGTGTTTATAGGTTGTTGAAAGGGAAGTGCGAGTGGCTTAAAAATTGTGCCCAGTCGATGATTTGAGTAGAGTCATTTTGTGTTAACAAATTAAGTACAATTTCGTTTTGGGCGGGATTATTTTTACGAGCAATGAAAAAAACCAGATCAGAGCGGCGCCATTCAAATTCTGCAATTTCACAGTCAAACTTGGCTTGTTTAAGTAATTGATAGAGTTGGTAAGCGAACTCCCTTTTCATTAATAGCATCCAGAAGCCTGATTTCAGGCGATCGAGCATGTGGCCTTGTATCGATTCGACATGAACGGAACAGGTTAACTTGTAATCGCGCTGCTGTTTTTTGCACTGCATCCATAATGCCGCGAAGTGGCGAGGTTCATCTTCATTGATGTAGTAATAACGTCCATCAAATTCTCGATAACCGACATGGAAAGGTTGTTTTTTTTCAGGAAACGCGAGAGTGATATTACGGTTGAATTCGTTATCGGTTTCATGAGGGATCTGATTCGCTTGTGATTCGGCATAACTCAGCAGGTTGGGATAGTCCTCTTCGCACAGACTGACTTTAATGCCATGAATAGCGTTCAGAGAGAGGGTATGTGGGTATTCATTCTCGTTGGTGATCTTTTTTAGCAGTTCTGCTAATAAGTGCCATTGCTGGTGGCTGGTAGCAAGGCTATCGGCGGCGGCTTCGTGTACGTTGACGAGGCTCAGCCAGCGATTGCACAGGAAACTCTTGGGGTTAAGATCGCTGATGGGGGGAAGAATCATTTCTTTGACGGCATGGCGAGCATACCAGCGTGGAAATAAGCGCTGGGCTATGACATTGATGAATTGTTCTAGATCAAATCCAGAATCCGCCACTTTCTCGCTTCCCACGGTCTCTTCCTTGGTTAAATCGATGTTAATTTAAAAATAGTAGCAAATATGTGCTTCTAAGATGAGAGCTAAATAAGTCTGTGTGATTTAGGCTGCAACCTATTTTTATAACCTATAGTAACGGCCGAAGTTGGTGTAGCTTTAATATTTGCTTAATCCCTCTGGCGCTAATGAATAAAATGATCAAGCGGTTATAATTCGTTTTTTATTAACCTTTTGGATGAATGAAGGTATGGCGAATATTTATTTAGTGGTTGGTTCTGTCACAGGGACGGCTACCGCGGTGGCGGCAACCTTAAAGAAGGATATCGAAGCAGTGGGGCATTCTGTTGTCGTTGATCAGCAGGCGAGTTTAGCGGCTTTAAACGCCAATGAGTGGGATGCATTGCTGGTCTGTACTTCGACCACGGGTAGAGGAAATATACCCCAAAACTTACGAGAATTTTATAATGAACTGGATGCTTCGCGTACCTTAATCCCTGCTATTAAATACGGCATAGTTGCATTAGGCAGTAGTGCACATACTAATTTTTGTGGGGCTGGAGTCAGTTTCGAAGTCCTATTAGAGGATTCATCGGCTCAGTGCTTAGTGCCTAAAGTCACGATCGATGCGACAGAAACTAAAACCCCAGATCGAGACGCTAAATTCTGGTTAAAAGAGTTTCTTGCCGCATTGTAATACCAACGGCTTTCCTGTTTAAAAGCTGTACTTAAGCTGCATTGTTGTTTCGTGCGTAACGTCGGATACTCCAGAAGGCGGGCGACTGTCCCAAGTGCTCTGCAGCTTCCATTGAAGATGTAATTGCATACTAATTGGCACGGATACTTGTGCTTGCAGTAAGGCTTTAACATCTTCTGTATCGGCTATGTTTGGCTGAATATAAAGCGTTGCGCTGGTGCTGACGGCTTTTTCACCGGAGTGCTGGTACAACCAATGGCTGTATAAATTAGCACGGTAGTTTTGCTCTACTTGGGTATGGCCTAGGTCGACTTCTCTGACTTGTTCATTAAAAATGCCAAGCCCTTGGTAGCTCTCACCAGAAGAATGCTTTTGGTCGGTTTGTGGTTTATACCAGTTTCTCCAGCGAAGCCCAATACCTTGAAGTGCTCGGCGTTTTAAACCCGAAAAAGGTACTTCTTCGTATTGAATAAAGTATTCTGTCGCGATGACCTGTTGATGATTTTGAATTAAACGCGAGTGAAAAAAGGTTTCATCGTTGGTCAAAATACCATTGTTACGCTCATAATCACGGCTGTACCAATTAAGCCATTTGAACTTTTGATTGTTCCAGCGGATATGGCTTCCGAGGCCCAATTCAGCTTCTTCGTTATTGCCTTTTTTTCCATCTAATTTAAGACGAATATGTCCATTCCAGCCATCTTCTGATTGAGCCGTACGTTCTTTTTCGATATTTGTAATTGCGAAGCTTTGAGTTGTTATGCCGACTAAGCTAGCGGCAAACAAAAAATTAACGAGCGTATGACGTCTCATGAAAATAAACCTATCCATTGAAAATTAATGGCGGCTATTGTAATGGCTCTATCGCGAAAGGCTAATATAAAATTACGATACGGCGCTATGAAAGTTGGCGAGCGGAGGCCATGTTTTGAATAACGATGCTCATTTTATCAACCTGCTGACGCATGCTGTAAGGAATTTCTAGTTCGTCAAATTTAGCTTTAAAATTATCTAACAGATCTACTGCATTAATCGTGTCATTGGGTTCGGTGAGCTGGCGTGCAAGCGACAGTGAGCGCATGCCATTAATGTCGCCCGATGAAATAAAACCATAGTCGTTTAGCTTGGTTTGCAGCTGGTTTAACTGCTCGCCATTTAAGGCGGTAACGTCAAATTCTTGTGATAGGTATTCTAGGTAGCTCGCGCGGTTTGATAAATGCAGTTCTTCGGGCTGCGGCTCTTTATTTTGCTGAGGTAAAACTGACTTAATGCCTGTCGCTTCAGTCTTAGAGGCATCTTGAGCCTTATTCTGAAGGTTGCTTGGGTTGCTAAAAGGCTGATTTTGCATGTAACTGCTGAGTCGGTCAAGAATCATGGCGCAGCTCCTAAAGTGTCAGTTATTTCGAAGTTTGATTGAACTAATCGAATAACTGCAGGAGCCGTGCCAGATAGCTTTAAATGCTAAAAAACGACTAAGATCGTATTAAAACTTCCAATTGATCATTAAATGAGTGCCGGCAGCGGCAACAAATAAACGCTGCTCATCCGCTTTTGCCGTCTGTAGGCTGTAATTGCCATTCTGGTAAGCTTGTTGTGCGGCGATCATTGTTTGTGGTGCGGTATAAATCTTAAACTCGCTTACGGCAACACCGGTTGCAAACGTGAGTAATCCGTCAATTGGACGCTTGTCGTCATAAGCGACGGCTAAGCCTGCTAAGCCGTTTACTAAGCCGGCTAACAAATGGTTTGTCCAGCTTTGTTCATATGCTTCACGTGCGGCGGCTTTTGCGAGCCAGCTTTCTGCTTGTTGCAGTTTATTGGATTTTTCACTCATCGAACTGCTGTCCATTTTTTGCAGCTGATCGCTGAAGTTATGGCTTTGCATTGGATTCAGTAGCATGTCAGCAGCGCCCAAAAAACTCGTTACTGCACCAACACTCATATCATATTGCAGCTTGTCATCGTCAACCGTATTGGCAGCAATGCCTTGTACCGCAGCGGCTGAACCTAAGAAACCAAACCAGCCCCATTGCCACGTTTTGCTATGGTCTCGGGTATCTAAAAATTGTTGTTGAATAAAGTCTATGCGTTGCTGTTGCTCGTCGGCTTGGCTACTAAAGGCTATGAATAAAAGAGGGAGGGCGAGATAAAGTCTATGCATGGTTGGTTCCTAAGTTTTATTATTATTGTTTGAGTTGAAACTAAAAGACCAAGGCGTATTAATCGTCTTGGTCTTTTAGTTTCTATTAGCGACGTCAGTGACGCTAAAAAGTAATCATCTAGCGTGGCTGATGACTAAAACTTCATTTTAATGCCCGCGGCAAGTGATAGTACGTCGGTCGTAACATCCCCCTCAAGTTTACTTAAGTTTTGGCTCGCATCGGTAAGGCTGCCTTGTGAAATTTCACGTTTTTGTTTGAGCGTTTTTTGAATACCAAAGTCAAAAGCGAGATCTTTATTCATGTCGTACGTTAAGCCAAAAGAAATGGCTTGATAATCATCAAATGCGAAATCAACTTTAGTTTGATCGTCTTTAATAGGTGTTTGATCTAATGCAAGGCCTGAACGCAAAGTAAGCGCAGGTGTCATCTGATAAGAGCCACCAATAGCATAACGATAAGATTCTACCCAATCGTAAGACTGTGGGCTTGCCACACCCGTGATAACATCGTCATCAGACTTGATTGATAGCGTTTCAAAACTAGACCACTGCGTCCACTGAACATCGGCTTGTAAAGAAAACTTCCCCATTCCCTGATAAAAACTCAGGTTTGCTTGGCTAGGGGTCTCAATGGTTGCGCTTCCTTTGGCTTTGGTATCGATAATACCGGCAAGGCTACCAAAAGTTTCTGCTGACGTAGGAACTTCTAGGGTCGCATTTCCTTGAAGGTCGTGGCTGATGCGATTTTTGTAGTGAAGACCAATACGGCTTTCAGGGCTAAACTCATAAAGCATGCCTGCGGTGAAACCAATATTTAGGTCGTCGCCCTTCATCTCAAATGGGCTATCGTTAGTGGTTTTTCCTAAGCTTTCGTTGGTAATGCCTAGGCCATTACATGTATAAGGCCCTAGCTCGCCTTGTGCTTCAGCGCCAAAGCATAGCGCGCTCATGTTAACATTTTGGGCAACCGTGGCGCTTAGGTACTGCATAATCATGCTGATGCCGAACGATAAGTTATCACTAACTTTAAAACCCAGTGCCGTACCAAAATCAATGCCTGTAATGCTGCTTTCCGTTGCGAAATAGCGCCCCATAGAATTTTTACCAAAGTCAGTGCCGGTTGCATACGGTGCATTTAAATAAGCACCAAATACCAAGTTCTCGCCCATAGGAGATGAGAAGTAAATGGACGGTAGAACATCAAACGCTTCTGCACTGACATCTTTACCTGTAACTGGAGCTCCGCCAAGCGTGGTTGATGAGCCTTCAAACTCAGAGCTCACAGAAATTGCCGAAAGGTTAATCGTCAATTGCTTTTGCTGAAGACGCGTAAGCCCCGCAGGGTTGTAAAAGGCCGTTGAGGCATCATCGGCTTGGGCTGCGCCCCCCGAGAAAGCATCGCCTAAACGCAGTGCTGATTGTTCATCAACATAGAAACCTTGCGCCATGGCAAGTTGGGCACTGGTTAGGCCAATTGCTAGCGCTAATGATTTTTTGATCATAATACTGTTCCTGTCGAGGTAGGTTTGTTTGATTGGAATACGTTTATTATTTTTAAATGTGTACTATAGTTCTATTTTTATCAGAAGCTTATCCTACATACTAGTAATTATTGAGTTTTCGTATTCATCCTAAAGTATGAAATTGGGGTGTTGGTACAATTGTACGAACCTTAAAGGTTCATTTAGTGCATGTTGTGCATAATAATGTAAACATTGATTAAATTTGTTTTTGTGTGTGAGAGGCAAGATGTCGCAGTTAAAAGATTCATCACCCAGTTCAAAGCAAGCTAGCACCGTTAAGTATCAGGGGCGAAAAACCAGTCGTGCGGGTAGTGAGCAACGCCGCCGACTGATTTTGGAAGCGGCATTAAGAATTGTTATCCGAGAAGGGGTGAGAGGGATTCGTCACCGTGCTGTTGCGAAAGAGGCCGATGTTCCTTTGGCGGCTACCACCTATTATTTTAAAGACATACAAGAGCTGATTAACGATACCTTCACGCTTTATGCTGAGCAGGCCTTAGAAGTAGTAACCCAGTTTTCTAAGCGCTTATATGAGCCGTTAGAAAATGGGAAAGGGAAGTCGGTTGTTGAAGCGCTAAATAGCGATGAAGATATGACGGATGTGATTGCTGTGAGCTTGACAGAATATGTTATTGAGCAGGTCAGTCAGCACCGCGAATCACTTATTGCTGAGCAAGCCTTTCGCTATGAAGCAATTTTAAATCCACACCTGCGTAAATTGGGTGAAGTTCATAAAGTCGCTCTTATGCAAAAACTAACGGATTTATTAACACTCATGCAGTCTGCACATCCTGCTGAAGATGCAACCATTGTTATTTCAGTATTGCATCGGATTGAATATGAAGGTCTGCTTTTAGAGTCAGAAGAACTGGATAAAAAAGCGATTTATTCGACGCTTTTGCGTATGTTGAGTCTTCTGTTCAGCCCTCGTAAGTAGAGGGCTTTTTATGATGGGGTAATACCCTTTATTACTCGGTCGGCAATCGCGAGGCTTGCGGTCAGTCCTGGGCTTTCGATGCCGAATAAATTAATTAACCCCTCAAGATTATGCTGCGTACTTGTTTGAATTAAAAAGTCTGCGGCGGCTTCATTAGGGCCTGTTAGCTTGGGCCGAATTCCACAATAGTTAAATACTAATTTATCTGGATTTAATGTTGGGAAGTAAGGTTGAATGGCACGGATGAAATGCTGCTTTCTTTCTTCATTACCTGAATAGTCTAGTATTTCAATGAACTCTACATCAGGGCCAAAGCGTACCTGTCCTGCTAAATCTAAGGTTGCGTGAATACCTAAACCTGCTGTATTTGCATTAGGTATGGGATAGATCAAATGCGAAAATGGCGATTTTTGTTGATAGCTAAAATAATGCCCTCGGCACAGGTGATAGTGCGGTATAAGCGAATTTGAAATTTTAGCCGCAACTTCCGCCGCATGAAGCCCTGCACTATTGATTACATACTGGCTGCTGAAATCATAATGCCCTTCGCCAGTTTTGACTCGAATATCGAATCCTTTATCTGTTTTATTGGCATCCATAAAGTGTGTATTAGGACTGTATAAAACACCTTGCTGTTCAGCCAGTTGAAGTAATGTTGCCATGTACTGATGGCTATCAATAATACCCGTATTTTCTGAAAATAATGCCGCTTTTGCATTCACGTTTGGCTCTAGCTTTAAACACTCTTTTTCGTTTAAAAATTTAAGCGAAACATTATTCTTTGCTGCGTTACCGTGTATTGTCTCAAGCTTAGCGATGTCATTAACATCACTGGCCACAATGAGCTTTCCTATACGCTTATAAGGCACTGAATAGTCTTCACAAAACTGATAAAGCTGTTCGCGGCCGTTTAGGCAAAGTTCAGCTTTCAAACTATTCTCAGGGTAATAAATTCCGGCGTGTATGACTTCACTATTACGACTGCTGGTTTCACTACCAAATTGGCTGTTGGATTCGATTAGTAATATTTTCGCTTCGGGGAATTTTTGGCTTATTTTAAACGCGATCGCAAGTCCGACAATACCTGCTCCGATAATGCAATGATCAAAATGTTCCATAGGTGTGCAGTCGTAGGTTATTAAAAGATTGATTATACAGTAATAGCGACAAGGGCTTTGAGTGTAAGAGCTGAGGCATGCAACCTCGAACTCTTACCGTGTTGATCAGTTAAGACAGGTCTTAACCTTCGCGTTTCTCAATGCATTCATAGTGACCAGGATTGGTTTGACAGCGTAGTTTAAATAATATTTTCAGCATTTTAGTGTCATAAATGCCTTCGTCGCGTAATTCGATGCGAACTTGGCGTAGCATGGCTTTATATTCTTCACGTTGCTCAAGCGGCAACTCGATCCAGTACTTCTTTGGAATATTTTTTTCAGCTTCAAGAATGTGCTCTAACGCTTTAGGAAAGTTGCTGAAAGCATACTCACGACTTTTTTGTCCAAAATTTTCAGGGAAACGATCTTTTCTTAGAATGAGCTGGCCGTTCATCTGAGCAAGATTAAAACGCAAAATACCGCCTTTATCACCCATGCCTTTGTACATTTCAAAAGGCTCGTAAGCAATTGCTGGGGCGTAAGCAATATCGACATAGCCATTATTGAAGCGTGGCGCAAACGTTGCGATGCTGACAGGAACCATTGTGGCCCCAATATGATTAACCACTTTTACCGATGCAACATCATAATCAATAGTCGCAAGGCGCTTCCCTGCTGCAGCTTCAACAGAATTGATGGCCTTGTCACGAACAAATACATAGACTGCGCCAGCAGGCATTATGCCAGCCACTTCATAATCACCATCAATCATATATTTACTGGCTTTGGGGTGGGCAAGCATTCCAACCAGTTTGCGCATCTGGTCATAGTCATCAATCGCGCCGACCGCTTCGATCGTGGCTGTGAACTTGTTAAATGGGCGAATGCGTGTGCCCGTTAGGCCTACCGCGTCACAGTGACCTGCTTTAAAATCAGCTAGGGCAACGGCTTCGTTGGTATACACATGCAATGTGAGTAATGCTCCCCACTCTAGAGCGGCCGCTTTATAGTCGACCATGCCTTGATAGGCGGGGCCTTTTTCACCAATAGGGTCAAAAACACAAAAGCTACGCGTAGGAAGTTCTTTAGCTTGAATAGATATGCTTGCTAGTAATAAGCATAAGATGAACGAAAATAAATGGAGAGGGTGTTTAAAATGCATGGTTTTTATCAGCCGCTTTGGGTCATTATTATTAACCCTCATCATACTCAGAAATGATATTGGTTGTCCTGTTTAATTTGCTGTTTAATTTGCTGTTTAATTGGGTCTGTTTAATGAGAGAGTGATTGAACTCATTGCTAGCATCTTACTGGTATTAGCACGGCTGAATCGTTACTATGAGGCCGAATTTTTAAAGTGTCGTTTAAGGTGTGGTTATGACAACAGAGCAATTTGAAACTTGGTCACTTTATATTGGTATTACAGTACTAATTTCTTTCATGTTTTTTATCATTTATGACTTAGGTAAAAAGTCTCAGGCTGGTAAGTTTGGTAATCTCATTCTTTTTCTAGCGCTAGGTCTTGGAATGGCCGGATTTCTCATCAAGATTATCCTTCAATACTCTCTAGAGTAGAACCCTCTTTACTTTAGAAACTGACTAATACGGCTTTTATTGTGTCAAACTTGATATGAGTTAAGCCATTTTATAATCATAGAACTAAACTCTTTAAACAGAACTAAACTCGTTAAACAGAGCTACACTTTATATAAAAGGAGATTTATATGACTGATACAAAACTTCATGATCTATTAACTCAGGTGCATGAACAGCTGAAGCAACAAGATGGTATTGACGATGAAAGCCAAGCACTGTTACAAAAAGTGCTCAGCGACGTGAAGACGGTCTCGAGTTCAGACAATAGCGATGATCTTGAACAAGATCTTACCGATCGCATTGAGCAGCAAGCGGTTCAGTTTGAGCATGAGCACCCAACCCTGGCCGAAATACTGCGCCAAATAATGGATACTCTTGGCCGAATCGGAGTTTAAGGAGCATACCCTATGCGCCACATGCCGACATTGACCGAGGTTATGACGCCTTTTCCTCACTTAATTAAGGAATCCACTTCCATTAATGATGCTATTCACTTGATGGCGGAAAAGCAATTTCATCATTTACCCGTAGTTGTCGATCATGAAGTCGTGGGGTTGCTGTCGACGACCGATATTAAATTAGCTCAAATGCCAGGGCACCGAACCACAGAATTCACTGAGTTATCGGTCGGTGATATTTGTCGTCGACGGATTTACTTAGTCGATTTGCATGTGCGCCTAGACGAAGTACTTGAAAACATGGCAGCAGACTCTTGGGAAGCTGCTATCGTTTTACGCGAGGGTCGTCTAGCCGGCATTTTTACCAGCCAAGATGCGTGTCGTGTGTTCTCTCAATGGTTGCGTAAAGAATACTTGCCCAGCGATGATCCTGGAGCTGCATAGCTCACTTTTAGACTTCTTCAGTTACGAACCTAAATTAGGAACCAAGTCACGAACCTAAGTTATGAGCCCAGGTGAGGCTACAAAATATAAAACTGCACCTCATTAGGGCTTGATGAATAATCTGTGGTTTAAAAAGAGGCGGATACCGTATGCGCTTATCTATTTCCCTTCTACAAATAATCTAAAATCTGCTTGAAGCAGGCTAATTCATTGAGTCTTTCGTTATTGGTATGGTTGTTGGTATGAAAGTTGCGATACAAGCTTTATTACTAACGGAGGTATGCTTATGCATGATGTAGCCAAGATTCAAAATTACCAACATGTCATTAATACGATTGATGTACCAGCCGATTGGATGGCGCAATTAAGTACTGTACTTGAAGCTCGTCAAAATGATGATTATACGATTCAGAAACTTTTAAAATTGATGGTGAATATAACGACCATCGACAATATTAGTATTGCTATCCCCGATGTATCAAACCGTTTTCAAGCTAAGTATTGCTCGCGTCAAATTGAAAATGGGGTTTATAGTTTTGCGGTACAGCATTCCCTTTGTCGTACATTTGAATCCGGTTCTGTTCTGGTTATTCGAGAAGGTTCTGAGCGTCCTGAAGCCTTTAATCGTGAAGCGTTGTCGCCACTCGACTTTAGCCACAGAGATCATTGCTTATTAGTGCCTTTACGTCATCGTCAAACGACACTGGGTGTTTTAGTATTAGACCTTCGCAATGTTATCGCCGGTAGTTTGCCACTACAGGAGCTATGGTTTGTATGTACGCAGCTGGCACATACCATGGCAACTCAGGTCGTCCCTAATTTTCAAACACTGTATTCACGACCTTATCAGCGAGTTAACGAAAGTGAATTAGGTGCAATTCAAAAAGCAGTAGAGAAGTGCAGTGGCAATAAAACCATGGCAGCTAAAATACTGGGATTAACACCTCGCCAGCTACGCTATCGTTTATCAAAATTGGCTTAATCTAGAGAATTAGATAGCTTATTTCGTCTTTGAAAGCCTGATTTTTTACTGGGCTTTCGACTTTTTTTCTAAAATCGTCTCCTTAGCGGTAAGCTGATAGACTGCTACTATTAATTTAGTTCACATAATTTGTGCCATTAAACCTACCCCATATTATATGGGCATTTCAAGTTAGGTAATGCCGGTTATAAAGTAGTTTAGATGGAGCATTTCCATGGAATGGTTTCGAATTCCACAGCAGCGTATTTCTGCTTATATCGGCCTCTTACTTTCAACCTATTTTATTGCGTTGGGATTGAGCATTAATGCCAATGAAAATCACTGGTTGAATCGTCTCGACTTTCTTTTTTATGATACGCGCTTTAACGCTTCTTTATCTTTAGCTGGGCAGGGAATTTTAAACTCTAATGCTCAATCAGCAGATACCAACTCTACACATTCCAACTCTATACATTCAAGCCCTGTTAAAGAACACTCGGAGTTAGTCAATTCTTCGGAGACTGAAGATCATAAAATTATCATTTTAGACATTGATGAGAAATCGTTAGCCAGTGAAGGACGCTGGCCATGGAGTCGGCATAAATTGGCTGATTTGGTTTCGAGTCTGCAAGATTACGGCGCCATTATTGTCGCGTTTGATGTGGTATTTTCTGAGCCAGAGCGAAATCCGGTGAGCGAGGTGAGTCAACATTTAAAGAATAATATGATTAGTTGGTCAGTCCCTACTAACTGGCAAGCGCTTGCTGACGGCGATCAAAATTTTTCTCGGCGTATTAGTGAAATGGATGTTGTGCTGGGGTATTTCTTTCAAGAGCAGGGCAGTATTCAAGTGGGACAATTACCAGCCCCGAGTTATCAGCTGACAGATGAGCAAAAGAGCCGGCTAGTATCGATTAGTAAACCTGGTTATGCCGCTAATTTATCCGTATTGCAAAACGCAGCAGCAGGGGCAGGTTTTGTCTCTACCTTTGCAGATGCTGATGGTGTTATTCGTCGTTCACCTTTAGTGATTCGTCATGGCGATGCGTTATACCCATCGCTATCGTTAGCGACCGTGATGAGTTATTTGTTTGTCAATAAATTAGACGTGGAAACACTCCCTTTAGGAAGCGTAGAGGTGATGACTTCTATTGGCGCGGGAGGGCAGGTCGCCCGCACGGATGTAAACGGCCAAGTGATTATTCCTTTTAGAGGAAAACAGCACAGTTTTCCGTATATCTCTGCGACCGATGTACTTCAGAAACGCATTGATACAGACGCCTTAGAGGGCGCTATTGTGTTAGTCGGTACTTCAGCTATCGGTTTGGCCGATTTGCGTGCAACTCCTGTAGGGACCCAATACCCTGGGGTTGAAGTACATGCCAATATTATTCACTCACTACTGTCGGGAGAGTTTCCATATCGGCCAGAATGGGAAGCGGGGTTGACCTTATCTATTTTGGTTTTATTAGGTCTTATGCTATCACTCTGGCTACCTAAACTTGGCCCTGTTGCTTCCGTTGCATTAAGCACATTTACGCTAGCGGTAGTGATCACTGGTAATATTTATCTGTGGCATATTTACCGACTGGATCTTCCAATTGCCAGTACCTTGCTATTAATTATTGCACTTACTTTATTGAATTTGGCCTATGGCTACTTTCGTGAAAGTGCGAGCCGACGTTTATTAAAAGGCATGTTTAATCAATATGTTCCCAAGGCGCATATCGAACGCATGATCTCTGATCCGGATGCTTATCAATTCACCGGTGATAGTAAAGAGCTAACCGTTTTATTCGCAGATATTCGCAGCTTTACGTCTATTTCTGAAAACTTATCGGCGGCTGAATTAAAAGCCATGCTTAATCAATATTTTACGCCCATCACTAAAATAATTTTTGATCATGACGGTACTATTGATAAATACGTAGGGGACATGGTGATGGCTTTTTGGGGAGCACCAATAGACGATAAACACCACGCTCATCATGGAATTCTTGCAGCCTTAGAGATGCAAAAAATGACGAAAATAATCAGTACTGAATTTATGGCAAGAGGATTGCCAGAGATAAAAATTGGTGTGGGTTTAAATAGCGGTGTGATGAATGTCGGTGACATGGGGTCTTCGTACCGTCGAGCGTATACGGTACTTGGTGACGCGGTAAATTTAGGTTCACGCCTAGAAAGTATTACTAAATTTTATGGCGCTGAAATTCTAGTGGGAGAACGTACCGCCGAGCTATGCCCAGATATTGTTTTTGCTTTTATGGATCGCATACAAGTGAAAGGGAAGGATGAGCCGATTGCGGTTTATCAGCCATTAGGAATCAGGTCTGAGGTTACTGACGCTAAGATGGATGAAGTTAAGCGTTTTGACCTGGCCTACAACGAGTATTTAAAGCAAAACTGGTCGCAAGCTGTGGAAAAGTTAATGGCATTACAAACAGACTTTCCAGAAGTAAAAGTGTATCAGGTATATCTAGAGAGAATTAAAGACTTGCGCGAGCAAGAACTCGCACAAGATTGGGATGGGGTCTTTAGGCATACAAGTAAATGATCACTTAAGACATTAACTGATCATTTACCGTTAGCTGAGCGTTTAGGCTACTTTAAGCGTTTAAGCTATTGCCCCGCCTTAAGAATGATGACCCCCGCGGCATTATGAACGCCGTCGTCAGTTGATAGGTCAAAAGCCCCTGCAAAAGTATCGATCACGGTGCTATTGCCTGCTGGGGCTAATAAAATACCGCTTAGACTGCCTGATGCTGATGAAGGACTATTGGAGTCGATTGTACCGGTATTGGTATCTGCATTGGTAACGGCAGCAGCTGAAATATCACTTCCGGTACTGTCTGTTGACATAGAATAAAAATCGCCGGTTAGGTGATCGACAGTAATCGTTGCGCCTTCAATGGTGCCTTCTTCTGCGTACATATTCCATGTGCTATCTTGGTCTGCCATAGCATTACGCGATTCGACAGTCATAGAAATGTTACTAATAGCGTGGTTGCCCGCGCTTGAGGTTAGATCAAACTGAGCGTCAACATTCGTTACGACTCCAGCATTACTGCTGGCAATAAAATCTGTTTGATTATCAGGTGAAAGATCAGAACTACTGGTTGAAAAGTGAAGTGTTCCGGCTACGATGCCATTGGTTAAATCTGCGCTGGATGCAGGTTTTCCTGCCAGATAAAATAGATCCTGCTCGATTGGTCTGAAGCCCGTATCACTATATTCGGTATAACGGCGTATAGGAGCCTCTGAGGTTCCTTGCCAAATGCCCCAACTGATTTGGTCGCTCCAAGGTTGCCGAGTGCTAAAATCAACATCAAGCGCTTCGCCACGTCGAATCACCTCTTGAGTGGCTACTCCATCTGCTGCTACTTTTGTTGCTAAAAAGAATAGATCGCCTTGCTCATCACCATTTGTATTCAACGCGATGGCCAATCCTTGGTTATTATCGCCTACCAGCAACGCAATTTTTGCGTTGGTATTTAACTGTTCAACTTCGGCTGGAGATAGTCGAGAATCTGGGCTTCCAGGAAGTGGATCAATAGACGTATTAGGCTCATTTTCATCCTTAATAAAACTATCATTTTCTGCAATCGTTTCATCGGGAAGGCCATCTTTTTCAAATGGACTAGGAATGCTTGTGTTTGGGGCAGCGGAATCAATTAGCGGGGAATTGTTCGTTTCACCATCGCTATTATTGTCGCTATTGCCATTATTAGAATCAGAAAAGCTATCAGAGGCTGTTGAGCTGCCATCATTCGTTTCATCTTTAGTATTTGAGTCTGAACCGGACGCGGGTGTTTGGGGTGTAAAAGCGGCGGGTGGATTCAATAACCCCGTAAAGACTCCAGAAGCTGATATCTCACCAAAATCGAAATCTGAACCTATGCCTAAATTAAATTGGCCTTGAGGGGTATCTAAAGAAATTCCCCCTTTCCACACACCGGCAAAGATTTTATCAACGGCCAGCTGTACGTCATATAAAGTGCCTCGAATACCAATACTGGCAACAGGAGTTTCAACCTTATAGGCTTCTTTATTTCCTTTACCAATTTTGCCCGTTAAAGTACGAAAGCCACCGGCAACCAGCTCCATCAGTACTTGGTTATCTTCTTCATTCTCTGTGGAATACACATAGGCTTTAATATTAAGTTCAGATTCGGCCTTAAGGGCTAATAAAGCATTATCGATAAAGCGAATCTGAACTTTACTGGCCTTACCTGTTTTAATAATTTCGTGACTATAAATAGAGTCTCGGCGTTTTAATTGGCGAATGCTTCCTTCACTATTAACCGCCTTAACATCGCCTCGGGCCATGATGATGCGCCCAGCGATGTCAGCGGCCGTTGCAGAGTAAGAAAATAATAACGTGCTGCACATAAGACCTAATACACACAGCGATGAAAAATGCTTGAATAAATATGCTTGTAAATACTGCATCCTAGAACTCCTTTATTTAAACGCTAGGGTTAAGCCTGCTTCAATTAACGTACGTTGGTAGTCGTACAATTCGAGGTTACTTTGATTATTACTGTGGTTCACTTGCAGCTTAAACGTTGTTGCGGGCTGAACATTATAGAGCCAGCCTACGGCCAGTTGCGCAATATTATCTGAGCGCTGTTTTCCCGCGTAAAATAGGTCATTATCAGCAAATTTGGCAGCATAGTGATTATTACGGTAACTGGCTTGGGCATAAAGCTGTTGATTGGCTGTCAGCTTTTGCTGGGCCTGATAGCCTAAGCTGTAATAGTCACTGCCTTGAAAATTGTATTTTTTATCTTTAGCCGTATTACTGCCTAAGCTGAGTTGAAGGCTATGAACAAAGCCTTGCTCATAGTGGCGCAACATACTGAACTTCCCCTGCCATTGCCCAAAATTTAATGCATCATTTTGGTTGTTGTTTTGCTGGCCTAACTCTAGTTCTGTACTGGCTTTCCAAGCGGGGGCAAAAAACCACTGCCAGCGAACGTTTGCTAGCAATTGATTTTGTAACGTTTCTCCTGCTAACCAGTACTGGCGGGCTACCCCACCTAAACGCAAGCTATGCTGGTCACGTAAAATAGTTATGCCGCCGTTTGCCGAAAGGTTGCTCAGGTCGTAGTCATTATTCACAAAGTTGTCTTTTTGAGAAACCGACAGGCTAGCATCTAAATGGGTACGCTTAGAAAGTGGTTGCGTAATAGAACCAAATGCTTGCAGCTGATAATAATTACTGGCTTGGGATTTTTGCTTGTTGTCTAACAGCAAAGTGCCGGTTAATGCTGGGACATTATTAGCGTCATAAAATGTCGCATTAATCGAATCAATATCGGCTGCTGCATTGATGTTGGTATCGTGTCCTAGGGCCAAACCTACTCCTGCTTTCCATGATTGAGTTACTTTGTGCTGTTGGTCGGCAATTCGATCTAAAAAGTGGTCAATTTGGTTTTGAACGGCAGAAGGCGGATTGGCCTCAGCAACGGTGGTGAATTCACGTTTGGCTGCTTCATGATTATTCAAAAAGTAATAACAGCGTGCCATTTCTAAGCGAAAACGAAGGTTGTTCGGATGAGCGTCTAATAAGCGCTCAAAGGCAAAGATTGCTTGGTTATAATGCCCTGTTTGCGAAGCGGCTAAAGCGAAATTGAAATCAAATTGCTCGTCGCCTTCCCATCCCTCATGCATCGTGAGACCGAGCTGATAAGCAAGAGGAAACTTAGATTGTTCAATAAGCTGAGTGAGTTCAGTCAGTGACGTTTTTCTTTGAACGGGATTTTGAGCGGGACTTTGGGCGAGAGTTTCAGAGTTTTCAATTATGCTAATATTATTGTCAATTGTAGCGGGGGCTGGTGGGCTTAGATCATCGCTATTGGAATCATCCAGCGTCCCCTTGTTTTGGCTGCTACTATTAGCGGTGCTTACGTCAGCGGCTGTCATATCAGCGGCATACAAAGGCGTACTTAATAAGCTCAATGCAAGGAATGAAGTGAGAAAAGGTCCATTCACAATATTATCCTGTTCGTCGTGAAACAAATTTTAATAAATACTACTCTAATTATGGCTTAAAAAACGGGCATTATTTTAAACAAGGTAACAGTTAGAGCGTGTTTTTACATAAGTCAGTATAAAGTATGAGTCATATTGGGACTTATGTGAATGTCATCAAAGGTAAACCTAAAGTTGTAGCCTTTCTGAGTAATAACACATCAAATCAGTAGAAGGTCGGAAACGCTTGGTGAGAAAAATTTCGAATGGATTGATCAGGCATTGTATGTTTTGAGTAAAAATTGATCTGCATCAGTATATGTAAGCGATTTATCAATATCTCAATTTATAACTTGATGCATATCAAATAAGTTACCTCAGCAGTTGCTAATCTAACTCTATCAAATCATTTAAGTAATACCTCTGAGCTCAAACTCATAATATTACGAGCAATGATCACAAAATTTTAGACCTGAATTTTAGACTTAGTTAGATAGTAGAGGTAAACGTTATGTATATGGATGAAGTTGTATTTGCAGGTTTGTTAATCGTATTCCTAACATGTTCATTCTTTGGTGGGTTTTATGCAATGATCAAGCGTGATATTGCAAAAAAAGGAACAGGTGCTCCTGATTCGAAGCCTGCTGTTTAGATTATTTTTTTAAGGGGATTGCCCTCGGCAATTAGACTTTAACGAGTTGATTGTGCGTTGTTTTTCTGTGCTGAGTACCTTGCTTGGGCCTCAAATTATTTTGATGGCCCTTTTTTATTTTAAATTGTTATAAAGTCTTCATAATAGCGGCATAATTTTTCTGAGTTATTCGTTATGCGGTCTTTTATTTGCCTTCTTGTTTTATCCTCATTGTTGTCAAATAGTGTGAGTGCGGATTCTATAAATTACGCGCCTCTCAATCAAACGGTTACCAATCAAACTGCGCTCAAACAAGCGGCTCATCAAAAATCGACTTCGTCTAACGATAGCGTGACACCGCCGCTGCAAAGCAATCACTGGTATCAGCAGGGTGAAGCGTGGCTAAAAAATAAAGTTACTACCCTTGAGTCATTGTCGTCACCGCTACAGCAGAAAGAGCAGGGCGCGAAAAATATCATCTTGTTTTTAGGTGATGGTATGAGCATCACCACATTAACTGCTGCTAGAATTTGGCAAGGTCAGCAACAAGGACAGTCTGGCGAAGAGAACTTTCTGCATTTTGAACACTTTCCTCATACCGCATTAATAAAAACCTATAATACCAACCAGCAAACACCAGACTCCGCAGGGACGATGAGCGCTATTATGACCGGTGTTAAAACCCGCGCTGGGCTTATTAGTATGGGGCCAGAACAAGATCGAACAGACTGCCAAGGCAGCTCACAACATCATCAGCAGACGCTTCTTGAGTGGGGGCACCAGCAGGGGATCAATACCGGTGTGGTAACAACGGCTCGGCTGACGCACGCAACACCGGCAGCGACTTATGCTCATAGCCCAGAGCGCAGCTGGGAAGGAGATTATGATCGACACCCTAATGCCTACTGGTATGGCTGTGATTCAATTGCCAAACAACTGGTTAAGACCGCTTTTCCTGCTGGCTTAGATTTAGCTTTAGGGGGAGGGAGATCAAAACTTGAGAGTTACTACGATACCTTTAATCAGCAATTCCCAAACGGTTCATTATTAACCAATAAACAAGCATTGTCCGACTGGAATCAAGCGTTATTAGCCAGTCGCTTTAGTCATCAAAAAGAAGCTAAAACCGGCCCTGTACTTGGGGTTTTCTCACCGGGGCATATGGATTTTGAAATGGACCGACGTGCTGCTCAGCCCTCACTAAAGCAAATGACAGAGCAGGCGATTAACTACTTTCAGGCTCGGACTGGGCGTTATGTTTTAGTGATCGAAAGTGCACGCATAGATCACGCGCATCATAACGGCAACGCGGCGCGGGCATTAGCAGAAACTGCCATGCTATCAAGCACTGTTCAGGTTGCTGATGATATGACAGATGATGAAGATACGTTAATTATTGTCACAGCAGATCATAGTCATACATTTTTGATGGCTGGTTATCCCAAGCGAGGAAACCCTATTTTGGGTGTCTCAAAAAATCAGAAAAATGAAGTGGTATTAGCCAATGACGGTATGCCCTATACCAGTTTGGGCTATGCCAATGGTAAGGAATATGGACGAAAGAAGTCGGCGGAAGAATTTTTACACAGTGAAGATAAAAACTTTTTACAAGAGGCTGGTATCGCATTAGCGGTAGAAACCCATGGCAGTGATGATGTTGCTTTGCATGCCAAGGGCCCAGGATCTTACTTGTTTTCTGGATTAATGGAACAGAATGAGATTTTTCATACGATACAGCAAGCCTTGCTAACGAATGGCTTAAATGACTTAGATAGCTTGAATGATTTAGATGGTTCAAGTGATTTAACAGCAGGGAAGGATCAATAATGAATACTTATAAAATAGGCTTGGCGATTTTATGTTCATTCCTCCTGCTTGCTTGCACGGAAGGCAGTGGTTTAAGTCGAGAAGCTGGATCAAATATTAAAGATTCTCGCAGTGCTGAGCAATGGTATCAACAAGGTAAAGAACGCGTTGAACGTAGGAAAACAGTTCTCATACAAAACCTTCAAGCAACTCATCGTGCTAAAAAGCCTAATAATATTATTTTTGTTTTAGGCGATGGTATGGGTGTAAGCACGCTGACGGCGGCAAGAATATTTGTCGGTCAGCAGCAGGGGAAATTAGGAGAAGAAGGAGCGTTGAGTTTTGAATACTTTCCGTACTCTGCCTTAGTAAAAACCTACAACGTCGATCTTCAAACGCCGGATTCGGCGGGCACCATGTCGGCTTTAATGACGGGAGTTAAAACCGACGAGGGCATTATAAGTTTGCCTGACTCAGTAATACGCAGCGATTGCGATTCGTCTATTGAAAAAAACCTACCCACCTTTATTGATCTAGCGAAAGCAAAAGGAAAGAGTACGGCGATGATCACAACTGCAAGAGTGACACATGCGACCCCTGCAACAACTTATGCACACAGTGTGGATAGAAACTGGGAGAGTGATTATGCGATTCCAGCGACTGAAAAAAATAAAGGCTGCATTGATATTGCAAGTCAGTTTGTAGATAACCAAAATCATTCATTAGATATATTAATGGGCGGCGGTCGTCGTCATTTTTTGCCTAAATCAGAGGGCGGCAAGCGTACCGATGGTAAAAACTTAGTCACGCAATGGCAAAGCAAAGGGCATTACGTTTCTAGCCTAAAACAACTGCAAGCATTGCAGCAGGAATATAAAAAAGAGGAATTGTCAGGGGGGGATCTGAAACCTTGGCTAGGATTGTTTTCCAGCTCGCACATGGAGTATGCCTATCAACGACCTGCAGAACAGCCATCTTTGAAGCAAATGACCGCCGCGGCTTTACAGCGACTTGAAACAAATGATCAAGGGTATGCTTTAGTAATAGAAGCTGGGCGAATTGATCATGGCCACCATGATGGCGTTGCGTATAAAGCGCTCACCGAGACACAAGAGCTGCATGAAACGGTGGCGTGGTTATTAACGCAGGTTGATCTACAAGAAACCCTAATTATAGTAACCGCTGATCATAGCCATACGTTAACGCTAGCGGGCTATGCGACGCGAGGAAACCCCATATTAGGAGAGGTGGTAGGCAATGATGCAAAAGGGTATCCAAAAACCAAGGCGAGTTTAAGTCTTAAAGGGGAGACTTATACGTCACTTGGATATCGTGATGGGCCTGGGGCTAACTATTCTGAGCATGAGCTACCGCAAGCTAACCAAGATACTCATTCTCCTCATTATCGACAAGCTGCACTCGTACCGATGGACTATGAAACACACGGTGGAGAGGATGTCGCTTTGTATGCTATTGGCCCGCAGGCGCAATTGTTTACTGGAACACTGGAGCAACACTGGATTTTTCATGCGCTTAAATATGCACTCTAAAAAACGTTTTAATCAACGCTATGAAAAAACAACCAATTTAGAGGTAAGCGGTGTCTATTTTTAAGTTACAACAATTTTCAGTGAAGCAAACCGTGTCGGGCATGAAAATTTGTTCCGATAGCCTGTTATTTGGCGCTTTAATTCCAGTAGGAGGGGTTAAGCGTATATTAGATATTGGGACCGGTACGGGACTACTGTCGTTGATGCAGGCTCAGAAATGCTCGGCACTTTCACCAAAAACACTAGAATTAATTACCGCGGTTGAAATTACGGCAGAAGGGGCGGCGGAGGCGAAAGATAATTTTTGTGCAAGTCCGTGGGGGTCTTTATTAAATGTCGTTCATCAAGATATTCAAAGTTTTACCGAACAAGCGGTTATTAATAATAGCGCTCAATACGATCTAATTATCTGTAATCCTCCCTTTTTCTCACACCATAGCCCAACACAGTCATCTAATGCTTTAAGGCATATAGCCCGTCATACCGATTATTTATCATTTAGTGATTTATCACATTCGCTAGCAACGTTATTGACTAAAAATGGTGTTGGTTATTTATTAGTTCCCGTCAGTATTAAACAAGAAATTAGGCAGTATTTGAATCATGTTGGGTTGGATATCTCTGCCGTGATTAATATCACAGAAAGTAAGCAGCACGTCGCGAAAGTTATGGTTTTAAAAGTAGAGTTTGGTATTGATACAGAGGGAGCGCCCAGTAAAATAGATCTAGAAAAAACGCTGTGTAAGTTTGATTTAGATAATCCTTCTAAAAATAGTCATACTCACACAGTACAGCAGCATCTTTCGCCATTTTTATTGAGATATAAAAATGGCAAGTGATCGCTTATTTATTATATTTTTCTAATGTGCTGATGATTTTTCGACCGTTTAATAGCACGATAAAAGGTACTGATTTTTTTATCGGTTGCAACAACCAATTGTCGAATAAAACGCCACTTGGTTTTAATACTTCTTAAGTCAGCTTTCGATACTGTTGCAGTTGATTCCAACTTTTTTAACATTACATCGATCTGATTCGCGATAACGGTCGTTTTCATGTCTTCGTCATTTGGGCTGCGAATAAACCCGCCAAATGGGTCAGTATTGATTTCAGCGTAGGTTGAGATAATTCGATCAAATAGAATCAGTAATTTTGAGGCATCAGAAGAGGGTGAGTTCTGGTGGTATCGTTTGAGCATTTCAATACGGAGGCTGTTCATAGCCCCGCGGTAAACCGCTAATAATGAAACGTCAGAGTATCCTATTTCGATAAATTTGTGCTTATTAATGAATAGGTTTGCTTCCTGCCATCGAGCCTTTATGACTTTATATTCCTTGGCTGAGTAATTTTGGCCAATCAAATAATCCATGGATTGCTGTAGCGTGGCCCATGACTTCTCTACTTCTGTTTTGTATTTTAGGTTTGTCTTGTTTATCCAGAATCGGTTTGAATCAATATTGAAATGATAAAAGTTGTGAATGGATGACTCTAGATCCTTTTGCTCAGAGGCGAAAGAGAGGTTGCTTAGTAGTAAGCAGAAAAACATAAAAAGCGTAGTGATGACTTTCATTGGAAGGCAATACTGCAAAAGAAAACGAGGGCTTAGTCTAGCGATATGGCAAGGTTAGGCGACCTCACTAAGGGACAGAATAGAGTCTTTTACGGCCAGACCAGGCTATAACTTGGCGGGTGATGGTATAAAAACTCTAAAATGTACTTATAAAATGAAGTCTGTATGACTATGAATATACTTGGGAGAGGGCAGTTCTTTGTTGTCAGTTCATACCTTCAACAATTGCAATCCTATTTAAAATACTTAGATTTACCACTGGTTGAGTTACTGAAAAATAGTGACTTACCTTTGTATGCACTGTCGCAGCCGGGTTTATATCTTGGGCATGAATCTATAGCCGACATTAATAAAAATATTTGTACTTTAGTGCCATCAGAGGCTGATTTAATTAAATATTTGGCGGCTGAGCGAGATGCGTTAGCTCACGGTTCTTTAGGTATTGCCGCTGCGCTCAGTATAGATCTTGAGAACGCCATTTTTTTTATACAGAAGTACATTAAAACACGCCATAGCGGAATGAATATTGAGGCCGCATTAAGTGGAGAATTTTTTGAAATCTTACTTACCGTACCAAAAACTAATCTCTATTCTGAGCGTTTAACGGTCTTATCTACTCTATTAGTATTCGAAAGTGGTCTGCGAAAAATGTTGGTTGTTGATTCTGAAGAGTATTTGGTAATTATCAATGTAACTTACCCTATGCCTGATGGCTGGACAGGAGTGTCGTCGAATACAAAAATTCAATTTGATCAGTCTCGCAATTCACTTGAATTTTCACAAAACCTGTTGAAGAAACAGCTAATATTTTCAGATCAACACGAGCTCAATCTAGCTCAAAAAATATGTGATGTGGAATTAAAGAATCTTGAGGCGTTAAATGATTTATCGGAGGTTGTTAAATCAAAATTATCACGAGCGGCGTTACCTTTGCCTAATATTGAAGTGATTGCGAGTGACTTGAATATATCGGTGAGAACATTAAGAAGACGTTTAGAAAGTTTAGGCGTTCAGTATATCAATCTTTAACAGGAGGTTTTGAATACCAAAGCAGTAGAGTTGCTTTCTCTTAGTGATTTAAGTTTACAGCAAATATCTTGGGAGCTGGGCTATTCAGATTATAAGAGCTTTTCTAGGTCGTTTAAAACGTTAAATAAACTCACGCCAAACCAGTATCGAAAAGCGCTCTAAGCTTGGCTATTGCTAATAAAGGTTAGCGAATTATCGGGGTGTTTTGTGATTTAAATGGGCGTTTTGTGGCTTATGTGGGGATTAGCAGGATTTAGCTTTGCAGGTTGAGAAGTCCGCCTGTAAAGTGTGGTGACTTAATTGATCTGTGGTTGGTGACACTCGTGAATTCTAAAAACACATTTTTTCCTTATCAGCTTCGGCTTATCGTCATGCAAGAATTGATAGTCTCTTTTGCCAGTCGTCGTGGACTGTTTGTGACAGGGGTGTTTGTAATTACTTGGGCTTTTCTTTTGTTTTATCCCATCAACTTTGCAGCTCAATCGATGCAAGGAGCAGAGGGGGGCTCGTTGATATTAGCGGCGTTAGATCTTATGGGGTTAGAACCGTTAAAAAATTGGCTAATGCCGGAATTTGCCGTTTATTGGTTGGTGGCGCTTTTTCTTTTTCCGGCCTTTAGCCTGTTTATGGCGGCGGACCAAATGATCTCTGAGAGACAGCGCGGCGGTCTTCGATTTTTAACCCTGCGCTGCAGTCGAGCGGATATATTCTTTGGCCGCTTTCTTGGGCATATGCTCATTCAGACGTGCTTGTTGGTTGTCACACTCGCCATTACTTATCTATTACTGATGGTCAATAGCGTTCAATACTGGCTAGAAGGGCTGCAAATATTGCCTTTGTTATTATTAAATCTCATCTGTGTTACAAGCCCTTTTGTTGCTCTGATGAGCTTGTTGTCGGTGACGATGAGTTCTGTCCGTATGGCGTCTCTAGTGTCGGTTATTGTATTAGTTATGGGCGGTTTCTTAATTAATTATGCCGCGTCGTACTTACCATTCCTGTCTATATTGAATTATTGGGTTCCAGGGGCACAGGTTTCGCAAATGGTCATGTTAACTCCGAGTACTGCACTCTTAACATCGTGGGTTCCTGTGATGCAAACGCTGAGTTTTTTACTGTTGGGCTATGGCTTATTTAAGAGGCAGGCAATATGAGTGTATTAATTGAATGCCATGGCTTAACCAAGGTTTATGGCAATAGCAAGGCGTTAGATAATGTTAGCTTTGAAGTGCAATCAGGTCAGCCTATTGCATTGGTCGGCCCAAATGGAGCAGGTAAGAGTACCTTGTTTAGCATTTTGGCCGGTTATACTCCTGCTACTTCAGGAGAGGCCAAAATTTTAGGGCATAACGTCGGTAGTCCAGAATTAATTGGACGTATTAGTGCCTTACCGCAAGATGCTTTATTTGATCCGAATCTTACTATCTCTCAACAGTTGAGTTTTTTGGCTCGACTGCAGGGCTTCAGCCGACGCGAGAGTATTATCGAGGCTAGCCGTGTTCTAGAATTGATGCTGTTAAGTAACGTGACTAAAGACAAAATCGGCGCGTTAAGTCACGGCATGAAAAAGCGGGTGGCGATTGCACAGGCATTAATGGGGCAGCCTGAACTGGTTTTATTAGATGAGCCTACCGCGGGCTTAGATCCGGCCAATGCGCGCAATATTCGACAGCAGGTCATGGCCTTGGCGGGTGAAACGACGTTTTTGATCAGTTCTCATAACTTAGAAGAACTCGAACGTTTGTGTGGTGAAGTACTTTACCTTGAGCAAGGAGAGTTGAAGGCCCAGCAGCTTATTGGCCAGCAAGCGACTCAGCATTCAAATCACAATACACCCACGCAGGCTAAAGAAGGCACACATCCGCCCGCTATATCTTACTTGTCGTTAAGGTTAACCACTAAAAATAGTGTGCTTGACGCTAAGTTAAAGGCGCTGAAAGGCGTCTCTGCGGTAGATTGCCAGCAAGGTGATGAGTTTGTTATTGCTTATGATTATCAACAAAATCCAATACTCGATCAGCACCTTTTACTCTTATTAGCAGAGAGTCAAATCTCTTATCGCCAGATTACTCACGGTCAATCTTTAGAGGATCAGCTTTTTAGAAAATAAAGGCTTCGGTTCGATCATGCTTTGCGGGGGATTGTGCATATCAGTAGATGATTAATGGCGGTTGAGTAGGTACAATCAAACGTCATTTTACTGCATAGTCGATCCTGATCCATGACCAGCCCTGTTGATACGCCAGAAATTATTGAAAAGCTGCCTGCACCTGCCCAATTTGTTCATTTACGGGTGCACTCAGAATTTTCTATGATCGACAGTATTGTGCGCATTAAAGGCCTTATCAAAGTAACCGCAGGGCACCATATGCCTGCCGTTGGATTAACCGACCAGAGCAATATGTATGCGCTGGTAAAGTTTTACAAAGCCTGCCAAGGAGCGGGTATTAAACCGATTATCGGTGCTGATATCTGGCTCGAAAATGAAGAAGAGCGCGACGCCCCTCACCGTTTAACCCTACTGGCCCAAAACAAGGTTGGCTACCGCCACGTTACCGAACTCATTTCTCAGGCCTACAGCCATAACCAGTTTGATGATAAAGCCATTGTGCGCAAAGAGTGGTTGCTTGAAAAAAGTGATGGCCTGATTGTGCTCTCGGGCTTTCGAGATGGAGATATTGGTCAGCAAGTGATCAAAGGGAATGTTGAAATAGCCGATGCTTTGTTAGCGGAATATGTGCAGCATTTTGGTGATCGTTTTTATTTAGAGATACAGCGTACCAATCGTGAAGATGAAGACCTTGTACTTAATGCCTCACTTGCACTGGCCAGTAAATATTCCGTGCCCGTGGTGGCGACCAATGATGTTCGCTTTCTTACCCAAGATGATTTTGAAGCTCACGAAACGCGAGTCTGTATTGGTGAAAGTTACGCACTAGCCGATAAACGCCGTAAAAAACGTTACAGCGATCAGCAGTATTACCGCAGCCCTGAAGAAATGATTGAGCTGTTTGCGGATATTCCTTCGGCGATCGAGAATACTTTAGAAATTGCTAAACGATGTAATGTCGAAGTGGAGTTGGGTAAGTACTATCTGCCCGATTTTCCAATTCCCGATGGTTTAACGGAAGCGGAGTTCTTTCGTAAAATTTCATACGAAGGTTTGGATGAGCGCTTAGAAAAAATTCTAAAACCGGAGCAGCCCGATTACGAAGAGCGCAAGAAAGAATACTACGATCGTCTAAAATTCGAACTCGATATTATTCTCGATATGGGATTTCCCGGCTACTTCTTGATCGTAATGGACTTTATTCAATGGTCAAAAGATAACGATATTCCCGTTGGTCCAGGTCGTGGGTCCGGTGCGGGTTCGTTGGTGGCCTACGCGCAAAAAATTACCGACATTGACCCTATTTTATACGACCTGCTATTCGAACGATTCTTGAACCCCGAACGTGTTTCCATGCCGGATTTCGATATCGATTTCTGTATGGATCGACGAGGCGAAGTAATCAACTACGTAGCCGATCATTATGGTCGTGAAGCGGTATCGCAAATTGTGACCTTCGGTACGATGGCGGCGAAAGCGGTAGTACGCGATGTAGCGCGAGCGCAAAGTAAATCGTTTGGTTTGGCCGACAAAATTTCTAAATTAATTCCGGGCGATCCCGGTATGAGCTTGGCCAAAGCGCTTGATATGGAACCTGCGCTAAAAGAATTCATTGATGAAGATGAAGAAGCACAAGAAATTTGGGAAATGGCAACGCGGCTGGAAGGTATTGCGCGCCAAACCGGTAAACACGCCGGTGGTGTGGTAATCGCACCGACTAAACTGACCGACTTTTCACCGACGGCTTGTGATGAAGATTATACCGGGCTGGTGACGCAATTCGATAAAAGTGACGTAGAAGAAGCAGGTCTGGTTAAATTCGATTTCTTGGGTCTTCGAACCTTAACGATTATCGATTGGGCGATTAAAACGATTAACCGCTTTAAAGATAAAGCGGGCGAACCTCATATTCGAATTGAAGAAATCGACCTTCACGATAAAGAGTGTATTGAGTATTTAAAAACCGCACAAACTACCGCCGTATTCCAGTTGGAATCTCGCGGTATGAAAGATCTGGTACGTCGACTCCAGCCCGATAACCTAGAAGATATGATTGCACTGGTTGCCTTGTTTCGTCCGGGGCCATTGGAATCAGGCATGGTTGATGACTTTATTAACCGTAAGCACGGTCGTGCAGAAGTGGCTTATCCGCACCCTGATTATCAGCACGAAAGTTTAAAAGGCATTTTAGAGCCGACCTATGGGGTAATCGTATACCAAGAACAGGTAATGCAAATTGCCCAGGTCTTGGCAGGTTATACTCTAGGTGGCGCCGACATGTTGCGTCGTGCTATGGGTAAGAAAAAACCCGAAGAGATGGAAAAGCAGCGTGGTACTTTCCGCGAAGGTGCGATCTCGGTTGGTGTTGATCCTGATCTGGCAATGAAAATTTTTGACTTGGTAGAAAAGTTTGCCGGTTATGGTTTTAACAAATCTCACTCCGCCGCGTATGCGGTCGTTTCGTATCAAACGCTTTGGTTGAAGTGTCACTATCCTGCGCCTTTTATGGCAGCGGTATTAACCTCAGACATGCAAAATACCGACAAGGTCGTTGGCTTTGTTGAAGAATGTCGAGAGATGAAACTCGACCTGGTATTACCCAACGTCAATCAGTCTGAGTTTGGTTTTATCGTTAATGATGAAGGCTCAATTGTTTATGGTTTAGGCGCAGTAAAAGGCGCGGGCGAAGGCCCCGTTGCGGCGATAGTAGAAGCACGAAATCAAGGTGGCCCATTTAAAGACCTGTTCGATTTTTGTAAGCGCTGCGATCCAAAGAAAACGAATAAACGCGTACTAGAAGCGCTGGTTCGCAGTGGTGGCTTTGACTGTTTTGGTGAAGATCGTGCGGTCATTATGGCCAGCATTGAAGATGCGGTAAAAGCTGCACAGCAAAGTGCAGCCAATGAAGCGTCTGGAGTATTTGATCTGTTTGGCGATGCCGAAGCAGAAGCGGCTGAAGATGTGCAGTTTGATGTGTATGAGAAACATCGCCACCTGCGTGGCTGGACATTAAAAGAACGCCTTCAGGGTGAAAAAGATACCCTAGGTTTATTTGTGACGGGCCATCCGTTTGACGAATACGAAGATGAAGTACGTCAACTAGCACCAACCAAACTGTCTAATTTGCGTGACGACAAAAAAGTACAAAAGCTTGCGGGATTAATTGTTAACCTGCGTATTATGAAGAATAAACGTGGGGAGAATATGTGTTTTATTACCCTCGATGACCGAACTGGGCGGGTGGAAGTATCATTGTTTTCCGAAGCGTTTGAGAAAGTGCGCGAAGTCATCGATAAAGACAAGGTTATTATCATAGAAGCGAACGTGCGCCACGATGATTATTCTGGTGGTCTAAAAGCCAATGCGATTAATGCTATGGAAATTAGCCAGGCGCGCTTAAATTACGCTAAATCGTTAAAAGTAAAAGTGCGTCGCGATCAGCTTGATCATAAGTTTGTTGCCAATTTCAAACAGATGCTAGAGCCAGTAAATATTGCACAGGGTGAGCACGGTTGCCCTGTTATTTTGGAATATTCTAACGACAGCGCACAAGCCGATATTCAGTTGGGTGACCACTGGCGTATTCGTCCTACTGACGAACAACTATTGGTCTTGAAATATGCCTTTGGTGAAGAATCTGTGGCGATGGATTATTCCTAAATGGATTTAGGAAAAGCGATTTTATCGGCACTTGAACAGGCTAACGAGCAGGGCGATGTTCAGTGTATTTGGGTTGCGCTAAGTGCGGGTATTGATTCAACTGTATTGTTGCATGCGTTAGTTGATGAGTTATTCGATAAACGGTCGACGTTACCCACTGCAAAAATCACCACGATTAAAGCCATTCACGTGCATCATGGTTTATCTAACAATGCCGATGATTGGGTCAAGCAGGCTCAATCATTGTGTTGCCAGCTTTCAGCTGACTATGAGGGCGCTGTAACAGTTGAATGCATTGTAGAGCGAGTGCATTTAGACGCGGGTTCTTCTGACGGAATTGAGCAAGCCGCTCGTGAGGCACGCTATCAAATTTTTGAACAATACTGCCAGGCCGGTGATGTGTTACTGCAAGGGCATCACCTTGATGATCAGATTGAAACTTTCTTCATGCGTGCCATTCGCGGCAGTGGTTTAACTGGCTTATCGGGTATTCCGCAGAAAAGAAATTTATCACGCTCGAATACGTGTCAGATATTACGACCTTTCTTAGCAGTTGAAAAACATCAGCTGATTGATTATGCCAAAGCGCATAGTCTTAGCTGGATTGAAGATGAATCAAACCTAGATTCAGAAATCGATAGAAATTGGTGGCGCAATGAATTATTGCCACAAATATGGCAGCGCTACCCTGACAAAAAACAATCTCTATCACGTACAGTTAATACTGTTAAGCATGAGAAAGACTTGCTGCAAACGCTGCTATTAAAAGAAATAAATACAACGACAGTATTTGTGCAAACTGATCAAAAAATCCACCCTGCACTCGAAGACATTCCACGTTTTGATTTAACCTTGATTAACGAGCTCGATGGCGCAGCTGCTGTAAGTTATTTACGTGCTTGGCTCGCTCAGTTTGTTGATGTACTGCCATCTAAGGCTCAAATAAAGTCTATTTATAGCGATGTTATTGAAGCGAGAGTAGATGCAGAGCCCAGTTTTACATGGGGTGATAAGGCGTTATATCGATATCAAGGTTATTTGTTTTTATGGCATTCAGCATGTGCGTTAAAAGACCAAGTTCGATATGAAGAGGTTGCTGTGATTGAGCAAAATCAACAATCTTTCATTCTACCAAATTACAAAAGAGAGAATGCTTTAGGTGAACTGTCATATAAAACCAGTCATCAAGAGTGTGGATTAAAGCCAGGGGATTATGCAATACGTTTATGGCAACCAGGTGATGCGGCTAAACCCGTAGGCCGATCTACTCGAAAAATGAAAAAGTGGTGGCAAGATTATGGAGTTGCGAGTTGGGTAAGAAATTATTGGCCCATCATTGTCTGCAAAGCAACGAATGAAGTGGTTGCGGTACCTGGACTATTTGTTTGTCAGGGGTACTTTGCTGAGCAAGATGGCTGGTTGTTAGATTGGAGGTTTAAAGGTGGTGCCGCAAGTAATATTAAATAAGAGCATGGGTAATAATTCTACGCTCAGAAGCCGATAATATTGATACCTTTCTAGGCTGTAAAGATTGAAATATGCTCATTTAAGGACCTTTCGGAAAACGAATAGTATCGATAAATAGCCATATTCTAGCGTTAATATATTATTCAATCTTAACGCTGATTCTAGAATGTCAAAAGTATAGCTTCATTGTAAAACCCTCATAATTATCTACGCTGTTTCTGATAGTATGCGCCCAGAATAATTTGACTGGTGTGTATATGAAATATTTTTCCTTAAATTGAATCGCCCCTAGTCTTCTAGGTACTGCCTTGTTTCATAAGTATTCATCTTCTTTTGCACGTTTACTTAGTGGGTTTGCTAGCCAGGCATAGAAACTACTAGGATGAATTTCTAGTGCCCGACATAGCGTACGTATGGGATATTCATGGCGGCTTCCTTTAAGATGTCACGCTCTTCGGTTACTTGCTTAACGGCTGCTATCTTGAATTCTTCGTTATATCGTTCACCAGTCATAATGGCCTCTGTTAACTCATTATATAGTGAAAGACTGTCTAGTGAGCTAGGAGCGATTCATATCAGCTGATCTAAAAAACCTAGTCAAAAGTGTATGTTAGAACCTAAGGCTTTTCATCACAATTTAACCTGATTTACTTAGTACGAACGTAATAATAACTTGCAAATAATTCAAATATCTACGACATATTCATGAGGGATTTGTAAAATTTTGTTTCATTTACGTGGTTAAAGCTTACATAACATTGCAAAAAACCCTTAAAAATGGATAATTCTTGAGCAATATTTGGCGCAACATGTCTCATTTATTTAATTGATGCCGACTAAGTCTCATTTCTTGGATATGTTGTTAAGCAGTAAACTTATCAAAGTTACATTTTGTAATAGTTATACATGCGGCCATATTTACGTTATAGGCCTATTTTAGAGTCCTAAAAAGGAATTTTTTAACATGCTCAGCAAGGATATTTGGATGAATCTTCGGTTAAAATCAGTATTAGCATTTTTATTGTTAATGCTCTCTTCCTACTCTAATGCGATTCTCGACAGTATTAGCGTTTCTGATGTACTTGTAACTGAGGGTTCTATTGCTCGGGCTTTAGTCACAATTTCTCCCGCTGCTGGTGAAAATGGGCAAATTATTTTATATGAAGCTAGTGCTGAAACAGCTGCTGGTGATGATTATTTCTTAGCTTCAAATCGAATGGTGATTGAGGCTGGGAATACGACAGGCGTAATAGAAGTTGTGATACCCGTTAATGATGATGCTGGTGTTGATCTAGAAACCTTTAAACTTGGAGTAAGAGCAGATCATATATTGAATTCAGGGTTTGAAAATGGTTCTGCTGCTTTTCAGGTTAAAGAAGGGGTTTATAATACTGTATTTAGACGAGAGATAAATAATCCAGACCCTACTTATTGTGTTTTAGGTGCTGATGTTTGGGTGATTAAAGATTGGGTATGTTCATACCCTTACACATTTGAAACAAATACTGTTTCTGCATATGGCCATGTTGGTACCAATAGTGTTCATGAGATAGATGCAGAATCTCAAGGTTTTCAGAACTTGGTTGTTACGCCTGGAGTGGAATATGAGATATCTCTCAAGGCTACTCGTCGTTTACATGTGGATACACCAAGTACGGTAGATACTACGATTGAGGTTGTTACTCAGGCGGATTTTGAAGTTATTGCGGCTACAACATTTACGCGCAGTAATACTGTTTGGAACTTAACAGAGGAAAAAATTATAATTCCTGCTTCGAATACTGAAGCCAATATAAGACTTCAATTTTCGACTACAAATAGCACCACTACAGGAATGATCATTGATGATTTGTCTGTCGTAAGAGTAAACCCATTAGGCGAGGGTGCTTTAGCAAGTGCCGATGCCGTTGCGACGATAGGCATTATTGACGCGAGTGCTACAGCACCACAAGTGCTAATAAACTCTCCTCATACGACTAGTGCTGAATCATTTGATGTGAATTTTTTGTTTAGTGAAGAAATTAATGGATTTGATTTATCAGACATACAGGTTTCGAACGGGAGTGTTTCCAATTTAATATCGCCTGAATTAAACCTGTATCAGGCCACGGTTATGCCTAATCCTTCACCGTTAGAAAGTAGTGAGATTGTTTTCACCTTGTTAGCAGGTGCAGTTACTTCAGTAAGTGGTGGAGAAGAGAATGTTACGACAAGTGTCACTACTATCTACGATGTAATTAAGCCTACAGTGACTGTTACACCAACAGAATTTAATACACTAGAAGCAAATACGATCACCTTAAATTTTTCGAAACCTGTAGCAGTCCTAACGCTAGCAGGAATATCTGTAGATAATGCCGTTTTAAGTACTTTCACTAAAATAGATAATTCAACATATTCTGTATTATTGGATCCAGCTGACAGTTTGATAGAGGCCGAACAGGTAACATTGTTATTGGGAGCTGATGCAGTTTCTGATGCCGCAGGAAATATGAATGATGAAGTCAGTATAGGAATTATTTTTGACCAAACACCACCAGTGATTAGTGTTAATGGAGACTCAGTTGTATATAGCATTTTAGGCGAGCAATATAATGATGCAGGCGCCTCAGTGATAGATTTATTTGATGCGGATATCGCTAATAAGCTTGTTACTGTTAACTCCGTTGATATTAATGCTATTGCTGATTATTCAGTTACTTATGATGTTACCGATGCCGCTGGAAATGTTGCTGTGCAAAAAGTGCGAGCAGTAAGAGTTGTTGTTGATCCTCTCATAACAATTAAAAATTATGCGGCAGATCAATCCAATAGCGCACCAATTATCTCAGATTTTGAATTAATTGGAATTGTAGGTGTCAGCAATGAAAATCTTCTAAATATCAATCAAAAAATCGCTTCTTTGACAGCGATTCAAGTTGATTCTGAAGACAAAATTCAAGTTATCGTAGATCAAGTGATTGCAGATCTTCGCTCAGCAGCCGCGATTGATGTTATCAAGGCTTTTGCCGAGAGTAACATTAACCCAGCTCCAACCGTTACAGATTACACAACAGCGGAAATTACGGGAGTAACCGTCAGTAATATCGGTGCCGTTAATAATGCGATAGATGCCATTACTGCCGCGCAAGCTGATACTGCTAATAAGATTCAAGCTATAGTGAACCAAATAGTTGCTGATTTAGCGACAGCGGCTGCTATTGATATGATTGAAGCTTTTGCTGATAGCAATACAAACCCAGTTCCAGCAGAAGGTCATTATTCAGCAGCTGGGGTAGCAGGTGTAACCAGTGCTAATATTGATGCGGTTAATGCTGCAGTAGAAGCTTCTAGTGGAGTGTTTGCTGATACCACCGCCAAAATTCAAGCGATTGTCAGTTCTGTTATTAACAGCCTGAAAGCACTGGCTGAGTTAATTGAAGACCTAAACGGAAACGCAAATTCCCGTTTAATAACAGCTAATCAGTTAGATGAGATTCATAGGGTGGAGGGTGTTATAATTGCGAATATTGATGAATATAATGCTGCATTTATTTCTGCTGCTTTTTCAGATGTAAATAATCCAATAGCTGCTGAAATCAATGCAGTAATCGCGTCAGTTAATACTATTGTTGCAAATGAAACGGCAGCATTGAACGAACTGAAAGAAGATATCGCAGGTAATGCGAATAACGATCTTGTTGAAGCTTCTGAGTTGAATGCAATCCGCGGTGTAAATGACGCGATTCAAGCGAATCAAGTTGAATACCAGGCTGCATTCATTGCTACTTCGCCAAGCCCGTTCGCTGATACAGCTAATCCAACACCTGCTGAAATTCAGGCCGTGATTGATTCAGTTAATACTATTGTTGCTGATGAAAAATCTGCTATTGATGAGTTAAAAGAAGATATCGCAGGTAATACAAACAACGATCTAATTGAAGCTTCTGAATTGAATGCAATCCGCGGTGTAACTAACGCGATTCAAGCTAACCAAGCTGAATACCAGACTGCCTTTATTGAAACTTCACCAAGCCCATTCGCTGATACGAATAACCCAACACCTGCTGAAATTCAGGCAGTGATTAATTCGGTTAATACAATTGTTGCTGATGAAGCGGCAGCATTGGATCAACTAAAAGAAGACATTACTGGTAACAGTAATGGCGACTTAATTGATGCCGATGAGTTGAATGCAATTCGTGACGTAAGTGGTGCGATCCAAGAAAACCAAGCTGAATACCAAACGGCGTTTACTGAAACTTCGCCAAGTCCATTCGCTGATACAGCTAATCCAACACCTGCTGAAATTCAGACAGTGATCGATTCAGTTAATACTATTGTTGCCAACGAAACGGCGGCATTGAACGAACTGAAAGAAGATATCGCAGGTAATGCGAATAACGATCTCGTTGAAGCTTCTGAGTTGAATGCGATTCGTGGAGTATCTGGTGCAATTCAGGCTAACCAAGCTGAATATCAGGCTGCGTTTATTGCAACCTCACCAAGCCCATTTGCTGACCCCGCCAATCCAACACCTGCTGAAATTCAGGCGGTGATCGATTCAGTTAATACAATCGTTGCAAACGAAACGGCAGCATTGAACGAACTGAAAGAAGATATCGCAGGTAATACAAACAACGATCTTGTTGAAGCTTCTGAGTTGAATGCAATCCGTGGGGTATCTGATGCAATTCAAGCGAATCAGTCTGAATATCAAGCTGCGTTTACTGAAACTTCACCAAGTCCGTTCGCTGACTCAACGAATCCAACGGCTTCTGAAATTCAGACGGTGATCGATTCAGTTAATACAATCGTTGCCAACGAAACGGCAGCATTGAATGAACTGAAAGAAGACATCGCAGGTAATGCGAATAACGATCTTGTTGAAGCTTCTGAGTTGAATGCAATACGTGGAGTATCTGGTGCAATTCAGGATAACCAAGCTGAATATCAGGCTGCGTTTATTGCTACTTCACCAAGCCCATTTGCTGACCCAGCCAATCCAACACCTGCTGAAATTCAGGCCGTGATTGATTCAGTTAATACTATTGTTGCTGATGAAAAATCTGCTATTGATGAGTTAAAAGAAGATATCGCAGGTAATACAAACAACGATCTAATTGAAGCTTCTGAATTGAATGCAATCCGCGGTGTAACTAACGCGATTCAAGCTAACCAAGCTGAATACCAGACTGCCTTTATTGAAACTTCACCAAGCCCATTCGCTGATACGAATAACCCAACACCTGCTGAAATTCAGGCAGTGATTAATTCGGTTAATACAATTGTTGCTGACGAAACAGCAGCACTAGATCAACTAAAAGAAGACATAGCCGGTAACGGTAATGGTGACTTAATTGATGCTGATGAGTTGAATGTAATTCGTGACGTAAGTGGTGCGATCCAAGAAAACCAAGCTGAATACCAAGCTGCGTTTACTGCAACGTCTCCAAGTCCATTTGCTGACCCAGCGAATCCAGCACCTTCAGAGATCCAGGCAGTGATTGATTCGGTTAACATAATTGTTGCTGATGAAACGGCAGCACTGGATCAACTAAAAGAAGACATTGCTGGTAACAGTAATGGCGACTTAATTGATGCTGATGAGTTGAATGCAATCCGTGACGTAAGTGGTGCGGTTCAAGAAAACCAAGCTGAATACCAAGCTGCGTTTACTGAAACTTCGCCAAGTCCATTCGCTGATACAGCTAATCCAACAGCTTCTGAAATCCAGGCAGTGATCGATTCTGTTAATACAATCGTTGCAAACGAAACGGCAGCACTTGATCAACTTAAAGAAGACATTGCGGGTAACAGTAATGGTGACTTAATTGATGCTGATGAGTTGAATGCAATCCGTGACGTAAGCGGTGCGGTTCAAGAAAATCAAGCTGGCTACCAGGATGCGTTCTCTGCAAGTACGCCAAGTCCGTTTGCTGATCCAACGAATCCAACGGCTGCTGAGATACAGGCAATCATAACAGCGGTTAATAATGGCGATGTTGATTCGGATAACGACGGTTTGCCAGATTCAGTTGATGCAAATGATGATAACGATGATTTAACCGATGAAGAAGAAGCTGGATCGACGCCTACAACTTCAACGACAGATTCTTGTGATCCGGATACTCGCCATGATAATTGTGATTTTGATAAAGATGGCGTTATCAATGGAAGTGATGATGATGACGATAATGATGGCGTAAAAGATCTGGATGAAGTTACTGAGGAAGATCGTTCAAACGTTGATTCAGATGGCAATGGCATTTGTGATGGTGCAATGGCTTTCGCTGCTGTTGATTCATTCAAGGGTTGTATGCCGAATACTAATCCAGATTCAGACGCTGATTATGATAACGACGGAACTAAGGATAATGCTGAATTATCGGGTGATACCGATGGTGATTTGATTCCGGATTACCTCGATGCCGATGGCGACGGTTCTGCACCATCTTATGGTGATAGCGACAAAGACGGTATTGATGATAAAACGGAATGTGGCCCTGTGTTACCTTGTCGCGATACGGACAAAGATGGGGTATATGATTATCTAGATACAGACTCAGATAATGATGGTATTTCGGATGACGAAGAAGCCGATGGCGTAAGTGGTAATGGTCAAGATGTGACTGCTACTGATGGAAGCGTTAAAGCAAAAGATACAGATACTGATGGAATACCTGATTACCTTGATACTGATTCGGATAATGACGGTAAAACAGATGCAGATGAGAACTCACCAGTAGGCAAGGATACCGATAGTGATGGTATTCCTGATGTCGTTGATCATGATGATAATAATACTCAAACTGGCGGTGGTGATAGTGATAATGATGGTTTGAGTGATGCTGAAGAGTGTCCGAATTATCCAACAAATTGCCCTGATTCTGACAATGATGGACAACCGGATTATCTTGATAATAACAATGATTCAGACTTTGACGGTATTCCAGATGGTGATGAGGACTCGAACCTAGATAATGATAATAATCCTGCTACGAACCCTCGTGATACAGATGGTGATGGGGTTTATGATTACTTGGATACAGATTCTGATAATGACGGCATAGACGATGCGGACGAGCGAAGTACTCCTTATGATAGTAACAATCTGAAGGATACTGACAGTGATGGTATTCCTGATGTCATTGATAGTACCAATGGCGATGGTGATGCAGATAGTGATGGCATTCCAGATAGCCTAGAGTGTACTGGTCAGCCTTGTCGAGATACTGATAATGATGGCATTCCAGATTTCATGGATGAGGATTCAGATAATGATGGCTTACTGGATGCTGATGAAATTGGCGATATAAACGACTTATTAAAAGATACTGATGATGACGGTATCCCAGATGTTGTTGATCCATCTACCGGTGAAGTTGGCCAGCAGGGTGGCGATAGCGACAACGATGGTGTCGCAGATGCTGTTGAATGTAATAGCTGGCCTAACTGCGCCGACAGCGATAATGATGGCATAGACGATTATCTTGATGAAGACTCGTCACCAGAAATTAGTACGCCTGATTCAGCGCCAGAGTCTGCACCAGTCGTAGAGCAAGACCTAGGTACGATTAAGACAGGCGTACATGGTGCTGGTAATGTTCATTGGGGGTTTGCATTAATGTTGTCATTGCTAGTCGTACTGCGTAGAAAGTCGACCGTATTAATGGCCTTGCCTATGCTGGTTGCCTCTTTAGGCGCTAATGCAGAATGGTGGGATGAAATGGATCTGTATGTAGGGGCGGGTGTTGGTCAAAGCTACTTAGATCCAGGGCTTGGTGGTACAGCTTATGAAATTGATGATCACACGAAAAATGCTTGGAAATTAACGGCTGGTTGGGATTGGAATGATCATATTTCGATTGAAGGGTATTACACCGAGCTAGGAACCGTAGATCTTAAGCCGGGCGCCCATATGACTTATCGCATGATGGGGGGCGATGCCATGTTGCACTTTTGGGCACATGGAGAAGAAAGAAAGAAAGGCAGCATTGCTTTGTATGCGAAAGCGGGTCTGAACCATATGACTAATAATGCCAATGGAGTTAATTATGATCAAGGTAGCAACTTTCAGTTATTCGGTGGGTTGGGTGCTGAACTTTACCTACAGCGTCGATTCAGTGTGCGTTTAGAACTGGAGTCGTATGATACGGATGCGGCATTGCTTTCTTTGAATTTAATAAAGCGATTTGGTTTTAAGTCAAAAACACGACTTAAGAGTGAGGTTTTACCCAAGGTTGAACCTCAGATTTTGGATATAGTCCCTGTTGTTGTAGACTCAGACCTAGATGGATTTTTGGATGATGAAGATCAATGTCCTTATACGCCTGAAGGTCTTACCGTTGATGACCGAGGATGTGCTGAATTTGATGGTAAGTTAGGTGACTTAATTGCAAGTATACAGTTTGAAGTAAACTCAGCCTCTCTTACTGAGACGAGTAAGATTTCTTTGAGTGAAATTGTAAATATGCTTAAAGTTTATCCAGCTGTTAAGGTCGATGTTCAAGCACATAGTGATAACACGGGCTCAGCTCGTTATAATAAAACACTATCACAAAAACGAGCAGAGTCTGTTGTAGACTATTTAAGACAAAAGAACATTACAGGCTCGCGCTTAACAGCCGAGGGCTTTGGGGAAGAAAGGCCAGTAGCTGAAAATACTACGAAAGATGGTCGTGCTAAAAATAGACGTGTAGAATTCGTTTTAACACGCCGTTAAATATTAGATAAGGGTTGTAGTTTGAGAGATGCGGGAATAAAAATAGCTTACCTAGAAGATGATCTAGAGCAGGCAAAGATGGTAACGACTTGGTTTGAAGAGTTTGATTATCAATATGAGCACTTCACTCAAGCGCAACTATTATTGAATCGTTTAAAAGACGAAAAGTTTGATATTGCTTTATTGGATTGGGAGCTTCCAGAGATGTCGGGTCTTGATGCAGTAAAGTTAATACGCAGCAAGTACGATCAAAACCTTCCAATTTTATTTTGTTCAATGCGAGATAATGAAAACGACGTCGTGCAGGCACTGGAAGTCGGTGCTGACGACTATATGCGTAAACCGCTATTGCGCATTGAATTAAAAGCTCGCTTGAATGCTTTGTTGAGGCGCGCAGGAGGAGAGCGTTCTGGAGGCGATCAATCTGAAGGTATAATAGAGCATGGGCCTTATCGCTTTGATTTGAAAAGTAAAATAGCTTTGGTCAATGGTGAAGCGGTCGATATGACCGATAAAGACTTTGAGGTTGCCAGTTGTTTATTTGATAATATAGGCCGAATTTTATCGCGAAGCTTCTTGCTCGAAACCGTTTGGGGAATATCCTCAGACCTGAATACGCGTACGGTTGATGTTCATGTGAGTCGGGTTCGAAAAGCATTAGGGATTTCACCAGAAAGTGGCTACCGCGTAAAAACAATTTATCAGCATGGCTATCGACTTGAGAGAGTTGAATAGATCAACAAGTAAAAAATGGAAATTTAATGAAAGTAATTAAGCAGTGTTCAGCGATAATCTTAGGTGCTTTGTTGCTATTAAATTCGATTTTTTCTTTTGCTGAAATAGATTCAACAGATTTAAATTACATCGTAAAAAAGAATGATACAGTTTGGGGTATTTGCAAAACCTATGTAAGTGACCCACTGTGCTGGAAAAAATTGGTTGAGTACAATCAGTTAAAAAATCCTAAGTACCTTCCCCCACGATCCGTTATTCGCATTCCTAAATCTTGGCTCATAGATCATCCAACGACAGCATTGGTTATTGCGGTAGAAGGCCAGGTTAGCGTTACTCATAAAAATACGACCGAGAAGAAGATACTCGTGGTTGGAGATCTGTTAAGCCAGCAAGATATCGTGCAAGCACTTAATGGCACGGCCATGATTCAATTTGCTGATCAGTCGCGCTTGTTGTTGAAAGCGAATAGTACAATACGCATGGAAACACTGCAGTTCTACGATCCTGGCCAGCTAGTGAATACACGAGTTGAGTTATTAAAAGGGCGTGTTAAAGCTCAGGTTGAAAAAATCACCAATAAAAATAGCCGCTATGAAATCGTGACTCCGGCTGCCGTTGCTGCAGTAAGAGGAACAGAATTTCGGGTTGGACATGATCTAGACGACCAAGGTAATGCTGTTATGAGAACAGAGTTATTAACAGGAAAGTTAGATGTTGCCTCCGATATCAATATGCAAAGTATCAATGCAGGGCAAGCTATTATGGCGATTGAGGGTAAGGGCGTTTCAGATCCTGTTAACTTATTGCCACGACCTCTAATGGAAATTAACGGAGCGCGCAGTTTTCAATTGCCACATGATATTCAATGGTTCCCTATAAAAGGGGCGGTATCGTATAAGGTGAGTTTAATGACAGAGAGTAGCCAGCTTTGGGAGGTGAGTACTTCTAAGCCTTCATTTACCTTGCAAGACTTAGATTCTGGAAACTTTGAGTTTTTAATTCGAGGCGTTGATGCGCAAGGTTTTGAAGGACGTAATCGTCACCTAAAAATCAACTTACCTTGATGTCTGCTTCTTTAAATACTTCAGCAACAAAACGTTTTGACTGGCCATTACTCTTCTTGGGACTGATTATTCTATTACAGGTAAATAGTAATCAGTTCAGTAGTTGGACCCAGGGATTAGATTATTCTCTCTATGATAACTATCTACAAAACTTCTCACAGCCTGCCGACGACAAAATAATCATTGTAGAGATCGATGAGCAAAGTCTATCTTTGTTAGGAGATTGGCCATGGCCGCGAAGTTATCATGCTCAAATGATTAACCTACTGACACAGGCCGATGCTGATGTCATTGCGTATAACGTCATATTTTCTAATTCAAATCTTACAAATCAAAATGACCAGCTATTATCAACCGCAATCGAGGATAGTGGGCGAACGATTCTTCCCTTGTATTTTGATCGGTTTTTCAAGGAAGGTGAGGTTTTAGAAGTATTACCGGCTCCTGAGTTTAGAAAATTTGCTGGGCTAGGGCATGTAAATAGCTATTTAGATGCTGACGGTACATTACGCTCAATTCGGTTAATGGACCGATATAAAGAACAAAGTTGGCCTCACTTTGCGTTCGCCAGTTTCTTATTTGATCAGCCATATTCGCCACTGCTTGAATCAAACTTAAAAGACGTCTTTATTCCTTTTGTAACAGAAAGCGATTTTCAGAGAGCCTCTTTTGTGGATGTTTTGACCGGCTTAATTCCCCCTGAAAGCTTTTCTCAGCGCACTGTTTTTGTAGGTATGACAGCGACGTCAATGGGGGACCCTTTACTGATTCCTATTAATGACGCAGGCCGCCAAACACCGGCCGTTGAAATTAATGCTAATGTTTATCAAGCTCTTGATCATGGGCAGTTGATTGTTCCCTTACCTCATATTCTTTCGATCATTATTAATACGGTCTTATTGCTGACGGCGATGTATTTGATACCTAGGTTATCAGGCGTGCAGCAGTTTTTAGTTACTCTGGTTGGGTTATTACTTACCACCTTGTTTAGTTATTTTTTATTGCATCAAGGCTATTGGTACAAAGCGGCTGGTGTAATGTTAGCGCTTTTCACTATTCCATTTATTTGGAATTTACTGCGGTTAAGTCGGTTATTTACTTATTTACGACAGCAGATTAATCAATTGAAGAAGCAGCAAGATACAGAAGCGTTCCGGTTGCCTAATTATCACGGTTTAGATACCGAAGATGACCTTAGAGGATTTCTGAAGTTAATGCAGATTGAAGATTTTAAAATCTTAGATGTTGCTTCTAGTCGACTTGATCAGAATTCATTTTCAGGTTTGGAGTCTGTTGATAGTATTACGAAAAAATTGGAGTTAATGCTAGAGGGTAAGAAGAAAATCTTACTACTGGATTTTAAAGTATTCACAGCACTGGAAAAAAATAAACTAAATATTTTGCAGAAGTTATTGTTGCAAAAGCAGCGTGACGAATTAAATTTAGCTCAAAAGGGGCAGTTTGAAAGTGATGTTTTTGCCAAGCAGCTATCTCTCATTACAGACTTTCAGCGGCAACTGACACTGACCCATTCGTTATTCGAAGAAAGTATAGACGGAATTTCTGCAGGGATTTTGGTGTCCGATTTAACGGGTAAAGTATTATTTAGTAATAAAGCATTGAATGAACTTGTCGGTATAGATGTTAATGATACCCGCTTATTATTCAAGTCGATTACTCCCATTCAAGGAGAGTGGCTATCATTATTGCGTGACGCAGTTTTATTGCAGACACCTATAACGGTTGAGGCAAAAACTTCAGATAAAGACTTATCGGTCAGTATTCGTTGTATTCAAAATAAGGTGAATGCCGATCTTTCATCGCAGGCGCCGTTACTTGTATTTAATATCACAGACATTAGTTTAATCAAGCAAGCGCATAGAAGTCGTAGTGAGATGATTGACTTTCTTTCTCATGATTTACGCTCACCAATGGCCTCTCTTCAAGCGTTGGTTAATCAATTAAAGTCAACGCCGCTATCTGGGGTGGATGTTGCAGATTTAATCGATAAGGTCGATCTCTATAGTCAAAGAGGCTTAATCTTTGCTGAACAGTTTCTTGAGTTGGCGCGTGTGGAAGGTGATGACGAAATACTGTTGTATGAAGTTGATGTGTATAGTGTTGCCCAAAATGCTTTGGATACGCTCTATCATCAGGCTCAAGCAAAACAAATTCGTTTAGATATAGAAATAGATGATGATTATTGGGTGCTCACGAATGGTGAGTTACTAGAACGTATTTTCTTAAATCTTGTAAGTAATGCTATTAAATACAGCCCACATGAAAGCCGCGTGCTGTTAACGGTGCAGGTTGCTGAGAATAAGACGCTTACGGCAATGGTGTGTGATGAAGGGCCTGGCATACCAGAAGAGCTCGCGAGTCGATTATTTAAGCCTTATGCTAGGGGTAATGATAGAAATACACAAAAGGAGCAAGGAATAGGGCTTGGATTACGCTTTGTTGATGTTGCTCTTAAACGCTTAAATAGCCAAATACAGTTTGAAACGTCAGCAGAAGGAACGCGCTTTTATTTTAACTTAGAGTCGATACATTTAAGCTAGATCAGGCGTATTAATAGATTAAACCTTTTGCTGAGCTTCTACTTGCTGATCTAAAATTTCACATATTTCCTCTTGAATGAACAGACATAGATCTGGATCACTAATCGGATTGTCATGCACATCGGAGATAAAGAATATATCCGAGATACGCTCGCCTTCAGTCATAATCTTTGCGCTGTGCATGAGAAACTTATGAGTCATAAAGAACTCTCCCATGCGGGCTAATAAGCCGGGTCTATCCGCTGCAACTACTTCTAAAACTGTACGTTTAAGAATTGGGTCGTTACTCAGCGTTACTTGAGTCGGTACTTTAAAGTGCTTAAGTAATCTAGGTGTGCGGCGTTGAATAACATTACTGTATTCAGAAGGGGTTGATAATGCTTTGGTTAGCTTGCTTTTGATCTGTTCGATTCGAGCAACATCATTGCCAATAGCAACTCCGTTTTCATCAAGTACGATGTAGGTATCGACAGCGTTGCGATTATTGGACGTCATGATGCGGGCATCTTGGATGCTCAAATTCAGTTGGTCTAGTGTCGCTGTTGTCACCGCAAAAAGATTGGGGTGGTTTTTCATGAAAATGAATATTTGTGTTGCGCCTTCAAAATCAATATCGCTGGTTTCTCGTATGGAAACCAGTGGCGATTCACTCTGTCCGTGTTCGGTAATGATTTGTGTATGCCAAACAATATTATCGGCACCTTCTCTTAAGAAGTAATCATCGCCTGGTTCGCCCCATATGTTGCGCGCGTGAGCTTCATCAATTCCGAGTTTTTCTAATTCGTAAATGGCTTCGCATTGAATGGCATTAATGAGTTGTTCTTTACCTATGGAATGATTTAACCCACGACGAAAGGCTTGCTTGGTATTGTGAAATAACGTGCGCATTTGTTCAGCGCGCCAGCCTGTCCATAGCTTTGGGTTGGTACTATTGATGTCAGCAACAGAAATTAAGAATAAATGCTGAAGGTGATCAATGTCGCCTACTTCAAGAGCAAATTGATGAATGTCTTCAGGGTTATTGATATCAATGCGTTGAGATGCCTGTGCCATCAATAAATGATTGCGTACCAACCACTCCACCATATCGGTATCGTATTGGCTCATCCTATGTTGCTGGCAAAATACTTTGGCAATTTCCGCCCCAACGACTTCGTGTTCACCACGATAACGTTTACCTACATCATGAAGAATCGCAGTAATGTAGAGTACTTCTCGACGTTTAATTTTATGAATTAAGTTGTAGGCAAGAGGGAAATGCTCTCTCTCACCGGCATGGCGATAACGGCGAAGTAATTGCACCATACGTAAGCTGTGTTCATCAACCGTATAGATATGAAATAAATCATATTGCATGTGCCCAATGATACTACCAAAATCGGGTATGTAGCGGCCAAGGATGCCGTAACGCATCATGCGTTTAAGCGTGCTTGATATTTGCTGGTTATTCTTAAGAAACTGCATGAATAAGTCGTTATGCAGAGGATTTTCACGAAATGCTTGATCAATGAGTTCTCTATGATCGTGCAGTGCTCTAATGGTGCTGGAATGCATGCCTTCAATATTTTTTCGCTTAGCAAATTCAACAAATATGCGTAAAAGTAGTTCAGGTTTTTCTGCAATTCTTTTTGTGTCAGTTAAACGGATGTAGCCATTGAATACATAAAGATCGTCATCAATAGGCTCGATCTTATCATTACCAGAGTCACCGAAAATATCGTCTTTGATGTGATATAGCAAAATATCAGTGAGTTCGGTGAGGGCAAGTTGATGTCGGTAAAATTGGAGCATCATATGTTCGACACCTAGCATTTCTTCATCGTCTGTAAAACGTAATAGCTTGGCAATGTCTTTTTGTAATTCAAAAAGAAGGCGGTCTTCTTCTCGGTTGGTAATCATGTGGAGTGCGTAGCGCAGTTGCCATAAAAATTCGGTACTGCGTTGGTACTGATCGAGTTCGAATTGAGTTAGAAATTTGTATTGCTTTAACTCTTCCAGTTCTTCATGGCCAAAGTGACGCATGGCCATCCAATTTATGGTTTGAATATCACGCAAGGTACCGGGAGAGTTTTTTACATTAGGTTCTAAATTGTATTCGGTATCTTCATGTTTAGCGTGACGCTTTTTTAACTCCTCCCATTTTGCAGCAAAGAAGTCTGGGCCTGACCAAATGATGCGAGAGTCTGTTCTTTCGTGCAATTGAGTCAGTAAGGTTTCATTACCCGCTAGGGTTCTTGACTCCATCATGTTGGTAATAATAGTGAGATCTTTTTTAGCTTCACTAACGCACTCGTCTAAGGTACGAACACTATGACCGATGTCGAGTTTAAGATCCCATAGCAAGGTGATGAAGCTTTGTAGTGCCTCTTTGTGTTTATCAAAAGCAGCTTCATTTTCTAATACAATTAATAAATCAATATCAGAGTGTGGTTGAAGTTCGCCACGGCCATAGCCGCCGACTGCAAGCAGTGAAATGCTGTTTGTTGCATCGGACGCATCATTAAAACCAGAGTTTTGCCAAAGACAAAAGAGTATTTGATCAATTAATTGAGAGCGATGAGCTACAAGGGTGCCTGCATCGAGAGTCGCTTTAAAATACGCGTGGCATTGTTGCTTGATGTCGGCGAGCAGGGGCTTGATGACAGGAAGGGGGGATACGGCCGTTTTTAATTGTTGTAGGAGTGCCTCGTTATCAATACGAGGAAGCTCTAAAGTGGTCTTATTAACGGCCATCGTTGTCAAAATGTTTACCCTAAGTTGTTACTGTTATTAAATTAGCTATCTAAATTAACTTTCTAAACCAACTATTAAACCTGCAATTGAAGCTTTGAGTATGAGATCTTTTTACCAATACTGGGTTTCTTCTTTACGGCGGGTCAAAACATCAACACCGTCTTCCGTGACTAAGCAGGTATGTTCAAACTGAGCGCTTGGCTTGCGGTCTTTCGTTACAACCGTCCAACCATCAGATAGCTGCTTGTTGAAGCGCTTACCTTGGTTAATCATGGGTTCGATGGTAAATGTCATGCCAGGCAGTAGTTCCATCCCCGTTCCTGCTTTACCATAATGTAAAACTTGGAAGCCATCTTCGTGAAACTCACTGCCAATGCCATGTCCACAATATTCACGGACCACTGAGTAATGATTGCTTTCAGCGAACTTCTGAATGATTTCGCCAATATCGCCTAAGCGACAACCTGGTTTAACAAGAGCAATCGCCTTGTACATACTTTCTTGAGTTATATCGACTAAGCGTTTAAGGGGCGCACTTGGCTCGCCAATAAAGAACATTTTACTGGTATCGCCGTGGTAACCATCTTTGATTACCGTAATGTCGATGTTAATAATGTCGCCTTTTTTTAACGCTTTATCATTTGGAATGCCGTGACAAATAACATGGTTAACAGAAGTGCAAATGGATTTAGGGAAGCCGTGATAGTTCAGGGGTGCAGGAATAGCATCTTGAACATTGACAATGTAATCGTGGCAGATGGTATTGAGCTCGTCAGTTGTGACTCCTGCTACAACATGCTCTTCTATCATTTCCAATACTTCGGCGGCCAATCGACCGGCGATGCGCATCTTTTCAATTTCTTCGGCTGTTTTTACAAATTTAGACATATTTTTTCGCTTGTACTGACGCTAATACGATTGGTTAGGCTGACTTACAGGTAAGTGAGCCAATTAATGAGCATATTGTACGCTCATCTTATGCTTTTATAAATGGGGCAAATATGACATTAAGAATGCCATTTAAAAGCCTAATGAAATAGAAAAATCTTTATTTTTATTTGCCTAAATGGTATAAAGCGCCGCTGACTAGGCCTATCTTGTCTCAGTGTTTATAGGATTTATCCTTAAATGCTCTGTTTGATAGCTGTCAGTAAATAATACACACACACATTACAACGATGTTGCGGGGTGCCGAAAGGTCGCGATATTGGATGTGTGGAGGCTCAACCCAAACTTAATTTAAGGTAGTTATATTATGGCGCAAGTTAGCATGCGTGATCTGCTTAAAGCAGGCGTACACTTTGGTCACCAAACTCGTTACTGGAACCCAAAAATGGGTAAGTACATCTTTGGTGCTCGCAATAAGATTCATATCATCAACTTGGAGCACACTGTTCCTGCATTAAACAATGCATTGAAGTTGATCGAAAGCCGCACTTCTGGCAACAACAAAGTATTGTTTGTTGGTACTAAGCGCGCAGCAAGCAAAATCATTCAACAGCAAGCAGAACGTTCTGGCCAGCCATACGTTGCTCACCGCTGGTTGGGTGGTATGTTGACTAACTACAAAACTATTCGTCAATCTATTAAGCGTTTCCGCGATTTAGAAGCTCAAAAAGCTGACGGTACTTTTGAGCAGTTGACTAAGAAAGAAGCTTTGATGCGTGCCCGTGAAATGGACAAGCTAGAGCGTTCTATCGGTGGTATCAAAGACATGGGCGGTTTGCCTGATGTTGTTTTCGTAATCGACGTTGATCATGAGCGTATTGCGATTCAAGAAGCAAACAAGTTGGGTATCCCAGTTGTTGGTATCGTTGATACTAACTCTAACCCAGATGGCATCGACTACGTTATTCCTGGTAACGATGATGCTATCCGTGCAATCGAGATCTATGCAACTGCAGTAGCTGATGCGGTTCTTGATGGCAAGCAAGCGACTGCTGCTGATAAAGGCGAAGTTGCTGAAGAGAAAGCTGAGCCAGCGGCTGAGTAATCTTTACGCTATCTCATAAAGAAAGGGGCTTGCCCCTTTTTTTTTGATCATTCATTTAATTTTGTTAAATATTGAGGATACTCTCACATGGCAAAAATCTCTGCACAACTAGTTAAAGAATTACGTGAGCGCACTGGCTTGGGTATGATGGAATGCAAAAAAGCTTTGGCGGCTAACGAAGGTGATATCGATCTAGCCATCGAAGATCTACGTAAGAACTCTGGCCTTAAAGCAGCTAAGAAAGCTGACCGCGCAGCCGCTGAAGGTAAAGTATTTGTTGCTACAAATGGCAATACTATCTTCGCAGTAGAAGTTAACTCTGAAACAGATTTCGCTGCTGGCGATTCTAACTTCTTGGGTTTCTCTGAAAAGGTTGTTGCTAAAGTTGCTGAAACTAAAGAAACTGACGTTGCTACAGTAATGGCAGGCGATCTTGAATCAGCTCGTGAAGCATTGGTTCAGAAAATTGGTGAGAACATCAATGTTCGTCGCATTTTCTCTTTAGAATCTGATGTTGTGGGCAGCTATGTTCACTCTAACGGTAAGTTGGCTGCATTGGTTGCTCTTAAAGGCGGCAATGAAGACGTAGCAAGAGATATCGCTATGCACATCACTGCATTAAACCCAGTTGTGGTTAATGCTGATGATATGCCAGCAGAGCTAGTTGCTAAAGAAGAAGAAATTATTAAAGCTCAGCCAGATATGGCGGGTAAGCCAGACGCTATCGTTGAAAAAATGATGGGTGGTCGTATTAAGAAGTTCCTAAAAGAGTCTAGCTTGACTGAGCAGCCTTTTGTTAAGAACCCTGATATGACAGTTGGTCAGTTGGCTAAAGAAGCCGGCGCAGAAATCGTATCTTTCCAGCGTATTGCTGTTGGTGAAGGTATTGAGATTGCTGAAGTTGATTTCGCAGCTGAAGTTGCCGCTCAACTTAAGGGTTAATTCTGAACGAATTGACTGGGAATTCTTTCCTATAATGTGAGAGAATTCTAGAAATGCCGGGGTAACCCGGCATTTTTTTGAAAGCCTGAAATGGTTTTTGTCTACCCCAAACTATATTGATGACATCCACTGGAGTTGGCTATGGCTGAACAACGTACCCCTAGATACAAACGCATTCTTCTTAAATTGAGCGGTGAAGCGCTGATGGGGGATTTGGGGTTTGGTATTGATCCAAAAGTTTTAGACCAGATAGCGTTAGAAATTGGTCAGCTTGTGGGTATTGGTGTGCAGGTCGGTATTGTGATTGGTGGGGGTAATCTATTCCGCGGTAAAGCGCTTAGCGAAGCCGGTTTAGATAGAGTAACAGGCGACCATATGGGTATGCTTGCAACGGTAATGAATGCATTGGCAGTAAGAGATGCATTAGAACGTTCTAATATCACAACGCGCGTTATGTCTGCGATCCCAATGAGTGGTATTGTTGAACATTACGATCGCCGTAAAGCAATGCGTGGCTTAAATAGTGGCCATGTTGTTATATTTTCAGCGGGTACCGGTAACCCGTTCTTTACGACAGACTCGGCTGCATGTCTTCGTGGTATTGAAATCAATGCCGAAGTGGTACTAAAGGGCACCAATGTGGATGGCGTTTATACAGCCGATCCTAAGAAAGACCCAGATGCTGTGAAATACGATACGTTAACCTATACCGAAGTGCTGGATAAGCAGTTAGGTGTAATGGACTTGACCGCTATTTGCTTAGCACAAGATCACAACATGCCATTGCGTGTTTATGATATGCATGAAGCGGGCAACCTAGCGAAGATTATTATGGGTGGCGACTTAGGCACCCTAATTGTTAATGAGGAAAGCTAATAATGATTGATGATATTAAAAATGATGCGCAGCAGCGCATGACAAAAAGTATTGGCGCGATGGCTGATGCTTTTAAAAAAATCCGTACTGGCCGTGCACACCCGTCCATTCTTGACGGTGTAATGGTTGATTATTACGGTTCTCCAACGCAATTGGCACAACTTGCCAATATTAACGTTGAAGATGGCCGTTGCTTGGCCATTGTGCCTTGGGAAAAGCCTTTAATTCCTGCTATTGAAAAAGCCATTATGAAGTCTGATTTGGGCCTTAACCCATCAACGACTGGCGATAAAATTCGTGTGCCTATGCCTGCATTGACTGAAGAAACTCGTAAGCAGTTTATTAAGCAAGCACGTACTGAAGCTGAAAAAGGACGTGTATCAATTCGTAATATTCGTCGTGATGCTAATGGCATGATCAAAGATCTTTTGAAAGATAAAGAGATTTCTGAAGACGAAGAGCGTCGTGGCCAAGATCAAATTCAGAAAATTACCGATCAAAGTATTGCAGAAGTGGATTCTGTATTGGCGGGTAAAGAAAAAGATTTGATGCAGGTTTAACCTGCAGGATAAAACAATGTCGAGCAGTATTTCGGATACAGAAGCTGTGGTGGGAGGAATTCCTCGCCACGTTGCTATTATTATGGATGGTAATAACCGCTGGGCTAAGAAACGTCTTATTCCAGGGGTTGCTGGGCATAAAGCCGGTGTTGATGCTGTGCGCGCTGTCGTAGAAACGTCAGCAGAGCAGGGTATTGAAGTACTAACGTTATTTGCGTTTAGTAGTGAAAATTGGCGCCGGCCAGAAAAAGAAGTCAATGCTTTGATGCAGCTGTTTATTGTTGCGTTAGAGCGAGAAGTGAAAAAACTGCACAAAAATAATATCCGCCTGGTCGTTATGGGGGATAAATCAGCTTTTCAGAAAAAAATCCAAGATCTAATTGCTGAAGCAGAGCAATTGACTGAAAATAATGATCGTATGACGCTTGTTATTGCTGCTAACTATGGGGGTCAGTGGGATATAGCGCAAGCTGCGAAGCGTATTGCTCAAGATGTAGCAGTGGGTAAACTAAACGCTGATGACATTAATGAACAGACATTTCATCAATACACGAGTCTGAATGAATTTCCTGCGCCGGACCTTATGATTCGTACCGGTGGTGAAGAACGTATTAGTAATTTCATGCTATGGCAAACCGCTTATTCTGAGTTTTATTTTTCAGATGCACTGTGGCCAGACTTTAAACAACAAGAATATAAAAAAGCATTGGCCGCCTTCGCTAACCGAGTTAGGCGTTTTGGTCGGACTGATGATCAGTTAACAAAAGGGTAGTAGTTTGTTTAAACAACGTCTTATTACAGCATTAATTTTAGCGCCACTCATGATTGGCGGCATCTTCTTTTTACCGATTGAGCAATTTGCTTATTTTATCGGTTTTATCGTCACAGTGGCTGCTTGGGAATGGGCAAACTTAGCGGGCTATGAATCGCCTATCGTTCGTATAGGGTATGCTGCTGTAATTGCCGGAACTGTTGCAGTAACAGCTTATCTGATGAGCTCAGACCCTGAAGTGCATCGTATTATTCTAGCGGTTGGTGCTGCTTGGTGGCTTGTTGCTTGTGGATTAGTTGTTCGTTACCCAAAGCAAGTATCGCTTTGGCAAGCTAAACCTATTCGTGCTGTATTAGGTCTGTTGGTTTTAATTCCTATGTGGGTTGGCTTCATGACGTTAAAAAGTCAGCCTTACAGCGCACTGATTATTGTGTATGTCATGTTACTTATTTGGGGTGCTGATACCGGTGCTTATTTTGCTGGCAAAACATGGGGTAATGCTAAACTCGCACCCAATGTGAGCCCTGGTAAATCATGGGCAGGCTTTTGGGGTGGTTTAGCCACAACAGGCTTAATTGCAGTCATTTTCTCATTGTGTGTACATCAGTGGCTACGCCCAATGACTTTGTCGGATTTTGCATTATTAGCCGTAATGACTTTCATCACTGCAATTATTTCGGTAATGGGTGATTTGGTTGAAAGTATGATGAAGCGCCATCGTGGTATCAAAGATAGCTCTCAGCTATTGCCAGGACACGGTGGTGTTTTAGATCGCATCGATAGTATGGCGTCGGCTGTACCTGTGTTTGCTTTTTTTATGCTGTTATTTGGTTGGCAGTTAGCCGCTTAAGCGCTAAACGTTAACCTTTAAATATTGAATTATGAGCGAACAATAATGAGTCAGTGGATTACCGTATTAGGGGCGACAGGCTCTATCGGTAGCAGTACCTTAGATGTTATTCGTCGTCACCCGACTCGTTATCGCGTTTATGCGTTAACGGGTTTTTCTCGTATAAAAGAACTTGTTGATGCTGCGTTAGAATTTTGTCCACGATACCTCGTAGTCCCCACCGAAGCCGCTGCCAAGCAGACGCGTGACCTGTTAAACCAAACTGGAATGGGGCTTGCAGCCTGTGAAGTCTTGGTAGGTGAACCCGCTCTGTCAAAAGTAAGCTCTGATGCGGACGTCGATATGGTGATGGCAGCAATCGTCGGCGCTGCTGGTTTAGTCCCTACTCTGGCGGCTGCAGAAGCAGGTAAGCGTGTTTTATTAGCGAACAAAGAAGCATTGGTAATGGCAGGCCCATTATTTATGCGGGCAATTCGTGACAATAATGCGGAGTTATTACCGATTGATAGCGAACATAATGCTATTTTTCAGAGCTTACCCGAAAACTATACGGATGATTTTGAAAAGCACGGCATAGAGAAAATTTTATTAACCGCCTCAGGTGGTCCCTTTCGTAATCGAACCAAAGACGAATTAAGTAAAGTGACACCTGCTCAAGCCGTTGCACATCCAAATTGGTCAATGGGCGCAAAAATTTCAGTTGATTCTGCAACTTTAATGAATAAAGGCCTAGAGCTGATTGAAGCCTGCTTCTTGTTTAACTGCCGAGCCGACCAAGTACAAGTGGTTGTGCATCCTCAAAGTGTTATACATTCTATGGTGCAGTATAACGACGGTTCTGTAATTGCAGAATTAGGGCAGCCTGATATGCGTACTCCTATTGCCTATGGCATGGCTTGGCCTGAGCGAATCGATGCAGGGGTTAAGCACCTTGATTTGTTTGAAATATCTCGATTAGATTTTACTGAGCCCGATCATGAAACGTTCCCTTGTTTGAATTTGGCAAAAGATGCTTTTGAGAGAGGCGGAATTGCTCCGGCAGTTTTAAATGCGGCCAATGAAATTGCTGTTGCTGCATTTTTAGCGGAACAAATTGGCTTTTTAGCTATCCCAGAATTGATTACTCGCGTTATGGCAATGTCTCCTGATAAAACAGTGCAGAGCTTAGAAGATGTTTTGGCAGCTGATCAGTGGGCAAGAGAGCAAGCGAATCATCTATTGGTCGAGTTTGAACAAATCCAACAAATAGCAGGTCAGGAATGAGCACTTTATTAACCTTTATTCTCGCCATCAGCATTCTTGTGGTTATTCATGAGTTTGGTCACTTTTGGGTAGCGCGCCGCTGCGGTGTAAAGGTTCTTCGTTTTTCAGTCGGTTTTGGCAAGCCACTATGGTCGTATACCGACAAGCTAGGCACTGAATTTTCTATTGCGCCTATTCCTTTGGGCGGTTATGTGAAAATGCTGGACCAGCGTGAAGGTGAAGTGAATCCTGAAGAATTACATCAAGCTTTTAATCAAAAGACAGTTTGGCAGCGAATAGCCATTGCCAGTGCTGGACCAATCGCTAATTTTATTTTTGCGGTATTTGCTTATTGGTCGATCTTTATGATGGGCATGACGGGGTTTGTACCGGTAGTTGGGAACGTCGACACTAATGGTCCTGCATATGAACAGGGCATACAGTCAGGGGATCGTATTCTTGCGGTAGCCGATGTGGCTGTGGGTAGTTTTCAGGAATTATCCTGGCAGTTAATTTCGTACATTGGTGAAACGACAGAGCTTTCATTAACGGTTGAAGACGGCAACCAAATTCAACGTACTATTACTATTCCATTAGATCGCTGGTTAACCGATCAAGAAACCCCTGATCCAATGAAAGCGTTAGGTTTTCAGCCTCGTAGATTGGCGATTGCGGCAGTGATTGGTGAAGTTGTTAGTGGTGGGGCAGCTGAAGCAGCAGGGCTAAAGACCGGTGATAGAGTGCTTAGTATTAGCCATGACGGTAATAAAACAGAAGTGGCAGATTGGCGTGACTGGGTTGCGGTTGTGCGCGATAATCCAAGCCAAGTTTTAGACTTGCAAATCGAGCGAGACGGCAGAAAAATCAGTGTCCAGTTAATCCCTGCCGCTAAAGAAATAGAAAATGACAAAACAATCGGTTTTGTCGGAGCAGGGCTAGAACCGACGGCCATACCCGAAGTTCCCAGTGATTGGCTTGCAGAAACAAAGTTTGGACCTGTAGACTCCTTGATTCAGGCCGCTGTGAAAACTCAGCAACTTATTGTTTTTACTCTAGAATCGCTTTGGAAAATGATTTTAGGCGATCTCTCAGTTAAGAACTTGAGTGGACCCATTACCATTGCTAAAGTAGCCGACTCTTCGGCCAGTAATGGTTTGCAGGCATTCATCGGATTTTTAGCTTTATTGAGTGTTTCGCTGGGTGTTTTAAATTTATTACCCATTCCTGTATTGGATGGTGGTCATATTTTGTTTTATGCCATTGAGGCAATTCGAGGTAGAGCATTATCTGAACGAACTCAGATAGTGGCTGTACAGGTTGGCATGGCACTGTTGATGAGTCTCATGGTTATCGCTTTTTATAATGACATTAGCCGTTTATAGTTCTGAGTAAATCAGACATTATTAATGAACGGCCTTATTTTGGAATTGAATCGCATATGCGAGCTTTGTTTTTTACCTGTATTTTAGCGGCGTTTAGCCAGTTTTCGGCAGCCGAATCGTTTGTGGTTAGTGATATTCGCGTAGAAGGTTTGCAGCGTATCTCGGCGGGAACGGTATTCGAGGCTTTTTCTATTGACGTTGGTGACAATGTGGATAGCCAACGTTTAGCAACGGCGACTAAGCGTTTATTTAAAACTGCATTATTTAATGACATCTCATTACAGCGTGACGGCACTGTGCTGGTTGTTCAGGTTGTTGAATTGCCCACTATTACGCAATTGGAAATCAAGGGTAACCAAGCGATTACCAGTGAGGCGTTAAAAGATGGTTTAAAGCAATCAGGACTTGCCGAAGGGTTGGTTTTTAAACGCTCTACTTTAGAACGAATTTCTCTTGAGCTAGAGCGACAGTATGTTGCTCAAGGTCGATATGATGCCAACATTACAACCGAAGTAACTGCTTTGCCGCGCAACCGTGTGGGTTTAGTGATTCAAGTTGATGAAGGCACTGTGGCGTCTATTCAACACGTTAATATTATTGGTAACTCGGTATTCAGTGACGAAGAGCTGTTAAAAACGTTTCAGCTTCAAACCAGTAACTTTTGGTCTTGGTATGCCAGCGATGATAAATACGCGCGTGAGAAGTTATCAGGTGATTTAGAAACGTTGCGCTCTTATTATTTAAACCGTGGTTATATTCGATTCAATATTGAATCGACTCAGGTATCTGTATCGCCTAATAAAAAAGGCGTCTATATCACGATTAACGTGACAGAAGGCGATATCTATAATGTTCGTGAACTGCAACTTGCCGGTGATCTGGTATTGCCAGAAGAAGAACTTGAGCGTTTTTATATCATTAAAGAAGGTGAAGTTTTTTCTCGTCAAAGAGTGACGTTAAGTAGTGACTTGATGATTAAGCGCTTAGGGAATGATGGTTACACCTTTGCTAAAGTAGACGGCATTCCAGATATTGATGATGAAACAAAAGAAGTTGATATCACCTTCTTTGTTGAACCTGGCAAAAGAACTTACGTGCGTCGCATTAACTTTGCAGGAAACGAAAGTACCCTAGACGAAGTATTGCGTCGTGAGATGCTGCAAATGGAAGGTGGCTGGGCTTCAACTGAAAAAATTGAAGCCGGTAAAAAACGTTTAAACCAATTGGGCTTCTTTAAAGGTGTAAACGTTGAAACACCTGCCGTTGCCGGTGCCGATGATTTAATCGATGTGAACTACAGCGTTGAAGAGCAGTTGAGCGGCAGCTTAAACTTTAACGTGGGTTATGCTGGCGGTAGTGGTTTTATTATTGGTACTAGCATTAGCCAGAATAACTTTTTAGGTACGGGTAACCGTATGTCATTGGCATTACAGAAAAACAGTACCGTTCAATCGTATAACTTTTCCTTCCATGATCCTTATTATACGATCGATGGTGTGAGCCGTGGCTTTAACTTGTTCTACCGTAAAACAGATTTCTCTAACCAGTCTTTTACCAGTGATTATCAAACTAATACGTTGGGTGGTAATGTCACCTTTGGTTATCCTATTAGCAATCGTGAGCGTTTATCCTTCACTTTAGGTGCGTCTGAAACAGATATGTTCGAGGGCAATACCGTCCCGGCTGAGATTTCTAGTTTCATTGATGAAAACGGTGATCATTTCCGTGAGTATTCACTGGGTTCCAGTTGGAAGTGGTCTAACTTAAACCGTGGTTTGTTTCCTACGGCCGGTGCACAGCAAAGTTTATCGTTTGATTTAGCCATTCCAGGCAGTGATTTAAACTATTGGAAGTTAGGCTATAAAGCGGATTATTACATTCCTTTAGATCTAGATTGGTCTTTACGTTTCCGTACCGAACTGGGCTATGGTGACGGTTATGGCGATTTAGACAGATTACCCTTCTTTAAGAATTTCCGTGCCGGTGGTGTAGGTTCTGTTCGTGGTTATCGCACCAGTTCACTAGGGTCACGAGGATTGCCAGAATATAATTTGGTCGACCTGGTTGAAACAGACAGCGATGGTAATCCTGTATTTGAAACAGATAACTTGGGCCGCCCTGTTGTAGACAGTGGCGCAGCGAGTAATATTTATTATAAAAACGTAGACGGCGACATTGTTCGTGCTGTGAATGGCGATAAATACGCTCCGGTATACGTTACGGATTCATCTACGGGTTCGATTGTCCAAGCCCCTGCGTTTGTTGAAAGTGCAACGGCCTTGGGTGGAAATATCCTAATCGAGGGAAGTACTGAATTGATTTTCCCATTCCCATTCATCGAAGATCGTAGCTCATTGCGTAGTGTATTTTTCTTAGATGCGGGTAATGTGTTTACTGATCAGTGTTATAAGCCTAACGATAGCCAAGCACCTAACTTTAACAGCCATCCATTTTGTGATGAAGGGGTAGACCTTTCAGAACTGCGTTTAAGTACGGGTGTGGGTGTAACTTGGGTAACAGCCATTGGTCCCTTGACCTTTACGTACTCTTTCCCATTAAATGATAAGGAAGATGATCGTACTGAAGGATTTGAATTTACACTTGGACAAGTGTTCTAATTTAATTAATTTTTAAACTAATCAAAATAAAATAAGTAGGAAGATTATATTATGCGTTTTTTACAAATAGCTCTATTAGCCATGACTGCTACCTTTGCTCAAGCAGAAATGAAAATTGCCGTTGTTGATATGCAGCGTGCAGTACTGGCTTCTGATGAAGCAAAAGCGGCTATTGAAAAGTTCCGCACGGCTAAGCAAGACGATATCGATACCATCAGTAAGTTAGAAACGGAGCTTAAAGGTATTCAAGAAAAAATCGCTAAAGATGGCGAAATTATGAGTGAAGATGAGCGTCGCAAGCTTAAGAATAGCTTCGAAGAGAAAGCCACTACGTACAAGTTCCACCGTCAAAACATGCAAAAAGCTGAGCAGCAAGAATTGCAACAGCTAGCACAAATGATGGAGCCTAAAATGCAGAAAGCATTGAAAGCGATCATTGATGAAAATAAGTATGACCTAGTATTGCGTCCTGAAATGGTGATCTTTAATGGCCCAAGTACAGACATTACTAAATTGTTGCTTGAGCAGCTAAACGCAAAATAATTAAAGCCCGAATTAACGATAAAGGTTACTCAATATCATGACACTAAAAGCTATCTCTTTAGCTGAAATTGCTGAAAAAATTGGCGCAACGTTAATTGCGAAAGATGATCAGGTAATGGTGTCAGGTGTTTCGACCCTTGAATTAGCCGGTGCAGAGCAAATCACATTTTTAGCGAACCCAAGTTATCGCAAGCAGCTCGCGACGACTCAAGCGGCGGCGGTGATTATTCATCCAGATATGCAAGATGAATGTCTTGTATCCGCGCTGGTGATGAATAACCCCTATATGGGTTTTGCTAAAGTTTCACAGTTATTTAATAACCTTCCTGCTCAAGCCGCTATTATTCATCCTTCAGCTACGATTGCAGAAACTGCGATAATTGCTGAAGGTGTATCGATTGCAGCAAATGTTGTGATTGGCGAATACGTTGAAGTCGGCGCTGGCACGCGAATCGGTCCTAATTGCGTCATCAGTGATCACTCTATACTGGGTGAACAATGTTTATTGCACGCCAATGTTGTGATGTATCACGATGTCGTTATCGGCAACGATTGCATACTTCATTCCGGCTGCGTATTAGGTGCAGATGGTTTTGGTTTTGCACCGGATGCCGGTGAGTGGGTTAAAATCGCTCAGCTTGGTGGTGTAAGATTGGGCAATCACGTTGAGGTGGGTGCCAATACAACCATCGACCGTGGTGCTTTGGGTAATACAACCATCGGTAATGGTGTGAAGCTCGATGATCAAATTATGATTGCTCACAATGTAGTGATTGGGGATAACTGTGCCATTGCAGGAACGGCGGGTATTGCGGGTAGTACAATTCTCGGTAAAAACTGCACGATCGCTGGCGGCGTTGGCATCGTTGGTCATATTGAAATAACCGACGGTGTTCATATTACTGGCATGACACTGGTTTCAAAATCGATTAAAGATCCGGGTGTTTATTCATCGGGAACCGCAATGATGCCTGCGAATGAGTGGCGTAAAAGTGCGACCCGTTTCCGTCAGCTAGATGATATGGCTAGACGATTAAAAAAATTAGAAAAAAACTAATAGGTGAACATGATGCCCGCTTTGGATGTGCAAGGTATTAAAGAATTACTCCCTCACCGCTATCCATTTTTACTGGTAGATAGAGTGAATACGATCGACATTGAAGGACCGACGGTCGGCAGTATTAAAGCAATAAAAAATGTCACCATTAATGAAGAGTTTTTTAATGGTCATTTCCCACAACACCCGATTATGCCGGGTGTACTGATTGTCGAGTCAATGGCACAGGTTGCAGGGATTCTAGGCTTGCACATGCTAGGAGATAAGCGCACGGAGAAAACAAGTTATTACTTCGCCGGTGCAGATCGTATTCGTTTTAAAAAGCCAGTTGTCCCGGGCGATCAGCTTAATTTAGAAGCTGAGTACGTTAATAATAAACGCGGAATTTGGAAGTTTTCATGTCGAGCCCGCGTTGATGGTGATGTTGTATGTTGTGCTGAAATCACCTGTGCAGAGAAGGATATATAAATATGATTGACCCTAGAGCCGTAATCGATCCAAGTGCAATAATTGCTGAAGGTGTAGAGATTGGTCCTTGGTCCATGGTTGGACCAGGTGTAGAAATCGGTGAAGGAACAGTTATTGGGCCGCATGTTATTGTCAAAGGCCCCACCAAAATTGGTAAGAATAATAAAATATTTCAATTCTCTTCTATTGGTGAAGAGTGCCAAGATAAAAAGTATGCCGATGAGCCTACACAGCTCATTATTGGCGATAATAATATTATTCGAGAAGCCTGCACGTTTCATCGTGGAACGACGCAAGACCAAGGAATAACCAAGGTCGGCAGTAATAACCTCTTTATGGTGAATACGCATATCGCACACGATGTGATGATGGGTGATAACTGTATTTTGGCGAATGATACTAACGTTGCTGGCCATGTGCATATTGGCGATTACGTCATTTTAGGTGGTGCTACTCAGGTTCATCAGTTTTGTAAAATTGGTAGCCACTCAATGTCAGGCGCGGGTTCAGTTGTTTTAAAAGACATTCCTGCGTATGTGATTTGTAATGGCTATCCGGTAGAGCCTCACGGTATTAATATCGAAGGACTGAAGCGTCGTGGTTTCGAAAAAGCATCGATTCAACTTCTGCGCAAAGCGTATAAAGCACTTTATCGCCAAGCCTTAACTCTTGAAGAAGCCTTAGTTGAAATTAGAGTATTGGCTGAGCAAGACGATGCGGTGAAGGTATTACTCGATTCTGTTGAGCAAGCGTCACGCGGTATTATCCGCTAATGCGCATTGCTATTGTTGTTGGTGAAACTTCCGGAGACATGTTGGGTATAGGCTTGATGAAAGCTTTAAAAAAACAATACCCAGATGCGACGTTTGAAGGCATTGGTGGTCCATTAATGGAAGCAGAAGGCTTTAAGTCTTTCGTACCAATGGAGCGCCTCGCTGTGATGGGCCTTGTCGAGATTTTAGGCCGATTATTCGAGCTGCTAAAAGTTCGTAAAAAGCTGGTTAAGTACTGGCAGCAAAACCCTCCGGATGTCTTTATTGGCATCGATGCACCTGAATTTAATACTCAGCTTGAATACAAATTAAAAACCTCAGGGATTAAAACGGTTCATTATGTCAGTCCTTCTGTTTGGGCGTGGCGTTCTAAGCGAATTCATAAGATCAAAAAATCAGTCGATTTGATGCTGACGCTATTTCCTTTTGAAGCGAAGTTTTATCAAGAGCACGATGTGCCTGTGAGTTTTGTTGGCCATAATTTGGCGGATAGTATTCCTTTTGAAAATCATGCCGATGATGCGCGTCAGGTTTTTAATATAGAACCGAATGAAAAAGTCGTGTGTCTGATGCCAGGAAGTCGTGGCAGTGAAGTCGAAAAGTTATGCCCTGTTTTTCTGCAAACAGCTGAGCGTATTGCGCAGCATAATCCAGATGTACGCTTTATTTTGCCAGCCGCGAATCATGTGCGTAAGCAGCAAATTGAACAGTTCCTCGAAGAAATGAAGCCTACGGCTAACATCGAAGTGATCGACGGACATTCAAAGACCTGCATGCAGGCTGCGGATGTTATTCTACTTGCCTCAGGCACCGCAACTTTAGAAGGTATGCTGCTTAAAAAACCGATGGTTGTTAGCTATATCGTTGCGCCATTAACGTATCGAATAATGCGTCGATTGTTGAAACAAGATTTTATTTCGCTGCCCAATCTATTGGCGGGCCGCGAAGTAGTTCCAGAAATATTGCAAGAGCATGCAACGGCTGAAAATTTAGCCAAGGCTGTGAATGAACGCCTAGAAGATGAAAGCCTTATTCATCAGCTGCAAGAAACCTTTTTATTCATTCATAAGCAACTTAAACGTGGTGCGAATGAACAAGCGGCGCTTGCCATTGTTAATTTATTAAAACCAACACCGGTATCAAATTCGCTTGAAAGCCTGAGTGATCTTGATACTTCTCGTTCGGATGATGCGTAATGTCGGTTGATGATGTGCCAGAGATCAGTTTGGCTGAAAACATGAACGTACTCACCGAAGTTGAAGCTCAGCTAATCGAGCAGCGCATTGTTTACTGCGGTGTTGATGAAGCGGGTGCAGGGCCTTTGTGTGGTGATGTTGTCGCCGCAGCGGTTATTCTTGATCCTAATAATCCGATTGCTGCGTTAAACGATTCGAAAAAATTAAGTGAAAAAAAGCGCGAAGCACTATTTCCTGAAATTAAAGAAAAAGCCTTAAGTTATTGTATTGCCCGTGCCAGTGTTGAGGAAATTGATACCATTAATATTCTTCACGCCCGTATGTTGGCCATGACTCGTGCTGTTCGAGGGCTCAAATTCCAGGGTTTAAAGCAGCTGCCTGAATATGCATTGATTGATGGTAATCGTTTACCAGAACTCGATATGCCGGGCACTGCTATTATTAAAGGTGATGCATTAGTGGCTGCCATTAGTGCAGCGTCTATTTTAGCCAAAGTTCAACGCGATCATGAAATGGTCGCCTTGGATGAACAATATCCTGGTTATGGTTTAGCCAAGCATAAAGGCTATCCAACAAAAGCGCATATTGAAGCGTTGGAAAAATTAGGGCCTTGTGAAATCTATCGCAAAACTTATGGGCCAGTGAAAAGACTGTTAGCGAATAACTAGGTTTTATCATTCCTCGCGTTATAAATTCAATTTCGATTATTAATTCTAATAGCTCTGCTTTGACTGCCTAGCTTTGCTTTAATGTAAGCGGTGAACCTTATGAAATACGATGTCATTATAATTGGTGCCGGCGCTGCAGGACTTATGTGTGCCGCTATCGCGGGTCAGCGCGGACGTTCTGTTTTAGTCTTGGATCATGCCAATAAAGCAGGTAAAAAAATCCTCATGTCAGGAGGCGGTCGTTGTAATTTTACCAACTACTACGTCGAACCTGATCGCTATCTTTGCCATAACCCTCATTTCTGCAAAAGTGCATTAAGCCGTTATACCCAATGGGATTTTATTGGTCTTGTGGATAAACATAATATTCCCTACCACGAAAAGCAGTTGGGTGAATTATTTTGTGATAATAAATCCAGCGATATTCTTGAGATGCTATTGAGCGAGTGCAATCAAGCAGGGGTTGATGTGCAACTGAAAACGTCTGTAAATTCGATTAAGAAACTAGAAATAGATTCAGAACACGGCGCTGATGATCGTAATGCTGATAGTAATACTGATTGTATTAACAGTCGCTATAAGTTGATAACCAGCAAAGAAGATTCTCGTACCGACTATACCTGCGAATCTTTAGTAATCGCAACTGGCGGTCTATCTATTCCGACGCTAGGCGCAACGGGTTTTGGTTATCAAGTTGCAGAACAATTTAAGTTAAAAACCTACGCTACCCGCGCAGGCCTCGTACCTTTTACCATTACCAATCAATTGAAAGATGTGTGTATTGCGTTATCGGGCAGCTCTTGTGAAGTTACGATGGAATGCAGTGATCAGAGCTTTCGTGGGAATATGTTATTTACGCATCGCGGCTTAAGTGGCCCTGCAGTATTACAAATCTCATCGTATTGGCAGCCAGGAAAAACACTGACCATTAATCTTTTGCCTGATATCGACCTTGCACAAGTCTTACGTGAAACTCAGCATGAGCGCCCGAAGCTTTCTGTGAAAAAGTTTATCGCACAATGGCTAACGCAAAAAATGTCAGAGCAGTTGGTTGAGTTTTTCTTTCCAGCAATGCCGCAAACGCTCGCTGAACTAAATGCGGAGCAAATGGATACCATTGCTGAGCAGTTCAATGCTTGGCAGCTTGCGCCTTCAGGAACTGAGGGCTATCGCACGGCCGAGGTTACGCTGGGTGGAATTGATACCGACGAAGTCAGCTCTAAAACCATGATGGCCAAGAATCAGCCAGGTTTATATTTTATTGGCGAAGTGCTGGATGTGACAGGGCATTTGGGAGGCTTTAATTTTCAATGGGCTTGGGCCAGTGGCTGGGCTGCGGCGCAATACGTATAAACTTCCTGAATACAGCACTCAATGCTAGAATGTGCGCCTTAAAATGCACATTCTAGGTATTACTTCACATGAAATTTGTAGCTAATGTCGATTTTAACGGTGGTCAATTACGCCCGTTAGATGAATCCGATGTCGACGCCATTGTTAAAATATATCAAAAACAAACGTTAGCGGGCCAAAGCGAAGATGCGATTAAAGAGCATGCAGAGCGAATGATTACTTTATCGGTTCAGATGGCCGCAACTCAGCGTGGTTTGATGTGGGCTATTGATGTTGATGGGCAAATGCTAGGGATGCTGAGTTTATATGATTGGCAGCCAACGTCGTTAAAAACAGTTATGCGATTAGATACCTTACCTGAGCTGTCACAGGCTTTACAGGTAGATGCTTTACGCACGGGTATTGAGTATTTGTCGAAAAAATATCATTTACGTAATTTTTCTTTTCAGTGTCTTCCTCAAGGTGATGAGTCTGTTATTGCGGTTATTCAAACGGTAGGCTTCGAGCAGCAGGCACGTTTGCGTGATTTTCGCCGTATAAGCCAAACAGAGTATTCTGATATTTTAGTGTTTAATAAAATTGTTGAACCGGCAGAAGCCGTATCGCTCGAAGGAGAACAGGCATGAACTGGAATCTAAACACAGAAAACTATTATATTCGCTTTGCAAATGAGCACGATATTCCGAGTATTTATGAGTTACTAGGCTCTAATAACGTGGTTAAAAATCATCCTAAAAATCCTATGGCTGTTGAAGCTCAAGCGATGGATGAAGCACGTCGAATGGTCATGCAATTTGAAGCAAAAGAAGCGGCTTTTTGGCTAGTTGAAGAAAAAACAACGGGTAAGGTAATTGCTCGAATCAGTTTGCAAAAGTTCAATTGGATAAATGCCAGTGGGCAGTTAAAAATTGAAATATTTAGTGAATTTAAAACCCCATCAATTTTAGCCGAAATGATCTATGCGGTGGCAACATTGGCTTATGAAGATCTGTCGTTACATCGTTTAGAATGGATGCTAATGGCCGAAGACGCAGAGTTCATTGATGCTGCTAAAACGTTTGGCTTTAATCATGATGGTCAATTATTGAGCTACTTTGAGTTTGAAGGTGCTTGGATTGATTATCAAGTATTCAGTTTGTTAAAGACAGATTCGTCTTGGCAACAAGCGATTAAAAATCATGGCTTTAGTGAATCGATATAAGTTCTTATGCCCTAGTGATTAAAAGGCTAGGGCGCTTTTCAGTTGTAATACCTTTTTGCAATAACCCAGAAAAAATCTAGATTTATTTCATCTGTTTATTCGATAAACGTTCAATCTAAAAGTATTCAATTACATTTGTTTGTAAAAATCGATTAAAAATATCTTTGTTCTTCTCAGACTCCACTAAACTTATTCAAGAATTTAAATAAAAATAGTTTGAGCTTTAAAACATGGCTTTGAGATCGCAATACGATATGCCTTCATCTAATGCAAAAATTCCTGATGAGACACCAAGCTCTCAGACCTTCGATTGCCCAGAGTGTGGAACTCCTAATCCATGGGCGAATGAGTTGGTAGAACTAAGAGAGCAGGTGATAACAGACCCATTAACGGGTCTGTACAATCTACGTTATTTTAGAAGTGCGCTTGATTCAGAATTAGAGCGTACATTGCGTACAACACTGCCGACATCCTTAATGATGATAGACCTTGACCACTTTAAACAGGTGAATGATGTTTGGGGTCATGAAGTTGGCAATCAGGTACTCAAATTGACAGCGCGTCTGATTAAGCAGGTTACTCGACAGCTTGATATTCAGTGCCGTTATGGTGGTGAGGAATTTGTTGTCATATTACCTTCTACAACCTTGCTATTGGCAAGCCAAGTGGCTGAGCGATTACGACAACAGATTCAAGAAAGTGAAATCTTAGTGGGTGAACAGTCGTTGAGAGTCACGGCGAGTATCGGTGTCTCAGTGCGGTTATCACATGAGGCTGGTACGGCTTCTGAGTTAATCAAAGCGGCGGATGCTTGCTTGTATCAAGCTAAAGCTGAAGGCAGGAATCAGGTGTGTTTCAACGGCTTTGAGCCAGAAGAAGAAGGAACGGTTAGCGGGGATGAAAAAGCGGCTTTAATGGGGATGTTTTCAGATTATCAAGAATAATCCCCTTGCCAAGTATTCTTAGCAAGGGGATTGCTAGGCTGCATGTAAATTTACATATCGCCTAGTAAAGCAGTATTACGAGCAGGGTGTAAGGTCATAAACGGCTCGTTAGTCGTGTTGTCGTCAAAGCTATGGCGTAGGCGGAAGCTAGGATCTAAACGACGCGTACAGAGCGTTAGACGAACGGTTAGCCAGCGATAATCACCTTTGCTTTCAGCATGTAGAACGATGGACGCATCATTTTCAATAATGGCTTTACAAATAGGCACTAAGTCTTGGCTTATGCCACGATCTCGATTCGAGATCTTATCTTGAGGTAGAGGGTAACTAGCAATCGCTGCTGAAGTTTCCACACCATTACCAATGGGGGTTTCATTGCCCAGTCTGATAACAGTCTCTTTTTTAACTCTTTTAGGCTCTTCTTTTACTACTACTGGAGCAGGTGCTGGTTTAGGCTTCGCAACAGGTGCTTGCTTGACGGGGGCTTTTACAGGTTTTTCAACAGCCACTTTTTTCGGAGTTGCTTTCTTACTTTCCTGCTTAGCTTTCTTAGCGGCCTCCGCTTTCTGCTTTAACAACTTTTCATTAGCAATACGGCGATTACGCTCAGCAACTTCTTTCGCTTTGCGATCGGCGGCTGCTTGTTTAGCTTTATCGGCTTTTGCCTGTTTAGCTGCATTTGCTTTCTTTTTACGTTCGGTATCCAATCGTTTCTTTTCTGCGATTGCTGCAGCTGCTAATGCTTTCTGTTCTTTTAGCTCAGCCTTAGTTGGCCCTTTTGGTGTAGATTTTTTAGCGCTGTTTGAGCCCTTGCTTAACTTGTCGTTCTTCTCTTGAGCTGCTTCAAGCCCGGGTGTTAGTGCCGCTACTTTCCAAGCGGTGTCAAGATAGCTTTGCGCTTGACTATATTGCTTATTATCCATGGCTTTATTGGCTAAAGACACGTAGGATTCGCCGAACTTGAAAATCAGTGGCGTAATTCTGAAATCGAATGGTGCTAGTGACCGGAAAGTATCGATGCGCTCAAGCGCATTATTTCCAGCAGGCTTTGCTAATCGTTGGGCTTTAATATCGGCTTCAATAGTGCTTAAAAGCTGATCTAAGTCTTGTGTGGCAGCATGACTATTCATGCTAAGCGCGAGAGCTGCGACGATAAATATGTGCTTCATAAAGCTAAAAGTGCCTGTTTGTTATTTTTAATCGTATCTTGATAATGGCCTAAGATGAAAAGAATAGGGCATAATGTCAAGTTAAAGTACGAAAAAAGGGATAAAAAGTATGATGCGTTGGGGTTCTATAATTTTTTCAGTACCTGTGATTCTCCTATTAAGCCTTTATGCTTGGGAATTATCAATAGTGACAGAATGTATTGATCAAGGGTTGAGTTACGATTTTGCTTTAGAAAAGTGCGTGACAGGGGTTCAAAATATTGAAACACCTTACTATGCTCGCCATACAATATTTGTAAACCTTATGTTATTAATGTCTGTTGTCGGCTCTGTGCTCATGACAATGGCCATGATTCAACGTGGTATGCAGAGGGATTAGAGTCTTTATTTTCGAGCTCTTTGAATGACGAATGAATGATAGACGCCGCGAGTTTAAACTCACGGCGACTATTCTTGTTTGAATGTCTCTTCTAGAAAAATTATTTCTGTTTTGAATAAATCTTATAGGCAGCACTTCTTGTACTTCTTACCACTGCCACACGGACATTCATCATTACGGCTTGGTTTCAACTGTTGTGGCTGATAGTCACCACTGTGATAGAACCAATGGTCATTCTCATACAAGAACTTAGACGTCTCTTCTAACAAGTGCCATTGTTTCTGTTCTAATTGTTTCTGCTCTAGATAATTGCGCTCTAAGTAGTACGCTTTGAAATGAACGGTACCTTGTTTTTTATCGTTGCTGGCACTGAGTATTTCCAATCGCTTCCATTCCGTCCCTTGTTCTAGCGTCAATTGCTCTGGTCGAGTATCAGGGTGCCAGCTCGTTTTTAAATAATCACTTAGCTGCAAAGCAAAAGCACTGAAGCGCGAACGCATTAACACTTCTGCACTGGCCGCTGGAGTCCCCTGGTGTAAGGGCTCGCAGCAGTCGCTATAACGTTCGTTCGAGCCACAAGGGCATGGCTCTATAGATAGATCTTTCGTATTCATACGTTTTGTTTAATCAGTACTTAGTTAGCTTGCTGTACGCTTTTCATCAAATTACCAATAGCTGCCATCAAGGCTTCGCTGCGGTTTTCGCTGCGGAAGGCTTGTAGGATATGTTCACGCTTATTCGCCAGTGGCATCAAATCTGCCACTAGGGCATTAAAGGCTGGCTGGCCTTGGTCGTTGGTGGCCAGTACATTTAAGAAGGCGAGTAATAACTCACCTTGCAGGTCTTGCCAGCAGCGGCTTGCGATAGAAGCTAATACTTCAATGCTGGTCGCTTTGGGGTGCAATAAAATAACTTCGATTAATACCTGGCGTTGTTCAATATTCTGGCTATGCGATAACGCACGCACGAAGGCTGCTAGGTCTGCAGGTTCAGCGCCGTCCTTGATGACACGTGCAAGACGATCGTTAATGGCGACAGACAGTTCAAAATCAGGTTCAATATTTTCTAAGAAGCCTAGCAATGTATTAAGAGGCGTTGCTGGCATGTTGGCAATGCCTTGAGCGACGAGCTTGGCATTCTTGTCTTTATCAATACTAACAACCACTTCGGCAATACCTTGCAGGCCGAGTTGTTGCCAATTCTCCCAGCCCATGTCGCCACTTAAATACGCACGCGTAGTTGTATAAAAATCGGAATGGCTCTGACCAAGAGTTGCTAGCGCCAAAGAGTGGAAGTAGGCCATGCGATTTTGATCAGGCTTGTAATAACAAGGTGCTTCGCCATGTTCTTTATCGGGATATTGTAAACATCTTAACCAGTGATTTAAGAAAGCATCACGGTCGCCAGGCTGGATGAAATTTTGCTCATCTAATGGCAACTTTAAAAACCAGATGTTGTGGTTGCCTGCTTTTTTAGGATTCCACGTTAAAATACCAATCCAAGCGTGTTGTAAATAAGGCGACGGGAACGGTTTTTTAAGGTCTTCTATGTCAGCAAAATCGGCTTTTGATATTTTTTGAATGCGGCGGCCCAGATCAAAAATACGCATTTGCGCGCCGGTTTCTTCAACGAATTTACTGATGCTCACAAGCGAACCCCAAAGTAGTTATAAACAGGATTAAAATAATTGGCGCTATTCTAGCGGATTGGCTCTAGGGTATCGAGAGCTGAATGTTTATATCCACTGAGATATCGTACAATACGGATTACTAATGTGCTCTAGCTCTCTTATCGTTAGATCGCTGCAAAATATGTAGGCGTTAGAAAATAATGACACAGAGCTCAGATCAGATAGAGCAGGCAAAAAATCAGCAAGTCGAATTGGCGCTGCAGTCTTTGCAACAAGCGTTAATGAAGACAGGACATTGGTCTGAATCGGATATCAGCGCTCAGGCATTGGCTAGCCAGCAACCTTTTTGTTTGGATACCATGAATTTTAGCCAATGGTTGCAGTTTGTCTTTATTCCTAATATTCAGGCTTTAATAAATACGCAGCAGGCATTACCGTGTTTAATCAAAGGCCAAGGCTTAGAGCCGATGGCAATCGAATTCTATACAAAAACAGAGGCAGATCGCACAGTACTCGCGGTGATTTGCCAGATTGATGAATTACTTCAAAACTCTTAATACAGAGCAATTAATACAGGATTTTAAAATGCCATTTATATTAGCAGCACTCGGTGGGATTGTTTTAGGCGGCGGACTAGCGGCTTGGGTTCTTTCAAATCGCTGGAAGCAACAAGTAGAAGAAGTGAAAGAAGCGTTGAATGAGTTGGTCGATAAGCATCAGCAAGAACAGCAGCAGAATAAAGAATTGAAGCAGGATTTAGCTGATACACGTTATCAGCTAGGCGAAGCGAAAAAAGATTTAGCCGCGCGTTCTTAATTTTCTCATTCAAAAACGTTAGTGCTCTAGAATTGGGTATAAAAAAACCGCTACAGATCACTCTATAGCGGTTTTTTCTAGCTTTAGTAATACGTTCTATTAAGAATCGTTTACTTGGCCAAGTAAGCTGCAAGCTCTTCACTGCCACCAATGCATTGGCCGCCAATGAAGATCTGAGGCACAGTTTCTTTGCCAGATAGAGCGCGTAAAGAAGTCAGTGTTGCATCTTTACCCAATGAGATTTCTTCAAATGGCAAGTTGGCTGCTTTTAAATCGTCTTTTGCTTTAGCGCAGAAAGGACAACCAGGCTTACTTACCACACAGATAGAAGCAGGTGCTTTTGCTTCAGCATTGATGTAGCTCAGCATGGTATCAGCATCAGATACTTCAAATGGGTCGCCTGGCTTTTGTGGTTCGATGAACATTTTGTCGATTACGCCATCTTTAACCAACATGCTATAGCGCCAGCTGCGCTTGCCAAAACCGATGTCAGATTTATCTACCAGCAGACCCATGCCGTCAGTGAACTCACCAGTACCATCTGGAATGACACGGATGTTGCTTGCTTCTTGATCGGCTAACCAAGCATTCATCACAAAGGTATCGTTAACGCTGATACAAACGATTTCATCAACACCGTTTTCTTTGAATACACTGGCTAACTCGTTATAACGAGGTAAGTGAGTAGAAGAACAGGTTGGAGTGAATGCACCTGGTAGGGAAAATACCGCAACGGTCTTGCCTTTAAAAACGTCGTCAGTTGTAACGTTTACCCATTCATCTCCTTGGCGAGTTGGCCAAGTAACTTGTGGAACGGTCTTGCCAGTGCGGTCAGTTAAAGTCGTCATTTTCTTGCCTCTGTTTGGGTTAATTGATTCGTTGTTTTATTGAACTGGATTCAGTATGGACAACAATCATGCTTTGGTACAATGAATTGATTTAATTAGCCTATTAGTTTTTAACTATCGGTATTTCATTGTAATAGTAAAAGCTAATAGGCTGGCCGTAGCCTGCTGCTAGAGTCAGCTAGTGGGTCATTATGACGTTAATATAGATATTGATTGGTCACTGAAAGTTCCTGATACAAGCGTTTAATTCTATATTTTCCCTGTGGGTGATTGCGATAGAGGTATTTTAAAGCAAATAAAGGTTGGTATAGATATTCGCGACAGAGTTCTCGCCAATACTCGGGCTCAACTAGATCAAGTGTTGTTTCAAATAAAGTCTTATATACCCGCTTAAGCCAACTTTCTTGCAGCTGGATTCGGTTTGCAAGACAGGCCTTGTTGGCCATATCTAAGCCAAGATCAATGTATTCGTTTAACTGAACTTCCTGTGCTGCAAGTTGCTTGCGTTCGCAGGAGCAGTGTCTGATGACATGTTCTAATTGATGAAAGCGTTCTAATTGGATGGATAGTTGTTCCGCTTGGCTCAATAGATGATGGCTGTGTGACATGAAAACTCCTGCTGTCTTTCAAAAGAGAGACAATTAACTTTAGTGGTTAATTAAAGATAGTGAGAATCATTTTCATTTGCAAGCAATTAAATGAGATATATTCTCATTTAATTGCTATAGGTCACCTTCTGCCTGTAATCTAGGTTCGGTCTGTTAATGGGCATTCCAGAACTTAGACTTTATGATTTATACCTCAGGCTTGTAGCAAAGCATATGGACATAGCGCGCTAGATCTTTATAAGGCGCTTGATGGCCAAATTCAGATTCGCTCGCGGCAATTGCTTCTAGGCCCACTCGATCTCGAATCTTTTGATGCATGTGATCATAGACAAAACGAATACCGCGCCACGACTTAACGTCTAATCCCAAATCGATTAATTGATCATGCACCCACTGTGGCTCTAAGGGTTGTTGAGGTGCAATGCCCTCTTTTGCCATGCGTTCAGTGCTGGTGGCAGGGGCATGAAGTTTGCCGTTCATAAGGCCGCGCCAAGTTCTGCCATGTACGTTATAGAACATAACGGATAACCAGCCACCGGGTTTTACTTGCTGATAGAGTATTTGTAATGCTTTTGCAGGATCAACCAGCCATTCCAAAACCGCATGATTCATAACTACGTCAAATTGTTGGTCGAACTGCTGTGGAATATCTTGAATACCGCAATGGGTGAAGTTGATGTGCGACTCTAAGCCTTGCTCAGCAAAGAGTGCTTTGGCACCTTCGAGCATATCATGAGAAATATCGCACAGTTCTACCTGATGACCTTTTGCCGCTAGTTCTGAGCTAAACTGCCCCATACCGCCGCCTGCGTCTAATAAAGAGAGCTTTTCTTTTTCTCCAATTTCAAATTTTGCAAAGTCTTCTCGCAAAGCATATAAGCGCAGCATGCCTTTTGGAGTGCCATAAATATTGTTTTTAAAGCGTTTGGTTAAATCATCAAAGTTACGATCGCTAGGGCTGGTCATTTGGCACTCAATTCGACTAACTGTATCTATAGTAACGATTGTTATAATTACTATGGCTATAATTAGAAGGTTAGGAAAATATTAGAAAGTCTATTGTAAATATACAGAGCCTTAACTGCACGGCATAATAGGCGATAAGATACTTAAACGTTAATTTACTAAAGTGTTTTATTAAATTAACAATGAACAGAGCAGATAGTTAATGATGGCTGATAACCCAGCAAGTTTTTTTTCGACAACGCAATTAGCCAAAAAACTGAATCGAGATGCTAAGGATGTTTTTTCTTTATTGTCCGAGCGCGGCTGGATTAGACGTGAGGGAAAAGTATGGCGATTATCCACCAAAGGAGAATTTGAAGGTGGACGCTATACCCAACATGAAAAATTCGGTGAATACATTGTTTGGCCAGAAGGTATAGAAAACCATCGGTTGTTTAAAAGTGAGACGTTTAACTTTTTAACCGCTTCTCAACTAGGCAAACCACATAAAATTGCTCCTAAGCGCATGAATTTAATTTTGTCTGAATTGGGCTGGATCGAACGATTTCATCATGGTTGGAAATTAACCGCGTTAGGGCAGGCTGTGGGTGGACAGCAAGTTGAGCACGAAACGACGGGCATGCCTTATGCTCAGTGGCCAGAGCAGGTGCGTCATAATCTGCAATTTAGAGCAACACTAGAAAAACTGTCGCAGCATAATGAGCATTTATCTAAAGAGGCTGACTTCTTTATTGCTGATGGACGTTTATGTGAATGTTTAGATGGGCATCAAGTTGAATCAGCGGCGCTGGCTGAGATTGATAATTGGTTATACATATCGGGAATCAGTCATGCGTATCGTCGAGAGATACCGACAGAGTTGGATCATGGTACGGAAAGAATCAAAGAAAGCATCAGTTGTGATTTCTATCTGCCAAACGGACACATCTATATAGAGTATTGGGGGCAAGAAAAAAGCCCTGCGGATATTCAGCGCAAACTGGCGCGTAAAGAAATTTATCATGCGGCGAAACTAAAACTTATCGAACTTAATGAAAACGACCTTGATCAGCTGGATGAAGTATTGCCAAAACTTTTACTTCAGCATGATGTGGATGTTTTTTAAGGATGTTTTTTTAAGGATGGATAAGTAAACCATGGCAACGGTCGGTTCCCACTATATAAAGACAGCGCTCGGTGGTGCAAAAGCGAAAGGCGTTGATACTCGTGCACTATTAAGAAAGGCGCGTATCTCTGACAAGCAGATGAATGACCCAAATGCTCGGGTTCATGTTGACCTGGTTGCTAAGCTGTATTCATCTATTGCTCAAGAATTGAATGATGAATTCATGGGCTTTACTGAGAAGTCTTTAAAGGTAGGCACGTTTGCCTTGATGGCTGATTGGGTCAGCTACTCGTCAAATCTTGAGGAATTATTGCAGAAGGGTATTCGTTTTTATAATCAGATTACCGATGAAGTTCAGATCTCTTTAGAATACGAAGGAGATCATGTTTATTTCACTACAGTCTTCCGCCGACCTGAATTGGATTTTGAACACTTCTATATAGAGTACTGGCATGTCATCTGGCATCGATTTGCCAGTTGGTATATTGGTAAGCCAATAAAGCTTTTGGGCTCATACATTAATTACACACCTTTGGATAAAGCGGAATACGACTTGTTGTTTCGTTGTCCTACTTATTTAAAGAGTAAATATAACCGTTTAGTATTTCACCGCAATTATTTACATGAGCCTCTTATAAAGAGTCAGCGTGAATTACAGGTCTTTTTAAAGCGTGCACCGATTGATCTATTAACCATTCCCGGTGAAGACAGTAGTTTAAGTGCGCGTATCTATCAGTTGCTCGAACCTCAGCTTAATAGAGGTGCGGTTGTGCCAGGTTCTGTTGAGTTATCTAAAGAGTTATTGATGAGTGAGCAAACACTTCGCCGCAAACTCACCGCAGAAGGGACCAGTTATCAACAGATTAAAGATAACCTACGCACTGATCTAGCAAATAGATTATTGCGGGATCGTAGCATTACGATTGCAGAAATTGGAAAGCGTTTAGGATTCAGTGAACCCAGGGCATTCACTCGTGCTTATAAACAGTGGATGGATTTAACGCCGCGTGAATATCGTGCTCAGCGATTGGGGCGTGCTGGCAATAAGTAAGTTGGTTTCGTTCGAATTGCTGATAGATTAACCGTGATTAGCTTGCGTTCCCGACGAGGATTTAATTTTAGGCGGGCCGCTGCAAGTACTTCCCTGTAAGCTCTGCTATGGGATCCCTCTCATAGAAGCCCTTAAACATTAATCCCCATCGCTCACCGCTAATCACTCGCAGACTTCCAGATTCAAAAAGAGCTCCCGTTTTAGTAGCCTTTTATTAATCCCCAAATAATAATTATCTTGCCATTGAATAATAAATCCGAAAGCAAACCCATAGTCTCGTGGTGATGCATCAGGTGGTTCGTTTTTTGGGCGTCATTTCGCAGTGGAGCGTTAGCGCCATGAATACATGGAATGGCTGGCGAAATGCGAGCCTACAGGGAGAGCGAAGCGACGTATTCACGGCGTCCGCAAAAATGAACGACCTGATGCAGCGCTTACCAGAAGTTTAGAACGGCCGATGTGTAAAATAAGCCAAACCGATCCTTCTATTTACAGTATATCTATTACTGAATCTATACAGCACCTATACAAGTATTACTTTTATCTATTCCCACGGTTTAGCTTTTTACAGAACATTCTTGAATCTAGCCAAATTCCAACTAATCTAAAACTTCTGCATGAAACATGAGCTTAATCGTTCGGTTTTTAATTAAAAAAGGGCTGGTTCAAGCTAATTCAGGTCTTTTGTAGATTATTTCCAGAAAGCAGTTGACGGGGCTGTGGATAAGCGTATTATTCGCCGCCTGCTCAGACAGAACGGCCTTCGGGAAGTTATGATTGAGTTGAGATAAGGTCTTGTTTTTAAACGTTTTTTTGAAACTTTCTAAAAACAAACGCTTGACTCTCTGGCTGAAGTCTTTAAGATACGCAGCCTGCTTAGAGAGACTTCTTAAGTCACTTTAAGCACTGAAGATAAGATGTTGTTTTTGTTCTACTTTCTCTGAAAGTTAAATGAAAATAATCCTTGACTTCGAAACCGCACAATATATAATGTGCGCCCACTTCGAGCAAAGCCTACTTGGTTAGCTGGAGTCGGAAACGTTCTTTAAAAACATATTCAGATAATTCGTGTGGGTGCTTACCTTGATTGGGTGGAGACAGTCACTTAACGATTCCTTTATTGGTTTGGTTAAGATGACATCAAAGCATAAACAAAGTAAGAACCTACGAACTCTCCATTAGTTTGGTGAGTATAAAAAGTGAGTTTTTATTTTGAGTAAGATTTTAAACTGAAGAGTTTGATCATGGCTCAGATTGAACGCTGGCGGCAGGCTTAACACATGCAAGTCGAGCGGAAACGAAAGTAGCTTGCTACTAGGCGTCGAGCGGCGGACGGGTGAGTAATGCTTAGGAATCTACCGAGTAGTGGGGGATAGCCATTGGAAACGATGATTAATACCGCATATATCCTACGGGGGAAAGCAGGGGACCTTCGGGCCTTGCGCTATTCGATGAGCCTGAGTGAGATTAGCTAGTTGGTGGGGTAAAGGCCTACCAAGGCGACGATCTCTAGCTGGTCTGAGAGGATGATCAGCCACACTGGGACTGAGACACGGCCCAGACTCCTACGGGAGGCAGCAGTGGGGAATATTGCACAATGGGCGAAAGCCTGATGCAGCCATGCCGCGTGTGTGAAGAAGGCCTTCGGGTTGTAAAGCACTTTCAGCGAGGAGGAAAGGTTAGTAGTTAATAACTGCTAGCTGTGACGTTACTCGCAGAAGAAGCACCGGCTAATTTAGTGCCAGCAGCCGCGGTAATACTAAAGGTGCAAGCGTTAATCGGAATTACTGGGCGTAAAGCGCGCGTAGGTGGTTTGTTAAGTTGGATGTGAAAGCCCAGGGCTCAACCTTGGAACTGCATTCAAAACTGACTCACTAGAGTACGAGAGAGGTTAGTGGAATTTCCTGTGTAGCGGTGAAATGCGTAGAGATGGGAAGGAACACCAGTGGCGAAGGCGACTGACTGGCTCGATACTGACACTGAGGTGCGAAAGCGTGGGGAGCAAACGGGATTAGATACCCCGGTAGTCCACGCCGTAAACGATGTCTACTAGAAGCTCGGGACCTCGGTTCTGTTTTTCAAAGCTAACGCATTAAGTAGACCGCCTGGGGAGTACGGCCGCAAGGTTAAAACTCAAATGAATTGACG
>CAJXUD010000001.1 GCA_913061415.1 uncultured Oleispira sp. | reverse complement strand
CTACAGAGGACTTTCACCTCATTAGTTCATGCCCATGCTGGGCGTACACAAGAACCAGCAATCTGACTCCGCAACCTGTCACGTTTTTTTCTGTGCAAAAAGACGTGCCAGCTTGCTACGCAGTTGTGGTTAGCGTTAAGTTCTTGGGAGACATTGATGATTATCAGGAAGATGGAAGAGAAGGACCTTGAAGCTGCAAGTGAAATTTGCATGGATTCTTTTTTGCTGTCTGTTGCAAGTACATTGTCTGATGAGGGGATTACAACCTTTTCGAATATCGCTGCGCGCGATGCATTCCTCGACAGGATGAGAGGCGATAACTTGATGCTGGTTGCTGAGAACAACGAAAATGTCGAGGGCGTCATCGAGCTAAAGGAAGGTCGCCATGTTGCGATGCTTTTTATTCGGCCAAAATCACAGAAAAGTGGTATTGGAAGAAAGCTGCTTATATCCGCCTTAAATCATGCGAAGGTTGAAACTGTTACCGTCAGCGCGTCGCTATCTTCAGTGACGGCTTATGAAAATTATGGGTTTGAGCTTAGTGGCGAAGTGGCCGAATCGGCAGGCTTGGTTTATCAGCCTATGAAGCTCAAACTTAACAAGGCAATGCACGCGACAAGTGCGTGATTGCGACGTTAAGGCCTAATGTTGGCCGTAGTGTCCACCGATAGCAAAAACGTAAAGATAGTCATCATCAAACTTGTATACTAATCTATCTTTCTGGCTAATCCTTCTGGACCATAGACCTGTCAAATTATGCTTTAAAGGTTCTGGTTTGCCAGCTCCTTCAGTTGGATTGCCTCTTAGCATTTCCTTAAGTTGGCGCCGCAGAACTTTATGAAGTTTTTGGTCTTTTTCTCGTAAGTTTTCATATTCTTGCCAGGTATTTCCTTCAAAGACCAATGATCTCATCCAGTTCCTCCTTAGTAGGTTTATATCCATCATTTTTACTATGTGACTTGGCTGATTCTGCAATTTGTTCCATCAAATTGGTATTTTGTAAAACATATAATGTTTCTTGTTCTCTGTCCCAATCATCTGCACTAATGACAACAAAGTCTTCACCACTGCGTCGTGTAACTTTCATAGGCATATGGTTTATGACAACTTGCTCAACAAAGCTTTTTAGGTTGTCTCTAAATTTGTTTACACTTACACTTTCCATATATTCACCATTATTAATAGTACGGTAATTCCGTACACTATAGAATTAAAGCCTTAACAAGTCAATCTTGCAGATCTTCGTTTACTGTCACCTTTTATGCAAAAAAACGCATAAAAGCCGCCATCTAACTCAGCCCGTAAATTGAGGCATTACATGTATTGAAGGAAATTATGGTTAGTCAAAAGGAAGTCTGCGATCGATTTAATGTCGAATTTGTTCCATCGTCTGAAATGGAGAAACTTGGCATTGCAATTGAACGTATTGGCGAATTGCCCATACATGGTCTTCGGCATAAAGCTGAAAATGGAACTTGCGGTTGGTATATTTGGCTCTCCCTCCTGGATATCGGTTTTTGATTGCTGGTGATTATGAGGATGTATGGCATGATCCGTCGCTTATCAACATGTAATCGGGGGCTGGAGGCATCTAACCTCCAGCCCCCACAACACCACCCTGCATACCCTACTAATCTAAATGGGCACAGGGCGTTTCACATAGAATGGTGAAGCTACTTCTTAACTTAGAAAGCATCCATCGCGCAACGAATATAACCCCTCCGTTTTTAAATAAGCATTTGATAATGCCTGCTTCTCTTTATTGAAAGATTTTCAGAGTTCTAGAACTACGCCATGGGCCTACGCCTCGCATGATGTTTTTGTTCATCAGCTCGCCTGATTTTTATTATTAGTGCTAGCGGCACCCCAGCCATTGCAGGTATTCACGGCGCTACGCCCTCCGGACCCAACTTCGCAGTTAAGCCCTTGCCATTCGCTAGTAGTTAACATCTAATAGTGATATTAAAATCGCTAAGAATGGTGACTTTCCTGCAGAGGACTTTCACCTCATTAATTCATGTCCATACTGGGCTTACATAAGCAAAGATATGTGTCGAAAAAGATACGCTCAGGCTTTGGGCATTATTTTATTAGGTGCAGTTTGAGAAATAATTTACTAACTACTTTTTCATTGCTCTTAGTATCTTCGTCTTTGGTACATGCAGAAGTTATGGATAAAGAACCAACTCAGGGATCTTTGATTTTATGGGGTATTATAGGATCTTTGGCAATTATTTTTAGTGCAAGGTTTAAACCTTGGCTTTTAACATTAGCACTCCCGCTTCCGGTTTTATATTTTTACGGACTAATTTTGGAAATTAATGATCCTTATGTTGGTCCTGCAATACTGAATGAGGCTGGTACCGCATGCATTAACTGCGCTTATTTGCTAAGTGCATTACTGGCCTTCAGTCCATTCATTGGAATAATTTGGAGAAGATATAACGAATCACTGAAAAGTGACGCTAAACTTCCCCCCGATAAAATTTTGTAAGGATTTCGAACTAAAGGAGTAGGAAATGGATATTTCAAAAAATTGGAATGAAATATTAAACGTACTTAGTAGCGGTAAAAAATCGAATAGATTCTTTTCGATAGCGACCGTAGACCAATATGGTAACCCTCATATTACACCCATTGGCCACGTTTTTTTCCGGGACGATATGACAGGGTATTATTTTGATGCCTTTTCAAAAGCAATGCCAAAGAATTTTGAAACGAATAACCGTATTTGCCTAATGGCCGTAAACAGCAGTACCTTATTTTGGTTAAAGTCATTATTTAAGGGGAAATTTGGTTCTGCACCTGCTGTACGGTTATTTGGTGAAGTTGGCGAAGTGCGGGATGCTACAGAAGAAGAAATAGATAAGCTAAAGAAAAGTATAAGCATCACTAGCAATTTGAAGGGTCATAAGATTCTATGGAGTGATCTTACAAGAGTCAGAGATATGAAATTTACTGAATTCTCACCCGCAACTTACCCAGTAATGTGTGAGGATCTGTGGCAGTAAAAGCCGATGCATTAACAAGAACAGTTATAGGAAGAATTCGCCTTTGCGCTTATCCGCTGAGGGCTTGGGCGCGAAAAAAGTGTGATATCTCATGAAACTACAATGCCAAAAATGCAACCTCTTTGAAATAAAGTACAGTCTGTTCAACTCTGGTGACAACCTGCATTGCCGTAATTGTCTGACTCGATATAGCTATAAAAATAAACACCCTTGGTTTTCTAGAGCTGTGCATTTTATTGCCGTGTTTATCTCCATCGGTATTGGCTTACATTATTTTAGTTGGATTCTATGCTTGATAACCTACTTGGTGATAACCTTGGCTTCGTCCTTCTTTTATTCAAATGAAAAGGTATTGTTACCTACCGGATTTAGAGCAAAGGACAAGCTATAACCAATACCACCGCGACTAAAGACACCAGAAAAAACATGGATCATAAAAGTATGGATACTAAGCACCCTAAGAACATCGGAATTTTACTGGGTGTTCTTTATGGCATATCTATTCGAATAATTTCGGATATTGATGCGTTAAAAGAATATGCGGGGTTGGTAACCGCTACGTTTATGTTTTTGGTTCCTTTAGCTATTGGGTTTATTCGGGTTCATTATGAGTTAAAAGTTAAGCCGAATCTTTCTTATGGCAAAATGATGACTATTTCATGGCAGCCGATTTTTATCTTTTTGCTCGTGAGTGTGATTACGCTGCTTGAAGGCAGTATTTGCATTGCGATGGCGTTACCTGCTTTTATGTTTTTTGCCAGTTTGGGCGGTGTTCTTGCCGGTTGGGCCAATCGATTTATTACGCATCGGAAAAATAGCACCCTTCTCTCGGTCGCATTTTTACCCTTGTTGCTCGCACCTATTGAGATTAACTTTTTGGATTCTTCGCGTACGTATACGGTCGAGAATAGTATGGTGATTAAAGCGTCTCCTGAAGTTGTCTGGAGCCAGTTGGCTAATGTGAGTACCATTGATCAAGATGAACTCCCTTTTTCTCTTACTCATTTTATTGGTGTGCCTAGACCGATTGAAGCGAATATGAATGCGGCTGGCATTGGGGCTGTTAGAACAAGTAAGTGGGATAAAGGCGTTGAGTTTAAAGAGGTCATTACCGATTGGGTCCCCAATCATAAGATGTCATATACCTTCGATATTGATCCCGATGCGATCCCCGATGATGCTCTCGATAAACATGTTAAGTTAGGGGGTGAGTATTTTTCGCCCATTAAAGGTGAATATCGTATTACTCAAGATAAGTTGGGGCGTACTGTTTTGCATTTGAATACAACGCTATTGGATAATACCAACTTCGGCATTTATTCGAGAGTTTGGGGTGAGGTGATTTTTCAGGACTTCCATACTTCACTGCTTAAGCTTATGAAGACTCGTGCCGAAAAGGTGTAATCTACATTCTATTTGATAGGACGCTATTCGATAAGCCACTATTCGATAAGTCGATGTTGAATAGAGTTGAATAGAAAAACTGAAATTTTAAGCTTAGGATTCATCAATGAACATTGATAAGACTTTAATCTCGACTGACTTTATAGATTCGGATAATAACGAGATCATCCGTTTTGCTAACGAAGCCATTGGTTCTGAACTGGATCAAACTCAGAAGGCAATCAAGCTCTATTACGCGGTGCGCGACAGTATTCGTTATGATCCTTATCGTATTCAGCTTACCCCTACCGGCTTAAGAGCAAGCGCGACGTTGGCTCAGGGTTACGGCTATTGTGTCTCTAAAGCGGTTTTATTGGCCGCTACGGGCCGTGCTGTGGGTATTCCTTCGCGCATTGGGTTCTCTGATGTTAAAAACCATTTGAGTTCAAAAAAGTTAAAGCAAGTGATGCAGTCTGATGTGTTTGCTTGGCATGGCTATACCGAGTTTTATCTTGAAAATAAGTGGGTAAAGGCGACGCCTGCTTTCAATCAACAGCTCTGCGATAAAGCCGGTATTAAGCCCCTTGAGTTTGATGGCATTAATGATTCTATTTTTCATGAATTTGACCAAGCAGGCAATAAGCACATGGAGTACCTGAATGAGCATGGCCACTATGATGACGTGCCTTTTCAAGCCATTGTAGACGCTTATAAAGAGCACTACCCTCTTTTGACTCAGCTGATTGATTCGCAGTCTGGGGTGAGTATTGAAGGCGACTTTGAGGATGAGGCAACCACTTCTGCTAAATAGCTAAAAATGCGGTGTGTAAGAAATTGGGGTTGGAAATTGGGTTTTTTATCAATTAGAATCCCTTCTTACTCACCAGCGCTCTCTGTATTCATGACTGTTTCACCTTTAAATTCTGCTGTACTTCGAACCTCTTTACCGGTGCTATTCGGTTACTTGCCGCTAGGCGCTGCCTTTGGTGTGCTGTTTAGCGATCTGGGTTATCACTGGCTGTATGCCGCTGCTATGGGACTTTTTATTTACGCCGGTGCAGGCCAGTTTCTTGCGGTCGGTTTGCTGGCTAATCAGGCGGGTTTAATGGAAATGGCGGTTGCGACGCTGCTATTAAATTCGCGCCATGTGTTTTATGGCTTGTCACTGATGAATCGAATGCAGAATCGAGGATGGCGTAAGTGGTATCAAATCTTTGGGCTAACGGATGAGACCTATTCTCTGATTACCGCGACGCCTGTTCCTAAGGGGATTAACCCTGGTGAGTTTCATTTTAGTATAACCGCGATCAATCAGTTTTATTGGTTGGTCGGTTGTACTCTGGGGGCTTGGCTTGGCAGCCAGTTGGAGTTTTCCACAGACGGTATCGCTTTTGTATTACCCGCGCTGTTTATGGTATTAACGATTGAGCAATATAAGCATCTGCAAGATATTCGACCATTTTTGGCAGCGCTGGCAATTGGCTTGGGGACACTAGCATTGATTAGCCGCGAGCACATGTTACTGATTGCGATTTTATTAAGCTTAAGTGTTCTGATGATGCAGTATGCTGCGCGCCGTCGTTCGAATATTATGTCTTCTAAAGCTATGACTTCAGAGGAAGATTCAAAATGAATGATTGGAATACGTTCTGGTATTTAAGCAGTGTGATTGCGGTATTAGCGGCTACGACGTTTTTTACCCGTGCACTGCCGTTTTTATTATTGTCGCGGGTATCTAATCATCCTTTACTCGAACACCTTGGCCGTTTTTTACCCCCGATTGTAATGGTTTTATTAGTGGTGTATTCCTTTAAAAATGATGCCGCTATGTCGGTTGATTTTTTGCCCGAGCTTGCGTGTTTGGCACTGGTTGCCGGATTGCATATAGCCTTTCGACAAGCGTTATTGAGTATTGTGGGTGGAACCGCTGCGTATATGGCGCTTGTTCAAATGGGCTTTGGCTGAATTTATTTATTAAGGTGGTATTGTTTCATCCACGCAAGGTAAGATTCAAAGGCTTGCGGTTTTTGATAATAGTAGCCTTGAACAATATAGCAGCCATGCTGCTTTAATATGTGCTCTACCGCTTCGCTTTCTATGCCTTCGGCGACGAGTTTTAAATTCAAGTTTTTGGCCATTTCTATGGTCGCTTTTACAATAGTTAAATTTCGTTCTGAGTCGACTAAATTCATTACAAAACTTTTATCGATTTTTATTTCTGTAAACGGTAACTGCGAAATATACAATAAAGAAGAGTAGCCGGTTCCATAATCATCTACCGCTATATGAACCCCCATGGCTGACAGTTCGTTCATGATATGACTCAAATGGTGAAAGTCATTGACCATCACTGACTCTGTTAACTCAAAAGTTAAGTTAGAGGGAGATATGTCGTATTGGCTTATTACCTGTTTTATATTGTCTAAAAAATTCAGCTCTGCAATGTCTTTACCGCTAATATTGACGGAAACGTTATAATCGCTATACCCCAATGCTAATATTTTTTCTAAATCACGGCAGGCTCTATCGGCGACCCAAAGGGTCAGTTCATTAATGATGCCGGTATCTTCTGCTAATTGTATAAACACATCCGGGGCAATGAACCCGTATTCTTTATGATGCCAACGTAATAAAACTTCTGAACCATCAAGGGTATTGTTTTTTAAATCGATTTGCGGTTGATGATACAGTTCTAGTTCGTTTGTTCTTAGTGCATGTTGTAAGTCAGAGGCAAGTGCTAAACGCTGAGCTACGTTATAAGCTTCTTCTTGCTGATACACCCCTAAGGCTGTTGATTCTCGCTTCCCTTTTTCGAGCGCTTGGTAGGCTTGTTTTATAAGGTCTGATGCGATTATTTCATTCTGATGATCGAGTAAAGATACCCCAACACTGGTGGATAGATTGATAAATAGTTTTCCTATTTGAGCGCCTTTTGCTATGTCGTGCTGTAAAAATGAAAGCTGTTTTTTTAGTCGCTCATGTTCTTCACCTGAGGTCGCTGTAATATTAATGAGTGCGGCAAAGACCCCTTCGTTAATTTTTGCTAGCTTGGTGATGATGCTTTCATTTTTTTCTAATACGATGAAGTTTTCTTCATGATACAGCTTTCGCTCAATGGCTTTAGCCACCATCAGCATGAGGTCATTATTATCGGTATTGCTAATGTAAGGTAGCAAGCTAGAGAAATCGGTGATTTCTATAATGCATACCGCTAAACCATTTTCACGCTTTAATAATGTGTTTATTTTTGTTTCTAACAGATGGGTATTGGCGAGTTTTGTTTCTGGCTCATGCATTGCGTTAAATAAGGCTTGTTCCTTTTTAAACTGCATGCGTTTGGCGAGTGCCATGGCCATTAATACTATTTCAAACAGCACTCCAATCATCAGTGCATGGTGAATAATAAAGGTCTCGGTGATTGCTCCCGTGAGTCCTAATGGTTGTAAGGTGCCACCAATGATAAGAGGGATCCAAGAGGCAACGTAAAGCCTGGCCCACTTGTGATTTATTTTAAATTGCTGAACGATGAGCAGCGTCGCGGCAGGATACAGAAAGATCATGCTCACAAAGAAAATAGGGGCGGCAATGTACTCCGGTAAAAACATGCTGATAACGGCAAATATGATTAAAAAAGCGATATAACCACAGCAAAATTTAACGATTTTAGTTTGATTCTCTAGCGCGTTAAAAAATAATAAGGCAAACGCTAAGGTAAAGATCATTACCGATATATTTACTGCGACAATACTTTCGCGTAAAAACCGAATGATGCTTTCTGGCCATATATAATGACCAAACCCAATCACAACCCCTAGCATCATTAATACCGATGTAATGTAACCAGTGTATACAAGGTAGACCCTGTCTTTTAATCCAAAAAACAATACTAGATTGTATAAAGCCATCGCAATTAGAATGCCGACAAAACTTCCCCATATTAGGAATGTGAATCGGACTAGGCTAGAGAAGTCATCTTTTAAATAGATATCAATGGGGGTTTTGGAAATACCATTGGTGGCTATACGGGCATACAGTTCAAGGGTGCCATGAGGTTTAATCTGAAATTCATAAGAAGGAATACTGCGATTCATTCTGCTGAGCTTAGTTTCTTGCCAGCCTAATGCCTTTTCGGCCACCAGCACATTGTCTTTTATTTGATAGATGTTCAGCTGTTCTAACATGGGGTTTGAAAAATGACTGACGAGATCCAACTCTCGGTTATTCTGATTATGAATCACCAGATGTATCCAATAAGCCTGATCAGAAAAACCCCACGGAATTTCATTTAACGGGCGCTGTATTAATGATTTTTTATTAGACATTATTTGAGGGAGTGCGAGTTCAGCGCTACCATCGACTAAAAATGCTTGTTCAATTTTTACGCCTTGCTGGCCGCTTTGAATCGCATTTTTGGTTGGGTCTGAAATTGAGATAACGTACTGATAGACCAGCATGATGAACATGGCGAGGACTAAGTAAGCTAACGAATAATTAATTTTTTCCCTGTGTAGCATCACGTTGCGCCAATCAAATATATCTATAAAGATTAGCACAAGGATTCTGATTTCGAAGGAAAGTTACTGGCTATTTAATAATTGTATAAACAGTCTTTTTTATTTGAATGCATTAAATGTTCATCGTTATAAATCAACTATCTACAAAAGCAATCAGCCTTGAACAAAATAAAATATAGATGTAAGTTTTTCCATAAAGCCTTCGTAGCTATGGTTTCCGCCAGGCTCAATGTAGCTGGGGCAGTCTTGGTATTTCTCAATCGCCAACCGGTAATCCAGCGTTTCATCGCCGGTTTGTAATAATAGCAGTAGGTTTTCTGGTGCCGTTAATCGTTCAGTTTCAATCACTTGCAGTTGTTCGATGTGTTTCATTTCTAGAAGGTATGTTTGCCCGTCGTAATAGTGTTCATTCGGGCCGAGGTACTTATCGAGCAGTTCATAAGGACGCACAGCAGGGTTGATTAATACGCCTTTGATGTTTTCTTCAACAGCAAGGTGAGTCGCATAAAATCCACCTAATGAGCTTCCCATCACAAAGACTTGATCAATGCCTTCTTGCTTCTGCAGCTCTTGAATCGCATCACGAGCTTGCTGAATAGCAACCGCAGGTTCAAACGAGAGTGCAGGCACGCGTAATTGCTTTTGCAATCCGTGGTCGGTAAAAAACTGAATGAGTTCTTGGGCTTTTTTAGATTGTGGAGAACTTAAGAACCCGTGCAAATAAACACAGGCGATATGGCTAGGTAGCATATTCTTATCAGTAGCCTTTGACGGATAAATCGACGTCAAACTTGATACCTTCGACTCTCGATACATGGGTTTCGATTGAGCCATCTGGGTTAAGCTTTAAGCGACGATAACCTGGGGCAATCATATCCACATTAAAGTCTTCCGACTTAGGTAAAAACTGCACACACGTAGAGGGGGTAGACAGCATACGAATGCCATCGACCAAACGATCGCTATCTTGGTGCACATGGCCCCAGAGAATACATTTTACGCTTGGGTGCTTGGCAGCGATTGCCATAAGTTTTTCGCCGTTTTTTACACCAATTTTATCCATCCAGCCGCTTTCCATAGCAATAGGATGGTGGTGTAAGCTTACTAGGGTATGTAAATCTGGACGTTCTGCTAAAGCACGCTCAAGCAGTTCTAGCTGGTCGTCAGCTAAGTTACCAAATACCGCGCCTTCTACCTGGGAGTTTAATAACACCAGTTGCCAATGCGGGGTACGAATAATGTTTTCTAGGTGCTCGGTGCCTTGACTGACGGTCTTCATGTTAGACATTTCGTCGTGGTTACCGGCAAACCAAAAGGAAGGAACTTTAAAAGGCGCGAGCGAGTCTTTTAGACGCTGATAGGAGCTCAGAGAACCGTCTTGAGATAAGTCACCTGACACCACAAAGAAGTCGATGTCGGAATTTTCTGATTGAACCGTTTTAAGAACACAATCAAGACTGTACTGGGTTTCTAGCCCCAGTAAGTGTCCTTGCTCAGTTTCTAGCAGATGGGTATCCGTTATCTGAATAAACTGAATGGGTCCTTCATTATCTAGCGAATACAAATAGGAGCTCCATGTCCAATTTAAAAGAGTTTTAACTAAAAGCTATCCTCTAACTATATACTCAATTTCGTAACCTTTTAAGAATTAGATCACATTTTATTCGATTTGCGAACCATTACCGCGATTACCTCTGTGGCGCAAAGTCTAGAGCAACCTCGGCATGGCCATATTTAAGGCAGTGTGTCAGCCATTCTGCTAAGAATTGATTTAGCTGCGATTTCTCGTCGGGCATGCGCATTTGCGGATTAGGGTATTGGTATTTCCCTTCAATTCGCTTTTGATTCTGGTAGCTCGTTACTTCTGCCGAGCGCGCATCGTGGTATATCCGCACAATCATGCAGGGTGGCTGTATCCACTCTGGGCAGAGTCCCTTTTGCACAACCTCGACCGTCGAGGTATACGGAAAGCTTTCAATGACCTTCAGATGAATGCGTGCTTGATACTCGCGACTATCACTGGGCGCATCCCCGTGTATATTAAAGGATGTTTCATAGCCCAGCTCAAACTCAGGCATCAGTTTGTTTAAGCGAATGTAATTCCCTTCACAAGCGGCCCCCATTTTTTTGAGGTCTGGAACATAACGGCGATTTAATGCCATGGTGTCATCCTTCTACTGCAGTTGTTCATTCTATTGTGAATTCAATACTTATCATTGAGTCGCCACCCTATCGAAAAGCGCACAGATTGCCTAGGGCAAAGACCCAGTTGATTTAACAACTAGGCTACTCAGTCTTTCTGGCTATATGGCGTTATTCGCCGCTTGGCTCGTCTGCAGTGAGGATTGAACGTTGATGTATTTTGAGCCACTGCAACGCAATGATGGTTGCGGCATTATTAATTTCACCACTCGCAATGCCGTTGTAAGCCTGCTCAAACGGTACGATTCGCACTAAGATATCTTCTTGCTCATGCTCAAGCCCGTGTACACCGCCCATACCACTACTATCCAAGAGTGCGCAGTACAGGTGTATTTTCTCAGAAGTCCCTCCTGGTGAAGACCAATAGCTGGAAATCGGCAGTAAGTCTTGGATGATGCAGTCGGCTTCTTCTTGCGCTTCACGACGCGCCACGTCTTCTGGCTGTTCACCTTCTTCTACAATTCCCGCCACCACTTCTAACAACCAAGGTGAGCTTTTTTCTGGGCTCTGCGCGGCACCGATTCGGAACTGTTCTGTTAATACCACCACGTCTTTTTTGGGGTCATACAGCAATACGGCTGCTGCTTCTCCGCGCTCAAACAATTCGCGTGTAAATAGTTCGCTGTTTCCTCCTGCAAATAGCTTATGCTGTATGGCAAAGCGATCTATCTTAAAGAAGCCGTTATATAAGGTTTCTTTTGTTGCGATTTTATAATCATCTTGATTAAATTTTACGGTTAATTCAGACATTAAGACCTACTACATAACTCGATTGGAATATTAAGTAACTACAAGGTAGACTACCTGTAACGCAGTGTTGCTGATACTGGAACAATTTAGCCATGTATTCACGGATTAATCTGTTAATATTCTTATTAATCTATTTTTACAAGCCGTTTGAGACCTTGTCATGAAAAAAATTATTACACTAACATCGATAATTTCTTCTGCTTTTTTCGCTAGTCATGCGATGGCCGCAGACCTTAACGAAATTTATCAGCTTTCGCTAACCAATGATGCTGAACTTGCTGCCGCGAAGGCTAAGCGCAGCTCTGGTGATTACCAGGTAAGCCTTGCTCGTGCAGCGCTATTACCTCAGATAACCATTGGCGCAACCAAAATCGATTCTGAAACTGAAATCGATGGCGGCCCAACCTCTGATGTCGAAGCGCTTTCTTACAATGCGACCATTAGCCAAACTCTGTTTAACCTTAATAGCTGGTACAACTATAAAGCCGCGTCGGCCGGTGGTGGTGCTTCTGACTTGGAATACGTATTAAGCGAGCAGCAATTAATTTTACGTACCGCCGGTGCTTACTTCAACGTATTGCGCGCAAAAGAAAATTTAGAGACTGCTCGTGCTGAAGAGAAAGCCGTTAAGCGTCAATTAGAACAAACTCAACAGCGTTTTGAAGTCGGCCTTATTGCCATTACCGAAGTTCATGAAGCAGAAGCGTCTTACGATTTATCGTATGCCAATCTTATTGGTCAAGAAGCTGCTTTGGATATTAGTTACGAAGCTTTAGAGCAAATCACTGGCCAGCGTTTTGAAAACTTGGCTCATTTAAGAAGTGATGTTGAATTTTCTACGCCGAAAAAAGCAGCGAATGAATGGGTTGATGCGGGTTTAAGTAAGTACGCCGGTATTCAGCTTGCTCAAGAAGGTGTTAACGCTGCAGAATATACTCGTAAAGCAGGCTGGTCTAACTATGCTCCTGTAATTAATGCACAGTGGAGTTATACCGATGGTGAGCAGGTTGTTGGTAGTAATGTTGTTGATGGTACTACAACGTCACTAGCCCTTACCGCAACGATCCCATTATTTGCTGGCGGTAGTAACTACGCTAAAGCCAAGCAAGCCGCGGCACGCTCTACTGAAGCTAGCGCGAATTTAGATTTACAGCAGCGTACGGTTAAAAACAACATTCGTAGTTTGTACCGTAAAGTGCAAACGGATGTATTAACGGTGAAGGCGCGTAATCGTGCAACGGTTTCTTCTCGTAGTGCATTAGAAGCAACAGAAACCGGTTACCAAGTGGGTACGCGTAACATTGTTGAAGTATTAAATGCTCAACGTAATTTATTCAGCGCTCAGCGCGATTATGCCAATGCGCGTTATGATTACATTATTGATTTACTGAACTTGAAGTTCTTTGCTGGTTCATTAGCAGAAGCGGATATTCAAGCGTTGAATGCTTGGTTGAAGTAATCTTTTTGCGATATCTAGGTTCTGTTATTAGGACTGAATAGTAAAAAGCAAACCACAAAAAACCACTCAACTGAGTGGTTTTTTGTGTCTATTATTTTAGTTATTAACTCATTATTTGAGTTATGAATTCGTCGCAAGCTGCTGCTCTTCTTTAGTTGGAAAGGAGTACTTTATGACGCGCTTAACGACCGTCCAGTACTGTTGGCCAAACGATCCTGTATTGTAAGGAATATTATACTTTTTACAGACCGCCTCTACCTTGTCAGCCATTTCAACATAATGATAAGCTGGCACATCAGGAAAAAGATGGTGCTCAACTTGGCAGCTTAAGTGCCCCGTTAAAATATGAAAGATACGACTGCCTTTAAAATTTGACGAACCTAAAATCTGGCGATAGTACCATTCACCACGGGTTTCATTTTCACATTCTTTTTCATCAAAGGTCTGCGCATCTTCGGTAAAGTGGCCGCAAAAAATGACACTTGCTGTCCACCAGTTACGAATAAATTCCGCAATCATATTCCCCGCCAATACGGCAAAAAACATGGGCCATGAAATTAACGCCGCCAATAGTGGAAAGAATAAGTACTCTTTAAAAACCTGTTTTTTAATTTTAGAAAAAAACGATTGCTTTAATGCTTCACGGCTAATTGGCAAGCTGGATGTTTCTTTCTGTTTTCCGGCAAAGATACGCTCTCCTGCAACTTCGTGATAGGCAATACCAAACTGAAAGAAACTGCTTAGCAAGGTGTAGGTAATAAATTGAAAACGGTTTTTGGGGCGCCAAGCTATATCATCACTTAAGCGTAATAATCCGTAACCATAATCTCGGTCTTTGCCGATAATATTGGTATACGTATGATGTTCATGATTGTGGTAACGCTTCCAAGATTCGCCGTCGCCCCAGATGTCCCAATCAAACTTTCGTGAGTTAATATGGGGGTCATTCATCCAGTCATATTGGCCATGCATAATATTATGCCCAATTTCCATGTTATCTAGAATTTTTGACAAGGCTAATAGCGCAATACCCGCCACCCAAAATAATGGATGGAAAAAACCCAGCACTAAAGATAAGCGACCAAACACTTCACCACTGCGCTGAATGCGAATAATTTTTCGGATATAGCGTGCGTCTGCTTGCCCAACTTTAGATATAGTTTCTTCACGAATGTTATTGAGGTCGTTTTCAAATGCGTTTAATGATTCTGCATCAGGACGATTATGGGCGAGATTGATTGTCATAGTAGTTTCCTTATCGTCGGTTAAAGATCGAGTACAACATCGCCTTGAGCGACGGAAATGCACAGTTGAATTTCTTCACTGCCGGTATCTGAATATTGTTGGGTGCGAGTATTAAATACGATGCCACTTTTCTTTTTACAAATGCACTGGTGACACACCCCGATACGGCAACCAGACACAGGCGTTAGTCCTTGTGCTTCGGCTTGCTCTAATAACGTTTCGGTTTTGTTTTCTTCACTCACCACAATTTTTTCTGAGGCTTGAAAGTGCACAATCGCTTGTCCTGTACTTTTCATCTCGATCGGTGCAGCACCAAAGAACTCAAAATTTATTTTGCTGTTATCAACCTTGAGGTCGGATAGTACTTTTCGGGCTTGCTGGATCATTGGGCTTGGGCCGCAAATAAAGCTCGTGCGCTGATGATAATCGGGGCAATAATTCTGCACATGCTGCTCACAAATAAAGCCTTCTTGCTCGCCATTTATAAAAGTAACGGTAATATTCGGGCAGTTATTCTGTAGCTGTTCTAGCTCTTGCTGAAAGGCGATGTGCTGATTATTTCTTGAATAATAAAGCAGATGAATATCTCGCTGCTCTGTCTCTTCGCTAAGTAATTGTTGCTGCAGCATTGAACGAAAAGGGGTAATCCCACTGCCACCCGCGATGAATAAATATTTTTCGACAAGCGGCGTCGGTAAAATAAAATCACCTTGAGCGACTGAGATATTCACCAAGCTGCCTACGCGCATTTGTTCGCGAATCCATGGGGTGATTCGGCCTTGTCGCTGAATTCGAATGCTCAACTCGATTAGGCCTGTTTTTTTATAATGTGCAGGCGAAGATGAAATACTAAAACAACGCAGCGTTCGACTGCCTTCTTTCTCAACCATCAATTCAATAAACTGCCCCGCTTTAAAGCTAGGCCATTGCTGATCGATCAATCCTGTTTTAGGTTTTAAAACCAAGGTAAACATGTCGGCCAATTCATCACGAATCTCTATAACTTGAGCGCGATAGGCATCCGTTGACCATTGTGGCGCGATCAATTGAATCAATGGTTGGAAGTAGCCAGAAAATGAGCTGTGCTGGGTTAATGCCTGGCTAAACCAGATCCAGCCTTGTTGTGCGAGTGCGTTCATGTGGACTCCTATAATTTCAGCTAACAAGTGTATGCTGAAATTATAGGCGAGTCTATTTTGGGATAATAAAGAGATCTATGCCTTAAAGTTAATAATACCTAACGATGTAGCCGCTCAGTGACAAGCTCAGTGAGTCGAGCGACTGCACCTTGGTTATCAGCAACAACTCGCTGGCCACTCTGGCCCATTTCTTTACGTAACGCTGGCCGTTCCATTAGCTGTCTTAGGCAAATAGTCAGCTGTTCGGCAGGCGTTTGCTGCATCGCACCTTGGCTGATAAGTTGCTGTGAAATAGCCGCAAAATTGTAGTCACTAGGCCCCATAACCACGGCCTTCGACAAGGCACAGGCTTCTAGCGGATTATGGCCACCGTGTTCGATAAAGCTGCCTCCAATAACCGCAATATCAGCCGCCGCGAGTAATAACAGCATCTCGCCCATGGTATCGGCCAAATAGACCTGCGTCGTTGGACTTGCTTGACTATTGCCTTTTTCGAAAGATTCACTGCGTCTTATTAGGTTTAATTTTCTGTCCAATACTAACGCAGCAACCTCATCAAAGCGTTCGGGATGACGCGGTACAATGGTTAATAACAAGTCTGGGAAGTCCGCTAACAGCTGTTGATAACTGGTCAGAATAAGATCGTCTTCCCCTTCATGACTGCTCGCCAATACCAGCACTGGGCGCGCCTCACCCCACTGAGTTTTTAACCTTTGGCCGTCTGCCAGCGACTGCTGTGGCACACTGATATCAAATTTTATGCTGCCTGTGACATCGACTTTGTTGTTATCAATACCCAGTCCAACAAAACGTTCAGCATCGCTTCGGTGTTGTGCGGCAACCAGATCAAGGCCTTGCAGCATAGGCTGAGTTAACTTCGAGAACTTGGCATAACCTCGGGCTGATTTTTCTGATAGCCGCGCATTGGCCAGTATCACCGGCACTTGCTGTTTGTTGCAGCTGCGGATGATATTCGGCCACAGCTCTGTTTCCATAATGATGCACAGTCGCGGCTGAATTTTTTTAATAAAGCGCCCCATCAACCACGGTAAATCGTAGGGTAAATAAAGATGAATAATACGTCCTGCGGCTAGATCAGCCGCGTATAAACGCAATACCTGGTCAGAGCCCGTGGGCGTTGTGGTCGTGATTGTTAGCGTTAGATCGGGGTGTGCGGCTTGCAAGCTACGCACCAGTGGCTCTGCCGCTAGGGTCTCGCCGACGGATACCGAGTGTATTAATAGACCGTTGGCCTTGCCCTTAAAAGTGAATAGCGCAAAGCGTTCTGCCCAACGTTTGCGATAGCCTGGGTTGGCACTTCCGCGCAGCCACATGCGAAGCAAGATAATAGGAATGGCTAAGGTAAAAACCAAGTTGTAACAAAAACGAGCCACTCGCAGTGCTCCTGCCGATAAATTCAAAGGTAAAATGACGTCACATATTAGCAAAACCCTCGCGGCTTATATAGCCTGTCTGCTAGTTCCGAAAGGCTAGTTTTGTTAGACTGAAACTAATTAACTTAACCTTCTTTAATTTACATGGCGGATCAAGATGGATTTACAAGTTCCTAACTTCCATCAAGCACAGGTATTAGTATTCGGCGATGTCATGCTGGATCGTTATTGGCAGGGGCCTACATCGCGAATTTCCCCTGAAGCTCCTGTACCTGTGGTGAAAGTACAAGATATTGAGAACCGTGCTGGCGGCGCGGGTAACGTTGCTTTAAACATCGCAACATTGGGTGCCACTGCGCACCTATTTGGCATCACGGGTGATGACGAAAACGCCAACGACCTTGAGTATATGCTGAAAGCTAAAGGCGTTAATTGTGACTTCTTACGTCATGAAACAAGCCCAACAATTACAAAATTGCGCATTTTGAGCCGCAATCAACAACTGATTCGTTTGGATTTTGAAGAGTCGTTTCACGACGTTGATCTAACCGCTATTTACCAACAGTTTGACCAACAGGTCGCCAATGCTGGCGCGGTTATTTTGTCAGACTATAACAAGGGCGCCCTAACCGATCCGCAGCGTTTAATTCAAGCGGCGCGTAAATCTGGCACTCCGGTTTTGGTTGATCCTAAAGGCACTGATTTTAGTCCTTATCGTGGCGCGACGTTAATTACTCCCAATCTGGCTGAGTTTGAGGCGGTTGTCGGTTATTGCAAAGACGACGAAACACTTTTTGCCAAAGGTAAGGCTCTTTTAGAAGAACATGATCTTACGGCCTTGCTCGTGACACGCAGCGAAAAAGGCATGACGTTAATACAACGCAATGCCGAGCCATTAACCTTGCCGACTCGTGCGCGTGAAGTTTATGACGTAACCGGTGCTGGCGATACGGTAATTTCGGTATTGGCTACGGCATTAGCCGCGGGCGAATCGTTAGAACACGCCACCGCATTTGCGAATATTGCCGCGGGCATTGTGGTTGGCAAATTGGGTACGGCTACCGTTACCAGCGATGAATTGCGCAGTGATATTCGCAGTGAACAACATGGTGGTGCTGCAGTCTTTGATGAAGACGAATTAATGCAGCTTGTGCGTGAATGCAAAGAACGCGGCGAGAGCTTGGTGATGACCAACGGCTGCTTCGATATTATTCACCCTGGCCATGTGCAGTATTTAAAAGAAGCGAAAACCTTAGGCGATCGTTTATTAGTGGCGGTAAATTCTGATGAATCAGTATCGCGCTTAAAAGGCCCTACTCGCCCGATTAATCCTCTTGATCATCGCATGGCGGTATTGGCGGGTTTAGAAAGTGTCGATTGGGTTGTGCCGTTTACTGAAGATACCCCTGAGCGTTTAATTACGAAAGTGCTGCCGAGTATTTTGGTAAAGGGTGGCGATTATAAAATTGAAGAAATCGCGGGTGGCGAAGCGGTCATGGACGCTGGCGGTGAAGTGATTGTTTTAAGTTTTAAAGACAATTGCTCGACGAGTGCAATTGTTAAACGTATTCAGGCTGAGAAAGCGTAACCGAATACATAGCTTTGATAGAAATTCTGAGTGAGTAATAGAATATGATTATTGTAACTGGCGGCGCTGGCTTTATTGGCAGCAACATCGTTAAGACCTTGAACGAACAAGGTCGTAAAGACATTATTGTGGTTGATGATTTAACCGACGGTAAAAAGTTTTATAACCTAAGCGATTGCGACATTGCCGATTATCTTGATAAAGATGATTTCTTGCAGCTGGTTAAGCTTGACGATCCTATTTTGAATAACGTCGAAGCGATCTTCCATGAAGGTGCTTGCTCTTCCACAACGGAGTGGGATGGTAAATTCATGATGGAAAATAACTACGAATATTCGAAAACACTTTTACACGCCTGCATCATTCGTGAGATCCCCTTTTTGTACGCATCTAGCGCATCGGTTTATGGCGCAGGTTCTGTATTTAAAGAACAACGTGAACATGAGCAGCCATTAAACGTTTATGGTTATTCTAAATGGCAATTCGACCAATACGTGCGTGAGATCCAACATACCTTTAAATCTCAGGTTGTTGGCTTTCGTTATTTCAACGTGTACGGCCCACGCGAACAGCACAAAGGCAGCATGTCTTCAGTAGCCTTCCACTTTAATAACCAAGTCAAAGAAAACGGCGTGGCTAAATTATTTGGCGGCAGCGGTGGTTATGGCGATGGTGAACAGCGTCGTGATTTCGTTTACGTCGGTGATGTGGTTAAAGTAAATCTTTGGTTCTTAGCCAACCCAGATAAATCGGGCATCTTTAACTTGGGCACAGGCCGCTGCCAGAGCTTTAACGATGTGGCGAATGCCGTAATCGATTGGCACGACGAACAAGGCACTCACGTTACGAAGGCAACGAAAGAATACATGCCGTTCCCTGAGCATCTTAAAGGGGCTTATCAAAGCTTTACTGAAGCGGATATTTCTAAGCTGCGCGATATGGGTTATGACCAACCTTTCGCAACGGTTGAAGAAGGTACTCGTGCTTATTTGGATGCATTAAATAATAAGTAGTGTTCTTTCGCTGCTCGTATTTTTTTGGGTAGACTAAGTCTATAAAAACACTCTTTCCAGATAATGGACTGAGTGTTTTTTTCTAAATCGATACTAATAAATACGTGTTAATAAATACAGTTAGATATTACTGAGCACTAAAGATAATATCGCCATAATAAGATTCCGCTTGTTTTCCACTGTTATCAGTGTCGGTCATAATAGCAATAACATCTATCACGCCATAAGCATCTTGGTTAGCTTCTGCACTGCCTTTATCACCAAATACTTGAATCAAGTCCTCATACACATTACGCCGTTCTTCATACCACTTGCTCGTCTGAGCATCTTTACCTCTAATAGACATCATTTGTACATTCGAGCCTGCAAAAGGATTATCCCAGACTAAGTCTTTCTCTTGATTACTCGACCATACATAATTTAATGACAAGGTTTTCCAAAACATAAAGCCGCCGTCAATCACAACATATAACCGAGTAACAAAATCATCACCCTTTTTACTGCGCTCATCTAACGGGAATAATGTTTTTTCTACAAGCCAACTCCAGCTCATATAAGGGGTTTCAGAAAGATCGATACTCTTTTTTAGAACCAAGCCAGATGCAGAAGCGTTACTCACAGCCTTCAGTGCGGGGCGATCACGATACATTTCAGGTGTGTATGAGGATTCTCCTGAAAATATCTTCTGCTCCCATAAACTCATGCCGCTTTTATCCAATGCGGTTAGGTTTATATCAGCAGCAACATTCACACAAATACTGAGACTATAAAGAATCATAACCCAACGAAACATGAAACCTCTGACTTAATGGTGATGAGATGAAAGAGTACAGTCTAAGTGAACTTTCATTTGTACAACTTCAACTCTTGCACTGGTTTGATCGACAACACATATTACTTAAAATTGTCGATGAATTTGACGATAGTGCATTAATGAAAGCCTTCGGACAAGCAGGTGTCGGCATTAATAATCGTTTATCGGTAGGCGCTTAAGCTTACTGCATTTTCGCTTTGATTTTTTCTAATGCGCTGCGCATATTATTGTTAGAGGATTCTGAAGCGACCTTCGACAATTCATAGTCATTGCCAGTCTCCGCTTTCTTGATGATGAATATTTCATCACTGCCTTCAATCATGACTTTACCTGAGCCGCCGGCCTTTAATACTTTGTCGAGTTCAACTTGAGTATCTGGCTCTAGTGGAATCATTGTGCTTTTTGAATCTTTCATTTTCTTTCCTATATTTTTATTTATTAACTAACAATATAAACTATCTTATTAAAAGTACATTTTATGAAAACTATTTTTTACACATTCTAATTTTTATAAAAACAAGCTCTTATAAAAAAAGTTGTTTTATTGCCCCATAATTTTAAGCGCTAGATATGGCATAACAATAAATACAAACGTCAGAATTTTATAGTTGGCTAAATAATTAAAATAAATAGTGGTCAGTTCATTTTCCGGAATGGAGAACATTTTGCTATGTATTGAAGTAATGTAGGGTTTCATTAACATTAACATGAGACTCGCAAACATTAACATACCAAAATTAAGAATCGATGCCCAACCAAGAAGTTCAGTAAATTGTGAAAGTGTCATCATGCTCATATCCCTTCTCAAGTAATTCGCGTGCTACTTTTTAGCACCCTTTCAATATAGCACCGATAAGACCGCGATAGCTCTGAAAAAATGGGAATAGACCGCTCATCATCACACAACATGATCTAGGTAAATATAAAAAGTATTGAGGTAAACGATAGGAATTGCAAAGCGGGGGTCATGATTACCATTAGTGAAATATAAGATTGAGTCTTATATTAACAATATCTAATACTGCGGGTAACCATGATATTCCATTGAGAGCTTATCCGTACAAAGCTTCAACCGTACCTTTTAGTTTAATCATCAACGGCTGGCCACGACGATCCAAGGCTTTTGGAGAAGGAATCATTACCCAGCCTTCGCTGATGCAATATTCTTCAACGTCGAAGCGCTCTTTGCCATTAAGCAAAATGCGCACATTGTGTTCGAAGATTTCTTCTACATGATATGGGCTGCGAGAATTGCCTGAAAGGCGATCTGGTAAAGGCGGTAGTGATGTTGAATCGTTCATGATGGACCTGATGCAAATAAAAAGTGACTTATTGTAGTCAATATAGCCTTACCGCTCAAGAACTGCTGCAACCCTAGGCGGTATAGAAAGTCTTTTTATTAGCTCATGCTGGCAATGCGTAAATAGGTTTCTTGCAATACCTGCACATCATTACCCGCACGGTGAGCTTTTAACCCAAGTTCTTGCAGAACCGTTTCTTTGGTTGGATGCCAAAACTCTACTTGCTCGGGCTTTAACAGCTTGTTGATGGTCTCTATTCGAAAGCGCTGCACGATTCCAGCGCTGTCGAATAGACGTCCAATCCAAGAGCTGTCAAAACTCCAGGCATCGGAGTATAAGGTTTGCCCTCTCAGCATTTCGTTTAACTTAAGGGCAATGTCTTCAATACACATGCCTTCGGACGCTAATTGTTCACGTGTAATGCCGTGTATCTTTTCGGCATCTTGGCTCCAATGCGTCCATTCGGCTTCTGGCTTAATTAAAAACGCGTGTATATCTCGGTTTTCTAAGGCGAAACCGACTTCAATAGGGTAGCTACCGCGGCCAAACCCGGAAGCTTCTAAATCAATAATTGGAGGCACTGTATTCACATCTATTGCCATCGTTATTTGTTATGCAATGTATTTACTCGGGTGACTGTATTCTTCTGCTGTGTAGCTTAGCCGTTATTTGAGCGAGTAACTATGACTGAGTCGTATTTTTTGACCAGAAATACAGTTATTCATCACACAACCGGGCAGATACTATGACATTGGAGCCACTCGCATGACTTCTTCAATGGTGGTTAAGCCAGTGGCTACTTTTTGAGCGCCACTTAAACGCAAGCTGTGCATGCCTTCTTTCATTGCCTGTTGTCGAATTTTCAGGTGATCAGAGTCGCCATTAATCAACCTGCTGATGTCATTACTTATGGGCAGCACTTCATAAATACCCATGCGACCAATAAAACCGGTATCGCGGCATTCTAAACAACCTTTAGGCTTGAAGATCTTAGCCGGTTTAGCAACCGTCCAAGGGGCAACCAAGTCTTTCCAAGTCGCGTCATCAATCGTTCGCTCTTCTTTGCAATGCGGACAAAGAATTCTCACCAAGCGCTGCGCCATCACACCCAACATGGTTGAACGTATTAAATAAGGCGGCAAGCCAAGCTCTAATAAGCGAGTAATCGCCGTGGGAGCATCGTTGGTATGCAGTGTGGATAAGACGAGGTGACCGGTTAACGCTGACTGCACCGCCATTTCTGCGGTTTCTAAGTCACGGATTTCACCGACCATAATGATATCGGGATCTTGTCTTAAGAGTGCACGCACCCCCGTTGCAAAATCTAGATCAATACTGTGATTCACCTGCATTTGGTTAAATGCGGGTTCGATCATTTCAATCGGATCTTCAATGGTTGAGACGTTAACTTCAACCGTTGCTAATTCTTTTAAGGTTGAATAAAGCGTTGTGGTTTTACCTGAACCTGTTGGGCCAGTAACAAAGATGATGCCGTTGTTTTGCGTGGTCATCTCTTTCCAACGACGATAATCCTCTTTGCTGAAGCCTAGCTCGGCGAAGTTTCTGACCAAGACGGAGGGATCAAAAACACGCATCACGAGTTTTTCACCAAACGCCGTTGGCAGCGTTGATAAACGCAGTTCGATTTCTTCTCCTGCCGGAGTTTTGGTTTTTAAACGCGAGTCTTGCGGCTTGCGTTTTTCGGCGATGTTCATGCGCCCTAATGTTTTTATGCGAGCAATCACCGCTTGTGTGACTTGCGCTGGCAACTCATACACCAAGTGCAATACACCATCGATGCGGAATCGAACTTTGCCTAATTCGCGTCGTGGTTCTATGTGAATATCACTGGCTCGTTGCTCAAATGCATACTGTAATAACCAATCCACAACGTTAACAATGTGTTCGTCGTTAGCATCTGGCGCAGTCGCTTTACCCAGCTCTAGCATGGACTCTAGGTTTTGAATGCCACTAATGCCGTCGTGCTGCGAAGACGCTCGATTAATAGAGTTAGCCAGCTGATAAAACTCAACTCGGTGACGTTCAATTTCGCTTGGCATCGCCAGTATTCGGATAACGTTGCGACGCGAGACATGCTCTAAATCTTGTACCCAAGAGGTGATATTGGGCTCACTGCACGCAACCACCAGCTCTTCTTTGCTCACTTTCAGCGCCAGTATTTTATGGCGTTCAGAAAAGGCATACGACATGGCTGAGGTAATCGCTGCGACATCGACTTCTAACGGGTCGATACGAGAATAGTCTAAGCCTTTATCTGCGGCCGCCCACTCACAGATAACTTCTTCTGTCAGCTTGCCACCGGTTTTTTGATTGGTCAGCTTTTGCTTGCCGATAAAGGCAAACGGGTGCATTTTTAATTCTGACGGGGCGCGTCGTGCAAATTGCGCCAGTTGATAATTTTCATCGTCGAGCATGCCTGCTTTTTTTAAATCATCTAGCAAGATATTCATTACGATTGGGCGATCTGAAGCCATGTTCATGAACGTATTCCTTTTGCCAGCAATGCATTACTGAGCTGTTCAATGTGCAAACGCATCGAGAGTATTTCGTCTTCCGACAGAGTAAATGCTGCGCTATCGTTCGATAAATTAAATAACCAATGCCCGCAGGCTAAACTCAACTGCCCCCATAAACGGATTAGTTCAAGGGGTGACTGACTCGCTTGGTCGAGCTGGCGTTTTAATAACTGGGCATCCGGCAAGCAATCAATGTGAGTAAACAGTGACAGCAAGTTTTTAAGCAATTGGATTTGCAGTCCTGTTTTTTCATTCTGATTTTTCTGGCCATCCCAAATACCATACTCCAAGCTGCGCTGCAGACTAGACAGCTGAAAGGCAAAGTAGCTTTTAAAACAGCCGATCACATCTTGCTGCTCATCAAAAGTAGGAATCTTACCCGCCCAATCCTTTTTAATGCCGGCATAGCGGGCTGACTTAGCCAGTAAGCCATAACCGCGTTCCGCCTTGCTGATATCACTCATCAATACTGGGCACTGCTCAGCTAATTGCTGAGCAACTTGAAACAAGACTTCGGGCTCGCCTTGTTTCAACTCTAATTCTAGCTCTAATAAATCGATGCGGTGTTCGTCGGTCGATACTTCACCTTGGTCGAGCACCAGCTCGATTAAGGTATCGTCTTGCTGATACATCCAAACGTTACGCTGAAAATCAGTGGTAAATAGCGGAGCTATTTCAGCCAAATTTAAGGATGCAGATAAATGTTCTTGAGCCTCCCCCGATTGGATTAATCCGAGATCCAGTTCAACCGCGGTCAATGGCCAATCCCATTCCATTCGTTGATGTAAACCCGCCGAGCTTGTGCCCCGAGTTTTTAACGTTTGAATAATCCGTTCATCGGTCAGAGCGCCGTGAGCATCGATAATGCCTTGCTGACGAATTCGTAATGCCGCGCCACCTTGGCTTAGCCCCATTTGAGGGGTATCAAAATAACGGTTCAGCAATTTAAGCGTCGGTTCACGGTTAAATTGAGGGTGCGCTAAGGCCTTTTCTAACAAAGGCAATTCGCTGGTATTTAAACGCAGCTTTAATTCGATTTCATGATTCATTATTGGATGATAAAACGGATTAGAGTCAGTTACCATAAAGCCATCTATATAAGCGTTACTTGTCGCGGATTTTTGATAACTATTTGGCAGAATACGTTATGCTTAAGATACATTTTGTCTTGATACATTGCGCAGCCTTATTGCCCTACTCTACTTCATTCATTTGAACAGGAAGTTTAAACATGTCACACCTTATTTCACGCTTCCAGCAGCTTATTGCGGCGCCGAGCATTAGCTCTGCCTTACCGGAATACGACAGTAGCAATAAAGCGGTCATTGATATGTTGGCCGAATGGCTGACGCCTTTGGGCTTTGATTGCGAAATAATGCCGGTACCAAAAGAGCGTTTAGGGGAACCAGACAAATTCAATTTAATAGCGACCTTGGGCAGCGGCCCGGGTGGATTAGTATTGAGTGGCCATACCGATACCGTTCCTTGTAATCCCGAACGCTGGACCAGTGATCCCTTTAAGCTAACGGAACGTGACGGTAAGCTTTATGGCTTAGGCACCTGCGATATGAAAGGATTTTTCGCGCTGGCGATAGAGGCCATCGAAAACATTCTGAATCAGCTTGGCAATCCAAAACAGCTGAAGTTACAGCAGCCGCTGATTATTCTTGCTACCGCCGATGAAGAAAGCTCGATGAGCGGTGCGCGTACTCTAGTAGAACAAGGTCGCCCCAAAGGCCGTTATGCCATAATTGGCGAACCTACGGGGTTAAAGCCGATTCGAATGCACAAAGGCATTATGATGGAGACCCTTCGTATTACCGGCAATGCTGGACACTCGTCTAACCCGAGTTTAGGTATCAATGCCATTGATGCGATGCACGATGTGATGACTGAGCTAAAAGCCTATCGAGCACAACTAGCCGAAGAAAACCGTAATCAAGATTTTGAAATTGAAGTTCCCACACTGAATTTTGGTTGCCTGCACGGGGGCGACAACCCCAATCGTATTTGCGGCAGTTGTGAATTGGCTTTTGATCTTCGCGCACTGCCTGGCATGAGCAATGACCAGCTACGCCATGAAATGAGCGAACGCATTAAGCCCATTGCCAGCCGCCATAATGTGGAATTTGAACTCGAAGCCTTGTTTCCCGGTGTGCCGTCTTTTGCTACCGATAAGAATGCCGAATTGGTTAAGCTGGCAGAAAAGCTTACCCATCATCAATCCCATGCCGTTGCTTTTGCTACCGAAGCGCCTTTTATGCAGCAGCTTGGAATGGAAACTTTAGTGCTTGGCCCCGGGTCGATTGATCAAGCCCACCAGCTGGATGAGTTTATCGATATGGATCAAATTAAACCGACCGTTGCGTTGCTGTCTCAGTTTATTCATGAGTTTTGTTTAGAAAAACAAGAATAAGACGACCATGTTGGTTTAATTGTGCGCTTTTATTAATCTCAACTTAATGACAATGTGACTTTGTGCTATGTTGATTAACCTGAATACTCCGACCTATATTGATAGATAAACATGGATAATAGCCAGTACGTTAAATGGTTTAGACACTCTTCACCCTACATCAATGCTCACCGAGGAAAAACCTTTGTGCTGATGTTAGAAGGTGATGCCATTGCCGATGATAACTTCGCCAACATTGTACAAGACATTGCCTTGCTCAATAGCTTAGGTGTGCGTTTAGTCATTGTTCATGGCGCACGTCCGCAAATTGACCAAGCGTTGAATGTACTGAATATTACCAGCCGCTTTCATGCCGACTTACGCATTACCGACCAGCCTGCCCTCAATGCTGTGCGCGCTGCTATTGGTATTGTGAAATCAGATATTGAAGCCCGTCTTTCTGTTGGTTTACCGAATACTCCCATGCACGGTGCTCGCATTCGTGTGGTGAGTGGCAATTTTGTAACGGCTAAACCGAAAGGCGTGATCGACGGTATTGATTTTCAGCATACCGGTGAAGTTCGTCGTATCGACAAGCAAGCGATTAACCAACAACTTGATCAAGGCAACATCGTTTTATTATCCAGCTGTGGTTATTCCCCAAGTGGCGAGATGTTTAACTTGGCCGCTGAAGATGTCGCCACACAAACGGCGATTGCTTTAAGCGCCGAGAAATTAATTTTAATGGGCGAAGATGAAGGCTTACCTTCGGCGGACGAAACCGCAGCGGTTATTTCACAAATAACGACTGCAGAATTAACCACACTGATTGATGACTTGTCGGGCGAACATGAAATGCACGCTCAAGCATCGTTAACCGCAGTAAAAGCCGGGATTAATCGCGCCCACTTATTAAGCTACAAAATTGATGGCGCGTTACTGCAAGAGCTATTCACTCACGAAGGTGCTGGCACGCTTATTACGGCCGATGATTATGAATTATTACGCCAAGCCAATACCGAAGATGTGGCAGGCATTTTAGAATTATTAAGACCTCTCGAAGAACAAGGCATTTTAGTACGCCGCTCGCGTGAGGTTTTAGAAACTGAGATTCATCGTTTTAAAGTCATCGAGCTTGATGGCATGGTCATCGCGTGCGCTGCTATTTATCCGTATTCAACAGATTTGGCAGAACTTGCCTGCGTTGCGGTGAGAGCAGAATACCGTTCTGGGCAACGAGGTGATCGTTTATTAAGTGCCATTAGCGCGCAAGCAAAAGCGAATAATATTCATCGCATTTTTGTTTTAACAACACGCACAGCTCATTGGTTTATTGAGCGTGGTTTTATTGAAACGGATATTTCTGCACTGCCTCAAGAACGGCAGTCGATGTATAACTTTCAGAGAAACTCAAAGATCTTTATTAAAGAGCTGACATAAAGAGTCAAAACAAGGACGTTACCAGCACTCATGTTTACAATTTTAAATAGTATCAAGAATTTCTTTGCCAACATATTTAGACCAACCACGATGTCGGCCCATGAGGTTCACAGCAAAAACTGGCAACCTCAATGGAGTGCTTTTTTAAAACAGTCTGTCAGTTTTTATCGCAATTTATCAGCACAAGACCAGCTGTGTTTTGAGCAACGCTGCATATTATTTTTAGAAACAACACGTGTCGAAGGAAGCCAAGACGTAACGGTTGATGATAACGACAGATTATTAGTCGCTGCTAGTGCAATCATCCCAGTTTGGGGATTCCCAGATTGGCATTATTTTAATGTCGAAACCGTTATTTTATTGCCTGCTCGTTTTAATGAAGAGTACCAATATGGCTTACCGGATTCTCGTATTAGCGGCATGGTCGGCACCGGCGTTATGTCGGGTAAAATGGTGTTAAGTAAACCTGATTTGCATCGTGGATTTCAAAATGGCCGCGACAAACAAAATGTCGGTATTCATGAGTTTGTGCACTTAATTGATATGGCCGATGGGCAATGTGATGGATTTCCTGAGCGCGTTACCCAATATGAATATTTAGCACCTTGGTTTGAGTTTGTTCACCATAAAATCAACCAAGTAGAAAAGGGCCAAAGTAATATTAACGATTACGCGGCGACCAATAGTGCTGAGTTTTTTGCGGTATCTTCAGAGTACTTTTTTGAGCGTCCAAAGATGTTGCAAAAGAAGCACCCAGAATTGTATCAATACCTTAGTGAATTTTATAAGCAAAACTTGGCTGAATTAAAGGCCGATATCGCACCGCGTAAAAATCGCCCTTGCCCTTGTGGCAGTGGCGAAAAATACAAACGCTGCTGCATGCCAAAATCTTAAACAATCTGTACGGTTATCACGATGAAATCTATTTGTGTCTTTCTGGGAGCCAAGATGGGCTGCCATCCTATTTATGCCGAAACCATTCAACAGCTAGGCACTGAATTAGCGCAGCGTAACATTACCTGTGTTTATGGCGGATCAAACACGGGCCTAATGAAATTGCTTGCCGATAGCGTAATGGAAGCCGGTGGCCATGTGATTGGTGTAACGGTTAAAACCTTACACGATAAAGAAATATTTCATACTGGCTTACCCGAGCTGCATGTCACCGAAACGATGCATGAACGCAAAGCCATGATGGCTGAATTGGCCGACGGCTTTATTACCTGCCCTGGGGGCTTAGGCACATTTGAAGAATTCTTTGAGGTTTATACTTGGAAGAAATTGAAGATTCACGATAAGCCTTGCGCACTGTTAAATGTGAATCACTACTTTGACCCTATGCTTGCCATGCTCGCGCATTCAGAAGCAGAAGGTTTTGTCTTGCCAACGGATAAAGATTTATTACTACACAGCGATAATGTGACTGAATTGCTGGATAAGATGTTAGCGGTCTAATCCCGCGTTGAGCAAATAGCCCCTCAGTCTATTGAAGGGCTTTGGCATTACTCGCCGTATATCTCAATCACAGCCTATTCGGCTAAAAAGTGCTCACGGTAATATTTCATTTCAGCAATCGACTCTAAAATATCGTCTAATGCTTTATGCGATCCGCTCTTTTTGAAACCAGGCAAGATGGAAGGTTTCCAACGCTTCGCCAGCTCTTTTAAGGTGCTGACATCAATATTGCGATAATGAACAAATTCTTCAAGCAGTGGCATTTGTTTCACTAAAAAGCGGCGATCTTGATGAATACTGTTGCCACATAGTGGTGAATGGCCTTTTTTTACGTGCTGAGCAATAAATTCTATTGTCTGCTTTTCTGCTTCAGCCATGCTTACTGTGCTGCTTTTAACACGTTCAACCAAGCCTGATCCGTTATGGGTTTTAACGTTCCAGTCGTCCATCTTATCCAGTTCAAAATCTGGCTGATGTACAGCAATCACGGGGCCTTCGGCGACGATATTTAATTGATCGTCGGTAATAATAGTGGCTATTTCGATGATCACATTATCTTCAGGATCAAGCCCTGTCATCTCAAGGTCCATCCAGACTAAGGTATCTGTTCTGCTCATTTTTTTATCGCTCCTAATCAATGAATGTAGTTTAGCAACTTGCGTCCGTCGCGGCCAACAACGACAATAGCGGTTATGGCTAAAAGAAAATTAAATAAACGTCAGCAATGGCGTATCGAAAAGATTCAACAAGAACGTACCGACCGTGCGACTCGTAAAGAATCAGACATCACTGAGCAGCTTTCAGGCAATGATTTAGGCCCCGAATTACAGGGGATGATCATCGCTCACTTTGGCACGCAAGTAGAAGTCGAATCCTTAGATAGCATCGAGAAAGGCATCTTTGATGATACTCGTCGATGTCATATGCGAGCAAACCTCGGCTCTCTTGTCACCGGTGATAAAGTTATCTACCGTATGGACAAGAATGAGCTTGGGGTAGTGGTTTCTATTCTGCCACGAGAAAGCGAACTGTCGCGTCCAAACCCGTATAACGAAATTAAACCCGTTGCCGCCAATATCGATTTTATCGTGCTGGTAGTGGCGTGCGAACCGGTGGTTCACCCAAACTTGATTGACCGCTACTTAGTCGCGGCCGAAAACTGCAACATCGAACCGATTATTCTATTGAATAAAACCGATTTGCTCGATGAGAAGTCTGGCCCTTACATGCGCAACATGTTGGTAGATTATGAGAAGTTGGGTTATCAAACGATGACCTTGTCGATCAAACAAGAAGATGGCCTAGAAGAACTGAAGCAAAAGCTTAATGGTCGTATCAGTGTCTTTGTTGGGCAGTCGGGTGTGGGTAAATCCAGCTTGATCCAAGTACTGCTACCCAAGCAAGAACTGAAAGTGGGGCCTTTATCGGTCGCGAGTAAGAAAGGCCGCCATACCACCACTACGGCGCGCTTATATCACTTCCCTGCAGGCGGTGACTTAATCGATTCTCCAGGAATCCGTGAATTCGGTTTGTGGCACATGGATCCCGATGATGTGCTGTACGGCTTTAAAGAATTGCGCGATATGATTGGCCACTGCAAATTCCGTGATTGCCAGCATGAGCTAGAGCCTAAGTGCGCGATTCGTGAGAGTTTAGAAGAAGGTAAAATCAGTCAGTTACGTTTTGATAGTTATAAACGTATTTTGTCGACTCTGGGTGAGTTTGATAAAGGGTTTTGATTACGCTTTAAACTGTCAAAATTATTAGCCTGTAAAAATCAAAAATAGACTTCAATTGAAGTCTATTTTTTTATCTGTGATTCACATTTTCACTTCTGTTTAAATGAATACGACCGCTATTCTCATCAATATCAGTCTACTACCAGAAGCTTTCAGATTCGTTGGGTGGCGTATCGTAGCTATTATCCAGCCGTTCTCGGTCATTGTTTAAATCGTTAATGAGTGAGTCCGACGAATTGATTACGGGTTCTCGCGTATCATTAGTTGTGCTTTCAGCCTCTGTTTCGCTATTGTTGATAAACTGAATGTTGGGGTCCGTCGTTCCTTTGCGCGATTCAATACTTGCTTGAGATCTTTTGTTCAGCAATACAATCGCTATCCGTCGATTAATATCGCTTTCAGGATGGTTAATGTCCAATGGAGCGGTATCGCCCATTCCTAATATTTGTGCAATCTGTGATTTCTCGACCCCAGCTTCCATTAATGCTCGTCGCGCCGCGTCTGCCCGACTTGCGGACAATTCCCAATTCACATCATCTTCTGGATTATTCTCATAGTACGCATCGGAGTCGGTATGGCCGGTAATAGACAGCTTGTTTTCTACTGTCATTAACATTGGGGCTAGTTCATACAGAATGTCTTCACTGTAATATTTCAATACCGCACTACCCGCATTGAACATAGGCCGCTTTGTTTGATCTACGATTTGAATACGCAAACCTTCTGTTGTGAGTTCGATCGTCATCTGATTTTTGAAAGGGCTTAGGGTTGGGCTGGCGTCAATTTTAGCTTCAATCTCTGCTTTTAATTGTTCTAAACGGCGGCGTTCTATTGCTTCGGCCATACTTTCAATTTCGTCAGCCTGTAAGATTTTATCAGGATCAATGGTTTCAGAGATCGCTGTGTTTTCGGCTAGGCTAGGACTTCCACCCAAATCGATTACGTAAGGGCTAGGGCTGCGCTTACCTTCTTCATACGCTAAAGGATCTTGAAAGTAGCCAGCAATCGCTTCGCGCTCTTCCTCATTGGAAGAGTTGGTTAACCAGAGCACGATAAATAAAGCCATCATAGCAATCGCAAAGTCAGCCATAGCGACTTTCCAAGCGCCCCCATGATCTTCATGGCGACCTTTTTTTACGCGCTTAATAATGATGGTACTTTGGCCTAGATTCTCCATGGCAGCCTCGTATTAACTCTCATCATCTTTAGCGCCCACGAACCTTGCTATCGAGTTCATTAAACGTTGGGCGGTCATGGCTGAATAACGATTTACGCCCAAATTCAATCGCAAGCTGAGGGGCTAGTCCATTCATTGATGCAATAATCGACGCTTTGGCTGCTTCATAGAGACGAATTTCATCCTCCGCAATATGTCTCATACGAACGCTGATCGGCCCGACTAATCCGTACGCTAATAATACCCCCATAAACGTACCCACCAGCGCGGCCGCGACGTGCTGACCAATAACAGCAGGATCGCCTCCGATAGAAGCCATGGTAATCACGATGCCTAATACCGCCGCCACAATACCAAAGCCTGGTAATGCATCAGCGACTTTACCTAAGGCTGCACCGGGTTGTTCTAGCTCATGCAGGCGTGATTCTATCTCTTGATCCATTAGCGCTTCTAGTTCATGAGATGCTAAGTTACCTGCGGAGATGATGCGAAAGTAATCGGCAATAAAACGTGCCAAGGTATCGTTTTCTAAGATGGTTGGATAACGCGCAAAAATAGCACTGGACTGAGGGTTTTCTACATCTTCTTCTATCGACATCATACCTTCACGGCGCGACTTATTAAGAATATCGTAGATTAAGTGCAGCACATCGAGACACATTGCTTTATTCACTTTTGAGCCCATAACCACTTGAGGCACTAACTTCAGCGAATCAATAATCAGGTGAAATGGGTTGGATATGAGATAGGCGCCTACTGCGGCACCAATAATAATAACCACCTCAAATGGCTGCCACAGCGCTGCCAACTGGCCATGAGACATAACAAAGCCCCAACCAACGCTACCAAATACAATAATTATTCCGATTATAAACAGCATCTAAACCATTCCAGGTTAATCAACAAAGGCTAAGTCTTATTGCACGATCTCAATAAGTTATAAAAGTCTTGTTAGGAAAATAAGCAGCTTCGAAGAAACTGACTATAGTAAGTAAAGGTTACGTTTAGAGTTTTCTCAAATATACAGATGACACTAAATACAAGTAAGACATATAAAATGCCTGATAGTGATGATTGGCAAAACATACTGAAATTCCAACAATTTCCGTTACTGCCGAGCACTCGTAAAGCATTTCGCCAGTTAATGACCAAAGCCAGCTTGAGCTTTGATGGCTTAGCCGGAATTGCTGAGCAGGACCCTGCTATCTGTCTGCATCTACTGCTGCATATAAAAGAACGTAATCCATCAAGTTTAGACCAGATAAATACCGCGACGGGCTGCATCTCGCTATTAGGGATGGAAGAAGTTGTTAACATCGTTAAACAGCTTCCAGCCTTGGATTTTTCACCTAAAAACCGCTCCGAACGTAACTACATGGGCATGTTACATACCGCTGTATTAGCGGGTCGAATTGCCGCCGAGTGGGCAGATTCTAAGCCAGGGCTCAGTCGCCATCAGGCTCAGTGGTCAGCGATGTTAGCCTCAGCACCGTTATGGGCTTGGCAGTTACAACACGTCAGTGCGACGCAAGAATTTTCCAATCAAATGAGCCAAGGCAAAGATTTAATGCCTGCTTTGAGTACCAGTTTTGGTGAAATGACGAATTCTAAGCTGTTATCGTGGCAAAAACTGGCTACATCACTAGCATTGCCTCATGCCTGCCAATCGCTATGGCAGCAAGAGTGCTGGCCTAATGCTGAAGACTGGCGAGCGCTGCGCTTAGAAAAACTGACTAGCATTGAAGGTCATCGAGCACTTAAGCATCAATGCCAGCAACCTGAATTACTTATTTATATCGCCAATGCTTTGGCTAGCCAGTATCAAACAGGGGTATATCGCTATAAGACAAAGCGCTGGGTTGCCTTAAGCGCTCACTTTCTTAACTCTGATAGTGAAAAGGTTCATCACGACGTACTGAAGATTATTCTGCAGATGGCTCAACAAGGTCGTCGCTTAACCGCAGTTTCGACATTATTAGCCCCAACTCATACTGCTGTGCCTAAAGGTCATGTTTATCTGTGTGATAAAACCGCCGCGACGGAGACAGTACAAAAACCAAAGAGTAGTGAATCGGTACCGGTACAAGAAAAAGCCCCCGAGAGTGAGTGCGTCAGTACGAAAGACAGCGTAGAAATTGATGCGGCCGGAGAGCGTGAAATTGACCGTACTTTCCTCAAGCGTCTGTTAAAACAATTAGACGAAGCCCCTGAAACTTTTGGCGATTTGCATCACTTAATGCGCTCTATTTTAAAAGGCATCACCCAAGGAATCGGGCTTAAACACGCTTATATCATGGTGCAGAATAAAACCGGCACCGCGGCAAAAATCTATTATCAAAAAGGGCTCGCCGAAACAAACCCACTGTGCCACTTTGCGATTAGTCTAGAAAAAGTACACATATTCAAACGAATGCTAGAGAAGCCTGCTAGCTTGATGATTACCTTAGAAAATAGAGAAAAAATGCTGCGCGGAATTCCTCTGGCACAACAAAGTGTTTTTCCTGAGCAGTTTATGATGATGTCATTGTTCTCAAATAACCGCCCTGTCGGGATTGTCTTTGCCGACATTGGCCCGCCTCCTTATGACCCTCCCATGCAGCTGTCTGAATATAATGAATTTAAATACCTCTGTTTAACCGCGGGTAAGAGTTTGACCAAACTGGCTCAGGCAACGCAAAGGGAAGCCAAGATAAAATCGCAAAAATAAGCACGTAAAATGAGCACTTAAAATGAATTGGCCGCGTGTCTGATAAGCGTTATTTGCCAGAGTGCAAATACCGATAGTACAATGCAGGTCAATATTGAATACTATCTACGGATGGCACCATGCCGACTTACTCTCTTTTAATCGAACCAGAAGAACTTCAGTCTTTTTTGGGTGATGAAAACTTACTGATTATCGACCAGGGTAAGCTAGAAACCTTTTTGGGTGCCCACATTCCTGGCGCCGTTCATTTGGATTTTAAAGACCTTCAACTGGGTCAAAAACCAACCCCTGGTGCCTTACCCGATTTAGCCAAGCTAAGTCGCGTTTTTTCTAATCTTGGCCTTACCCCTGAAAAGCATGTGATTGCTTATGATGATGAAGGTGGCGGTTGGGCTGGCCGATTAATTTGGGTATTGGATATGATGGGGCATAGCCACTATTCCTACCTTAATGGCGGCATCCATGCGTGGCAGCAAGCAGGTCTAGCCACCGAGCAAGGTCAGCAAGAAAGTATTAAATCTGACTATTCTGTGTCTACGCTAAATCATGATTTTGAGCTTTCGAAAGAACAGATCATGGAGCGTATTGGCCGTGAAGATTTTGCTATTTGGGATGCACGCTCGAATAAAGAATATACCGGCGAAAAAGTAATTTCTGCTCGTGGTGGTCATATTCCAGGTGCGGTGAATTACGAATGGACCTTAGGGATGGATGCTGAGCGAGGTTTACGCATTAACGATTTAGCCGAGTTTGAAGCATTATTAAATTCTTTGGGTTTAACCAAAGACAAAGAAATTGCGACACATTGCCAAACACATCACCGATCAGGTTTTACGTATTTGGTCGGTAAAATTTTAGGCCGAAATATGAAGGCCTACGCAGGTTCTTGGGCCGAATGGGGCAACGATGAGCTGGCCCCAATAACGATAGGCAATGAAGCCTAACGCACTTAAGTCTAGTGCACTTGCAGCCTAACACTCTTACAGCATTAAACACTTACATAGATTAATAGGATTTTATTTTGGCTACTTCAATTAAAGACAAGTTATTTATCGCATTTCAGTATGTGGTTCCACAGCATTTATTATCACACCTTGTGGGTTGGCTGGCTGAAACGCGTATTGACTGGATCAAGAACTTATTCATTAGTAAGTTCATTAAACAGTTCAATGTGAATATGGACGAAGCACAGCGTCAAACCCCTGAAGCGTTTGAAAACTTTAACGATTTTTTCACCCGTGAATTAAAAGAAGGCATGCGTACTATCGACGGAAAAAGCAATAGTATTGTTTCTCCTGCCGACGGTGCAATTAGCCAATTAGGCCCGATTGAAAACGGTCGTGTATTTCAGGCGAAAGGCCATGATTATTCTTTGATCGAATTATTGGGTGGCAATAGCCAAACCGCTGAAGAGTTTATGGGTGGTCAGTTTGCAACGATTTATTTGTCGCCAAAAGATTATCACCGTTTGCACATGCCCGTCACCGGTACGCTGCGTGAAATGATTTATGTGCCTGGAGATTTGTTCTCGGTAAACCAAACAACCGCACAAAATGTTCCGCGTCTTTTTTCTCGCAATGAACGTGTCGTCGCTATCTTTGATACCGACTTAGGCCCAATGGCATTGGTATTAGTGGGTGCAATGATTGTGGCGGGTATTGAAACAACGTGGGCGGGTCGCATTACACCGTTTGATCGTAATGTGCGCTCTACTAGCTACCCTATTCAAGGTGAAACGATCGAGCCGCTGGTGATTGAAAAAGGCGAAGAGATGGGTCGCTTCTTCTTAGGTTCAACCATTGTTGTTTGTTTTGGTGAAGATAAAATGCACTGGCTTGAAGAAATGAAAGCTGAGCAACCGCTGCGTTTAGGCGAGAGCATTGGCTTAACGCTAGAATAAAAATTCTAGTAAAAGTACAGAGTATTTAAACCGTTAGCGCATTATTCATTAATGCGCTAACTGAATACAAAAAAGTGATCGCCTTGGTCTTCGATACGACGCACTGATACATTAAAAACCTGGTTAATTAACGCTTCCGTCATCACCTCTTTCGCTTCGCCTTGTGCCACCAGCTCACCGTCTTTTAATAACCAAACTTCATCGGCAAGTCGCATCGCCTGATTCAGATCGTGTAATACGATCACCACACAATGCCCTTCTGCAGCCGCCCGGTGACATACCGCTTGTAATTGTTTCTGGTGCTGTAAATCTAAACTGCTCGCAGGTTCATCTAATAGCCAAAGCCCACAACCGCGACCTGCTTTTTTCATATTGGATAATTGTAAATACGTTCGAGCAATCTGGCAGCGCTGCTGCTCCCCCCCCGACAACTGACGAAAATCTTTGTGGGCAAGGGTTTCAATTCCCCAGTCACTGATCACCTGCTTTACCTGTTGGCGTTGTTGCAATTTTGTTAAGGCAAAAGGCAAGGTCGCTAACGATAAAACTTCTTCCACTTCTAAGGGGAATTGCAACTGGCTATGCTGAGGTAAATAAGCCAATTTTTGCGCGATCAGCTGTGACGAGTAAGTCGCTATATTTTTTCCCTGTAATTCAATACTTCCCTCACACGCTAATAAACGCGCCATGGCCTGTATTAACGTTGACTTACCTGCGCCGTTCGGCCCGAGTAAGGCAATGATTTTTCCACCCGCTAATTCACCGGAAATATTGTTTAATACCGACTTACCATTTCGTTCAAGGCTTAATTGTTTTAACGACATTACCATTGCAAGCGTCTCCCTTCGCGCACCAATAACCAGATAAACACAGGAGCACCCAACAGTGCTGTGACAATACCAATGGGTAATTCAGCCGGTGCAATAATAGTGCGCGCAATGCCATCGGCAATCACTAACAAACTGCCCCCTAAAAAGAACGACAAAGGCAATAGATAACGATGGCTCGCGCCCACCAACATACGACCAATGTGCGGCGTCACCAAACCAATAAATCCGATAATACCGCAAGCGGATACGGCCAATGCAGCTAGTAAAGCAACCAACACGATGCTCTGGATTTGTAAGCGTTTTACATCAACACCCATAGTATTCGCTTCGGCTTGTCCTAATAAAATAGCATCGAGTTTTCTATGTTGTTTTGGTAGCCATAGACAAACAATCAATAGTGCCGTCGAACACAAGACTAACCAAAAATAGTTGGCGCTGGCTAAACTGCCTAACGACCAAAAAGTAATATGACGCAAAGCACTGTCGGTCGCTAAGTACGTCAGCAAACCAATCAACGATGCCGCGACAACGTTGATCGCAATTCCTGCTAAAATTAATAACGCCATGCCACCGGGCATATCATTGCGGCCTAACTTCAATACCGCCATGGTTGCAAGAATGCCACCGATAAACGCTGCAACCGGAATATAATAATGCGCCTGAATATCAATAAAATCCGCAGCGACAATCATTAACGCCGCACCCAATGCCGCACCACCCGATACACCAATTAAGCTTGGGTCGGCCAATGGGTTACGCACATTACTTTGGATCAATACCCCCGCTAGCGACAAACTCGCGCCAATAACAAAGGCTAATAAGACTCGCGGCACACGAATATTCCATAAAATATTATGGCCTATTTCGCTATTTAATAAGCTGTGGGTATCCAGCGATCCTAAAAACAATGCGCCCAAGCAAATACCAAGACTTAATAAAATGCCTATCAACCAACCTAATGGCGATACTAAAAGTTTTTTAATCATGAGAAAACAAGGCTAAACTAGCGCCTCCAATTACCTGTAGGTCTAAGTATGTCCATTCTATGCCATAGCAACGAAATTGCAGAGGGAAAAAGCAAAGGATTCCAGCTGGGTGAGCGTTTTGTCTTTGCGGTAAAGAAAGCAGGCCGTATTTATGTCTACGAAAATACCTGCCCACATTTAGGTATTCAGCTTGAATGGCAGCCCGATGAATTTTTAGATATCGATGCCACTATGATCCAATGCAGTAGCCATGGCGCGTTGTTTAAAATTGAAGATGGCGAATGCGTCGTTGGTCCTTGCAGCGGACAATCCTTGATCGCTGTGGATTTTTCAATTCAGGATAATCAGGTCGTCATTGAATCCTAAACACGGTTGCCGCGCTGATGATGGGCTTGTGATTGCTGACGATCGTTAGAAGTCCGTTGTTCCACCTAGAGCGCCCGTATATACTTTGCGGCAACGGATTTAGGACAACATGGATTTATAATGATTTTTCCCCATCAAAAAGACCAGTGGCACGGCAAGTCTAGCAACTCATACCAGACTCTTTTATTCCCGATACTCTCTGTACAGCTCTGTTCATTATTACTCTTTTCATTATCGCTCAGTCTATTCGTGTTTAGCGCTCATGCCCGCAGTGAGACTAGCTCATCTTCTAATGCATCAGTGCCGATTGAAGAAATCATTCCCACTACGGTGGCCAATATTAAAGGCCACAAAGCCATGTATGAAGATGGCTGGTTTATTATTTCATCCAGCCAAAAAGCGTTAGCCTTTGCTAAAGAACACAGCATTAACTCCTCGGCAGAAGCGATAAATAAAGCGACGCTGTCGATAAAAGATAACACCTCAGGCTATACAGAAGATCTCAGTGACGGCATTGAACGTGCCCAAGATACCAGCAAGATTATCTTTAACGAGGGTACCGATCGTTCAATGGAGATTCTTGCTGGAACCCACTCCCTTGCCCAAAAAGAAATAGCCTTCAGCAAAGCAACAGCGGCTGAAGCTTGGGACTCCTTTATCACGGGTTATGTTTATTTAGGAGAGCGAACGGAAGATAGCCGCACGGCGTTAAAAAACATCCCGAGTAACTTCGTCGATAATGTGAGCGAAGATTTTAATGAACTGACATCCGCAGTCAAAGAGATGCAAGCGCGCAGTACCACCGATATTACCGGCCAGTGGGATAATGCATTGGCCAACGCAGAGATAGAATTTAAACGCGGTTATAAAGAGTCTGGTGAAAAAAATGATTCGATTACTGGGCTCTGGACGTTATTAGCGGGGTACGCCAAAGGGGCCTATGAAGGTCTGTTTAAACCTGCTGCCAAGAGCACTTGGCAAACCGCTAAGTTCACCGCGAAGGTCGCTGGTGCTGCGGTATTTTTACCCGTTGCCAGTACCTATATATTAACCAAGAACACCTTACAATCTAGCGGCATGGCTATTTATTACACGGGTAAAACGGGCATTGAGGTGATCTCTCCTACCTTGAAAGGCGGCTACTTAGCGAGCATGTCGTTATTATCCGCTGGTGCTGTACCTGTTACTTATGTTGCAGGTACAACGGTGGGGGTTATTAACCAAGTCGGCAGTACGGTTGCCGCCCCTGTTGTAGGAACGACTCAAGGTGTCGTAACCACCACAGCTGATACGTTAAAATACGGTACGTTAGTGACCTACGATGCTTTATTAGGTACGACTAAGGTTTTTGTTGAGCAAGTGAAGTCTGGCGTCGTGCTGGGGTATAACGCCTTAACAGCTTTACCTGCGCACGTTTTATTGGGTGGTATTAATACGGCTTATTTCCTTGTTTGGGATGGCCCTAAATTAGTCATTGCGTCGGTTACGGGTAATGTCACTTTTGATTCAAAAACCATGCAGCCAGGAGAACTGCCTGTGGGCTCTGTGATCGATTTAAAAGCCCTGCAAAATAATACCGACTTAAACGTTCAAGTAGTTTCTGACGACCCTGAGGTGATTGAACACGTATTAGAGAGCTTGCCTAGCGACTTAAAACAAAGCGACTTAAAACAAATCGATTTAAAACAAAGTGAGCCGCAAGAAAAGGATCTAGATAAGAAAAAAGGAATTGAAACAAAATGATTAAGCATCTTTCATTACTTTCGCTGGCTGTTTTACTCAGCGCTTGCGCCTCAAATCAGGTAGGTAATAACGTTGAAGATCCGCTTAAGAATACCAAGCATTTAGTCGTTGAAGGTCATAAGTCGCTTTATCAAAACGGTGCTTTTCATATTCCTAATACCTCATTAAGTTTAATTCCTGCAGGCCCAAGTGCTTTTGAATTTGCCCAAGAGCTTTCTGGTATTAAAGCACGAGAATCTTTTTTGACCTCTATTCAAAATGCTAAAGACTCGGTTGAAGTGATCAGCATTGGTAATAAAAAAACCTACGAATTCAGCAAAGATATTTTTGAGGGTGGCAATGAATTTGCTAACGCCATTCGTAACTTATCTCGTCCTAATTCGATTTTATTAATTAAAAAATCCTACCCCGATGCAAAGTACATTATCGGTTCTTCATGGGAAGCGGCCAAAACAACCGGTTTATATCTAGCAGATGTGAGCGACGATATGGTTAATGCTTCACTCGTTGGTGCCAGCACCTTAAATGAAAAAGGAACGGACTTTAGTGCTGATTTACTGAATGCCTCTTGGAAAGCTGGCGCAAACATCTCTCGCCTCAGTATTGAGCACGGCAGTGAATTAATTGAAGGCGCGGGTTCAAGTTTTGTTCAAGGTTACGTATCGCTTCCTGCGGCACTCGCCAAGCGTGGCGAAAATATGAATCCTGCAATCACCTGGGATAAATACAAAGAGACAACTCAAGATGTACACGAATGGCGCCAAGAATCTTCTGACGATTTGGCTTATTTTGTTTCCGATACAACGTCTGATTATGTTTCTAATGTGTCCGATTCTTTTACTAAGAGCAAAGAAGCTTTTTCTAATTCTTCTGAAACCGGAAGCTTTGCGATTCTAGAATCTCTTGGCTGGGTACTGCATGGTATTTTCTGGGAAGGTGCGATTAAACCGGTATCAAAAATATCCGCTGGTACGCTGGGTTATCTTGCCGTTAATACCGTAGTTTATCCTGTGGTATTAGCCGCACAAGGAACGGTATCTTTAGCCGAAGTGGCGGTCAAAGTAACCTGGAACTCTGCGGGTATGGTCTACGACATTATCGCACCAACCGGCGAAGCCGCACTCGCAGGCTTGCTTGGTACCATCGAGATCGCTGGAGGCCAATTAGCGGGCGGAACTCTAATTGCAGGATCAACCGTTGCCGCAGGAACAACCTACGTGGGTACCAAAGCTGCCGCCGCAACCGTCGCCACTGTCGGCTATACCAGTGGCAAAGCGGTTAAATACATTGGCGTTCCCTTGGCAGCGTCCGGTATTACCCTAGGTGGCAGTGCGGTTGGCGTGACGGTTGCCGGAGCTGAGGCGCTTACTGGCACTGTTTTATTGGCCGGTGGAGAAGTTGTATCAGCGACTAGCCAAGTCGCGACGACAGGCGTTTCGGCTACGACCCTTGCCGTTGGCTCAACGGCATCGACAGCAGCGGGTTTAGGTTTAGGCGTTTATGAGCTTTCTAAAGCGGTCATCGTTCCGACAGGCTATCAACTGACATCCGGTGTGGTATTGGGTTACGGCTCGCTATCACAAATTGCAGCGCACAGTGTTTTAGCGGTATCGGATGTTTCGTATATGGTTCTATCGTTGGAAGGCCCGAAATGGGTTCTCTATGGCGTACAAGGCAAGTTAGGTTCTGGGGAAGAGTTAACCCCTGGTACTATTTTAGATTTAGAAGACATGCAAAATCATGGGGAAACTTTTAAGCGTTTACCGGTATCACCCGATGAAATGGAAGGTATTATTGAATACTTACCGCACGATTTACAGCCCACGTCTATTTGACGATAAGCGATAAAACTCCGTATTTTGTATCATTATTCTCTTTCAGTTTAATGATACAAATACGGGGTTAGAAATTTACTTGAATGTTGTTTTTATACTAAATAGAAATTTTAAGCGGTGTTTTTAATATCATGCCCTGCGGCTGAAATTCAACTTGATAGGCTAGTATCTCTACCCCTTCGGATAAAACTTCTCGTAATTTTTCAGCATAAACAGGGTCAATATGCTCGGCGACTTTTACTTCTTTAATCCCTTCGTGCGGCACACAAAAGAATAAAATACTGCGCTGACCTTCGGCCCTTAATCGCTGCAATACTTCTAAGTGCTTTAACCCTCGACTGGTCACAGCATCAGGAAAATAACCGATACCCACTTCATCGCCTGTACTGGCTTCGTTGCCGAGCAAGGTCACACTTTTAACTTCGACATAGGTTAAAACATCATCAGAATCTGAGCTGACTAAAAAATCTAATCGCCCTTCATCCACCTTTGGCTCGCTTTTAAGATGCTTAGCAGAAGGAACACGAATCTCCTTGATGGTATTGGCGAGTAAGGCTTCTTTTACTAATTGATTCGCTCGGGCGGTATTAATACAGGCTTTGTATTGCCCTTCGACTTCAACCCATTCCCAGCTCAAGGGAAGTTTGCGTTTTGGGTTTTGGCTATCAAACAACCAAACTCGTGCGCCATCATCTTTGCAGTTGGTCATTGAGCCGGTATTTGCACAATGCGCCGTGACCACTTCACCCGCGCGTTCAACCGGGGTTACTATTTCTATATCGGCTAAAAAGCGTTTATAGCGTTGTATTAACTTTCCGGTTAATAGCGGGCGTTCATATTCCATGGAATTTTTTCTCTAAGATTCTTTTTGTAGCCATGCTTTGATACGAGCAATTGCTTGCTCTAAGCGCTCGATATTAGTGGTATAAGCTATTCGAATATACACATTGGCATTCTGATCGCCAAAATCAAACCCTGGCGTAATCGCGACACCGGTTTCTTGTAATAGCTGCTGACAGAAAACCTGCGTATCTTGAGTTAATGCACTCGCGTCGGCGTAGATATAAAAAGCGCCATCGGGCACGACGGGGATTTTAAATCCGAGCTTAGGCAATTCGGCTAACAGGTAATCTCGACGCTGCTGAAGTTCAAGCCTGCGCGCTTCCATGATGGCCAATGAATCGTTATCAAAAGCGGCTAAAGCACCATATTGCGAAGGGGTTGTCGGGGCCAAGAATAGATTTTGAGCTAAGCGTTCGATCACGGGAATATAATGTTCTGGCACGACCATCCAGCCCAAGCGCCAACCTGTCATACCAAAATATTTAGAAAACGAATTAATCACTACTACGTGCTCACCCAGGGCTAACGCCGTTTGTGGGCGCTGACCTGCAAAGCGGCTATCACTGGCATCGTGATACGTTAGGCCGTGATAAATTTCATCGACCCATAATTCCCCGCCTTGGTCAGCGGTGACTTGGGCTATTTTTTCTAAGACTTCATGGGAAATCATCGCACCGGTAGGATTGGCAGGGCTGGCCATCAATACCGCCTTACTGGCTCCCTCTGTCCAATTTTTCTCAATATGCTCTGGTGTTAATTGAAATCCGCTGTCGGCGGTGGTCGCAATTAAACGCCCTTGGGCTTCAAAGACCCGGGCAAAATGGCGATTACACGGATAACCCGGATCGGCCATGAGCAATTCATCTCCCGCTTCTAAGCGAGCGGCCATTAATAATAACAAAGCCCCCGATGCACCCGGTGTAATGGCAATGCGGCTGGCTGAAACGTCAACGCCATAACGTGTTCGGTAAAAATCTGCAATTTTTTGGCGTAACTCTGGTAAACCCAAAGCAGGGGTATAGTGGGTTTTACCTTGCTTTAACGCTTCAATTCCCGCTTCGACAATGGGCGCGGGCGTGGTGAAATCTGGTTCGCCTATTTCTAAATGAATAACATCAATTCCCTGAGCCGCGAGCGTCTGAGCTTGCTGTAAAATGGCCATTACTTGGAAGGGAGCGATCTCTTCTGTGCGAGAGGCAAATCCAGTCATTGTTATTTCCTATGGATCTTCAAGGAGGGAGGTTTATGTCATATTGTGCCAGATTAATGCCAACTGACTAGTAAAGTATTAATTTAATTGAATAAAATCAGTCAAGTTCCTAGTCATACGACGCTTTATCTGATAGCTTGCCCCCGTTAAAAAATAAAGCGTTCAAACTCCGGACGAACGCATGGAATAATGCTCGGCTCGTTATGAATACGAGCTCTGTAGCGATATGAGGCTGCTGCAATTATGCCACAAGATAATAAAGCTTTTGCTATTACGACCTTCACTCCTTATGTAGAAAAAGGTGATGAAGAGTACATGAACGACGAACAGCGCAAACACTTCAGCATGATTCTTACTAGGTGGAAGCAAGAGTTGATGGAAGAAGTTGATCGTACGAAAGAGCACATGCAATCCGAAGCGAATAACGCTGCGGATCCAAGCGACCGTGCTAGCCAGGAAGAAGAGTTTAGTCTCGAGCTCCGAGCGCGCGATCGTGAGCGTAAGCTGATCAAAAAGATCAACAAAACGTTAGAGCTGATCGAAAAAGACGATTATGGTTTTTGTGATGAGTGTGGTGTAGAAATCGGTATTCGCCGTTTAGAAGCCCGCCCAACAGCAAATCTATGTATCGACTGTAAAACTCTAGCCGAAATTAAAGAACGCCAACTTGGTGTTTAGTATCTGATTTTTAGATGCTAATACGAGATGTTTAGTAACTCGGTTAATAAAACGGCCAATATTCCTTATATTGGTCGTTTTGCTCCCTCCCCGACAGGACCCCTTCACTTTGGTTCTCTCTTGGCTGCTTTAGCCAGCTATTTAGATGCAAAATCGAATCATGGCCAATGGCTTGTTCGCATTGAAGACATCGACCCTCCACGCGAAATTAGCGGATCTAAAGACGAAATCTTAAACGCCTTGGATGTCTACGGCCTGTTTTCCGACCAAACAATTGTCTTTCAAAGTCAGCGCAGCGATTTTTATCAACAAGCTCTGGAGCAACTCATCGCTCAGAAGTCGGTATTTCCTTGTATTTGTTCTCGCAAGCAGCTCGCAAATCGCGGTGGCATTCATTTTGGTGATTGCCTAGCTAATATTGAAACGAATATCCCGTTTGCGTGGCGCTTCGATAGCCAGTTCATCACCGAAAATTATTCACAAGGCATGGCTTCTTTCCATGATCATCTGCAAGGTATGTTCAGCCAGTCGGTTGAAGAATCCATTGGCGACTTTGTGGTTAAGCGTAAAGATCAGCTTTGGGCGTATCAATTAGCCATGGTGGTAGATGATTATGAGCAAGGCATTACCCATGTTGTGAGGGGAATTGATTTAATCGACTCAACACTGCGTCAGAATATGCTGCAACGAGCACTGGGTTACCCAATTCCAGCTTATGCTCACATTCCTGTCGCTTGTGGCGAGAACGGTCAAAAGCTGAGTAAACAGAATTTAGCCCCAGCTTTAGATCTATCCCATCCCGAAGAGACCTTGTGGCGCGCTTTGTCTTGGCTTGGACAAGAACCGCCAAAAAACCTGCGCTTAGCTAGCGTCAAAGAAATGTTACTTTGGGGAGTGCAACATTGGCAGCCATTAAAATTACAAGCCATTAAAAACCAACCTGCAATTTAAGCACATCCAATACCGTAAAAGTCGGTGATATGTTACTCTCAGTAACACTATAAATGGTTATCTAATAATAAGAGCCTAGTATGTACGATTATCGAATTTCACTGCTTTTGGTGGTGGGGTTGTATATTTTTTCTCCCGTCATTATTGATTCATGGCTTGCGCCAAATAGCGCTTGGTACCACCCCTTTGCGATTTGGTTTGTATTAATTGCGATTTATGTATTGGTAGAATTCAAACGAGGCCCTGATGAGCTTTAGTCTTTTACAACTGAGCCTCATCGTATTTGGCTACTTATTTTTCCTTTTTCTCGCCGCTTACATTGTTGAGCAAGGCTGGATTCCTAAACGCTGGGTTCGCCACCCCGTGGTATACGTTTTATCCTTGGGCGTATATGCCAGTGCTTGGGCGTTTTATGGCTCAGTATCAATGGCCGACCAATACGGTTATGGCTTCTTAGCCTATTACATGGGGATCAGCGGGGCCTTTATACTCTCGCCCATTTTATTAAAACCCATATTACATATTACTCGCACCTATCAACTCAGTTCGTTAGCGGACTTATTTGCCTTCCGCTACCGCAGCCGCCTTGCGGGAGTCATGGTGACCCTATTCACCTTAGCGGTTGCTCTGCCTCTACTTACCTTACAAATAGCCGCCGTTGCAGAGAGTATGCACCTGCTAAATGCAGACCTTCCGTCAACGACTCTCGCGTTTGGTTTTTGCATTACCATGGTGGTATTCGCTATTTTGTTTGGCGCACGCCATGTATCCCCACGAGAGAAACACGAAGGGCTCGTCTTCGCATTGGCCTTTGAATCTTTATTAAAATTGGTCGCGATCACCATATTGGGGATCACCGCTCTCTTCTTCGTCTTTGATGGCTCAGGCGATATGCAAAGCTGGCTAACGGCAAACCAAGAGCAGTTGATTAGCCGTCAAACCAATCTACAAGAAGGGCCATGGCGTACCCTGTTATTGATATTCTTTGCGGCAGCGGTTGTTGCCCCGCACATGTTCCATGTCACTTTTACCGAAAACATGAACCCTAAAGCGTTGCGCCCTGCGAGCTGGGGATTACCGCTATTTCTATTATTAATGAGTCTTTCAGTTCCGCCTATTTTATGGGCCGGTATTTATTTGAAGCTAGAAGTACCTGCTGAGTTTTATGCCCTAGGCATTGGGATGGCTCTGGATTCTGAGCTGTTAGTCATCATGGCGTTTGTTGGCGGCTTAGCGGCCGCATCGGGGGTTATTATTGTGACGACACTCGCCACCGCCGCGATGTTTTTAAATCACATCGTATTGCCAAGTTATAAGCCAGGGCCGAAACAAGACTTTTACCAATGGCTGTTGTGGGTACGTCGTTTTTTGATTGGCGCAATTTTAATGGCCGCTTATGCATTTTACCGTGCGGTCGGTGCAAACTTAGAAATTACCTTGTTGGGCATTCTTGCATTTGTCGCCGCGATGCAGTTTTTGCCGGGAGTGCTTGGCGTGCTTTATTGGCCAAAAGCTAACCGCTGGGGGCTTATTACCGGCCTTAGTATTGGGATTTTTGTGTGGGCGTATACCTTATTGCTGCCGCTCTCTCACCTGACTCTAGGCTGGGAGTATTCTATATCGTTACCAGCCACGAATATGGATAACTGGCACATTGCAGCAATGGGCAGCTTTGGTATCAATCTAGTGCTTTTTGTACTGATAAGTCTGATCACTACTCAAAAAGAATCTGAGAAAACCGCTGCTGAAGCCTGTTCGGTTGATACGGTTTCTCGTCCAAGCCGCAAGCCACTGATTGCCGGTAACTCAAACGACATTATTATTTCGTTGAGTAAACCACTAGGGCGCTACGTCGCAGAAAGGGAGGTTCATCAAGCACTGGCTGACTTAAGCTTACCGTCCTATGAAGATCGCCCTTATGCTTTACGCCGTTTGCGAGCACGTTTAGAAGCCAACTTATCGGGTTTAATGGGCCCGACCGTGGCGCACGATATTATTAATCGTAACCTACCCTTTCAAGCCAATGCGGAATTAAGCGAAGATATCTATCAGATTGAGCAGCGCATTGAAGGCTTTCATGACCGTCTTAGTGGTCTTGCAGGTGAGCTGGACAACTTACGTCGTTATCATAGGCAAACGCTAGAGCGCTTACCCATTGGTGTCTGCTCGGTATCCGATGAAGGCGAAGTTCTGATGTGGAATACCGCCATGGAAGAACTGACCGATATTACCCCAGGAGATGTCACCGGCTCGCGTTTAACCAAAGCCGTTGAGCCTTGGGGCAGCATGCTGAATGAGTTTTTACTGGATAGCGCGATTCATCAGCACAAAAAGCGTATCGAACAAAAAGGACGACCTCATTGGTACAATCTGCATAAGTCGATTATTAAAGCGTCTGGTGGCCAACCAGGAGGCACGGTCATTTTGGTAGAAGATCAAACCGAAACTCAAATGCTAGAAGAAGAGCTCATGCACAGCGAACGCCTAGCTTCCATCGGGCGTTTAGCCGCAGGGGTTGCGCACGAGATCGGCAACCCAATTACGGGGATTGATTGCCTCGCTCAAAGCATGCGTTACGAGACTGACAATAAAGAAATCTTGGAGATGGCGGAACAAATCCAAGAGCAAACGAAACGCGTCACACGAATCGTTCAGTCATTAATGAACTTTTCCCACTCGGGCCATCTAACCACTGAACACTTACCCGTGAACATCAGTCACTGTATTGATGAGGCGATTCAGTTATTACGCCTGAGTAATCATGGCCGAGATATTGAATACATCAATGAATGTGATGCCAATTGGCAAGTAGTAGGGGATTCTCAGCGCTTAGTGCAAGTCTTCATCAACTTGCTGGGGAATGCACGTGACGCCAGCCCAGACTTTAGCAGCATTCGTGTATTTGGCTTTGTTGATCCTCACCAAGTCACGATTTATGTATTGGACCAAGGCAGCGGGATTGCTGAAGATAAACTTGATCACATCTTTGATCCTTTCTTCACCACGAAAGAAGTTGGTAAAGGAACAGGACTTGGGCTGGCATTAGTTTATAGTATTATCGAAGAACACTATGGGCACATCAGTATTGATAGCCCGGTACCAAGACACATATTAGATTTCGATATAAACGTTTCGCAAGAAGATATATCCACAGAAAAATCTTTATTAGAACCCCGTAGCGCTGAGCTAGATCAAAACAGTGTAGGCACCAGTGTCACCCTTCGTTTGCCCAAAGTGCAGAACAATTTGCTTGAGGATAAATCCGAATGAGCCGTATTTTAGTCGTTGAAGACGAAAAAATTATTCGCCAAGCAGTAAAACGCTTATTAGAACGTCAAGGTCATGAAATTTTTGAAGCAGACTCATTGCATGTCGCGAAAGAAATGACCTTTAGTGAATACGACATGATCATTAGTGATCTACGCCTACCCGGTGGTAATGGCACAGAACTGATTGAGCTGGCGGGTGATACCCCTGTTTTGATCATGACCAGTTATGCCAGCTTGAAATCAGCAGTAGATGCCATGAAGTTAGGTGCGGTGGACTATATCGCCAAACCTTTCGATCACGAAGAAATGCTACTCACTGTTGAACGCATCCTTAAGCAGCGCAACCTCAGCCGTACGAATGAAGTATTGCAGCATGAAATTGAAAAAGAGTACCCCGTTACTGGGATTATTGGCAGCTGTGAGCCCATGCAAAAACTCTTTTCTAAAATCAGCAAAGTCGCACCTACTGATGCCACGGTATTAATTCAAGGTGAGTCAGGAACCGGTAAAGAGCTCGTCGCTCGCGCTTTGCATACCCAGAGTCGTCGCAAAGATGCGCCGATGATCTCGGTAAACTGTGCCGCTATTCCTGAGTCGTTAATTGAATCTGAATTATTTGGTCACGAAAAGGGCGCCTTTACCGGTGCAGCAACGTTACGCCTTGGTTTGGTCGAAGCCGCTGATGGCGGTACTTTATTCTTAGATGAAATTGGCGAGCTTCCTTTAGAGGCCCAGGCGCGTTTACTGCGCGTATTACAAGAAGGCGAAATTCGCCGTGTTGGTTCGGTACAAAGTCGAAAAGTCGATGTTCGTCTGATTGCAGCAACTCATAGAAATTTAAAAGACTTAGCCTCAAAAGCGGAGTTTCGTGAAGATCTTTATTACCGTCTAAACGTATTAGAGCTACACCTTCCGCCTTTGCGTGCTCGTGGTCATGACGTGATTGAGTTAGCCGAGTTCATGCTGCAGCGCAGTTGTGAGAAGATGAACCGCAGCATGATGCTGCTTACCGACGCCTCACGCCAAGCGATATTACAATACCAATGGCCAGGTAACGTACGTGAATTAGAAAATGCGATTGAGCGTGCGGTTATTCTCGCCGACGGTAATGATATTACTCCCGAAAACATGGCAATTGATTTTTCTCCCGATCAATTCGTCCCTCAAGCTCTCAAAGAGAATTTGCTAGAGCCAGAAGTCACCAGCAACCTTGACGCAAACCAAGGGGATTTATCGTTGGATGATTATTTTATGCATTTTGTGCTTGAAAACGAAGACGGCATGAATGAAACCGACCTTGCAAGAAAACTAGGGGTTTCTCGTAAATGCCTATGGGAACGTCGCCAGCGACTAGGCATTCCACGCAAAAAAACCAGCAAGTCCAATTAAGTCTAGGATATAAGCAATAGGAATTCGGTCATTTGTCGCCACTCCGGTATCGCAAGTAATTTAATTCCTCCCCTTTCGGTAACGAATATAAGTGACAATTTGTTACCACTTTGTCAGCAAGACATCTAAGTTATTGATTTTAAACAACTTTTAAAAGTTGGCACGCTACCTGCTATTACCAAAGTATTAATAACAAGAAATATTGCTCAGATAATAAAAATAAGATTAGAGCATTCTTTAAAAGTTGGTCGGCACCAATAAAAATAATAACGTCGATCAGAGCTATAATAACAATAATAAAACCCCGGCTCGCTAGGTCTCAATTGCTTTACACTACAATAAGAAGTGTAAAGCAATTGATCCTTAATTTTCCTCACTCAATACCAGTAAACTCTCTCGACAAACTCTTCTAGCGTTCACCCCAATCCAAATTTTCATTGCTAAACCTTAAACCAGTTAAACCTTAAAACTTCTCGATAAGCTAAGCACTTAAACAATCGCTCATACCAACCTCTTTACATTACAGCCGTCAATATCAAGTCTCTGAGCCACTGATTCATCCCCATTCCTAATCAAATCTGTAACTGTGACCCCCGGTTACGTCAAAAAATCCCTTCAATTGCCATTTTTTACATTAATAGACAATTATATTTCCTACCCAAGTGGTCAGCTAATGAAATAATGGCTCATTTTATGAACTTGGTTACATTGTGTTACCTAAGTACCACGTTTGTTACGTCTGAACATTACTTCAGGTAACACATTTGGCGTAACAAGTTGCTTCTCAAATCGATAAGAAACCGTAAGTCCTTGTTTTAAAAAGGAATTTAAAAGTTGGCACGCTTATAGCTATATATTAAATATATAACGTTAAGCACAAATAAAAATAACAAAGCTAAAACGTAAGATTGAGACTAAACGCAATAATAAAAATAAAATCGCGTTTACCGATATCAAAGCACCCATTAAGAGGTGGCCTCACAATAAAAACAATAAAGAGGCATAGAAAAATGAAAAATTAGTTGTTTTGAGTGCGAAGTGAGCAACACTTAGCACACATATAATAAGAATAATAACGGAGCTTTTAGTTCCTGCGTATTCAAAACAGCTAGTTTACTCAACTCGGTTTGGCACTAATAAAAATAATAATCGCCAAACCTGAGTTTTACTTTCTTTATCCATCCCCTTTTATTTAAGCCAACCTTTATAGCCTCCGATGCTTTGAAAGCGCCAGCCCATCAGGTAAACTCGCTTACTAACTATTATTGAATAATAATCATACTCGTCAGGCGAAAGTATTTCTTTGAAGTAACTCCCCTGTAATCGCGAAAACCAGGCAACCATAGATGTCCATAGTTAATACTGTAGCGCGCTTTTTCCCCTCGTTAATGGGGCCCCGCAAAGACAAAAATGCGGAGAGCAAACCACAAATTTTGCAACGCAAAGAGCATGGTATTAGTCGCCGTCAGCTCAGCGAAAATGCTCTGAAAGTATTGTATCGCTTAAATAAGGCAGGCTATCAAGCTTATCTTGTTGGCGGCTGTGTACGCGATTCTATGCTAGGTGCCCACCCAAAAGATTTTGATGTTGCTACCAACGCAACACCGGAGCAAGTTAACCAGCTGTTTCGCAACTCTCGTTTAATTGGTCGTCGCTTTAAATTGGTACACGTTTTATTTGGCCGCGAAGTGATTGAGGTAGCAACATTCCGCACCTCGCCGAGTAAAGAACATAGTAGCAATCAAGCCAAAACCGGCGATAGCGGTATGATTTTGCGTGATAACGTTTATGGCAGCATTGATGATGATGCCATGCGCCGTGATTTCACAATTAACGCTATGTATTACGCGGTTGACGATTTCACGGTTAAATCGTATGCCAACGGTTTCCAAGATGCTCAAAATAAACTAATCCGCTTAATGGGTGATCCTGAAACCCGTTACCGTGAAGATCCTGTTCGCATGCTGCGCGCTATTCGCTTTGCCGGTAAATTAGATTTCACAATCGAAGAAAAAACCGAAGCGCCGATTAAAATGATGGCGCCGCTGATGGAACAGATTCCAGCACCGCGCTTATTCGAAGAAGTTCTAAAACTGTTTTTATCGGGCAATGCGTTAGTTACCTACCGCCTGCTGCGTGAATATAAGTTATTTGGTGAGCTGTTTCCGCTAACCGAACAATGCGTTGCTGATGATGAATTCGCAGCACGCTTTGTTGAACAAACCATGATCAATACCGATACGCGCATTCAGGCGGGTAAATCGGTGACGCCGTATTATTTCTTTGCCGCTTTACTATGGCCTTCGCTGCAACGCGTGCAAGCCGAATTCTTAGAGCAAGATATTCCACCTCAGCCAGCACTGCATAAAGCGGCTAGCCGAGTGATAGAGCAGCAATTACAACGTACATCTATTCCGAAGCGTTTCACGATTCCAATGAAAGAGATTTGGGATCTGCAATCACGCTTTGAAAGAAAGAAAGGTAAAAAAGCATTTGAAGTGGCTGAAAGCAATCGCTTCCGTGCGGCTTACGACTTTATCTTGTTACGCGAGCAGTGTGGCGAGAACCTTAAAGGCCTAGGCAACTGGTGGACTAAATATCAAGAAAGCGATGAGTACCAAGAAGTCGCGGCTAATCGTAAACCCGATGAGCGCCATACTAAAAAGCGTCGTCCGCGTCGTACCAACCGTGGTACGCCAAATGATCGCCAACGCTCTCGTCGTTCTGAGCCGTAGCCTTAATCATTAATTAGTCCTGATATTTAGAAGAGATTATTAATCATGTCTTTGGTTTATATCGGCTTAGGGGCAAACCTTGATCAGCCGCAACAGCAATTAGAGCAAGCCTTAATAGAGCTTGCTCGATTGCCAGACTCTAAGCTGATCTCGCACTCTTCGCTTTACCACAGCAAGCCGGTTGGCCCCCAAGATCAACCCGATTATGTGAATGCAGTGGCCTTGTTAGAAACTCAACTTGCGCCACTAGATCTGCTAGATGCACTGCAGCAACTTGAGCAAGACCATGGCCGTATTCGTAAACGCCATTGGGGTGAGCGCACTCTCGATTTAGATATTTTGTTGATCGACGACTTGGTTATTAATAGCGAACGCTTAATCGTGCCACATCCTTTTGCCCAAGAACGGACTTTTGTGGTTTATCCCTTGTCTGAAATCACTCCGACAGTCACCTTCCCTAACGGCAAACGCTTAGAGCAATTGCTCACTGAGCTGGATAATGATTTAATCCGCATCCGCGGTTAATCGTGGCAACATAATCGACTCCGTTATTAATTGTGATCCATATTAGAATACCTGAGGCACAGCATGAATAATGTCAGCATCCGTACCCTTAGTGAATGCAAACGTAAGGGCGAAAAATTCAGCGTATTGACCGCTTACGACGCAACTTTTAGCCACATTGCCAGCAGCGCTGGGATTGAGGTTTTATTAGTTGGTGATTCTTTAGGTATGGTCTGCCAAGGTAAAGAAAGTACTTTGCCGGTCACCATGACTGATATGGAGTACCACACCCGCTGTGTGGCTCAGGGAAACCAAGGTGCGCTTATTATGGCCGACATGCCATTTATGAGTTACAGCACAGTAGAGCAGGGTCAGGCCAACGCGGCATTATTAATGCAAGCCGGTGCGCACATGGTTAAAGTTGAAGGCGACGATTGGTTAGTGCCTTTGGTTGAAACCCTAGCCCGTCAAGGCGTTCCTGTATGCGCTCACCTAGGTTTAACACCTCAATCAGTGAACAAGCTTGGCGGTTATCGTGTTCAAGGCCGTGATGAAGCAAAAGCACAGGCTATGATCGAACATTCTAAAGCACTGGCTGCTGCTGGCGCTGATTGCATTCTATTAGAATGCGTTCCTAGCAGTTTAGGTAAAGCCATCACTGAAGCCGTTGATGTTCCGGTTATTGGTATTGGCGCGGGCAGTGATACCGATGCTCAGGTCTTGGTTGTTTATGACATGCTGGGATTGAATGTGGGTCATACGCCTAAGTTTGTTAAAAATTTCATGATTGATGGCCGTACTCCACAGCAAGCAATTGCGGCATATGGCGAAGAAGTGAAAGCGGGGCTATTTCCTGGTTCCGATCACGTATTCTCTTAATCTTTTAGTGTTTTAAGTCCGCTTTTCAAAGTTGGTTTTAGTATGAGTTTATTAACGGTTTCTACTGTCTCTGAATTACGCGAATTTGTGCAGCATGCAAAATTCAAAGGTTTGAGCGTCGGCTTTGTTCCGACCATGGGCAACCTTCATGCCGGCCACATGAGCCTTATCAAGCAAGCGAAAAAGCATTGCGACCTTGTTGTCGCAAGCATCTTCGTCAATCCTTTGCAGTTTAATGATAAAAGCGATTTAACCAATTACCCTCGTACGTTAGAGCAAGATCAAGCGCTATTAACCGAGAATAGTTGCAACTTACTCTTCGCACCCACCGTCGATGAAATGTATCCGAACGGTCAAGAAAGCCAGACTATTGTCTCTGTTCCTGATGTTTCCATGGGATTATGCGGTGGCTCTCGCCCAGGACACTTTGATGGTGTTGCGACGGTCGTTACCAAGCTATTAAATATGGCACAAGCGGACAAGGCTTTTTTTGGCGAGAAAGACTTTCAGCAGTTAGCCGTTATTCGTAAAATGGTTGCTGACCTATGCATTCCTGTCGATATCGTTGGCGTATCGACTGAGCGTAATAGTGATGGTTTAGCGCTAAGTTCGCGCAATGGCTACCTTTCAACGGAAGAGCTTGCCTTAGCACCTGCGCTTTATAAAGCGCTTCAAGAGGTGGCTACTGCGGTACAACAGGGTAATGATTTCGTCACAACATTAGAGCAAACTCAGCAGCGCTTGAATAAACAAGGCTTCAAAGTTGACTATTTATCGCTGTGCCGAGTATCTGATCTAAAGCCCGCCACTGCTGACGATGATCAACTAGTGGTACTTATTGCTGCCTTCTTAGGCAGTGCGCGCCTTATTGATAATTTGCCATTTCCGTTGAATCGAACTAGCGATTAGGGCATACTGCGCACCGCCTTCAATAAGGCTATAAATTAACCAATGAAAACAGAGGCCATTTTGCCTGCTGAGTCATTGAGACGTAACCGGATTAAAGGTTTTTTCTATGCAGTCCACAATGCTGAAAGCCAAGATACACCAGGCTCGAGTCACACAGGCCGTATTGAATTATGAAGGCTCCTGCGCTATCGACGGTAAGTTGTTAGAATTAGCAGGCATGCGCGAGTTTGAACAAATTCAAATCTACAACATGGAAAACGGTGCTCGTTTCACCACTTATGTTATCCGTGGTGAAGATAATTCAGGCATTATCTCTGTCAATGGTGCTGCTGCACGTTTGGCACAAGTCGGCGACCGCTTAATCATTTGTGCTTATGGCACTTACGACGAGAAAGAATTGGAAAACTTTAAACCTAAAATGGTTTATACCAATGCTGATAATACCGTAAGCCATACCAGCTTCGACATTCCTGTTCAGGTTGCTTAATCGACATTAAGCTCGATTTACAACCTTGAAGATTCATACGCCACACTTGCTGTGGCGTTTTTGTTTCTGACGCTCTAGTTCAAAATGCACTCTTTGCCCTCTGTCCCATCGGTAGTCAAAAGTTTATACTGCCTGTAACTCTGATTTTCGACTCATATAAGGACTATTATGGGCACGCCTCTTCAACGCCTAGATATTTGGCAGCAGCTTAAAGATCACTATGCTCAGACCCAGCCGCAACATATGCTGGATTGGTTTAAGCAAGATAATCAGCGTTTTGACCGTTTCAGCTTGGAAGCTGCTGGCCTGACGCTGGATTATTCAAAAAATCGCATTACCAGCGAGACGATGTCCTTATTGACGCAGCTGGCAAAAAAACGTGATCTGCCCGCACAAATAAAAGCACTGTTTGAAGGCGAGTTGGTTAATCGCAGCGAGCAACGCCCAGCACTTCATACCGCATTACGAAATTTCAGCGATCGCCCTGTTATCGTCGACGGTGTCGATGTTATGCCAGAAGTGCGCGATACCATGAATCGCATGGAAGAATTTTGCTGGAAAGTACGCCGTAAGCATTGGCGTGGCTATACCAACAAACCGTTTACCGATGTTGTGTCTATTGGTATTGGCGGTTCGTTCTTAGGGCCTAAGTTAGCCTCAAGCGCGTTGAAGCCTTATAACGATAATCAAATTAATGTGCACTACCTCGCTAATATCGATGGCTCGCACATTACTGAAATTTTAAAACACTTAAGCCCTGAAAGTACGCTATTCATCGTTCAGTCGAAGTCTTTTGGTACGCAAGAAACATTGAAGAATGCGTTAGCTTGTCGTCAGTGGTTCCTTAGTAATGGGGGCGAAGTGGATGATTTGCCTAAGCACTTTGCGGCGGTATCGGCTAATGTCGAAAAAGCGGTTGAGTTTGGTATTGCTAAAGAAAATATTTTCCCTATGTGGGATTGGGTTGGCGGTCGTTACTCATTGTGGTCAGCCATTGGTTTGCCGCTTGCACTAGCGATTGGTATTGATAATTTCCGTGAGATGCTGCGCGGCGCCCATGCAATGGATGAACACTTTCGTACTGCCCCGATGGAAAAAAACATGCCGGTTATCATGGCATTACTTGGCGTGTGGTATGTAAACTTTTATGGTATTACGTCGCAAGCTATCTTACCTTACGACCACTATTTACGCGGTTTGCCTGCCCACCTGCAACAGTTGGATATGGAAAGTAACGGTAAGTCGATTGGTATCGATGGCCGTAAAGTTGATTACCACACGGGCCCGATTATTTGGGGCGGTGTTGGCTCTAATGGTCAGCATGCTTACCATCAGCTATTGCACCAAGGCACACACTTTTCACCCAGTGATTTCATTTTGCCCATGCGCAGTCATAACCCGATTGATAATTTTCATGCCATGCTGGTATCAAATGCTCTGTCTCAGAGCCAAGCATTATTAACTGGTAAAACTGAGCAACAAGCGATTGATGAATGCTTAGCCGCGGGTATGAGTGAAGGCGAATCGATTGCCTTAGCCGCACAAAAAGTGATTCCTGGTAACCGCCCAAGTAATACGCTTTATTTTCCAAAATCGACGCCTCACTCGGTCGGCGCCTTGATTGCTCTTTACGAACATAAGGTCGCCGCTCAGGGAATGATTTGGGGTGTAAACTCCTTCGACCAATGGGGTGTTGAATTGGGTAAAGATATGGGCAATAACGTACTGGCTGCGTTAGAAGGCCAAACTTCCAGTGCCGCGTTTGATAGTTCTACCAGTGGTTTAGTGCAAGCCTATAAAAAAATGCAGGATCTGTTGTAGCTTTTTATCATAGGGTTAGTTCAAATCTTTTGTGCTGATCCTATGAGCTGATTTCTGAGAGCTGATTCCTGATGAATCAGAGGGTATAATCAACCCTACATTCTAATTTTTGTCATCCTTTTATATTATTCCTATTTGGAGAGCCTTATGACAGACGTCGTTATCGTCGCTGCAACCCGTACCGCCATTGGTACCTTTGGTGGTTCACTTGCGAGCCTACAAGCTACTGAACTGGGCGCGATTGTTATTCGTTCTTTGATCGAAAAAACAGGCATTTCACCAGATACTATCGACGAAGTATTGATGGGCCAGGTTTTGACTGCAGGCTGTGGACAAAACCCTGCACGCCAAGCCGCTATTAAAGCTGGCATCCCTGCAACGGCTTCTGCCATGACGATTAACAAAGTCTGTGGTTCCGGTCTAAAAGCGCTTCATTTAGCCGCGCAAGCGATTAAAGCAGGGGATGCCGATGTGATTATTGCCGGCGGTCAGGAGTCTATGTCTAACTCGGCTCACGTCTTACCTAATTCTCGCAATGGTCAGCGCATGGGCAACTGGAACATGGTTGATACTATGATTACCGATGGCCTTTGGGATGCGTTTAACGATTACCATATGGGCATCACCGCTGAAAACATTGCTGACCAGTTTGAAATTCCTCGCTGCGAGCAAGATGAATTTGCTGCGCAATCACAAGCCAAAGCATTGGCCGCAATCGAAGCGGGTAAATTCAAAGATGAGATTACCCCAGTCACTATTCCTCAGCGTCGTGGCGATGATATCGTTTTTGATACTGACGAAGGCCCACGCGCAGTGTCTGCGGAAAAACTTTCAGGCATGCGCGCGGCGTTTAAAAAAGACGGCACGGTTACCGCCGGTAACGCGTCTTCATTAAACGATGGCGCAGCAGCCGTCATGTTGGCCAGCCGTGAAAAAGCAGAAGAATTAGGTTTGCCTATTTTGGCGACCATCTCTGGCTATGCTAGCGCCGGTGTTGATCCTACGATTATGGGCACGGGCCCTATTCCTGCGGTTAAGAAGTGTTTAGCGAAAGCCGGTTGGGATATTAATGATCTTGATCTAGTAGAAGCGAACGAAGCGTTTGCGGTTCAAGCTTTATCTGTGAATAAAGGCCTTGAGTGGGATACTAACAAGGTCAATGTCAACGGTGGTGCGATTGCTTTAGGCCACCCAATCGGTGCTTCCGGTTGCCGTGTATTGATCACGCTATTGCACGAAATGATTCGTCAGGATGCAAACAAAGGTCTTGCGACTTTGTGCATTGGTGGTGGTATGGGTGTTGCGCTTTCTATTGAGCGTTAGATTCAGTCACTTTTGAACTGGATACTGTGGGGGCTTATCTCACACTGTATTCAGTTATTCGTTTCTGGGGACGCTGTGAATACTCGGTCGTACCTCCCTTCCCTGTAAGCTCGTATCTGGCATCCATGCCAGATGACGCCACCAGAAACGAACAACTAAACTCAATGCCCAAGTCACCGTTCCAACCTGCTGTATTTGATAAACAGTACTATTTATAAATAACGCCATTCATAAGAAAGTCTAGCTAGACTGCTCTTGCTCCACTCGCTGCTTCGTAATACTCTTGATTAAAACAATAATTATACAGAGAGTCAGAGATGTCCGATGAAAAGCGCTTTCAATCTTTTACCGAGTTCTACCCTTTTTATCTAAGTGAACACAGCCATCCTATGTGCCGAGCACTGCATTACATCGGTAGCTTTGGGGTATTGTCGATTATTGCTTATGCGATTATTACAGGGAATTACATGGCGTTGTGGTTTATGCCATTAATGGGATATGGCTTTGCTTGGGTCGCGCACTTTTTTATTGAGCACAATCGCCCAGCCACTTTTAAATATCCGCTGTATAGCTTCATAGGCGACTGGGTAATGCTGAAAGATTTTTTGTTGGGTCGCTTTCGCAAGTCAGTGGACAAACTGTAGTCTTAGCACTGCAAAGGCGTAGAGACATTCTTTACGCCAAACATCTGCTTATCTTGAGCTTTCTTGATCAAGCCCCAGACGATACAACCTGCTATTAAGTTACCCGCAGAGGCGCCTAATAATAAACCTTCAAAGCCATAAAAATGACCGCCTAGCCAAGCCAGCGGCACATAAAAAACACTCAATCTGACTAAGTTAAGTAGCATAGAGACGCTGGTTTTTTGTAATGCATTGAGTGCTGAGTTCGCACATAAGACGATCCCCATTCCCGCATACCCCACCGGCATAATCATTAAGTAACTGACGATCTTATCGAGCACAATCGGATCTTGAGAGAAGATGGTCGCTAGATAAGGCGATACGCCCCACAATACTAACCAGACCAAGACCTGCCAGGCCAAGATAAAACGCACAGCGATCGACAGCGCCTGCCAGATTCTTTCATGCTGGCCCGCTGAAAAGTTCTGCCCAACAAAAACAGGCAAGGTCGATGTGAGTGCTAAAATAGCCACAATCACAAACGGCTCTATTCTGGCCCCAACACCAAATGCCGCCACGGCCTGCTCTCCCATTGGTGCAATCATCGCTAATAGAAAAGCACTGGCTACGGGGACTAATACGTTGGTAATCATCGCAGGAATACCCAACGCCATTAAGCGCTGCCAAATGCTGAATATTTCTTTCAGCGTTAGTGTTCCCCAGTGTAATAAATCGATTTTGACTAATGAGTACAACATTACCAGTACCACTATTAGCCAGCATAAGGCACTCGCAAGTGCTGCTCCGGCAACGCCCATGCCTTCAATCGGGCCAATACCAAAAATTAAGATGGGATCTAATATCGCATTTAAGACCGCAGAGCCTAGCATCATCATGCTGGGTAATTTTGTATTGCCGACCGCTCTCATGCTGCTACTAATAACGATCATTAACATCATCACGACAATACCCGGCCAAAAGTACTGCATGTATTGCCAGATTAACGGCAATAACGCGTCATTAGCACCGAGCAAGCCAAATAATTGATCATTAAACATTAAGCCAGCCACCAGCATCACTCCTGCTAGGGCCAAGGTGAGTAGCAAGGCGGCAATCACGTAGTGCTGGGCGAGTGTATTATTTTTCTCACCCGTCGCGCGAGCAATTAATGCAGATGACGCAATGCCTAAACCAATGGCTAAATTCATCACCACCATCGCAATAGGCATAGTAAAACTCACCGCGGCTAGGCTTTGAGTGCCTAACAGGGAAATAAAGAAGGTATCGACTAGGTTAAAGAAAAAGACGGCAACAATGCCAATGACCATCGGGAGTGTCAGCTTATAAAGCACTTCGCCAACAGGGCCTGAAACAATCGCTGTTCTCACACTCTCACCATTTAATTATTTGTTATCGAGTAAATAATAACAGAACGACAACAAAGCGCTTCGAACTCATTGTTCCATTATTCTCTCTTGGTCGCTTCTTCGTTCCCATCTCGTTTGCTTTTAGCATGGCCAGGCGGAGTACCATAACCGTCATAACAAGCGATGAAATAAAGTTAAATGCTGTAAAAGCTGCTGTACTTACTTTTACAAATCCTTCGAAATACTCTAAATTAATCATCAATGTAACGAGCCAATGTAACAACCCTCAAATCATAAATATAACGATGACTGTCTATTAACCAATGACTAGATCGTATTTAAACCTTAATACATAAACGGAACCCTACATGATGAAAAAGACTTTATTAGCGACAAGCCTGTTGAGCAGCGCTTTAATTCTTCCTAGTATGAGCTTCGCAGAAGACGTTACTTGGGATGGTAACGCTGAGCTTGGTTTTATCCAAACCAGCGGTAATAGTGATACACAAAGTTTAAACAGCAAATTCAAGGTATCTCGCGAAGAAGGCCCTTTCAAGTCAGGCTTGCGTTTAGTCGCGTTAACCAGTGAAGAAAGCGGCGAGCGTTCAAAAGAAAAATACCTAGCGGCATTAAAATTTGATTACGCGATTGGCGATAAAGATTATTTAACCTCACAAGCATTGTATGAAGATGATCGCTTTAACGGTTACCAATATCAAAGCACAACTTCTGTTGGTTATGGTTACCACGCTTGGGAAGATGAGAACGGTAAGCTAGATCTAGAAGCCGGCCCTGGTTATCGTCGTGATGCTTTGGAAGATCGCAATGAAGACGGTGATAAAGTTATTGAAGAAGCCGTTGCCCGCTTATCGTTAGACTTACTGGTAAACCTAGGCGAAAGTGCTAAATTTACCGAAGCATTCACGGTAGAGGCTGGCGATTCAAAGACTGTTTATACTTCTGACATGGGTCTACAAAGTACGTTAACCGGTAGCCTAGCCATGAAAATCAGCTACGAAGTTAAGCATACAACCGATGTTCCTGAGGGCACTAAGAACACTGATTCTTTAGTAGGCATTACCTTGGTATATGATTTTTAATCACGTTCTAATTACTTAGAATGCTACCTACCCAGCGAGAAAACGAAATCACGCAGCCAACTGAGCTGCGTGATTTTTTTGAATGGCACCAAGGCATTAAATACTACGGATTTTGGGCGATCGAAGTTCAGAGCCAACAATGCCTACAACAGCTAAATCGTTGTCAGCAAGCCATTGCGGATACATTACACCCCCACTATTTACGCCAAGCTCATATCACACTGAGCCCATCTGGTTTACTGGATGAAAAACACTTCACTGAACACGATTTACAACAGCAAATAGAGGCATTAAAACAGGCACATATTCCGGCCTTCTCTATTAGCTCATCAGCTCCCAATACCTTTACCACGGCGCCTTATCTTTCTATTAAAGATCCGTCTAACTCTCTCACAAGTATACGCGATCAACTGCATCACGTTCGTGATGGGCAAGATGGCTGTGAATATATTCCCCACATAACTCTTGGGTTTTATAAGCAGGCTTACTCAATTCCTGAACTACTCCGTCAGCTCTTGGCCCTTGATATTCCCGCAATCGAATTTATGGTCAAAGAACTGGTATTTGCACGCTATAATACTCACGAAATTCAAGGTCGCTATCACGTGCTACATCGAATTCCACTCGATTAATAAAAAGCGACAATACAACATGGCCTACCTTGGATTATTTTTTTCAGCCCTGATTGCCTCAACGCTCTTCCCTATGGGATCTGAAGTCGTGCTGATCGCTCTATTAGAACAAAACCATAATGTATGGCTATTATGGTTAGTTGCGACCACTGGCAATACTCTAGGCAGCTGCATTAACTACGCAATAGGCTATTGGGCCAGCGCCTATGTTATGAATAAATATCACGACTCGGCCTCATGGCAGAAAGGCCAACAACTCTATAACCGCTACGGAGTGTGGAGTTTGTTATTCGCTTGGCTACCGATCATTGGCGATCCACTGACTTTAATCGCAGGATTAGCCCGCACTCACTTCAGAATATTTTTCCTGCTAGTCATGATCGGTAAAGGAGCCCGTTATGCTGTTTTAATTGCCCTTACCCAATTAGCCATTCGTTAACGACAGATTTAACTAGATGGTATACTTGAGCTCAATTAGGCTTATTTTATTCAGCGAGCTCTCTTCGCATACTCGATGTAGCACACCATGACCGACGATGATGATTTTTTTCTGCGAGAAATGCAGGGCGTAAAAAAGATACAACAGACAAAGAAAGTGGATTTAAGTAAGCCGCATTCAATTACAGAGGCGCAAAAATTACGACAGCAGTCTGCGACCCAAGAAAAAATTAGCAGCGATCCTAACCACCTTCAACACTATGAAGTCGAACGCGTGCAGCCCCATGATGAAATAGGCTTTAAATGCCACGGAATCCAAGACGGTGTTTTTCGCAAACTTCGTCAGGGTAAATTTCCGATTGATGCTCGCTTAGATCTACATCGCATGACAATTGATAAAGCACGAGAAGTTGTCTTTGGTTTTATTAACGACTGTGTCAAATACGATTTACGCACCGTACTCATTACTCCCGGCAAAGGCGATCGCAATATCGAGGACCCGGCATTACTTAAAAGCTACCTAGTCCATTGGCTACCGCAGCTTGCCGATGTTATGGCCTATCATACTGCGCAACCTAACGACGGAGGTACGGGGGCATTTTATGTATTACTTCGTAAGAGCACCCGGAATAAAGAATAGAATATTTATAATCAGGCTCGTGAACTGGCCAAACGCGCTGAAATTATAATCGCCATTAATAGCTCTCGTTAATGAAAAGACTGTCGGTTTAACCGTATCCTGTCACAGACTCACGACTAATCCTTTCTTGATGACGACTTTAGAATTAAAATACACCCAATATTAACGACAAAAACTGGAACCCCATGAAAAATCTATTCATCGCCTTAACCGTAATTTTCACTGTAACCGCTTGTGCTAATCAAAACCTATCAAAAGATATGCTCAATAAAGACATGTTAAAAGAAGCACAGCCTCTTTATAAATCGTGCTTGGAAGATTACAAAAAAACAATGACTGAAGATGAGGCAAGAAAAGCCTGCGCAGAAAAGCTAAAAACAAGTTATGACAAAGTGACTAAAATGTAAGTCTAAACAGTTAGCAATGTCTGAAAACAAAAAAGGCTAATCGATCATGATTAGCCTTTTTTTATATCTATAATTCTAGAGAGCTAGCGAAGGAACAATTGATACGCTGGGTTATCGGACTCATTCCAATAGTTATACCCGAGCTCAATCAAGTAGCCTTCTAGCTCTTTATGCTGACGATTATCTTTCGGCACCTGCAAGCCAATTAATACACGCCCATTAGCAGCACCGTGATTACGGTAATGGAATAACGAAATATTGAATTTCTTACCCAACGACTTTAAGAACTGCAATAACGCACCCGGACGCTCTGGAAACTCAAAGCGGTATACTAATTCATCATTAATCGAATCAGGAGCATGGCCACCGACCATATGGCGAATGTGATACTTCGAAACTTCATCTTCGGTTAAATCTAGAACCGGATATTCTTTTTCAGCCAATTCATTTAACAACTGCTGACGAGCATCTTTTTCGGCACCTACTTTAACACCGACATAAATTTGCGCTGAGTTGTCGTCGCGATAGCGATAATTAAATTCAGTAATCGGACGCTTGCCCAATAAGCTACAGAATTGCTGAAAGCTACCGGCACGCTCAGGAATAGTCACGGCCAAGATAGCTTCACGGCCTTCACCAATTTCAGCAACCTCAGCGATATAGCGTAAACGGTCAAAGTTGACGTTAGCGCCACTTAAAATAGAAACCAAGTTAGCGCCTTTAATGCCCTCACGCTCAACATACTTCTTCATACCTGCCACACCCAAAGCCCCTGCCGGTTCGCAGACTGCACGGGTATCATCAAAGATGTCTTTAATGGCAGCACAAAGCTCGTCAGGTGAGCAAGTAATCACCTCGTCGACATAGTGACGAGCGATATCCCAGGTGTTTTTACCAATCTGCGCAACGGCTACGCCATCTGCAAAGATACCCACTTGAGGCAAGGTAACCCGACGACCAGCGGCCAATGCCGCATGCAAACAAGCCGATTCAGTTGATTCAACACCGATAACTTTGATCTCAGGGCGTAAAAACTTCACATACGCCGCGATTCCCGCAATGATGCCGCCACCGCCAACGGGGACAAAAATTGCATCAATAGGATCATTCAACTGACGTAAAATCTCCATACCAATGGTACCTTGGCCAGCAATCACTTCTGGATCGTCGTACGGATGAATATAGGTAAAGCCTTTTTCTTCAACCAGTTTTTGTGAATAGGCAAAGGCTTCATCAAACGTATCGCCATGTAAAACAACTCGAGCACCACGAGCCTTGCAAGACTTCACCTTAATATCAGGGGTGGTACGTGGCATAACGATGGTGGCTTTAATGCCCAGCTCTTTAGCAGCCAATGCCAGACCTTGCGCGTGGTTGCCTGCCGAAGCCGCGACAACACCCGCGGCCTTCTCTTTATCGGTAAGCTGAACAACTTTATTGTAAGCACCGCGAATTTTAAATGAATAGACCGGCTGTTTATCTTCTCGCTTTACCCAAATATTGTTTTCCAATCGCTCAGACAGGAATGGAGCAATATGCAAAGGCGACTCAATCGCTACGTCATAGACGTTGGCAGACAGAATTTTCTTAATATATTGGTCTAATAACTTAGAGTTGGGCTTGGCAGAAGTACGGGCAGTCATGATCTATACTTTTTTCGTGTATGAGAACAAGCATTGTAACGAATAAGGATTTATAATGCTTGTGTGCGTGATTAATTTTTAAGCCCCATTTAACCGAATCGACTAGAGCCAAAACATGTCCTCATCTGCGAATGTATTAACTTCTGACCAACTTAAAGCCGCTGTCGGTAAAGCCGCCGCTGAATACATCAAGCCACATTTAGAAACCGACTCCATTATCGGTGTCGGCACAGGCTCCACCGCTAATTGCTTTATTGATGCATTAGCTGAGTTTAAACACTTATTTGACGGTGCCGTTGCCAGTTCAGAAGCGACTGCAGAGCGACTGAAGAACCACGGAATTCCAGTTTACGATTTAAACTCGGTATTCGAACTTGAGTTTTATGTTGATGGCGCTGACGAGATTAACCACCAGCTAGAAATGATTAAGGGCGGCGGTGGTGCATTAACCCGCGAGAAAATCGTTGCCGCAGTGGCCAAAGAATTTGTATGCGTTGCCGACGAAAGTAAATTGGTAGAAGTGATGGGGACTTTTCCTCTGCCGGTTGAAGTCATTCCAATGGCCCGCAGCTACGTTGCTCGCGAAATGGTCAAGCTAGGCGGCGATCCCGTTTTACGCACCGGTTTTACCACCGATAACGGCAATGTTATTTTAGATGTTCATCACTTTCATATGGCTCCGGGGGCTAAAGCGGCACCTAAGTCTTTAGAAGCCAGCGTGAACCAATTAACAGGTGTTGTTACTAACGGTTTATTTGCCGTTCGCCCTGCCGATACTTTATTACTCGCCACTCAAGAAGGTGTTAAGACGGTTAAAGCGGCGAAGTAACTCAGCAATAAAACCCTCTCGTAATCGCAAGGAGCTGAGCAGAGAATGAAATCATGGCTTAAAGCACTGCTTATTAGTGTGATTGTACTAGCGGGTTGTATTGTTTATCTGCCGACTCTTGCGAAGCAGGGAATTAATTCTCTGCTGCCTTGGGTAATGGAGAAAGCCAAACTAGAGCAAGGCCATGCTCATCTTAGCCAATTATCTTGGCATACGCTTAAAATTTCTGAAGTAGGTTTCCTGCTTCCGCCCAATAATAGCCAAATAGCACTGCGCGATATTGAAATAACCTTCTCTCCTTGGAGCCTTGCTGCGGGAAAAGTTAAAGAGGTTTCTATTGAATATGCGCAAGTATCGATTAAACCCAACGATAAGCCCACAAAGATACTAGTCACTCCTAATAGCAGCTCTGCGAATAGCAACTCTCCTAATAGCAGCTCTGCGAATAGCAACTCTCCTAATAGCCAGCCCGTAACGAGTGAAAATTCGGAATTAAAACTAGCGAGCTTAGAAGATGTTTTTAAGCAGCTGCCGCTGGATACGTTAACGGTTAAGCAATTCCAATTACAGCATCCGCAGCTATCGGTTGATAGCCAGCTGAAATTTGATAAGCAACAGCTCACTCTCAATAATTCAATTCAAAGCGACTCATTAAACAAAGACCTACGCCATGAATTAATCATCGATCACCAAGGTGACATTAGCAGTCTGATCTTTATCGAGCAGCAAACCGCGCCTATTTTTAATCTAAGCGCCCATTGGTTAATGCCAAGCGACTCATCACAACCTGCCATACTGACTCTGCAGCAAAGTGCCGATATTCAATCGTGGTTATCGCTGATAGCACAGCAAGATCGAACTCAATCATTAGACGCTAAGGTTGCCATTCAAGCGTGGAACCTCGCGCTGAAATTACCCACCGTGATCACTGACCCGCAAGCGCTGTTAACCCAGCTTTCGGCAACGAGTTTTTTGCAGTTAAAAATTGAAGATTTTAAAGTTTTTGATCTACTCAATAATAAACCTATTTTAAATGATGCCCGTTTAGACATTAGCTTAAATGCCAATATTGATCACCAGCGCGAAGAGCAATGGCAGTTCAGCTTAGATACCTTTGATTTGGCCGGCGACATTGTCTCGCTAGTGCCGACCAAGCTTAAAATAAAACAGCAGCTAAAAGACGCATTATTATTTACCTGCAACTTTAAAATAGACGGCAATACGTGTCAGTGGCAAGGGACTCTCGCCCAACAGTTAACAGGCGACCAGCTCTCTCATAAAACAGAATTAGAACTGGTCGGACAATACAGCCAAGCCTTAAACGATACGGCTAAGTTTTATAGCCAGCAAATACTGAATCTAGATACTCAACAAAAAAATGCATTATGGCCAAAGTTCACTAATACAAGCCAAGGCGAAATTGTTGTGCAAGGCCAACAGCATGAAAATAACTGGCATTGGCAAGTCAGCTTGCCTCATGGTTTGAATAACCAAAGTCACTATTTAGAAGCAGAAGCGCTTTTCCCCGAGAAAATCGAAGCGAACCTTTCGGCTATTCACTGGCAATTATTACCAGACTGGCTGATAGAGGGTATTGATGGCGAGCTCACGCAAGCGAAGAATTTTTCGGTTATTATCGAGCAACTTAATTGGCAACATAAAAAAGAAAAACTCGCATTAGAAAATGCACAAGTCAGCTGTAATCTTGATTGGTTAAAGTTGCAATACTCTCCACAATTAAGAAGCCAGCAGGCACTGTCTCAATTGCCGCTGGCCTGCCACTGGGAAGTTAAAAACAAAAAAACTCACTGGAACCAGTGGCCGGTTCCATCGCTTCTTTTTAATGGCAAGTTTGATCTTAGCTCTATCGACCTTAAGCAAGCTAAGCTCACCGCATCAATGAAACTAACGGGCTTATCCAATAGTTTAGACTTAACGCTATTAGCACAACACGACTTCAACCATTTACAGCAAGGCAGTGCACAACTGTATTTGAATAACTTAAAACTCGACTGGCAGCAAATGGGCTTAATCGCCATGGCAGACTTAACCGAGGCCCAGTTACTGAATGGAAGTTTATCTGCACAAGGCTGGGTGCAGTGGCAGCAGTATCAGGCCGATATTTTCGATGATAACAGCATTGCTTGGCGTTGGCAGCCTGACCTAATGTTACGCATTGATGACATGTCGGGAATTTATCAAGAATTGACGACCTGGGAAGATATCGATATGCAGCTGGCGATCCGTCGTCCTTTTTATGATGACTTCCGTATTGATAGCCAAATATCGGCACTCAGTATCAACCCAGGGATTAACATTGAAAACATTTTAGCGCGCAGCACTACGACCATTGAATCAGACTTCTCACAAGCGCTGGTTGTTATTGAAGAAGTGCATACTGATGTATTGGGAGGCCGAATTAATGTTCCACTTATTCGCTATGATACTCGCCAAGAGGTTAATGCCTTTGGCATCGAGGTCGAAGGTCTACAGCTGGAGCAGTTAGCCGCTCTTGAATCGGGTTCAGGCGTTACGGCAACCGGTCGATTAGACGGTGTATTACCGATTATATTATTACCTGAAGGACCCCAAATTCCGGCAGGCAGTTTATACGCCCGCGCACCAGGAGGTGTCGTACAATTCCGCGGGGCAACGGCCGATAGTTTAAAACAAAGCGATCCGAGTGTTAGCCTAGCGATGCAGGTCTTAAACGACTTCCGCTACGATAAGCTGCAAACAGACGTTACTTATCAGCCTGATGGGGAATTAAATTTAGGATTACAGTTCCAAGGGTATAACCCAACGTTCTTTGATGGCCAAGCGACACACTTTAATTTAAATTTAGAGTACAACCTACTCGATTTGCTTGAAAGCTTAAGAGTCAGTAATGATATTGTGCAAAAACTTGAGAATAAGTATCAATAATGCAAAAGTATCTATTAATAAATTCAGCATAAAAGAAAAAGTTAACCCATATTAATCACTGGAAAATACTATGAAACAGATCTCCTTATTAGCACTGATAATGATCACCAGTGCCTGTACAGTGAAAGTGGCTGCCCCCGACAAGCCTATTACTATTAACCTGAATGTTAAAATCGAGCACGAAGTTCGTATAAAGGTTGAAAAAGAACTAGAAGACTTATTCAGTGAAGAGAGCGATCTTTTCTAATATCAAAATATTTTTATCTTTAAATCAGCCGGCATCATGTCTCCGGCTTGATTAGCATTAATTAAGCGCAGAAAAGGAATACAACATGACTTTAAAATCGATCATCATGACCGCCTCACTTTTATTAATGAGCCAACTATCGTTTGCTCTTTCACTAGATGACGCACAGGCCAAGGGCTTGTTAGGCGAAAACGCCAGCGGCTATTTAGAAATGACGCCAAGAGGCAATGAAGAAGCCAAGACGTTAATGACAGATATTAATGCAAAGCGTAAAGAAAAATATCAGAGCATTGCGATTAAACAAAAAACTGATTTAAAAAGTATTGAAAAGATCGCTGGAGAAAAAATCACGGCTAAATTAAAAACCGGCGAATTTTATAAAGATGCTAACGGCCAATGGCATAAAAAATAACCTGACATCAATTAATTTAGCTCAACTGAGCAAATAGTTTCTGAATTCATTAACAAGGATTAGACAATGGAAATTTCAACAATTATTACCCTCGTCGTTATTGCGGCGCTCATATTTTATATCATCAGTATTTATAATAATCTTGTGGCCTTTAAAAATCGCTACGAGAATGGTTTCTCTCAGATCGAAGTACAGCTCAAGCGCCGCTACGATTTAATTCCAAACTTAGTAGAAACCGCTAAGGCCTATTTAAAGCACGAGTCAGAAACGTTAACAGCGGTTGTGGAAGCCCGAAATGAAGCTATGGCAGGATTAAAAGCCGTTGCGAGCAATCCTTCAAGTGCTGCCGCGATGGGCAAACTTGCAGGAGCAGAAGGTGCGTTAGCCGGAGCGATGAGCCGCTTTAATGTCACGGTAGAAGCTTATCCAGAATTAAAAGCCAATACCAATATGATGCAACTTACTGAAGAGCTGACCAGCACAGAAAACAAAGTCGCGTTTGCTCGCCAAGCTTTTAACGATGCCGTCACGACTTACAATACGTACCGCCAATCGTTTCCACCCATTTTCTTTGCCAATAAATTTGGCCATACCAAAGATGCAACACTGTTAGAATTTGAAGACAGTGCTCAAATTCAAGCGGCCCCCAAGGTTAGCTTTTAATGGATTTTTTTGGCCATCAAGACCAAGCGCGAAAACGTACAAGACAGTTAATTGTTTTATTTGTCTTGGCGTTATTCACGCTTATTTTTTTGACCAATTTATTGGTCGCAGGCTTTCTTTGGGGCAACCCAGATATTTTTCCTGAGCTAGGAAATAAAACAATTCGGGATCCCTCCCTGCTCGACATATTCCACTACATGTCTTGGCGTTCATGGCTCACCATTTCTGCGATCGTTTGTGGTTTTGTCGGCCTTGCTTACTTTTATAAAGCCGTAAAACTGAGCGGGGGTGGCGCATCCATTGCCGAAACACTCGGTGGTCGTTTACTGCACCCGGATAGTGATGATTTTTACGAAAAACGTTTATTAAATATCGTTGAAGAAATGGCCATCGCATCTGGCATGCCCGTTCCTCAAGTCTATTTGCTCGATGATGAAATCGGAATCAATGCATTTGCCGCAGGCTTTCAACCTTCTGATGCCGTCATTGGCGTAACCAAAGGCTGCTTAACCAAGCTCTCTCGCTTGCAAATGCAAGGGGTTATCGGCCATGAGTTTAGCCATATTTTAAACGGCGATATGCGAATGAATATGCGCTTAATCGCAATTTTATTTGGTATTTTATGCATCGGTTTACTGGGCCGTATTATTTTGAATACCGGCGCTCGTCATAGTATCTATAGCCGCGGGCGCTCACAAACCACAATCTTTTCTAACAGTTCAAGCAAAAAAGAAGGCGGAGTTCCTCTCTTTTTAATCGGCTTAGGTTTTATGATACTGGGTTACAGTGGCGTATTTTTTGGAAAGTTAATACAAGCCGCCGTTAGCCGCCAGCGTGAATACCTCGCTGATGCGAGTGCCGTTCAATTTACTCGCGATCCACAAGCCATTGCCGAAGCCCTAAAGGTCATTGGTTATGGTGGAGTTGGTTCTGCCATTGGCCACAGCCGCCGCGAAGAATTTAGCCATGCTTTTTTTAGTAATGCCATTTACAGTCATTTTTCTGGTCGTTTTGGATTTTTATCAACTCACCCAAAACTAGAAGAGCGCATTCGCCGCATTGATAAGCATTGGGACGGAGAATGGGTCGCACCACAAACCTTAAAGCAAGCCTACGATGAATCACCTCAGCTCGCGCCTAAAAGTACGTTAAACACAGAAGATTTGCTTACCGGTGTTGCCGCTGCCGTAAGTGCTGCAATTGACTATCCAGCACCTGCTAACTCAACACCTGCTAACTCAACACCTGCTAACTCAGTATCAGATAGTGCACTTGACCAACTATCCAGTGGCCAACCATCAAGTGGCCAGCAATTAGGTGATCAAGAAACCAACCGTATCGATGTCGAAGCAAAGCTAACTGCCGCAGCTCATGACCCTATGAATGCGAGAGCCTTGTGCTATACCCTTTTACTCGCACCTAATACGTCGCTTGTGTATGACCAGCAACTCGACCTGATCAAGCAATTTTGTGGCGAGGGTTTATATCAGTCGGTCAATCAGCTCACCCCATTAGTAGTACTGCTCAACGAGAGTAAGCGCTTACCCATGATCGACAAGGCCATCCCAGCACTCAAGCTACTTTCAGAAGATCAATATACTGATTTTAAACAGCTGTTGGTCAAGCTCGTACAAGCCGACGGCAAGATCGATTTATTCGAATGGTGCTTGTACCGTATGATTCTTCAATATTTGAACCCTACGTTCAACAAAGCCAAGGCGGTGAAAGCGAAGCACGGTAATGCTAAAAAGATTCTTACCGACATTGAAACCGTTCTATCGTTTGTTGCCAATCATGGCAATGAAACATTAGAAGGCGCTATGAAGAGCTTTGCAGTAGCGGCCAATACGGGTGGATTTGACGATATACAGTTGCAAGCAAGAACCTCTTCTTTCAAAACCTTCAACATTGCCCTCGATACACTGACTGAGGCGTTCCCCCACGTAAAAGGGCGTGTAATGAAAGCCTTAGCCGCGGGTATTCAGGTAAACGGCGTAGAAGCCGCTGAGCGTGAGTTAGTGCAAACTATCGGGGCCATCTTAGAGTGCCCTACTCCAGACTTGTTTGACTGAGGTTAAACGGATAGCTGAATATCCGTTTAAGAAAAACTCTTTTTAATCGAATAGCGGCTTCTCACCATGGAGCAAAGCCGCAACCACTGATAGAATGCTGCCAACGTTTAATCCCACACAATGACATGACGACGGAATTATTTTTATGAAGCAATACTTAACGTTTGGTTTTGTAATGGCAGGCCTAATCAACATCTTCGGTGTTCTTGGCTTTTCTCTAGGCTTTCAAAATGAGCTACTCACCCAATACTATCCACAGATATTCAGCCACTTCGGTTTAGGTATGATTATTTTATGGGGCATGGCGTATATCTCTGTTTCAACTGAGCACCCAAGAGCTTCGCGCTTAATCTTTGTATTCTTTATTGAGAAGATGGTTTACGTAGGCACCGCGTTGTACTTCTGGTTTGTAATGAAGCCAGACATTGCAGTGATGTGGAATGAGTCAATCGTAACGACTATCTTTTTGGTTATTTACGGCATCAACGATTTATTGTTTGGTTTAATGTTCTTCTACGCTTGGCTTCAATACAGAAAGTAAGCGGCTGATAAATAGCAGACAAAAAAATACCCGCATAGCGAAAGCCTTGCGGGTATTTTTTTGACTAAGCTAACTTAGAAAGCATATGTATGAGATACGCCAACAACAACGCGAGCATCCGCTGTGTTTTCAGTATCTTGATCTTCATCAACGTCAGTTGTTTCAACTGCAAGGCTCAAATCAAAGCCTTTAACGCTGGTTTCATACCCTAGACGGTAATGAGTATAAGAAGACTCTCCATACCATTCTTTAACATCTGAATCCATATACATAGATTGGTCAACACTGAGACGCAAAGTATGTCCTTCAGCAACCTCATAGCTATGCGCTAACATAGTAATTGCGTGATTTTCGCCAGCACCAAAATAATCCCATGCATACCAAAGATTCAATTCAGTGAAACCAACACCAGAAGCAAACCCAAACTTGCCATAAACTTCAGCATAAGCACCATCGTCAGAAGCCGTTGCACCATCGTCAGCACCTGGAAAAGACTCGTCTACTTTGTTTTGACCATGGTAAGTATAATAAGCAATACCCGTATCAACACTCAATGCTTGGCTTACTTGAAAATATTGTCCCAGATAAAAATCCCACTCAAGATTAGTATCGTCACCAAAATCTACATTCGAAACCCAAGTGCCTGCATAAAAATCATCAGTACCATAATCCAAGCCTAGCTGAAGTGCTGGGCCATTATCAGTTTGACTCACACCATTAAAGGTATAATCAGACACGATGCCCGCTGTTGCAGATAAATCAGCTGCTGCCAGCGTAGGAAGTAACATTGCAGAAGTAACTGCAGTCGCTAATAAGATTTTTTTCATTTGGATCTCCATTATATTTTTATCATCTGTCATTTATAACATAACTAAATAACAGTCTAGTCATTCAACATCATTTTGCCTAACAAGGTGTGATACAGTTCCTTATCACCAATGACTCCTTGAATTTTTTCGTCACCATGAACCTTCTCAGCATCATCTAAATCTTCATCAAGATCTTTCATAATAAAGACCGCGTGGTCGGTATGGTAACGGATTTCCATTACGTCTTGCATGCCAGTATCAGCAGCGACGCACGTAGGCGCTGCTGATAACTTAACAATGTCTTGGCCGTTTTGCCACATTTGAGGAGAGAATTCTGCTCCTCGGTAATAAACTTGCTGCTGGTTTGCGCTCAACCAATAATCATGTCGCTTACTCAAACAGTAACCTCTTTCAGTGAACGTCATGTCACTGATAGGTCGCATAATTGATTTTGCTTTTAGTACATGAATCGGATTAGTGTGAGCTACAAATTGCTTTACATAATCATTCACAGGGTTCAATACAATACTTTCTGGCTTGCCCTGCTGAACAATCTCACCATCTTTCATAATTGCGATATTCGTCCCTAATTTAAGGGCCTCATCTAAATCATGACTTACAAAAATAATGGTTTTATTAAGTTTTTCTTGCAGCTGAATTAATTCATCTTGAAGCTGAGTTCTAATCAATGGATCTAAGGCCGAGAACGGCTCGTCCATCAATAAAATATCGGACTCAGTCACTAACGCACGCGCTAAACCAACGCGCTGTTGCATGCCACCCGATAACTCACTCGGCTTTAGTTTTGCCCATTGCTGTAAACCCACCAGTTCAAGCTGAGTATCAACACGTTGCTTAATTTCTTTTTTATCTAAGCCTTGCAACTCAAGTGGCATTGCAACATTCTGCGCCACCGTTAACCAAGGCATCAATGCGAACTTTTGAAAAACCATCGACATACGTTTTGTGCGAACGGCTCTTAATGTATCGGCGTCGGCACTGACTAGGTCAATAACTTCGCCTTCATGATCAATTTCGATCGAACCACGAGTCGTATCGTTCAAACCATTAATGCAGCGTAACAAGCTTGATTTTCCAGAACCTGACAGCCCCATCAATACACAAATCTCACCTTTTTTAATCTGCAAGTTCGCATTATTAACACCTACGACTAAACCGGTATTATTGCGAATTTCTTCGCGTTCTTGTCCTTGGTCTAATAGCGGTAAAGCACGCTCTGGTTGTTCACCAAAAATGACATCTAGATTTTTAATATTAATCATTTTGCTTGCTCCGCTTTAAAAATACGATCAAGTAAAATGGCTAACAATACAATGGCTAAGCCCGCCTCAAAGCCACTGGCAATATCCACGGTATTTAGAGCTCGCACTACGGGCTTACCTAAACCATCGGCTCCTACTAGTGCGGCAATCACGACCATCGATAACGACAACATAATGCATTGCGTTACACCGGCAGCGATGCTGGTTGCTGCAGCAGGCAATTCTATACGGAATAATATTTGGCGCTTGGTCGCACCAAATGATCGACCCGCTTCAAGAATATCGTGAGGCACTTCTGAAATGCCTAAATACGTTAAACGTATCGGCGCAGCAATCGCAAAAATAATAGTAGAAATTAATCCTGGCACAACGCCTAAACCAAAAAGAGTTAGGGTAGGTATTAGGTATACAAAGGTAGGAACTGTTTGCATAAGATCTAAAACGGGCTGCAACGCTTTATAAAAATTAGCATGATGCGCCGCATAAATACCAATCGGTAATCCAATCAACATACAGAAAAACGCGGCATACAAAACCAATGCAAGGGTCTGCATGGTCTCAACCCAATAACCTAAATTCCAGATCAGGGTTAATGACACAACAGCATAAATAGCCAATCCAACGGAACGTCGAAAGTACAAAGCGATGGCGACGACTATGGCAATAAACGCTATTGGGTTTAGCCAGAGTAGTGCATTAGTGAATAAGCTAATCAGCCATTCTAGTGATTCAGATATGGCATCAAAGAATGATGCGCCATTATCAACTAACCAGTCGACAAATGTTTCGATGTAATTACCCAAAGGTAATTTAAACTGTTCCATGAAATTTCTTGTTGCGAGCAGTTATTACTACTCGCAGCCTCTTTGTATGATGAATGTTGCTTTGACTATCGTTACTTCAGATTACCGACTAAGGTGGTATCTATTTCAAGACAGCGCTAGCAGCAGCTAATGCAGGTTGACCGTCTAGTGTGGTTACGTCTTTTAACCAAGCATCCAAAATTGTAGGATTCTTTTTGATCCACTCTTTTGCAGCAACATTTGGCTTCTTACCCGCATCTAAAATTGCCGCCATCACTTCATTTTCCATCTCTAACGTAAACGTTAGGTTATTCAGGAACTGGCCAACATTCTTACATTCTGCCGTGTAGTTTTTACGGACGTTAGTATGAATATTTGCGCCGCCTAAATTAGGACCAAAAAAATCATCGCCGCCTTCTAGGTAGGCTAACTCAAAGTTTGAGTTCATTGGATGTGGTTCCCAACCTAAGAAAACAATCCATTTATTACGACGAGTCTGACGCTTAACTTGCGATAACATACCTGCTTCGCTCGATTCGATAACATCAAATCCTTTCAAGCCAAACGCATTTTGATCGATCATTGTCTGAATCAAGCGATTGCCATCGTTACCTGGTTCGATACCGTAAATGCGGTTATCAAATTTATCGGCAAACTTGGCGATGTCGGCGAATGTTTTAACGCCAGCATCATAAACTGCTTTAGGTACCGCTAGGGTATATTTAGCGCCTTCTAAGTTTTTCTTAATGCTTTCTACAGAACCATTTTCAAGGTAAGGCTTGATATCGGCTTCCATTGTTGGCATCCAATTACCTAGAAACACATCAATGTCTTTATTTTCTAACGATTTATAAGTAATCGGTACCGATAAAACTTGAGTCTTTGTTTTATAACCAATACTTTCTAAAACAACAGAAGATAGTGCAGTCGTCGCAGTAATATCTGTCCAGCCAACATCAGCAAAACGTACTGTTTCACATTCGTTTGCATGGCTGAAACTTGCTGCTAGCAAGCTCGCCGATAGTGCTAAGGTTTTCATCATCATGCTTTTATCCTTTGTGGTTTTTATTAATTAGCGTTTAGTTTATGAGCGAGTAAGTATTAAGTTTAAGCTTAGCTTAATTTTAAAACTTACTACGTTGAACTGTTTCCCAATCTGGGGCCATCGAGACCTCTGCCTGGCTCGGTGGCAACATACCCGCCGACTTAATCAAATCAGCTGCCCGTTCCGCTACCATAATCGTCGGTGCGTTAAGGTTGCCATTGGGTATGGTTGGGAAGATCGAAGAATCGACAATACGAAGATTGCTAACCCCGCGCACTCGAGTCTGTGGATCGACAACTGACATCTCATCCGTTCCCATTTTGCAGGTACACGATGGGTGATAAGCACTTTCAACATTCGATCTTACAAACGCATCTATTTCTTCGTCAGTTTGAATGTGCTGGCCCGGTTGAATTTCATCATCGCGATATTGATCAAAGGCCGGCTGATTGATAATTTCGCGCGTGAGTTTCACACAATCGCGGAAACCTTCTCTATCGGTTTCTGTCGACAGGTAATTAAAGCGAATGCTTGGGTGTGCTTTAGGATCAGCACTGGTCACTTTAACCGTGCCGCGACTCGTTGGCTTGTTATGTCCGATGTGCACTTGAAATCCGTGACCATCAAAAGCCGTTCGCCCATCGTAACGCATGGCTGCTGGTAAGAAATGGTATTGTAAATCAGGCCATTCAATACCCGCTTTCGAACGAATAAAGCCACACGATTCAAAGTGGTTGGTTGCCCCTAAGCCCTTCTTAAAAAAGAACCAGCGTGCTCCAATTAATAACTTATTCCACCAATCTAATTTTCCATTGAGCGTAATAGGTTGTTTGCATTTGAATTGAAAATAAAATTCTAAATGGTCCTGTAAGTTCTCACCCACACCAGGTAACTCATGCAGACATTCGATGCCTGCTTTTTCTAATGTTTCTTTTTCGCCAATACCAGACAGTTGCAATAAGTGCGGTGAACCAATTGAGCCCGCCGATAAAATAACTTCAGTATTTGCATGAACATCAATGATACTGCCCTTGCGCTCATAGCGAATACCCGTGGCCTTTTTCTCTGAGCCATCGACCGAGAGTAAAATTTTATGTACCAATGCATGCGTCACGACGGTTAAATTAGGTCGTGCTAACGCTGGTCTTAAATACGCATTGGCCGTTGACCAACGTACGCCATTTTTAATGGTCATATGCATTGGGCCAAAGCCTTCTTGCTGCTTGGCATTATAGTCTGAGGTGTCCATGTAACCCGCCTCTACACCAGCATCAACGAATGCTTGGTATAAAGGGTTTTTCATCTGGTTGCCATTATTCACACCCAGTGGACCTTGGGTGCCTCGGTACTCACTGGTCGCTGAATTATCCGAAGCGAGCGCCCAATTTTCTGACTTTTTAAAATACGGTAAGCAGCTTGCATAATTCCAATCCGTTGCGCCCTTCTCTTCCCACTCATCAAAGTCTTTAGCATGTCCACGAACATAAACCATGCCATTAATGGAGGATGATCCGCCTAATACTTTGCCGCGCGGGCAATGCATTTTTCGATTATCTAAGTGAGGCTCTTCTTCTGTTTCAAATTGCCATGCGTATTTTTTGGTATTCATCGGAATCGATAAAGCCGTTGGCATTTGAATAAAGATACTGCGATCGCTACCGCCGGTTTCTAATAATAGAACCGTTGTATTTGGATCTTCAGTTAAGCGGTTGGCTAATACACAGCCTGCCGAACCAGCACCGACAATAATATAATCGTAGCGCAGTGTGCTCACTTGATTTTTCATTTTACTTTTCACCTAATCAGCATCACAGCAAATATTAAAAAGGATTTTCTAGTGGCTGCATGCCCACGTAGACAGATTTAATTTGAGTATATTGATTCATCGTGGACGATCCATTTTCACGACCGATACCTGAAAGCTTATAACCACCTACAGGCATTTCTGCTGGCGAAGCGCCATACGCATTAATCCAACAAATCCCAGCTTCCATTTGCTTAACAACGCGATGAGCACGGCGTATATCGTTGGTAAAAATACCTGCGGCTAAACCAAATTCAGTATCGTTAGCACGCTGAATGACTTCTTCTTCAGTATCAAAGGTTAACACCGACATAACAGGGCCAAAAATTTCTTCTTTCACAATCGTCATATCATCATGGCAATCGGTAAAAATAGTCGGCGCAACAAAGTAACCGCCTTCAACACCCGTTGGTTTTAATGCATGACCACCAGAAAGAAGAAAGGCACCTTCTTGGGTGCCTTTTTCGATGTAGCCTAGAACCAGCTGCTGATGCTTTTCTGAGATTAGCGCACCAAAGTTAGTTGCTGGGTCCATTGGATCACCCGTAATAATGTTTTTCTCAGTGCGCTCTTTTAACTGAGCAATAAACTGTGGATAGATTTCTTTTTGTACAAAAACGCGAGTGCCGTTTGTGCACACTTCACCTTGAGTATAAAAGTTTCCGAGCATCGCAGCCGATACCGCGTCATCAAGATCGGCGTCTGAAAAGATAATCAATGGCGACTTGCCGCCTAATTCCATCGTCACGTCTTTCAGATTCGTCGCCGCCGAAGCCATGACCTTTTTACCGGTACCTACTTCTCCGGTGAAAGAAACCTTAGCGATTTTATTGTGTGCCGTTAACCAAGCTCCGACTTCACCGTCGCCCTGAACAACATTAAATACGCCATCAGGCACACCCGCTTCAGTCAATATTTCGGCAAGCTTTAACGCACCACGCGGGGTTTCTTCTGATGGTTTAAAGATCATACTATTACCACACGCCAACGCAGGTGCGGCTTTCCAGCAAGCGATTTGCAATGGGTAGTTCCATGCACCGATGCCTGCACAAATCCCTAAGGGTTCGCGACGGGTATAATAAAAATCACCGCCTAAATCTTGCTGGCTACCTTCAATACTTAATGCTAAGCCAGCGAAGTATTCTATAGAATCGGCACCGGTTACTACGTCGACAACCGACGCTTCTTGCCAAGGTTTGCCAGTATCAATCACTTCAATTTTAGCCAGCTCGTCATTGCGTTCGCGTAATAACGATACGGCTTTTAATAAAATACGATTACGTTCGAATCCCGTCATCGCCGACCAAGTTTCAAAACCTTGCTGACTACTTTCAATGGCAGCATTACGAATTTTTTCGTCAGCAACTTCAACTTTATACGCCACTAGCCCGGTCGCAGGGTTAATAACATCAAAGGTTAGGCCACTGCTATTATCAAGGTATTTTCCGTTGATAAAATTTTTCAAAATCATAATGTTTTTCCTAGCTGACATTGCGATGAAATAAACTGCTTACATACGTGTTCAGCTTTTTTGAATTCATCTTGGCTGGTTTTGCTCAAGCTGCTTCTTAGCCATAAGCCGTCGATCATAGCGGCGGTCATTGTTGCCGCTAAAAGTGCTTGTTCTTTATCTGGGATTGCTTGTCGGTAGGAATACAATAAATTTTGCAGTAGGCGCTTACTGTTTACCGCTTGTAAGCGTGCAAGCTCTGGGTCGTGTAGAGCCTGTGCCCAAAAACATAACCAAGTTCTCGTTACCGATGTTGATTGTTGGAAGCAAGCAAAGTTGGTATCCACAATCATCTGCAGTCTTAACTCAGGTGTAAGAGGTTGTTCACAGTTTGCAATTTGCTGTAGCAAGCCTTGCTTTAATTGTTCTAGAAGATGACGAATGGTCGCAAGAATAAGACCTTGCTTGCTGCCAAAATAGTGGCTGATGATGCCTGCCGATAAGTTCGCTCGGCGGCTGATGGTTAAAATCGTTGTTCCTTGAAAACCATGGCTTTCTATGGACTCAATAGTTGCTTCGATTAATTCTTTTTTGCGTAATTTTTCTGTGCCGACTCTAGCCATAGTTACACTGATCGTCCCGTTGAATGGTCATTCAATTTAGAACAAGTCTAACATCTGAGCCGCTCATAACAAGGAAACAGGCCCAGAAAGGCCCTAAATTAGGCCATTTTTCCTTGAGCTTGATACCAAAGTGATGACAAATATTCCATTTGAACACAGGCTCTGCGCCATGCGACTAAGTCTGTCACGCCATACAAGGCCAGAATATTTTCTTCTAAATCTTTTTCGATTTCAGGGTGACTATTGTTACTAATGCCATCACTTGCGGGGCTAATAGACTGCATGATGCCATGTTTAATTCCTTGATACAGTGCTGCTAAGTCCCATAAAGGATGTGCGAAACCTGCGTATTCCCAATCTAATAATTGCAATCCATCTTGGGTATAAAGCCAGTTCGCTAATACAGGATCGAGATGGCAAAGGCAGAATTTTCCAGCCGGAGGTTCACTCATTGCAACCTGCATCAGCGGCTTCATTTTAATGATGTCATTCTCAGGATCACGCTGCTCAAGCATCTTCCAATAGGCTTCTGCTTTTTCGCTAATATTAACGACAGGCAAATCTATTTCTACCGGTATTTGGTGTAAAGCTTTTAACTGTTCGACCAAATAAACCAGAGTATTTTGACTCATCGCCGCTACATTATCAGATAAAACTTCACCCTCAATGTAATCACGAATCCAATAGCGATCTTCATCATCGCAGTAGCGTATTGCGCTGGTAAAATTTAAACGAGACACCCATTGATGAATCGTTTTTTCAACTTGCCGATCAATGCCTAGCGCTTGCGTATTATCAGCACTGATTCGAATAATATACTCGCCACTGTCTAATGAAAGTTGATAACAAGAATTCGTTAAGCCGCCAATGAGTACTTTAACTTGATGCGGTTCAATCGGTTTTGTGGAGATTCCCCAGAACGGCCAATCATCCAAAATGTCTGCTAACTTCATGTTTAAACAACTGCCTGATTAGAAGGTAATTCAGTTTGTTGGCGGTATTCTTTGAGCCACATAAACCAACCGATAGTTGCTAATACGACATAGACGACCATTAATAATGCCGTTAAATACAATTCTCTATCGATGAACAAATAGATGGCGACAGTATCGATCACTAGCCAGTATAACCAATTTTCTAATACTTTTTGCGCCACCATATACGTGGTGATCACCGCACCCCAAGTAGTAAAAGAATCTAAGTATGGCAGTGCGGCGCTGGTATTTTTTTCTAAGCCATAGCCTGTTGCTAGGCTCATTAATATAACGCCAGAAATCACTAAAGCATGACGCGATAACGACCAGGTTTTTATGGCGACATTAGTTTCGCTTTTCTCTTTATTTCCACGCCATACCGACCAGCCATAGATTGCCATTATCAAATAATAGACATTTAATCCTGATTCCATGACTAAGCTTACGTCCCAAAATAGCCAGCTAAAAATAGCCGTACTACCAAAGGCTGCATACCAGCACAAAATGCTTTGGCGCATGGCCAAAACGAGATAAGCAATACCCAGTATCACCGCAACCACTTCCCAAATACTCATTGCCTGTGCGGCAGCGATGATGCCTTCGTAAAATGCGTCCACTAAATTATCCTGTCGTTATCACGATAGCTTTCTATCTGAATTTAAATAGGGCGATTATAAATCGCCATGAGGATTTAACGCGGGATCTAAATTAGCCCCAATAAATTTACACACAAAAATGGCTTTGCCAAATTGCTCGTAAGAGCGACGCATCTCATCTTTCAGCGTATCCATCACCAAATCATAATCGCCGAATACTTGAGTGCTCATGGTATTACCCACCACACTCAAACCTTCTGTCGCTTGTAAGCGTTCGATAAAATCTTTGATGGCCGGAATGTAATTTTCCGACAATGGGTATTTGCTGATTTCTACTGATAACTGTAATGCTTCTTGCGTCATAATTAAGCTCTCAACTTTTATCAATTCATGGTGATTTTACTATTTTTACGCCAGCGCTAATTTTTTTATTAGCGCTATTTCATTTATAAAAACTTAGAATAAGTAACGTGCTTCAACACCCACTAACCGAGGCTCGCCTAATTGAATATATCTATTTTCTGCATAACCATCACGTGGGTCATTACCAAATCCACCAAAGCCACGAACTTCTTGGTCTTTATTGGTTAAGTTTCTACCATAAATAGCAGCCTGAAATGGCCCGTTATCATACGCAACTCGTGCATGCCATAAAACATAAGCTTTGGATTGTTCATCATGACTATCAGAAAAATAAAATTTATCTTTTGCTTCTGATTCAATAGAAAAAGTAACCGCAGGTGTCACCGCTAAGCTTAACCCGGTTGCTAAACTGTATTCTGGAGCATGGCCCTGAGCTCGACCTTTCTTATCAATCGTTTTAGTCGTGTCATCTTCATCTTGCGCGCTCACTTCATAATCAACAAACTCAGCGTTTAAATAACCTAACGATAAGTCCCAACGTAAGCTCTCTAATAACTGCCACTGACTCTCAATTTCTAACCCTTGGTTAATACCTTCAGCAGCATTGGCAATAAAGTCGGTGAATTTTGGAGATTCTCCCGGCTCTTGTGTCGCAAATGATTGTTTAACTTGTTGGTTTTTACGCTGAATATAAAAAGCAGCAATACGCGTTACTAACTCATCATTAAGCAAAGAAGACTTTAAGCCCACCTCAAGCGTATTGTTATATTCGGTATCAAAAGTACGCTTATCTTCACTCACAACCGTAGCTGAGTTTGCACCACCGGCCTTATATCCTCGCGCTAGCGATAAGTAGGTTAAGTGATTGTAGTTAAGCAAACTTTCAAACGTTACTTTACCGCCGAATAGGATTTCTGTTTCATCACTATTGGTATTTAAACTGTTTACAAAATCATTGCGCCATTGCTCAGCACGCGCACCATAAATAATTCTGTTGTTATCATTTAAAGTGGTGGTTAATTCTGCATAAACTGATGAACTGGTTACTTTAAGCTCACTGGTATACTGAGGGTCCCAAGTATAATTTCTAGTCAGTTCTTCATTGCGGGTTTGATGATAAATGCCTACAACCCAATCTGTTGTCTCAGCAAATATACGGCCATCTTCTGCCGACAATAAACGCACATCAATACTATTGCGCTGGTACTTGCGTAGATATTCATCAGTAGCACTGTAGCCATCAAAATCGACTAAGCACGGCCCTTGAGTGAGGTCACAGGGATCTGGGGTATAAGCTGGCTCATCTGAAATCCGAGTGTACTGCCCATACGCCCAATCTTCGTCATAGCTGTATTTAACATCATTTTTTGACGTGGTAATTTCTGTTTCTAGAATGACTGAACTGTTAAGTTTTGAATCTAACGTGAAAGCAAACGCATGGGTATCTTGCGTATCAACGCCAGGTTCATCAGAGTAGGTTGTGCGGTTATTATCAAGGCTGTAGGCATCATAACGGTTATCGATATCTGCATATAAATAAGTTAAACCGACATTAGTGCTTGCGGTCATTTGAGCCGCTAACTTACCACGTGCAACTACTTCATCAATGGCGTTGGTATTCTTCTTATCTAAATGCTCATTTTCCATATAACCATCAGTTTTAAAGCTATTAACGGCTATCCGCCCTTGTACATAATCAGCGATAGAACCCGAAATTGCGGCACTCTGACCATGGGTATTATAATTCCCAAATTTACCCGCAACATAACCTTCGGTTTCTTTAGTAGCGGCCTTGGTTTGTATATTAATCATACCGGCCAATGCATTGGCACCAAAACGAGTACCTTGTGGGCCACGCAATACTTCAACTTGCTGCACATCAAATAAAGTCGCTGCACCGCCTAAGCCTGTCATATCGATACCGTCGATCATCAAGCCCACAGATGGATTGACAGGATCAACAAACTGGCTGCGCTCACCAATACCGCGTATTTGGAAATAACGACCACGAGATGAACCTGAAGAAAAGTTAACATTTGGGGCAAAACTTAAAACAGACTCAAGGTGCTCAGCACTTCGCAATGCAATATTATCTGCACCAATAACGGTTACCGCTTCTGGAAGTTCTTGAACATTGGTATCGCGAAAATCCGCACTAACAGTAACAACATCAAGCTGAACAATATCTTGTGCTTGTTCTGTAGCTGTCGTGTCGGCAATAGCCATAGTGGAAATCATAAAAGTGCTAATAGCGGTCGCTATTGCATAGGGTAAAGCTAGGGTTTTCATTGGTTAGGTCTGCCTCAAAAATAAGAGAAGACCCGGTCGAGCGTAGTAAGCGTATCATGTCGATTTAATAACGATCGGTTATTAGCCATCGGCTCAATAACTGTCGGTTAACTAATTATCAATTCAACTGCCCATTCCTACGCCGGTATTAACCGGATCAGGTTCAAGGAGTTTGCATGGCATCTCAGGCTCATTAGATCGACTCTTCATCGAATTAACTTGCCACCCCCTGGGATGGAGGCATGATAAAGCATCTGCTACGAAATAAGAATGACTTATGTCGTTAATAGTTTAAGGAGGGTTTTACTTTCCTATGACATTTAACATCGCTATTCAAGATCGCTATTCAACCTCGGTCGATGGTTGCTCTTCTGCTTCGGCCGCTGCACGATCCGCTTTTGACACATAAGCGGGCTTACCGTCTTTAGGGGCTAGCTTGGCATTCGCCTTTTTCATTTTTTTGGTTAAAATCTGTTTAATTTTCTTTTTACGGTTCATGACACGACTTCACTAATTTGATTGGGTATGATCACTTTAGCCGCGATTGTAAAGGTCAATTTTTGAAAGGCAAGGGTAACCTCCTGTTAGACAGGCTAATTACTCCTCTTATATAGAAGCACCAAGGTTAAAATACTATGAAACGCATCAGCATTTTAGGCAGTGGCTGGTTAGGATTTCCATTGGCCATTGAACTTAGCCAAGCGAACTTTCACGTTAAGGCTTCTTCACGTAGCCAAGAACGCTTAACTCACCTGCGAAAAGCGGGTATAGAAGCGCACGCTTATGATATCGATGTGTCTGATGTGCGTAAAAACAGCCATGAGAATGACTTCCTTCAGGCCGACATTCTTATTATTAATATTACGTCTAAGAGTATTGAGGCATTCGCTCAACTGATTTCAGAGATTGAGAAGTCGACGATTCAGCAAGTATTGTTTATTAGTTCAACATCGGTTTATACAAACTCGGCCAATCTTGATTCTGCGGCGGTGACAGAAGACAGCCTTCAGCAATTAAAGCCCTGCCCTCTGCTCACCATTGAGTCGATGTTTCAGGCTAATGATCATTTTGAAACAACGATTATTCGCTTCTCGGGCTTAATTGGCTATCAACGCCACCCTGGGCGTTTTTTCTTAACGACAAACGATGATGATTCTACCTATTGTAAGACCATCAAAAACCCTGACGCGAGAGTGAACATGATTCATCGTGATGATTGCATTGGCATTATCAATGCGGTGATCAAACAGAATTGCTGGGGTGAAGTATTTAATGCCTGCGCATCACAACACCCAACGCGTCGTGAGTTTTATAAAGCTGCACTGAATCACTTAGGGGAATACGAGCCTGTATTTTCAGGGCAAACAGACTCCGTGGGCAAAGTCATTAGCAATCAAAAAGTGACAGAGCAACTAGGCTATTCATTTATCCACGATGACTTGCTCAACTTCACGAAGATGCCGTTTATTAATTCAGTTGGTTAAACTGGCTGCGCTAACAAAACTTCATTCACAAGCGATTACTCAATGAGTAATGATTTAGCCTTAATTTGTACATTATTAATATGAATAGCCTCAAAGAACAACTAAAGTATCCACGCTTATAACGCGATTAAAGGGTTGATATATGCCAGCTATTCCAAATAATATTAATGGGGTAGAAATTGAGTTTTCTGATGCTGTAAATACAAGCGTTGATCAGAGAGTCATTGATGCTCTTAATAAAGTAGTAAAACCTGGCATTGCCGCAGGTCATTTGCTAAATAAAATATACATATCTTCAGCTAATGACCAGCATACTTCTCCTAGTAGGCATGTCCAAGGTGATGGAAAAGCAGTTGATATTTCGCGTATCAATGGAAATAAGATGTCAGTTTTTTTATCCTGGAAATGCACTGGTAAAAGCAGTCGTAGATGCAATGCAGACTGAATTTGAAAGCTATATACATAGAAGAGAAAATTTTGGCCCCTTTATGAAAAAGAAGCTAGGAAACAACCATCAAGTTTCTGGCCAAGGCGATCACATTCATCTGTCCGTCAACTAAAGAGGCATATAATGAAATTGTTCATACTATTTATCATAATAATGACTTCAGGCTGTGCGTCTTTAGATAATGATTTACAGAATGCGTTAGCATTTGGCGATATAAAAGTGCTAAACGAGTACAGTGCGGAGATTGATAAACATCTGCTAATCAGACTTTATAGCGCGCCAATTCATAAAGAAAGCTGCTTTGTAGAGACTCAAGGGGCATGTAAATTCAAGTATTTCATTAGTGTTTCGACATTTGATGAATATCCCGAAACTAATATCTATAGACTTCAGAATGAAGGCGAAATCACAGAGGTTAACTGGATTAACACTTCTGATGTAGATTCAGCTGAATTGAATTTGATATTTAATCAATTTTCTTCGGGGGCGCTAAAAAATAACAACGCCCTCATTAACCAGCAGAAAATCGTTAACATTAAAGCCAACCCTTCTGAAATATTAGAAACAGTTACTTTAAACCAATAGAAAACGACAACCAGAGATTAATTAAGTTGGTTAAACTGGCTGCGTTCATACATCGCCACAATCGTTGGAATCTCGTCTTCTGCACAGCTTTCATCACGCAGTCGACGAGAGATTGTGTCGATAATATAGCTAACGGTTTCTGCCCCCGCATGACAGATTGCTGGGGTTGATCCATGCTCGTCGGTGATCCATACCCAAGTACCACCGAACTCTTGAATACACAGCTCACCCAGTAAAAATCCCAAACCATCTAAGACTTCGGTTTCTTTATATTTACGCTCAACAAGGTCGCCTTGCTGCTTCCATAAATCAATGCAGCGACCTATTCCGGCATAATCTTCAGTGCAGGCGAAGTGTTGTAATATTTCACTGCCAACTTGTTGCCAGTGTTGTTTGTTATTCAGCATGCGCTCAGAAAGCGGTTCTACCATCATGTGACTATCTCTTTTCAAGAAGACTGTTTGGAGCTTTATGCTGAATAACGGTTTTCTGACTAAACAGCACCACTGGTGTAATAAACAGCAATACCCACACCAACTACCAACACTACGGTGCTCAATAACACTTTTAGAACGATTCTCTTTATGAACTCTTCTGCTTCATTACCTTTAATTTCACTACCTTTAATAGCTGCGTCTTTCTTTTGTTCTGACATTTTCTTTTGCTCTGACATTTTTGACCTTCCAAAATAAAGCCGCTGCTATGATGGCATAGCAGCGGCTTCTTTTTACACGTTATAGCGAGCAATTATGCTAACCGGATAGCAATGAAACTAAACCAGTTCGATTGCAACCGCTGTCGCTTCACCACCACCAATACAAAGCGCCGCAACACCTTTTGTGCCGCCAGTATTCTTAAGCGCATTGATTAGCGTAACGATCAAACGAGAACCCGTAGAACCTACTGGGTGACCTTGTGCACAAGCACCACCGTAGATGTTTACTTTTTCAATGTCTAAACCAAGATCGCGAATCGGCATCATTGCAACCATTGCGAACGCTTCGTTGATTTCGAACAAATCCACATCTTCTTTAGCCCAGCCTGCTTTAGCCAAAACTTTCTCAATTGCGCCACAAGGAGCAATCGTGAATTCAGAAGGATGCTGAGACTGTGTGCTGTGCGCAACAATACGAGCCAAAGGCGTCGCGCCTTTTTCTTCAGCCGTGCTTTCACGCATCAATACTAAGGCAGAAGCACCGTCAGAGATTGAAGAAGCGTTAGCCGCTGTAATAGTGCCATCTTTTGCGAAAGCTGGACGCAAAGTAGGAATTTTTTCGATGTTGGCGTTGAATGGCTGTTCGTCATTCTCAACAACGGTTTCGCCTTTGCGAGACTTAACGGTAACAGGAACGATTTCAGCAGTATTCAAACCACCTTCGATTGCTGCTTTAGCGCGTGATAAAGACATGATTGCATAATCATCCATCTCTTCACGGGTATAGCCCTTTTGAGTGGCTACGTCTTGAGCGAAAGAGCCCATTAGACGACCTGTTTCAGCATCTTGCAGACCATCTAAGAACATGTGATCTTCTGGTGCCTTACCCGCGCCCATGCGTAAACCAGTACGAACACCTTCAAGAATATAAGGCGCGTTCGACATAGATTCCATACCGCCAGCAACAGCGATATTAACCGAGCCCGCTTTAATAGCATCGTGAGCAAACATCGTAGCTTTCATACCAGAACCACAAAGCTTATTAATCGTCGTTGCGCCTGTGGCGTCTTCAAGACCCGCTTTACGCATTGCTTGACGAGCTGGGCCTTGCTTAAGACCAGCAGGTAGAACGTTACCCATGATAACTTCTTCTACATCTGCGCCATTAATACCTGCGCGAGAAACCGCTTCTTTAATAGCAATTGCGCCAAGATCAGTCGCACTGATTGAGCTTAGGCTACCGTTAAAACCACCCATAGGAGTACGAGCAGCACCTACGATTACAACGTTGTCTTGCTTAGCCATTTCAGTTTCCTCAAAAGATTGAATTGTAAGTTGCGATAAAACAAAGGCGTTATTGTATGCGATCTGAAGCTATTGGAGTAGTCACACCGCGCTTTACCCGCGTCAACAACCCGATCTAAATCAAATAATCGCCAAAACCCTTAATATATAAGCCTTGCAGAGCAGTTAAGTAAATTTACAGTACTGATGAGTAAGCAAAAAATAGAGTGTTTTTCAGGCAGAAACAATAAAAATGGTCTAGCTTGTTACATGTTGACACAAAAACTCGAAGAATTACTTAGCCGAATCATACTAAAGAGTGATGAGGTTGATCAGATAGGCGTTTATAGTCGTGGTATCTGTTAGAAATGGGCCAAAAGGATCTTTTCTAATTTATTAACAATAAACATAACAAAAGAAGACAGGTAGACCTATGGTGAAGAAGACCCTCCTTAGTCTCGCAATTGCTGCAAGCACAGCGGGACTAACGGCCTGTAATATCAGTAGTACGGCCGATAATAACGAAGTAGCAGCGGATCCAATTCTGGCTGGCCAGCCTGGCCAAGCGCCAGCAACAGTTTCTCCTTTATTTAATCCAGCGCGAGGCCAATTGCCTTTAGCAACTGATTTTTTGTTTGGTTTTCCAAAAAATGACGATGAATCGACCAAATTTCCTGAAGATGCCGATGGCACTCTGTACCATGCTGGCGCATATTCATATGCTGCAGATGGTAATACTCGTGTATTAATCGCACCTGGTGAATTTGGTTATAACCCTGTATTAAACGCTCTGAATGAAATGGACGGCGTTTCGATCAATGCAGAGTTAGACATCCCTATGTCAGGCAATGTTGATGCATCTACTGTTATTCCTGGCGTTAACTTAATTCTTGTACCGTTGAATTATTCTGATCCAATCACCGGAACTCTAGATGCGGCGAGCCCTTTCAAAACTGAATTTGCTGATTTCACCGTTTCAACAGTTAAATACGCCACTCCTGAAGGCGAAGCTGACAAGTATGCTTTACGCGTTAATTTAACCAAGCCGCTAACATCAAAAACTCGTTATTTAGCAATTATTGCCAATAACGGTGCGAAGAGTATTAAAGATACTGCTGGCAATACCATGGTTATGCCAGGACATTATCGCACACTGGCAAGTGATGATGATTTATTAAGCCCAGCATTAGCTCCAGCTCGTAAATTAGTAAAAACTTGGAGTACTAGTGCGAAAGGCTACCTAGCAGCTAAACAACAAGATACTACTGGACTTGTGATGGCTTATACCTTTACTACTGGTGGAGGTATTGAAGTATTAAGTACAATGGCTGCACCTGGTAATGCTAACGCACAGCTGAAGCAAGATCCTGCTTTAAGAGCTATTGTTGCGGCCGCTTTTGCTGCAAACCCTACAGATCCAGCAGCCGCTCAAGCAGCTGCAGGTCAAAATCTTGGCCTAGCAGGTGTTCCTGCTGCAAGTATCCCTGCTGTTATTGGACTAGCGGCTAGCTTACCAACTCCTGGACCAAGAGCAATAAGCCTTCCGGCCGCTACAGGTTCTGGTGGTTTGACACTAGCTGCCTTCAATACATCATTTGAAGCTTCTACAAAAGTTCTATCCGGAACTATTGATCTTCCTTATTATCTAGCGGCTCCAATGGGCGCTTACACAGGTCAAGATCCAACGGCCACTACGGGGTACTTATGTACTCCCGTTGATGCTGTAGATCCTCAAGACCCCTGCAATCAGGTTAAACAAAGCGCTGGTAATACAATCGTTAGCCAATGGGCTGCTGATGACGGCTTGTTACCTATCTTAGGCGTCGCCGCTCCATCAACGAATGTAACGCGCTTATATCCTTTTGCTAAGAAGAATGGCATGCGTAAAGCTCCAATCTTAGTTGTAAAACCTGATGCGACTGCATTTCCAGAGCCTACAAATGGTTACCCTGTTATTATTTACCAACATGGTATTTTTGGTAATCGTACCAATGCATTAGATGTTGCCAATGAAATGGCACAGCAAGGCTTTGTTACGGTATCAATGGACTTTCCATTACACGGTGTGATGCCAACGGATCTTGTTGGTGAAGATCCGATGTTAGCATTATTGCTTGGCGCTCAAGATGTATCAGTTAGCGCTGCTGCTACTGCTACTGCCACTGCTTATGTCACTGCTGCTGCAACTGCTGCTGCAAATGCTGCTGCAAATGCTGCTCAAACTGATCCTGAAGTTATTGCTGCTGCAACTGCTGCTGCAACTACTGCTGCAACTGCATTTGCAACTGATCCTGCAAATGCTGGAGCATCTACGGAAGAAATTGAAGCTGCTGGAACTGCTGCAGCCACTGCTTATGTCACTGAGGCTGCAACTGCTGCTGCAACTGCTGCTGCAACTGCTGCTAAAACTGATCCTGAAGTTATTGCTGCTGCAACTGCTGCTGCAACTGCTACTGGTGCAGCATACATCGGCGGTGCAACAGTATCGGAACGTCACTTCGGCCTGACCAATGTTGCTTCAGGATTTTCACCGACGGCTGTTAGCGGAACTGATGCGTCTTTAAATGGCTCTGGCTCATTATTCTTTAACCTAGTCCATCTGCAAACAGCGCGTGATAACTTACGTCAAGCGGTTATGGATTTGTTAAACCTTAATGCTTCTTTAGCTTCGATGGATATCGATGGTGATTCAGATGCAACGGATATCGATGTATCTCAGGTTCACTATATTGGCCACTCTTTAGGCGGTATCGTTGGTACAACGTTTCTTGCAACTAACAACTTAAACGGTCCATTAAATCCTGATGGTAATGCAGCATTACCTGTTATTAAAGAAGCAGTACTTGGCATGCCTGGCTCAGCGATTCCACGGTTATTAGAAGCATCTACTAGTTTTGGTCCTTCCATTAAAGGACCTGTTACAACATCTCGAGATGACGGCGGTTTCGGTTTAGTAGAAAATAGTGAGTCTTATAATCAATTGTTTTATGTGTTTCAAGGCTCTTTCGATTCTGCTGATCCTGCGAGTTTTGCTCAATCAATGTCTGGAATTTCAACCCTTGCTGGTTTGAAGTACATGGTTATTGAGTCTATTGGTGATCAAGTTGTTCCAAACTCTGCAGCTTCACCATTAGCGGGTACTGACCCTCTTGCGGCTTTATTAGGCACGACTCAAATTGATGGTAGTTCAGCTGATTTCACTACAGGTAAATACCTAGTGAAATTTAATGATGACGATAGCTCTCATGGCTCTATATCTTCTCCTGGCATTGATGGATCAGAGCAGGCAGCATTCTCTGAAATCATATCTTTGACCACTAAACTATTCATGGGTGATGATCCTGAAGTTACAGACTCAACAGTCATCTCAGCTGCAGTCGCTGAATAGTCGGGATAATACGGAATATAATAATGAAAAAAATAAATAACAATCCATTTAAAAAATTGCCACTAGCCATTGCGCTAGCGGCAGCGGCCACTGGTGCTCAGGCTACTGAGTTTAACTTCGGTGATACGACTATCCAGTGGGATAATACCATCAGCTATGGTGTAGCTTGGCGTACTGAAGCACCTGATGCTAAGAACGTAATGCCAGGTAATGGCGATGCAATGGGCGTTGAAGGTAAGGCGTCATCATATAACTATGATGACGGCACACTTAACTTTAAAGAAAACAGCATCTATACCAATGTTGTTAAGTACTCAACAGATTTAGAGATCAACTATAACAACTATGGTGGTTTCTTCCGCGCTAAGGCTTTTTATGATACTGAAATCATGGATGGCGAGCGCGAATTCAAAGAGCTAAACGATGCGACTAAAGATGCTTCTGGTAGTGGTTATGACTTACTAGATGCCTTTGTATGGGCAGATTACGACCTTGGAGAAATGCCAGCAACCTTCCGTATTGGTCGCCAGGTTGTGAGCTGGGGTGAAAGTACCTTCATCCAAGGTGGTATTAACAGTATTAACCCTGTAGATGCTTCTGCTTTCCGCCGTCCTGGTGCTGAAGTAAAAGAAGGCTTACTGCCCGTTAATATGTTTTATACCTCTATAGGCATATCGGCCGATGTCAGTATTGAAGCGTTTTATCAGCTTGAATGGGAAAAAACTCGCATGGATCCGTGCGGCACTTTTTTCTCGACAGTAGATTTTGCGGCCGATGGTTGCGGCCCCGTTATATTGGCTGGTACGGATGATGAGCGTAACTACCTTACTTTGCGTGATGAAGAAATCGCTCAGGGTACTAGCTTAGCAAATCGTGTAGCTCCAACTACTGAGCGCTTAGCGGATAATGAAGCTCGTGATGATGGTCAATATGGTCTAGCGTTGCGTTGGTATTCCGAAGCATTAGGTGATACTGAATTTGGTGTCTACTACATGAATATTCACAGTCGCTTACCATTCATCAATGGTGCAATTACCAACTACGATACCTTAGGTTTAGTTACTGGTACTGCGAGCGCTCAAATCAATAGCGAAGCAACACATGATAACCGCTATCCTTTATATCAAATGGTATACCCAGAAGATCAGCAGTTAATGGGGGTTAGCTTTGCCAGATCAACTGAGGGCGGTGCTTCAATCAGTGGCGAAATTAGTTACCGTCCCGACGCACCGATTCAGTGGAATGCATTTGAGCTAATTTATGCAGGCCTAGCGTTACCTTCAAGCCGTTTATATCAAGATCGCTTGGCTGAAGTAGGTGGTACTAATCCTGATGCGAAACACTTAGCCGGTGAAGTGCTTGAAGGCTATGACAAAATGGATATCTGGCAAGCTCAGATGACCTTCATCAAGTTTTATGATCAAGTTTTTGGTGCTGACCGCTTAGCGGTTGTTGCTGAGGTCGGTGCTACTTATGTTCCTGACTTACCTGATATTGATGATGCACGCTATGGCCGCTCTGGGGCCTTCGGATTAGGTGATGCTAAGGGTGTTGATGATGGCTATGCAGCATTTCAAGGAGCAGCAGGTGGTACTGGAACAGTTGACCCTTGCCTTACAGGCTATGGCGCAGGTCAATCAGGTGCCAACGCAAATCCTGACAACTGTACCGACGAAGGCTACGTAACTCAGCTTTCTGGTGGTATTCGTTTCCGTGCAGGTATGGATTACAACAACGCGTTCTCTGGTGTAAACATGACGCCTAACGTTGCCATTTCATATGATGCGGGTAACGGTCCTGAGCCAGGTGCTCAGTTCATTGATCAGCGTTTGACGACAGCAATTGGTGTTAAATTTGTTTATCAAAACCAAACTCAAGTTAGTGTGAACTACACTCAATTTGATGGTGGCGATTACAACACTGTTAAAGACCGTGACAACATTGCTCTATCGGCAAGTTATTCATTCTAAATTTAGTTCGTTGCAAAGAGTAATTGAGGGCATATAAATGCTAAAACAGTATAAAAAAGTGGGAAGTGCAATTGCGCTTTCCTTGATGGTTTCAGCTGCTAACGCAGGTGTATCTTCAGCAGATGCCGCTAAAATCGGCACAACATTAACGCCGATGGGCGCAGAAAAAGCCGGTAGCGGTGAAGTAACAGCTTGGACCGGTGGTGTAACCACTCCGCCAGCGGGTTATACAGTCGGCAGCAAGCACGTTAATCCTTTTGCAGCAGATAAGGTGAAGTACACCATCACTGCAGCAAATTATAAGGAATACGCTGACAAGTTGAGTGACGGTCAGAAGGCAATGTTTGAAAAGTATCCTGATACTTATCGCATGCCGGTTTACCCGACTCAGCGTTCTGCTGCTTATCCAAAAGAGATTTATGACGCGACTAAGAAAAACGCGACAGATACAGGTCTTATTAAAGATGGCAACGGCCTAAGCGACTATGTAGAAGGTGTTCCTTTCCCTATCCCAGCAACGGGTGTTGAGGCGATTTGGAATCACATTGTACGTTATCGTGGTGGTAGTGTTTCTCGTGTTGTGGGTCAAGCAACTCCTCAAGCAAACGGTGAATACTCAATCGTTCGCTTTAAAGACGAATTCACTTTCCGTAACAAGCTTACCGATTATGATGCCTCTAAAGATGCTAACGTTTTGTTTTACTTTAAGCAGGATGTTGTTTCTCCAGCACGTCTAGCGGGTAACGTTCTTTTGGTTCATGAAACACTAGACCAAATTAAAGAGCCTCGTAAAGCTTGGGTATATAACGCAGGTCAGCGTCGTGTTCGTCGTGCTCCTCAGGTTGCTTATGACGGACCAGGTACAGCTTCTGATGGTCTTCGTACTGCTGATAACTTCGATATGTTTAACGGTGCTCCTGACCGTTATGACTGGGAACTTAAAGGCAAGCAAGAGATGTACATTCCATACAACTCTTACCGCTTGAATGACGGCGATGTTAAATATGATGACATCGTAAAAGCAGGTCACATCAACCAAGACCTAACACGTTATGAATTACACCGTGTATGGAAAGTTGAAGCGACCTTGAAAGAAGGTAAGCGCCACGTTTATGGTAAGCGTACTTTTTATCTTGATGAAGATACCTGGCAAGCAACGATTATCGATCACTACGATGGCCGTGGCCAGCTATGGCGTGTAGCCGAAGCACATAACATCATGTTCTATGATACGTTAGTGCCTTGGTATGCTGTTGAAGCGCTGTATGACTTAAACTCGGGTCGTTACTTAGTACTAGGTCTTGATAATGAAGAGACTGGTTCTTATGAGTATGGCTTTGAGCGTAGCTCTGGTGATTACACCCCTGCGGCACTTCGTCGTGCGGGTCGTCGCTAATAGAGTTTAATACGGTTAGTTCATTAACCTATTAATTCTGTAAAAGTAAAAAGAACCCGCCTAGTGCGGGTTTTTTTATGTCTTTTTTTAATCAACCCTCCCTACCTGATACCTCTATTTCTATTCGCGCCCCCGCTAATTCTTGCCGAACCCTGCCATTAAACGAACAATTTTAATAATAAATCATTGGCAGAGGATCACCTTTCTAGCCTATGAGTGATTGCATACACTGTCGAAAAAATTATAAGAGTTATCCTTTAAATGATTAAAAAAATATTATTAGCTACGGCCATTACCTTCTCGGTGATTGCGCTATTTTTTGATAGCAGCGCAGTATTGAATTATCTGTATCAAGATTCAGTCGATCAGGAAGTCGGTGAATTGTCATTTTCAGAATTAAAAGCACCTGTCGAAATTCGCCGCGATGAGTTTGGTATTCCTGCCATTAAAGCCAACAACAGTGAAGACTTAACCTTCGCCACGGGTTATGTCATGGCCAGTGATCGCTTGGCGCAAATGTATTCCATGGCTTTATTAGCGCAAGGTCGTTTATCTGAAATGGCTGGGCCAGTGGCGTTAGATATGGATAAATACATGCGCACCTTAGGCATTAATCAAATCGTTGAACAAAAATACTCGACGACCGACGAATCCGTCAAACAGCTATTAGAAAGTTTTAGCCGCGGTGTGAATGCTTATATAGAAACCCACCAAGGCAAGCTGCCATTTGATTTTGATCTTAACAAATATAAGCCTGAGCCTTGGAAACCTGAGAACTCTATTTATTTATTTTCAATTTTAAACTTGGGCGTCGCGTTTAACTCACATGAAGAAGTTGCTTATCTCAACTTAGCCAAAGCATTAGGCCATAAAAAAGCGGCATGGTTAGTACCAAGCTATCCGGACGAACCACTACCGTTTGAAGAGGCTAAAAAACTTGAGGGTATCGACTTGAATGCCGTTCAAAACGAATTGCTTACTGTCGCCAATATTCAAAATAAAATCATGGATACCACATCTGCGTTAGGCATTGCCGCATCTAACAACTGGGGCGTGCATAAAAGCAAAACTAAAAATAACGCCAGCATTATTGCTAATGATACCCACCTCCTCTTATCACAGCCTTCGGTGTGGATGATGATGAGTGTTGATGCCCCAAATTATCACGCAACCGGCATCGGTTTGGCAGGTTTACCTTCTGTCGTTGCTGGTTATAACGGTCATATTGCATGGGGAGAAACCATGGTAATGGCCGACGGACAAGACATCTTTCTAGAGCAGTTAAAAGACATCGATGGCAAAAAACATTATTTATTTAAAGGTGAATGGTTGCCAACGAAAGAGCGTATCGAAACCTTTAAAATTCGTGGTGGCGACACAGATACGATTACCGTTCACGAAACCCATCATGGCCCATTGATTAACTCCGTAAGTCAAAATGATCCTGCTCATACCATGATGATGGTCAAAACTGAGCAAGAATACGGATTAGCATTAAGCTGGACCGCTACTCAACCAGATAAAACTATTGAAGGTTTTTTAAATCTGGCGCGAGCGAAAAACATGGAAGAAGCGAAAGCCGCTATATCGAATGTTGGCTACATACATCTCAACATGATCTATGGTGACAAAGACAATATCGCTTGGCAGGTAACGGGCAATTATCCGCAACGTAAAAAAGGCACTGGCTTTTTACCGTCACCTGGTTGGACCGGTGAATACGATTGGGACGGTTATGTTGATGTGGAAAAATTTCCTTACGTGCTAAACCCTGCGCAAGGTTTTATTAGCACAGGTAATGACCGAACCGTTGATACTTCTGAGTATGACTTCACTTTAACCAACTCGTGGTATTTCCCTGAACGTGGCGAGCGTATTAAACAACTACTTTCAGCAACCGATCAGCACACCGCTCAAACCAGTATCGATATGCAAGCCGATCAGCACGATGTTCTGGTAGTGAAAATTCAGCGGGTATTTAAGCAGTTAGAAAAACCTTTGACGGCGGCCATTGACTCCCTCTCTAAAGGCGATCAAATAAAAGCCAAAGCAACGCTTAAAACCATTTTAGAATTTAACGGTGACATGCTGGTTGATTCACAGCCTGGTGCCGTGATGGCGATGTTTGATCACCAGCTGACTCGTGGAATTTTTTATGATGAACTAGCAGAAGAAAAAACAAAAGTTGATTCAGAAGATAAGCTACTGTGGAAATCTTTCATCAACATGAATGGCCGCAGCTACTCCGCTTACCAAGATCATCTATTAGCACGTGAAGACAGCCCGTTTTGGGATGATGTCACCACCGAGATTAAAGAAGACAAACCCTTAATCATCGCTAAGGCATTAGCGAGCACGCAGACCTACGGCAAACAGTTACTCGGAGCAGATACCTCAAAATGGCAGTTAGGCCAATTGCAAAACTACACTTGGGAAAGTGCCGGTACCCAAATGAAACCTTTCCTACCGTTTTATGAGCAATGGGGAATTTCGGTATTATCGGGGTATTTAGATCGAGGCCCTTATCCTGCAGGTGGCAGCCGTAATACGCTAAACGTTGCCGGTTACGATGTGGGTAATGATTATGATGTGTGGAACATCCCTGCAATGCGCCTAGTGGTCGATTTCTCGCTAGACGAGCCAATGTATCTAACCAACGCAGGAGGCCAATCTGGCAACCCAGCGAGCCCGTATTACGACAAAGGGATAGAGACTTGGCTGAAGGCAGAGAATCGTAAGATTCCGTTTAAGCGCGAAAATATTAAAACGCACTATTCTAAACTGCTGATGCTGACTCCTGAATAAGCTGAGCTAAATAAGAAGCATAAAAAAACCCAGTTCAATTGCTTGAACTGGGTTTTTTTTGTATCTCTAACTTGTTAAACGTTAGATCGCAAAGCTATGACGCAATACGATGGTCTGAATACGGTCAGGACCCGTAGAGATAATATCGATTGGGGCACCAATCGCTTGTTCAATAAAGCGGATGTAAGCTTTTGCATTCTCTGGTAGTTGATCCAAAGATTGTGCGCCAACCGTACTTTCGCTCCAGCCTGGTAAGTCTTCATAGACAGGTGTGATCTTGTCGAACTGATCAGCACTAGCAGGAACACCCATTTTGTTACCGTCTGCATCTTGATAACCAGTACAAACACGAACAGTCTCTAAACCATCAAGTACGTCTAGCTTAGTTAGGCAGATAGCGTTAACAGAGTTAACACGAATTGCGTGCTTAACTAATGCCGCATCAAACCAACCACAGCGACGAGAACGTCCTGTTGTAGTACCTTTTTCATGGCCTACTGTTGATAAGTGCTCTCCGACTTCGTCGAACAATTCTGTTGGGAAAGGACCTTCACCAACACGAGTCGTATAGGCTTTGGTAATACCCATGATCTGATCAAGGTACAAAGGACCTACGCCAGAACCACAAGCAACACCACCAGCAGTCGTATTAGAAGAGGTTACAAACGGGTAAGTACCGTGGTCGATATCAAGCAAGGTGCCTTGAGCGCCTTCAAACATGATGTCGCCGCCCGCTTCACGAATGGTATGAACCAAATCAACAGCATCAACTACAACGTCTTTAATCTGCTCTGCCCAATCGATACATAACGCTAACGTTTCTTCGTAATCGATTGCTTCAACGCCATAGTAGTTAACCAAAGAGAAGTTATGGAATTCCATAACATCTTTTAATTTAGCCGCGAATTCTGGCTGATACATATCACCAATACGCAAACCACGACGAGCAACTTTATCTTCGTACGCTGGACCAATACCACGGCCAGTCGTTCCGATTTTAGCGTTACCACGCTTAATTTCACGCGCTTGGTCTAAAGCGATGTGGTAAGGCAAGATCAAAGGACAAGCATGAGAAATACGTAGGCGCTCCATTACTGGAACTCCGCGTTCTTCTAGTGCGCGAGCTTCTTTCAACAAAGCGTCAGGAGCAACCACAACACCGTTACCAATGATGCACTGAACGCCTTCACGCAAGATACCCGATGGGATCAAGTGCAATGCGGTCTTAACACCGTCGATTACTAATGTGTGTCCAGCATTGTGACCACCTTGGAAACGAACAACGGCTGTTGCTTTTTCCGTGAGTAGATCAACAATTTTACCTTTACCTTCGTCACCCCATTGGGTGCCTAAAACGACAACGTTCTTGCCCATTGAATTCATTTCACTAATTTAGATTAATTGGATTCGATCAGTTTCCACTGACCGCCTTTAAGCTCTACTCGTGCACCGCTGGTTGGCAGTTCGCCGCTTAGCTGCACTTCAACTCGCTTGCCGTTAGCACGAAGCTCGGCAATCAAGTCTAATAATTCTTGTTCTTGCGATTGACCATAAGGCGCAGGCGCTTTAACGATACTGGCTTGAGTCGTCGCAAAGCGACCTAACTGAGCTAATACCTTCAAGTCTGCACTGAAACCCGTTGCAGGACGCGCACGCCCGAATACAGCACCGGTTTCGTTATAACGGCCACCTTGAGCAATGGCATCACCATAACCAGGAACGTAAGCCGCAAACACTAATCCTGTGTGGTAGTTGTAACCACGAAGATCGGTAAAATCAAAGTACATGGGTACTTTGTAGCGGGTTGCGATCACTTGGCAGACTTGCTTCAAGTGCTTAATGATGTCAGTTACTTCAGGAACAACTGGCGCTAATTGCTCAGCCACTTGATCCAGTACGTCCATACCACCTTGTAAGCGCACAATGGCTTTAAAGGCTTGGGTGAGCGCAGCATCAGAAAGATATTCTTCAGCCCACGCATCTAAATCGGTTGAACATTTTACTTTTAATAGCGCAAAAAGCTTCTCTTCTGCCACGTTAGACAGTTGAGCTTTTTCTGCAAATGCTTTGAAAATACCGACATGACCAAGATCTAGGTGCAAATCCTGCAACCCGGCTTGCTGTAATGTATTCAGCATTAGACTGATAATTTCGATATCCGCGCCTGCACCCGACTCACCATAAAGCTCGGCACCGATTTGCGTCGGTGTACGGCCTGCAAGAATGCTGGCAGCTTTGGCGTGGAATACAGTACGGCAGTAGCACAAACGGCTTACGCCTTCTTGTGCCCAACTATGTGCATCAATACGCGCAGTTTGCGGCGTCGTATCGGCACTCAAGCCCATTAAACGGCCTGATAGCTGATCAGTCACCTTAAACGTCTGCAAGTCTAGGTCACGGGCTGTGCCTGTTAGCAGGGAATCAAGGTACTCAAGCGCTGGCGGTATAACAAAGTCATATCCCCAACGGTCAAAATCGTCCAACAAATGACGGCGTAGTTGCTCTACACCACGCGCTTGTGGTGGCAACACTTCTTCAATGCCATCTGGTAATAACCAGCGATCGGCAGTGCTCATAGAATTATCCATTAGACAGCTAGACACAAAAAAACCGGATCAATGTCCGGTTTTTCTGATTGTATCAAAAGCAAACAACTTGTTGAAGTCATTTACCCGACACTTTACGCTTTCGCTTAATGTTCGAACATACTGGCCTGTATGGCAGGCTCAGTATAGAGCGATCATTTGGCTTTCGAGTCCTTCATGTAACGGAAGAAGTCACTATCAGGTTTCAATAGTAAAACATCTTGGCTACGGAACGTTTCGGTATAAGCCTTCAAGCTACGCGTAAACGCATAGAACTCAGAGTCTTGTCTATACGCCTTAGCATAGATGTTAGCGGCTGTTGCATCGCCCTCACCTTTGATCTGCTCAGACTCACGATAAGCGTTCGCTAAAGTAACCGTTTTATTACGATCGGCTTCTGCGCGAATACCTTCCGCTAGCTCACTACCTTCAGAACGAATCTCTTTCGCTTCACGATCACGCTCAGCACGCATACGACGGTATACATCGTTGCTTAGCTCTTCTGGTAAATCGATTGCTTTAATACGAACGTCTAGTACTTCGATGCCAAAGTTATCAAGGGTTTCTTTGTTCAGATCGATGGTCAACTTGCTCATCAACTGATCACGCTCTCCCGAAACAACTTCGTGCAGGCTACGCACACCAAACTCGTTACGCATGCCTTTGTTAGCAAGGTCAGCTAAACGGTTACTGGCTTCAAAACGGTCGCCGTTCGTTGCTTTGTAGTATTTTAATACGTCTTTAATGCGCCATTTAACGAATGCATCAACGATCACATACTTCTTACCTTCGGTTAAGAAACGTGATGGCTGTGCATCTAACGTTAGGATTCGCGCATCAAACTTCTTAACATTCTGTAAGAAAGGCGTTTTAACATGCAGACCCGCTTGAATGTCATTTTCAACGATCTGACCAAACTGCAGCGTTAGCGCTGTTTCGGTTTCTTTAACAATGTACAAACTTTGGCTACCAATTATGATGGCCAAACCTAATACGATTAATAGTCCTAAGCCCTTACCAGTCATTAGCGGGTCTCCTTACGACGATCATTTTGACGAGATCGAATTTCATTCAATACCTGGTCTGTGATTGCTGAAACATCAACATTCGTGGAGCCAGAAGTATTCGATTGCGGCATGTTCTTCATGATTTGATCCAAAGGCAGATACATCATGTTATTGCCTCCTTCAACATCCACTAATACCTTATTGCTATTGGCGTATACGTCACTGATCGCATCAATGTATAAACGCTCACGCGTCACGTCTGGTGCTTTCTTATACTCGGTATACAGCGCTGAGAAACGATCCGCTTCACCCGTCGCTTTTGCTACAACTTGTTCTCTATAAGCATTCGCTTCTTCTAGCTGACGCTGAGCTTGACCACGCGCTTGTGGCACGATGCCGTTAGCATACGATTCAGCTTCACTGATTAAGCGATCTTTATCTTGGCGAGCTGCCTGTACGTCATCAAATGCTGCCTTAACCTGTGAAGGTGGGCGTACATCTTTAACGTTCACGTTGGTCAACTGAATACCTGTTTGATAACGATCTAGGTAGCTCTGCAAACGCAACTTAACTTGTGCAGCCGTTGCTTCACGACCAGACGTCAAAAGAGGATCCATCGCTGTAGAACCTACATCATGACGTAACGCACTTTGCGCAGCGTGCTGTAGCGTTAAGCGTGGGTTCTCAATACGTAATGCATAAGCAACAGGATCAGCAACACGATATTGAACGTTCAGTTCAATCTCAATAATGTTGTTATCTTCTGTCAGCATACGTTCTTCGATGTTTTCTTTACGAACAGTCGTGGTTTCGATGCGTGTTAGCGATTCAGCGACTGGCCATTTAAAATGCAAACCAGGGCCTTCAGTACGATCGTATTTGCCTAATAGCAAAATAACGCCTCGCTCTTTTTCATCCAAGGTATAGACAGAACTAAAACCTAGAAACAAAACACCCACCACTAGCAAGATACCAATCATGCCACCGGCACCTTGGTTATTGCCTTTGTTTTCGCTACCGCCATTACCGCTGTTGCCGCCAAACATGCTATTCAGCTTGCTTAGCAATTGCTTTAGCGCTTCGTCAAGATCAGGTGGTCCTTGATTATTACCACCTTTGTTGCCGTCGTTATTACCACGATTGCCCCCATTGCCCCAAGGATCTTTACCACCACCGGGTTCATTCCACGCCATAAATCACTCCGTTATCTCTGGATTGCATATCGTTAATTTTTGTTGCGCAAATAATAGAAGATTGACCATGAAATTCCTATCACAATCAGCGCCTTTACTTATCTTTGCTCTTTCAATATTTGAATCTAAACTACTTTTCCCAATCTTCTAATACCACAGGAATAAAGCGATCAGCTCTTGTCCCTGTTTTTGCTAATAGCTTTTTAAAATCATCAAGCTGTAAACGCAGGCGTAATAAATTATCGCCGTTTTCTGCGTATGTTTCTTCCGCAACCGCGGCTTGTTCAAAAAGCAAAGCTCTTAATCTAGAATCCGCAGGGGTTAATTGAATCGTTTCTTGAAATAAATCATCCGCCACTAGCTCTGAGATAGCTTGCGTTAATAATTCAAATCCCACTTTTGCTTGTGCCGATAGCCATACAGCAACTGGAACGCCATGTTCGTCACGATCAATTCTTGGCTCTGCATGCTCTAACAAATCTATTTTATTGTAGACTTTGAGCTGCGGAACCTTGTCTGCTTCAATCTCAGCCAGTACCAGATCAACTTGTTGAATGTTATGGTCACGCTCATCCGTTGCGCTATCAATCACGTGCAGTAATAAATTCGCTTCGGTGGTTTCTTGCAACGTTGCACGAAACGCTTCAACTAACTTATGCGGCAGATGGCGAATAAACCCTACGGTATCGGCTAATACAACCTCGCCAACATCCATCACTTTTAAGCGACGTAAGGTTGGATCGAGTGTGGCAAATAATTGGTCAGCCGCAAATACGGTCGCATTGGTTAACGCATTGAATAATGTCGACTTACCGGCGTTGGTATATCCCACCAAAGCAATTGTAGGGATATCTGAACGTTTACGGGCGCGGCGACCTTGCTCACGCTGAGCGCGAACTTTTTTAAGTCTGTTGCGAATAAGGGTTTCGCGAGTAGCAACCAAACGTCTATCAGTTTCTAACTGAGACTCACCGGCACCACGAGAACCAATACCACCCTGTTGGCGCTCTAAGTGCGTCCAACCACGGATAAGGCGTGTCGTCTGGTGCTGCAATTGCGCCAGCTCAACTTGTAGCTTACCTTCATGAGTACGTGCGCGCAGGGCAAAAATATCAAGGATAAGTCCGGTACGATCAAGTACACGAAATTCTAAAGCTTCTTCAAGGTTACGCTCTTGGCTTGGCGTCAAAGCATGATTAAACAGAATAATATCTGCTTCATGGGCTTCCGCCATCGCTTTAATTTCTTCAACCTTGCCTTTACCGACAAAGGTTTTAGGATCAGGCGCTTTACGCGAACCTGTTATGAATTCAACGGGAGTACCACCAGCGGACAAAACCAATTCTTTGAATTCGTTTGGGTCTTCGCGGTTGTCACCTTCCGGAAAATCAATGTGTACGAGAATGGCGATATCGCCAGATTTGTTGTTGCCAGCTTCGGGACGATCAAAGAACAATAGATTTACCTAAATTGAGTAGCAGAGAGTAATTGAAAATACGCTGCTCATTTAACAATGAACAACGCACTCGTTTATCAACTCTTATTCAGCTTCGTCTTCGGTGGTTTCTACCTGCAGACGAACCGGACGGCTTGGAACTACCGTTGAAATCGCGTGCTTATAAACCATCTGACTTACTGTATTTTTCAAAACAATAACGAACTGATCAAACGATTCAACCTGACCTTGCAGTTTGATTCCGTTGACCAAAAATATGGATACTGGAATGCGCTCTTTACGTAGTGCATTCAAGTAAGGGTCTTGTAGAGAGTGCCCTTTTGACATGTTCTTCTCCTTCGAAGAATTTGCTGTCCAATATGCGGACAGTCAGAAATAAAATAATTAATAACCCCGGTGCCTTTGTTGTTAATTATAAAAAATAATTAATTTCATCAGCGGTCTCTTGTATACAACTCTTGATAAACACTAAATCGCAAATTGGTGGTTCAATAGCGACGATATTGGCTAAATTCTAGACAAAAGGCCTACTTTGATCAAAAAACATACGAAATAGACATGCAAGATCTCTATTTAACAGACTAGTGTTAAATATGGCGGTCTATCGCAGTATTTTCAAGGCACTTTGCAGAAGATTTGGATCTTCTGTATCGAGCCAATGTAAATCTGGCCAACTTCTGAGCCACGTAATCTGTCTTTTCGCTAATTGTCTGGTTGCAATAATGCCTCGCTCGACCATTTCATCGTAGTCGATTTCACCCTTCAAATATTGCCAAACTTGGCGATATCCGACGCAACGAATGGACGGCAGTTCTTCATGTAGGTCGTCACGAGCAAACAAGGTTTTCACCTCTTCAACAAAGCCCTGTTTCATCATAATGTCATAACGCTGGGCAATGCGTTTGTGTAGCGTTTTTCGCTCTTTCGGCATCACTGCAAAACTTATGACATTGTAAGGCAGCGGTTGTTCATTTTGTTCTGCCCAAAACTGCGTTAATGTTTTGCCGCTGATTTCAAAAACTTCTAATGCCCGCTGAATTCTCTGTGAATCCATTGGTTTTAAACGCTCGGCAGATACCGGATCAATTTCAGCGAGCTTGGCATGCATGTGCGGCCAACCGAACTGTTCACCTTCGGCCAATAAACGCTGGCGAATATCTTCGTTTGCCGTAGGCAGCTTTGCGGCACCATCACGCAAAAATTTAAAGTACATCATAGTGCCACCGACTAATAACGGCACCTTGCCCTTGGCCGTAATATCCGCCATTTCTCGCAGGGCGTCTTCACGAAACATCGCCGCTGAATAAGCTTCTAATGGATCGATCAAATCAATTAAGCGATGCGGCGCGCGTGCTTGTAATTCAGCGTCGGGTTTCGCCGTGCCGATGTCCATGCCTTTATATACCAATGCTGAATCGACACTGATGATTTCACAGTTGTAATTTTCGACCAATTCTATGGCTAAGGCCGTTTTACCAGAGGCCGTTGGGCCCATTAGAAAAATAGCCTGCGGAAAAGATGCGTCGGTATTCACAGCATCTGAATGATTAACTTCTGGAAAAGACACTTAGCGGCCCCGTAAGAATAATTTATCTAGGTCCGACATACTCATTTGAGTCCACGTCGGGCGGCCGTGGTTACATTGACCACTACGCTCTGTTTCTTCCATGTCACGTAATAAGCCGTTCATTTCTGGCAAAGTGAGCTTTCGATTTGCTCGCACACTGCCATGACACGCCATCGTGCCGAGTATTTCATTGCGATGCGCTTGAATACGATCAGAGCTGCCATGCTGCATTAAATCAGCCAGCATATCGGTGATTAACCGTTCGACTTCTGCCTGCTGCAAGATGACTGGAATTTGGCGAATCATAATCGATTCTGGAGCCGCTCGCTGTAATATCACACCAAAGCGTGCGAACTCATCAGCAAACTGATCGGCCGCGTCTGCTTCGCCCTCAGAGACACTTAATGTAATAGGCACTAATAACGGCTGGCTTTGGACGTTTTGATTATCTACTGCAATTTTTAAGCGTTCATAGGTAATGCGCTCATGTGCGGCGTGCATATCTACCACCACAAGGCCATGAGCATTTTGCGAGAGAATATAAATGCCATGCAGTTGAGCTACGGCAAAACCTAATGGCGGCACATCGTGTTCAACCGTTACGGCTACAATCTCACCCGTTTCTGGATCTATGCGCTCTTCTACATTTAATGGCTGCGATAACGATTGATAGGCATTCAAATGCTCTTGTACGTTGCCTGAGTTCAAACTGCCATTCTGATTTTGCGCCGAGTACTGATTTGTAGGTTGACCTGTTAATGGGTGCCTACCAGGTAATAAGCTCATTCGCTCTTGCCCAGCAAACTCACCCGCCTGAATACCGGTAACTGGCTGCTGACTATTCGCCATCAAGGCTGGAGACGTCAACCCCGATGCACCTACAGTTGCACCTTCACTCAACACCCCAGACCCTTGTAGGCTGGTTGGAGCGACTTGATTATCCGGGCGTACATCGGCCAATGCTTTGTGCAGCGTTCTGAATAAATAATCATGCACCAAGCGGCCATCACGAAAACGTACTTCGTGCTTTGTTGGGTGAACATTCACATCCACTAATGCCGGATCAACCGTTAAGTACAATACAAACGCTGGCTGACGACCGTGATAAAGCACATCGCGGTACGCTTGCTTAATGGCGTGTGCCACTAAGCGATCACGTACTACGCGGCCATTCACAAAGAAGTATTGCATATCGGCTTGGCTGCGAGAGAAGGTCGGTAATCCTACCCAGCCCGTTAAGCCTAAACCTGCCGCTTCGGCATCAACATGCAAAGCGGCATCGATAAACTTTGTACCCAATAACGCCGCCACGCGTTTTTCTTTATCAATATTACGAATCGCTGGGCGCAGTGAGTGAATCACTTTTTGATTGTGACGCAGACTAAACGCCACGTCATAACGACTTAACGCTAAGCGTTTAAAATACTCATCAACGTGATTAAATTCGGTTTTTTCAGTGCGTAGAAACTTTCGTCTTGCAGGGGTATTAAAAAACAAGTCGCGTACTTCGAGCGTCGTGCCCTTTGGGTGCGCAGCCGGTTTAACACTGGCCGACATTTCACGACCTTCAACTTCAACTTGCCATGCTTGCCCGCTTTCTGAATCAGACTCGTCTTTTTCTGCAGCGGTCGCTGAAGTCAGTGTTAACCGTGAAACCGAACTGATCGAGGCTAATGCTTCGCCGCGAAAACCTAAGCTATGTACCGCTTCTAAATCATCTAACGTAGTAATTTTACTGGTTGCGTGTCGACTCAACGCCAACGGCAAGTCGTCTTTTGGAATGCCGTGGCCATCATCACGAATGCGTAATAATTTAATTCCCCCTTGCTCAACATCAATCTCGATGCGCTGGGCACCGGCATCTAAAGAATTCTCAACTAACTCTTTGATAATATTGGCAGGTCGCTCTACGACTTCACCCGCGGCTATTTGGTTGGCTAGGCGCGGGGATAATAAATGAATTCTTTTCATGTTTTTCTCAGCCTAACTGGCGGGCAGTTTTATTTTCTGCCCCACTTGAATGCGATTGTTCTTAATACCGTTTAAACGTCGAATATCCGCAACGGATACTTTGTGTCGTTTGGCAATATGTGAAAGCGTATCACCCCGTCTAATTGTATAGTTACGAGGGGAGCGTGTAGGGATACTATTTGAAGTGGCGATGCCTGAGCCGCCTTTTTTCCAAGCGACATAACTGCCTTCGGGTGGCTCATCATCAAAATATTCGGTTAACCCCTTAAAGATCTCTCGCGCCATTTTATTTTGATAGCTCGAGGTTGCTAATTTTTTCGCTTCACCCGGGTTTGAGATAAATCCGGTTTCAATTAATAGCGCAGGAATATCAGGGGCTTTCAATACCATAAACGCCGCTTCGCCCACATGTTTTTTGTGTAAGCGTGATATTTTGTCCATGCGTTTTAAAATAGACTTACCTACGGCCAAACTTGAACCACGGGTTGCTGTCATCGATAAGTCTAATAAGGTCATTGCGACATGATCATCCTTATCACCCAAACTAACACCACCGACCAAATCGGCTTCGTTTTCTTTTTCGGCTAAGTAACGGGCTTCTTCACTCGATGCTCCACGTTCAGATAAAACGAATACCGAACTGCCATGGGCCTGTGAATTGCTAAAGGCGTCAGCATGAATTGAGATAAATAAATCGGCATTAGCATCTCGCGCCTTACGAGTACGCTCTCGCAATGGAATATAATAATCTCCGGTACGGGTTAAGTAGGGTTTATAACCGGGCTCCGCTTCTAATAACCGTGCTAACTTTTTGGCTATTTTTAAGACGACGTGTTTTTCTTTCGTGCGGCGATACCCCACTGCACCTGGGTCTTCCCCGCCATGCCCCGCATCAATCGCAACAATGATGTCGCGTTTATTGTGGGCGATTTTATCAGCAACAGTAGTCACCGCTTTAGCAGGTTCAATAACCGCTATATCTTTTTCATACAAATCAACCACAAGCCTGTGGTACGGATAAATTTTATTGGGCGGTAAAATAGAGCTTTTAGGATCCACGTCCCCGCGCAATGAAAAAACCATACGCAGGTCGTTATTTTTTTGCCTACCGGTACGCAAGTTTGTTACTAGAGTACTATCCAATTCGACTTTATTAATAGCCGGTTTAAACTGAGGACTGCCCGCTAGATCAATGACTAATCGGTACGGTTTATCGAGAATAAAAATTTTATGCTGATGCGGTTGAGATAAATCGAATACCAAGCGAGTATTCGTGGGTGACTGCCATACGCGCACACCATCGACATCAGCGGTCGCTTTTACCGTTAACCCTACAAGCAATAACGGTAAGCCATATTTTATTATTATTTTAACAATTATATTTTTCATCATACTTCTATTAGGTCTAATTGCTGACACCAAGCTTGGCCCTTTTCGGTGCCTGCTTGCCAGCTAAGTTGTCGCCCATCGTCAATGTCGGCTATGGACAATACCAAGTCTGCAACCGGTAAGAAACCTAAACCCTTGTCTGCCCACTCCATTAAACATAAGTGTGCGCCTTCTAAATAATCGCGAATACCCATAAATTCGAGTTCTTCGGGGTCTGCAACGCGATACAAATCAAAGTGACAAATCGTCAGTGGTTTATCTTCTGCAGACGTTTGAGTTGTAACAGAAGCTTGAGTCGGAACAGAAGTTCGAGTCGCAATAACGTCATAAGTTTCAACCAAGGTGTAGGTCGGGCTTTTCACTGGACCAACATGACCAAAACCGCGCAGCAGGCCTCGGCTAAACGTTGTTTTACCCGCACCTAAATCGCCTTCTAAAAAGATTAGGCCGCCATCAATCGCCGCGTTGGCAAATACCGTTGCACATTGACCTGCAAAGGCCATCATTTTTTCTTCACCGATCAGATCAATCATCTTTACTGCTACCTTGTTCTGTCTCTTCTAACGAATGTTCTTCCATCTCATCGCCGGACACTGGCTGGGTTTGAATAATGCGGCGTATAAAAGGCAATAAATCCATGGCTCGCAAGCCAATTTCGCCCTCTACACTAGCATGATCTGCCGCTTTACTGTGAACGCAGCACGCCAGCTTCGCAGCCGCCAACGGTGATAAACCTAGCCCGATGAATTGCGCTAATACCGCCCCTGTTACGCCAGACAGAATGTCTCCCATGCCGCCTGTCGCCATACCTGGATTACCATCAAGGCAACGATAAATTGTTAATTCGCCAGCCTGATTTCTACCCGCAATCAGACTGTACTGACCTTTAAGAATAACCGTGCAAGAAAACTTATTCACCAAGGCTTCTGCAGCGCCAACTCTGTCAGCCTGTACTTGTGCGGTACTGATATTCAATAAACGCCCTGCTTCCGCAGGATGTGGTGTGATAATCACCGCATGCTTAGCAAAGTCGATTACTGAACCCGTGATCATGGGTTTCTCGGCCAACAAGTTCAAACCGTCGGCATCCAGAACCACAGCCCGAGGCTTCGTCGCGGATTGCAGCTGCTGAAAGACCGTTTGTAATAACAGTTGGCCAAATGCCTGCTTGCCTAACCCAGGCCCAACCACCAGCACGTTATTGCCGCGCTGCTCACCCTTTATCAATGGCCATAACTCTAAACCCGAGTTAATAGCCGACACCATCACTTCAGGGCAACGGCTGATATACCCAGCAATGTGTTCAGGACGCGTTGCACAACTCACTAGGCCAGCACCACTCACTAACGCCGCTTGCGAAGCCATTAAGGCCGCTCCGGCATAACCATGATCACCACCAATAACGTGCACATGGCCATGGTCACCTTTGTGGCTATCTAACGCGCGCAAAGGCAATAACTGATCTTTTTGCTGCAGTAACTGCCAACTAATATCGATCGTTTTTGTGCTGCTTACGGGGCTGCTCATGGTACTGCTTGTGGGTTCTGTATGAGATAACGTCATTCTATGCTGTATGCCTAAGCGTTTCTTTGGCGGAATTATACGTCCTTGGTGTTAAGATGGCGAAGGTATAATCAATGCGATAACGACAATATTCTCATGACACAAGTAGCCCTAACCCAAAGCGAACTCCAAGACTTAGCCGATAAGATAAAAGTATGGGGGCGCGAGCTTGGTTTTCAGCAAATTGGCATTACCCATATTGAATTGGGTGAGCATGAAACAAAGCTTAAAGAATGGCTCGCAAAAGGCTATCACGGCAGCATGGAATACATGGCCGCTCACGATAATATGCGCAGTCGTCCTGCTGATTTACTTCCAGGTACGTTGCGCGTTATCAGTGCTCGCATGGATTATTTACCGGCTGACGCCCGCATAAAAGAACAGCTACAAGATAAAAGCCTCGCCTATATTTCTCGTTATGCACTGGGTCGTGATTACCACAAGGTGATTCGTAAGCGGTTAACTCAGCTGGGTAAAATGATTGAAGAAGAAGTCGGTCACGGCTATCGCGCCTTTGTCGATAGCGCCCCGGTATTAGAGCGCGCCCTTGCCAGTAACGCGGGTTTAGGCTGGCTGGGCAAAAATACCATGCTGATCAATAAAAAGGCGGGGTCGTATTTTTTCCTCAGCGAGCTGCTAACCGATTTGCCCTTACCCATCGATCAGCCCGACGATAAAAATCATTGCGGAAGCTGTACTGCCTGCATCGATATTTGTCCTACTCAAGCATTTGTGGGCGAACAAGTACTCGACGCTCGACGCTGCATTTCTTATTTAACCATTGAATTAAAAGGCCCTATTCCTACCGACTTACGTAAAGGTATGGGCAATCGTATTTTTGGCTGTGATGACTGCCAGCTTTGCTGCCCATGGAATCGTTTTAGTAAAACCACTCAAGAAACCGACTTCACCCCGCGCCACCCACTCGATAACGCCACCTTGTTGGATTTATTTGCTTGGGACGAGCAGACTTTTTTGAAGCATACCGAAGGCAATCCGATTCGTCGTACAGGTTATGAAAACTGGTTGCGTAATATTGCTGTCGCACTGGGCAATGCCCCCTCTAGTATTGAAATTACGGAAGCCCTTAAACAGCGATTACCGGATGCGAGTGAATTGGTGAAAGAGCATATTGAGTGGGCACTTACGCAGCACGCTTAACCTCTATTTATGATCACTATAGTTAGTCGCTATTTTCAACATAGGCACGGCTAGAAACGCATACTGGTAATTTTCCATATGCGTCTATACTAAAAAATAACTAAATATTTTTAGTATTTTCCTTCGTTTTTTGAGCAGACTTATTATGCCTAACGCCGCCACCTCTCCAAATGAAACATTACGTTTAGCCGCGTTAGAAGAGCTAGGGATTCTATATACCCCACTAGAAAATCGGTTTGATAAAATCACACGCTCTCTGTGCCGCATGTTTGATATGCCCATTGCTTATATTTCTTTAATTGATCGTGATACTCAGTGGATCAAGTCAAGCCAAGGTTTAGATCTAATTACTACCCCAAGAAGCACCTCTATTTGCGCCCATACTTTGCTAGTCGATGAAAGCATCATTTGTGAAGATTTGACTCTCGATGATCGCTTCAAAGATAACGAATATGTGACTTCTGGTTTGAAATTGCGTTTTTACGCAGGCTTTGCTTTGAAAATTCGAGGGCAGAATGTCGGTACAATGTGCATTCTTGATGTTAAACCCCGAGTGTTTTCTGAAGCTGACCAGGCTGCGATGAAAGACCTTGCTTCATGGGCACAAACTGAGATCAGCCTTACCCAACTCAGTGAGGTGCAAATTAAATTAATTACCGAGCTCGACCAAGCACAAAGAGAGGCCCAAATTGATAATCAAACAGGTTTGTGGAATCAAGGCGCTATCAAGGATGTATTACAGCGCGCTCATCACCGGCACCTGCTAACACAAAAGCCCTATTCGTTAATGATGGTCGATATTGATAATTTCAAAGCCATTAACGATACCCACGGGCATCTTTTTGGTGATCAGGTAATTGCTACCGTTGCCGATGAAATCAAGAAATCAGTAAGGCCAAGCGATACCATCGGACGCTACGGTGGTGATGAATTCTTAATTATTTTAGAAAATTGTCCTTATTTAAGAGCGAAAGAACTTAGCGCAAGATTGCTGAACAAAATACAACAGTTGGAAGTAACATATAAAGAGATTTCAATAGCCACTAGCGTGAGCATCGGCTTTACATCAACAGACGAGATTACAATAGACAGTGCGGAATGCTTATTAGAATCAGCCGATAAGGCTCTCTATAAAGCTAAAGAAGAGGGGCGAAACTGCGCTAAGGGTTCAACCCAGTAGCGCGTTTTTTTGCAAACGACTTTTTAATAAACGGCGCTTTAACAAAAGATGCTGCTATCAAACAATATCGCGATCGCGATAGCCTAGTAGATAAAGCACGCCATCTAAACCCAGCGTCGAGATAGACTGCTTGGCCGACTCTTGCACCAAAGGCTTTGCGCGGAAAGCGATTCCCAAGCCTGCAATACTCAACATCGGTAAATCATTCGCACCATCACCCACCGCAATGGTTTGCTCTAGGCGAATGCCTTCTTTTTCAGCAATCTCACGCAATAGCTGAGCTTTACGATTACCGTCTACCACTGTACCGGTTACTTTACCCGTCACGATGCCATCTTCCATATCCAGCTCATTGGCGAATACATAGTCGATGCCGAGCTTGTCTTTCAGGTAATTACCAAAATAATTAAAACCACCGGATAGAATCACCGTGGTATAACCTAATGAATTCAAGTTACGAATCAGGCGTTCTGCCCCTTCGGTTACCGGTAAACGCTCAGCAATATCTTGCAATACATCGCCACTTAAACCTTTCAGCAAAGCAACACGCTCATGGAAGCTTTCGGTGAAATCGATTTCACCGCGCATCGCACGCTCTGTAATTTCAGCGACTTTTTCGCCCACACCCGCCGCCGCGGCTAGTTCATCAATGACTTCCGCTTCGATTAAGGTTGAGTCCATATCAAAGGCGACAAGGCGGCGATTGCGACGATAAACGTTATCTTCTTGAACGGCAATATCGACATTTAAATCGTTGGATACCGATAAGAATTTCTCTCTTAATACCGCTTGGTCAGCATCTCCACGCACAGAGAATTCGATGCATGCACGATTAGGAATCGAATCATCAAGGTCTTTGGTCAGGGATACGCGCCCGGTTAAGCGAGTGATGTTATCAATATTCAGTCCGTGCTCTGCCACGATGGCAGTAATACGGGCAATATGTTCTGCGCTGATGGTGCGAGCAAGCAAGGTAATGATATGACGATCTTTACCTTGGCCCGATACCCACTGCTCGTAGCTATCGCTATCGACAGGAGTAAAACTCACCGTTAGCCCTATTTCATGGGCCTTAAAAAGTACATCTTTCAGTACAGGAGCAGATTCTGCGTTAGAGGGAATCGCGGCGAGTATGCCCAGCGATAAGCTGTCATGAATTTCGGCTTGGCCGATATCCAATATAGTAACTTTATACTGCGCTAGGATCGCTGTAATACTTGCGGTTAAACCTGGTTTATCCGCCCCACTCACTCGAATTAATACTAACTCAATCACGAATCTGCCCTTAACCAAACTGACTTTAAATCAAAAGGTAACACTGTTTTAAATTGCTTAAAGCTTTTCTACGCTTGCTTGCAAATCAGCAACAACACCACGAAGCTCTTCAATAAGATCAACGGTTTCGTGTACTGATAATGCACGCTGACAATCTGAACTCATTAGATATAAGCCTTTAGCCAACTTTTCGCTTTTTTCTTGTAATGCTTTTTTAGTATCGCTCATCACTATAATCCCATTATAGAATTGAATTTGATTAATCTAGCAGTTGCCAGACGGCGCGTATGATACCATCATCTAAGTAGAAATGTTTGATATCGAGTATAGAATTCAATGGGTAAATCCACCAAAAAGATGACTCAGCGCCTAACCACTAGCCAACAGTGGGCCGCTTTTATCGCCATCGCCATATTAATTACCGGCTTAACCTTTAGTTATCTGGTTACCAGTCAATTGCGCCAACAGCTATTAGGGCAGCAGCAACAGCTATCGAAGAGCTTGGTTAAAGATGCCAGCATCTTATTGCGCCCCAGTCTTCGCAAGGATGATCGCATCAGCGCCAACATTGTCCTCAAAGATTGGGTTGATCAAGAACTTATTCTATCGGCAACTCTTTATAACTCGACTCAACAGCCCATTGCCGAGCAAGGCTTAATCGAGCTGGGAGGTTATGACGTCTTCTGGATCAATCAAGTCGTCACTGACAATGAGCAACTCATTGGCCACCTTCGTGTCGCGATTAATATGAGCCAGGCCTATGACATTAGCCAACGCAATGCCACTCTATTGATGCTTGCGAGCCTAATGCTCAGTATTATTATGGGCTTATTAGCCTACTACTGGGGAGAACACCTACTGCGAGCCAATCACAAGCAGGTTAAAGCGCTCAATGATCTACTCAGCAATGAGCAGCCCACCTTGGTGAATGACGGCGCCAACAGCTTAAATGATCAAGCACTGAATAATGCGATCAACAATTTAATCGCGCAAAAACAGCATAAAATTGCCATTAAAAAATCTTTCGAAAATTTTATGGCCAGCCCCAATTTATCTAAGTCGAATACTTTAACCTATCATCACAGCGCGCTACTCTTCATTGAAATTCAAGGTCTCAAAGAGCTGCAGCAAAGACTTACTGCCGATGAGCTCAGTGACATTTTAGGAGATTATCATCAGCTGTTATCTCATGCGGCCAAGCTTTATAACGGCACCGTTGATCGTTATATGGGAGATGGCATTTTAATCATTTTTGGCTACCCCGATAATGACCCTCGTGATGCCAGTCACTGCTTATATGCTGCTCAATTATTTTTAGGCCTAGTCCAAGAATTGCAGCGTACCGATGTACAGCTTCAGCAATTGAATTTTAAGCTATCGGCACACTGGGGGCCGGTACTGATCGCACCGCTAGAGATGAATCAGCAAATTCAATTTAGCCTGATCGGCGATACCGTTCACTGGACCGCTCAGCTGGCTCAACAAAGTAAAGAGATGCAACTATTGGTGAGCCAAGACCTGGTCGACCAACTGAGCGAGGCAGAGAATATTCTTTGGCAGCCAGGGCCCAGCTTAATGGATTTGAACGCCAACGAACACGATACCCGCTGGCTTGATTCATTGCCCAATAATGCAGAGAAGCTCATTGATCGCCAAGTGAAGCACATTATGGCGATGAAAGAAAAAGCCTGATTTCATCCTTCATTTTTTGGTAGCTAGAACCTGCACAGTAAGCGGTCTTAGCGAACTACACTCTCACAGGTTAATAAGACGTTATTAGCCTGTGATAATTCAGCCTGCAACGTATCACCGGCAGTTAGTGGCCCGACACCGGCAGGGGTTCCCGTTAAAATCACATCCCCAGCCTGTAAGCTAAAATATTCACTCATGTGGGCAATCAATGGCAAGATGGAAAACAGCATCTCGGCGCTCGTACCCTGCTGTTGTTGCTGGCCATTCTTTTCAAGCCTTAAACCCAGCGTTTGAAAATCAGCAGAATTCATATTCGCCACAGAGACAAACTCCGTCAATGGGCAAGCGCCGTCAAAGCTTTTCGCTCGCTCCCACGGATGGCCATTTTCTTTCAGTTTATCTTGTACATCACGCAAGGTTAGGTCCAACCCTAGCCCAACCCCTGCAATGCTTTCAGCAACCTGCTGTTCAGAAGCATGAGTTAATGTCTGGCCAATTAAAATCGCGATTTCAAGCTCATGATGCACACTGCCTTGATCTTTAGGAATCGAAAAAAAAGGGCCAAAAGGCACGGCACTTGATGCAGGTTTGATGAATAAAATGGGGCTCGTCGGTATTGGGTTATTCAGTTCTTTTGCGTGCGCGGCATAATTACGCCCAACACAGACTATTTTCCCTAAGGCATGAGGGAATTCTTGTTGATCTAATGTTAATTGCATCATCGTTAATTGCATAATCATAGCCTCTAAAAAGGCACAGTATAAAAGAAGCATGCGCGATCAAGCAAAGACAAAAGGCTCAGCTATACTTAAAACAAGAATCCCCTTTGATACTCAATGAATGCCCAGTGCGTACTATGTCAAATAAAGCCGTAGAAAATGCGACCCAGCTAATACTGCAGAGTGCTCAGCCAGCCCTACTGGTTGAGCTGCAGGGTAATAACCTACTGTTCAGCAACCCGCATTGCCACACATTACTCAAACAAGACAGAGAGCAATTAAAGAACTCAGAGACGTATCTTCGTATTATTAAAAAAGCCCAGCAGTTAGCCCATAAAGGATTACTCTTTTTTAATTATGAAGTCTTTGCTGGGGATAACATTCTACTGATTACGGCTGAAATCAAAGATTCTCTTATTCTGATTTACCTGCAAAAGAAGTTCATTTTCAACATGCCCAGCAATCAGCTTATTACTATTTTAGATAGTTTAGGTGTTCAGGTGTATTGCAAAGATGCTAATTATCGTTACACCTACGCCAATAAAAAAGTAGGAGACTTAGTTAATAAAGATCCAAAAAGTTTAATTGGAAAAACTGACTCTGATTTATTTGATGCCGCCGCCGTTAATAAAATTCAAGAGGAAATCGACCGTATAACCTCTGGCAAGACAGTCAAGATTACAAGCGAAGAAACGCTATTCATTAAAAGTTTAGGTAGGGCCAAAACGTTTCTGTCGGTCAAAAAACCCTTAACCGGCAAGAATGACAAACTGGTAGGTATGTTTGGAATATCAACAGACATTAGCCATTACAAGGCGACCGAAAATAAATTAAATACGATCCTAGATAATGTACCCGTATACATTTATATAAAAGATCTTAAACAACGATTTATCTATGCCAATAAAATGGTAGAAGAATTATTTAATCGCCCCGGAATTGAAATTTTAGGAAAAACTGCTCACGACCTTATGGGGTTTGAAGAAAGTAAAGAATTTGACCCTTTAGATCTTAAACTCCTTAAAACACAATCCACAGTGGCAGGAATTGAACAACTAAAGCATGGAGATAAGACGTTACATTACTGGTCTGTTAAAGCACCGTTATTTGATGATGACGGTACTCTAACCAGTTTAATTGGAATGTCCACAGACATCACTCGAAGCGTGGAGTTAGAACAAGGCTTTGAAGAAGCTAACAAAGAATTGAAAAAGAAAATCGAAGAAATTACCAAGCTACAAGAGTCTCTTTGGGAGCAAGCGACCCAAGACCCTTTAACTCAATTATTTAACCGTCGTTATTTTAATGAAAACTCAAATAAAGAAATCCAAAAATCAGAACGCAGTAAGAAACCTCTCGCGTTATTACTACTGGATGCTGATTATTTTAAAAGTGTTAACGACCAGTTCGGACATGACATTGGCGATCAAGTACTCATTAAGCTTGCAAAAATAATGATTGGTGAGTGCAGAAGAACCGATATTGTATGTCGCTATGGTGGTGAAGAGTTTGTGATTTTATTGCCTGACGCCAATGAAAAAATTGCTTTTAATCGTGCCGAAAAAATACGTTTACGATATCAAAAAGAAGTCAGCGAATTTTTAAAGACGCCGTCAACGATATCAATCGGCATTGCCATGTGGGATAAAAATTTAGAAACGCTAGAAGAGTTTACGAAAGCAGCAGATAAGGCGATGTATCAAGCCAAAGAGAATGGCCGTAACCAAGTTGTTATTTATGATAAAAAAATATTTTGAAAAAATAGGCCGATTGATTTACATCACATCGGCCGTTTATTTCGATTGGATTATTCCATATCGATCAATTTGCCAGGGTTCATAATATTGTTTGGATCGAAAACTGCTTTCACTGCACGCATGTAACCAATTTCAGCCGCACTGCGCGTATATTCAAGATAAGGTTTTTTCGTCATGCCCACACCGTGCTCGGCAGAAACAGAACCCTTGTATTTTTCAACAATCTCAAATACCCAAGTCGATACCTTGGCACACTGTTCAAAGAAAATTTCTTTGGCCAAATCATCTGGTTTCAAGATATTCAAGTGCAAGTTGCCATCACCAATATGGCCAAACCAGATAATTTCAAAGTTTGGATATTCACGGGTAACGATTTCTTCAATTTCATTTAAGAAAGGCGGTACTTTCGAAACAACCACAGAGATGTCGTTTTTATACGGCGTCCATTCAGCAATCGTTTCAGAAATATCTTCACGCAAACGCCATAGGTTTTGTGCTTGAGTTTCAGACTGACTCATTACACCGTCTAATACCCAACCTTCTTCCATACACTTCTCAAACAGCTCCATCGCTTGATCGATATGACCTTCGGTTTCGGCTTCGAATTCTAATAACGCGTAATATTCTGCTTCGGTTTCAAACGGCGCAGGCACATCACCACGCGCAACGACTTTACGCATCGCTTTGTCAGAGAAAAACTCAAACGCGGTTAAATCGATATTGGTTTGGAACGTATTCAATACGCTCATAATGGCTTCAAACTCAGGCACACCCAAAACTAATACGGTTAAGTTCTTAGCCGGACGGGTTAAGCGCATGGTTGCTTCGGTCACAAAGCCTAACGTACCTTCACCACCAATAAACAGCTGGCGCATATCGTAGCCAGTATTATTTTTTACTAGATCTTTATTCAGTTCTAGAATGTCGCCTTTACCGGTCACAACGGTTAAACCAGCCACCCAATCACGGGTCATGCCATAACGAATAACTTTAATACCACCAGCGTTCGTACCAATGTTACCGCCAATCTGGCTAGAGCCTGCAGAAGCGAAATCAACGGGGTAGAATAAACCCTGCTCTTCCGCATAATTTTGCAGCTGCTCGGTGATCACACCCGCACCGCAACGAACGGTCTTATCCATCGCGTTGAAGCCAGAGATGCTATTCATATAATCAAACGCAACCACCACTTCGCCATTGGCTGCAACTGCACCCGCACTCAAACCAGTACGACCACCTGAAGGTACTAACGCAACCCGATGCTCATTGGCGAATTTAACAATCGCTTGAACTTGCTCGGTCGTTTTAGGAAATACAATGGCAGAAGGATTTGGCGGATAGATCTTCGTCCAGTCCTTACCAAAGGTTTCTAACGAATCAGGGTCTGTTTTTACTTTATCGTCACCAACAATGGCTTTCAGTTGGTTTTCTAATTCTGTTTGGCTTAAAGAAGTTTGAGACTGTGTCATCTAAATATCCGCTTTAGTTATGCGTATTCGTCGGTATTTTGTTGGAAATTAGCCCTTTCTTGAGGCTTTTATGCCTATATGAAAGATATTCACTTTCAAAATACAAACTTTTCATCATTCGCCCCCTTCAAAAGGGGACACTTTAATTGCCGTATATGTTAGCATACGCGCCTAATTTTTCAGAGCCTTTGATTAAAACTTGGTTAAGCAAAAAGCCAACCAAGTAGTCAAAGTTTCTAGCGGATTTTATATTCCAACGGATTTCATATTCCAACATAGGTACCATCATGAGCCAAACTTCTCTTGATAAAAGCAAAATCAAGTTCCTACTACTTGAAGGCGTACACCAGAGCGCTGTAGACACATTGACAGCTGCTGGTTATAGCAACATCGACTACGTAAAGTCGGCTTTGCCTGAAGACGAACTGAAAGCGCGCATCAAAGACGCACACTTCGTTGGTATCCGTTCACGCACACAGTTAACGGCTGACATTTTTGATTCAGCTGAGAAGTTAATTGCAGTGGGTTGTTTCTGCATTGGTACTAACCAGGTTGACCTAAAAGCGGCAACTGAACGCGGTATCTGTGTCTTTAACGCACCTTATTCTAATACTCGCTCTGTTGCTGAGCTTTCTATCGCTCAAGCCATCTTATTGATGCGCGGCGTACCTGAGAAAAGCGCTCAGTGTCACCGTGGCGAATGGGTAAAATCTGCAGTGAACTCTTTTGAGATTCGTGGCAAGAAGCTAGGCATCGTTGGTTACGGTAGTATCGGTACTCAGCTGTCTGTTATGGCTGAATCTATGGGTATGGAAGTATTCTTCTATGACGTAGTGACTAAGCTTCCTCTAGGTAACGCAACTCAGGTTGCGACGATGGAAGAACTACTTGGTATGTCTGACGTGGTTTCTTTGCACGTTCCAGAAACCGCTGCTACTAAGTGGATGATGGGCCCAGAACAGTTCGCACAGATGAAGCAAGGTTCTATCTTGATGAACGCTTCTCGCGGAACAGTTGTTGATATCGACGCACTAGCCGAAGCAGTTCGCAGCAAGAAGCTTTTAGGCGCTGCTGTTGATGTATTCCCAGTTGAGCCTCGTTCAAATGATGAAGAGTTCATTACGCCATTGCGTGAATTCGACAACGTGATCCTAACGCCACACGTGGGTGGTTCTACCATGGAAGCGCAAGCTAACATCGGTTTAGAGGTTGCTGAGAAGCTAGGTAAGTACAGCGATAACGGTACCACTATTTCTGCGGTTAACTTCCCTGAAGTTGCATTGCCTGCTCACCCTGACCAGCACCGTATCTTGCACGTTCACCAGAATAAGCCTGGTATCATGAACGCGATCAACTCGATTCTTGCTGAAAACGACATCAATATCTGTAGTCAGTACTTACAAACCTTTGGCAACATTGGTTATGTAGTAATTGATATCGATGCCAAAGGCAGTGAAGTTGCTTTGGATAAGATTCAGACCATCGAAGGTACTATTAAAGTACGTCGTTTGTTCTAAATCATTGCCTCTAGTAGCGCTTTATTAAAGCGCTGTTAAGCACATAAAAAACCGCATTAGACTCGTATCTAATGCGGCTTTTTTTTGACTTCAATTTAGCTAGCATAACCTTCAAACAAGCCTATTTTCTAAACAAGCGGCTTTGTAAGCACAGATTAATTCGGTACCATCCACACATAATACTCATCACGAGGCACATCATAATAAAACGCCTTAACTCGAGCTTTAATAATTGTATCGGTCGTCGTTGATGTTGTTTCTTTATTCATAGAAACAGATTCATAACCATTCACAACACGTTCTTTCATCACCGTAATGCTATCAATACTTACGCCCTTCTCCGCAGCCAATCGTTCTCGGCCTCGCTGAATCGCACACTCCTCTTGCTGATAGCGCCCGTAAATATTAAAGCCACATGAAGTAACAACCCCCTCAGGCGGATTGTATAACCAATCTGGCACAGCATTAATTAGCGGCTGCTGAGCACACGCGACAACAAAACTCAGTACGCACAAGAGTCCCCCATACTTCCCTGCTAACTTTCCCATACTCATCATTTTGCATCCCTTAAATTTCAATTTTTCTTGCGCAGCCGTCAGTGTAGTAATTTATTCTGGCTTAGGCTATGCTCACTTTTACTAAATTAAATTCGTGCTTCTATTTATCGCACTTCAAGGAGAAGAAGATGAAAATTCGTTCATTATTAGTGGCTAGCGCTGCAACATTTTTAGTCGCCTGTAGCTCTACTCAGCCTTTACCTCAGCCAGTGGCTAGCTGTGTATTTGCCGACGGCTCTAACCAGCCTGCTCCTGAATGGATTTGTGGCGCTCCTGTCGATGGCATTGAGCTTTCTGCTGTAGGTTATGCTGACAAGTCTGGCGCTGGCGCTAACTTCATGAAGCAAATGGCAGCGACTGCGGCTCGTGTAGAACTAGCCCAGACGATGAAGGTTGAAGTTCAGAACATGATCAAGCAATACTCTGAAACAACCGGTGCCGGCGATAGCGAAACCGTTGATCAAGTCAATACGTCTGTCACGAAGCAGATCACCAAAGAAACCTTAATTGGTTCTCGTATTTTCCGTCAGATGCCAACTCCAACAGGCGGCATTGTTGTATTGGTAGGCTTAGCACCAGAAATCGTTGGTAAAATTGCTGAACAGTCGATCAAAACGTCTATGAAAAACGAACGTGCTTTATGGCAGAAATTTCAAGCTGGTAAAGCTCAAGACGAGCTAGCAGCAGAAATTGCAAACATGAATAACTAATCGTTATTCTGTTTTAAAAAACCGACCTAGCGTCGGTTTTTTTTGCTTTATTTTTTTCGTCAGCATTCACTCCAAGGTCTTATTATGAACAGACTATTTCTACCAAAATTATTTTTCATTTCTATCGCGTTTGGCACCTCAACAATGAGCCTGAATAGCCAAGCTGAAAATTCTGAATATGAGCAATGGTTAAAGCAAACCCAATCTGAATTTCAAAACTACCTTGATGAAAATGATAAAGCATTCATCGGATTTTTGAATAAAAAATGGGAAGAAGTTGAAGTCGAGAAAACGCTTAAACGCGACATCAAACCTAAACCTTTAGAGATGCCTATTGCTGAACCTGTCACGATCACTAAAACCATTCCCAAGGTCATAGAGATAGGACAAGAAGAAAAGCCGGTAACCATTCAGCCAATTATTATTTCAAAAATCATTGAGACAAAAAAGCCTTTACCCCTAGATCTAGAACTCGATAATTCAAATACAACCATAACTAAAACACCCAACATAAAAAAAGATTTTAATTTACGCAGCGCAAAGTTTGATTTTTTTGGTGAGAAAATCAGCATTGAATATCATAAAAAATTCAAACAAACTTTTCGTAATAAAATTAGCAATAAAAACATTGCCAGTTACTGGGAAATCTTAGCGACTCAGCCTCACAAAGATATCATCTCTCAGTTATCTGAAACGGCCCAGGCATTACAACTCAATGATTGGGGAACCGCCCTATTATTTGACCAATTTGCTCGTGAACTGCAAGGTTCAAACCAGCGTAATCAAAGCAGCCGTCAGCTTACCTCTTGGTTCTTATTGGTTAAGGCAGGATACAATGCTCGCATTGCTTACAACGACCAAGTGTTCTTGCTGATGCCTTCTAAGCAACCGTTATTTAGCACGACGTATTTCACATTGAATAATCAGCGCTATTACTCTGTTGCGCTTAATGAAAAAGAAATGAAACCCGGCAAGGTATTCACTTACAGTGGTAAGCATCTTGATGGCCAAAGAAATTTAGATTTTTCTAATCCAAATAATTTTATTGCTAGCAGCCACAAAGAAAGCCGTGAGTTATCGTTCAGCTATGATGGCGAGCAGTACAATATTACTATTAGCTATCCTAAGGATATGATTAATTATTTCAAAACGTTTCCGCAGCTCGACTTAGAAAATTATTTCTCTGCAGGCATGCCAAAAGAGACGGCCTTTAGTTTATTGACTCAGTTGAAACCTATTGTCGAAAATCAGACTGAAACGGAAGCCGTCAATCGCTTATTACGCTTTGTACAAACGGCTTTTGAATACAAGACGGATGATGATCAGTTTAAACAAGAGAATTATTTATTCCCACTCGAAACCTTGTATTACCCGTATTCTGATTGCGAAGACAGAGCCGCATTATTTGCTTGGCTAACACAATCACTGCTGAATCTAGACGTAGTGATTGTCGACTTTCCAGGTCATATCGCGACCGCGGTTGAATTCAATAGCCCAACAGAGGGTGATAGCTGGGATTTTAATGGCAAACGCTACACCATGGCCGATCCGACGTATGTGAATGCAAATGTCGGCATGACTATGCCGCAGTATCAAGGGACCAAGCCAAAAATCGTAACGTTCTAAATTAATTCGAGAGATTAGGCTTAGGCTAATTAACTTACGCCTAAGCTCTCTGCCTATTCTATTACCTTATAACGAATAACCTTCCTGTGAATAACCTTCCAGCTAAATAACCTTTTTGCTAATAACATTGATCTAATAACATTGCCCTACTGAGTACTTCTGTTATGATGCCCCAAAAAATGGAAGAGGGATCTTCATGCGTATACTTTATCTTTCTACACTACTTTGTTTTTGCTTATCAGCTTTTGCCGAATTAAAGTATCAATCGTTTACTCCTCTCGATGATCAAGAATCAGCTGATGTTAGAATTCTTTCTGATCACAAATCACGCCTACAACTAACGCCACCCAAGAATGATTATTTAATTCTAGAGCCAGTAGCCCAAAAACTATTTAATGATTGTAAAGAATTACATACGATGCTGGTCTTCACGCAAGACATTCAATCGTTAATAAAAAGCTGTGACATTGCCTACAATGCCGGTGCGGCCGACGCGGCTTACTTAATTGGTGAGAGCTTAATGTCTGCACAATGGACTGCTCCCGACTATACAACGGCCTACAAATACTTAGAAAAAGCGGCGAGCAATGGCAGTCGTTCGGCTCAGCGTTATTTAATTTCAGCTTATAAAAATCCTAGACTACCGATTAATAATTCTCATCGAGCGTATGAGCTTGCAAAAGAACTCGCTCAAGCAGGTGAAGAGTGGGACGTACTAACCTATTCCATGATTCAGACGACTGGAAAAAATAAAGAAGAAGCCGTACAAGGCTATCAGGCTCTATTAGGACTAGCACAGAAAGGTTATCAGAATGTTTATAATCTGCTTGCACTCATAAAAATAGTAAACGGGCCATTGCAAGACCTGGACTACGCCGAAAACTTATTAAATAGGCCTTATAAAAAAGAATTTTCTGAGATGCCTTTTACCAAAGTTATGTTTGCCATCATGAAAAATGATTTCGTGAGCGCCCGCGAACAATTAGCCGACTGCTATCTTCTCAATAGCCCTTGCGCAATGACCTACATTCAGTTCCTTTCGCTAGGAATCGCTGGAGATAAAGACTTAGAACGAGCTGTCGAAGTTTTAGACTATGCGCTTATGCGCTCTTCTTCAGAGTTTGCTAATGACTATGCGTGGGTAAGATCAACCGCTAAAGAAAAACCGCTGTTCGATCCTATCGCAGCACAAAAAGCGATTAACAATATTCCCGAATATAAAAAAGCAATGCCATTTATTATTGATACCGTCGCCGCTAACTATGCAGCAAAAGGCAATTATGCAAAAGCCATTCAGCTCCAAGAGCAAATATTGCGTGATTTAAAAGGTAAAGGCTTAGGTGTCATTTACGAAGGTATGCAAACTCGACTGGAAGGCTATAAAAATAACGAGCGCTGGCATTCACAAGATAATACGAATTCTTATATTAATAAACTTAAAAGCATTCAAAATCTATCCCATATGGATTCTGAAATAGCATCGCTGTAAACATTTTATACTCCGTGCAGGTCTCTCCTGCACGAACTTAAGAATTTATATCAAATTAGGTTATAATTGCACTCAAGCTTTATCCATTTATACCTGTGATACAGAGAGCACTCCCATGCCATTACAAGTCGCCATCGTCCCTGTGACACCGTTCCAACAGAATTGCAGCATCATTATGTGCGAAGAGACTAAACAAGCTGCGGTGGTCGATCCTGGCGGCGAAGTCGAGCGCATTGTTGCGCAGGCCGAAGCGATGGGCGCGACCATTACAAAGATTCTATTAACCCATGCGCATTTAGATCATGTGGGTGGCACGATAGAATTAGCTAAATTAAAAGACATAAAAATCGAAGGGCCACATTTAGGCGATAAGTTTTGGCTAGACATGCTGCCTCAGCAATCTCAGATGTTTGGCTTCCCTATGGCTCACAGCTTTTTACCCGATCGCTGGTTAGAAGAAGGCGAAACAGTCACTGTCGGCAATGTAACTTTAGATGTGATTCATACGCCAGGGCATACTCCAGGCCATGTGATTTTTCATAGCAAAGATGATCAACTCGCATTGGTTGGTGATGTGTTATTTCAAGGTTCGATAGGTCGTACGGATTTTCCACAAGGTAATCATGAAGAGTTAGTTGCTTCGATTCGCAACAAGCTATTTCCGTTAGGGGATGATATTACGTTTGTGCCAGGACATGGGCCTAACTCTACCTTCGGCCAAGAAAGACGGACAAATCCATTTGTTGCGGGTAAAGCAGGATAGCTTTGAAGTATTAAACAGATAAGTAATACGTTAAGCACGCTAGATATAAAAATAGTCTAGCGTTGCTTCACTTCAACGAGTTCTTGCAGTGCTGAGTTAAAAACCCGCTCTTAGTTAAAAACCCAGAACTCTACATCATAATCCAAAGCATCTTCGCCAAGTATATCTTCTAACGGATAACGGCCTGTGTGCGATGTATTTTCAGTATACGCTGCAACGTTAACAACGATATCTCCATTTTCATCTTCAAAAATAACACTGGTATTTTTAACGGCTTTTTGAATTTTTTTACGCAGATTACTGGTAATCGAAATTTCTTTAATATTCATTTTATTTCCATAGCATGTAAGTAAAAAAAAACGCGCTGAGGATAATCCTGAGCGCGTTCTTTGGATTCAGTGCAAGAATTTTACTTCTTGAAGCCACCGAAACGCTTCTGGAATTTGTCGATACGACCGCCAGTATCAACAGTCTTCTGCTTACCAGTATAGAAAGGGTGGCAAGAAGAACATACGTCTAAGTGAATAGAACCAGTACGAGTTGATTTAGTTGTGAACGTGTTACCACAAGTACAAGTTGCAGCAAGTTCAGCGTATTCAGGATGGATACCAGCTTTCATAAGTCACCTAATAATTTCAAAAGTGCCGCTATCTCCAGCAGTGATATTCTTACACTGGAGTACCGCACAAAAGTGTCAGCATCACGAATTCTTAAAATAAGAACCAACAATGTTAACGATTTGGATCGCGAATCATACCAGAGAGTTGAATTCTAACAAGTACTTTCCGTCGGATTTTACCCACAAACCCTGTAAACTAAGTATCATGACTGACACTTACTACCTGCGTATTGCGCTGCCCGTACCCTTGCGCCGACATTTTGATTATTTGCCGCTTGCCCAAACCGCTGCCTCTGATTATGAAATCGGTAGCCGTGTTCGGGTGCCTTTTGGCCGCCAGCAATTAATTGGTTTTGTTTTATCCATCGAGACAGAAACCGCTGTGCCTGTGGATAAGCTTAAGCAGATCACCGAAAAACTCGATACTCGGTCGTTAGTCAGTCCTAACATACTTGCGTTATGTGAATGGCTCAGCAGCTATTATCATCACCCGTTGGGCGAAGTGCTCGATCTTGCGATTCCGGTATTATTGCGTAAGGGCGGCCAGATCAGTGACATTGCTGAACCGCACTGGCGCACCTGCACAGATAAGACAACCTCTGCCGACATTATTAGTTCTGTGAGCGGAAAGAAACAGCTCGCGTTGTGGCAGCTTTTTCAGCAACAATCCTATTGGCGACATAAAGATCTGACTCAACAAGGTTTTGCCAAAGCCCAACTCGATCGCTTAGCGAGCTTAGGCTTAATCGAACCTTACCTGCAGCTTCCGGTTCCTCAAAGTGGCTCTACACTGTCGCTAGCAAGCGAGTCAGCACTTACTTTAAATAGCGAACAAGCCTCCGCTGTGGATAAAATATCTCAGCAATTTGGCAAATTCCACGTCGCGCTATTAGATGGTGTTACCGGCAGTGGTAAAACCGAAGTCTATTTACAGCTCATTGCCAAAGCCATCGAGCAAGGTAAACAAGCTTTAGTTCTGGTGCCGGAGATTGGCCTTACCCCACAAACATTGCGTCGCTTTCAAGCGCGGTTTGATGCGCCTGTCGTGATGATGCATTCCAATCTGAATGATAAAGAACGCTTAATAGCTTGGCACCAGAGCAGCCAAAACCAAGCTAAGATTCTTATTGGCACGCGCTCGGCGATTTTTACCCCTTTGCCGAGTTTGGGCTTAATCATTATTGATGAAGAACACGATGCCTCGTTTAAGCAACAAGACGGCTTACGCTATAACGCTCGTGACTTTGCCATTAAGCGCGCGCATAAAGAATCATTGCCGATTGTATTAGGTTCAGCGACACCCGCATTAGAAACGTTGCATAACGCCTACTCTCGTCGTTACAGCCATCACAAGCTAACCCTGCGTGCGGGTAACGCCAAACCCCCTAGCATGAAGCTGCATAGCATTTTGCATCAACCATTAGAGTTTGGCTTAGCCTTGCCGGTTGTGGATAAAATTAAGCAGCACTTAAACGCGGGTCAGCAGGTGATGATTTTTATCAATCGCCGAGGTTTTGCCCCCACTCTAGCCTGTCGCGATTGCGGCTGGATGGCAGAATGTATTCGCTGCGATGCGCGTATGACCATGCATCAATATCCACCACACATGCATTGTCACCACTGCGATAATCAAGTGGGAATTCCACGGTTATGTCCTAACTGTAATAGCATGCAAATCGAAGCCTTAGGCCAAGGCACGGAACGTATTGAAGAAAATCTGCACACACTATTTCCCGGTGCGGACATTAAACGTGTAGACCGCGATACCGTGCGCACTAAAGACGCTTTTGATAATTTGTTTGATGAAATTCACAAAGGCGAGCCGTGTATTTTAGTCGGCACCCAAATGCTGGCCAAAGGGCATCACTTTCCAGATGTCACCATGGTGGTCATTCTCGATGCGGATTCTGGTTTGTTCAGCGCCGACTTCCGTGGCATGGAGAAAACAGCTCAGCTGATTTTGCAAGTAGCAGGCCGCGCTGGCCGAGGTGATAAACCCGGTGAAGTGTGGATTCAAACCTTATATGCCGATCACCCGCAATTGAACATGTTATTAGAAGGCGGTTATCACGGACTCGCCGCTAATCTATTGCAAGAGCGCAAACACATTCAGCTACCGCCTTACAGCTACATGGCGTTATTGCGCACCGAGTGCAGTGATAAGTCACTGGCCGAGCAAGTACAAAACCAAGCCCGTGAATTTGTGCAGAGCTGGTTAAATCAATACTGGCAGGGCAATCTGCTATCCATGAATGAAGCTCAAGCAGATACCACTCCCGTGACCCTGCTTGGCCCCTTCCCTGCCCCGATGGAGCGTCGTAATGGACGTTTTCGCCAGCAAATGCAAATAATGAGTCATGAACGCACGGCGCTGCATCGTGTTCTTGATCCTTTGGTGCATTTTTTAGAGAATTTGAAGGGTATTCAAAAAGTTCGCTGGAACTTGGATATTGACCCGATGGATATGAGTTAAGCTGAATCGGCCTCAAACCTCGCGATAACTCACACTTTAGCTACGCTTAAAGAATGATCATTGTTCAGGTTTATCTATTATGTGGAATGCATTGCCCATTCGTCGCAAGCTGTCCCTCGTCATCGGCGGCTCCCTATTAGTCAGTGTTCTGATTTCTACCATCATCAGCAATACTTCCATGCGCAGCATGATGACTGAGCGGATTAATAACGAAGAAATTCCGGCCACGCTTAATGCCGTGGCCAATGCCATTGAAAAAGAAATCAGTCTTCCTCTGACAATATCTAAATCTATGGCTGAAAATACCTTTACCAACCAATGGCTAGCGCAAGGTGAAGATCCATCGCGACTCAACGAGATTACAAACTACCTCACCGCGACAAAACAAAATAACAATGCCATCACCGCATTCATTGTTTCAGGCTTAAGTAATAACTACTACATCCCAAGTGGTCTATCGAGAACACTAGACCGCAATAGCAGCAAGGACGCATGGTTTTATAAATTTTTAAACAGTGACAAAAAATATTCTTTAGATATCGATAACGATGCGACTCTAGATACATTAACGTTATTTATTAATTATAGAACCCATGACGGAAAATCAGTTGCGGGCATTGGCATGGGAATATCTCAGGTCATTGATCTCATCAAAAACTATACGGTGGGTGAGCAAGGCTTGGCTTTCTTAACCGACCAAGATGGCAATATTCAAGTTCATCCCGATAAAAGTATCGCTTCAGGAACGAGCTTAAGTTCTTTATTTAATACTGACATTAAAAATAATTTATTAAATAAAGAGTCGATTAATATTCTGCAAACCTCCAGCCATGATGGACGCTTCTTAGCGGCAAAATTTATCCCATCATTAAATTGGTTTGTCATTATCGAAATTCCGACGAGTGAAATTTACACCCCGATTAATAATACTTCCATGCAGCTTGTATTGATGAACATGATAGTCGCAATCCTATTAATCATACTTGGTTTGTGGGTAGCCCTTGGCGTTGCTCGCCCTATTATAAGAGCGTCTAGTATGCTCAGTAATATCGCTTCAGGAGATGCTGACCTAACCCAACAAATGCAAGTCGATACCCAAGACGAAGTCGGAAAGTTAGCGCGTTCTTTTAATATTTTTGTTAACCAGCTGCACAGCTTAATTACCGCAATCGCCAGTAATAGCCGCGACGTTACTCACATTGCTAAAAACCTAACGGAGTCATCATTATCAACCCAGCACAATACCGAAGAGCAACAGCAAAGCGTTGATATGATTGCCACCGCCATGCACGAAATGGGCGCGACTGTTCACGAGATAGCACGCAATGCAAATGAAACGGCAAATGCCGCTAAACAATCTGCAACTGATACCGCCAATAGTGAAAGAATTGTTCAATCGTCAATTGAAGGTATCAATTCTTTATTCGAAAAAATGCAAAGCGCTTCTTGTGTTATTCAAACTCTTGCTCAAGATGTCGGCGGTATCAGTTCTGTTTTAGAAGTGATTAGAGGCATTTCTGAGCAGACTAACTTACTGGCCCTTAACGCCGCCATCGAAGCCGCGCGCGCGTGAACAGGGTCGAGGCTTTGCGGTGGTTGCAGATGAAGTAAGAACGCTGGCTCAGCGTACGCAAGAATCCACAGAAGAAATCAATAGCATGATTCATAAACTGCAAAGCGGTGCAAAAGATGCTGTTAGTGCTATGGATGAAGGTATAGAAACTGCAAGATCTTCCGTAGAAGAAGCCGATAAAGCAGGCGAGTCTTTGCAAAATATTACCAATGCGATTGGCATTATTACCGATCTGAGTATTCAGGTAGCGACGGCAACAGAAGAGCAGAGTTCGGTAGTCGAGGAGTTGAACTCTCATATTTTAAATATTAAAAATATGTCAGACAATACAGCGAATGAAAGTAAGAATGTAAATATTCAATGCCATAACTTAAATGAGTCGGCAGCGATATTAAACAAAATGATTGGTAATTTTAAGGTTTAACGAACTTGAAATTTAAAACTATTCACTAAAGTCAGGGCCATAAAGCTGTTCATTTGAATACTGCATTTCTAATGAACTTCTTTGTGCTTTGGTCATTCCTTTTACAACCAAGCGATACGAGTTATCTATTTGCCGTTGAACCTCACCTTCGGGTAGATCACTGGTATTGTCAGCATCGGTAAGATATAGCGTATTCCAGTGCTTTTTATTCATGTGATAACCCGCAATCACATCATCAAATACATCGCGTAATTGAATCGCTTCTAATGGATCACACTTAAGGTTCATCTGAGGGCGTTTATTGGGTGTTGATCCACTACCGTAACTGAGTAGTGCAAACATTTTCCCTTTGACTTTAAAGACCATTGCATCCGGACCAAAGGGGAAATCCTCCTCTGCTTCAGGCTTGTTTAGCAGATAATTTCTGACACTACTCAACTGCATCAATCCAGTCCTTAACACCATATTTATTTAATATACGTGCTAACTCACCACTTTCTCGAAGTATAACTATTCCTTCTGAAAATAATTTCACATAATTTAAAGAACTGGATTTTATTGGTGAGCAGGCGATGTAAATATTTTCTGAAAATGCTATATCACCCGCCAACCTGAATTTATTCTGCAAGCCTAATGTATTTATCTTAGTTTCCATGACCAACTTATCAGAAAGAATAACGTCGATGCGTTTAGCAAATAGCTTTCTTATGTTTTGTTCTAATACGGAGTCACCTGAAAGCAACTGAACCGATTCAGTATTTTTATATATCTCAATATACTGATCCATCATAGGGCCATAGGAATAATCTGAGATAGCGCCTATTTTAATTCGCTCTAAATTTTTTATTCCCTGATAATTCCAGTCTGATGTTGCAGAAGAATAAAATCCAAACTGTGATTTCCCCCAAGATTGCTCAGGAAAAATGAAATCTTCAGCATCACTTTTAAGTGCACCAACAATACAGTCTGTACGGCCTTTGCGAACTTCTTGAATACTTCGAGCCCAGGGGGCTAAGCGATAATCTAATGAGTGGCCGTGTTTGTTCAAAATAGTCTTAGCTATTTCAATCATATAACCGGGTTGTTCAGACTTAGGGTCGCCATTAACCGGAAACCATTTATCAGATAGTATGGTAACCGTATCGGCGCTTACGATAGGTGAGAGATAACTTAGTGCTAATATCATCAGGCAGCGATAAAAAATACTATTACTCTTCATAACGCCTCCTGATGTTTAGAAATTATTGATTCTTAATATCATAAAAATTTTTGTTTCATCTTTAATAAAAAAGTTTAATACAAAAACTACTACAGTGCCTTAAATTGAATCACATTACTTTCACGACTTAAGTTAGCTTTATCTAAGCGAGCCAAATAATCCTGCCAAAGTTCAGCCTGTTTGTCACATAGATGACGTAGGTATTTCCAATCATAAAGACCAGAGTCATGACCATCATCAAATATCAATTTTAGTGCATAGTTACCAGACGGTTCTATATTCAACAAAACCACATTCTTTTTTCCAAACTGAAGAACGTCATTACCTACGCCATGGCCTCTCACTTCGGCGGAAGGTGAATAGACTCTCAGCAGTTCAAAACTAATCTGAAAAACATCATCTGCGCCCGCATTATTAGCATAAGTCAGTTCTAAGCACTGACTTTTCTTTCGGACTTTTATATCTTTAGGTATAAGAGACAAGGAGATGTCCTCTTTAGACAACGGTGGAAATAAGGCTGAAATATGCGAATTAAACACCTAGTTTCTACCCAGTTAAAATATAGTAACTGAAGCACTGCATACAGTTCGAATGCAGTTTAGTGGTGTTTAATCCGCCATGGTGCGTAGTTAATAAGTCGTTATAGAATAAACTGACTTAAGTCTTCATCTTGTGCAATCTTACCAAGATGTTCATTCACATATTCAGCATCTACGATAACTGCTTCTGTTAAATCAGTCGCGCTAAATGATACTTCTTCTAATAACCGTTCTAATAACGTATGCAAACGACGCGCACCAATATTTTCGGTGCTTTCGTTAACTTCAAAAGCCACTTCGGCAAGACGCTTAACGCCATCTTCAGTAAAACTTAAATCAACGTCTTCTGTTTTCATTAACGCAACATACTGCTCAGTTAACGACGCTTTTGGTTCAGTTAAAATACGCTGAAAATCTTCCGGCGTTAATGCCTGTAATTCTACACGAATAGGCAAGCGGCCCTGCAACTCAGGAATCAAGTCAGACGGCTTAGCTAAGTGGAAAGCACCGGAAGCAATAAATAGAATATGATCCGTTTTAACCATGCCGTACTTAGTACTTACGGTGCAGCCTTCGATTAGCGGTAATAAATCACGCTGTACGCCTTCACGGGAAACATCGCCACCTGAACCACTTTCTTGGCGCTTACATACTTTATCGATTTCATCGATAAATACGATACCATTTTGTTCAACGGCTTCTAACGAACGGGCTTTTAATTCATCGACGTTCAGCATTTTTGCAGCTTCTTCATCTTTGATTTGCTTAAACGCATCTTTAATTTTTAATTTGCGCTTAGACTTTTTATCACCGCCCATGCTCGAAAACATATTTTGCAACTGACTGGTCATTTCTTCCATGCCAGCAGGTGCCATAATTTCTACGCCCATTTGTGATTGCTGAGCAAGATCGATTTCAATTTCTTTATCGTCTAGCTGACCTTCACGTAATTTTTTACGGAAAATCTGACGCGTTGAAGAATCTTCTTTTTTCGGTTCTTCAGTCGTATCCCATTCTGTTTTTTCACTGGTACGAGCTGGCGGTAATAACACATCAAGAATACGTTCTTCAGCGGCTTCATAAGCGCGCTGATCAACCTTCAGCATTTCTTGCTCACGCAGCATTTTAAAGCCCGTTTCAACAAGATCACGAATGATGGATTCTACGTCTTTGCCGACATAACCTACTTCGGTAAATTTCGTTGCTTCAATTTTAATGAACGGCGCGTTAGCCAGTTTTGCAAGGCGACGAGCAATTTCAGTTTTACCGACACCCGTTGGGCCAATCATTAAAATATTTTTTGGGGTAACTTCTTCGCGCAGCTCTTCATTAAGCTGCATACGACGCCAGCGATTTCGCAAGGCAATGGCAACGGCGCGCTTTGCTTCATTCTGGCCAACAATGTGACGGTCTAATTCGTGGGCAATTTCTCTTGGGGTCATCTGACTCATTTTTCTTCCCCTTCTGCAGCAATGGCTTTAATTTCAGCCGGTGCGATCATGGATTCAATAGTAAAATTTTGGTTGGTAAAGACACAGATATCGCCAGCAATGGTTAAGCTTTTTTCAACGATCTCACGAGCCGATAGCTCGGTATTATCAAGCAATGCACGAGCTGAAGCCAAAGCGAAGTTACCGCCAGAGCCAACACCCACAAGATCATCTTCTGGCTGTAATACATCACCGTTGCCGGTAATGATTAATGTTGCAGTATGGTCGGCAACCGCAAGGATAGCTTCTAGCTTACGAAGGGCTCGGTCCGAACGCCATTCTTTAGCGAGTTCAACCGCGGCACGGGTCAGCTGACCTTGGTTTTTTTGCAGTTGAGTTTCAAGTTTTTCAAAAAGGGTAAAAGCATCGGCTGTTGCGCCAGCGAAACCTGCCAGTACTTGGCCATTGAATAGGCGACGCACTTTTTTAGCATTACCCTTCATTACGGTATTGCCTAATGAGACTTGGCCATCACCACCAATTACGACTTCGTTACCACGTCGTACGGATACAATTGTTGTCATCTTCTGCTCCAAAATATTCGATTGGTTGCCGTATAAATATTTGTGATAGCAACCCTAGTTCAAACTAATTGGGGGCAGTCAGATCGAATTTCAACCCTGAAACATACCGGCACGAAGATCTTTCGCCGTCGCAATTTCTCGACCTGCTTGATAGATAGTGCCATGAGCAATTGCCAGCACCGTTTGGCGGGCAACAATACGACGAATATTAATTTTATATTCGATACAACCTGCATCTGGGGTTATTTCATTTTTAAGTCTCAAATCACCCACGCCAAGTGCTCTAACTTTCCCTGAGTAGCCACTCCAGCCCAGATAAAAGCCCAGCGTTTGCCACAGGCCTTCTAGCATTAAACTGCCCGGCATCAGCGGATCACCGATAAAATGATGTTCGAAAAACCAACATTCTGGGTTGATATCAAACTCGGCGATTATTTCACCTTTTTTAAACAAACCCGCATGAGGTTTAATATCAACAATGCGGCTCATCATGAGCAACGGCCCTGCTGGTAACTGGGCTTCGCTTGATTTAAACAAACCTCCCTGCCCACAAGATTCTAAATCTTCTCTGCTAAATTGCACCTGCTGGGTAAGGGGCGTTACGGGAGCATTCGAGGCTGGTTTTGCCACTAATTTTGGGGCTATTGGTTGCACAATTGACTCACAAGACAACAAGGAAGGAGTAGGATAAGCGGTAAGTCCTTTAATTAGAAACGACAAACATCTATGATAATTTCGCCATAATCCCTTTTATCGATTCTAAGCGCCAATTCACCCTGTGGGAAAGCTACTTGATCGGCTTTTTAAATACGATGGCATTGATTCGGTGGTTGGCTAAAACATCCTGAGCTTTGTTCATTATTGAACGATCGGTGAAAGGGCCAACCATAACGCGATAATACGGCGTACCTTTTACACTGACCTCTTCAATAGAGGCCGATAGATTTTCTAAAATCAGCTGAACCTTTAAGCGATCAGCTTGTTCACTTGTTCTGAAGGATGCCGCCTGAAGGTTGTATTGGTATTTAGCTACATCGGTTTTAGGTGTTGATTTATAGTGTGACTCTTCTGCCTTGGGTACCGGCACATCACTGTCTTTTAATAGTTTATAAAAATCATACGCTGGTTTAGCCGCTATTTTTTCAGCTTCTTTTCGTGCTTCTTCTTTTGCTCGCGAAACACCCGTTTGTAATACTTTTTTAGCATCCCCTTTTACCGCGTCCAGCTCATCACCGGATGGCACTGTCTTTAAAAAGAACAGAAATCCGACAAAGGCGACCGCCAATAATGGGGTTAATAACCAAACAATTTTAGGAATACGACTTGTGCTTTCCGACATGGGAGACCTTGGTAAATAAAGAAATAATCGCTATTCAGTCACGAGCGAATAATAATGCCCTCTAAGATAGCTGAAAATTTTTAAGATGCTACCCGCTTTATGATTTATCATAAGGTTTTTACTTAATTTTAACTTTCTTTAGCCTGCATTCTTCAAATGGATAAGACAAATGACTTCAGCCGTTAAACCGAATCTACGCAACCCCATTCACCTCTTGGCCTTTGGTCTAGGCTCTGGCTGTGCGCCTAAAGCTCCAGGAACGTTCGGTACCCTCGCCGCAATTCCATTTTGGTGGCTGTTTCTGCAAGACGTTCCTCTGATTCCTTATTTATGTGTTTTGATCGCAGGTTTTGCCTTTGGCGTATACCTGTGCGAACAAACCTCAAAGGATTTAGGTGTACATGATCACGGCGGCATTGTTTGGGATGAATGGATTGGCTTGTGGATAACTTATCTTGCACTGCCTGCAGGCATCGAATGGGCAGTGATTGGTTTTATTCTTTTCCGCTTTTTCGATATTTTAAAACCGTGGCCGATTAAGTGGCTGGATGAAAAGGTTCATGGCGGTTTTGGTATTATGATTGATGATGTTTTAGCGGGAATCTTTGCATTAGCTTGTGTGCAGGGACTGGCATACTTTTTTTAATTAAACAGATTTTAGAACAAAAAGAGCCGACCACTCTTCTTGTTCTAACTCAAACAGCTCTAACTCAAACAGCTACTGATCCCAAACAAATAACTTCTCTACGCCCCACCAAATTCCCATAAAGAAATACCCCAGCGGGCCATAGGTGGCTTGCTTTTCTGCCGACAGTTCAATCGATGCATAGTTAACCTGGCTATTAAGATATTTCATCCGCCCCTCTAAACGATCGATTTCACTTTGCGTACGATTCAGTTCTCGCTCTATTTTTAAAATATCGTCAATTTCATCCGCTCGATTTAATAGCATCTGAATACGATCGCGTAATTTATACAAGTTGGTTAAACGCGCTTTGTTATCGATAAACTCGGTTGTAACGTCTTGCACATTTTCATTTTCAGACTTAATTTCACCGACTTTTCTTAACTCAGCCAAAGCCACGTCATAGTGCTCTTGTGGAACGCGGATCGATAAGTTGAATGACTTACCTTGCTCGCCTTGGGTATTCTGAATATAGCCAGATTGCTGCTCGATTATGGCTTTTGCTTGTTTTTCGGCATGGGCTAAATCCTTCACGCTAAGTGTCAGCCAGCTGCGTTTGATCAACTTGCGGGGCGTATCCGTATCGCTGCGATTCATATCATGGCTATCACTGCGTACCGACTTTAAAGAAGAAACCGGAGCCGCTTCCATCGCCATCGCTGATCGGCCCTGCATGCCATAGCCTTGGTCATGACCCTGATGACTCGCGCACCCAGTCAGTAGCAGCCCGGTGCTCATTGCCAGCAATATTAGGATTTGTTTGGTTAAATAGGTTTTCATTTCAAGTTCCCCTTCATGATTTATTTTCTGAATGTCTACTTTCTTTATTTCTATTATGGCAGCTGAATTAGTGTCTAAAATAACGTAACCAGCGCCAAACGTTTAATAAGCTAGCAAGAGAGCCGGCAACATAGGTGAGCGCCGCCGCTAATAAAATCGTATGAGCATCCTTCATATCTTGTTCATTAAGATACTCGCCTTTTTCCAATATAGGCAAGGCTTTGCCAAAGCTCGCATCCCACTCAACCGGTAAAGTAATCAAGTGGACGAGGGTGCTGGCTAATATCGAGATAACGGCAATACCCAACGTCACACGACTCGCTGCTGGGCTGACGAAAGCCAGCATCGGGCTGATCCAAAAGGCGATAGGCGTTATTCGCTGAGCAACATTGGCAAACTTGGCGGCGCTGATACGGGCATTAAAAGTTTTCTCTTTATTGTGATCTTGAATCGCATGGCCGACTTCATGAGCCGCTACCACAATAGCGGTGAGCGAGCGTCCCTCGAGCTTATCAGGAGTGAGCCTCACCATTTTATCCACAGGATCATAATGATCACCCGCTTCGGTTGCTTCAACCTGAACTCCCTCTAATCCATGAGCGTTGATTAAATGCAGGGCCAGCTCGCCTCCCGTGCCGGGAAAGTCTTCACGCTCATGACTATGACGCTTTAAGACGCGCCCGACCCACCATTGCGGCAAGAAGAATAGCGCGACTGCTAAAATAAAAACCAAAATCCATATCATGCCAATCTACCTTACTCTAAATGAAAGCCCTAAATGAAAAACCCTAATGAATACTTTAAATAACACTCTAAAATACGCGCAATAAACGACAAAACTATAAGTGACCAATCATCATATCAAGGTTGAATTAACATTACTGCGCCCCTAAATTAGTCAGCGGCGATTAATCTTGTTAAAATGCGCCCCAAATTTATATAAACATCATTAATTGCCTGCTTGTTAGCCGTTTATAACGGTTATTGACTTCAAGCATCCGAGGTTTCCCCTTTGAGCATTAAATACATCGCTTCCTCTAAATTGCCAACGCCTTTTGGCACGTTCACCATGCATGGTTTCGAAGACGAAAGCACAGGGAAAGAGCATGTTGCCTTATCAATGGGGGATATCGACTCTGGTGAACCTGTTTTAGCCCGCGCCCACTCTGAATGTCTTACTGGTGATGCGCTTTTCAGCATGCGCTGCGATTGTGGCTATCAGTTAGAAACAGCATTGAGCTCTGTGGCAAAAGCCGGTCGTGGTGTTGTTCTGTATTTGCGCCAAGAAGGTCGTGGCATTGGTCTATTAAACAAGATTAAAGCCTACAATTTGCAAGACCAAGGTGCCGATACTGTAGAAGCCAACGAGCAGCTAGGTTTTGGCGCTGATATGCGCACCTACGATATGTGCCAGCCAATGTTAGCTCACTTAGGCGTTAAGACGATTCGCTTGATGACCAACAACCCACGCAAAGTGAAAGCGCTGTCAGAGGCTGGGGTTAATGTTTTAGAGCGTGTTGCAATTGAAGTAGGTCGTAACCCGCATAACGATGGTTATTTGAATACCAAAGCGAGCAAGCTAGGGCACTATTTAAATAGTAATGTTAAAGCAGCGGCGAATTCTACAATTAGCCATCAAGATGACGACGCTTAATCAGCGTCGCTTTCTCTTGAGGTCATTATCTTAAGATCATAATGAAGTGCTGTGTTAGGAAGTGATGCGCTATAAACAGTTCATCACTTTAGCAACGATAGCAGCTTTGTCGATGGCAACATCTTCGAACTGCTGCACAGGGGATGCGTGTTCAATATAACGATCCGGTATTCCCATTAGCTGACAAGGAACGTGTAATCCTTGTTTAGCCAAGAACTCCAAAACAGCAGACCCTGCGCCACCCATAATCGCATTTTCTTCGATACAGATTAACTGGTCATGAGACTCAGCTAATTCTGTGACTAACGCTTCATCCAACGGTTTCACAAAGCGCATATCCGCAATACTGACTTCAATGCCTTGCTCGGCCAATTCATCAGCGGCGGCTAAGGCAAAGTTCACACATGAACCAAACGCTAATACCGCGATAGCCTTGTTGGAATCCGCAATACGCTGGCGGCGCATAATGCCTTTACCAATGTCTAACAATTCCATCTTAGTTTGCACCTCGATGCCAGTACCTGAACCACGCGGATATCGAACCGCCGTTGGTCCTTGGTATTGGTAACCGGTATAAAGCATTTGGCGGCACTCATCTTCGTTCGAAGGTGCCATGATAACCATGTTCGGAATCGGACGTAAAAAGCTGTAATCGTAAGCGCCATGGTGTGTTGGGCCATCTTCACCCACCAGCCCTGCACGGTCGATAGCAAACATCACATCGAGATTTTGCAATGCAACATCATGAATCAGTTGATCGTAGCCACGCTGTAAAAAGGTCGAATAAATCGCCACAACGGGCTTAGCACCTTCGCATGCCATACCCGCCGCCAGTGTTACGGCATGCTGTTCGGCAATGGCTACATCAAAATAACGTTGAGGGTACAACTCAGAGAAACGGATCATGTCCGACCCTTCACGCATTGCTGGGGTAATCCCCATTAAGCGCTCATCAACGTCGGCCATGTCGCATAGCCAATTACCAAAAACATTAGAGTAACTTTGAATCGCAATCCCAGCGGGCGCTTTGACATGTTGTTTTTTCAGCGCATGGTATTTAATTTGCTCTACTTCGGCTGGCGCAAAACCTTTGCCTTTTTTGGTAACCACGTGAAGAATTTTTGGCCCAGGCAGTTTTTTCAAGTTCGCCAAGGTATGCACAAGCTCTTCAGTATCATGGCCATCAATCGGGCCATAATAATTAAAGCCCAGCTCTTCAAAGAAGATCCCTGGCGCAACCATCGCTTTCATGTGCTCTTCGGTCTTACGCATGAACTCCCAAGCGGTCGTGCTTTTTTGCAGAATTTTTTTGCTACCTTCGCGAAACGAAGTGTAGCTAGGGCTCGCCCAAAGACGCGTGAAGTACTTGTTCAAAGCCCCCACGTTATCAGAGATCGCCATGTCGTTATCATTGAGGATAACCAACATATCCGCTTTCTCATGACCTGCATGGTTTAAGGCTTCAAAGGCCATTCCCGCGGTCATTGCACCATCACCAATAATGGCAACGGCTTGATTATCTTTGCCCATCGCGCGCATGCCTAAGCTCATGCCCATGGCGGCACTGATTGAGGTACTTGAGTGGCCTACGCCAAAGGTATCGTATTCGCTTTCGCTGCGCAGAGGAAAAGCCGCTGGGCCTTCTTTACTGCGAATTTTGGTCATCTGCTCGCGACGACCGGTAATGATCTTGTGTGGATACGCCTGATGGCCAACATCCCAAACTAACTTGTCGTTGGGTGTATCAAAAACATAATGAAGCGCCGTCGTCAATTCGACCACGCCTAGACCCGCACCAAAGTGCCCACCGGATTGGCCAACACTGTAGATAAGGTATTCGCGTAACTCGTGATTAAATTGCTCAAGTTGATCGAGAGCCAATAAGCGCAAGTCTGCCGCTTCGGTCACAGAGTCCAATAACGGCGTTGCGGGTCTTTCATTGGGTATTTCAGTAAACATGCACTTCACGACGTTAGCTGGCCTGTTGGAAAGTCGCTAATCAACCTTTCCACAAGCTCGTATTCATTTTAGAAAAGGCGCTATTCTACCCCCCTATCTCGGCAAGTAGAACCTATTAACCTGTAATAACCCCTAATAACCACGATTAAGAACAGATAGTGCGTCCTTAATTTATTGCCGCTCGTTCTTAATTATAGCTATTCACGCTTAATTTATCGCTCTTAGCGACAGCACCAGCATCACTACCAGCATCACTACCAGCACTACTGCCAATAATACTCACCCACATTAATGATCACGAGTAATGATGTATTCCGCGAGTTGTTCGAGCGCCGAAGTATCACCAGAAAGATTTCTTAAGGCCTCTAAAGCCTGCTGGCGTAGCTGCTCTGCTTTATCTTTAGCGCCTTCTAAGCCTAGTAGTGCTGGATACGTTGGCTTATTTAATGCGATATCTGCGCCCTGCTGCTTACCGAGGGTTGCGGTATCACTTTCAATATCTAGGATGTCATCCTGGACTTGAAAAGCTAGGCCAATCGCATTGGCATACGTCGTGAGATGCTGCAAAGTATCGGCGTTTGGGGCTCCGCATACCGCTCCCATCAAAACACTGATGCGAATTAAAGCACCGGTTTTATGTGCATGCATACGCTCTAGATGAGTAAGGTCGACGTCTTTACCAACAGACGCTAGGTCAATCGCTTGCCCAGCAACCATTCCTGATGCGCCCGCACCTTGGCTTAATAGACTCACTAATTTTAAACGCTGAGCGATTGTAAACTCGGCAGGCATATCAACAAGAATTTCGAAGGCGCCGGTTAAGAGCGCATCACCCGCCAATATGGCCGTCGCTTCGTTAAATTTAATATGGCAGGTTGGCTGTCCACGACGCAACGCATCATCGTCCATGGCAGGCAGATCATCGTGCACTAACGAATAGCTGTGCACCATTTCAATCGCCGCCATCGCAATATCAACACGTTCATCATCAATTCCCATGGCCTGAGCCGTCGCTTGCACCAAAAAAGGTCGAACGCGCTTACCACCATTAAGCAGGCTATAAACCATGGCGTCGGCAAGATAAGGGTCACTAATATTTAAGTGTTTGATGGCATTATTTAAGGCATTTTCACAACGTTCCTGACTCGTCAGTAACTGCTGCTTAAAAGTCGTGGGTAGCGTCATAACAATGAGTCTTCGTCTTCAGCAGATGGACTATTAAACGGCTGTGCTTCCATCTGGCCATTTTTTTGTAGCAGCAGCTGAACTTTTTGCTCCGCTTTAGCCAAGGCGTTTTGGCAGTCGCGGGTATATTTAATCCCTTGTTCAAACGCTTTTAATGAATCTTCTAGGCTCATTTCGCCAGATTCCATGCGCTCAACGAGACTTTCTAATTCCGCTAGGGATTGTTCAAAATGGAAGGTTGTTTTCGCCATGGTTCACCTATGTTTGCCGCTTAAGCCATCACTCTGTGGCGCCACACTAACCGAGCATTACTTTCTAATCAAGTGAGTAATTAACTGTGAATTCATGTAGTTACTTTTACGGCAGAATAAAAATCTTTGTCTACACTTTTGTTATACACCTTTATTTTCCGTTAATTTTTGAAAGAGCAAAAGGAGCAGCAGTGGATCTCGCATCTCTGATTGGAATTTTAGGCGCCTTTGGCTTAGTGATCATGTCAATGGTTATGGGTGGCGACATCATGATGTTCGTCAACGTCCCCTCTCTACTCATCGTAGTGGGCGGAAGCTTATTTGTAGTATTAATGAAATTTGAAATTGGCGCTTTTTTCGGGTCTTTTGGCATTATGGCAAAAGCCTTTATGTTTAAAGTCAGCAAGCCAGAAGAAATCATTGAAGAAACCGTTGAACTGGCTGGCCTTGCACGAAAGGGCGGCCTTCTTTCTTTGGAAGGGAAAGAGGTTAGTAACGATTTTTTGGCCAAAGGTATTCAGCTTCTTGTTGATGGCCATGACCCTGAAGTTGTTAAAGCCTTACTCGGCAAAGATATGAAAATGGCACAAGAACGCCATAAGTACGGAGCAACCTTTTTTACCCACATGGGCGATGTTGGTCCGGCAATGGGAATGATCGGTACACTCATTGGGCTAGTAGCCATGCTTGCCAATATGGATGATCCAAAATCCATTGGCCCTGCTATGGCGGTTGCCCTATTAACCACACTCTACGGTGCCATGATGGCGACGATGGTCATGATTCCGTTTGCTGATAAATTAACGCTGCGTGCCGAACAAGAGGGATTGATTCAGTCAATGATCATTGATGCCCTCATCGCGATTCAAGGTGGTCAAAACCCTCGAGTAATCGAGGCGATGCTACAGAATTACGTCAAAGAAAAACAACGAGCGGTAGCGGAGTAGTCAATAATGAGTGATGAGGAAGAAGAAGTCTGTGAATGCCCCGCGGGGATTCCTGCTTGGGTAATGACATTTGCAGATTTAATGTCACTACTCATGTGCTTCTTCGTTTTATTATTATCATTTGCCGAAATGGATGCATTAAAGTTTAAGCGCTTAGCCGGTGAACTGCGCCAAGCTTTTGGGGTGCAAGCCGAAGTAAAAGCCGATGATCCACCTAAAGGCACCAGTGTTATCGCTAGGCATTTCAGCCCCTCTATTCCTGAGCCAACGCCTATCAATGAAGTACGGCAAAAAACCAGTGATTTATCAAAGAGTAGCTTAGAAGTACTCTGCCAAGATGAAGTAACTCAGCAGCAAGAACGCCAAGGTGAAGAAGGTCAAAAGACTCGTGAGATCGCTGTTCCAAAAGACTCAGCTGATGAAAAGAAAGCAGAAGAAACGGCCGTCGAAATTGCCGCCGAACTAGAGACTGAAGTTTCTAGCGGCAAAATTGAGGTTGAAACCCAAGGTAAAAAAGTCGTTATTCGAATCAGAGAAAATGGCGCTTTCAAATCAGGCTCTGACTATATAGACGACAGATTCCTACCGGTTATCGATAAAATTCGTGAGGTATTAGTCACCATTCCTGGTCGCATCTCAGTTGAAGGGCATACCGATAACATTCCTACCGTCGGCGGACGCTTTCGTTCTAACTGGGCATTATCAACCGCCCGAGCAGCGGCATTTGCCGAAGAACTTTTCATTGCGCCAGAAATGGGGCAAGAAAGATTTCAAGTGGTTGGCCACGGCGACGTTAGACCTTTGGTGGAAAATACCGACGCGGCATCTAGGGCGAAAAACCGCCGAGTCGAAATTATCATTCTACAAAGTAATGAAAATGATGACGACGACAAACCGCTCATCGAAAACCCAGAACCCGATATAAATGATGCATTGAATGCATCACCAGAAGACTTTGAACTCGACCCAACTGATATTTTTTAAGCGTATTAGCAATTAAAAAGGTACAAGAATGACAACTGAACGTCGCCGTTTTTTCCGTATTGATGATGAGGCCGAAATCAGCTTTAAAATGATCACCGATGAAGAGTATCAAGCTTGGGAAGATGGCCAGCTTGATGACAGCAACGAAACGATCAACCAAATCGATACCGAACTAGAATCGGCGATAGAAGCCTTAGCAAACCAGCACCCTCAACTAGCCACGATTTGCACGCTACTCAATAAGAAAATTAACCTATCCATTTGTGGGCATGCCAAAACTCACGGTTTTATTGATAATGGCGAATTGAAACCCGTTAATCTTAGCGCTTGTGGAATATCGTTTCATACCGAACAGAAAATCCCCGATGACGAAAACCTATTATTACAGTTAAAGCTGAAACCCTCTGACGTCGCAATTATTACTGCCGGTAAGGTTGTGGGTTCCGGTATTAAAGATGGAAAACAGATTGTTCGCGTCGACTTTCAAGACTTAGATGATCACAATCAGAACCTACTCATGCAGCACTTATTTCAAGTACAAAGTCGAGAGCTGAAAAAGAAACGCGATCATAACTAATGGACTTATTTAAATCGTGCGCTGACCCATCGTTTATTCAAACTGAGAAATTTTTGTAGCAATTGAGGCCAATTTATTTGAAATCATTGCAAAGCCATCATGAAACCGTAATCTAGGAAATATAAAGTAAGCCATACTAATGTCGTAGTTAGTGGGAGCTCACGGCATAAAAACAATAATACACCTCAAACAGAGCAAATTCATGATGATGCAAAAAACACTCACATTAGCATTAGGCGCAGGCTTGATGTTAGGCAGTCTTCAATCTCAAGCATTTACGCAACCTACGCACAAGCGCCTAGTAGAAGATGCCGTTGCTTATATGGCTGCACACCCCGATACAACAAATTTCGCTAAATTGGCTGCCACAGCGCAAGCGGCTGGCTATACCATCGAGCAGTTTGCCAACGCACTGGGCCAAGGCGCACGTGATGTTGATGACTTTGCAGATACCTATTTATGCGGTGCAGTAACCGGTGATTGTGTACGAGCTCCTGTTTTTGGCGTGGGTAGCTTTGTAGCAACCTATACCGCTTGGTGGCATTTCCAGAACCACTCTCGTGGTGGCGATGCACACGGAAATGATCTTGCGGGCTACAACTACAGCCAAATTCCAGTGAAAGGCACTGAGGATACTTTGTTAGGCACATGGTTGGTCGGCGACCACTTAGATGATGGCAAAGGTGGCATGACAGGCTGGTGCTTTTGGCGCTGGTGTAATGAAGATTCAGAGTACAACTCTTACGAAAAAACGGCTAAAAATTACAGTGTCGGAAGCTATAACAGCAAGTCTCATTACGACGACTTTGAAGATGCAGCCTTTCAACCTATCGATAACTTAGGGCAATACTGGTACAACGAGTTCATTAAAACGCCAACGGTACAAACGCTAGGCTTTGCATTACATACCACTGATTTGTTACAACCGCACCATACTTGGACAACGTCAGCGAACAACCACGGTGGTTGGGAGTCTTGGGTTGAAGATAACTATGATGCAAAAGATATGAACAATGATGCCGCAGTTACCGAAGCCATGAACAGCTTTACACCAATCCCAGCAGGCCAAAATGATATTCGCCCACTATTAACCGAAGGTGGCGCTATTTCTTATGGTCAAGGTGGGATCGTTTTGAGTAGTACAAGTGATGCTGATCGTTCAGAAGTAGCGGCTACCGTTATTCCTCATGCGATTGCCATGACAGTGCATGTACTTAACCATGCAGCAGAACGTTTCTAAGCTTATGATTTAACGCGGTGGGCCCATCGCCCACCGTTTTTAATTTTACAACATCCCTAGTGTTCCACCTGTTTTAAGCCAGCGCAAGCTGATTGCTTATCGCCTCCTTGTATCTACTTGATACAGCAATAACGTCAAAACTATAAATAATAATGAGAACGGAAGGCGGTTCTATTTCTTACAGCCAAGGCGGCGTTGTATTAAGCAGTACTAATGAAGCAGACCGTATTGATGTGGCAAACGTCGTGATTCCTCACGCAATTGCGATGACTGTTCACATTTTAAATCACGCAGCGGATCGTTTCTAGTTTCTCTATGTGATACAAAGAGATGATATAAATAAGCAGCCCGAAAATATTTCGGGCTGCTTTAAAAAATAATATAAATGATGATATCTATGAAAATTTTAATTGCTTTATTAATCACTCTTTCAGCGAATATTTCGCTCGCAAAAGTCCAATACGATATTAAAGATCCGAATATTGCAGCCACAATGGGAGAGCTGGTATTAAGCGCCAATACCGTAGAAATGTTTTGGCATAGCTACAATCACCCAAGCCGCCCTATTACGCCACCGCAAGCGATGCAACGCATTATCGACGATGCTTTATTAGCGCAACATGCACGCAAAGCGTTAGCGAGCGAACTGCTTAATAGTGAAAATAAAGTAGGATTTTCAAATGACGTAATGCTAGAAGATAGAGCGACTGCGCTGATTCGTAAAACCTACGAAAAAGATCTCGTCACCAGTATCAAATCGTTACCTAACGGTCTCGACAGTCTTTACCATTTTAATAATGAATTCAGCGCAGATAAGCTAGCAGAATTGATGACGCTAAAAGCCGCGTTAATGATAGCAGCCAACCCAACGCAAGAAGCAGCAGCAAAGAAAACCATCATTGCTAGCATCGACTTCACGCCCGCAAATTTAACAACCAGTAAGAAAGAATTAACGCTATGGGATATCTACCGTCGCCAAAATGTACAAGGTCGCCTCGCAATACATAAAGCCGACTTAGATCATTTAAAAGGGCAAGTTAAACAGCGTGTAGGCTCATTAGTCGTACTCGCTTGGGCAGAAGCCAATCTGAGTACTGACGATTACAGCGCGATTAAACAAATACTTCTGAATGAACAACATAAAACACGTTTATTAGAAAGCATGGGATTACACGCCGATGTTCACGATGATAATCCAGCATTACGTGAAAAAGCGAAGTCCATCAGTGAAGCTAAAATCAAGCAATTTTATCAAGCAAACAAAGATGAATTTGAAGTCGTTGAGCGGGTTAAGGCTCGACACATTCGAGTGGCTAGCCAAGCGCTTGCTGATCAAGTCGTGGCAGAAATAAAAGCAGGATTAGACTTTACTGCCGCCATTAAAAAATATTCGATAGCCGACGATAAAAACGATGCTATCCCCGGCGACCTAGGTTGGTTGAAGCGCAGTGATAAAAAACGCAGCTGGTTGCATGCTATTGCCTTTGTCCAACAAGCAGGCAAGGTCTCAGCACCGTTTAGAAGTCCGCAAAACCAAGGGGATATCGTTTACGAAATCGTCTTTGCCGATGAGCGAGTTGATGGTCACTTACCTTACAGCGACCCAACTGTACACTATGAAGCAAGCCGAGATATCGCACTAAAAGAATTGCGTGAAGAGTTTATCGCCTTGCAATCGAATCTTCGTAACAATGCCGACATCCACTTAAATAAAGCCGCGTTGAAATAGGGTCTGTTATGCGAATGTTTCTTGTCATTACAATGGTCGTTATTGCCAGTCTCATTATATTTTGGCAACCCGATGCAAAGATTCTATTTTGGCAAGAAAGTATTTCGGATTCTATCGCCTCAAAAAACGAAGCAAAAAATAGCACGGTAATTTTACCTAGCCGCATAAACCAAGTTCAAACTGAAGAAAAGAGCACGCCTCAATATGAGAGCAAGCGGGATGAAATCGTGGAGGATTTCATCCCTAACCCAGAGGCCGTTGCTTCTATGCGCCAAGCCCGACTAGAGGGAGATCCAAGAGCGCCGAAGCTTGGAAACCACCATGAACGCGAAAAACCAACAGAAGAAGAACTTGGCGATCATGAGCAATACTTAGAATATGAACGTCGTCAGCAAAAACGTGTTTTTCGAGCTTACGTAGAAGCCAGTAAAGTTAAAACCGCACAGTTACGCAGCATGATAGAAAAAGGCAAGACCGAAGGCGTAAGCCCAGAAGAGATCGCCTTTGCCGAAGATAAAATTCGCGGCATTGAAGAAATGGCGATCAAACTACAGCAAGATCATCCTGACATTATGGAAACCAGCTATCAGCCTCCAGCCGATTGGCTAATTGAAAGCCTAGGGAAAGATGACAATCCTATTAAATCTACTGAAACCCAAGCTCAAATTGCACAATAATTGTTCTTTAAGTGCCCTTCTAGCCCTTCGGCATATCCCTATTTAATTCAATGCAGGTATACTAGCCGGTATGAATATTAAAAGATGCCAGGAGCATGACGCCTAGTGAGTAAGCCTCGGAATAAAAAACCTCAAGATCCACACGCCGCCCGTGAAGCTAAGAATTATGAAAATCCGGTTCCAAGCCGCGAGTTTATTCTTGAAACCTTAGTTGCTTTAGCCACTCCTTCTACCTATGAGGAAGTTTGCGCTGCGCTGCATGTTGATGACGAGGATCGTACTGAAGGAGTACGCCGTCGGTTAATTGCTATGGCCCGTGATGCCCAAATAGACAGCAACCGCGGTCGTCAAACCTATTTCCCACTTGATCCTAAAAAGGTCACTACCGGTATATTGCAGGGCCACAAAGATGGCTACGGCTTTTTACTGCGTGAAGACGGCGATGATGTTTACATCTCGAACAACCAAATGCGCAAAGCCTTTCATGGCGATAAAGCGATGGTTCGCATTACCGGAACCGATCGTCGTGGCCGTTTAGAAGGTCAGATCGCAAAGGTGCTTGAACATAATACGACGCAAATTGTCGGTCGTTATTTTGAGCAGTCTGGTGGTTTTGGTGTTGTTCGCCCAGATAGTAAACGCGTAAGCCACGAAATCGTGATTGCTGAAAAAGATCGCAACGGTGCTAAGCACGATCAGTTTGTTAATGTTGAGATTATCCAACAGCCACGCCCGGGTGAAATGATCACCGGTCGTGTTGCTGAGGTATTGGGGAATAACCTAGCACCAGGAATGGAAATTGAAGTGGCTATTCGCAGCCATGATATTCCCAATACTTGGTCAAAAGAGTTATTAGAAGAACTTAAATCGATTCCTGAAGAAGTCATCGAAAAAGATAAGAAGAAACGTGTCGATTTACGCGACCTTCCATTCGTCACCATCGATGGTGAAGACGCACGTGATTTTGATGATGCGGTGTATGTTGAAAAAAACAAACGCACCAACGGCTGGCGCTTATTTGTTGCCATTGCCGATGTATCGCATTACGTGCCAGTGGGCAGTGAATTAGATAAAGAAGCGACTAAGCGCGCGACCTCGGTTTACTTCCCCGCTAACGTTATTCCGATGCTGCCAGAAGTCATTTCTAATGGCTTATGCTCGCTGAACCCTGAAGTTGACCGTTTAGTAATGGTTTGCGAAGTGACGATCAGTGAAAAAGGCAAGATGTCGGGCTACAAGTTCTACGAAGCCGTTATCCACAGCCACGCACGCTTAACCTACAACCTTGTATGGGAAATGCTGCAAAAGCCGATGACGGATGAAGGCAAGCAATGGCGTAAACAATATCGCCCTGTTGTGCCTCATTTAGAAACTATGTACGGCTTGTACAAAATGCTGCGTAAAGGCCGCACTAAACGTGGCGCCATCGATTTTGAAACCGTAGAAACGAAAATCGAATTCGATAGCCAGCGTAAAATTAGCCAAATTGTTCCAACGTCACGCAACGATGCCCACATGATCATCGAAGAGTGCATGTTGATGGCGAACGTGTGCGCCGCCGACTTTTTAAGCCGTTATAAAGTGCCGGGGTTATTCCGTGTGCATAACGGCCCAAGCGATCAGAAGTTGGATAACTTAAGAGAATTCTTAGGCGAAATGGGCTTGACCATGGCCGGTGGTGATCCATCCCCTAGCCATTATCAAGAACTGTTGAAACAAATTGCCGATCGTCCTGATGCTCAGCTTATTCAAACGGTGATGTTGCGTTCTTTGAGCCAAGCGGTTTATCAGCCTGAAAATGAAGGTCACTTTGGTTTGGCATTTGATGCGTACGCGCACTTCACTTCGCCGATTCGTCGTTACCCTGATTTATTGGTGCATCGCGCTATTCGTTCTGTGATTCGCAGTACTCGCGAATGCAAACACGTTCGTCGTGTTGAAGGTGCAGGTCGCTTAGCGAAGAAGGTTATCTTCCCTTACGATACGCCCGCCATGGAGACCTTAGGTCAACATTGTTCGATGGCCGAACGCCGTGCCGATGATGCGACTCGTGACGTCGTCGACTTCCTGAAATGCGAATATATGGAGCAGCATGTAGGCGATGTATTTGAAGGTACTATTACCGCGGTTACCGGTTTTGGTTTGTTCGTTTCGCTGAATGATGTGTTTGTTGAAGGCTTGGTGCATATCTCCAACCTGAATAACGACTTCTACCAGTTTGATCAGGTGAAGCATCGCTTAGTGGGCGAACGTACTCGCAAAACGTTCCGCTTAGGCGATACACTTTGGATTCAGGTAATGGGGGTTTCTTTAGATGATCGTAAGATCGACTTTGGTTTGGCTGCTGATCCAGGTGATCAAAGTGCTGCCAATTCTGATCAGAAACCTAGAAGACGCAAGGTCGCTGAAAAAGAATCAAATACCGAGGGCGATAAAAAGAAACGTCGCGGCCCTCGTCGCAATAATCGTAAAAAAACGACTAATACCGGTAAGTCATCCGACGGTGCAGCCGCCAAGAAAGCCTCTACAAAGAAAACCGACTCTAGCAAAAGCGACAGCCCGGCCAAGAAGAAAAAACGCCCAATGTCAAAGCGCCAAAAGTTGAATGGTGCTCAAGCTAAATCGAAGAGTCAAAGCGCAGAGTCTGCAAAAACACGCAAGCCAAAGAAACCAGGGTCTGCGAAAAAGAAAGCCAAAAAATCAAATGCCAAAGCGCATAACGATTAATGTTACCCAGCCCTTAACCTCTTTAGTTTAAGGGCTGAATCTAACGCATTAATCTCCATAGGAAATAGAATGAAACTTGAGATCGTTTACGGTATTCATGCCGTAATGACACTATTGCAACGCAGCCCAGAAAAAGTCACTGAGTTATGGGTAATGAAAACCCGTGATGATAAGCGCATGCAAGACATTATTGAGCTGGCCGAGGCTCAAGAAATCCCCATCATGGAAACCAATAAAGGCTTATTAAGTCAGAAAGCCGATGGAAACCATCAGGGCGTAATTGCTATGCGCTATCCACAACGTGGGTATAGCGAGAAAAACCTAGAAGAAGAGCTGGACAAAATCGAAGGCACACCCTTGCTTCTTATTTTAGACGGCGTAACCGACCCACATAATTTAGGCGCGTGTTTACGTACCGCCGACGCCGCAGGTGTGCACATGGTTATCGCCCCTAAAGATAACTCTGCCCCTTTAAATGCGGTCGCGAGTAAGATTGCTTGTGGTGCGGCTGAAGCTGTTCCGTACATTCAGGTAACCAATCTTTCTCGCACGCTTAAAGATTTACAACAACGTGGCATCTGGATTACAGGCACCGCAGGCGAAGCGACTCAGTCAGTTTACCAAGCCGACATGAAAGGCCCTCTTGCATTAGTGATGGGCGCAGAAGGCAAAGGCATGCGCCGTTTGACTCGCCAACATTGTGATTTTTTAATTAATATTCCAATGGCCGGTGAAGTCAGCTCTCTGAACGTATCGGTTGCTACAGGTGTGTGCTTGTTTGAAGCGGTACGCCAACGTTTAACGAACTAGATCGAAGGATTAACAATGGATTGGTGGCAGGATTTAGTAACACAAAATTATGACTGGCTTTGGGAAGCAGGCTTAACCAGCCTGATCACCTTGATCGCTTCCCTTTCATGGCACTATCTTCATAAAAAAATCGATTCGTTTATCGTAAAAAGTAAAAACCGCTGGGACGATATCGCATTGCATGCTTTTGGTACTCCGGTGAACTGGTTAATTGTGATTATTGGCGCCTCTTGGTTTGCCGATATTACAGCACGCCATTTTGCGGCGGATATTATTGAAAGCATTCCTGTTGCTCGCCAATTAGCCGTACTGGTTATTATTGCTTGGGGAACCTGGCGCTTAATTACCGGCATCGAAGAAAAGCAGCTTGATAAAGGCCATGATCCTACGACTGTTCAGCTCGTTGGCAAGGTGACCAAGCTGACCGTTATCATTCTGATTATTATGCCGATCTTTCAAATTCTCGGCATTTCAATTTCCGGTATGCTGGCGTTTGGTGGCATGGGTGGTTTGATTGTGGGCATGGCGGCTAAGGATTTATTAGCGAACTTTTTTGGTTCGATTATTATTTATTTGGATAAGCCATTTGTGGTGGGTGATTGGATTCGCTCACCCGACCGCAGTATTGAGGGTACGGTTGAGAAAATTGGTTTTCGCTTAACATCCATTCGCACTTTCGATAAGCGTCCGTTGTATGTACCTAACTCGATTTTTACCAATATTTCGGTAGAAAACCCGTCTCGTATGAGCAATCGTCGCATTAACGAGACTATCGGTGTTCGCTACAGTGACTCGAAAAAACTTCCGCTGATTCTTGATGATGTAAGAAACATGCTAGCTCAGCATGAAGATATTGATTCTAACCAAACCTTGATCGTTAACTTTACGAGCTTTGGTGCATCCAGTTTAGATTTCTTTATTTATACCTTCACTAAGACAACGAATTGGGTAGCATTTCATCACATTAAACAGGACGTGATGTTAAAGATTTTAAACATCATTCATGAGCATGGTGCTGATTGCGCATTCCCTTCTCGTACGCTTCATTTGGAATCGGTGCCAGAAAGCTTAAGAGGTTTGAATACTCAAGCATCAGATTCGGTTGCACCGGAGCCTACTCCGTAAACGGGTGTTTTTCTAAAATCCTTATCAATAAAAAAAGCCGTTATCTTCTTAAGAGGATAACGGCTTCAATCTATTTTAATAAATCTACGATTCCAAAAACCTAGAAGTCTTCTTGTGCAATCGTCTCGCTAGCATCCGCTGGACCAGGGATCGTTGTGTTTTCATCAAAGCTAATTTCAACCGACTGAGCTGAGAACATTAAAGTAATCTCACTATTACCCTTGGTTAGCTTTAAAGTGCCTGTCGTTGTAATTCCTTCCTTATTGTACTTAAAGTCAGTGCCGGTAATCGCAACATCTCGACCCAAGGAATTCATATTAATTGAACCATTGATATCAAATTCAGACGAATTCGGAACATCTTCCATCAACTCTAAACTTTCGTATTCAACATAACCTAAATCTGGCTGGAATTCATAGCTAGCATTAGTAATGACGGTTTCAGATTCGTCTTCTTCGACTTGAGTAAACGCTTGTGGATTAAAAACAACCTTAGAGCTCAGTTCGCTAGCTCGCGGACAAGCATTGCTGTCTGAAATTTTGTCGGAGTCCAGTTCATGCAAAGAAGTAAATACATACTCTCCATTGGCATAGGCCTGTGAGTAGCTTGTACTATTATTTAACTTTTGGCGGTGTCTATAATCCTTATAGCCCAAGGTGAACGTTTTAGTGACTTCGTTTGGCTGCTCATCGCAATGCTCTGTAACACTTGTCCAAAGCTCGCCGTCATAAAGTGTTGTACCTAATTGGCAGGCGTTAAAAATAGCTCGACGATAGTCATCTTGAGAAAGACTAATAGAGCCGATATCACAGGGGAAAGTACCATTCGCCGAAAAGATATTCAGGAACTTACCCAAATCCTCTTCAAGCCCTAAAAAAGCACTACGAACATCTAAGTTATCCACAAGAGACGAATACCCTAATAAGGCGATTGCTTTATAATTAGTCGTGCTCCAAGGATCTTCGACAATGACCTTATCTACTGCTTCAAATTCTATCGCAACTAATGAGCCTAACGATGTTGAACTGGTGTCATTGCCACTACAAGCAATCAACCCTGAAGCGGTTCCGGTAATCAGTAATGCCGGTAAAAGACGTGATGTGAGATGTTTTTTCAACATGCTTAATTCTCTATAATTTTATTTTGCTTTGTTGTTAGTCTAATCTAGCTGACATTAATGGCAAACCCAACCGCTTATATTTACCCAATGCTCACACGAAATGCTTATTTGATTGAATATTATCCAACAGCCTGATAAAATCCGCGCTCATTTTTCTGTCTGAGACAGCTAAATTTGGCTCTAAGCCAGTATTTATCAGTCATCAGCGGAAGACTCCTTGCCTTACTAGCACTTATTAAAGTAGTTGGAAGGCTAAACAAACCATAAGGAGCCTAAACATGCGTCATTATGAAGTAGTGTTTTTGGTACACCCTGATCAAAGCGAACAAGTTTCAGCTATGGTAGAGCGTTATACTGCGTCTATCGAAGAGTCTGAAGGCACAATCCACCGTTTGGAAGACTGGGGCCGTCGTCACTTGGCATACCCAATCAACAACATCCATAAAGCTCACTACGTTTTGATGAACATCGAATGTTCTCAAGCCGTTCTTGACGAGCTAACGACTTCTTTCCGTTATAACGATGCTGTTCTTCGTAACATGGTTATTCGTCGTGACGAAGCTGTTACTGAAGTATCTGCAGTTAAAGCGGCTGAAAGCCGTGATGACCGTCGTCGTGATGACCGTCGCCCTGAAGCACCTGTTGCTGAAGTTGCTGACGCCACTGAAACTGAAGAAGTAGTTGCTGACGCACCTGCTGCTGAAGAAGAATAGGAGTTTTACCATGGCACGTTTTTTCCGTCGTCGTAAGTTCTGCCGTTTCACTGCTGAAAACGTTGTAGAGATCGATTATAAAGATCTTGATACGTTGAAAGGCTACGTTACTGAAACTGGCAAGATCGTTCCAAGCCGTATTACCGGTACTCAAGCTAAGTATCAGCGTCAATTGTCTACTGCAATTAAACGCGCTCGTTACATTGCTTTATTGCCATACACTGACGCTCATAAATAAGCGACGGTTGTAGTAATAATGTTTAAAGCCCTAGCCAAATGGAGCATGGATAAACCACTTAACGCAATCCTTGCGATTGTCGCGACGATGTTTATTCCTCTACTCTTCTGGCTAGGCGCTGCTCTTATGGCGCTTTCTATATTGCGTCATGGAGCAAAAGAAGCCGCCAATGTGGTTTTGTGGGGTAGTTTACCGGCGTTTGCTTGGTTGGCTATGGGAGATTCAACGCCTCTTATCACAGCCCTTGGCGCTTCGACTTTAGCCATTATCTTACGTTCGAGCATTGATCTTAGATTAACGCTGCTGAGCGCTAGTGGTATGGGTGTGTTGATTTATTTTGCCTTACCTTTGTTAATGCCTGAGGTATTAGCCGAAGTACAAAAGCAAAGTGAAGTCATGCTAGCAGAAGCCTTAAAGGATAACCTTGAGCTTTGGCATAGCATTCAACCTAAAGTTGGCCCTTTAATGGTTGGGGCATTGGCTGCCGTTCAAACGATGGTCATGGTTTTGTGCTTATTATTAGCGCGCTGGTGGCAAGCGGCCTTTTATAACCCTGGTGGTTATAGTGAAGAATTCCACTCTTTAAGATTACCTGTTGGCTATGCCGTAAGTGTTGTTTTATTGTTGGTTTTTGGCTCGAACCTTCCTCCGTTAATTAGCGGTATATTACCGATATTAATCATTCCTCTTGTCGTTGCGGGTGCCTCTTTTGTGCACAAGCTTGTCGAGATGAAAAACTTAGGTGGACAATGGCTGGTTGCGTTTTATATAAGCGTCTTTCTATTCGGCCCCTACCTATTTACATTACTAATTTTTGTCTCTCTGATCGATAGTCTTATTGATATTAGGGGCAGACTAAAAGACACAGTTGATTGAACCCGAAAGGTCTCGACTCTGTAGTGCTAAGGATTTTATTATGAAAGTTATTCTATTAGAAAAAGTTGCTAAATTAGGCGGCCTAGGCGATACAGTTACTGTTAAGCCAGGTTTCGCACGTAACTTCCTTTTGCCACAAGGCAAAGCAGTTTCTGCAACTAAAGCAAACACTGAACACTTCGAAACTCGTCGTGCAGAGCTTGAGAAAGCCGCTGTTGCTAAATTAGAAGCCGCTCAAGCGCGCAAGACTAAGATCGAAGAAATCGAACTTACTGTTGCTGTTAAAGCTGGCGACGAAGGTAAGTTGTTCGGTTCTTTGGGCAACCGCGATATCGCTGAGCTTGCTACTGAAGCTGGTGTTGAGTTGGTTAAAGCTGAAGTTCGCTTGCCGACTGGTCCGATCCGTAACGTTGGTGAGTTCGACATCACTGTACAGTTACACGCAGAAGTTTCTGCAACATTGAAGCTATTGGTTGTTGCTGAAGACTAATCTCTTTTTGCATAAACTTTAGTTTTATAAAGATGCACTATTAGCTTATGCTAGTAGTGCATTTTTTTTGATTCAAATTCTTGGCTACTGACTGATTAATAATGACTGACAAAGCTGCTGACCAACAAACTTTATCGTTACGTACACCTCCTCATTCTATTGATGCTGAACAATCGGTACTGGGTGGTTTACTACTGGATAACCGTGCTTGGGAATCAGTTTCAGAAGTATTAGAAGACACCGATTTTTACAGCCACAAGCATCGAAATATTTATCGGGCGATTAAGTCTTTGGTTGATCAAGAACAACCGATTGATGTGGTGACCGTCTCGGAAGAACTTGAGGAGCTGGGCACTTTAGATGAAGTCGGGGGCATCGCCTATTTAGGCGAATTAGCCGATATGACGCCGTCGACCGCCAACAGTGGTGCTTATGGGGTTATTGTTAAAGAGCGTTCTCAGCAGCGCCGCCTCATTGAAGCCGCGAGTGATATTACCCAATCGGCGTATGAACCCGAAGGTAAGAACTCTCTCGATATCCTTTCGGATGCCGAACAAAAAATTGCTCAAATCGCGGAAGGTAACCGCAAAGAAGGTGGCCCTGTTGTTGTAGGCCCAATTCTGAAAAGCACACTAGATCAGCTCGACGAATTATTTAATAAGCCTGAAGGATTAAGTGGTATTACTTCGGGCTTTACTGAGATTGATAATCGCACCTCGGGCTTCCAAAAAGCCGATATGGTTGTTGTTGCCGGTCGTCCTTCTATGGGTAAAACGACGTATGCGATGAACCTGGTTGAGAATGCTCTGGTCGCGACTAAACGCCCTTGCATCGTATTCAGTATGGAGATGCCGTCTGAATCGATCGTTATGCGTATGCTATCGTCTATCGGAAAAATCGACCAAACTCGTATTCGTAGTGGTAAGTTAATTGAAGACGATTGGCCTCGCCTTTCGTCTGCAGTAAACATCTTAAAAGATTTACCGCTCTACATTGATGACACCCCAGCTTTAACCCCACAAGATATGCGCGCACGCTGCCGTAAGGTCTATCGTGAGAACGACAACGATCTAGCGCTTGTTATGGTGGATTATATGCAGTTAATGCGGGTGTCTGGGCCATCAGAAGGCCGCTCGCAAGAGATCTCTGAGATCTCGCGTAGTATGAAGGCCATCGCAAAAGAGTTCAGCTGCCCGATCATTGCGCTGTCTCAGCTAAACCGTTCCTTGGAGCAACGTCCTAATAAACGCCCAGTGATGTCAGATCTACGTGAATCAGGTGCAATCGAGCAGGATGCGGATATCATCGCCTTTATTTATCGTGATGAAGTCTATAATGAAGATACTCCCGACAAAGGCATTGCCGAGATCATTACCGGTAAACACCGTAACGGCCCAATTGGTACTGACCGTTTAGCGTTTGTGGGAAAATATACGCGTTTCGAAAATTTGGCGGCGGGTTATGAAGGCAACTGGGATGATGACGAGTAAGCCTGCTGGCTACTCATCGCATTAAGTTAAAGCTTAAGGTCTACCCAAAGGCCTTATTTCATCTCTATTTCGCTTTCAGACTTCATTTCGTCTTCCAGTAATAACTCTTCTTTTATCTTTCGCTCTACCTTTGTCTTTCGCTCTACCTTAAGATTGTTCAATATATTTTTCTACCGCAACTTCTTGCGGAGAGAAATATTGCACTGTTGTGCATGCAGCCACATCACCCAATACATTCACCGACGTTCTACACATATCTAATATTCTATCGACCCCTAGAATAATCGCGATGCCTGCAGCCGGTATACCAACGCCTTCTAAAACCATACTTAAAATAATAATTCCCGCACCTGGCGTTGCCGGCGAACCAATCGAGGCCGCGACGGCCATGGTTACGATAAATACATAGTTAAATAAACTAAGGTCTACGTTAAAGATTTGCGCAAGAAAAACAGTCGCGACACCTTGGTACATTGCGGTACCTGTCATATTAATGGTCGCGCCAAGTGGAATTAAAAAGCGGGATATCTCTGGTTTTACTTTTAATTTTTCTTCTACGACATTAAGCGATATTGGCATTACCGCAGCAGAGCTACTAGTAGAAAATGCCAATAGCAGCAGCTCTCTTACGTTAATGAAAAAAACTTTCAAAGGTTGCCCAGACGTTACCTTGGCAACAGCAAAATACATACATGCGACAATCAACAATCCTAATATGACCGTAAATACATAAATCGCTATGCCTGCTAAAACTTCAATTCCAAGATTCGCTACTAGCTGTGCTATTAAACCAAATACAGCCAAAGGCGCTAGCAACATTGCCCAAGATACGATACGTAAGCTTACTTCTTGCAAGGCACTAAAAAGATCAAATAAAGGTTTTGATTGCTGAGCAGGTATCGATATTAAGGCTGCACCCAGTACTGCCGAAAATAAAATAACCTGCAGCATTTCTCCGGTAGCCATCGACGCTAAAGGATTTTTAGGAATTAATCCTGAGACCTTACTAGGCAACTCTGAAGCAGCAGGGAAACCTTTAGCAACAATATTTGCACCTTCCGCAATACCGGACTCGACCAAAGAAGATGCATCGACAAAGTGACCTGGCTGAATATTTAACGCCAAGAAGATTCCAATGGCAGCGGCAATGGCCGTCGATAGGAGAATAAATGTAATCGCGATAAGGCCATTTTTTTTCATTGCAGCGGGGTTATTATTAGCGGCTAACCCTAGCACGATCGATGCGACAACCAAGGGCACCACGATCATTTGAATGGCCGCTAAAAATATTTGTCCGGGCAATGCCAACCAAGACGTAATTGTTTTTACCGCAGCCGCTGAGACTAAGCCCAAGTCTGGCCCTAATAAAATTCCAGCCAATACCCCAAGAACTAAGGCCAACATCACCTTCAGCCAAAGCCGACCATTAATCATTTTCTCAAACTGTTCAGAGATATTTTTTAACGGATTAGCAAATCTTTTTTTCATGCTTAATACTCGTATTAACGATGATTCAATGGCGCATTGTTAGTGAGTTATATTCAAATAGGAGAGCCGGTTAGCTTTATTCAAAAAACCAACTAATTAATAGTGCGCGCACATTAGAGCCCAATACCGCATTAAGAATATCAGTTATATCGAATAATACATTGCGCTATGACACTGCCTTGAATAGAGAGTATTAGAGTCCTGAGTCCTTCAACAGCTGCTTCATTTTTTTCTGTAGGTCTTTGCGCTCGATCGGTATTTCGACATGCTCGGGCAAGGCTTTTGGTAATTCGATTTCGATGCTTTCTCCGGCAGCGACTCTCTCCATTAGCATGACATAATTACGTTCAAATACTGGAAACGCTTTTGCTTCCACTGAGTTCGCTAAAAAGAACCAGTCACTAGCACGACCGGCATAATAAACAGCCGGGTGAGACCATTTATATTCTTTTTTCGGTGACGGTGCACGACAGGCTTCAATATAAGCAGAATGAGCATCGGGCATGCCCAATAATTTATGCGCTGAAGACTGGCACGACTCAATCATGTCGTGCACATTGGGTAAGAATTTTTGCTGCTTAACGACTTGCTCAGCGGCAAACATGATCGTCTCGGCGGGGTAATCAACCAATAAGCGTGCCCACAATTGTTTTGCGAGCTTGACCGTTTCTAAATCGGGAAAGGCTTTTAGAAATTGATTGTGATAATTAAAACGCAGTAAGGCAAATACCTGATTAATGGCATCTCGTTGATGGTCATCTAACTTACGAGTCGGCGACTCTTGATCACCAGTCGTTATCGAGGAGCTGGTCGAGACTCGCTGAAGCTGTTGAGTTACTTGATTGAGCAGTTCCTGATTTTGCATAGTTGCCACCTGTTTGAGAGCCTTGGTTTAACTGCCTTGCCCATTGCTGCTTAGCATACTGTAAAAATTTACTATTCCAACTGGTTTGCAACTGATTGGAATCACGCCAATATAAAACAAATTCACCGATCAAGCTTTTCGCATAATTCACATCGATGTGTGCCATTGCCAGAATATCATAACAGTCGTTATCTGGCTGCCAATCTGCACTGATGCGGGTTGGCATCGACGAGTGCTCTAGCGAAGAGGAATAACGCGCCCACTGCTGTCGCACGTGCTGAATAAACTTGGTATTCCAGGTTTTATGCGCATCCCCACGCTCTTGCCAGTATAAGACAAACTCGGGAATAGAGTCTTGAATAAACTGCGGCTTAATACCTGCCCGCTGCAGTATCTGCTGCGCATCCAAACTGGGCTGCCACTGTTGAGTAATTGGCCCTGCCTCTTCACGGCGAGCCTGAAATCGCTCTTGGCGATCAGGACCTTGCGTATGATTAGTACTGAAAGAAGCTTTTTCTGCGATACGCTGCTGCTTTTTATGGGCATCGGTTTGCGTATAAACCCAGTGTTTTTTAATAAAACGGAAAAACTGGGTATTCCAGTCATTGCGATTATTGCCATTCTCTCGTGCCTGCAGAATAAACTCATCCAACTTCGATAAACTATAACTGTCGGGAATTCCGTGTTGCTGTAAACGGTTCAAGCCATCACGCGTCGGTTGCCACTGTTGCTGCATGGGCTGTTTTGAGTTGACCTGCTGACCCGCCAAGTGTTGACCCGACGAGTGCTGCCCTGACGACGACTGAAAGGACGGTTGCTGATAGTTCGGCTGCACAGGTCTTTGCAATGTTTGCTGAAAAGGCTGTTGCTGCTGAGGCGACGATACGGCTTCTTGTGGTGGCTGCTGCTGAGCCTGATTCGGGAAGCAAAAGATCAGCTGCGGAGCATCAGGAAATAATGGAGATACCAGTTTCACTAAACCTTTTTCGTGCAGGCTGCGAAGTACTAGACGAATCTTTTGATCATCCCAAAAAGATAATACCTGGCGTACTTGGTCATTATTAATATGCCATTGAATGCCGCCCAGTGCTTGAGCAATATCATTCAGCCAGGTCAGGGCAATTGCCTCTTCCAAACCAATGGTTGCGGCAAGTGCTGGGGAGAAAACTAATGTTTTATCAGCAATCAGTGGGTGCATGAATTTAACAACTCTATTAATTAAAAATGTACTTTACAAGGTCAGTGCTAGTTTACGACTGCGCAGCCTGACATAATAAACCTTACCTAATATATAGTCTTCCAGATTTAAGCGAAAAACATGGCCCGTCCAACTCAAGCAGTCATTAATCTGCAGCACTTGAAAGATAACTATCAACTGGCTAAGCAGCATAGCCAACAAGCATACGCGGTTATTAAGGCCGATGCTTATGGTCATGGTGCATTAGCTACTGCACAAGCATTATCAGAAGCCGACGGTTTTGCGGTTGCTTGTATGGATGAGGCTTTACAGCTGCGCCATCAAGGCATCAAAAAACCGATTTTGGTCTTAGAAGGCGCCTTTGATAAAGACGAATGGCTGTCTGCTGTAGAGCATGACATCGAAATGGTGCTGCATCATCAAAGCCAGTTCGATATTTTAATCAGTGACCCTTGTTTCGCGCAATTACAGCTCTGGTTCAAAATCGATACGGGCATGAATCGCTTAGGCTTTCGCTTAGATGAAGCCAATACTCTATTAGATATGTGCCGTAATGCTGGGCTACGCATCAAAGTCTTAATGAGTCACTTTGCCTGTTCGGATGATTTAGAGAAAGCCAAGACAGAGACTCAGTTTCAAGCACTCGACACGATATTACAACAGCAAAAGTTGTTTTGGCCTGAGCTGATTTTATCTTCCAATAATAGTGCAGCCATTATCGCTTGGCCCAAGGTGCGTGATCACATTAGCCGTCCTGGTATTATGCTGTATGGTAGCTCTCCGCTAATTGATAGCAGCTCATCCCATTGCGTATTAAAGCCGGTCATGACGTTAAAATCTAAGATCATGGCCAGCCACATCGTTAACGCAGGCGAGAGCATTGGTTATGGCGATAGCTGGATTGCTGAACATACAACTCGTATCGGTATTGTGGCTATCGGCTATGGCGATGGTTATCCACGCAGCGCACCTTCAGGAACCCCCGTCTGGTGTAATGGTAAACGTTTGCATACCGTAGGCAGAGTTTCTATGGATATGCTGTGTATCGACCTGAACGATAACGATGATATTGATGTGGGGGATGACGTTGAACTCTGGGGAGAACACATTAATGCCAATGAAATTGCGAGCCTGTGTAATACCATTAGCTATGAGTTATTTTGCCAACTGACTCAACGCGTTAAGCGTATTTATAGCGCATAGCTGTTAACCGAAGCAGGTATTAGAAAGCAGGCATAAAAAAAGCGCTATTTATTCAATAGCGCTTTTTGAACGAGTGCTTTAAGCCACTCTTTCAAACTATTCATTGAGCTTAAGTGTACTTAACGTATCTTGGCGGATAGTGCGGAGCAACTCAGCATTTTCAATTAACGACTCACCGTAGGATGGGATCATTGCTTTCAAACCTTCTTTCCAACCACCACTCTCAAGCTTATCGCTAAAGCAACGTTCAATCACATCGATCATTGTTTGCGTTGCAGTAGATGCCCCCGGAGAAGCACCTAATAGTGCGGCTAAAGTTCCGTCTGCGGCGGCAACGATCTCTGTACCAAACTCTAGCTTGCCTTTGCCTTTCTCATCTTTTTTGATGATCTGTACGCGCTGTCCAGCGTTGGCTAATGTCCAGTCTTCATCTTTAGCAGCAGGGAAGTATTCACGTAATGACTCCATGCGCGACTTGTCTGACTGAAACACTTCACTGATCAAATATTTAGTCAGTGCCATATTGTTCATACCCACCGAAAGCATAGGCTTTAGGTTGTTGGCTTTAACGGACGCTGGTAGGTCCATTACTGAACCTTCTTTTAGAAACTTAGTCGTGAAGCCTGCAAAGGGACCAAATAATAATGCACGTTCGCCGTTGATCACTCGCGTATCTAAGTGAGGGACTGACATTGGTGGCGCGCCAATCGCAGCTTTACCATACACTTTTGCATGATGCTGATTAGCCACTTCGGTCTTTGTACAAACAAGCCATTGACCACTAACAGGGAAGCCACCATAACCTTCGCATTCAGGGATATCTGACTTTTGCAGTAACGGTAAAGCACCACCGCCAGCCCCTAAGAATACAAACTTAGAACGCACGCGGGTTACCTCGCCAGATTTATTATCCTCTAGCAAAACAGACCAGCCACCTTGGCTACTGCGCTTCATATCTTCTACTGAATGGCCTAGCAGCAATTCAAAGTTGTCTTGTTGTTCTAAATGCGAAACCATATCTCTGGCTAACGAACCGAAATCAACATCAGAACCATGATTAACACGCGTTGCTGCAACAGGGTCTTTACCTTTACGCGAGTTCATCACCAAAGGCATCCACGTGGTCAACTGAGCCGGATCTTCGCTATATTCCATGCCTTCAAACAGGTGGTGAGCGCTCATTAACTCGTGACGCTTGCGCAAAAACTCAACATTTTTCTTACCCCAAACAAAGCTCTTATGCGGAGTACGATTAATAAATTCTTTAGGCGCTGGTAAAACGCCTGCTTTTACCAAGTGCGACCAAAATTGAAGAGTGACTTCGAAAGAGGCATTGATATCTAATGCTTTGGATATATCAATTCCACCCTTGCCATCTTCAGGGGTATAGTTCAATTCACAATAGGCAGCGTGGCCAGTACCCGCATTGTTCCAACCGTCAGTACTCTCATGAGCTACCTGGTCAAGTCGTTCAACCATACAGATTTTTAAAGTCGGATCGAGCTTATTTAGCATCATTGCTAAAGTCGTACTCATTGCTCCGGCACCTACCAATAGGGCATCCACTGTCTTAACTGTCATTACCAAATCGCCTGTCGCTATTGCTGAACATTCACCTATTTTTCGCGGCACATTCTACACTAAATCGTTAATTCTACCTACAGGATAACTTGAGGTAGTGATTCGTCAACTTTGGTCATTGACTTAAATATTGACCGAAAAGAGATTTCACAAACAAAAAAGCCCACTTTAAGTGGGCTTTTAGAAACTTAATCGCAATTATTTATGCTGTTCACGGCTTAATTCAACAACCGCTTCAATGAACGCACCAGCATGCGCTGGATCGACAAACTGGTGAATACCATGACCCAGATTAAATACGTGACCTGTACCAGGACCATAACTATTCAGGATACGCTGAACTTCTTTGCGGATCGTTGCTGGCTTGGCATACAATACCGAAGGATCCATATTACCTTGCAAGGCAACACGATCACCAACACGGCTACGGGCATTACCCATATCGGTTGTCCAATCGATACCTAAAGCATCACAGCCTGTATCAGCCATTGCTTCTAACCACTGACCACCACCTTTGGTGAACAAGATCACGGGCACTTTTCGGCCTTCATTTTCACGAGTTAGACCCGCAACAATCTGGTTCATGTATTTTAGGGAGAACTCGCGATAACACACATCGCTCAAGTTGCCGCCCCAAGTATCAAAAATTTGTACTGCTTGTGCGCCCGCTGCGATTTGAGCATTCAAATATTCAGTCACAGAGTCCGCCAATACACTCAATAGCTGATGCATCACTTCTGGCGTATCGTACATCATAGCTTTTACATGACGGAAGTCTTTAGAAGAACCCCCTTCAACCATGTAGGTCGCGAGTGTCCAAGGGCTTCCAGAAAAACCGATAAGAGGTACACGACCATTCAATTCACGACGAATAGTACTTACAGCATCCGTCACATAAGGAAGATCTTTTGCGGTATTTGTTACTTTTAATGCAGCAACGTCTTTTTCAGTACGTACGATCTTTTTGAAACGCGGGCCTTCGCCCGTTTCAAAATAAAGACCCAAGCCCATTGCATCTGGAATCGTTAAGATATCAGAAAACAAAATAGCTGCATCTAAAGGATAACGCTCAAGCGGTTGCATGGTTACTTCACAAGCGAACTCTGGGTTCTTACACAAACTCATGAAATCACCGGCAGTCGCACGACTCGCACGATACTCTGGCAGATAACGACCCGCTTGGCGCATCATCCATACCGGTGTTTGGTCTACAGGTTCACGCAATAATGCGCGTAAAAAACGATCATTTTTAAGTTCTGACATGGCTACATTCGACTTCAGATTCAAGATTTTAAACATCATAACAAAAAACCCAGCACTAGGCTGGGTTTGATGATGATATCGTGACTTTAATCAGTTGAGATGGCAACTCGCTATTAGAGCTAAGGCTATCTCAACTTTTAATGCACTGTTTATTTCATTTTAACAGCATATGCTGGACTGGTTGTTACGATTCCTCCAGCGGATACATTATATGCTTTTACAGTTAATGTACCTTCTGTCACTGCAGAAGCTGGATCTGGATTTTCAATTCGAACCCTATAAGCACCATCAACTGTCAACTGATCAGCATTAATTTGAAAGCTCTGTGCTCTAGCTGTCGGTATTGCCGCAGTCGTTTTCACATTAGTGATAGGGTTAGTAGAAATCGCATCGTTTTTGTCATAACTAGCAATATCTAGCTCAGTAACTTCGAAAAGAAGTATAGCATTCGCCGCAGGCGGATTACCGCAAGTATCTGTGAATTTAAACTCAACAATTTGCGCATTATCGGCATTAACAACGTCCATTATATAATCAGTTGTTGAAATCTTAAGGTTTGGACTATCCGTGATGTTTTCGATTGTAATAGAACCTGCAACACCACCATCGGGGTGTGCCGCGGATAATCGAACAAAACCAACATCATCCGTATACTCATCACCTACTCGAATGGTCAACGGGACCGATATCGCCTCAGTCTTACTATTATTTAAAATAGACCCTGGCGCTTGATCTATATCAAACCCTTCAGCAGCGAACGTTAACGCCGTCCCATTAATTGGAGTATTGCCATTATAATCATTCACTGAGAATACAAAGTTAACGGTATTTTCATTAAATACATTAATACAAGTTGCTGAACTTAAATCACCAGAAGTTCCACCCGTAATAGACTCTACTTTAAAAGCAACTGCATCAGAAGACATAACAAGTCTAGCTTCTTGGCGGAGATGTACCAGGCTTGCACAATGCCCAGCAACTCGAGCCGCATCCGTACAACTGCCACCTTGATAGGTCGCCGGAGCGGCAGTCATAACCTCATCTTTTACATATTCGATTAACTGTTCAAAAGGGTTATTTTCGTCTGGAGCTGTGTACTGCCCATCTTCGTTCGCATCCAAATAGGTTTCAGGCATTGCACTAAAGTCTTCGCCATCATCAAACCGGCCATTGCCATTTGCATCAGCGAAGTCAACTTCACCTTCAACATAAGCCAAAATAGTAGCTACCCCTGAGCGACCGCCGTTCCAATTTGCATCGACTTCGACTAAACGATAAGGGTCGCAAGCAGCAGCAGTATCGTCAGCACCACAAACAGGGGCTCCATTATCATCATTATTAAAATGAAATTGTGATGTTGGATCATTTGTTGGGTGTTCCGTTTGAGTTTTACTCTTCTGTAAAACCCCTTGGCTATTATCTTTGTTGAAACCAGGTCTAGGATTGCCTGACGTCCAATCCACAGAGCAAGCACCGCCACTGGTAGTACAGGTAGGCTCAATATAACCACCATCAGTTATAAAATTAACTATCGTCCCATCAGGTACTGGATTATGAAATCTATCAGCCAACTGAACTGTTGCTTTAACCGTCTCGCCATTTACATTCCAACCTCTGGGGTTATAGTTATCCAGCGCTAAGCTAAAAGATGGCTGCACAGGTATACCTGTAGTAATACTAATACCAAACGACTGTGTCCTTAGGAAACCTCCGGCATTCTTATCCGTTACCGCCAATACAGAGACCAAACCGTGTGTCTGACCTGAATTAACATAAGCCGTAACAACACCCTCTGCATTGGTTGTCGCAACAACCTCTCCATCACTATCTAAATCACCCGATAGAGTTGCATCTACCGAGGTATTAGAGAGACTAAAAGTTACATCCTTTCCACTAACAGGCTTATTATAAATATCTTTTACTATGAAGCTTACTTCAGTAACTTCAGGCAATTCGGTATAAGAAATCCCCTGTAAAGCAATCTGCCTAGAAGTCATCCCCTGATATTCAATACTATTCACTTCAGGCAGCTCAATAGTTATTGCACCACTAGCAACAGCCAGAGAAGAGCTTTCGTCTACTGAATTATTATCAACTGCGTACAACACTGCATTAATGGTATCACTCCCCGTGCAGCCGCTTGCCGTGTAATAAACCTTGGCAATACCTGAGGTTGTACGGACTAGATCTTTATCAAAGCTAGATCGCTCATCTCGCACACACACCGAGTTAAATTTAACTGCATATTCTGTATCAGTTATTAATGTATTGGCCGCGCCGGTGATATCAACAATATTTACTGCGACTTCAATCGTCTGACGAGCTGCAATATTTGATTCAGAGAAATCCAACTCTTCACTCACAAATGCAACACCAGTTTCTCGACCTAGCGCTGGCTCTGCCGGAATTAAACTTGCATTGATTGTAATATTTGCGGTGATCGAACCTAATGAATCATCAAACTTATTGAACAATGTTAAGGTAACGACATCGGTCGGGCATGAGTCAGCATCACCGTCATAACGGGTCTTCACACTAGAGGAGATGTTCTGTGAAGCAATACTAAACTTGGCAGTCGCACATACACTACTCCACTCGACATAATAATCTGCAGAGCTCAATGATTTATTCACATTTAAAGGATCAACAACTGTTGCACTAAGGTATGTAGAAGCGGAATCTACAAGATTGGCATTTCCTTCAATTGTGCCATCAATAAAGTCTGCACCAGTTTTACTACCAATTTTTGGCAGTGCAGTCTCTACAGTTCCTGTAGCAGTGGCCAAAGGAGTATCTACAGCGGTATTAGCTCCATCTGCAAATAAACTTACAGTGATGGTATCTGTAACTTGGCACTGAGCGTTGGTATAAGTGTTGCTCACGACTCCATTATTACTTGCGATCACACTAGAGCTGAAACTGGTCGAATTGGCTGGGCATGTTGATACGAACTTATAGAGATAATTACCCGCTAATAAAGCATTGTTATCTTTAATGTTGACGCCATTTACAATTACCGTGATTGAGCTACCCGCTAAGGCATAATCAGCACTTAATCTTAACTGCCCGTCACTGTAATCACTGCCATTGCCGAAACCGAGCTTAGGATCGACTTCCACTCCAGCGGCCTGGCCAATATTCATTGTCAAAGTTGCTGTATCAAGCACAGTGGCTAGATCGTTTTTAGCGTAAAGCGACAACGTAACAATGTCGGAAGTCGTACAAGTGTTAGCGTCATAACGCGTTTCAGCATTGCCTGTAGCTAATGATTGCTTAGTAATACTGAAAGACGAATTGGCGCAACTAGAGCTCCATATTACGACATAATCATCACTGCTAATTTTGCTATTAAGATTTAAATTATCAACAGCATTGGCTGTTAACTTGCTAGATAACGAGCTAGTTAAAACTGTATTTCCGCTAATAAGTGAACTCACGAAATCAGCACCAGCTCCGAAACCAAGTTCTGGATATGAAGTATCAATTGTCAGTGTTTTTGTATCAAGTACGGTCGTTAGATCGGATGCTTCATAGAGTTTAACCGTTAAGGTATCTGTAGATGCTGAGCCTAACGCTCCACAACTTGTATTCATGTATGTATTTGAAACCGTACCAATATTATTCTGAATGCTTGCTTGCCCAAAAGACGTGCCGGCACACACGCTTTCGAAAGTGTAGACATAATTACCTTGTAGCTGTTCATTTCCATTTAGTGCATCGATACCGTTGATGTTCAATGTCAATGTTTCGCCAGCTAAAGCATGATCATTACTTAAATCAATATCACTTAACTTCGCATCAACTGTAACACCAGCACCTGAGCTTATTGTTAAACTTATAGACGTGGAATTTAACTCTGTAGCTAAATCATCCTTTGCAAACAGCTTTACTCTTACAGTATCAGTCCCAGTACAGGTATTCGCATCGTAGCGAGTAACAGCAGCCGGTGTAGATAATGGCTGGCTTTCTATACTAAATGTTGCCGCCGCACAATCTGCGCTCCATTGTGCAACAAAATCATCCGAATCAATTAAACTATTAAGGTCTAATGGATCAACAGCATTAACCGTCAGTTTTGTTGATGCGTCTTCTACTAGTTTCGTGACGCCGTCAATTTTTCCAGAAACAAAATCGGCCCCACTGCCAAAACCAAGTTTAGGATATGCTGTTTTAAATTTTGTAGTTAGCGTACTTAAAGGCGCATCTGTAACCACATTGGCGTTAGCTTCAAATAAATTAACTGTTAATGTTGTATCACCATTCGTTACACAATTTTTATTACTGAATGTAGTGTTTACTGATCCTGTGCTTGTCTCAACAACTTCCGCAGGAAATGCTCCAGTACCCGCAGCGCAATCCGTAACAAACTGATATTTATAATCACCTGTCAGTGCTGAATTATCATTAGCATCAATACCTTGCACTGTAATAGAAAGATTACTTCCCGCTAATACATGGTCATTCGCTATTGTTAGCGCACTTAATGCTGGCACCGCTGTATTATCAACAACAGCTCCTATCTGCATATTCATTGAAATAGTATCTAAAGGTGCGGCCAAATCACTTGTCGCATAGATTGAAAGCGTAACCACATCAACACCAACACAGGAATTAGCGTCATACCGAGTATCTAGATTGCCTGTTTCTAATTTTTCAGTCGTGATACTGAATGCCGAATCAGAACAACTGCTACGCCAAACAACTGTATATTTCTCTTTATCAGAATCCGTGATTAATGCATTACTATCGGCAATATCGACAACGCTTGCACTTAGGTATGAAGAAGATTCTGTTGCTAGAGTATTATCGCCACTAATTTTGCCATCAAAATATCCTGAACCACTGCCTGAGCCGAGCTGTGGAGCATAGCCAGTTACAGTAGCCGTAGCCTCTGCAAGTTCAATCTTTCCATCGGCAGAAAATAACTTAACTGTTAGCGCATCATTGCCAGAACAATTGATGTTTTTATAGGTTGTAGCTGCAGTCCCTGAAGTACTTCCTAGACTTGTTACGTTAAACGAAGCCCTAGGAGTCGATTCTGAACTACAAGTAGAACTAAAAGTGTATAAATAAGGTTGTTCAACAATGGCATTACCATTGCCGTTGTCTACGACATTGGCACTTACTTGAAGTGTTCCCGCGAGCATTGAGTAATTTTGATCTAAAGTGATTTTTCCAGGTACAAAATTTTCACCTTCACCAGAACCAAAGCGTATATTTTCTACAGGAACAGATGTAGATCCATCTCCACCACCATCAGGAATTGTAACTACTGGAGTTGTCCCGCCATCAGTGCCAGAACCCGCCGTATCCGAACTAGAGTCAGGGCTTCCACCACCGCCACAGGCAGCTATTGTAAAAGCTAAGAGAGATATTGTTACTATTTTTATTGGATTCATTCAGCCTGCTCCGTCTACGCGGTATATCCATGTACAGTTATCATACTATAAAGATAGAGCATAACATTGGAAGTGGTTAACACACCAGAAACAAAAAACGCGGCATAAGCCGCGTTTTTTGATTTTATTAACATTTTTAGCTCATCCATAAGCCTTTTGGCTTAGGCAAGTCATAAAAAGCTACACTTTTAAATAATCCATAATTCCATCAGCGGCTTCACGGCCTTCCCAGATTGCAGTCACAACCAAGTCAGATCCACGAACCATATCACCGCCAGCGAATACTTTTTCGTTGGTGGTTTGGAATTTGAACGTTTGCTGTTCAGGTGCAACAACACCTTTCCAGCTATTGATTTCGATACCGAAGTCACTAAACCAAGGGGCTGGGCTAGGCTGGAAACCAAAGGCTACCAATACAGCATCAGCAGGAATGATTTCTTCTGATCCTTCGATGACCTGTGGACGACGACGACCATTCTCGTCTGGCTCACCCAACTCGGTAGAAACTACCTTAATGCCTTCAACCTTATCGTCACCAACGATGGCAACAGGCTGACGGTTAAATAAGAAGTTAACACCTTCTTCTTTAGCATTCTGAACTTCACGAACAGAACCCGGCATGTTGGCTTCGTCACGACGATAAGCACACGATACGGATTCAGCCGCTTGGCGAATAGAAGTACGGTTACAATCCATCGCAGTATCACCACCACCTAGAACGACAACTTTTTTGCCTTTCATGGAGATGAAATCCGCTTCGTCTTTTTCGAAGCCCATGTTGCGATTTACGTTGGAGATCAAGAAATCCAATGCATCATGAACACCCGGAAGATCTTCGCCAGGGAAGCCGCCCTTCATATAGTTGTAAGTACCCATACCGAGGAAAACAGCATCGTACTCATCAATAATACTTTGGAATTCAATGTCTTTACCGATTTCGGTATTCAAACGGAACTCAACACCCATTTCTTCGAATACTTTACGACGGTTAATCATCACTTCTTTTTCCAGTTTAAATTCTGGAATGCCGAAGGTTAATAGACCACCAATCTCAGGGTGACGATCGAATACAACAGGCTTAATACCGTTACGGACCAATACGTCAGCACAGCCGATTCCCGCAGGACCTGCACCAATAATGGCAACCTTCTTATCTGTCCAAACTACGTTAGACATGTCAGGTTTCCAGCCCATGGCGAATGCCGTATCGGTAATGTATTTTTCAACATTACCAATAGTCACCGCGCCAAAGCCGTCGTTCAATGTACAAGCACCTTCACACAGACGGTCTTGTGGGCATACACGACCACACACTTCTGGTAAAGAGTTGGTCTGATGGCTCAGCTCAACCGCTTCTAAAATATTGCCTTCTGTTGCTAGCTTCAACCAATTTGGAATGAAGTTATGCACAGGGCATTTCCATTCACAGTACGGGTTGCCACACTCCAAACAACGGTGCGATTGCTCAGCAACCTGCTCCTGCTGAAATGGCTGATAAATTTCAACGAACTGCTCAGTACGAGCGTTCATTGCTTTCTTTACAGGGTCCTTGCGGCCTACCTGTACAAACTGAAAATCGTTATTCAGACGTTCTGTCATTTGAACCTCTCCCACTCGTCCGCAGGCCTTGCTGCTGACTACAGCACACAAGACCCATCATTTATTCAAAACGCTTACTCTGGACGAGCGCGCATGTTATCAAGCAACTGCTGTAAATCTGCAGCTTTAGGTTTAACTAACCAGAATTTTCCAATGAAGTCGTCAAAATCTTCTAAGATTTCTTGACCCCAAGCACTGCCTGTTTCCGCAACAAACTCAGTGATTACACCGCGTAAGTGGTTACGATAACCTTCAGTAAATTCATTACCAATACGGTTAATATCAACAAGCTCGTGGTTGTACTGATCAACAAAACTATTATCTAGGTCAAGTACATAAGCGAAACCGCCCGTCATACCCGCACCGAAGTTATAGCCTGTTTTACCCAGCACGCACACCATACCGCCCGTCATATATTCACAACAGTGATCGCCCGCGCCTTCAACTACCGCATGTGCTCCGGAGTTACGAACCGCAAAGCGCTCACCCGCACAACCTGCCGCAAGCAATTTACCGCCTGTTGCGCCATACAAACACGTATTACCAACAATCGAGGTCTTTTCAGATCTAAATTCAGAGGCTTTTGGTGGATAAATGACAAGCTTACCGCCTGTCATTCCCTTACCAACGTAATCGTTAGCATCGCCTTCTAAGCGCATTTCTAGACCGCCAGCGTTCCAAACACCCCAAGACTGGCCAACAGTACCGGTTAAGCTTAGCTTAATCGGCGCACTTGCCATGCCTTGGTTGCCGTGACGCTTAGCGATTTCGCCTGAAAGACGAGCACCGACAGAACGGTCACAGTTCGTCACTTTAAAGCTGAACTCGCCGCCTTTTTTAGCTTCAATAACAGCCAGTGTCGCTTGTACCATTTCCTCAGCTAATACACCCTGATCGAAAGGCGTATTGCGCTCTACTTGAACAGTATGTGGCTTATCTGTAGGTATGTGATCGTTAACCAATAAAGGCGAAAGATCTAGGTTGCGTTGCTTAGAGGTATTACCTTCAATCATTTCTAATAAATCGGTACGACCTACTAGCTCTTCCATTGAACGAACGCCCATCTGAGCCATCCAACTACGAATTTCTTCAGCAACAAAGTAGAAATAGTTTTTAACCATTTCTGCTGTACCGATGTAATGCTTATCACGCAAGTTATCGTTTTGCGTTGCCACACCCGTTGCGCAGTTGTTTAGGTGACAAATACGTAAGTATTTACAACCCACAGCAACCATGGGCAAAGTACCAAAGCCGAAAGACTCAGCACCTAACATAGCGCCTTTAACAACGTCTAAGCCAGACTTTAAACCGCCATCGGTCTGCACACGCACTTTGCCACGTAAGTCATTTCCACGTAGCGATTGATGCGCTTCTGCTAAACCAAGCTCCCAAGGAGAGCCGGCATACTTAATTGAAGTTAATGGTGAAGCGGCAGTACCACCGTCGTAACCAGAGATGGTAATCAAGTCAGCGTAAGCCTTCGCTACACCCGCTGCAATCGTACCAACACCCGGCTCCGATACTAGCTTCACAGAAACTAATGCGGTTGGGTTAACCTGCTTCAAATCAAAAATTAGCTGTGCTAAATCTTCGATCGAATAAATATCGTGATGCGGTGGTGGTGAAATCAATGTCACACCAGGCACCGAATAACGTAACGTCGCGATTAGGTTGTTGACCTTACCACCTGGCAGCTGACCACCTTCACCTGGCTTCGCGCCCTGGGCTACTTTGATCTGCAATACGTCTGCACTTGAAAGGTAAGCCGGCGTTACACCAAAACGTCCAGATGCAATTTGCTTGATCTTAGAGTTTTTGTTGGTGCCATAACGCCTAGGATCTTCACCACCTTCACCTGAGTTTGAACGGCCGCCCAACTCATTCATCGCTTCTGCTAGTGCTTCGTGTGCTTCAGGAGACAAAGCCCCTAAAGACATTGCTGCAGTATCAAAGCGTTTGAAAATTTCACTTACTGGCTCAACTTCTGAAATATCAATCGCTTTTACGTCTTTACGTAAAGCCAACAGATCACGGATCGTTGCCACCGGACGGTTATTAACCAAATCCGCGAAACGGTCATACGCTTTTTGATCATTCTGCTGAACAGCTTGCTGAATATTCTGGATCACATCTGGATTGTACGCGTGGTATTCGCCACCGTGTACATACTTCAGTAAACCACCTTGCTCTAGAGGCTTACGTGCCAGCCAAGCGTTCTTTTCTACCCATTCCAAATCATCTTGGAAATCAGCAAAAGTGGCACCTGCAATACGGCTACTAACGCCCACAAAACAAAGATCAACAATTTCTTCGCTTAAACCAATGGCTTCAAATAACTGCGAACCACGGTAAGACGCAATGGTAGAGATTCCCATCTTAGACAAGATTTTCATCAAGCCTTTACGGATACCTTTACGGAAATTCTGTTGCGATCGTAATGGATCACCCAGTAATTCTTTACTGCGATGCATATCGGTAAGAATGTCATACGCCAACCATGGATAAACCGCAGTTGCGCCAAACCCTAGCAATACTGCAAAGTGATGTGCATCACGCGCAGAACCCGTTTCGACAACGATGTTTGAATCGCAACGAAGGCTTTTTGCAACAAGGTGGTGGTGTACTGCACCGGTTGCCATAGCCGCCGGAATAATTAACTCACCAGGAGCAACGTGACGATCGCTCAAAATAACAATTACGGCACCATCGCGTACTTGTTGCTCGACTTCTGCAGAAACTGCTTCAATCGCTGCCTTCAAGCCAACTTCAGCTTTGTAAGCTAGTTTAACCGTAACGTGCTTGAATGCTTTATTACCGGTATTTTTCAGACCGTGGAACTTCAACGGTGAAATAACAGGTGATGTCAGAATGATACGCTCAGCATGATCTGGCTGCTCGTCAAAAACATTCTTTTCTGCACCAATACAGGTTTCTAACGACATCACGATCGCTTCACGCAATGGATCGATCGGCGGATTAGTTACTTGAGCAAATTTCTGGCGGAAGAAATCAGCAACGTGACGGACACGCTGAGAAAGCACAGCCATTGGCGTATCGTCGCCCATAGAACCTGTGGCTTCTTGACCGGCTTCAGCCATTGGGCGTAATACTTGATCGCGCTCTTCAAAACTGACCAACTGCAATTTCTGGTGCGCTTTAAGCTCATCAGATGTAACAGGCTGCTCGTTTTGTAAAGATTGAAGCTGTAAACGAGTTTCAATGCGAACACTGTTCTCTTTCAGCCACTTTTTATACGGCTTACGCTGTTTCAATAAATTATCAACAGCTTCTGCATCCATAATCGTACCCGTCTGGGTATCGATCGCTAGAATTTCACCTGGGCCAACACGTCCTTTAGAAACAACGTCTTCTGGCTTATAGCCATGAACACCGACTTCAGAAGCAACCGTTATAAAACCGTTTTTCGTAATTACCCAGCGTGATGGACGTAAACCGTTACGGTCTAATCCACAAACCGCATAACGACCATCGGTCATTACTAGGCCAGCAGGACCATCCCAAGGCTCCATGTGCATAGAGTTGTATTCGTAAAATGCACGTAAATCAGGATCCATGGTTTCAACGTTCTGCCATGCAGGCGGAATCATCATACGTACCGCACGGAACAAGCCCATGCCGCCAGTAACCAATAGCTCTAACATGTTATCCATAGAGGACGAGTCAGAACCCGTGGTATTAACGATTGGCGATAGCTCTTCCAAATTCGGTAATAACTCACTACGGAACTTGCTACTACGCGCGTTAGACCAGTTACGGTTACCACTAATGGTATTAATTTCACCATTGTGCGCCAACATACGGAACGGCTGAGCCAAAGGCCAACGTGGCTGCGTATTGGTCGAGAAGCGTTGGTGAAAAACACAAATTGACGTTTCTAAGCGCTTATCCGCTAAATCTAAGAAGAAAGCAGGTAAGTCAACAGGCATAGTTAAGCCTTTATATGACAATACGCTTTCTGACAGACTTGCAATGTAGAAGTCTGGGAACTGGATTAAGGCTTTTTCAGCAAAACGTCGCGCGTAAAACAATTTAACGCCAAACGCTTCACTACTCACAGGTTCAGTATTTTGAATCTGATCGACAGCAATAAATACTTGCTCGAATCTTGGCAAGCAATCAATCGCCATTGGGCCTAGGCAATCGTTGTTGGTTGGCACGGTACGCCATCCCAATACGTTCAAACCTTGACCAGACATGGCTTTTTCTAATGCAGATTTTTGCTCTGCACAGATAGCATCGTCAAGGTCCATAAACAACATGCCGACAGCATATTGTTCTGGCAAAGTAATGCCTTGCTCTTGCGCGACTGCACGCAAAAATGAGTCCGGTTTTTGTATCAACATCCCACAACCGTCACCGGTCTTTCCGTCTGCTGCAATACCACCTCGGTGGGTCATGCAAGTCAGGGAGTCAATTGCCGTCTCTAATAACTTATGGCTAGTTTCACCCTCAATATGGGCAATCAAACCAAAACCACAGTTATCTTTAAAGTCACCTGGAGTATATAGGCCAGTTCTCATAGAACAGCTCTCATTTAACAAAAAAATAGTAAATTCAAGGGCTTAGAAGAGCCCATCGCTCACAAAATGAGCTACGTACATTCAAAGGGGGGCTTATTCTACACGGATGAGCGGCTCGTCACAAATTATGTGATTTCTTTTGTCTACATTTCATACAAAAGAAATCACATCTAATCAGAAAATAGACTACTTGCGATTGCGTAATACTGTCTGTATATCAGAGATAGAACGAATCCAAGGCTTCTGATCGCGCAGTCTTGAAGACAATTTCTTGGATGCTTCAAGCGCTAACGGCTTTGAGTTAAACGGCCCAGCAATGACAACATGCCAAGGTTTATTCTGATATTCACCTTCGTACTGCAAAAGACGAGTGCCATCTGTTTCATGAGCATTCTGAAACGTCTTTGAATTTTTGACATTAAAAGAGCCGAATAATTGTATTACAAAAGCACTATTCGCTGCCGACATCAATTCCTGCTCATCTGCGCTATAACTGACCTTTGGTGCTTGAGATGCAGCTACTTCCGCAACCACAGGCTCCTTAGATGACAGAGTTTCCTTAGATGACAGGATTTCTGTGGCAACTGCAGGTTCTAAAGATGCATCCTCAGCACCAGCAATATCGGATTTAGGGAAGTTGAAATCTACTTCATCCTCAGAACTTTCAACTTCAGCCTGATTAACTTCTGAAATAGGGGCGACATCACCAACAGACGCAGTATCCTCTAAAGTGCTATTTATCGTACTGCCAGCAGGAGTTAATGCAGATCCTCCTACTTCGGAACTTTCAGCCTGTATCGCCTCGATTGGCAAAGCTTCGACAACAGGGCTTGTCGTATTGGATGATGTACTATTTTGGTAAAAGTAAGCACCTATCAATACTAACGCAACTAAAACAATGGCAGCAAAATGAGTGACAGGAAACTTAGAAGCTTCCGGTAAAGGTTCTGTCTTTGTAAGGAGCTGCTGTGCAAGGTGCAGTATTTTTCCTGGACTACCTGCAGACTGCTTAATAATAAAATCCGCTTGCTCAGCCTCCCACTCTTGACCAGGAAACTGCTCAAGCAATATGACATCTGCTTCATCATCACTGAGCGGTTCTATATCCATCATATGGAACGGTGCCTGAGGCTCAGCCAGTGCTAACAATTTACCATCAAACCCTTTTGGGCCAAGCAGCATAATATGTAAGGCATTGGGTGCTAATAAAGCGAGCTGATTAATATCCTCTAAAACCTCATCAGGCAACTGCTCTGCTTGATCGACGATGAGTAGAACAGAACCTTGCTCTTCTTCAGTAACCTGTAAACAACGCGCTATTACTTGCTGCTCAATACTTTCTATATCATCGGCTAAATCTGCAAGGTCTAAGAACTGTGCGAAATTATGCAGCACATCAAGGTAAGTTAAAGAAAAATCGCCCTCAAGCATCAAGCTTTGATCAGGTGTTTCTCTGGAGGCCAGTAAAGCATTCGCAATAAAAGTTTTACCCATACCTTTATCTGCGCACACTAGAATCAAAAGCTCGCTGTACAAGGACAAGTGCTGCAACATCTCAAGCTGTTTAAGCTGAGATTCAGATAAACTAGGTGGCGCAAAAAACGGTGTATTATTTTTTGACTCATTTTCTTGATCATCAGCATCATCTAGCGCTGCCATATACTCGGTATCCATATGCGCCCTTTCTCCTAATAAAATTCTTAATAACCTAGCTGTTCGCCAGCGGACAAGGTTTTATTCAATGTTTCGACCGCAAAGTCGGACGTGACAACCGCTTCACCTATTGAGGTTAATAAAACAAGACGTAGCTTTCCATCTAAAACTTTTTTATCGACCTGCATCAGGTCAATAAAGTCACTATTACTCATTTCAGCAGGCGGTACACACGGTAACTGAGCACGCTTTAATAAACCCTGCAGGTCATGCACCTCTTGCTGACTAATATTACCTAGACGCCAAGATAGATCTGCTGCCATCACCATTCCGGCGGCCACTGCTTCGCCATGCAACCATACACCATAGCCTTGGTTTGTTTCGATAGCATGGCCAAAAGTATGTCCTAGATTCAAGATGGCTCGAATGCCTCCCTCTCTTTCATCCTGTGCAACAACTGCGGCTTTATCTAAACAGCTCAATTCAACTGCCGTCGCTAATGCATCAACATCATAAGCGGCCAATGTTTCCATATTCACGTTCAGCCAGCTATAAAAGCTCGTATTACAGATAAGTCCGTATTTTACAACTTCAGCAATCCCCGCCGACAGTTCACGCTGAGGCAAGGTCTTTAATACTGAGATGTCGGCAATCACCGCCTTAGGCTGATAAAAAGCACCGATCATATTCTTGCCCATCGGATGGTTTACTGCTGTTTTACCACCGACCGATGAATCTACCTGAGACAATAATGTCGTTGGTACCTGAATAAAATCAACACCTCGCTGATAACATGACGCTGCAAAACCGGTCATATCACCAATCACTCCACCACCCAATGCTATTAAGGTCGTCGTTCGATTATGGCGCTTTGATAATAGTGCATCAAAAATAAGATTGAGCGTATCTAGGTTCTTATATTCTTCACCATCAGGCAAAATAACTTCATCAACATCGTATTGGCTCAATGAAGATTTAAGCTGGTCTAAGTAAAGCGGCGCAACGGTTGTATTGCTAACAATCATTACCTGCTTACCATTAATATAAGGTGTAAATAACTCAGGATTTGAAATTAACGATTCTCCGATGAATATCGGATAACTACGATCTGCTAGATCAACTGTAAGTGTCTTCATTATTGCCATCAATAATATTGTTTTCGGCTAAACGTCGCATGATTTCATTAACAACATTTTTAGGATTACGCTGATCAGTTTGAATAACGATATCAGCAATTTCTTGATAAAGAGGATCACGTTTGGCAAACAAATCGCTTAAGACTTGCTTAGGATTTTCTGTCTGCAATAAAGGCCGATTTTTATCTCGTCCTGTTCTTGCGAGTTGTTGCTCTACTGAGGTACGAAGATAGACAACCGTTCCACGACCCGCTAAGTGAGCTCGGTTCTCGGGGCGCATGACCACGCCACCACCAGTGGCCAATAATATACCCGACATCTGGGTCAGGTCATCAATTGCGCTCTCTTCTCGTGCTCTAAAGCCCTGCTCCCCTTCTTTATCAAAAATCCAAGGAATATTAGTTCCGCAACGTTCTTCTATTTCGCGATCAGAATCGATGAATTCTAGATTAAGCTCGCTGGACAAAAGACGACCGATGGTGCTTTTTCCAGCGCCCATCGGTCCGACTAAGTATAAATTTAACGTGTGTGACATTTAGTATTAACGTGTGCTCAAAGTATCTTTAACCAAACGAGGAGTAATGAATACAAGTAGCTCAGCTTTACTCTCGACGTGTTCCGTACGGCGGAATAATACGCCAATTAACGGAATATCGCCAAAGAATGGTGTCTTTGTTGTCGCGAAAGTTTCTTCAGAGCGGAAAATGCCACCCAAAACAATCGTTTCACCATTTTCAACAAGCACCTGAGTTTCCAAAGCATTTGTATCAATAGTTGGGCCCGCAGCCGTCACTTCACCAATCGAATCTTGGTTGATCTTAAGATCCATGATAATGCGGTCATCAGGTGTAATTTGCGGAGTCACTTCTAGTTTCAATACCGCTGATTTGAACGAGATTGAAGTTGCACCACTTGAACTTGCTTCCTGATAAGGAATTTCAGTACCCGACTGAATGCTAGCCGTTTGGCCATCAGCCGTAATAACTCGAGGCTGAGAAACGATCTCTGCATTACCGTCAGTCTCGACTGCGGATAGCTCAAGATCCAATAGATAATCAAAAGTAGAAATACCTACCGCTATAGAAGAAGCCCCAACATCACTAACGCCTAGATCAACAACATATGCATCAGGAAAACTGATTTCACCTGGATCATCACCCTTGGCACGGTCGATTAAAATTTGGTTTGTTTCACTTAACGTTGTCTGGCTCGCACCAAACTTCATATAGTTATCGCTATTGGCTTTCATACCGCCGCCGCCCCAGCGAATACCCAATTTTTCACCCACACTTGTATTGGCAATAACAATGCGAGCTTCGATCAAGACCTGACGCACTGGAATATCTAATAAAGCAATAGCTTCACGGATTTTATCCAGGTTATCGCCAGTATCTTTCATCAGTAAGGTATTAGTACGCTCATCCACTACGGCAGTTCCACGCAGTGACATCAAGCCACTTTCTGAGGTTAGCAAAGATGCAATATCGGTTGCTTTGGCATAACGTAGCTGAACGTATTCAGACAATAGAGGCGCCAGTTCTTCAACCTGCTTAACGGCTTCTAGTTCGATTTTTTCACGAGCAGCAATTTCTTCAGCTGGCGCCACTAATAAAACGTTACCCATTTGGCGTTTCGCTAAGCCTTTTGTCTTTAAAACCAAATCTAACGCTTGATCCCAAGGAACATTCTGCAAGCGAAGTGTAATACCACCATCAACGGTATCGGATGCTACTAAGTTTTGGCCAGTAAAATCAGCAATTAACTGCAGTACTGCGCGCACTTCAATATTTTGGAAGTTTAACGAGAGCTTCTCACCACTATAAGGGAAATCAGCTTGCGCTAACTTCGCTTTCTCAGCTTTCGTGATCGGTTTTACATTAATCGCTAAAACACCATCTGCTTGATAAGCAAGGTAGTCATACTGACCTTCTGGCTCAATATAGATAACCGTATTGGTCCCTTCCATATTGGCATCGATGTATTTAACAGGCGTTGCAAAATCAACCACATCAAGACGGCGGCGCATATTTTCTGGCAATACCGTTCCTTCTAGTGTGACGATGATTTTTTTGCCCTGCTGCTGAATATCAACACCCGCCTTTGGGTTACTTAATAGAATTTGAACTTGACCATCACTCTGATCTCCACGACGGAAATCAACATTCATAACCGATGACGCAGTCTTCTTATTGGCAGAGCCACTATCAGCACTCGCAATCGCTTGATCTGGCTGCACATCTTGAGCATCGACAGTCTTACCCATCAATACAATTAACCGGTCGTCACGAGATTCAACCGCATAAGGAACCAACGACGCCAGACTAACAATAACGCGAGCACGTTCATTCGCATTAACTACGGTAGCCGTTCGGGCGTTGCCAAAACCAATCTTATGATACTTGGACTTAAGCTGGCTATTAACACCAGGAAGATCCAAAGAAATACGTGCAGGCTTCTCAATAGTATAGCCTCCAGGCACAGGCGGCTGACCATCAAAGATCAACTCCATCTGTGTCACATCCCCGGGCAATGCCGAGAATTTAATATCAACTAAATTTGCAGCAAAAGTTTGCGCACTGGCAATCGTTGCTAGAATCACGGCAACAAATACCTGTGCTGCCTTACTAATACGGTGACTCATTTTTTTATTCCTCTTCCACACCGGCTAAAACAAGTGAGCGTGGACGTTCAAGCCAACCACCTACACCGTTAGGTACAATTTCTATGATATCAATACGCTGTTGCGAGACGCGTACAACTTTGCCATGGTTTTGTCCCATGTAGTAGCCCTCTTTGATCTTATGAATGCCACTATCAGGAACGGAAACAAGTGCCCATAATTGATTTTCTTCTCGCTTGATAGTACCTACCATAGAAAAAGAACCAAATGAGTATTGCTCCAACTGCTCTTTCGAACGATTTAAATCTGGCTGAACATCTGACTCAGGCGTCGCCTGCTTAATCACCTCATCAAGATTTACGGGTAAATCAAAAGGTGAACGCAAACCCGTTGCACTATAACTAAATGCCTCATAAGGCTCAAAGACAGGTAAAGGCTCAATAACACCCCGTGGCTGACTCATCACATCATCGACAAATTGTTTTAAATCAGCTGTTCCTGAAGAAACACCACACCCTGCTAAAAATGAGGTTAATAGTAATAATAGGGATAGTTTTTTCATTTTAATCTCCCTCATTATAACGGTAAGTTTTAGCCAGAATTTTTAATGACAAATTGCCATTATCCTTACCTTTGGTCGTGATCGAAAAATCATGCAAGGTTACAATTCGCGAGAGCGATGCAACTGACGACACATAAGCACCGAGTTCATGATAATCACCTTCAACTTCAATCTCGATCGGCAACTCGTTATAAAACTCTGTGCGAACCTGTTTTTTCGGTGAAATGACTTTCAGATCTAAACCGTTATTTAACGCGGCCAAAGAAATATCATCAATCAATCCAGGCACTTCCGTATCTCTAGGAAGCTGCTTTAAGATAGATTCGAAGTTATGCTCCATCTCAACCATCTGAGCCTTGTACTCTTCTAAGTTGGCAACCTGAAACGCCTTGTTTTCAAAGTCTTTCTTGAGTTGACTTTCTTGCTTAATCTCACGTGTCAATTTCTGACTCAGCGGTTCCAGCATCATAAAATAGCCGCCGACCATAATCGCTATGGCAATAACACTGCAAAAAACAGCTTTGCCTGCAATTGGCCACGAACCCATATTCTCCCAGTCGATATCATTAACATCAAATTCGTTAATTTTATCTAGGTAAGGTTGCAGGTCGAACTTATTATCTTTCGCCATTATTCGACCTCCTTCTTAGCATTTTTAGGATCAACTTGAGTCATTGTGACCTCAAATGTGTTGTAGTCATTTTTTTCAGCTTTAACACTAATTAAATTAGGTGCATCAAACCAATCTGAATCATCAAAGTTGCGCATCAGAGCAGCTACTCGATTATTCGATTTAGCGCGCCCTTTAACACTCACTTGAGTGCCTTTAATGTCCAAGCTTGTAAAATATAAGTCATCAGGCATTGAGCGTGCAATTTCATCAAATAATCGCACAATAATTGGGCGGTTACCTTGCAGATCCTGAATCAACTTCATACGTTCAAGTAATTGTTCACGCTTATCACGCAACTGTTGAATTTCTGTAATTTGCTCAGTAAGCACTGACATTTCTTTTTGAATAAATGCATTGCGACTTTTCTGTGCCGCCAACTGTCCGTCGATGTTGGAATTAACAAACCACACCAATGCCGCAGCTGCTAATGCTACTGCTACTGCAATACCAATAAATTCTTGCTGACGTTCCTTGCGCAGTTCTTCACGCCAAGGGAGTAAATTAATCTTAGCCATTAATCAAAGCTCCTCATTGCTAATCCGCATGCAATCATTAACGATGGAGCATCATTATTAAGCATGGAAGCATTCACTTTCTGCGATAGCGTCATATTAACAAAAGGATTTGCAACGATTGCAGAGATACCCAATTTTTCTTGAGTAAGCTGATCCAGTCCAATTATTGACGAGGTTCCACCCGCTAAAATAATGTAATCGACATCATTATATTGGCTTGATGAGTAGAAAAACTGTAGAGATCGACTAATCTGCTGAACAACCGAGTCACGGAACGGATCTAAGACTTCCGATTCATAATCATCTGGCAAACCACCATCTAACTTCGCTCGAGTACCCTCTTCTTCAGAAAGGCCATATCGACGCATAATTTCTTCAGTCAGCTGCTTGCCACCAAATAACTGCTCACGGGTATAAATGGTTTTACCTTGATGCAAAACACTCAGAGTCGTCATTGTGGCGCCGATATCAACAACCGCCACGGTTTCAACTTCGTCATTATCGTCTAATTGAGTATGAATAAGCTCATAAGCTCTTTCAGTACAAAAAGCTTCGATATCCACAATACCTGTTTCTAAGCCGCCAATCTCTAAAGCGTCTTTGCGCAACTCAACATTTTCCAAACGACATGCGGCCAGTAAAACATCTACACTACCTGCGATATCGGAAGGTCCTTGGACTTCCCAGTCAAGAGCTACTTCATCTAACGGGTATGGAATATATTGATCGGCTTCGATACGAATCTGATAGTCCATCTCATCATCAGATAAACCCTCATTCATTTCGATAGTCTTTGTAATTACCGCTGAGCCTGCCACTGCAATAGCTGCTTTCTTGCTGCTACTACGCGCCTTCCCTAACGCTTTTTTAATTACTAATCCGACTGCTTCTTCATCACCGATACTTTGTTCAATTACGGCATTTGCCGGTAACGGTTCTGATGCATAGCTTTCAACTTGGTATCGACCATTGTTATGGCTTAATTCCAAAAGTTTCACGGATGTAGAGCTGATATCAACTCCGAGCAATGTTTTATTTTTTTTCTTTAAAAGGCCTGCCAGCACGGTGTTTCCCCATCAAATTCACAGACTTGCGGAGTAAAGCTACTTCATTATGTGAATATTCAAGTCATTATAAGCACAATCCTATTAAAAGAACAAAAAAGCCTTATAATGGATTATTCCGCTAACTCTAGCATTCTCTCATTCAGCAGCATACATGTATTCGTTATGATGAATAGCAGTTCTATCTCCAAGTTTCTATTTTGGCTCATAGTGTCCGTTTTTTCCGGAACCAGTTTGCTTATTTCGTCAGTTTATCTGTATTTATCACCACAACTGCCTGATATTGAGTCGCTGATGCAAATTGAATTACAAATCCCTCTCAGGATATATACTGAGGACGGACAATTAATCAGCGAGTTTGGCGAACAAAGAAGAAGACCTCTAGAATACAATGAAATTCCAAAACAGTTTGTACATGCTTTAATTGCAGCAGAGGATGACCGTTTTTTCCAGCATAACGGTGTCGATTTAAAAGGACTTACGCGAGCAGCAATACAATTAGTGCGCACCGGCAAGAAAAAGTCGGGCGGATCAACCATCACGATGCAAGTTGCTAAAAACTATTATCTATCAAGTGAGAAAACCTTTAGTCGCAAATTTACTGAAATTCTTCTCGCGCTGAAAATAGAACAAGAACTTTCAAAAGAAGAAATTTTAGAGCTGTATCTTAACAAGATTTACCTCGGAAAACGCGCTTACGGAATTGAAGCAGCGGCTCAGGTTTATTATGGAAAATCCGTCTCAGAATTAGAACTTGCTCAACTCTCCATGCTTGCAGGATTACCTCAGGCCCCCTCTGCAGCCAACCCAATAAACAATCCCAAACGTGCCAAAGAACGACGCAATTACGTACTCGCTCGCATGCTGACACTAGGCTTTATTGATCAACAACAATTTGATGATGCCGCTAAAGCCAAAATAATCGCACGCTATCATGGCCTAAAGTCTGAAGTAGAAGGCTCCTATATTGCCGAAATGGTTCGCCACGAGCTTTACCAGCAGTATGGTGATGATACTTATCGCCTTGGCTTCCGCGTAACCACAACGCTCAATAGCAAAGCTCAAACCCAAGCCAATAACGCCCTACAAACAGGCCTCTTAAAATATGATCGCGACCATGGTTGGCGTGGGGCAGATAATAAAAAAATACTCGCCACAGTAAAGTTACCGACCTTCGATAACGAAATCACCTTAACGTGGCCCACTGAGCTGAGCAATGAATTTGATATTGACTGGCCACTCACGCTAGACAATTGGCAAGATGAGTTAAATAACATCGGCCAATACGGCTTAATACACCCCGCCGTTGTTGCGCAAGTATCAGACACCGGCGCCTGGATAGTCAGCGGCCGCAAGCAATGGTCATGGCTGCCTTTTAGTGGCATCAAGTGGGCTAGCCCCTACATAACCGTCAACAAGATTGGCAAAGCGCCAACTAAGACTGGTGACGTGCTCACCCAAGGGCAAGTCATTTGGATTACTGCCAGCGCAACATCCGGTATCCAACTCGCCCAAATTCCAGAAGCTGAAGGTGCCCTAATTTCGATCGATCCTTCTCAAGGCGCCATAAAGGCCCTTGTTGGTGGATTTTCATACGGCCTAAATAAATACAACCGAGCAACCCAAGCCGACCGCCAGCCTGGCTCTGCTTTTAAACCTTTTATTTACAGCGCAGCACTGGCAAATGGCTTAACGCCCGCAAGCATTATTAATGATGCCCCCGTTGTATTTAAAGATGCAGGCTTAGAAAATACATGGCGCCCTGAAAACTCAAGCGGGAAATTTTATGGCCCAACTCGCTTACGCGAAGCTCTCTATAAATCCCAAAACCTAGTATCAATTCGGATTCTTAAGCAGCTGGGTCCACGCAAGGCCATCAACTATATATCTCCCTTTGGTTTTCCTAGAGAAAAATTGAGCAAAGATCTTTCGCTAGCATTAGGAGCCTCAGCGGTCACTCCACTCGAATTGGCCACAGGATACACCGTTCTTGCTAATGGTGGCTTTCAAGTCAAGCCCTACTTTATCGAGCGCATTGAAGTGGGCAGTGAAGCTGAGCCTATCTTTCAAGCTAATCCCATGATCGCCTGCTTAGAGTGTAAAGCAGGCAGCGACGATACTGCCAATACTCCGCTTGCCGAAGACAAGAGCCAGGCCCTTCTCGACGCATTCACAACCCCTCTATCGGAAGCGCTAGGGAAAGACTCTAACGTCACCGAAGCAAAGCCGACCACTCGGCTCGCACCTCGAATTATGGATGAACGTACTCACTTTATAATGAATAACATGCTGCAAGACGTAATTAAGCGTGGCACAGGCCGTCGAGCCCTAGCCCTTAAGCGTAATGATCTAGCGGGTAAAACAGGCACGACCAACGATCAAAAAGATGCTTGGTTCTCAGGATATAACCGAGACTTAGTAACCAGTGTTTGGATGGGGTTTGATCAACCAACCACACTGGGTCGCTGGGCTTTCGGTGGCAATACCGCACTGCCTGTTTGGGTTAATTATATGGGCGCCATGCTAGCAGGTAAAAAACATCGCCCCTTCCCTCAGCCTGATGGCATAGTCAATGTTCGCATCGACCCAGAAACAGGACTGCTAGCCCAGCCGGGCCAAGCTAACGCAATTTTTGAACTGTTCAAGCAAGAACAGACCCCAGTGCGCGATAATTCAAAGCAAGGCATGACAGAGCAGTCAAACCCCTATAGCAGCGATAACGAAGATGACAATGAAGAGAACGCACCAGGCTTACTGTTTTAGCTTAGCCCTGCTGATACTTTATACTGAACCTTTTAGTATCGCTTTGTAATACAAGCCCGCTCATACTATTTACCTAGCTGTAATTTATTCTCCACCTCAAATTACAGGCATAAAAAAACCGGCCTAAGCCGGTTTTTTTATGCCTACCTTAAACTCATAAACACTATCTAAGATTAGATATCGTCAACAGAGTTCAATGGGTAGTTAGCTGGGTATGGAAGCTGAGCAACACCCGTATCAACAGCTGCTTTAGCAACAGCAGCAGATACTGCACCCAATAGACGAGAGTCTGTTGGCTTAGGAATAATGTACTCACGACCTAGCTCTAAAGAATCAACGCCATAAGCCGTCAATACTTCTTGTGGAACAGGCTCTTTCGCCAAACCAGCAATTGCGTAAGCAGCCGCCAACTTCATCTCTTCGTTAATCGCAGTAGCACGAACGTCTAAAGCACCACGGAAGATGAATGGGAAGCCAAGTACGTTATTTACCTGGTTAGGGAAATCAGAACGGCCAGTCGACATAATCAAGTCATCACGAACTTCGTGCGCAAGAGCAGGCGCGATTTCTGGATCTGGGTTAGAACATGCAAAAACAATTGGGTTTGGCGCCATTGTTTTCAACAATTCTGGTGCAAGCAAGTTAGGACCAGAAAGACCTAGGAAGATGTCAGCACCGTCCATAGCATCTGCCAAAGTACGCTTGTCAGTTTCTACAGCGAACATGGCTTTGTATTGGTTCAAGTCATCACGGCCGGAGTGAATAACACCCTTGCGGTCAATCATAAAGATGTTTTCTGGCTTCATGCCCGCAAGGATCAAAAGCTTAGAACAAGAGATTGCAGCTGCACCAGCACCAAGAACGGTCATGGTTGCATCTTCTATCTTCTTACCTTGAATTTCCAACGCGTTGATCATACCTGCAACCGTTACAATCGCTGTACCGTGCTGGTCATCATGAAAAACAGGAATAGAACACTGTTCGATCAAAGTACGTTCGATTTCAAAACACTCTGGTGCTTTGATATCTTCTAGGTTAATACCGCCATAGGTATTCGCAATGCGACGTACAGTATCGATGAAAGCTTGTGGGCTTTCAGATTCAACTTCAACGTCAATCGAGTCAACACCCGCAAAACGCTTGAATAATAGAGACTTACCTTCCATCACAGGCTTAGACGCCAATGGACCTAGGTTACCAAGACCTAAAATTGCAGAACCATCGGTAATAACGGCAACAAGGTTACCTTTACCAGTATAGCGGTATGCATCTTCTGGGTTTGCAGCGATAGCTTTAACTGGCTCAGCAACACCTGGGCTATAGGCTAAGGCTAGATCACGAGAAGTTTGAGCTGGTGTAGACAGTTCAATACTGATCTTACCTGGCTTAGGAAACTCATGATAATCGAGGGCAGCTTGCTTCATATCTTCAGACATTTTGCTCTTCCAATTTCCGTAATTTTCGATGGAGGCTAAAACAAGACCAAGCAAAACGCTTGGCTTGTATAAAAGTGCGACAATAAATACCAAAATTTGACCAATAAATCCAGCAAAGCTGGCAAAATCGATCATATTTTGATGGTTTTTTGCTACTCGTCAGTAATTAACTCGATACTGGGAATATTCTATCCAGATGCTTGTTAATAAAGCGGCGGTTAGGATCAAGTCTCTGACGCACCGCTTTAAAAGCTTCCCATTGCGGATACAGAGCGGCAAACTCTTCGGCCGTTTTAGTATGAATTTTACCCCAGTGTGGACGCCCTTGATAACGATCAAAGATAGCCTCCATCTCTGCAAAGTAGGTCATATAAGGCTTATCATGGAAGTTGTGGACAGAGATAGCAGCCCCAGGGCGCTTATAAAACTGGCTCAACCAAATATCATCCTCATCGACATAGCGATATTCAATCGGGAAAATAATATCAATGTCTTTCTCTTTTATCGTATTAAGGACCTCGCGAAAACACGCCAAGCCATCTTCAGCCGGTACTGTGTACTCCATTTCGTTAAAACGCATATCACGCACATTACCGAAAACTTTATTCCAAGGACCATAACGCTCTTCAATACCCACGGTGCGCGGAGCGATGTTCATCACGATATCACGCATAAACGGCATCATATCAATCACATCCGCTAGCGTGCGGAAAGTCTCGTAAGCGTCACCCGATACGGCCTCACTCTGATTCGCGTCAGATTCTTCTTTGCTGACTTCCTCAAATTCAATGAGAAGCATGTGCTTGGCATGAGGAAGCCCGTACGCCTCAAATCGACTCTTTGTTAGGTGCAGTTTTTCCATTTTCTCAAAGGCTTCTTCAATAGGCAGCATTTCAGATCGTTCTTTAAGGTAATAAGTATCTCGAACCTTTAACGTCAGATCAGTAATAATACCTAACGAACCGATATTGCAACGCGCCGCATCAAAAACATCTTTATTTTCCGTGGCACTGCACTTCATCACCTCGCCACTCGCGGTCACTAATGTCAGGCCCGTAACAAAACTGGAAAGGGAACCAAACTGTTGACCCGTACCGTGAGTAGACGTTGCAATCGCACCTGCTAACCCCTGCGTATTAATATCCGGCATATTGATCATGCCAAGATCATTTTCCCAAAGCTCATCGCCGAGTGCCGCTAAGCGAGTACCCGCACCTGCGGTTACTTCTTTAGTCTCGTGATTGATATGACTAATGCCACGAAAGCGCGCCATTGATAACATCGTTTCATCCGTCGGTACCAATGCACTAAAACTATGTCCTGCACCGACCGCACGAATTTTTCCATCGGTCTCTTTTAGCAACTTAACCAAAGCGTCTAAGTTACGTGGGCGCGCGCGCTCAGTAGGATAACTAACTTGATTTCCCGACCAGTTAGACCAAGGCATAATGCCATTAATGGGCTGCGGGCCTTTGGATTTTTCAGGTGTACTACTGCACCCTGTTGAGCCAGCAGCACCTGCAATAATGCCGGCACCAACCGTTTTTAATGCATGTCGACGAGATAGCTTAAGGTTCTTAATATCCATAATTATTGCGCCTTTTCTGAAGACATGTAATTAATTAAATCAACCAAGTCTTCTTGAGTGCAATCACTGCACATCCCCAGAGGAGGCATCCCTTTATAACCACCAATCGCATTCGCTAGCAGCACTTCTTTGCCCTTTGATAAGCGCTCTGCCCAAGCAGAAGCATCAAAGCTCTTAGGCGCTCCGCCCACGGCTTCTGCATGACAAATTTTACAACTAGTCTGATAAAGTTCGACGGTAAACGGGTCGATCGCCCAGCTGGAAAGACTGGCAAACGTTAATATTGCGGCAAGGGTAATAGGATGTTTCATAAACTTCTCACAGAAGATTCAATCGATATTTATTTTTATTGTACGAAAGTACCAAAAAAGCAGGTGGGAAATCAAGTACCTCTCATCGTTTGTTACTTATTTTACTTTGTCGTTAAATCACTTATTAAGCTTTAATTCGGTTAGGGAGCGACCATTCCACGCACAAACCAGAGCCCGAAATATTTCGAGCCCGAACCTCACCATGGTGCATATTTAAAATACGCTGAACCATCGCCAAACCAATCCCATAGCCGCCACCATAACCACTACTCGCATGGCTTCTTGACTGATCTGCCTGGGTAAATGGAGAGAAAATGTCCTCTAACTGATCTTCACTCACCCCAGAGCCTTGGTCGCTGATACTAAAGGTCAATTGATGCTCTGTTTGATGCAGACTCAAGGTTAATACGCCACCTTTAGGGCTAAACCGAATCGCATTGCGTAATACGTTATCAAAAGCCCGCTGCATCAAGACCACATCAATCGGAAAGAAAACTTCATCAGTATCTAATTGCCAATCGACAGTTAGTTGCTTTGCCGCCAACTCTAACTCAGCATCTTGCAGCCACATCTTAAATAACCGAACAAGGTCTAACTTCTCGGTCGTTAGCTCACCCTCTTGCTGTAGCTTGGCCAAATCAAGAATCTGCGTGACTAAGTTCGCTACTTGCCCTGACGCGCGCTCAATACGATCGTGCTCTGCTTGAAGTGTATTAGCCACATCTTTTTTGCGCGCAATGCCTAATGCAATCTGCAAGCGCGTTAACGGCGAACGTAATTCATGCGAAACATCACGTAATAACTGCCGATGACTTTGCAATAAGCGTTGTAACGAATCTGCCATTTCGACAAATTCGACCGACAAATCACCCAACTCATCCCCACGATTTAAATTAGATCTCAAATCAGAGATATCAAAATCTCCTGCGCTGAGCTTCTTCGCGGCTTGCTGTAATCGGCGAATAGGGCTAGTTAAGTGCCAAGCCAATAAACCGCACAAGAAAGACACCATCACCACGACTAAGAAAGGAATCAACCAGCGCTCTCCTTCATCAAGAGAATGGCGCCAATGATAGCGACTAACTGCAATATAAATTTGGTCACGATGAACTAATGGCCCCATCATCATATAGCCGTCTTCTTGCCCCCACAGCGATTGCTGTTCGGCCACAGCATGCTCATAAAACTCAGCCACATCATGCGGGAGATCATTAATTTGAGACTCCTCAAACTTAACGATATTCCAACCAGGTTCCAAACGGGACCATAACCCTCGTTTTTTGATCGTCAAAGGTTTTACATTTTCGGCAATGCGCTGCAATAAGATCTGTTCTCGCACATGAAGTGGGCGATGAAAATCATCCTGTAGCCACTGAAACGAAACGCTCGCGACAGTCATACTGATGACGACAACAATCCAGAACCATAGAAAGATTTTAATAAATAACGAATTACGCCAGCGCATAGCAGTGCCTGAATTAAACTAAATATTTTAGGTATCTAAAGTCAATTAGACTCACGACACTAATCTTGAACCAAGATATAACCTTGGCCGCGTACGGTTTTAATATACGCTTTGCCGTCATTACGTTCGCCCAGCTTCTTACGCAAGTTACTCACGTGCATATCAATGCTGCGGTCAAAAGCGCTCAAACGTCGCCCTAATGCACTCTGCGATAGAACTTCTTTGTCGACGACTTCACCCGCGCTCTCTAGCAAGGTCAATAAAACACCAAATTCAGCGCCAGTTAATTCAACCTCTTCGTCATGCAACCTCACACTTCGAGTCGCTTTGTGCAGCTTTAGCTCATCAACTTGCAGCCATGCATTCGCAACCTTGGGCTGACCCGCTTCTATGCGCCGAAACAAGGCTTTAATGCGAGCCACCAGCTCATGGTGATGATAGGGCTTCGGAATATAATCGTCAGCACCATGTTCAAGACCCAATACACGATCGACACTATCGCCACGCGCCGTCAGCATAATCACAGGCAGCATGGACTCGGTACGCAACTGTTTCAGCACATCAAAACCATTCATTTTAGGCAACATGACATCCAACAAAACCAGATCATACTGGCCTGTGAGCGCCGCAGCTAAACCAGACTCACCATCATGGCAAACAGCCAATTGGTAGCCTTCCATTGCAAGGTATTCCTGCAATAATTCGCCTAATTCATAATCATCATCGATTAATAAAATTTGATACATTTCGCTCACTTTTTCAGCACTCCTGCCTCTAAACCGCACTTGCCTCTATATGCTTCTAGTAAAGAGTGTAATGCGAGAAAATAAATAAGGGGAAGGGTTTTACCCTTCCTTACGCTAAACATGAAAAGGCTGCCGTTCTAATGACCCAGCAATATCGCAACCCAGCGGTTCTTTTCACTACTTTCTAAAGCAATTTTAACCACCATGGTTAAAGGAATTGAAAGCAGCATCCCAACAGGGCCAAAGATCCAACCCCAGAAAACCAAGGAGACGAAGACAACCAAGGTCGACAGCCCTAAAGAACGCCCCATAAACCGTGGCTCAATCACATTTCCAAAGAGTACATTAACCCCAACATACAGCCCTGCCACCAGCATCGCACTCATAGGCCCAAGCTGAATCAAGGCAATCAACATCGGGGGAACCGCCGCAATAATCGAACCGATATTTGGAATAAAATTCAATAAAAAGGCAATCACAGCCCATAAAATAGCGTAATCCACTCCCATCCACGCCAGCGTAATACCAACAACGATTCCGGTTCCAATACTGACCAAGGTTTTGATTAATAAATAGCGCTGAACCGAATCACTAAAGCTCTTATATTGATCAAGGGCACTGGTCTTATCTCCTAAGGCTCGCTTTAGTTTTTCTGGAAAATCAGACGCTTCTAATAAAATAAAGACCACCGTAAACAAAATCAGAAAAGCATTCGTCAGTACTCCACCCAAACCACTGAATACCTTAGCGACCATTTTCATCGCTGCGCCTGGGTCGATATAGTTGGTCAACGTCGCCTCATCAACCTCTATACCAAAGCCATTCAATGCGGTAACGACGATCGCGCCCTGCTGTTGTAATTTTTGCTCATATTCTGGCAAGTCTTGATAAAAAGCGGCCAAGCTTGTTCCCATTACCGTACCTAGCGTGATGGTAATAACAAAAAATAGAACCGCCACCAATAACAAGGAAATAATCGAGGGGACATGCTTTCTTTTCAAAAACATCATCATAGGCGCACACAAAACGGCAATAAATACGGCTAATAGAAAGGGAACAAGCAACTGTGTGGCGGCTTTTAATCCGGCAACAATCACAATGAAGGCCGCGACATTCACCAGCACACTGTATTTAGTTAAAGGTGTATCCATAAAACGCTCAAATCCTTGTTGAATGATAGCCAGCCTCAACTCTGCAAGCCAAGCCTATGATGGTCATTATCATAGCAACAAGCATTACACGACAACAGAAGAGTCGCTATCTCTTACAATTGCCAATAGCCACTCAACGCCATCAATTAAGAAAAGCCTTTACTGGCATCACGATCGAACGATAACCAAAAAAGTTCTTTGCCGTCATTTGCACACCTTACTCATAGCATAAATGTAAACATGATCGCAGCCGGTATCGTCGATCTATTTCAGCTCAAACCCTTGCTAGGCCTGCAATCGGTAGTTATCAAAGCTGTAGCCTTTCACTCCCAATAAGCATTTCTATATCCAAAGAATTGATCGCCTGTCGAAATAAAAAACACATAAAATGAAATTAATTTAATAAAGTACTGGACACGCCTAGGGAGTCTCTATACTATGCGCAGCCTAAGCGGAAGTGGTGGAATTGGTAGACACGCTAGATTTAGGTTCTAGTGCCGTAAGGTGTGAGAGTTCAAGTCTCTCCTTCCGTACCAAAATAAAGAATGAGAATATGCTAGCAGGACTATTTGCTCTTTTAGTTTTTCTTGTTCTCGGTGAGGCAATCCAATCTTGGATTGCCATCCCCGTCCCTAGTTCGATCATCGGCATGGTTCTCTTGCTGATCATAATTATCTTAAGAAACAAAATACCCAAATCGATTGAATTAGCGTCCAACTCGCTTTCTCCCTTATTACCCCTATTTATTATTCCAATCAGTGCTGGTTTATTAACTCAGATAGACATTATCGAACAGCATGGTCTAAAGCTCCTTCTTATTTTAACAATCAGCTTAATTCCTGGTGTTCTTGTAACAGCACTTGTTTTGAGGTGGAATAACAAATAATGCTATCCGATCTTTTAGAACTGCCCAGCACCTGGCTCATGGTCACCTTAGGCGCTTACCTAGTAGGCCTAAAACTTTATCAACGATCCAATAATAGTCCTTGGCTTCCCCCTGTCATGTCTGGCTTTTTTATTGTTATTTCTATTCTTTGGTTAACCGGCACGCCCTACAGCACCTACAACCAAGGTGGCCAACTACTGAGCTTTTTCCTTGGGCCTGTTGTCGTCGGTTTAGCCATCCCCCTGTTTTATCATTTTCATAACATGCGCAAACAACTATTGCGCTTATTACTGGCAATCATACTGGGCAGCGCAACCACGGTAACCATTGCCGTTGCACTGACGCACTACTGGATCGGTATCGACAGCATTACGCTATCAATGGCCAGCAAATCGGTAACCACCCCCGTTGCGGTTGCCATCACAGAACAAACCAATGGCCTTCCAGCCTTAGCCGCCGCCTTTGTTATGGTGACAGGCATCATCGGCGCCGCCATTATTCCTGCGCTATTAAACTGGCTTAAGCTCGACAGCCCACAGGTTACCGGCATGAGCTTGGGTATCTGCGCTCACGCAGTAGGGACCAGCCGCGCCCTTGAACTCGGCCAAGAATATGCTGCATATTCAGCCATGGCGATGACCCTCACTGCCGCACTGCATGCCATCGTTTTACCTTGGTTATTCTAGCGACACCTGATAGTTTAAGCACACACATGCTTTTGGGCTGCGCAGTCGCACTAACCGTACTATAATAAAATCGTGCTACTGCCGTATAGACCGCACACTTGTACATCGATAACTTATACCTATAGCGTTGTACCTATAGCTTTATACCGATGCTTTGAACGCTGTATTATCGAACAAGACACTCTTAAAAAGTATAATCCGTCCCCATCCAAGGAATGTTAGTTCATGGGCAAGCCAAAATACGCAGTTATCTTTTTGACCCTGTGCACCTTTTTAATTACCGGAAGTGCCGTTTGGTATATAGGCTTAGAACAACACTATCAACAAAACAACGATGCTTTACAGAACGTTGTTCAATTGCTGGCTGAAAGTGACGACAAAATAACGCAAGAGCAGCAGCAAATTCTCGCAAAAAAAAGAAATTTTAATCTATATCGCATTACTCGCAATCAATACGACCTAATCAGTATTGAGCCCAAAGACCACAATTTAAGCAAAGTACTTATTTTACAGTCCATACAGCAAAAAAATGGATTCATTCCAAGCCCTATCAACCCTAACAATACGGTTTTTTATAAGCATCAAGTCAATTCCAGCACCTTACTACTCGCTTCGAGCTCACTAATAGCCGCAAAGAAAAATTATTTAGCGGCAACCCAAAACCAGATGCTAATTCTTTTAATCATTGTTCTCGCCGCCTGCGCACTTCTGTTTTTATGGTTGGAGAATCAACGCGCTAATATTAAAATCAAAAAAGGGCTACTTGAGAAAAGTCAGCAATCCATTGGTATCTATCTTAAGCTTGATACCAACTTCCGGATCATTGAATGCAATAATGACTTCCTAAATATATTTCCGAATAGTCAAAAAATTAACATTCGTCATTTGATTAAAAAAAGTGAGCAAGAAAAAGTAGAGCAGTATCTAAGCCAAACATTGACCAGCAATACCCTCATTGATTTTGAATGCACATTAGTACAAGAGCAAAACAACGATGAAACATTCGGCCTCCAAGACGATGAAAGTCGCTGGGCTGTCCGAGCAAAACCCATCGTCGAAAACAATCAAGCCTTTATTATCATCTCTGCAGACGATATCAGTAAACGCCACTTCATGGAGATTGAATTGCGCCGTGAACGCAACCGCATGCAAGCTTACTTAAATACCATGCATACGCTGTTAATCATCACCGACCGGCACGGAAAAATTATTGAAGCGAACCGTCAATTTATGCTGCTTGCTGGCTGCACTGAAACATCGATCATAGGCAAATCGATTAGTCACTTCAGCCCGAAAAGATCGCACCACAAAATGAATAATTACTTACGCAATCTTACTCCCGAAGCTGATAACACTATTTCTGTAGAATTTCCTTTGGTCGCCACCAGCGGCAAAGAGTACTCGATTGATTGGCGCATCACCCCAGTACCCTGTGATGAAATTGAAAATGACAATGACTATCGAGAAAATCAAAGTGAAGAAATATTATTAACCGGTCTCGACATCACCGAATCTGTCGCTAATAACCAAGCCTTAAAGCTTGCCAATACCCAAATTAGAGAAGCGCTGCGCAGCGCAGAAAGTGCCAACCAAAGTAAAAGTGTATTTCTTGCCAATATGAGCCATGAAATTCGCACGCCCATGAATGGTATTCTGGGTGCTACCGAACTCATACTTGACCAAAGCAGTGATGAAGATAAAAAACAATATCTCGATATTATTCACAGCTCTTCACACTCACTTTTAAACATTATCAACGACATTCTGGACCTTTCAAAAATTGAATCAGGGAATTTTGAGTTAGAACAAATCAATTTTGATTTACACCAGTTATGCCATGATATTTATCAGATATTTGCTAATGCGGCAAAAGTAAAAGGTATACAAATATTATATTTTTACGATGCTGGCCTGCCCCAGTTTTGGATGGGGGATCCGAACAGAATTCGTCAAATATTAAATAATTTATTTAGCAATGCACTTAAATTTACTCACCAAGGCCGCATTGATCTCAGAGTTCAAGGTGTGCGTCTAGCCAACCATCAATACGATTTAAAGATTCAGGTAAGAGATAGTGGCATTGGTATCGCTGAGAAAAAAATTGAACAAATTTTTTCTGCCTTCCAACAAGCCGATAGCAGCACAAGCCGAAAATATGGTGGCACAGGCTTAGGACTCACCATTAGCCAATATTTGGCCAATGCCATGCAAGGCATCATTGAAGTAGACAGTGAACTCGGAGTTGGCAGTACCTTTTCACTTCATGTCCCGCTAAAACCAGGGGCAATAGAAGCCAATACCAAGCGCACCGGTTTAATTCGAAACTACCAAGCTAACGTATTATTAGCCGAAGATAATGAAGTTAATGCAAAAATTGCCAGTAAAATATTAAGTAAACTAGGAATAGAAACCACAACCGTTCCAAACGGCGAACTTGCCTTACACGAAATAATAGATAGCACATTCGATCTTGTACTAATGGACATAAACATGCCTGTTATGGATGGCATCACGGCAACCGAAAAAATTCGCGAACTTAGCTTTCCCAAAAACCAAGTGCCTATTTTAGCCTTAACCGCTAATGCGATGATGGAAGATAAAGAGCGCTGTATGAAAGCAGGCATGAATGGGTTTATCAGCAAACCCATCAAGCTTGAACGTTTAATCCAAGAACTGGATACCATTCTAACCAGCTCAGATTAACTCAATAACGCAGAGCAAGTAGAGCGTGATTACTCCGCTCTGCTTGCCAAATAATCCCGTGCCAAGTACAAGCCAGCAATAGCGCGACCTTCCGTCATATCCTCGCGCATCACTAGCTCATGCAAATTTGCCAACGGCCACTTAACCAACTCGAGTGGCTCAGGCTCATCCCCTTCTAGCACAGAGGGATATAAATCTTCCGCAAGAAATATATCAATACCACTTTTCATATAGCTGGGAGATAAACTCATATGTTTTAGAAAGGTTATTTTTCTTGCTGCAAAACCAATTTCTTCTTGCAGTTCTCGGTTAGCCGCCTCTTCCAAGGTTTCTCCTAAGTCGACAGCACCTTTAGGCAGCGTCAGAGTATATTCTTCTATTCCGCCACCAAACTCTCGAATAAGAGCCACATGCTCATCATCTAGCATAGCCACCATCATTACGGCACCCGACCCACCGGGCAATAAACGTTCATAAGTGCGTTCAACACCATTACTAAACCTAAAATCTACCGACTCTACGGTAAATAAACGACTTTTAGATACAATTGACCGGTGTAAGATTTTTGGTTTTTCAGACATAATATGCAGACTCTTTTTTATAAATACTCACCCTAATTCACGCAGTATACCTGACTACACTATGACAGACAGCCACATACACAACACAGCAGAACAGTCGAATAATAATCAGGCGTATACGGCCGAGCAATGGTCTAAAATAGAAACCGTCTTACTCGATATGGATGGCACCTTACTCGACCTGCACTTTGATAATTACTTTTGGCTGCAATTTATGCCAGAAAAATATGCTGAGCTTTTTGGTATCGAAAGAGAAGAAGCCAACCGAGTATTAAAACAGGCATCTGACGAAACCTCTGGCACTCTAAATTGGTATTGTCTCGATTATTGGAGCGAGCGCCTAAACATGCCCGTTGCAGAATTAAAGCACGACATCGTTGAAAAAATTCAATATCGCCCACATGTTAAAGACTTCCTTGAAATGCTAAAGCAACAAGGAAAAAGAGCCGTCATCGTTACCAATGCTCATCGCGATAGCGTGAATTTGAAAATGTCAAAAACAGGACTCGATCAACTGGTTGATCGAATAATCAGCTCACATGACTATCAAGAACCAAAAGAAAGCCAAGCATTTTGGCAACACTTACAACACGATGAGCCGTTTAATCTTGAAACAACATTACTCATCGATGACAGCCAAGCGGTATTAAATTCCGCTAGAAAATGGGGATTCCAACACCTTTTGACCATCTTTCACCCAGATAGCAAAAAGGCGCCCAATACAGACAGCGAGCACTTGGGCATCCACCATTTTGATGAACTTATTTATAAAGACGACACATAATAATGAGCAAGCAGCAAACCAGCGACAACAAGAAAATACGCCTTGATAAATGGCTCTGGGCTGCGCGCTTTTATAAAACTCGCGCCATTGCCAAAGCGGCTGTCGAAGGTGGCAAGGTGCATTATGATGGGCAGCGATGCAAAGTTAGCAAAACTGTTGATATCAACGCCAAGCTTACAATTCGCCAAGGGCTCGACGAAAAAATAATCGTCATTAAAGCGCTATCTGAGCAGCGTCGTGGCGCACCAGAAGCCCAAGCACTCTACGAAGAAACAGCCGATAGCATTAAATTACGAATGGACGCATCCGAACTTCGCCGAGTCATGAAAGACGCAACGGCTACCCCTGACCATCGCCCGAACAAAAAAGAGCGTCGTCAGATCCACCAATTTAAGCACCAAAGTGAAATATGAGTAACCTATGAGCAATCTTGATAGCATGCAACGCTTTACCTTTGACCAAACCGACGTCCGAGGAGAACTTGTTGGCCTACAGAAATGCCTAAACGCCGTGCTATCAAAGCATGATTATCCGCAGGCGGTGAAAGTCGAGTTAGGAAAATTAATGGCCGCCAGCGCGTTAATGAGCGCGACGTTAAAGTACGAAGGCCGCTTATGCTTACAAGCTCGCCTACCTGGTGATGTAACACTGATTCAAGCTGAAACCACCGATACCGGTGAAATACGCGCCATCGCTCGTTATGACGAAAGCAAAGAAATTGAACACGTAGAGCTCGCCGGTGGCCAACTGGTAATCACTCTTGAGCCTGCGGTTGGCAAGCCTTATCAGGGCGTTGTTCCACTTGAAGGCAACCAATTAAACAAAGCCTTAGAATACTATTTTAAACAGTCTGAACAACTGGGCTCACGCTTCTGGTTAGAGTGTGATGGCACCATCGCAAGCGGCTTTATGTTGCAGCAACTGCCTGCCAGTGAACAAGACGACCCTGATGCCTGGGATCGACTAAGTCACCTAGCCAGCACATTAAAAGCAGAAGAATTACTCAACCTAGACAACCAGTCGTTGCTTTATCGCCTGTATCACGAAGAGCAAGTACGCCTTTACGACGAAACGGCTTTACGCTTTGCCTGTACTTGCTCAAAAGAGCGAACAGGGAATGCCATTTCACAAATTGGCTATGACGAACTCATGGATGTTATCGCCGAACAAGGCAAAGTCTCTATCGATTGCCAGTTTTGCTTGCAGCATTACTCGTTCACTAAAGAACAAATTGCTAATTTATTTCCTGAAAAAAAACTACATTAATCACCTGAATGGCCTTACCGCTACTCATCAAAGCGTGCTTTCTTAGTCAATTAGAGCCAATACTGGTAAATAACCCACTATTTTTGCCAGTATTGAAAAAAAACTACAGGAAACACGCAAAACTAGTCATATACCGCCGACTATCATTCTTAGTTATACCCGCCATATACCCTATCTCGGTTTTGTTAAGTTAAAAAATCTGGCATAATCCGCAGCCTCAAATTACGGGTTCGTCCAATCACCATCTGGACGGTAAAGACGATTCATTTGTGTATGGCCAAAAGCGATACTGACATAACGAGACCCCTCGGGCACGATTATTATGACCACATTTTATACTGATTTATCTACACCATTATTGGTTGAAAAAGCACTTGAACGTGGCGAAGGCCGCTTACAAGATAACGGCGCTTTTGTTGTAACTACCGGTGTCCGTACTGGCCGCTCTCCAATGGATCGCTTCATTGTTGAAGAACCAAGCACTAAAGACGCAATCGATTGGGGCAATGTTAACCGTCCTTTCGACGCAACAAAATTCGATGCCCTTTGGGATCGTGTTGAAGAATATTTCGGTAAAACTGGCGGTTTCATTTCTAACCTACACGTAGGTTCTGATGCGGCTCATTACTTGCCAGTTAAGTGCCAAACTGAAACAGCGTGGCAAAACCTGTTCGGTCGTAACCTATTTATCCGCCCTGAAACATTCAACCAAGCTGACAAAGAAGAATGGACTATTCTGAACTGCGCTAACTTTGAATGTGTTCCAGAGCGTGACGGAACAAACTCTGATGGTTGTGTCATCATCAACTTCGCACAGCGTAAAGTACTACTTGCTGGCATGCGTTACGCAGGCGAAATGAAGAAAGCGATGTTCTCTGTACAGAACTTCCTACTTCCTGAAAAAGACGTACTACCAATGCACTGCTCTGCAAACGTTGGTGAAGATGGCGATACTTGCTTGTTCTTCGGCTTGTCTGGTACCGGTAAAACTACCTTGTCTGCAGATCCTGAGCGTTACCTGATTGGTGATGACGAACATGGCTGGGGCAAAGGAACAGTATTCAATATCGAAGGTGGTTGCTACGCAAAAACCATCGATCTTTCGCAAAAGAATGAGCCAATCATTTGGGATGCAATCCGTTTCGGCGCGATCGTTGAAAACGTAATGATGGACGATGAACATCGTGTTGCTGATTATGCTGATACTAGCCTGACTGAAAACGGTCGTTGTGCATACCCTCTAGAGCACGTTGAAAAGCGCGTTCTAGAAAACAAAGGTGGTGAGCCAAAAGCCGTTATCTTCCTAACGTGCGATATGACAGGTGTTCTTCCTCCAGTTTCTGTTCTTACTAAAGAACAAGCGGCTTACCACTTCCTAAGTGGTTACACAGCGCTAGTAGGTTCTACTGAAATGGGCGGTACTCCAGGTCTTAAGTCTACTTTCTCGACTTGCTTCGGTGCTCCATTCTTCCCACGTCCAGCGGGCGAATACGCTGAGTTGTTGATGAAGCGTGTAACTGAATTTGATTCACAAGTTTATCTTGTAAACACAGGTTGGACGGGCGGCGCTAACGGTAAAGGCGGCGAGCGTTTCTCAATTCCAACTACTCGTGCAGTTATCAGCGCAATTCAGACTGGCGCGCTACGTGATGCTGAGACGGAAACTCTTCCATTATTTGGCCTAGAAGTTCCTAAGAGCATTGATGGTGTAGACTCTAAAGTTCTTAACCCAACAAAAGCTTGGGCTAACGAAGCAGATTGGGCTGAAGCCGCTGAAGTATTAGCGAACCAGTTTACTAAAAACTTCACTAAGTTTGACGTATCTGACGCTATCTTAGCGGCAGGTCCTAAAACTAAGTAATGGCTTTAGCATCTTCTTAAATAGATGCTAAAGTTTCGTTCAATACAACCTCACTAGGTTGTATTGAACGAATGAGTTAGACATAGCCTAATCTGCACTACGCCATTTTTTTATAACGAACCTGTTCGGTCAATATAGGAACAGCACCTTGCATCGTCAGTATCTGTAATTCTTCTGTCACAGATTTCGGGGCAGAATACTCAGTAGTCGCCAACGTCATAACGATCTTCATACCCAACTGTGCGGTTTTAAAGGGTTTAATCAAGTAATCAGTCTGCTTCTCTTTAATCGTATCCTGAACCTGCGGTAAATCTCTTTTGGTGGTTAACATAATAATGGGGATACCTGCCAGCGCAACACTGCCACGCAAGGTCTGAATTAGATCTAAGCCTGATAATTCATCTAACTGCCAGTCAGCAATAATTAAATCAATCGGTTGTACTCGTAGCATATCAATAGCATGAATGCCGTTCCCTGCTTCAAAAACGTATTCAAACCCTTGGCTGCGTAAAAAAGAAGCGTGGAGTGCTCGTAAGGATGGCGTATTCGTGACCATCAAAATTCGTTTGCGTTTAAAGTGCGCGGGAATGTCTTCAGAGCTGAAAGTTAAATTCATTCACTAATACCTTCAAATAACCATAATCGAAATAATTGGACTAATTACTTCCTCGTTGATTTAACATTAGTACAGTTAAAGAGAATACTGAGGTAATAAGACAACCATTTGCGCCAAGTTGACTCATTTACATTAATGTCAGCTCTAAGTTCAGCCTTCCTCAGTAGGACACTGCCAACTCTCATCCCAATGACCAGAATAAATTCCCTTTTATCCTCGAATAACCCCTTTAGGGTCAGTATACTCAGGCTCAAATATTTATTTAATTTTCAACAGTTTAGATCGATTAATGCACCCCCTATAGCGGTCATTAATCGTCATAACCTGTGTTTGTAAAAATAGACAAGATTAAAAACGAGAAACATTATGGATTCTATTTTCACCCGTATCGCCACCGAACTGAATATTCGTCCGCAGCAAGTACAAGCGTCCGTTACCTTATTAGATGAAGGCGCTACCGTGCCCTTTATTTCGCGCTACCGTAAAGAAGTCACTGGCGCACTTGATGATACTCAACTGCGTAATTTAGAAGAGCGCCTGCGTTATTTGCGTGAGATGGAAGATCGCCGCGGTAGCATTTTAAAAAATATTGAAGAACAAGGTAAATTAACCGACGTTCTGAAACGCGACATTCTAAATGCCGATACCAAAACTCGCTTAGAAGATTTGTATTTACCTTATAAGCAAAAGCGTCGCACCAAAGGTGCCATCGCCATCGAAGCCGGTCTTGAGTCATTAGCCAACTCGCTATTAGCAGATCCTGGCCAAACTCCAGAAACAACCGCCGCTGCTTTCATCGACTCAGCTACGGGTAAAGAAAACGGTATCACTGATACCAAAGCCGCATTAGATGGCGCGAAATACATCTTAATGGAACGCTTTGCCGAAGACGCCAACCTAATCAACAAGGTGCGTAATTTTCTTAAACAAGAAGGTATGTTGTCTGTTCGTTTGGTGCCGGGCAAAGAACAAGAAGGCGCTAAATTCAGCGACTATTTTGAGCACGACGAACCCCTTAAAAGCGTACCCAGCCACCGTGCGTTGGCCATTTTACGTGGCCGTAACGAAGGTGTTTTAAGCTTTAGTATTGTTACCGGAGATCCGTCTGACAAGCTAACGCCTTCTCCTTGCGAAGCCATGATCGCCGATCACTTTAACCTTAAGAACGAAGGTCGCCCTGCGGATCGATGGTTGCACGAAGTAGTACGTTGGACATGGCGCATCAAGTTATTAACGCACCTAGAAACTGAGTTAATGACCAACTTGCGCGAAGCTTCAGAAGAAGAAGCGATCAAAGTATTTGGTCAGAACTTAAAAGACCTCATTTTAGCCGCACCTGCTGGCGCAAAAGCCACCATCGGTTTAGACCCAGGTTTGCGTACTGGGGTAAAAGTCGCGGTTGTGGATGCCACCGGTAAAGTAGTCGATCACGATACTATCTACCCAACTCCGCCACAAAATCGTTTAGCCGATTCTGCCAAAATTATTACCGCATTAATTTTAAAACATAACGTTGAATTGATTTCGATTGGTAACGGTACCGGTAGCCGCGAAACTGATAAGTTCGTGGGCGATATGATCAAAGCCAATCCTGCTTTAAAGAAAGTGCAGAAGATTATGGTGAACGAAGCCGGTGCTTCGATTTACTCAGCGTCTGAACTCGCAGCAAAAGAATTTCCCGATTTAGACGTGACCATTCGTGGGGCGGTTTCCATTGCCCGTCGCCTGCAAGACCCATTGGCCGAACTAGTGAAGATCGAACCTAAATCGATTGGTGTAGGCCAGTATCAGCACGACGTAAACCAAACCCAACTAGCGCGCGCTTTGGATGCCACGGTTGAAGACTGTGTAAACTCAGTCGGTGTGGATTTGAACATGGCTTCCGTACCACTGCTTACCCGTGTATCCGGTTTGAATACCACCATTGCCAATAACATCGTTAACTATCGTAATGAAAACGGCGCGTTTGCATCGCGTAAAGAATTAAAGAAAGTACCTCGCTTAGGTGAAAAAACTTTCGAACAAGCAGCAGGCTTTTTACGCATTCATAATGCTGAAAACCCATTAGATGCCAGCTCAGTTCACCCAGAAGCCTATGGCGTAGTAAAAGAAATCGCCAAACAATCCGGTCGTGATATTAAGAGTTTGATTGGGGATGGCTCTTTCTTAAAAGCCGTTAACGCAGCTCAATATGCGACCGAATCTGTGGGTGAAATCACCATCAAAGATATTCTGACAGAACTAGAAAAACCCGGCCGCGATCCACGCCCTGAATTCAAATTCGCGACCTTTATGGATGGCGTAGAAGAAATCAAAGACCTGCGTTTAAATATGGTATTAGAAGGCGTCATCACCAACGTGACCAACTTTGGTGCTTTCGTTGATGTCGGTGTTCACCAAGATGGTTTGGTACACATTTCCGCCATGTCAGATACCTTCATTAAAGACCCACGTGAAGTGGTAAAGGCTGGCGATATCGTTAAAGTAAAAGTGATGGAAGTAGACGCCGCACGTAAGCGTATTGCACTTTCAATGCGCATGTCAGACGATGCGAATGAACAAGCGGAGCAAAAGGTCTCGGGAGAACGTCCAAATCGCAGTCGTAACCAAACGACCAAAACCAGCTTTGGCCCGGGCTCTTCTAACAACTCTAACCGTGGTGGATCTAATGGCGGTAATAGTAATGGAAATAGTGGCGGCGCGATGGCAGATGCTTTAGCCGCGGCGTTTAAAAAGGGTAAAAAGTAAGTTAATACCTTGCGTTTAATCACTGTGCTATGGATTATCTTATCCATGGCACAGTGATTACCATATAGCGTACTTACCTCACTCGCAGCATTGCCCTATAATGCTGGCAATAATGCAATTAATTTTACGGCTCAAACATTGAGGCTCTCCTTGGCTAATCCAACGTATAGCAATCTATTATCGTCACTTCGTACTCACAATAAATTATCGTTATTGGGTCGAATTCAACGCGGCATTGAAAAAGAAGGGTTACGCTGCGAGCCTAATGGTCACCTGAGTCAGGTTCTACACCCTCAAGCGCTGGGTTCTGCTTTAACACATCCAAGTATCACCACCGATTACTCAGAATCATTGCTTGAGTTTATTACACCTGTTTTTGATAACGCCAAAGATACTCTTGGCTTTATGCACAACTTGCATCAATACACGTATCAAAATATTGGTGATGAATTGATCTGGCCTGCTTCTATGCCGTGTATCATTGATGGCGAAATGAGCATCCCCATTGCACAGTATGGCTATTCCAATATTGGCCAACTAAAGCATGCTTACCGCCATGGTTTATGGCATCGCTATGGTCGCACTATGCAAGCAATTGCGGGGATTCATTACAACTTTTCTATGCCAGATGCCTTGTGGCCGACTATGTATGCTGAAGAGTATGATGCTGAAGCTGATAGCGAGCAGCTAAAAGATTTTATCTCGACAAAATACTTCGGCCTAATTCGTAACTTCCGCCGTAATTCTTGGTTATTACATTATTTGTTTGGTGCTTCACCAGCGATTTGCGGTTCTTTCTTAGAAGGCGAACAGCACGACCTAGAAACCTTCAAAGAGCATACGCTTTATCTACCTTATGCCACGTCTTTACGCATGAGTGATTTGGGTTATCAGAATAACGCACAAGCTGAGCTAATCGTTTGTTACAACACGATTGAAAATTACGTTGAGACATTATCACAAGCGATTACACAGCCCGTTGATGCTTATGAAGACATTGGCATGCAAGATGAAAATGGCCAATACAAGCAACTGAATACCAGCTTGCTACAAATTGAAAACGAGTATTACAGCGACATTCGTCCTAAGCGAATTGGCAATGGTGATGAAAAACCATTACAAGCCTTAGCCAATCACGGCGTTGAATACATCGAAGTACGCTGTACTGATATTAATCCATTCCTAACACTCGGCATGGATGAATCGCATATTCACTTCTTAGATTTATTTTTAACCCATTGTTTATTTATCGATAGTCCTAGAATTGATAATGAAGAATTCAAAGCGATTAAAGCCAACCAACACGACGCGGTCATGCGTGGTCGCGACCCAGAATTACTGCTGAATAAACAGGGGAATACAATTGGATTGCGCCAATGGGGCAAAGAACTACTAACCGACTTAGCACCACTGGCAGCAGCCATGGATGAAGCCGCTGGCAGTAACCAATACACAAATGCACTGGTCCAACAGCAAGCAAAAATTGATGATGCTGCTTTAACACCTTCTGCTCAATATTTAGATAAAATGAAAGTCGAAGATTTAGAGTTTGCTCAGCTAACCTTAAAATTAGCACAAGAGCGAGCGGCCGAATTTAAGCAGCCTCTGAGTGATGAACTCAATAAAGAAATGCAGCAGCAAGCACAACAGAGCTTAATGCAGCAGGCCGAAATTGAAGCAGGCGATCAAATTGATTTCGCCAGTTTCTTAAAACAGTACCTGACGCGATAAATTTCTTATGCTCAATAAAAAAGGCTATCAGTAAAGTGATAGCCTTTTTTGTTTCTACACTAATACTCGTTTAAGACCCAGTAGAAAAACCTCTCGCACGCATTCCCTACACCACGGCTCAGTTAGTTTTGCACAACAAAATTTTCAAAAAACAAATCCTCAACATAGGGCGAACCTTCAAGCTCGATCATTAAAGACTGAACCTCTTCCAAAGCAAGTTTTCGTAACGTTTCACGCCCCGTAGTCGAATTGACGACCTCACTATCTTGCGACGTTAATAAAAATACCAAGTTATGGCGAATAAAAGGCCGATGATTCGTCACCGCAGAAGCCGCTTCATCCCCAACAACTTTTAACGCGATCTCAGTTCTTAAATACTTCATTCGACCGACATTGCCATAATTTACAACAAAAGCAGGTGTTAAATGGATATACTTAGTCTGAGCAACCGGCTCGGCCTCGTTACTGAAAGAGGCACAGGAAAATAGAATTAATCCTGCTAAAGGCAGAAGAAACTTGAACATTATCAATACTCCTAAGTCTGAATAGATTCACTATAGATACTTATAGAATAGAACAGTATTAACAATCAGGAAGAAGAAAGGTAAAAGAATGCGAATCAATCTAAAACTCCTCAGCATGACAGGTTTTATAACCTGTATTTCATTATTAGCCAGCGCCTACTATTTCCAATTTGCATTGGATATGGAACCCTGCCCACTGTGTATTATGCAACGAGTCGCGACCTTAATGGTTGCACTTGGCTGCTTGGCCGGATTCTTTATGACAGAGCGCCCCATAGGCTTGCTCGTGGCTTCAGGCTGGACCCTACTATCATCCTTTTTTGGTATTTATCTCGCACACCATCACAACTGGTTACAAAACCTACCTGCCGACCAAGTGCCTTCTTGTGGCCCAAGTCTTGAGTACATGCTTGATGCCTTTCCAATTATGGAAGTCATCACTGTTTTATTACGGGGTAATGGTAACTGCGCTGAGGTGTCATGGAGTTTTGTAGGATTATCTATGCCGGGTTGGTTAATGGTCTTCTTTATCGGTTTTGCCATCGCCTCAGCTTATGGATTATTGATCGCTTGGAAGGCTCGTAAATAACGGAATTTCTCTGTTAATACGCCTGCACCCCCACAAAGCATAGATACATCAGTTTGCAAGCAAAAATAATCATAAAACTTGCTTGCAACTAGGTGTCGAGCCTGACTATATTGGGGTAATCAGAATAAAGAAAGAAAGGAATTGGGGTATGTTAGAAACTTGCAAAACATCACAAGAGCGTTGGGGCGGAGTACACAAACTAATCGACGGCTGGCTCAATGAGCGCCAAGATGTGATCGTACTTTTCTGTGGTATTAATACTTTAAAGCCTTTCTCGCCACGCGAGACACCGGTGTCTATTAAGATTCAGGCATTTTGTCAGATACTGATGGATTATTGCTCGGCAGGCCACTTCGAAATTTACCAACAACTGTTAGAAGAAGCCAAGCACTACGACGATGGAGGCACTGAGCTTGCTAACCGAGCTTACCCCGTTTTAGAAGAAATGACTCAGCAATGCGTCGACTTTAATGACAAGTACGATACCGCAGAGCACTGCTTAGAAAAAATTACCGACCTGCAGAAAGACCTGTCTGACTTAGGTGAAATGCTCAGCGAGCGCTTTGAGCTTGAAGACCAACTTATCGAAAAGCTTCATAACGTACACGGTGAACTAGTAGCAGGTTAATAACAGAACCTTAGCCTGTCGCCAAATTTGAACTAAACTGATTTCATACTCTACTGTTTAACAGGGATGGCTATGAAGTCAGTACCATTATTACTCTCCTCCATTTTTTGCAGCACCCTCTTACTGAGTGCTTGCGATACCGGTAAGCAACCCGAACACTTTGATGAACTAGCCACTCAAGGTGTGCACTCTCTCTGCATCAACCATAATGGCAGCTTTGCTTTTGCCGGCTCAATTCATCATGGTGGAAGCCTATGGCGCTTACAGCCTTTTGATCGTCTTTATAATTGGAATCACCAAGAAGGAAAGAATAGCAGCATCGTGAGCTGTGATTTCTCGCCAGAAGGAAACTTCGTCGCAACTACTGATAATCGAACCATCGCCTTATGGAACAGCAGAACGGGCGAAGCGATTTGGCTATGGAATGCTCCTGGTGATATTCACGACATTAGTCTAAGTAATAATGGCCAGTATGCTTTGTTGGCCATGTCGGACTATACCGCGACTTTATTTGATATAAAAAATGGTGGAATAAAAAGAACATTACGCCACGATGGTAGTGTTTATGATGTCAGCATCGATCACCAAGGGCTTTTTGCGGCAAGTGCCAGTGACGACTCCAGTGTTCGAATTTGGAATCTGCAGAGCGGCAAAGAGATTCAACGCCTAGAACACAGTAATCAAGTTCGCAGCGCCGAAATCTCGCCCGACGGAAAAACTGTGTTCACTTCAGCATTAGGAGAAACAGGAAAGCTTTGGAATACCCAATCCGGAAAATTGATCAGCGAGTTTCCTAATAAAAGTGGTTTTTATAATGCCGTACGATTTGATAAAAGTGGCCAGCAACTATTAACGGGGTCAAGCGCAGGTAAAATTCAATTATGGGATGTGAACACCGCTCAATTAAAAGATACTTGGCAAGCAATCCCTAAAAACGAATGGATTAGCAGCAGCGTCATGATCGAAGACGTCGCGTTTGCCAAACAAGGCTATCTGGCTAGCGGATCCAATGGCCGAATATTTTATTTAAAATAATCGGCTCATCCTGTTAAAACTCTATCAATACTTAGTTAATAATTGGACTAGCGACCTCGGGTCGCACGTTCAATTTGATCGGTACGATCATCCATAAGCTGTTGAATGTTATTCGCATCATCTAACATCTGAGTCACCTTATCCAAAGGGACTGTCATCGGCAATGGAACTGAAGGCATTTCTGCAGCGGGTTTATTCGTTTTGGCAACGGCGTATTCCTTCTTCTTTTCGACCTTCAGCCCTTGAATCAAATTAACGTTAGTATCAACCGTCACAGTTTCAATATTCTGCCCTTCTTGCGGCTGGTCTGAATAATGCCAAGCGCCGTTTTCATCTTGCCATTTATAAAATGACTGCATTGAAGAGCCACCCAATGGTGATGAGGAAGCATCCTTAGAACTTGAGGTAAAATAATCGAGCGGAGATTCAATGAAGGGAGTACCGTCCGGTTTTTTTATAAACATTGGCCCAGCAAAAGCCATCACTAATAGTACGATCATTATAAATATAGGTCGCTTCATCCCTGATTCCTTTATCAAACATTCAAACACTGCTTATTATAGCCTATGCTTAGTAATAATAAGACACAGGTATTTACCCGTTCTATTATGGATGAAGTCATAGTGAGCCAGCAAGAAACAAAATTCGATCAACCGACTGCTAGAATTATCAGCCATATACAACCTATCCGTGTACTGGTTGCTAATGCGAAAGGCGGCTGTGGTAAAACAACCATGGTAACAAACCTTGCAAGTTATTTTGCAACTCAAGGTGAGCCAACAGCCATTGTCGATTATGATCCACAAGGCTCCAGCATGGATTGGTTAACTGCACGTGATCCAAAACGGGCTAAAATTCATGGCATTGCAGCATTCAAACACCAAACACCTAATTCCACACGCAGCTATAGCTTACGAGTTCCCCCCTCAACCTCTCGCATAGTATTAGATACTCCTGCAGGATTATCAGGCCACTCGTTATCCGATATGATTCAAGCTTCTGACTTTATTGTTATCCCCGTTATTCCTTCTGCGATTGATATTCGAGCTGCGACTCGCTTCATTCGAGATGTTTTATTAAGCCGCGCGTATCAATCAAATGCAAAAGCCATTGCAGTGGTTGCTAACCGAGTTAAAAAAAATACACTTATTTACCAAAAGCTTGAACGCTTTCTAAATAGTTTAAATATTCCTTTTATAACGTCATTGCGAGATACACAACATTACGTTCGTGCGTCGGAAGAAGGTCTAGGACTATCCGATTTACCACGCCGTAATGATAAAGACATACTCGAATGGCAACCCATGTTGCAGTGGATTGAAGATCAAATTCATTCAAAACAGATGAAATAAAATAATTTTATTGAAAATAAGTTATTTAAATTCTATTTCTTATCTAAAATTAATGGATAGTAATGTGCTTCTAAGTATAATTACGCTGTCTATTATATCAGTCCTCGAGGAAATCCCATGGTCGCTCGCAAAACCACAACTAAGAAAGCTCCTGCTAAAAAAGTTACAGCTAAGAAATCTGTTGCTAAAAAAGCTCCTGCAAAAAAAGTAGCTGCTAAAAAAGTCGCAGCTCCTAAAGTTGTACTGAATCCAGTTGAATTGTTGCAAAAGGAAATCGCAGCACTAGAAGTTAAACTAGGAAAAGCGCGCCAGAAGATGAGTTCTGATGCAGCAAAAGCACAATCTAAAGCGAAAGCAGCACAATCTAAAGCTGTTGCCGCATTAACCAAAGCAAATGCTGCCAAGAAAAAAGCCGCTGATAAAGTAAAAGCAAAAAAATCTGCTGCTACTGTTAAAGCACTTGAAGCCGCCAAAGCAAAAGTTGAAGCGGCTAAGCAAGCGGTTACCGCTGCCAAAGAAGCTTTCACAAGCGCTAAGCTAGAAGCGACTACGGCTAAAGCTGATGCTGATGCCGCTGCTAAGATTGCTAAAGCCGCTGCTGCTGTTGAAAAAGAACAACAGAAAGCAACCGCTGCTGCTGAAAAGAAGCAAGCAGCTGCTGAAAAGAAAGCCGCGACTGCCGCTAAAAAGAAAGCTGCAATTAAAGCTAAGAAAGAAGCTGCTAAAGCTAAGAAAGCCGCAACCGCTGCTAAGCAAAAAGAAGCTGCCAAAGCGAAAAAAGCCGCTGCTAAAGCTAAGAAAGCCGCCACTGCTGCTAAAAAGAAAGAAGCTGCTGCCGCTAAGAAAGCCGCTGCTAAAGCAAAAACGGCTGCTAAAAAACCAGCAACAGCAAAAAAAGTAACTGCTAAGCCTGCTAAGAAGGTAGCCGCTAAGAAAACAGCTGCCAAGCCTGCTAAAAAAGTAGCGGCTAAGAAAGCGGCTGTTAAGCCAGCTAAGAAAGTAGCAGAAAAGAAAACGACGGCTAAGAAAGTTGCTGCTAAGCCTGCTAAAAAAGTAGCCGCTAAGAAAGCTCCTGTTGTTAAAAAAGCGCCTGCTAAGCCTGCTAAAAAAGTAGTTGCTAAGAAAGCACCTGTTGCTACTCCAGCTCCTGCTACACCTGCAGCCGCTACTAAGCCAGCTGCTGCACCTCAGGCATCTGCTCCAGCACCGACTGCGCCAGTAGAAACGCCAGTAGAAACGCCAGTAGAAACGCCAGTATCTGGTAGCTTGTTCGGCCAAAACGAAAGCAAGTAATTGCCCTCGTTTTAGTCAGATATAAAAAAGGCCCCGCGCCATGTTCCTTATAGAACATTGCACGGGGCCTTTTTTTGACTATGAGCCTAGATAACAATAAGCCAAGCCTAAAAGCTAACAACTATAATACTAGGCTGGTTTCTTACCCTCAATCCAATACCTAAATAGCTTCTTAATTGTTTTATCCTTCTGTTTCATCTTAATCCAATTTCTCATAAACAATTCGAAAGACAGATCATCCTTGTTAATAGGAAATGCCATCGACAATCCAGGAATTAAAGGCTGAGGTGCTACCACAGTATAACTAGGATTCAATAACGTCCAGGCAGAGGCTGTAGGAGCACCAAATAACATCGCATCGATATGCTTATACTCCTCCTTAAAAAAGAGCCTAGGAGTTGATATTTTCCAAGCTTTGCCATTAGTGAAATTATCGGTAATGGCCTTCTCATAAAAGAACTTTTCAGGAATACCGATAATCAAATCTTTACGACTAACGATTTTTTTCCATTCAACAAACTCCGCTCTTCGATCATCCTTAACCACAAAAGCGATATGCTGAGTACTATATGGCAGTGATAATGAAAACTCTTTCATGTTGTCGGGTATCACCGGTATACCCGTAGTCATATCAAGATAGCCAGATGACAAAAGTGTCGCCGCTTGCTTACGGAAAATTCTTACAAATTGAATGCCCACCCCCAGATCACCGGCCAGCTGATTCATGATTTCAATATCAAACCCAACCAACTTACCTTTACTATTATTAAACGAATACGGTAAATCATCTCTAAAGTACCCAACCCTCAAAAAGCCTCTCTGCTTAATCCGATCCAGTACTTCGCTAAACGGCTGCGCCACCGCACTAGAAGCATTTGGCTCAGCTAAATACGTGGTCGGTATATCATTGAATAGAAAATCTCGATTAATAAATTTGCTATAACCTTCATACTGATAACTAATCACCTGAAAGGTATATTTCAATGAAATTAGAGCTGAAACGCAGACCAACGGAATAATTAAAAGATTTCGGCTAAATTGCTTCCACTTAAACGTGAACCGTTTAATCATACTCGTCGCTATAAGCAGTGGTAGACAGACTGAAAAAATCACCGACAGCAATGCCGAAAAACGCCCTACTATTAAATTTTCAGCCACTAAGAAGAAATCAAACATCGAGCCAGAGACATTAAATAACTCCAATAAATTGGGCAGCGCAATAATACTCGTACCAAATAACTGAGGCACTCCGGCTCCAATAAGAGTCACATAATCACTCAGTGAAATATGCGCGCCAGAAAACCATGCGGCAAACAAGGTAAAAAGCAGCGCTAATAATTTTCCACCAACCGGAAGACTGAACGTGATGGGCACAATAATGCCTGGTACTTTATCAACTTCTCTATTGGTTGATTCCAGCTTAGCAATCAGAGCTTTTGTTTTTTCTACTATGATCGGTATCACAATAAAAAAGCTGCCCGTAGCAAAAGCGGTCACCATCGCTTCGCGCGAGGCCGCCATAATTTGTCGATAGCCAAAAGGCGTGATAATCGCGACGACCGTTGGCAGCACGATAAAGGTCAACAAAAAGACCAAAACCGCTGACGTCACAATATAAACCAGTAAACCATCCAGGTCAGAAGGATCTACCGTCGCCGCAGCGCGCAAGCCAATACAAAAAATACCCAATGGTGCAAACCGCATCACCATCACACTCATGTTTGCAACAGCGGTTTGAAGATTGCCAAGCAGTAACAATGCATGCTTCTTACGATGTACATTCATGAGCCCAGCGCCCATGAAAATACTAAAAGTCACCACCGATGGAATCAACCCATTCGCAAATGAGTGAAAGGGGTTAGCGGGAATAAATAAATTCACCAGATTAAATTCAGACGTTCCCCTGATCGTCTCTGCACTATAAAACTCCGCGGTCGTCCAATCTGGGAAAGCAATCGGCGCCAAGAATATAAAAAAGAGCACCGCTGCCATTAATAGAAAAATGATCAGAAGGCTCTTCTTAAACGTTCGGCCTAGTCCCGCCGATGACAACCCACCTATTCCTACAACGAGGGATAAAGAGATATAGGGAAGAGCGGTCATTTGTAACAACATCACAAACGCATTCGCAATCGCATCAACTCCGATAAAGACAGTAGAAGTATAAGCACCAATACCCAAGCCTAAGCCCATCGCCACCAAGATACGAAGGAATGGTGGTATTTTCTGTAACAACATATGAGTCCTGTAGTTGATATTTAAGTTATATCGCAATAAAGGTTAATAAGCTGCAATATTACCAGTTTAGAGTTGAGTACACGTAGAGATAGATGCATTGCTTTTGCTAAATACTTTTTAAGCATAGATTTGGAATGCTAGTGTGACGTTCTAGAGTTTATTTTGTTCCACTCAACATGACTCATACTTATTTATTAACACCCTTCTATCGATTGGGTTGCTGATAGCCCTCTTACACTCATCCTTCAAGTTTCTAGGCTTGTGCTATATTTAATATCTATCTATTTAATATATTGGCTACTCAGTGATCCAACTAAAACGGCTTTGCCAGTTATTACTTTTAATTCTTGGCTCTCCTTGGGTGATGTCAGAAGACATTTCGATCCATTTGAAGTGGTACCACAAGTATCAATTTGCGGGCTATTACGCTGCGCAACAACAAGGCTACTTTCAAGATGAAGACTTAACCGTTCGTCTCATCGAAGGTGGGCCAAATACCAACCATCTCCACCAACTCATTAATGGCTCCAGCCAATATGCTGTTTTAGGAAGTGAAGCTCTAGGATCGTTAGCTCTTGGCTCTCCAATTATTATCGTCGCGTCCATTTTTCAACATGCCCCCGAAATGCTAATGACCTTAAGGTCCAATCAAGTTGAGTCGATTCAAGACTTACGAGGTAAATCATTGATGTTGGCCAACGGTGAAATCGCGGGTCAAATTCCTGCAATGTTACTCAAAAACAATCTCACGTCCAAAGACTACCTCAGAGCGAACTATGATGGCGATGTTACTCGCTTAGCGAATGGCGCGGTATTTGCTATGTATGGCTATATCAGTAACGAGCCCTTTCTCCTGCAAGAAATGGGCTATGAAGTAGACTATTTTAGACCACAAGATTATGGCATTAACTTTTATGGCGACAACCTCGCCACCAACCAGAGCGAATTAGATAACAACCCTGGTCGAGTAGCCGCCATCCGCCGTGCAGTGATTCGCGGCTGGAGCTACGCTCTCAATCATCCCAAAGAAATCATTCACTATCTCCTGTCATTACCGACCAAAAATCCACAGCCATATACGCTTAAGCACCAACAATATGAAGCTCAAACAACGTTTGATTTGATCGATATCAATGATGTCCCTATTGGTACCTCGAGCCCCGATCGCTGGGCCGCTATGCTCGATGTCTTTAATTCAACAAGCGGAGGCCAGGCACACTTTAATCCAAACTCAATTTACAATGAGTTTCATCAAGATCGCAGCTGGATTAACTATGTACTGATAGCGGCCATTATCGCATCAATCATTATTCTATTTATGTATTCATGGAACAGAGCATTACAGAGTAAATTAAACACGGCCATAAGCAGTCTAGAAAAAGTAGCCCTTGAAGACGTTCTGACAGGCTTAAAGAACCGCTCTTCCATGATGCTCTTCATTGAAGAATGCCGTATTAAAAAGAGAAACAATCAATTTCTCGTCCTAATCGATATCGCTGGTCTGCAAAAAATTAATAAAGACCAAGGCTTACAAGTTGCAGATCAACTTATTCAGCAAGTCGCCAGGTTATTAACAGAGTGTGCCTTGAAAAATAGTAATACTTATAGCTTATATGGCGGCAAATTTGCGATTATTGCTTATGCCGAACGCTTTAGTGAACTAGAACGTCGTATTAATATATTGTTAGAAAAAATCACCCATGCAAACGATGCTATTGTTCTACGCTCGGGGGCTTTGAAACTCGATTTCAGCTTAGATAATTCGACCCTTACCACACGAGCAGAACTGACGCTTCAACACTCAAAAGATACCAAGTCAGACAAGCTATCTTCCTTTAACTTACTCATTTTAGAGAAAGCGAGTCGCCACGAAGCCCTTATTATTGAAGTGACAGAGGCCGTTAATAAGCAAGAATTTGTTGCTCACTACCAGCCAAAAGTAAATTATAAAACAGGAGAAATTCAAGGATTAGAAGCATTAATTCGCTGGGACCACCCAGAAAAAGGGGTTTTATTACCAGGCACCTTTTTACCCATTGTCGAGCATAACCCTGTGGTCATGATGGAGTTAGAGAAGTCGATTATCGAAACCATTCTCTCCGAAGCCAATGATCTAATTAGCTACTACAAAAACAATACGGGCTTTAGACTATCCATTAATTTATCCTCTATTCTTTTCAATCAGCCATCCTTGGTTACCGATTTATTAGCCAGCTGCCACCGGTTTGATGTCGAGCCGCAATATATAGAATTTGAACTAACAGAAAGCTCAATGCTAGAAGACCTTGATCTCGCCATCGGCATAAGCCAGCAGCTGCAGTCTGCTGGCTTCCATGTTGCTCTTGATGATTTTGGTACCGGTTACTCATCTCTTGCTTACATCCAAAATTTACCGGTTAATGTTATCAAGCTCGATTATTCGTTCGTTAAAAAAATTCCCCAAGATATTCGTTCAGGCTTCGTTGTTGAGCATATTATTTCGCTGGCACATAAGTTAGGATTAATCATTGTTGCAGAAGGCGTAGAAGAAGCGAACCAGCTGGCCTATCTTGGTAATCTCAATGTGGATATGATCCAAGGATTTTTCTTCTATCGTCCAATGCCTCTGCTAGAGGCCTGCAAATTGAACTTAGTCGTAAATAATTACAAATAATATCGAGCGTACATGTCCGACTTTTCCTCCGTTAGCCAAGATTTCAAATTCTTTGTTTTATCTGATGCCGATACCAGTATGGGTCTTGGGCATACCAGCCACCTAGATCAACTCGGTGATCCTAGCTTGCAACAGCTTGAACACGATACCGCTCAAGCAAAAACGATCTTAACCAGCCTTGAAAATTGCGTTGGCGAAGACTTCAATCAGCAGCTTGATCTCGAGCTTATGGCACGTTATTTAAAACAACAGATTTTCTTTGCCGAACTCGAACAAGATGGCCAACCACAACGTTGCCGCCAGCCTGGGGGCGTTGATGGTATTAGCGAAGGTATTTTTCAGCTTTTTGTGAATGACGAAAGAACCGCCGAAGCACGCCTAGACAATATACTATCTCGCTTACAACAAGCACCCGCTTACTTAGAAGTCGAAGCGAGCATTATTACCCAACCCATCAAACGCTGGCGTGATATTGAAGTTGAACAAGGAGAAGGCTTACCTGATCTGTTCGCAACTATTTATAGCTGGGCAAAAGAAACAGGCTATCCAAAAGGCGACGAGCTTGAACAAGCCATTCGCACTTGCAACTCAGCACTGGAAATTTACTTAAATGACTTACGCGTTCGCGAATGCTTAACGGATTTTAAAATTGGTGAAGATAAGGTCATCGAATTATTAGCGCTGCGTAATATCAAACAATCCCCTGCTGAGCTCATACAAATGGCTCGTGATTTTATGGCCGATACGCAAAGTCTATTAACCAGTTTAAATAAGCGTCTTTGCAAAAAATATGAACTAGCCGCAGAGACCAGCGATGAACAACTGCATGAATTCCTAAATGAAAAATTTGCGGCTCAAATAAAAGAAGGCAAACTGGACTCTGTACTGAATTATTATTCCGATCAGATTCAATCGATCAATAATTTTATTGAGCAGCGCCACTTATTCGCCATTCCTGCACAACAAGAAATTCGCCTATTACAAACCCCAAGTTTCTTAGAACCTGTTATTCCTGCAGGCGCTATGTGGCCACCGTTAGCGCTACGCCCTGGCAAGAAAACCAGTCTAGTATATTTAACCCTTAAAGCAGATCAGCTCGCAGAACATACCGAACTCGGTATTCCTGTAATGATGATTCACGAAGGCATCCCAGGACATCACCTACAGTTTGCGACTGCGGCTCAGCACCCGTCTTTTATTCGTCGAATCTTCTCAGCCAACGAACACGCTGAAGGCTGGACGACTATGTTAGAAGATTACATGCTGGATGTGGGCTACATCAGTGAAGACTTGGTCGACGAAGTACGTTTTATTGCCAAGCGTGAAATGTCTCGCCTAGTTGCTCGCGTCGGAATCGACTTATACTTTATGACGGGTAAACGCGAGTACTTAAACGTGGGCTTGGATCTTGGTTTTAATTCTGAAAATGATTACAGCGATGATGTATTTGAAAATGCCGCAAAACTATTAAAAAAAGCCACAGGATTCACCGATGGGCGCGTGCAGGCCGAACTTAACTGGTACAGCACAGAGCAAAGCTACCCGCTTAGCTACCTAACAGGTAATCGCTTAGTCTGGAAGTTGAAGCAAGACATTCAGTCTGCCAATAAAAAAGACCTAGATGCTTTAGCCCTCGACCAAGCTTTCCATAAAGTCTATTTAGAATCTGGTTGTATGCCGGTAGAGAATTTACGCTCGGTATTTGAGCATGAAGGCTATTTATAACGACTTAAATATAAAATGCAATTGCGTGTGATTCTCATTTAGATTACTATTCCCGCAAATCCAATCAAATGATGATAACATGCTCAACAATTCCCCTATATTTTTAAGTTTTGCCCTTGCTGGCTCTCTTTTACTCACAGCCTGTGGCGGAGAATCTAACTCTTCTCAAGATACAGCTGCCCCGACTCTTAGCAACTTAGTACCCAATAACCGTACAGTCACTCACTCAAGGCAGGTGATGATTACTGGTACAGCCACGGATGATGTTGAGCTCAAGTCGGTTGTTATCAATAACGGCGATCAGTCGGTGATCGCCACCTTAAACGAAGGGGTATTCAGCGCACTGATTACAGCCAACGCAGGGGAAAATACCTACACGGTTATTGCAACCGATACCTCAGACAATGATACAGCTAGCCAAGCGAGCTTCTATTTTGGTTCGCAAGCCAGTGCTGGCGGTGCACATTCTGGGGTGATTAAAAATGGCAAAGCCTATCTCTGGGGTCGCAACAATAAAGGGCAAGTAGGCATAGGGGCTTCCACTAAAATTAGTGATAACTCAGAAGCTACACCCGCAGTTCACCCTGTTACTCCAACGTTAATTTCTGATATTCAATTCGTATCACTGGCACTTGCTCAAAACTCATCGTCTGCATTAGATGTTAATGGCCAGGTATGGAGCTGGGGCTATGGTAAAAATGGTCAACTAGGACTAGGCATTGCCGACGACGGCATCATTGATAATACCGATCATACTCGCCCAGTAAAAATAGAAGGTCTATCCAACATCGTAGCAATCAGTCGCAGTAATAATCACGCTTTATTATTAAAAGGCGATGGGACACTTCTGGCTTTTGGAGATAACTCAAAAGGCCAATTAGGGGATGGCACCACAGAACATCAAGATACCCCTGTCGCTATTCCTAACCTAAGCAACATAGTACAAATTTCCGCCTCGGCCGCGTCTTATGCGATTGATGAGGATGGCCGTCTATGGGCCTGGGGAAGTAATAGAAATGGCCAATTAGCGAATGGAATGAAAGATTCTGATACCCATCCTACCCCGACTCAAGTTACGATTGACGAAGCCGTGATCAGTATTGCTAGTGGTAAAGGCCACGCCATTGCGCTAACCGAATCGGGTAAAATATATGGCTGGGGACTTAACTTCAGCAGCCAAGTCGGCATGAGACCTAAAGATACGACTACCGCAGAGGAAGTGTGGGACGCTGATATTCTAACCCCTAAGTTATTACCTTGGTTTGATGACGCGGTTGCTATTTGGGCTAAAGGCAACCAAAGTTTTGTAAAACGCAGCGACGGCAAAGTCTATCCGTGGGGACAAAATATGATGGGCACATTGGGCATCGAAGCAGATGACAACGTGACCCAGCCAAGCAGCCCTATATTAGAATTGGGGAATGTCGCTGATCTGGGTAACGGGGCGCTGCATACGTTGGCGATTCGTAACGATGGCGAAGTCTTTGCTTGGGGCTGGAGCTTTGAAGGTTCTTTAGGAGGTGGAGAAAGTACCATTCATCGCTGGACATATAAGCTGCCTCTACAAATACCGTTTACTAACCCGTAATATTAAAAACTTTGTAAATTCTAATGACGGCTGCTCATGGTTATTTTCTTAACCGTGAACATCCGTATCAAGTAATACCCTAAAAGACTCCCATGATTAAAAAACAATACCTATTAGCCGCGGCCATGACCTTGTTAGCTGGCTGCAATTTCAATGATGGCCAGAATAAAAACGCTCCGATAAACGATGAAGTTATTACTTGGCAACCCAACGCCGGCAACGCCACCGCTGAATTTAACCCAGACTTTCCTTTTCTGCAGTTTATCCCTGGCCTCAATTTAGCCGAACTGGGTAACGCATCAAAAGGCCGAGAACTATTCACGGCCGAGTGGACCGCCGCTCCGGGTTCAAGACCGTTACTTGATGGATTAGGTCCATTAACCATTACCTCTGCATGCAGTAATTGTCATTTTGTATCCGGTCGAACACCGAGCTTAAAAGCCAATGGCGAAGTCGGTTTAGGATTATTGTTTCGCTTAGGTGACGCTCAGGGTAATCACGATCCCTATTACGGCGGACAGCTGCAAACCGCAGCCACCACAGGCAGCAGTGAAGGTCATGTGAGCTGGCAATTTGATACCAACAAAAAACCTATCTTTACCCTTATCACCAATCAAATGGAACTGAACGAAGGTATTAACCTTGGCCCACGTTTATCACCACAATTGGTTGGTATTGGTTTATTGGATCTAGTCTCAGAACAAGATATTTTAACCCGCGAAGATGAATTCGACATCAACAACGACGGCATATCTGGGCGTGCCCATTGGCGTACCGTTAACGACAAAAAAGTATTAGGTCGTTTTGGTTGGAAAGCCATGCAGCCCTCTTTAGAACATCAAAGCGCCGGCGCATTGCAACAAGACATGGGGCTAACAACCAGCATCAACCCCAACGAACCTTGCACACCTTTGCAAACAATCTGTGCAGAACAACCTAATGGCGGCAGCCCAGAAGTTTCTGACGCATCATTATTTGCCATCAATGATTTTTTAACCTTACTGGCGGTGCCAGCAAGACGCATTAATGATCAAAATGAATTCGACCAAGGTTCTCGCATCTTTGCTGACATAGGCTGTGCACAATGTCACCAACCAACTCTGACCACTTCAGATTCTAAGCAATATCCGTTATTAGCCAATCAGCTAATTTATCCTTATAGTGATTTGTTACTGCACGATATGGGCGAAGACCTCAGTGATAATGTGAAAGAAGGCGATGCCCATCCACGCGAATGGCGCACTCCACCTTTATGGAGCTTGGGTTTAATCGAAAAAGTAGAAGACTCGCGCTTCTTACATGATGGCCGCGCAGCAACTATCGAAGAAGCCATTCTTTGGCATGGGGGTGAAGCTATTAATGCGAAAAATGAATTCAGCCAGTTATCCACTGAAGATAAAAAAATGCTATTAAGCTTTTTGCGGGCTATCTAGCAAATAAAATAAAAAGCCTTATCCCGCCTGATCGGTCATCAGGCTTTGCTTACACCTTCATCTACGCAGCACCTTGTAAACAGAAATTATTAAAGCCTCCTTTCAACAATCTCAAATGATCAGATGGACTCACATTCGGGATTGCCTGATCAAGATTTTACCGTCAAAATACGCAACTGACTAATCCAGTAATACTCCAGCAACGACGCTACCATTGACGACTCTAAGGAAAAACCATGTCATCAAAATTCTCCTTCTCTCCTTTAATTTTTGTAAAACTTATTCCTGTTATCTTAATTATCATTGCCGCACTGCAATCGTATTACATTGTAGTTGAAGGTCATGTCGGTATTGTGAAACGCTTTGGCGAAGCCAAGAAACAAGAAAATCCCGGACTGCATTTGAAGATCCCGTTCATTGAAACAGTAGAGATGATCGAAGTTCGTACTCGAAAAAATGCCGAACGTATGGCTTCTAGTACTAAAGAACAAATGCCAGTAACCATTGAAGTATCAGTTAACTGGACGGTTAATAAAGAAGCTGCAATGGACTTATTCAAAAAGTATGGTGGCTTATTACAGTTTGAGCAACGCATCCTTGATCCAAGATTCCGCTCAGCGACAAAAGATACTATTCCTCAATTTGAAGCTGAGCAGTTAATTCAAGACCGTGCATCTGCTATCCAAGGTATCGAACGTCGTCTAACAGAAGAAATGGCCGGCTTCCCCGTTGCTGTAGATAACATTCAGATTGAAAACATTGTATTACCTAAAAAATACATAAGCTCAATCGAAACCAAACAAACTGAAAAGAATTTAGCCGCCGCCGAAAAACATAAACTTGAAAGACAGCGCCTAGAAGCCTTAAGAGGTGTAAATACCGCCGATGCAAAAGCCCAAGGTATTTTGAAAATTGCTGAAGCCGAAGCCAAGTCTATTTTATTAAAAGGTAAAGCAGAAGCTCAAGCGATTGAAGCCAAAGCCAAAGCGTTAAAGAGCAACCCGCTCATTGTCAAACTGACCGAAGCACAGAGCTGGGACGGAAAACTGCCAGCAACGATTATGGGCAATACGGCTATGCCGATTTTAGACATGCGCCCAGGTAAATAAGCGCTGTAACATTGCAGTGCTCTTAAAGCGCGGCAACGAGCAACTCAAAATACTCGGGGAGAATGTTCATGTTTTCTCCGAGCTGCTTTAGATTTTTTTCAGCAAGAAAGGCTGATCCCTTTTTATCCTTCTCTCTAAACCTATTAGTTTTAGCTTCGCTCTGCACAAACAACATTGCCAACGCATATTGCTCCGCCTTCAGCTCCAACTTTTTCACCTGTTGACGAAAGTCTTCATAACCCTCTCCATGCAGCCCTACCCAGTCGGTTTTCAAGCGGCGGCGCATGGTACGAATAGGAATGACCTGCTCTTCTACCCACTTATTATAATCATGGGGAATGCAGGCTGATGTCCACTCAATACCTTTATTGGCTAACCACAACGCTTGTAGAATCAGATTTATATCTGCCCCCTGCTCATCCTGAAGATTCAACAACGTTGCTTCCACACCCGCCTGTGAATATACCTGACACGCATACTGCCAAAGGGCGTTATCAAGTGGGATAACCGCCGGATTTGTGGCAAAATGCCCATCAATTATTGAGTCGCTTTTTGAATCAGCCAAAGCGCTACACCCTCTTTTATAAAAGTATTCTGAAAGATTATGATCGAATTTAATCAGGTTTCATTACATCGTGGTATCAAACCTCTGCTTAAACACGCAGATTTGCGAATTCATGATGGTCAAAAACTCGCCCTTATCGGCCCGAACGGTGCAGGTAAGTCTAGCTTATTTGCTCTGCTTTTAGGTGAGTTAGGCGTGGAAGAGGGTGATTTATATTTGCCAACGGGCTGGCGTATCGCACATATGGCACAAGAAGTTGAAGCCAGTGACCGTTGTGCGGTTGATTACGTCATCGATGGTGATAAAACCTACCGCGAAATTGAACACGGCATTGAAACCGCTACTTGCGATAATGAATTGGCCAACTGGCATAGCAAGATGGATGCGCACAATGGCTACAACATTAAAGTGCAAGCCGAGCAGCTTTTACACGGTTTAGGTTTTAAGCAAAGTGACATGGTTAAGCCCGTTTCAGGTTTCTCTGGGGGGTGGCGTATTCGTTTGAACCTAGCCCAAGCATTAATGACGCCTTCAGATTTATTACTACTCGATGAGCCAACCAACCACTTGGATTTAGATGCGACCTTATGGTTAGAGCAGTGGTTAAATAAGTATCAAGGCACTTTGGTATTCATATCTCACGATCGTGATTTTATTGATGGAGTTGCTGATCACATCGTCCATCTGCATCAGCAAACACTGACCAGCTACCCAGGTAACTACAGTGCTTACGAACGCATTCGAGCTGAGCGTTTAGCCCAGCAACAAGTGATGCATGATAAACAGCAAGTACGCATTGCTGAAATCGAAAAATTTGTGACCCGCTTTAAAGCCAAAGCCAGTAAAGCAAAGCAAGCACAAAGCCGAGTAAAAGAATTAGAACGTATGGAGCTGATTGCCCCGGCCCACGTTGATTCACCGTTTGGTTTTTCATTCGCTTGTGCCGATAAAGTTTCAACCCCGTTATTGAATCTTGAAGCCGCAGATATTGGTTATCCTGGTAAAGGGGGTGGCGAAGCCGTTGCCATTTTAGAAAACCAAAACGTCTCTTTGGTGCCGGGTCACCGCATTGGTTTATTAGGCGCAAACGGCGCGGGTAAATCGACCTTAATTAAAACCTTGTGTGAAGAGCTACCGCAACTATCGGGTAAGCGTCATGAAGGCGAACATTTAAAACTCGGTTATTACGCTCAGCACCAGTTAGAAACGCTGGATATAAAAGCCAGCCCTATGCTGATGATTCAGCGCATTACTCCATCGGCAACCGATCAAGAAGTACGTAACTTTTTAGGCGGCTTTGACTTCCGTGGTGAAAAAGCGCTGGAAGTTTGTGAGCCGTTTTCCGGTGGCGAAAAAGCGCGCCTAGCCTTGGCTTTAGTAGCGTGGCAAAAACCCAACCTTTTGATTATGGATGAGCCCACCAACCACCTGGATATTGAAATGCGTGAAGCGTTGACCATGGCACTGCAATCGTTTGCCGGTGCCATTGTTTTGGTAAGTCACGACCGTCACCTATTAAAAGCGACGGTTGATGAATATTGGTTAGTTGAAGATGGCAAGGTTGAATTGTTTGAAGGTGACTTAGACGATTACCATAAACACGTTCAGGCAAAACAAGCTGCGTCTGGGTTTAATGCCGGCCAGCTAGCAACGAACCCGAACTCTGCCGACAATCAAAGCGCGACGACTAGCGACAATAAAGCCGCGGGTGCCAGTGCTCAAGATCGTAAAGAGCAAAAACGTTTAGATGCTGAACGTCGTGCGCGCTTAGCCCCAATGCGCAAAGAGTTGAAGAAACTCGAAACTCGTATGGAAAAATTACAAAGCATTTTAGATGAGTCCGAAACTCAACTTGGCGATACTGCCTTGTATGAAGCAGACCGCAAAGCCGATTTGCAGAAAATCTTGCAGCAGCAAGGTGATGCTAAAAGCGAAATGGAAGAAGTCGAAATGGAATGGATGGAACTCAGCGAAGAAATGGAAGCGGCTGAATAATGTCATCTTCTATTCAAGTTTCTAAAGCTGATTCCGGATCTACTACTAGCAAGATAACTTTGCCGCCACTATCTCTGTATATTCATGTGCCTTGGTGCGTGCGTAAGTGCCCTTACTGCGATTTCAACAGTCACGAATTTAAGGGAAAGAGTGCTGAAGAGCACATCCCAGAAGCGGCGTACGTACAAGCGCTATTAGACGACTTAGAAGCGGATCTTTCTTACGTACAAGGCCGCGAGATTCAAACCATCTTTATCGGTGGTGGCACCCCTTCGCTATTAAGCGTCGAAGCTTATAAAAACTTACTTGAAGGCCTACAAGAAAAAGTAAGCTTTGTGAAAGATATCGAAATTACCATGGAAGCGAACCCGGGCACGTTCGAAGCGGAAAAATTTGCAGGCTATCGCAAGCTTGGCATTAATCGTCTTTCTATTGGAATCCAAAGTTTTGCCGACAAGCAGCTAAAACACCTAGGGCGTATTCACGATGGCCAACAAGCTGTTGCTGCGATTAAAATGGCAAAAGAAGCAGGCTTCGATAATTTTAATATCGACTTAATGCACGGCTTGCCAGATCAATCGCAAGCCCAAGCCTTAGCAGATATTCAACAAGCCATCGATCTTGGCCCAACGCATTTATCTTGGTATCAATTAACCATTGAGCCGAATACCGAATTCTTTAAACGCCCTCCCGTTTTGCCAGAAGATGAAACCCTTTGGGACATTCAAGAAGCTGGACAAGCGTTATTAGCCAAGCATGGCTTTGATCAATATGAAGTATCGGCTTACGCTCAAGCGGGTAAGCAAGCGACGCATAATCTAAATTACTGGCAGTTCGGTGATTATCTAGGCATTGGCGCAGGCGCTCATGGCAAAGTAACCGACTTGGTTAATCAACCAGAGAGCATTACTGCTTCGCCTGTTTTTAGAACATGGAAAACTCGCGCGCCAAAAGATTTTTTAAATGCCGCTAAAAGCAATTCTACTCAAAATTGTAAGGGCTTTTTAGCCGGCAAAGAGTCGATTCAAAACGAAGACCTAGGATTAGAGTTTTTGATGAATGCGCTGCGTTTACAAGATGGCTTTGATTTAGAGCTGTTTGAACAAAGAACCGGCTATTCACTCGATACCATTGCTGACGGTATTCAACAGGCCATCACTAAGGGGCTGCTCGAACAAGATAGTGACCAGATTAAAACGACCACCAAAGGCAGCTTATTTTTAAATGAAATTTTAGCCTTTTTTATGTAAACCATCGTCATCGTATACTTTGTATAATGCATACAGCGCAGTGGCCGCCACGGTCAACATCCCTGTCTCCATAGGCCACTGCAATTTCTAAATATCCTTGCTACAGTAAGATCATAATAACTCTAAAAAACTATACGATTCATCGATCAGATGAGCATTATCGACAAGGTACCTATATGCTAAAAAAAACAGCCATTACTCTCAGCATCCTGCTTTCCAGCAGTGTGTTCGCCAGTTCACCGACAGCAGATACCATTGCAACAGATACTTCTACATCAGATCTACGCGACGTCATCGTCGTCGGCAATAACTGGGATGGCACGGTGGATATTTATGATCCGCATACCTTTCAGCGCATAAAAAAATTAAACGCCGTTCCCGATAAAGAAGAACGTTTAGAAGAACTTACAAGCAGTATAAAGCGTCGTATCGTATCGACCTTTATTAAAGAAGTGATCGGCGAAGGCAATCATCAGATGGTTGATGACATGTTCCCATCCAATGATGGTCGCCACTTATTTATTTCCCGTCCAAGTTTTGCTGATGTAGTAGCCCTGGATGTGAATACCGGTGAAATTACTTGGCGTACTCCCGTTGAAGGTTCTCGCTCAGATCATTCGGCAATTTCACCCGACGGAAAAACTTTTTTAGTATCCGCGTCTACTGCCGGGAAAGTTCACGCGATTGATACCGCCACAGGAAAAATCATTGGTGAATTTGATTCTGGCGATCAACCGCATGAAAATACCTACTCAAAAGATGGGCAAAAAATCTTCCATGCGAGTATCGGTAAAGTGTATGTGCCTTTTACCAGCGGCTGGTTAGATTGGATTAAAGGTGAGCGGGTTTTCCAAATCGTCGATGCCAACACCTATGAAATCTTACAACGCGTTGATATCGGTGAGAAACTGGAAGAGTTTGGCTTTCCTTGGGTCGATAGCGCTGTACGCCCAATGGCAATCGCACCGGATGGTAAGTTCGTCTATATGCAAGTTTCGTTCTTCCACGGCTTCTTTGAATACGATGTAGAGCAGCAAAAGATTACTCGTAAAATTGACCTGCCCATACCACAAGAAATTGCCGAAATGAGCACTCGCGATTATCAGCTAAACTCCGCGCATCATGGTTTAGCGATTAATAGCGAAGGGACTAAGCTATGTGTTGCCGCAACGATGTCTGGTTACGCGGCAATTGTTGATCGTGAAACGTTTGATTACAAAACCGTTCAGCTTTCCGAGACGCCACTGGGCGCTAAACCTTATTGGTCGACAGAAAGTGCTGATGGAAAATATTGCTATGTATCGGTCAGTGAACAAGATCGTGTATCAGTTATCTCGTTTGACGACGCCAAAGAAGTCGCTAGTTTCCCGGTAGGCGATCACCCGCAACGCATTCGCACCGGAAAACTCGTTATAAATTAATGCTTTAGTGTAAGTTAATTATTAAAAGTGTAATTTGTCGTGTTTTTACAAAGCTAATGGTTAGGTTTTTCTGCTAGGATCAATGATTTATAGCGAAAAAATCTGATCATGCGCATCATCAATATAATAATCGTTAGCATCTGGTTACTCATTTCGTCGATCTCGACCACTCATGCATTAACAATTGGTGTCGAGTCGACCAGCTATGAGCCATATTATTATGTGAGTACCGAGAAAAAATATCAGGGGGCCGCTCGTGATATTTTCGACTTATTTTTTCAGGTGAACCAGCTCAATATTGACTACTCCCCAATGCCTGTTCCTCGACTCTTCAATGAATTTGTAAAAGGCACCATCGAATTAAAATTTCCGGACAATCCACTTTGGGCTAAGTCACTCAAGTCTGATGTAAAAGTTCACTACAGTGACCCTATTTTTGATATTACTGAAAGCGTTTTGGTTTTAAAAAGCGATAAGCCTGAAGTTGTAAAAAGTGAGATAAAAACCGTCGGAACCATTTTTGGATTTACCACACCTGGAATTGCGAGTGAAATCAAAGATAATTCACTAACAGCAACACGTACAAAAGTCGTAGAGCAGTTAATCCATATGCTTGTTTCAGAGCGTGTACAGGCCGTATATTTCAATAAAAATGTTGCTATGAATTTGATAAAAGAAATGTACCCAGAAGAATCCTTAGTACAGCATTCAAAGTTCCCAGCGTTTAACTACGCTTATCACCTTTCGACGATTAACCATCCTAAGTTGATCATACTGTTTAATAAATTTTTAGTGAGTCACGCAGAACAGGTGACCAAGATTAAACACCGTTACGGTTTAAAATAATTAACCGTAACGGTTGCTGGTATTTATTCAGCGCCAGCGTCTTTCAATAAAGCAGCAAACTCTGCGCCTTTGGCATGGCCAGAAATAATAGACAACGCTGTTTCACCGGCTTCATTTTTCGCATTAATGTCACCGCCCTTTTCTTTTAGTAATATTAAGAAATCAGCAAAAGATGCAGGCATCATATGGCGGTATGCACGAATAATTGACGTGAAGTCAGCTGTTTCACCTGGGTAATCTTGCTCAACCAAAAACTCTTCTAATTGCTCTTGGCTCCACTCGCCACCAAATACTTTTTCTTTATCTTTCTTAGTCATATTTAACTTCCTAGTTAATTATTTAATAATTTTTTATACGAAATTAATAGAAGCGTTAGCATTAATGCCACCCACTTCTAATATTTAGCTTTAACTAATTTTTTCGAAGAACAAATCCCAAACCCCATGACCTAGCTTCTCGCCACGCTTTTCAAATTTAGTCAGCGGACGATGATCTGGACGAGGGGTATACTGCCCTTCTCCGGCTTGGTTTTTATAACCTTCAGCGGCGCTCAATACTTCCATCATATGCTCTGCATACGGTTCCCAATCGGTCGCCATATGAATGATGCCACCAGGTTTCATCTTTCTACGAATCGTCTGAATAAACTCTTCGTTAACGATGCGACGTTTGTTATGACGCTTTTTATGCCAAGGATCTGGGAAAAACAACTGCAAACAATCAAAGCTCTCGTCAGCAATCTGATGTTTTAAAACTTCAATCGCATCGTCTTCACTGATACGCACATTAGTCACACCTTCTTCATCGGCCATGCGCAAAGCAGAACCAACACCGGGTGTATGCACTTCAATACCAATGTAGTTTTTTTCTGGCGCAGCCTTTGCCATTTCAATAAACGACTGACCCATACCAAAACCGATTTCTAATACCGTATAGGCATCACGACCAAAGGCTTTAGGGATATCGAATTCACCGTCTGCCAAAGCAAACCCTAAATTATCCCACTGGCGGTCATAACCTAACTGCTGACCTGCCGTTAGGCGACCCGTGCGACGAACGAAAGAGCGGATGCGGCGCTTTTGGCTCTCGATCACTTGCTCTTCAGATAAAGTCTCTTTAGATAGAGTACCTTCTAATAGAGTATCTTCCGCTTGAGGCTGTTCTTGTTCGGTCACTGTATTCTTCTCTTCATCAATCATATAAACGAATTATTGCTCATCAATTGGCAGCTTAAAGGCAGCAACCAGTAAAAATATCCAGCCCATTATAAAGGCTAATCCACCAATAGGGGTAATCGGACCTAACCAAGCCGGAAATCCATCCGCCGCTGACATTAATGTCATGGTATATAAACTGCCGCTAAACAGCATTATTCCCACAATCATGAGGTTCGCACTTAATTTCAACAGCTTAGATACACCCTTCGCCACAGGCATGAATAAAAGAATCGCCAATGCTAATAAGGCCAAACTATGGATAAACTGATACTGCACACCGGTTTGGTAGGTCGCTAACATATCCACACTCACGACTTTTTTTAAACCATGAGCACCAAACGCGCCTAGAGCGACACTTACCGCACCACTGAAAGCACTAACCCATAGATAAAAGCGTGCACTCATAAACTAAAACCCTCAAAAAGTCGTATAAAACTTAGTTAGCCGTCATCTTATGGACATAAGATTAGAAATCAACTGCTTACCCCTTTATGATGTGAGCATTCAAGTATTCATTAGCAGAAACAGGTTACTCGTGAAATATAAAGATCTGCGTGACTTCATTAAGCAATTAGAAAAGAAAGGCGAGCTGAAACGCATCAGCTATCCTGTCGATCCTCATTTAGAAATGACTGAAATTGCCGACCGTGTTTTACGCGCAGGCGGCCCAGCATTATTATTTGAAAATCCCAAAGGCCACAGCATGCCAGTATTGGCTAACCTGTTTGGAACCCCCGAACGTGTTGCTATGGGCATGGGTGAATCGTCCGTAGAAGCCTTGCGTGAAGTCGGCGAGCTGCTGGCCTTCCTAAAAGAGCCAGAGCCGCCTAAAGGTCTGAAAGACGCGTGGAGCAAATTACCGATTTTCCGCAAGGTTCTAAGCCTTAGCCAAAAAGAAGTCAAAAAAGCCCCTTGCCAAGAAATTGTCCACGAAGGCGACAAGGTTGATCTGGGTAAATTCCCCATTCAGCATTGCTGGCCTGGCGATGCTGCGCCGCTTATTACTTGGCCGTTAGTCATTACCAAAGGGCCAAACAAAGATCGCCACAACCTTGGTATTTACCGCATGCAGGTAATTGCCAAGAATAAATTGATCATGCGCTGGTTAAGCCATCGTGGTGGTGCGTTGGATTTCCGCGAATTTCAACAGCAAAATCCGGGCAAGCCCTATCCAGTATCGGTCGCATTGGGTGCTGATCCGGCAACGATTTTAGGCGCAGTGACGCCTGTGCCAGACACCTTATCGGAATACGCTTTTGCCGGTTTATTACGTAATAGCCGCACCGAGGTGGTAAAGAGCATCGGTAACGATTTAATGGTGCCAGCGTCTGCTGAAATTATTTTAGAAGGTTTTATCTACCCAGACGAAATGGCCGACGAAGGCCCGTTTGGCGACCATACCGGTTATTACAACGAAGTAGACAGCTTCCCTGTATTTACAGTTGAGCGTATTACTCATCGTAAAGACCCGATTTATCACAGCACCTATACGGGCCGTCCACCCGATGAGCCTGCCATTTTAGGTGTGGCGTTGAATGAAGTCTTTGTACCGATTTTACGTAAGCAGTTTCCAGAAATCACCGACTTCTATCTGCCACCCGAAGGCTGTTCTTATCGCATGGCCATTGTGACGATTAAGAAGCAATACCCAGGTCATGCCAAGCGAGTGATGCTAGGTGTGTGGTCTTTCTTACGCCAATTTATGTATACCAAGTTCGTGATTGTCACCGACGACGATATTAATGCCCGTGATTGGAATGATGTAATTTGGGCGATTACTACGCGTATGGACCCAACTCGCGATACCACCTTGATCGATAATACGCCGATTGATTACCTCGACTTTGCCTCCCCTGTTTCTGGCTTAGGCTCAAAAATGGGCTTAGATGCGACTAATAAGTGGCCGGGTGAAACCAATCGAGAATGGGGAGAGCCGATCGTCATGGACGAAAACGTCAAAGACAAAGTTGACGCAATCTGGGATGAACTAGGCTTATAAAATGAGCACATACTTAGATAAAGCGCCCACTTCTTATACCGTCACCTTTCAGCCATCGAATGTCTCCATTCAAGTGGCTGAAAACCAAGCGCTGCAAGAAGCCTGTTTTGAGCAGGGAGTCATTATTCCTCTTAGCTGCGAAAACGGTGTTTGTCAGATCTGTGAGGCCAAGCTACTATCTGGCACCATCGATCAGCGACAGGGCTATCAGGTCGATCAACAAAAAGGGGAAATACTTGGGTCTCCTAATCAGGTATTATTGTGTTTAACGTATCCGCTATCCGATTTAGAGATTTATATGCCAGAGATTTATGCACCAGGACACTCACCCGTAAAAACCCTTGCTTGCCAAGTGTTGAGTGTTGAGGCCTTAAATACTTCTGTATTTCGTATTGAGTTATTAGCCCCTGCAGGCAGTAAGCTCGACTATTTACCTGGTCAGTACTTAGAGCTGCATGTTGCTGACCAGCAGCTGCCGTACTCTATTGCGAATGCGCCAGACCCTCAACAACCTCGTCGCTTGGAATTACAAATTTCAGATCATAACGAGGTGACTGCGGGCATTATTGCCGAGCTTTCAGCGGCCGCGAAAAACCATGGCACGATTAAAGTCACCTTGGCAAAAGGCGAGTGCTTTTTACAAGAATTGTCAGAGCAGCCCATCTTATTAGTGTGTGCAGGCACCGGTTTTTCTCAAATTAAATGCTTAGCCGAAGCTATTTTAGCGCAAGATCCTGAGCATGAAGTGCACCTGTATTGGTCAAATCGCTCGTTAGATGAATTTTATCTATACGATACGCCAAAACAATGGGCCAATGAATTCACCAACTTCTCATTCCACCCTGTTCTAGAAGCCGGTGTTGATAGTTGGCAAGCGCGCGCTGGATGGATTTACGAAGTCATTCACGATGACTTTAATGATTTAAGTGGGATACAGATGTACGCTTGTGGTTCGCCAACAATGGTACACGGTACGTTAGATCAGCTAGAAAAGCTGGGCCTAAGTGAAGCAAATATGCACAGCGATGTGTTTAGCTACGCTCCGCGTGAAACGTTTAAAAAATAAGCACTAGCAGTACAATCTAGCAGTACAATTAAGAAGTAGATAAGAACTCATTGAAACGAAGAAGTCGCTCAGGCTACGCTTCGTTTCAATGACATTCGTGACACAGGCTTGTAACACAGCCTTAGACAAGCGCTTTATTGAAATGCTCACAAGCACGTTCAAATTCGCCTTGCTGGGTTAATAAATCCCCCAACTCAGCATGCACTTCTGGCAAAGCCTTTATTTTGCTCGCCGCTTCTAAATATTCCTGAGCCTTCTCAGTATTCCCCATTCGATTAGCGATTCGTCCTAAAGCCAATAGCAACATAGGATCATTAGTACGTTCTTGTAGTTGCTGCTCAGCAAATAATAACTGACGCTGAAGATCGTTGCCCTTCACACGCCCATAAGCGCAAATCAAGTTGTCATGCCATACCGACGGTAGGGACTCGCGCAAAGCCTGCTCGGCTTTACCTGGCTGATTAAGTGAGATTAGCAAATCGACGTAGTAACTTAATACGTCAACCGACAGGCGCACAGCACGTGGCGCATCATCATAAATTTCTTTAATTAATTCCGCTTGCCCTGCTGAAGCCGTCGCCGAACGATGACTTTTAGCGGCACGCTGCATTAATTGAATAACAACTTTTTCTTCTAACTCTTTTAATTTGTCTTGTGGAATCAGTTTAGCCAGCTTGCGCACCGTCGGTAGTAAATCTTTTAAACCAACCCAGTCTTCTAGCTCACGTAAAACCTTAATTTGCATTTTCAATAAGTGCTTATGCTTTGGGTGCTGCTTACGTAATCTCAGCACAACGGCCAGTGCCTGCTCCGCTTGGCCACGAGACAGTAATAATTGAATCTGCGTGATGGCAACAGCCAGCTCAGCACCTTTTGTACTCTGCGCCGCTTCTTTTAACCAATGATCCGATTTGTCGGCATCACCTTTTTCATAAGCAGCACGAGCAGCCCCAAGATAGTTAATCAAAGGGTTGTCGCCTAATGCTGCCGCTTGAGTTAACTGACGCTCTGCAGTTCTCCACTGGCCTTGCGCTAAACTCAAGAAGCCGCGGGTTGTTTGACGCTGACCACGGATTGAACGACGCTGCTTGCGCCATTCATTAATGCGCCAATCACTGCCTACCAGCAATAAAACAAATCGCAACGTTAAATAAGCTGTGATGAAAAAAGCAGCCAGCATAATATTGAAAAACCAGAAGCTGGTTTCCAAGGTGTAGCTTGCCCAGCTGAACAATACGTAGCCCGAATCAAGGCTGACTAAATAGCCAAACAGCAGCCCAACTAATAAAAAACCAACGATTAAAATAACGAGTTTTTTCATGGTCTATTCCTCGTTATTTAACGCTTAATTGCGCGGAAGTGCGACGCTGCTGATCCAGCAATTTACGCAACTGCATCAGAGAACCACTAATGCCTGGGAATTCAGGAGACACGTTCCAAGCGCTAAGCTCGGTTAATGTTTCTTTCACCGCGTCTGTTTTAGAGCTTTTCACAATCGAAAACTCTTCTAACCACGTAAGCGTTCTGGCAATGCTTTGCTTATACAATGCATCTTGCTGACGAACGAGAGCCACTTGAGCCTGCTCTAACATCAGGTGCATGTTTTGTTGCAAATAATAGTGTTGATCTGGGCTTAGTGGCGCGGGTAGGGCCTTGTCGTGCTCACGAATACGAACAATTGTTCCTATGCCTGCCCACGCTTTGCTAGCAAACTTTTGCCATGCTGTTGGCACGGTTTCTGGTAATTCTTCAACAACCGCTGCCGCCTGAGGCAAGGTACGTGGCATCCACTCTAGATTACTGATTTGATCTTGCACCGCCTGCAAGCGTAATACAGCGCCAGTAAGATCAACCGCAGGAACCGCACGTAACGCTTGTAACTCTTGAGCTAGCTGCTGACGAACTGAGCGTATTAATGGATTTTGTGTTTCTGCTAATACCGCATCTGCTGCGACGAGAATAGCGACGGCACCTTGCCAATCTTTTTCAAGACCTAAGCGCTGGTTAGCGAGTCGTAATAAATACTCGGCTTCGGCCAATAACCAGTCATTACGATCAGCTCCTGGCAGTTGTGCAATTCGCTGAGCATTTTGTTGCAGTTGCTTCGTCTGTAACTGAGCGTTTCTTTCGGCATTAGCCAGCTTAGTAGCCAAGGCAGAGTTCTTCTCTGAACTTTGATCGAGCTGGTGAGATAAGGTTAATAGCTGCTGTGAAAATTCAAAACCTTTCCAGCCAATACCACCAATGGCAAGCAAAGCGAGGATAACCAAGATTAATGCAATAATGGCGATAGCCGAGCTTGGTTTTGATGCTGGCTTTTTTTCCTTGGCTTTCTTGTCTGTGCTTTTTGCTACTGAGCCATTGTCTACTGAACTATTGTCTACTGAGCTCTGCTTAGCTGCGTTTTGATCAGCCGACGATTCTTCTGTGGTGGGTGCTTGTTGCAAATTATCTGTCACAACTATTTCCTTAATAAATGAGTCGATTTGCTTTTTTTATTAATTATTTTCTTTAATCCAGTCTTCCACTGCCACCAACATATCAACGTCTTGCGCACTTGCGGCAATCTGTATCTTGCTAAAGCCTAATGATTTTGCCAGTTCTGCGACTCGGAGGCTAGGGGCAATGATGCCACGAACAGACTCGGCAATCCTTGGCTGCTGCGCCGCAATGGCCTCTAATCCTTGGCCACTGCTGACCAATAATAGAGGATTGGAGGCTAAGGTTTGCTGCCACTGTTGTTCATCATATTCCGGCACTAAGCGCTGGTAAAGCTCGGCATACGTCACGGTAGCACCACGCTCTGTCAGAGTACTGGCTAGGGTTTCACGCCCACCAATTCCGCGCCAGATAAGCACTTTTTTACCCGCTACATTCGTCAGTTCAGGCAAGTGTAATGCACCTTCACTATCAAATTGTCCGGCTGGCATGGTAACCGTTAGTCCTTGTGCAGAAAGCACGGCTGCGGTTACTGGCCCAATCGCAACCCAATCAATTTCTACCGGCCATTGAGGCCAGTATTGATCCAGTTGTATCAACCCCATTTCAGCAGCATTGCGACTGATCACAATCACGACATCATAAAGATCGATGTTCATAAACTGCGATTTCAGCGCTGGCGTTTCGGCCACCGCTTCAATCGCAAGCAAAGGCTGACGAATGACGCTACAGCCTAAAGCTTCTAATGATGGGCAAATTTCTTCGGCTTGCGATGCGGGTCGGGTGACCAGCACAGGCAAAAGAGATTCAACCGGATGATTAGGCTTGTGCATGTACTTCCGCCAAAATTTTATCGGCACCCTGACTCAATAAATCTTCGGCCGCTTTAATACCCAGAGCTTCTGCTTCGGCAACCGGTGCGCGATATTCTGCCGTTAGCATTTGCTTGCCATCAACGCTGCCTACCAAACCGCGCAACCAAAGCTCGCCATTATCTTCTAGAGCGTAACATGCGATAGGCACCTGACAGCCGCCTTCTAAGCGACGGTTCATGGCACGTTCTGCTGTAACGCGATAAGTAGTAATGTCATGTTCGAGCGGCTTTAATAATGCCAACGTTTCAGCATCATTGCTGCGCAGTTCAATACCCACAGCGCCTTGGCCACCCGCAGGTAATGATACTTCTGGTTCTAAATACTGAGCAATTCGAGACTCCATTTCTAAACGAATCAAGCCAGCAGACGCAAGTATAATGGCATCAAATTCGCCACTGTCTAATTTACCCAAACGCGTTTGCACGTTACCACGCAAAGAGCGGATGACGAGGTCAGGGCGTAAGTTTTGCAATTGACACTGACGGCGTAAACTAGAGGTGCCGACAACCGCACCTTGAGGTAGGTCTTCGAAGCATTTGTAGTGATTAGAAACAAAAGCGTCGCGAGGATTTTCACGCTCTAAAATCACACCCAGCTCTAAACCTTCTGGAAATTCCATTGGCACGTCTTTCATCGAGTGCACGGCGATGTCAGCATCCCCTGCGAGCATGGCGACTTCTAATTCTTTAACGAATAAGCCCTTGCCACCGATTTTGGCAAGCGGGGTATCCAGAATGATGTCGCCTTTGGTAGTAAAGGTCACCAGTTCAACAACGAGGTCTGGGTTTAAAGCCAATAAACGTGATTTCACGTGTTCTGCCTGCCACATAGCAAGAGGGCTTTTACGAGTAGCAATTCTAAGAGTACGGGCTGACATTGGAGTTCCTTCAGCGAAATGAGCAAATAATCGCTGTATCATAACAGCAATCACGGGCTTATTAGAATGCTCTAAGTCAGTGCTGTCGTTTAGCGCGCTCGCTTAGTACTGTTTCGATGATCTTTCTTCGATTGCTGCACTACAGACCACGCATCAGCTTTCTAACAGAAGGAAGATGACGACGACTCACACTCATCCCCTCTTCAAAACTTTTTAAATAGAGTAGATGAACGCTATTAGACACCGTTTCTAAACGCTCAATTTTGTCTTTCGCGACCAAGGCATTGCGATGTATGCGAACAAAATGATGTTCAAACTCGTCTTCTAATACTTTCAGCGGTTCATCAATCAGTACTTCTCCAATCATCTCATTCTCGCAATGATATTTGACCGTGATGTACTTTTGATCGGCCTGAAAGCAATAAATATCGGTAATCGGTATCAGTTGTAAGCCTTGGTGTGTACGCGCACTGATGTGTGTTCGGGCACACGCGTGGGTATTGAGAGGATCGACTTCAACATCTGGCTGCTGTTCAATCCAGCGCTGCGCTTTTTGTAGGGCTTTATTGAGTTCATCTTTTCGAATGGGTTTTAATAAATAATCAACCGCGTCGACTTTAAATGCACTTAGCGCATATTCATCGTAAGCCGTACAAAAAATAATAGCGGGGTGGTGTCCTTTTGGTGGCAACGTGTCCATTAATTGCTTGGCAACTTCTAGACCCGTTAGCCCTGGCATTTCGATATCCAGCAAGACCAAATCTGCTTTATGCTGGCGCAACCAATCCAATGCGGCTTGGCCATTCCCTGCCTCTGCTACAATTTCATAATGTGTGTGCTCTGCGAGAAGCCGCGCTAAGCGCTGACGCGCTAACGGCTCATCGTCCACCAGCAATACTCGTAAAGTCATTTTTTTCTCAGCTCTAGCATCAGGTTATTCATGCAGTTTTATTGTTAAAGTCGTGTTTAGCCTGACTAGTATATTCCGGCAAGCCAACAATCACCCGGTACTGGTTGGCAGTTTCTTCGCAATGCAAGGTTGCTGCACCGTCAAAAACGGCGTCTAAGCGCATAGCAATATTAGGCAGCGATATTTGATGCCCCCCTTTTCTAACCACCTGCTCCGCTTTATCATTTTCAATCGTCAGCAACCAACGCTTTTCCTTGTTGCTACCGTCTTCATTCGGACTCAAATTAATAACGACTTTGCCCCCATTTATCAAGGGCTGAACGCCGTGATAAATCGCATTTTCAAGCAACGGCTGTAATAACAGCTGCGGCACTTGAATATTGGGGATTTCAGCGGGTAGCTGCCACTCTATCTGCAGCCTATCCCCAAGCCGCTCTTGCTCGATATTAATATAACGTCGACCCAGTTCAATTTCTGCTGACAGATCTACCTGTGCATTCTGGTCTTTCAAAACCACGCGAAATAATGACGATAAATCGACCAGCATATTTTCAGCTTTTTCAGGATCAATTGCGATCAGAGAGGCAACGGTATTTAAACTATTAAAAAAGAAGTGCGGACGAATTCTAGCCTGCAATGCTTCTAAGCGCGCACTAAGCTCGGCCTGACTTTTTAAACGCCACTGGCTTTGCACATAAAAGTAACGCAATCCCATGGCGCCAAAAATGGCACTGATTAAGATGTTGCGCAGTATCCATGACCAGTTAATTTCATAGCCCAACCCCAGAAAAGGGAAGACAGATTCAACCGCTAAGCTGATAGAAAAACAGACCAGCATTAATAGCGACATGGCCCAGCATACCGCCCAAGGCAACGCCAAGCGCGCCATAAACTTGCGCGACTGGCACAGCAAAGCAACCGAGAGTAAGGCAACCCACTGAACAAAGTACGATACCGTTGCAAAGCGCTCCCATTGGAAAGCGACAACACTGCTTTCAATTAAAATTAACGCGGTCACAAGGGCTTCCGATAATAAAATCAGAACTAATACCGCCCTCACATTACAGAGATCGGGTAAAAAGAAGGTTTCGAGTTTTTTATTATGAATATCCATAACCTCAGTGTTCCGCTGTCTCGCCCATAATACAAGGAATAATTACCCCACGGCCGCGATTTGGTTTGCTTCTTTGGTGCGCCTTGATGACTACTAATTCACCCCTGACAAGGCTATAATTCGCCCATTCAAATTTTCGTGCATTTCAATCTACTTGCCCTGCACTTCTCATTTTTCGTTCGAGGTATTCATGTCCGATCAAACTAACTCTTCTTGGGGTGGCCGTTTTTCTGAGCCAACCGATGCTTTTGTTGCCCGTTATACTGCTTCAGTTGATTTTGATCAGCGTATGTACGCTCATGATATTCAAGGCTCCATCGCTCACGCTAAAATGCTCACTAAGGTTGGCGTACTGACTCAAGCAGAGTGCGACGATATTTTACGTGGCCTTGAAGAAGTACGCATCGAGATCGAACGTGGCGACTTTAACTGGTCTATCGAGCTTGAAGACGTTCACATGAACATCGAAGCAGCGCTAACCGCTAAAATCGGTATCACAGGCAAGAAGCTGCATACTGGCCGTTCTCGTAACGACCAAGTAGCTACCGACATTCGTTTATACCTACGTGACGAAATTGATAACATTGGCGCTGAACTAACCCGCTTACAAGAAGGCTTAATCGGCTTAGCCGCGGCTCATTCTGATACGATCATGCCGGGCTTCACTCACCTGCAAACGGCTCAGCCAGTAACTTTTGGCCACCACATTTTGGCGTGGAACGAAATGCTAGAGCGTGATTACGAGCGTCTATTAGATGTGCGTAAGCGTTTGAACCACTTACCACTAGGTGCAGCAGCGTTAGCGGGGACTACTTACCCAATTGATCGTCACTATACGGCTGAGCTATTGGGCTTTACAGCTCCTACAGAAAACAGCCTAGATTCTGTTTCGGATCGTGATTTCGCCATCGAATTTACCGCAGCGGGCGCCATCATCATGATGCACATGTCTCGCTTCTCGGAAGAGCTCGTACTTTGGGCTTCTGCTCAGTTCCAGTTTATTCACCTTCCAGATCGCTTCTGCACAGGCTCTTCAATTATGCCGCAGAAGAAAAACCCAGATGTTCCAGAGTTAGTACGTGGTAAGTCTGGCCGTGTTTATGGTCACCTTATGTCACTGCTTACCCTAATGAAGTCGCAGCCGTTGGCGTACAACAAAGACAACCAAGAGGATAAAGAGCCTTTATTTGATACGGTTGATACCTTGCGCGATAGCATCCGTGCTTTCGCTGATATGGCGCCGCACCTTGAGCCAAACAAGCCGTCTATGTACGAAGCAGCCCGTCGTGGTTTCTCGACCGCAACAGACCTTGCCGATTACGTAGTAGTGAAAGGCATTCCATTCCGTGACGCACACGAGATTGTGGGTAAAGCGGTAGCGTACGGCATCGAAACCGGTAAAGACCTAAGTGAGATGACCTTAGAAGAGCTGCAACAGTTCTCTGACCAAATCACCGCTGACGTATTCGATGTTCTTACTCTTGAAGGTTCTGTCTCTGCTCGTGACCATATTGGTGGCACTGCACCTAAGCAAGTAGTTGCTGCAGCAAAACGTGCCAGCGAGCGTTTAGCTAAGCGTTAATTCCTAACTTAGCCAGTCGCCGCTCATTAGCCTCTTATTTTTATTGTTGCATTAAATAAAGATAAGGGGCTTTTTTGACCTCGTGAGTTTAGATTTCTTGTCTATACTCAATCTATGCCTAAATCTCCCTCTCAGGTCTCGTCTAATACAAAGGCCAAACCACTAAACATTACGCCACCAAAATCCCAGCAAATTCATCAATGGCGACTTTCATTTTTGGGCCTCAATAGCGCACGCCTCGAACAAGCTCGGAGCTTAATGCTAGACCGACAAACTCGCGTGCTTGATGTACTCCCAATTTTATTACATTTAAACAATCCTCAACTGCCCGGTTTTATTAACTTTAAAGTCCCTGCGGGTATTGAACATTACAACCCGCAAGTGGATTCATTAAATGCCCTACGCTTTGTCGCCAAAGGACTGCAGATACCTAAAATAAGTGGTGATCGCTCCATTCAAGCACTCTTTTTAATGGGCAGCTTAGGTACGCTGGCACAAACAGCCGATAGCGATCTTGATGTCTGGCTTTGCCACACGCACGACATTAATAGTGAGCAATTAGCGCTATTAAAAAAGAAGTGTGAGCTGATTGAAAAGTGGGCTGAAGGACAAAAAGTTGAACTGCATTTTTTCTTGATGGATGCCGAAGAGTTTCGCCGAGGAAAGCAGCAAGCCAATGTCGATTCCGAACACTCAGGCTCGACCCAGCACCTTTTGCTATTAGACGAATTTTATCGTTCATCCTTATGGCTTGCCGGCCGCATGCCCAGTTGGTGGCTAGTGCCAACAGAGTATGAACAATACAGCCAAGACTATTTGGATCATCTATTCGATCAGCAGATCATCCACGATATTCACTGGATCAATTTTGGCAGCATCCCGACGATACCTGCGGCGGAATTTGTCGGTGCTGGTTTATGGCAACTTAACAAAGGCTTAAAGAATCCGTATAAATCCTTACTCAAACTCTTATTAACCCAGCACTATGCCAGTCAGTATCCTGATATACGGCCCTTATGCTGGGATCTAAAAGACGCCGTTCATAGTGGCGATACCGAACCTCTAACGTGCGACAGTTATTTACTCATGCTCAATCGAGTGAGTGATCATGTTGCCGCAGAGTTTGATGATAAGCGCTTAGAACTCTTACGCCGAGCTTTCTACTTTAAAGCCGACCTACCGCTAACAAAAGCAACCCAAGGCCAGAAGCGCCAGTGGCGCTATCAAGAATTACAGCAAATTGTCGACTCTTGGCAGTGGACCTACCCCCGCATCGCTCACTTAGATAATCGTGACGAATGGTTAGTGCATGAAGTGCAAACAGAACGTAATGCACTCGTGAATGAAATGCTGACCAGTTATCGCTACCTAGCGTCTTTTAGCGAGCAATACGCCACCAAGATTCGTATCAACCGCCAAGATCTAACGCTATTAGGCAACCAGCTTTACGCTATTTATGACGCCAAGCCAGGAAAGATTCTCACCATTAATCCCAACATCGCTCCAGACTTGGTACAAGATAAAATCTCTCTCGTTCTGTCGCCTGAACACCGTTGGCAGCTGATTGCAGGAACCTACAATAAAGAAGGAAACAATCGCAGCATTAAGCAATCTCCTAGCCTTATCGAGCTGCTTTGTTATGCCCATTTTAATGGTTTAATCAGTCATCATACGAACTATGCAATCTACCCCGAACACAACCCACTAACCATTTATGAGCTTAAAGAACTCATTCAGGTCGTGCGCCAAATTCCTTTACCCAAAGATGTCGACACCAATAACTTTTTGCACCCAAGCCGCCCAGCGCAATGGCAAATCTTTATTAATGCTGGCATTGACCCTATGTATAAGTTTACCCGCCAAGGTATGCAAAAACTCAGCAGTCGCGGAGATGCCTTGGTTTATAGCGCCCTCAAAGAGAACCTAGTACAAAGTATCGATTTACTCACCATTAACAGCTGGGGAGAGTGGCAAGTGCAACGCTTTAAAGGTGAAAATACCATTATTGATAGCCTGTATTATTTGCTGCAATACATCCCACTTGCACGTAAGCAAGGCTGGCCTGAATACCTATGCCACTGTTTCTGTGCAAGCAGATCACAAGCGATTAGCGCACGGGTTCATGAGGTGATTAGCGACTTAACTCAGCATACGTTGGCGCACCCCAAGGTCGATTATATTTTAGAAGCGGGTAAAAACTATTATGTCTGGCAGCAAGATAGAAACGGAATCAACCTTCAACAAGCAGATTCAGTAGCGAAGTTTCTGAGCATTCTCGCCCGCCCTCGCGAACACTATGGGCATTATGCACTCGATATAAATGCCTTAAGTGGTAGTCCGCTCAAGGCGATCTTCCAAAATACTAAACCCGATACTTGGCAGCTGTATTTTTGGCACAAAGAAGACAGTTACTTTTGGTACCTATTGGATGAACAAGGCGTCTTGCTGCATCAACAGCAGAAAGCGAGTTCTAATACAGAAGTGTTAATGCCGATTATTCGTTTTTTACGCCAAGTTGATCAGCGCATGCAAGGGCGTTTAATTCGAGCGAATGCACGACCTATCTTATTGTTTGAGCTAATACGAAATAAAGAAACCACAGAGTTTGAACCTATTCCAAGACGCCTACCGCCCCTGCAGCAACAGACCAGTCGTATTCAGCTTAATGCCATTCTAGATGACCAGCATCAGGTAAACATCTACTGCAACGGCGAAGAGTTCAGTATATGGGAGTGGGGATCTGAACTGTATACCCAGGTCGCAAAAACGATTTTAAGCATGCGCTCAGAGAATGAGAATTATCCGGTTTACCTCACAGATCTGGCCCTCCATAACGACGAGAGCATCATTCAACACATTAAATACAAACAAGGGATAGAAAAGGATTTGAACCACGCTCTAATGGCCCTATCGACTGCCCGCTAACTGCCGTATAATGGCGACAAATTCGGGAGACTGACATGCGTTTTTTCTTATTACCTGTTTTAACAGGATTGTTACTATTAGCTGGCTGTGGACAAAAAGGCCCTCTTTATATTCCTAAAGACGACGCCACACCTGTTTCTAGCTCAGTAGCGCCACGATAAATCAGCGCTACTATCGACTAAGACAACTGATAAAAACAACTGCACCCCAGCTAACCTGCAACCTTTTAGATTAGAAATACAATGAACATATTCGATTATAATAATGGCGTACTGCACGCTGAATCAGTCTCGACTGTCGATATCGCTGCCCAATATGGCACTCCTTGCTATGTTTACTCACGCAAAGCGTTTGAAGAACATTACCTAGCCTATGAAAATGCCCTTCAAGGCCGTGATCATCTTGTCTGCTACGCCATGAAAGCCAATTCTAACTTAGCCGTACTGAACGTATTGGCAAAATTAGGTGCGGGTTTTGATATCGTATCGATTGGCGAACTAGAACGTGTTATCGCTGCCGGCGGCGACCCGAAGAAAGTTGTTTTTTCTGGGGTTGGCAAAAAGGCCTATGAAATTCGTCGTGCATTAGAAGTCGGTGTTCATTGTTTCAATATTGAATCAGAAGCTGAACTTGATCGCGTTAACGACGTAGCCGCTGAAATGAACATGCAAGCGCCTATCTCTATCCGTGTAAACCCAGATGTCGATGCACAAACACACCCGTATATTTCTACTGGCCTAAAAGAAAACAAATTTGGTGTTGATATCGACGATGCACCGCGCATCTATGCCAAAGCCAATGCGATGTCGAACCTAGACGTGCAAGGGATCGACTGCCATATTGGTAGTCAGCTAACCGAAACAGCCCCATTCATGGATGCACTGGATCGTGTTTTAGCCTTAGTTGATATTCTTGCTGAGCAAGGCATCGCGATTCATCACCTAGATTTAGGCGGCGGCTTAGGCGTCACTTATGATGATGAAGTGCCACCCACTCCTGGCGAATACATTGCCGAGTTAACTGAACGCTTAGGCGATCGCCAACTTAAATTAATCTTCGAGCCAGGCCGCTCTATTGCAGCCAATGCCGGTATTTTCTTAACTCAAGTTGAGTTCTTGAAATCGAACGAAGAAAAGAACTTCGCCATTATTGATGGTGCCATGAACGATCTAATTCGCCCTGCCTTATACAGCGCTTGGCAAGGAATCATTCCTGCAGTTCAACATTCTGATCGTAACCTAGCCGATACAAAAGCATGGGATTTAGTAGGCCCAGTTTGTGAAACCGGTGACTTCTTGGGTAAAGATCGTCAGCTAAATTTGCAAGCGGGCGACTTGCTTGCAGTTAAATCGTCGGGGGCTTATGGGTTTGTTATGGCCTCAAATTACAATAGCCGCCCACGTCCAGCAGAAATAATGGTCGACGGTGATACGAGCTATCTTGTTCGTGCACGAGAAAGCATTGCTGATTTATACGCCGGTGAACAACTGCTACCGTCAAAGTAAGACGCTGGTGTAATACACAATTAGTCATTGCACGTGCACTAAAAGGTTATAGAAGAATGTGGATAAAATTTAATAAAATGCATGGGCTAGGTAACGACTTTATGGTCGTTGATCTAGTGACTCAGCACGCATACCTAACCCCGATGCAAATTCGTCACTTAGCGGATCGTAATTTTGGTGTGGGATTTGATCAGCTGCTATTAGTTGAAGTGCCCACTAAGCATGATGTGGATTTTAAATACCGCATATTCAATTCCGATGGCAGTGAAGTTGAAAACTGTGGCAACGGTGCACGCTGCTTTGCTCGATTTGTTTATGAACAAAAATTAATTGGCCGTCGTAATATTCGTGTTGAAACGGCCAGCGGCAATATGACCTTAGAGCTGACTCCAGAAAACGACGTAATCGTCAATATGGGCCCGCCTATTTTAGAGCCCGCTAACGTTCCCTTCGTACCTGAAGGTAATGATAAATCGCAAGCGGTTAGTTATAAAATAGAAGTTCCAGGACACGGCCGTATTGAACTGGGTGCTGTTTCAATGGGTAACCCACACGGTGTTATTATTGTCGACGATATCGATACTGCGCCTGTTGAAGTACTCGGCCCATTAGTCGAAGCGCATGTGAGCTTTCCTCAAAAAGTCAATGCAGGCTTTATGCAGGTGGTAAATCGCAACCATGTAAAACTGCGAGTATTTGAACGTGGCGTCGGCGAAACAAAAGCCTGCGGAACGGGTGCTTGTGGCGCGGTAGTTTCAGGAATATTGCGAGGATTGCTCGACAATAAAGTTCAGGTCGATCTTCCAGGTGGCTCTTTAACGATCGAATGGGATGGTAAAGGCGATGTCATCATGACCGGCCCAACCAGTAACGTATTTGAAGGCCGCGTAAATATTTGATGCTTGTCGATTCAAAGTCTGTCGGTTTAAAGACAGGTAACTTAAAAGCTGTTAATTTAAAGACAGTTCATATAAAGACAGCTTGTATAAAGACTAGCGATAAAAAGTCGAAGGGAATTTAGGGTATTAATAATGAGTGAATCATTACGGCTTACTGATGCAGACGTTGAGCAATATTTACGTGATCATCCTGACTTTTTTATAGCCAAAGACGATTTATTAGTTGGGCTACGCATTCCTCATAACTCAGGACAAGCAACCAGCTTAATTGAACGCCAGCTAGCCGTTTATCGTGAACGCAATGTTGAGCTGCGCCAGCGCTTAAGTAGCTTGCTAGAAAATGCGCGCCGTAATGATAAATTATTCGGAAAAACCAAACGCTTAGTCTTGGCGCTGATCGATGCTAAAAACTGGATCGATGTTGAAGTTGCACTTGATGATAGCTTACGCCAAGATTTCAGCGTTGATCATTGGAGCTTATTATACTTCACCGACGAGAAGCTTGAGCACCCTCTGCGCAGCATCAGCAATAAAGATAAGCAGCGAGAGATTCATCGTTTATTTAAAGGCCACCGTGCGTTCTGTGGTCAGCTCACAGATGAAACCATGGATCTATTATTAGACGAACACCATAGCAGCGCCGAATCGATTGCCGCCGCGCAAATTCGTAACGGTCAGCAGACTGGTGTTTTGTGTGTTGCTAGCGACGACCCCAAATTTTATCGCAGCTCAATGGATACGTTATTCCTAGATTACATCTCTGATGTACTCGGGCTCATTTTACCCAACTTGCCACAAAACTGATTGAGCGATTCTAATGGCGCTTAAACTGATCACCTTCGATCTGGATAATACGCTCTGGCATACGGACCCCGTTATTGCACGAGCAGAAAACGTTCAGTGGCAAGCCATCACTCAACGTTGCCCAACAGCCTCCGCTCATTTCACTACTGATAGCTTGCAGCAACTAAAGCGACACGTTGTTCAACAACATCCCGCACTACGTCACAAATTAAGCTTGTTAAGAATTGAATACATCTTTCAGATTTTAACCGAGTGCGGTATGAACCCGACTCAAGCACGCGAACAGTCACAACAGGTATTTTCTGAATTTTTAGCTGCTCGAAATAAAGTTGAATTATTTCCTGACGCACTGGAAGTGTTAAACGAGCTGAAGAAAAAGTATCACGTTATTGCACTAAGCAATGGCAATGCAAATTTAACCAGCATTGGCATTGATCACTTATTTCACGCTCATTATCATGCAGAAAATGTCGCACGACCTAAGCCCGCTGAAGATATGTTTTTGGCAGCACTTAAATATGCCAAAGTAAAAGCTCACGAGAGTTGTCATATAGGCGACCACCCAGAGCAAGATATTGAAGCGGCAAGAAAATTAGGATTTAAAACAGTATGGGCAAATATTCTTAATCAAGACTGGCCAAATTCTGTGAGTAAAGCCGATGCCGACATTACCCACTTAGATCAGTTGATCCGAAGTATTACATCATTCCATTCTGAGTAAATAATACGACCGTTAATAAAACAATCAAGCCGACGGCAACCGGCATTGCATGTAAGCGTCTGCGGATTTTTATATGAGAAGCTATCTTAGCCATTGAAACATCCTTTCGCATCCTGCGAATTGGTTTTAAATTATTGTCTAATAAGTATACGGTTATTTAGTAATTGCGCTAATCAACAAACTCTGTTTTGTGACTCAGTTAGCGCGATTCATAAAAAGAGTATTATTCTAATTATAGGTAGGTCACGAATCTGCCAATGACCTACCTTGTCTAATTCTCTCGCTAAAATCTCAATTAAATAGGTCGACTACCATAATTAGATTCTGGCTTTTTAGGTGGATCAGCTCGAAGGTTCGCTTCCACAGAAGTAATGCCGCCGCCTTTCGCCAAGAAAGCCTCTACCTCTGACGCAACCTCATCACGCAAGCGCTGTCGTTCGGCGATTGTCGCACTATTAGGCATATCATCATTGTGGCTATGAAAGCCTTCTGCATGCGCTTTAGGCTTCTCAGAATTAGCAGCCGTTGCTTCAGTTTTAGTCGTCTTTTGTTCAGACATAATGTCAGCTCCTTATAATTATTAATCAATGTCCACTGTCACCTGACACAAGGTTGTCAATATTTATAGTTCAAATTAGAAATTTCGCCAGTAAATGTCGGCTTTATTTCAAACTTTATTGCACGAATAACAAGAAGTTTTTGACAGACATAAAAAAACCGCAATCATTACTGATTGCGGTTTTTTAATTGAAGCGTTGTTAACTCATTGAGCTTATTTATTACTAAACTCAGGGTAAGCTTCCATACCGCACTCTGCGATATCAACACCTTCATACTCTTCTTCTTCGCTTACACGGATACCCATAACCGCTTTAATGATTAACCAAGTTACGAATGAAGCACCGAATACCCATACAAAGATTGTAAGTGCACCCACCGCTTGTCCTAAGAAGCTAGCGCCATCGTTAGTGAAAGGTACAACTAATAGACCAAACAAACCAACAACACCGTGTACAGAGATAGCACCTACTGGATCATCAAGCTTCATCTTATCCAAAGTAAGAATCGCCGCGACAACGATCAGACCACCGATCAGACCAATGATAGTCGCTTCTAAAGGAGTCGGAGTAGAAGGCTCAGCAGTAATCGCTACTAGACCTGCTAATGCACCGTTAAGCGCCATGGTTAGATCCGCTTTCTTAAACAAGATACGAGCGAATAATAAAGCGCCGATTAAGCCACCAGCAGCCGCTGCGTTAGTATTCATAAATACAACTGCAACAGAATGTGCGCTAGAGATATCACCTAGCTTAAGCACAGAGCCACCGTTGAAACCGAACCAACCCATCCAAAGGATGAACGTACCCAGTGTCGCCATTGGCAAGTTAGCACCAGGAATTGCGTTGATTTCGCCGTTTTTACCGTACTTACCTTTACGTGCACCTAATAAGATAACACCTGCAAGTGCCGCTGATGCACCAGCCATATGAACGATACCAGAACCAGCAAAGTCAGAGAAACCGAAGTCATCACCTAGAGAGAACAGACCGAAAACAGACTGACCACCCCAAGTCCAAGAACCTTCTAAAGGATAGATAACACCTGTCATAACTACTGCGAAAGCAAGGAAAGCCCAAAGCTTCATACGCTCAGCAACCGCACCCGAAACAATCGACATAGCCGTTGCTACGAATACAACCTGGAAGAAAAAGTCAGAAGCGCCAGAGTAGATTGAACCACCGTTGAAGCCATCTTCACGCGCCGCATAATCTGCTAATACTGCTGCAGAATCTACTTCAGTGATACCTGAAAGGAAAAGACCACCGTCATACATAATTGCATAACCGCAGATAAGATACATGGTACAAGAGATCGCAAACAAGGCGACGTTCTTAGTAAGAATTTCGGTGGTATTTTTAGAACGAACAAGGCCCGCTTCTAACATGGCGAAACCTGCCGCCATCCACATAACTAACGCACCGCACACCAAGAAATAAAAGGTGTCCATTGCATACTGCAACTCAAAAATTTGGTTTTCCATGGAAAGCCCTCCGCATTAGGCTTAACAATGAATCAGCAATACTGACTCAAAATATTATTTGTGTTCTTTTTATCTATTCTACTGATGCCTTTAAGAATCAGTGAAAACACATAAAAAGATTAAATCGCGTCTGCACCCGTTTCACCGGTACGAATTCGAATGATTTGCTCTAGGCTCGTCACAAAAATTTTGCCATCGCCGATTTTTCCAGTATTGGCAGCTTTCGTTACCGCTTCGATAACTTGCTCTGTTTGCTCATCTGCAACAGCAACTTCGATTTTTACTTTTGGTAGGAAATCAACAACGTATTCAGCACCACGATATAATTCAGTGTGGCCTTTCTGTCGACCAAAGCCTTTAACTTCAGTAACAGTAATACCTTGAACACCGATTTCAGACAGTGCTTCACGCACGTCATCTAATTTGAAAGGCTTAACAACAGCAGTTACGAGTTTCATAGAAAACTCCCTTTAAGTTTTAAAATTTTGGAATTATGAGCCCTTGCGGAGGCAGGGGCTCATTGTATGTTATTTATAGATCAATAGGCAGGCTGTAAGAAACAACTAATTTAGTATCTTCATCTAACGCTTTTTCAGTTTCTTGATCTACGATCTTGCTTACTGTGAAAGAAAGGTTGTCGTTATAAGCATAAGAAAGATCTAGGTGAGTATAATCAGAACCTTTTGCTGCAGCATCAGTAATACCAACAGTACCGCTGAAAGCATTCATGCCATAACCTAGTGTGTAATACATGTTGTCATTATCAACTTTATCGCCGATCTGTTTATAGATACCAACAGAACCACCAGCAGCGCCAAGACTAATAATAACTTCAGAGTTATCACCAAAAGTACCGTCTGAAGTACCGCCATCAGGATAAACATAAGTCCAAACACTTACGTCATAAGAAAGAGCACCTGCTTCACCGCCATAACCTGCATAGATGTCATATTCTTGTCCAGCACCGGCATCACCAGAAGAAGTCCAAACACCACCGTATGCGCCAACAGAACTTACTGATAAACCACCAGAAACCGCTGGAACACCGCCTTGGCCTGCGTTAGAACCTAGATCAGTACCACGCCATAAGTACATGTTCGCAATAGCAGCAGAAGCAGAAACTTCAACTTCAGCTTGAGTTGTTGTAGTACCAACTAGACCTGCAGTCATTACAGTTGCTAGTGCGATTGCTTGAGATAATTTAGTCATTAGGACCTTCCTTCTTTAGTTTTAAGTTTTTAACTTTAAGTATTTAGGCGAGCCTTCTGGCTACGCACTATTTTATGTATCTGAATGTCTTATAGCAGAAGGTGTGCCAACTTTATAAAATCCTTTAATTTCAATGACTTAGATGGATTTCATATATTAATATCTATTTATTAAAGATTAAAACCAGTGCACAACATACCTAGAGAGTTCAGTTTTGGTGCGTAAAAATAGAAAAGGCGCACCAATGTGGCACGCCTTTATTGTTCACTACGACAAATTACTTATTTGAATAAATAATTTTGATTCAGTAACAGCTTACTTAAGCATCTGCTCATCAAACATTGTCAGATTGCCAATAATTCTTTTGCCTCCTTAGACGTTGCTAATTCATCACCCGACCCCGTAGCCACAACACGACCGCGCTCTAAGATAATAAATTCGTCCGCTAATTCAGCAGCAAACTCTAAATATTGCTCAACCAATACAATCGCCATCTCACCTCGATCACGCAGAAGCTCAATCACTTTACCAATGTCTTTAATTACAGACGGTTGAATACCTTCGGTTGGCTCATCCAGAATCAACATTTTAGGTCGTAGTAATAACGCTCGGGCAATCGCTAATTGCTGCTGCTGACCACCGGATAAATCACCACCTCGGCGCTTGAGCATCTTGTGCAATACAGGAAACAAAGCAAAAACTTCAGGATCAATTTTACGCTGACTTTTAGGTAAGGCCGAAAAAGCTGTTTCTAAATTTTCTTCAACCGTAAGCTGCGAAAAGATATCTCGACCCTGAGGCACATACGCAATGCCCTGCCTGGCACGATCAAACGGCGCCTGGCCGTTTATATCCTTACCCATCCATTCGATTTCACCTTTACCCGCAGATAAGTGTCCCGACAAGGCTTTCATCAATGTCGTTTTACCCACACCGTTACGCCCCAGTACACAAGTTACTTTGCCAATTTCTGCATCCATAGAAACATCATATAAAGCCTGGCTAGCACCATAAGACACATCTACATTTTTAACTTTCAACATAATTAGCGTCCCAAATACTTTTCAATAACATCTTCATTGGCCTTCACTTCTTGTAAAGTACCTTCCGCCAACACACTGCCTTCGTTCAATACGGTCACTTTGCAATTTAACGCTTCAATGAAATCCATATCGTGTTCAACCACCATTAACGAATGTGTTTTCGCTAAGGTCTTAAACAGCTCGGCGGTTTTCATCGTTTCTTCATCCGTCATGCCCGCAGCAGGCTCATCAATTAATAATAATTCAGGCTCTTGGCCCAATAACATACCAATCTCTAACCACTGCTTTTGGCCATGAGATAAATTACCCGCTAACTCATGCGCTTTATCAGTCATGTCGATTAAACCGAGAATCTCATCCAGCTTGAGTTTTTGCTCAGCACTTAATTTATGAAATAAAGACTGCCAAATAGTGCGGCCCCCTTTTAAAGACATTTCTAAATTTTCAAAAATGGTTAAGCTTTCAATCACACTCGGTTTCTGAAATTTTCGGCCCACACCTAAATTTGCAACCGATGCTTCATCATATTGAGTCAAATCGTAATCGGTATTTTTGTTTCCAGCTTCCTTAGAAGTACTATTAAATTGAATCGTACCTTCATCCGGACGAGTCTTACCCGTAATCACATCCATCATGGTGGTTTTACCTGCACCGTTAGGACCAATGATCGCGCGCATCTCACCTTTCTCTATCGTCATAGAAAGATTATTTAACGCTTTAAAACCATCAAAGCTAACCGTGACGCCATCCAGATAAAGAACAGGAGAATTATCAATGTGCTTGCTGTTCATACCGCTGATGCTGCTCATACGTTTTCTCCTTTAGGAAGCGACTCTCTTTTGCTATCCAATTTTCGATCGGCTAACTTTTTTGATATTTTTTCAGAGGTTTCTTTCCACAAACCAATAATGCCTCTTGGCAGATACAAGGTTGTCAGTACAAACAAGCCACCTAACAAGAACAACCAGATTTCCGCAAACGCACCGGTGAAATAGGTTTTTGCATAGTTCACCAAGATAGCACCGATCACAGCACCAAATAATGTACCGCGCCCACCAACGGCTACCCAGATAATCATCTCGATGGATAATAACGGAGCAAACTCACCGGGGTTAATAATGCCTACCTGAGGAACATAAAGTGCACCTGCAATACCCGCCAACATAGCCGATACCACAAAGACGAATAATTTAAAGTACTCAACTTTATATCCTAAAAATCGTGCACGATTTTCACTATCACGAATCGCGATGAGTACTCGACCTAGTTTAGAGGTAACAATAAAGCGGCTGATTAAATAACCGATCATTAACGCCAAGGCCGAACAGAAAAACAAACCCGCACGCGTCGTATCCGCCTGTAAATCAAAGCCTAAAATATCTTTGAAGTCGGTTAAGCCGTTATTACCCCCAAAGCCCATGTCGTTACGGAAAAACGCTAACATCAAGGCATACGTTAATGCTTGGGTAATAATCGAAAGATAAACACCGGTTACACGAGATCGGAACGCCAAAGCACCAAACACAAAGGCTAAGATACCCGGTGCTAATAACACCATCACCATCGCGAAACTAAAGTTATCAAAACCTAACCAGTACCAAGGTAATTCTTGCCAGTTTAAAAACACCATAAAGTCAGGCAGATCAGGATTGCTATAAACGCCACGATCACCAATTTGACGCATAAGATACATGCCCATGGCATAGCCACCCAATGCGAAAAACGCACCGTGTCCTAGACTTAAAATCCCGCAATAGCCCCAAATTAAATCCACCGCCACGGCTAATAAGGCATAGCATAAATACTTACCCAATAGCGTCATGGTGTACGTCGACACATGAAAAAAAGAACCTTCCGGCATCAATAAGTTTAATGCTGGAACTAATATAGCCAAAGCGGCAAGCACGGCTAATAAACGACGACCACCTTTATCGTTCATAAGTAGCGTTGTTAATGGGCCAAGCTTTACTTGATTACTTTTCTCTTGAATATTGTTCATAAAATCCTCCTTAACCGTTATCAACTGCACGGCCTTTCAGAGCGAATAAACCCCGAGGACGTTTTTGGATGAATAAAATAATGAAAACTAATACCAGTATTTTTGCGAGTACCGCACCGGCAACAGGTTCCATAAACTTATTAGCAATACCCAGCGACATAGCGCCGACTAACGTACCCCACAAGTTACCTACACCACCAAATACCACGACCATAAACGAATCAATAATATACGCCTGACCCAAGTTAGGACCCACGTTGGTTAGCTGACTTAATGCAACACCTGCAATACCTGCAATGCCCGAACCTAAACCAAACGTTAAAGCATCAACCCAACCGGTACGAATGCCCATAGAGCTGGCCATTGGGCGATTCATGGTGACCGCACGCATTTGCAAGCCAAACAGCGTACGCTTTAATACAAGCGCTAATACCGCCAATACCACTAAGCTGAAAATGATGATGTATAAACGGTTATAGGTAAGCGACAAACCAGGGTTCACCATAAAGGTACCCGCTAACCAATCTGGGGTAATCACTTCACGATTTAATGGACCAAAAATAGAACGAACTGCTTGCTGTAAAATTAAACTGATACCAAATGTGGCTAATAATGTTTCTAACGGGCGACCGTATAAGTGACGAATCACCGAGCGTTCAATTAAGATCCCAGCAAAGCCACTGACTAAAAATGCTGCAGGAATAGAAACCAATAAAGAGGCACCAATTGACTCAGGCATTAACAGCTGAATAACGTAAGTGGTATACGCACCCAACATAATCATTTCACCATGGGCCATGTTAATAACGCCCATTACACCAAAGGTAATAGCAAGACCAATCGCCGCTAGTAATAAAACAGCCCCTAACGCCAAACCAAAATATAGGTTCTCGGCATAACCGTTATAAGTCATGAGTGTTTCAATATCGGCAAGGGTTCGCTCAGCTAACTTAAGCTCATCAGTGCGCTCTTTTTTATCTTCTTCGGTAAAGGCTGAAATAAATTTATTTAATTCGATACGAACTTCTGGGTATAAAGAACCATCAAGCTCTTCTAGAGCAAGCAGACGAATTGTCGATTGATCAGTCTTTAACAACATCAAACCACGAGCTGTTTTTAGGATATCGATAACTTGAGGATTCTTTTCATTTTTAAAAGTTTTTTCAACAAAGGCTAAATCGATTCCCGTGCTATCCTTTAATAAATTTTGCGCGGCAGCAATACGAACATTCGAATCTGGATGAGTGATTTTTAACAAAGATAAATGAGAACGAAGATTGCGGCGTAACGCGTTATTCACACCAATTCGCTTAACAGCGCGCTTCGATAAACCAGCAACATCTTCTTGGCTGAACGCATCTAGCATGGCATTTGGTTTTTTGGCTTTTACTAAAGCCATATCAACAATCAAAATTCGATCTTGGCTTTTTTTCTGATAGTACAGTTTGTTATCTAACAAGGATTGCAATATCAATAATTTATTATCATCTTCTATAGCGGCAATGCTATCAATTATGTCAGCTTTTTCTTTATAGCTGGCTTTAATCAGTGCCTGCGTCATTGCAGGTAACGTATTGTGAAATGCTTCTTTGGCTTCCGTGCTGGTATCACTTTCTGCATGACTGAAAGCAGCAAGCATTGCAAAGCAACTCAGCAGCACAATACGTTTTACGTATTCGCGCATGATTAGGTTCCTAATGAAATTTTATAAATGAATAGATTTTAATTCGAGAAGTAATGACTGAGAGCACTACCGCACTCCCAATCATAAAGAAGATTACTCTTCGCTAGCCAGTGCAGTTGCACCACAAGATTTTGTAACCGTATTATAGTTTCCGCAGTTTATTGGAGCCGTCCAATCAGAAATCAACACCTTACTTTCTGGTAGAAAATCCGTCCAAGCATCACCCTTTACTTCACCATCGGTCTGCCAAACGATATCGAACTGACCGTCTTCTTGAATTTCTCCAATTAGAACCGGCTTAGATAAGTGATGATTGGTATTCATAACCGCAGTACCGCCCGCTAGGTTAGGAACGGTCATGCCGTACATTGCAGAACGCACTTTATCAACATCTTCGCTACCGGCTTTCTCAACCGCTTGCGCCCACATTTTAAAACCAATGTACGTCGCTTCCATCGGATCGTTGGTTACGCGGTTATCATCTTTGGTATAGGCATGCCATTGGCTGATGAATTTTTCATTTTCTTCACTATCTGCACTCATGAAGTAGTTCCATGCGGCAAGGTGACCCACAAGCGGTTTAGTATCGAAACCAGAAAGCTCTTCTTCACCTACCGAGAATGCCACCACTGGAATATCTTCAGAGCTGATACCTTGGTTAGCCAATTCTTTATAGAAAGGAACGTTTGCATCACCATTCACTGTTGAAACAACTGCTGTCTTTTTACCTTTGCTACCGAATTTTTTAACGTCAGATACGATTGTCTGCCAATCGCTATGACCAAACGGTGTGTAGTTAACCATAATGTCTTCATCGGCAATGCCTTTAGACTTAAGGTAGCTCACTAGAATTTTGTTAGTTGTACGCGGATAAACATAATCCGTTCCGGCTAATACAAAACGCTTAGCACCGACTTCTTTTAATAAGTAATCAATTGCAGGAATTGCTTGCTGGTTTGGCGCTGCGCCCGTATAAAAAACGTTTTTAGAAGATTCTTCACCTTCGTATTGAACTGGGTAGAACATTAAACCATTCAGCTCTTCGATTACTGGCAATACGGATTTACGAGAAACCGAAGTCCAGCAGCCAAAGATTACATCCACTTCTTCTTGTGATAAAAGCTCACGCGTTTTTTCTGCAAATAAAGGCCAATTAGAAGCCGGGTCTACTACCACAGGTTCAAGTTGCTTACCTAATAACCCACCTTTTTTATTCTGTTCTTCGATCATCATCAGAACAGTATCTTTTAACGTAGTTTCAGAAATTGCCATCGTGCCAGATAAGGAATGCAGCACCCCGACTTTAATAGTGTCTGCGGCATTGGCCATGCTGATGCCTGCAGCAAGTGTTGCAACGGCTAGTACTTTAGAAACCTTACTCAGCTTAGTCGTTGTGCTTTTAAAAATACTTTTCATTTTCAAGTCCTTCTTAATTTCCAAATTTTTATCGGGTCTAAACGTTTAGTTCTTTCTCGATATTTTTAGGTGATGCTAACTGGACTAGAGCAAAGGCTATACCAACTATTGAATTTTCTTTTATATTCACGGAGGCGCGCACTTTATTGACCAAGCAGATAGGTGTTTTTCTATTAATAGGTTTTTAATAATATTTAATTGCACCAGGAAATTCATTTAACTTATATTAATGTGTTTATTTGGTGCAGTTATGTAGAAAGTATTAGCCGCGATAAGGTAGCAATTACAAAGTGGACAATTCGGTAGCAAGATGGACTCTAAGAAAATCTTTTAACTAAGGTATATCAAAAGACGAGCAGGCTATGCATTATTAACCTGCTCAAGGTGATGGAATTATTAAATGATGACCAGCTAGTATTTTATTTCATAAGGTCGGTATCACGCAGCATGCCCTGCTCGATAATGAAGCGTACAATTTCTTGCACACCTTGACCGCTCTTAAGATTTGAAAAGACAAACGGGCGATCACCACGCATTTTCTTAGCATCACGATCCATGACTTCTAGAGAAGCTCCCACCAAGGGCGCGAGGTCAATTTTATTAATGATTAATAAATCTGACTTAGTTATACCAGGCCCCCCCTTGCGTGGAATTTTATCCCCTGCCGATACGTCGATAACATACAAGGTTAAATCAGACAGTTCTGGACTAAAGGTCGCAGACAGATTATCACCACCAGATTCGACTAAAACCATTTCTAAACCTTCATGGCGATCGGAAAGTTCTTTAACCGCTGCAAGATTCATCGATGCATCTTCACGAATAGCAGTATGTGGGCAGCCACCCGTTTCTACACCAATAATACGATCAGCTTCTAGCGCTTCGTTACGCGTTAAAAACTGTGCATCTTCTTTGGTATAAATATCGTTAGTTACCACAGCAATGTTATAAGTATCTTTCATTACTTTGCACAAGGTTGTTAATAGTGCCGTTTTGCCCGAGCCAACAGGACCGCCAACGCCGACGCGTAATGTTTGTTGTGTTGTCATTTTTTACCTTACCACTTATTAAATTAGTGTATGAAACAGATGAATATAAATTACGATCTGAACAATCGTGAATACTGGTTTTCATGCAGCGCCGATGACATAGATAAGCCAACAAGCCCTGATCCGATGTCATCGTCTTCTAGCTGCATCGATTTCTCAATGACCGCTTCAATTTGCGGAATTAGATGGCGAATAATATTTTGCCCGTCTGTTTGCCCCATTGGCATTGCTTTACTTGCCGAGGTTATTTGATTTTCTAACCAAGCCCAAACAAAACCAATTAAACATTCTTTAACCGTTAAGCCTTTGATCACCGCATTTAATGCATACATGCTGGCAACGGTTGGTTTCTCGATAAGTTCGAGCTTAGCAATGTGTTCAGCTGACTGGCTTTTATGCCATTGCTTAAACGCATCACCCACTTGAATGTCTTCTAAATACAGTTCTTTGGTTTCACGAAAGGCTAATAACGTCGCGTTCCATGCATTTAAAGATTCTTTAATTTGAGCTTGCCCATCGGCCTGCTCTTGCACATAAGCAGACCAAGCTTGATGCAGTCTTTTTAATATAGGTAAATCGACACCACCTAGACCATGAACCATCACGCTTTTAATCCACAGCTCAACATCATCAGCTTTTTTGCACCAACCTGCTTCCAAGGTATATTCCAAACCTTGCGAATAAGCGAATGCACCAATCGGTAATGCAGGGCTAGATATGTGCAACAGATTTAATAAGCTAGTCGTCTGCATGGTTAGTGCTCATGACTGTGTTTTTTAGTATGAGAGTGATCATGAGAATGGCCGTGCGAATGGTCATGATCGTGAGTGTGTGAATGCTCTTCAGCATGGATGTCAGGGTGCTCATAATCATCATCTCCATGAGAATGTCCACCATGGTCACCGTACGCGCCGTTTTCCGGTTCAAACGGAGCAGGTTCATGAATCACTTTCAGCCCAAGCTGAATCAACATATCATCCAGCACGTAATCGTTTTGATAACGTAGCCAACCATCACCCACTTGCAAAGCTACATGGCGATTACCTAAGTGATAGCATCCACGCGCAAATAAAGTTGAGTCATCGGTTGTCGCAGTTGTCACAACTTCATCCGCAGCGATGATTTTATAAACATCACCCGCATCACATCGCATTAGCGTTCCACCGCGCATCACTTCACCACGATCAATCATGATGCCGACTTCTTTGCCTGTGACCGTTTGGGTTTTAAAACGCCCACGTTTACGCTCATCAAACGGTAGACAAATACTGTCTTTAATAATTTCCTCACCGGTTGGGTCAAGAATTTTATCTGTAATTTTAATCAAAACATTTCTCTATTCTTAAAACAAATAATAGCGCTGCGCCAACGGCAAGTCTTCCGCAGGTTCGCACGTTAATTCAACCCCGTCCGCTTTCACCACATACGTTTGCGGATCAACTTCAACAGTCGGCTGATAATCGTTTAATACCATGTCGCACTTGCGTATTGAGCGACAGTTTTTAACCGCAACCAATTCTTTATCCAACCCTAAATGCGATAACGTATCGTGTTCGATCGAAGCTTTTGAAACAAAGGTTAAACTGGTTTTAGAAACGGCTTTGCCCATCGCCCCAAACATCAAACGATAATGCACAGGTTGTGGTGTTGGAATAGACGCATTCGGATCGCCCATTGGCGCAGCAGCGATCATGCCGCCTTTTAAAATTAGCGAAGGCTTAGTACCAAAGAACATCGGTTTCCATAAAACCAAATCGGCATATTTGCCCACTTCGATCGACCCTACATGATCAGAAATACCATGAGTAATCGCTGGGTTGATTGTATATTTCGCAATATAACGACGTGCGCGAAAGTTATCATTATCAGCACTATCTTCTGGCAGAGGACCGCGCTGAACTTTCATTTTGTGTGCCGTTTGCCAAGTACGCGTGATCACTTCGCCGACACGACCCATCGCTTGAGAGTCGGATGAGATCATGGAGAAAGCACCGAGGTCATGCAAAATATCTTCTGCCGCAATTGTTTCACGACGAATACGTGAATCCGCAAACGCCACATCTTCAGGAATATTAGGATCAAGGTGATGACAAACCATCAGCATATCTAAATGTTCATCAACGGTATTTACCGTGTAAGGGCGCGTTGGATTGGTTGACGAAGGTAATACGTTTGACTCGCCACACGCTTTAATAATATCGGGCGCGTGGCCGCCACCCGCGCCTTCGGTATGGTAAGTATGTATAACGCGACCTTTTAATGCACCCAAGGTATCCTCAACAAAACCGGATTCATTTAAGGTATCGGTATGAATCGCCACTTGTACATCGTATTTTTCAGCAACAGTTAAACAGTTATCAATCGACGCAGGGGTTGTGCCCCAGTCTTCGTGAAGTTTTAAACCAACCGCGCCCGCTAAACATTGTTCTTCTAACGCTTCTGGCAAAGAAGCATTTCCTTTACCTAGAAATCCAAAGTTCATTGGCAACTCATCAACGGCTTGCATCATTTTACCTAAGTGCCAAGGCCCAGGTGTGCAGGTCGTTGCGTTTGTTCCTGTTGCTGGACCAGTACCACCACCAATCATGGTCGTTGTACCCGCCATTAACGCTTCTTCTACTTGCTGTGGGCAAATAAAATGGATATGTGCATCAATGGCACCCGCCGTTAAAATTTGACCTTCGCCCGCAATCACTTCAGTACCTGGGCCAACTTCAATCGTAACGCCTGCCTGAGTATCGGGATTACCCGCTTTGCCAATGGCTTGAATGTAGCCACCGTTTAACGCAACGTCGGCTTTAATAATACCGCTAGCATCTAAAATCAATGCGTTAGTAATAACGGTATCGGGTACTTTATCGGAGGTTGCTTGACTCTGCCCCATGCCATCACGAATTACTTTTCCGCCACCAAACTTAACTTCGTCGCCATACACTGTGAAGTCTTTTTCTGGTGAAATAAATAACTCTGTATCCCCTAAGCGCACTTTGTCGCCTACGGTTGGGCCATACATATCAACGTAAGTTCTGCGATCTATTTTAGCCATTATTTTTTACCCTTTTAAAGCTTGCCCATTACATCACCACGGAAACCATAAATGGTTTTGGTTCCGGCATATTCTACCAATTCAACTTCACGCACTTGGCCTGGTTCAAAACGCACTGCGGTGCCGGCGGCTATGTTTAAACGAAATCCTTTTGTTGCTTCACGTTCAAATTGCAGTGCAAGATTGGCTTCAAAAAAGTGATAGTGCGATCCAATTTGAATGGGGCGATCACCTGAATTTGAAACTTTTACGCTCATGGTTTTTTGGCCAACGTTTAATTCAATATCACTGCCTGGGCCCGAGGCTGGAATTATTTCACCTGGAATCATAATCTTTTTTCTTCCTTGTCTTCTTTGTTGTTTATAACGCTTGGCTTAAACAATCGGAGAATGAACCGTTACTAATTTAGTGCCATCAGGAAATGTGGCTTCAACCTGTACGTCGTGAATCATCGATGCCACACCATCCATCACTTCATCACGTGAAATCACCTCACGACCTGCGTTCATTAAATCAGCCACCGTTCGACCATCACGAGCACCTTCAACAATAAACGACGTTATAATCGCAATGCATTCTGGGTAGTTTAATTTAACGCCACGAGCACGACGTTTTTCAGCCAACTCACCCGCCATATAAACTAATAACTTATCTTTTTCTCTTGGCGATAATTCCATAATAAAACCTTCACTTAATTTTTATTTGTTAAACTTTCGTTAACATCAGGTATTCCAAATTCTTGGAGCACAAGCCTCACGACCATTCACAAACGGTCGCATCCATTGCCAATACTTTATAAAAACTTTTTTCGCATTATCCGCACACGGACCTAGGTAACGCACGATCACTAAACCTGGTTTATGCGTCACCGCAACCAAACCTTTTGCTTGCCCCGTTTCGGCCGTCAAGGCAGCCAAGGCTTCTAAAACTTCGCGCTGCTCTTCCTCTAACTCAGGAATGGTATTGGCCTCATTGGTTAAAATAAAACTGCCAAAAACCGCCTGTTGTGCCAAGCCTGCTTTGTCTCGCATAATATCGCCATCAGCAGAAATAGAGTTTCGTTCGATAAATAACGGTTGCCCATCTTGTTGAATAGAAATCACCTGACGAATACTGCCACGCTCAAACCAATCTTCACTGCTCGGGCGACCCAAACACACAATATCCCAACCCATGAACTGAGCCTTACCGTGCAATTCTATTTCAGTGATCAACTCACCTTCCGCGCCATCAAATACCAAGGTTTCTTGAGGCATCCATTCTAAAACGGCAGCCTCTTCGATTTTTAATGAGACTTTCTGATACTGTTTACGCTCAGTAATATTGTTATAAATTTTTCCTGCAGAAGGTGTCGTCATCAGAGCTTGTGCATGAGGCTGCAAATGTAAACTAATTGTTAAATAATCCCCAGCCACCAGCCCACCCGGCGGATGCAATAAATACAGATGGGCACAAACATCACCTTCCGGATAAAAAGCTCGCTGTACTCGCAGCGGGCCAAAATGACTCGTTTTTCCTAGGCGTGTTTTGCCATCAATATAGACCAGCTGGGCTTGATAATTCGCCAGCCAATGTAAATTAGGATCAAGTTTTTGCGGTTGCAAACAGGCTTACCTTTTAACAAATTTAAAACGTATTAATATAGAACTGAGTAAGCACAGCAAGGGGCTTGCCAATTATCAGCATATTAGCCAAATGACTGATTTTTCTCTTTTTACGAGGATTGTCAGCTTTAGCAGGATAATTATTGGTTATATTTCAGTCAGCAATAACATCTATACGCACAATATTGATGCAGACACACCTCGCAGCACCAAGTTAGTGCATTCGAATGCAGCATTGCTGTGCATTCCAAAAGGCTTCACTTGTATGTAAAAGATGGTGCATAAAGAGACTCGTTAAATAAGTGTGGCGAATCCTATTCAATCCATATTATTCAGTTAATGAATGACAATCTTTTCACTACACTGGTTTTAATCCATAAATACCTAGTGCTATTACCCACCTCAGCGCTAGCTAATTAGAACGCTATAAGAGAGAGAACATCATGTCGGTAGAAAACTTATTTAGCCTAAAAGACAAAGTAGCCTTAGTAACAGGCGCAAGCCGTGGCATTGGCGAAAGCATTGCTAAACTATTGGCCAGCGCGGGCGCTCACGTGATTGTTTCTAGCCGTAAGATTGATGGCTGTCAGGTTGTGGCCGACGAGATTATTAAAGCCGGTGGTAGTGCAGAAGCCATCGCCTGCCACATTGGTGAAATGGACCAAATTGAAAACTGCTTTAAGCAGATTGAAGAAAAGCACGGCAAGCTGGATATTCTGGTGAACAATGCCGCTGCTAACCCATACTTTGGCCACATTTTAGATACTGATCTTAGCGCCTTCCAAAAAACCACCGATGTGAACATTCGTGGTTACTTCTTTATGTCGGTCACGGCTGGCAAGATCATGAAGAAAAATGGCGGCGGCAACATCATCAACGTTGCTTCTGTGAATGGTGTGATCCCAGGTGACTTCCAAGGTATTTATTCGATCACTAAGTCTTCGGTGATCGCTATGACTAAAGCTTTCGCTAAAGAATGTGCACCACAAGGCATTCGCGTAAACGCCTTATTACCGGGTTTAACCGATACTAAATTTGCCAGCGCACTCACCACCAACGATGCAATCATGAAACAAGCGCTGATGCACATTCCAATGAAGCGTGCGGCCATGCCAGAAGAAATGGCAGGCACCGTTTTATATCTAGCCTCTGAAGCTTCTAGCTATACAACCGGCGCCTGCATTAATGTTGATGGCGGTTATTTGCTGGTATAATCAGCAAAACACACTCAATACAGGGTTACCCAATGTTCAATCCCGCACAACTAAAAGGCCTTGCCGATCAATGGATGCAAGGTTTGAGCGAAAAAGGCTTACCAGGCCAAGCGTTTAGTGAAGAAATGAAAATGATGGCGAAAGCGCATTTTCAACAATGGTTAGTGCAGGCAAATTTGGTAACCCGTGAAGAATTTGACGTACAAGCTGAATTACTGAATCGTACACAAGAACGTTTAACGAATTTAGAACAACAGCTTGCCGACTTAAAAGCAGAACTAGAACAAAAAGATTAATTTTATCTGAGTAAGTTACGACTTTCGCCCCACGGCAATTTGCTCGTAACTTACCTAAGCTTGCTAATGTAATATTATTCTATGGAAAGAATGCATGTCATTAGCGATCGTTCAAACCCGCGCCCAAGTGGGTATTCAAGCACCTTTGGTCACCGTTGAAGTTCACCTTTCCAATGGTTTACCCGCTATGAACATGGTTGGTTTACCCGAAACTGCGGTTAAAGAAAGCAAAGACCGCGTTCGCAGTGCCATCTTGAACAGCAATTTTGAGTTTCCCGCAAAAAAGATCACCATCAACCTCGCCCCTGCCGATCTTCCCAAAGAAGGCGGTCGCTACGACCTTGCCATCGCGATTGGTATACTCGCGGCCGCAGGTGAAATTCCCGCAGCGCTATTGAAGCAGCACGAGTTTATCGGCGAGCTTGCCCTGAGTGGAGAGATCCGCCCGATACGTGGAATTTTAAGTGCAGCGATTCAAACCCAACAGACTAACAAAACCTTAATCTTACCCAAAGACAATGCGGAAGAAGCTTCCCTTTGCCAAGGCGCCCAACAAAAAAGCGCGAACAGCTTATTAGAAGTCTGCGCTTACCTATGCTGCCAATCGAGTCTTGAAGAGGTAGAAAATATCGAGCTGCCAGAATTTATTGCTGACCATGCCGATCTAAATGAAGTTCGCGGACAAGCACAAGCCAAACGAGCACTCGAAATTACCGCCGCGGGAAAACATAACTTATTATTCATTGGTCCACCGGGCACCGGGAAAACCATGTTAGCCAGCCGTTTACCTGGCATATTACCGCCAATGTCTGAAAAAGAAGCCTTAGAAAGCGCCGCCATTTACTCCATCAGCCAACAGCAAACCGTCTGGTTAAAACAATGGAAGCAACGGCCGTTTAGAAGCCCACACCATACTGCCTCCGGCATCTCATTAGTGGGCGGAGGCGGCAAGCCAAAACCGGGAGAAATATCGTTAGCTCATGGCGGAATTTTATTTTTAGACGAGCTACCGGAATTCAGCCGTAAAGTATTGGATGTATTACGCGAACCACTCGAAAGCGGAGAAATTTGCATTGCCCGCGCCAGCCAACAAGTGACCTACCCGGCTCGTTTTCAACTCGTTGCCGCGATGAATCCATGCCCTTGTGGTTATTACGGCGACAAATCCAGCAAATGTACTTGCACAGAAGACCAAGTAAAACGCTACCAAGGGCAGACCTCAGGGCCGCTACTTGACCGAATCGACCTACAAGTTGAAGTGCCCCCTATTTCAATTTTAGAACTGCAAAAAACACACTCCAGTTCACAAGAAAACAGCGCGACCGTACAAGTCCGAGTGCTTAATGCCTGGCAAACACAAACCCAGCGTCAAGGCTGCAGCAATGGCCAGCTCAGTAACTCTCAAGTTGAAGAGTTTTGTCGATTAAGCGAAGAGGATGAAAACCTATTGCGCTTAGCGATTGAAAAACTCAACCTGAGTGCACGGGCTTATCATCGAGTATTAAAAATCTCTCGCACCATTGCGGACCTAGACGAAAGCGAACACATCCAAACGGGTCATATCATGGAAGCACTCAGCTATCGGAAACTAGAACGCTATCGCCAAAATTAACACTCAATAACGCGCTTTCTTCATGCCCATTAAGACGGACTGCTATCAAATTTCGCCATCGTTGTTAGAATAGCGACCTGAATGAGAGAGGAATATTTGTGGTCGACTTAAGTCATCTAAACCCAAGGCAAAAAGAAGCCGCGAAATACATCGATGGGCCATTATTGGTACTTGCCGGTGCAGGCTCGGGCAAAACCAGCGTAATCACCCGTAAAATTGCCTACCTAATCGAAAGCTGTGGTATTAAAGCGCATCATATCGCCGCGGTGACCTTTACCAATAAAGCCTCACGTGAAATGAAAGAGCGTGTCAGCCAATTATTACAAGGCGGCAAAGGCCGAGGCTTAACCGTATCGACCTTTCACAACCTCGGCTTAAACATTATTCGCTCGGAATACAAAGCCGCAGGCTACCGGACTGGATTTTCGATAATCGACCAAGATGATGCCAAGAACATTCTAAAAGACATCATGATGCGTGATCATGACCAAGATGATGACGCACTAGACATGGTTCAAAGCGCCATCTCTAATCTTAAAAACGACATGTTAGAACCCGAGCAAGCCATCAACAAAGCGGAAAACCCGCAAGAAATGATGATCGCTCAATGCTACTCGGTGTATCAGCGCACACTGAAAGCCTACAACGCGGTGGATTTCGATGACCTTATTTGGGTCCCGACCATGTTGTTTAAAAACCACCCCGACGTATTAACCCGCTGGCAGAGTAAAATCCGCTACTTGCTTGTGGATGAGTATCAAGATACCAATACCAGCCAGTACGAACTGGTAAAAATGCTACTGGGCAACCGTAATGGCTTAACCGTGGTAGGCGACGATGACCAATCCATTTACGCTTGGCGTGGTGCGCGACCCGAAAACCTGAATTTATTAAAAGTCGATTACCCGCATTTGAAGCTGGTAAAACTCGAGCAAAACTACCGCTCGACGGGTTTGATTCTAAACGCCGCCAACAAGGTAATTGATAACAACCCGCACGAGCTGATCAAGAAACTGTGGTCGGACAAAGGCTACGGCGATGCGATTAAAATTCTTAAATGTAAGAATGATGAAATCGAAGCCGAACGCGTTGTTACCGGCATCGTTGAACGTCGCATGCGCTATGGTGGCAAATTCTCCGACTTCGCTGTGCTGTATCGTGGCAACCATCAATCCCGCATTTTAGAAATGAAGCTGCAAGCGCATCAGGTGCCTTACAAATTAAGCGGCGGCCAGTCGTTCTTTGGCCGCAGTGAGATTAAAGACATCATGGGTTATTTGCGTTTGCTGATTAACCCAACCGATGATTCCGCGTTTTTGCGTATTATTAATACCCCGCGCCGTGAGATCGGCCCAAGCACCATCGAAAAACTCAGCGAATACAGCATTCGTCGCGGCATCTCGATGATGGCGGCCACCACCGAACTGGGTCTTGAACAACTATTAACGCCGAAAGCGTTAGATAAGCTAAGACGCTTCGGTCACTGGCTCAATAACATCACCCGCATGGCCTATGCCGATGATGCAGTAGCCGCCGTAAAAGAAATGATCGAAGACCTCGATTACGAAGCGCACCTTAACCTGACCAGCGGCACGCCACATCAGGCAGAACGCCGCATGAGCAACGTTTGGTACTTAGTCGACTCGATCTCAAAGATGATCGAGAAAGCTGATGAAGTGGGCGATGAAGTCACCATTGAAGACGCGGTCAGCAAGCTGATTCTACGCGACATGCTAGAACGCCAAGCTGACGAAGATGAAGAAGATCAGGTACAACTGATGACCCTACATGCATCAAAAGGTCTAGAGTTTCCGCATGTTTACATGGTGGGGCTTGAAGAAGAATTGATGCCACACAGAAACAGCATTGAAGCCGATACCATCGATGAAGAACGTCGCTTAATGTACGTAGGGATTACTCGGGCACAACGCACGCTGACGATCACCTACGCCGCGAAGCGTAAGCAGTTTGGGGAAATTCTAGATACGACCCACAGTCGCTTCTTAGATGAATTACCGCAAGACGATGTTGAATGGGAAGGTCGAACAGAAGTATCTGCTGAAGAGCAAAAAGCCCGAGGCCAAGAAACCATGAAGAGTTTGAAGAACTTGATGGCGGATTTTTAATTCGATTCTTTAGTTCAAGAGCATAAAAAAAGCCTTAAGCAAAAACTTAAGGCTTTTTTATGATCACTCTAAGCAGCGTATCTAAAAATTAACGCTTACTCACGACCAGACATGAACTTAATCGCAGCGGTTAGCTCATCATCAGAACAATCCATGCACAAACCTTTAGCAGGCATCGCGTTCAGACCATTGATAGCATTAGCCAACGTAGCGTCGAAACCTTTCGCTAAACGCTTATCCCAAGCCGCAACATCGCCTTTCTTAGGTGCGCCTGCAACGCCAACAGCGTGACACGTAGTACATGCCGCATTATAAACTGCTTCGCCAGAACGAGGGCCAGAAGCAACAACCACAACCGGTCCGCCACAATCATCACCTTGAACACATACTTCAGCGACTGGCTTAATGCGCTCACGGAGCTTTTCCGTTTGAGCATCAGTCAATGCATCCGTAGAAGCATTTGCTTGAGCCATCACTAAAGTGGCTACGAATAACATCATTGCTTGTAACATTTTCACAGAAAAGTCCTCTCAGCTATCACGGTTAATCCGTGTATTTTAAATTTCTGGCGCAGATTATAGCGGCATTTTGTACTGGATTAAAATTATTCCATACAATCTGTAAGAAATTATAGTCGAAAGTTGATATATCACCGCTTTAGCAATAACGATAGAGAGCAAACCCCAGCCTAATGAAAGAACAGCTTTTCTATAAAAACTACTAACAAAACAAGTACATACCGTGTTTTTTAGCAGGGTACTAGACGCAGAAGGCAGAACGGAATACCATTGCCACTGATCCGCCCTTAGCTCAGTTGGATAGAGTGTCGGCCTCCGAAGCCGAAGGTCGCAAGTTCGATTCTTGCAGGGCGGGCCAATTTCTTCAAGATACCTGATACTTCTTAAAATTCTCCGCCTGGGCAAACACTTCTTTATACACCTCATCACGATCAACCGGCGGATAGCCGTGTTTTGCCAGTAGCATGATCAAGTCCACCTTCATGGTCGATTTAATATCATCGCGGTTATTCCAATCGGCATACTGGGTAACGCCATCGACTTTCTCTTTTACCGCTTGTGCAAGCGTAATCAGTTTGTCTTCTTCAAAGGTGAAGTCATACTTCTTCGCCAAGGTTGCTAAGATGTCGTAGAAAGCCTTTTCTTCAAAATCGATACCCATGTCTTCATGGGCACCGTATTCTTTGCGCACCATAGCCATCAGGTCGAACATGCCATCCACGGCTTCTTCATGAACTTTATGAGTAAAGGCATTATCTTCTTTGCGCTCGTTATACTTCTCGACCAACGATTGCAGCTGCTTAGAAAAATCGACGCCTTTTATGCGATTGGTTTTTTTCAGCTCACCAATGGCTTGCTGTAATAATTTTTGCAGCAGTTTCACTTTAGTATTGGGCAGCTTAATCTTGTCGATTTTGTCCAGATAATCATCATCAAACAGATCAATGCTGCCGCCTTCTTCTTCGCCCATCTTGAAGATTTCTTCTACGCCCTCGCTCTTCAAGGCTTCGCTCAACATACGTTGCACTTGCGCATTCATTTGCGCGGTATCAGGGGCATTGCCTTTAGTGAGTTTGTAGATGATGGAGCGCACGGCTAAATACAGGTGAATGTAATCACGGTGCTTTTGCGTAAGTTGGTCGGTGCCACAACAAATATCGTAAGCGGCTTTTAAGCGCTTGGTAATATCCATAAAACGCTTTTGCACTTTCTCGGTCATCATCGCGTAATCGGCGGCGTGCTTTAAGCACTCTAAACGGGCAACAGGGTCATTACTGAAATAATTCGCTTCATCAAATTTATAAAACAACTGCGCCAACAAATCTAAATTGTTTTTAACTTCCACTACCGACGCTTGCACATCTTCAAAATCGGTTTGTGCGGTTTTCGAATAATGCGCCATCGCTTCGTTCATGGCTTTTTTGATGCCAATGTAATCAACCACCAAACCTTTATTCTTTCCTTTGAACTTGCGATTCACGCGACTAATGGTTTGAATTAAATTGTGTTTAGAAATCGGCTTATCAATATAAATGGTATCTAAAAACGGCACATCAAAGCCCGTTAGCCACATATCCACCACGATAGCGATTTTGAAATTACTCTTCGCTTGCTTAAACTGTTTATCCAGTTCTTTGCGATGTTCTTTGGTGCCTAATAAATCCCACAGTTCTTTTTCATCGTCTCTGTTGCGGGTCATCACTAAACAAACTCGCGCACTGGGCTGAACGTCTTTCTGTTCTTTTTCCGAAAGGGTATCGCCGTCGATACAGGTTTTTTCTTCAAACCACTGCGGGCGCAATGTTTTTAATTCTTGATAAAACAACCAAGCAACAGGACGAGCGCTGGAAACAAACATCGCCTTACCCGCAATGGTTGCGCCTTCTTCAATGCGAGCTTCATAATGCTTAACAAAGTCGGCAGCCAATGCACTAATACGATCAGGATCGCCCAATATTTTGCCCATATTGGTCATGGCTTTTTTACTGTCTTCTATCTGGTGCTCGTTCGCGCCATCTTCTTCGCACTGTTTATAATAGTCTTCAATCTCTTTCAGTTTATCACTGTCGAGGGTTACTTTGGCGGCGCGGCCTTCGTATACCAACGGAACAGTAATTTCGTCTTTCACCGACTCGGTCATGGTGTAGCTGTCGACCACTTCACCAAATACATCCAACGTGGCATCCACAGGGGTTCCGGTGAAACCCACATAGGTCGCATTGGGTAATGAATCGTGCAGGTATTTAGCAAAACCGTAAGTCACTTTGGCCGTGCCTGTGTCTTCATCGATTTTAATTTTTTGATCCAGATTAATCTGGCTGCGGTGCGCTTCGTCGCTAATACAAATCACGTTGCAGCGATCGGTTAACAGCTCGATGTCTTCGGTAAATTTATGAATGGTAGTTAAGAAAACTCCGCCACTCTTGCGACCTTGAATTTTTTTGCGTAAGTCGGCTCGACTCTCAACCTTTTGTACAATTTGATCGCCGATATAATTTTTAGCGTTTTCAAATTGCTCACTTAACTGGCCGTCTAGATCGGTGCGGTCGGTAATTAAAACAATAGTAGGACTGGCAAAATGCACACTCTTCATTAACAGGCGTGATAAAAATTGCATGGTAAAACTTTTTCCGCAACCCGTTGCACCAAAATAGGTTCCGCCCTTTCCGTCTCTTAAAAAATCGTCTCGTAAAGAAGCATCGCCACCACTGCCGGCGGGTAACTTTTGGTGCAGCTTGATGTTTTCGTACAACTTGGTCGCCGCGTAATACTGCGGATAACGACAAATGATTTTTACTTCTTGATGGGTTTTATCAGGAAAATAAATAAAGTGACGCATTACTTCACGCAAACGGCGCGAATCAAACAAGCCTTGCAACATGGCATGTAATGAATCGATGCCGTCTTTCTCGATCGACTCATCACCCGTCACCTTGCGCCAGCCGTAATAAAATTCATACGGGGCAAACAAGGTGCCCATTTTATTATTCACACCATCGCTAATCACACAAAAAGCATTAAAGACAAACAGCTGAGGAATCGCGCGTTTGTAGCGAGTCGTTAATTGAATGTATGCTTCGTGCAGCGTCGCTTCTTCGCGAATGGCGCTTTTAAATTCAAACACCACCAGCGGCAAACCGTTCACATACAATATGCCATCGGGAATTCGAAGTTCAGGATCATCGGTCTTGGGGCTATCAATTTCTAACTGATTCACCAACTTATAAATATTGGCGGTGCAATCGGCATGAACAGAATATTGATGTTGTTTTAAGGTTTGCTCACCTGGGCCTATTACATCCAGGTCGTCAGGCATTCGCATACTGGCAAGGTCGGAATAATCCACCAGCTGAATATAAATATCCTTCTGCTTGGCATCTTCGCGCTTTAATAAAAAGCCATCACTCAGCCACTTACAAAAGGTTTTATTACTGTCGTACAAATCACTGGCAGGCAAAGCTTGAAGCTTACGCACCACGGTTTCAATTTCGTTATCGGTAATGCCCTGCGCTTGATACTGCTTACGCAAAAAGGTTTTTAAATCGTCCACAATCAACACATCGGTGGGCGCACGTTGAATATCAGCGCCCAATACATGCGGGTAGCCTTGCTGACCCAGCAATTTGATAATGGCGTATTCTAAAACCGCTTCGGTAAATTTACCTGTCATGAGGGTGGTACGTCCTTTTACTGCGTATTCTTGTTTATAAGCCCTATATTCTGGGGCCTTATTTCATGGGCTTTCAGGGCAACTATTAGAGCAAATATTAGAGCTACTATTTCAAATTGTAATAGTGCAAGGTAATTGACAAGTTTGAAAATATACCAGCTTTGCACGCCTTTCTCTAATAAGTGCGCTTATCTTATACTTAATGGATACATGCGTATCCAAAAGGTCAATTTTTACACTATAATGGATACTACTGTATCCATTAGGGTTGAGTATGAAATTTTCACTTTTAGATGACACCGATGTTAGCCAAGCGTTTGCAGCTCACCTTCGTGGCTTACGAGAGCACGCTAAGCTATCGCGAGAGGCACTTGCCCAGCGCAGTTGTGTGCCTGCGCCTACTATCAAAAAATTTGAACTCACAGGGCAAATTTCATTACGCCAGTTACTGCTATTATGGCAGTCACTTGACTCACTCGATAGGCTTTATCAGCTAACTCAAGTAAGCACAGATCGCTCTGCTTTGCCTACCAGCATAGAAGAGGTTCTTAAAGATGAGTTTTAAACCAATTCAAAAGCTCAATGTGCAACGAACGCTTACAACGGGTGAGACTGTGCCAGTGGGCGTATTAGCTCAAAACCGCCAAGGTGTATTCTTTCAGTACTTTGATGAATACATTCGTCAATTTGGAAATTTATCCCCGTTTACTTTGCACGCTAATACGCAAGTTCAAGCAGCGCCTAAACAGCCCCACCAAGGTGTGCATGGCGTATTTGGTGATTGTTTGCCTGATGACTGGGGCTTGCTGCTGCAAGACAGAGTATTTCGCCAACACGGCATTTTACCTGCGCAAGTAACAGCAATGGATCGATTAGCCTTTGTTGGTCATCAAGGCATGGGAGGGTTGTCTTTTACCCCCGTATCCGCATTTTCACCTGAGCAACCTCACAATATTGATATAGCAACACTTGGGCTAGAAGCACAAACCTTGTTTGATCAGTCCATTCTTGATTATAAGGGGTCTGAAGAATTAGAGGGTAAAACCCAACAAGTATTAGCAGCGTTGGTCGCTGTGGGGAGCTCGGGTGGGGCAAGGCCTAAAGCACAAATCTACATGCCTGCTGGTGATGCGCAGCAATGTCGAACGTATGCCCAGCCAGGAGATGAAGCATGGTTAGTTAAATTTACCTCGAAGAACTTAGCACTGGGCCATGAAGAAGGCTTATGTGAAGCCGTGTATTTACAAATGGCTGAACAAGCAAAGTGCCAGCCACCGGCCTGGCAATTAATTGCTGCGCCACAAAGCAGTGATGCCAAGGCTTGGCTAGCAGTTAAACGTTTTGATTATTTACCTATTGAACAAGGGTTACCAGCACATAAAGCCGATGGTGAACAACACACAGGGCGTTTGCATATGCACAGTGCCTGTGGCTTGTTAGATGCCGACTTCCGAAGCCCTAGTTTAGACTATAGCGACCTTATTAAAGCCAGTCGCCAGTTGTGTAAGTCTCCTGCGGCAGGGCAACTTCAGTTTCGTCGCGCTGTCTTTAATTTATTGGCAGCAAACCAAGATGACCACAGTAAAAACTGGGGCTTTTTGCAAGGCGATGATGGTAACTGGCAACTCGCCCCCTTTTACGACGTTACCTTTAGCCCTCATCCCTTTAATGAGCATGCAACAGCCTTTGCAGGGCATGGAAAAGCGCCCCCACTCAAAGTAATGCAAACGCTGGCTGCGAGTGCAGGCTTTGCCAATTGGAAAGAAGCGCAGCAATGTATCCAAGAAGTCGTTGAAGCGATTGATAACTTTTCAAATCTGGCAATACAACAAGCGGTAAGTAAAACAACGGTATTAGCCATTGCAGAGACACTCACCCAGCGAAAACAAGAGAACGCAGCGCTACTTATCTAGGGCTACTAAGGTAGCTGTCCGGCTTGTCTATTAGAGATGTCGGATAGTTCGATTCAATTATTATGTCGACGACATCAATGTCGTCGACATAATAAATCTTTTGGTTATAAATAATTTAACTAATTGGTTTATTCAAGGTATAAGCTTGCCTAGGGTCATTTGGTGTTTTAGGGAAAGCAATACGGAGCTCACCATCTTTCACCATTTGAGCTAAATGATGACCTCTAAGAGTTTCACTATTTCTGTTCATTAATTCAGCCAAACAGCCAATTGTAATGAAATGGCCTAGTGTTAAATGTCTAACCACCTCTTTCATTATTTCCGGTGAGAGCCTTCTCTTTGTCCTAGGTCTTTCAGCCATAGCCTGTAAACTTTCTAAATATTCTGGCGACAAAGATTCTAAACTATCAACAAAGTTCAAGGCATGGGTTTTAGTAACCAGTCTGCCTTCGCTATCTCGTTGACAACCTAGATTCACATCCACTATCTGGGAGCTCAAATCCGTTATCTGGGAGCTCGAGTCCGTTATCTGGGAGCTCTCACTGATAATCGTAGAGCTTGATTCCAGTACAGGCGAATCAAATACATCCTCCGGCCCAGGGATTTCAGGGCAACTATCCGGAATGACCGAATAGTTCGATTTCAGTGTTTATAGGCCTGTTAGGGCAACTGTCCGGAAATTCCAGATAGTTCGATTCAATTTTCAGGTCGACGACACTATCTGGAAGTTGAATCTTGCGCCAGCCTTGTTTTGGTCTGCTGATAATGCGTTTCTATATTCAACCAATATTCAGCCCCGTGTCCAAGTGCCGCATTCAACGCTTTAGCGCTATTTTTATCAATAATACATTCAGCCGATAATAAACCCTTGATGTGGGCCATGGTCAAGCCTGAATCCTTACTTAACTGCTTTAGCGTTATGTTTTGGCCTTCCATTTCATACGCCAGCATGTCGGCGAAAGAAACGAGGTAATCTGGCTGATATTGATCACCCATTAGCGACGCTCTTTGTTTTGTTTAAACTCTGCCATCGATACCACACCTGCCTGCCCCACAAAGGCGGCGTGTACGTCGGCGGGCAGTGCAAACTGTTCTGGAATATAAGGGAACACGTCATATTTGCATTGATGCTCATGCAGCCAGTTTGCTTTTTGGGCTGGCGACCAGGGCAGTTGATGGAAACATTCCACCAGCCTTGCGGTTAATTGCTCGACCAGCTCAAGGCGATAACCGCCGGAGTCGTCGATGCCTTGCAGCACGGTATTCAAGCGTTCAAAGGCTTGCAGCAGCCAAGTGAATTGTTGCTCATCACTTAACGAGTTGTCGTCGAGTTGTGCGAACGCGAGTTCAAACAGCGCCTCGGCGTCGGCAAAATACAAACCCACTTTGCGCCATAAATTGGGGGTGACGAGCAGGTCTTTTTTAGGCAAGGCTTGGGTGAGCAGTTTTTTATAATCGCTGGCGTTACCTGAGGCTAATAACAGTTTTATTTGCCACTGTTTTTGCAAACCTTTATCGGCGCTGATGGTTTCCAGCAACCACTGCGCGACTTGTTCCGGGGTTTGCTGTTGCAAAAACTCGCTGAGTTGTTTTGAGAACCCTGAAGTCATTTCGCTAATGCCTCGCTTGCTTGCACGGCGTCGGGAATGCGCAATTCCCCTGAGATGAGTTTGGGTAAGAGGGTGTCGCGTAGGGATTCTAATACATGAATCTCATTTTCTAAATTTGTCGATTTAATTATAAATTCGCTCACCGTTTTATTGAAAACATTACACGCAGAACGACTAGGCGCACTTACTTTAATGCTTTTTAATGTCGCTTGGTTTAATAACGGTTGAGCTGCTCCACCCGCATATTGATTTAAATTTAAATACTTCAACTGATACAAAATAAACGGAAGCATATCTTCAGATTCAGTAGAGCTAGCAACAATTGTATTATCAGAAGGCCAAAACGAACTTGGGCAGTACTTTATAGCGCCGCAATAAGCTCCTACCCTGCCGATAATAATCGCATTACTACACCGTATTTCATTTGTCTTGCCAATTATCCCATTCGCACCGTACAGAGGATATAATCCATCAACAGTTGATTTCATCAACTTGCCATTTGAGAAGTTAATGAAACTACCAAGCCCATCTACCCCCCACCCCTTCGGCACCCAGCCCTGAATGCCGACACTGGGTTCGTCGCTTTGCTCAAATGCTTGTGGGAATAGATGATGGAATTCTTGTGAGGCGGTTTGTCGGGCTGAACCCCGACCTACATTGTGTACGTTCAAGCGGCGCTGGGCGTGGGGCAATAAGGGTTCTGGGATGTTGTGCAGTGGCGCGTTGTTATGCGCTAGGTTGTGGGCGATTATATTGTCGAATACGGGATCAAAATCCACGAACCAGCTTTTGAATAAGGCTTGGGCCATGGCTTCTAGGGTTTGGTTGGTTTCGCGGTTTAGTTGAATTTTGCTGTCTAATGAAGAAATGATTTCTTCAATTTTGTTTTGTATGGCTATAGGTGGATTTCTATATTCAATACTTTTCAAGGATGTTAAAGGTTGGCCGATTCCGGGAGTGCCAACTTGAGAAGCATTTTTTAATAACTCATGCTTACCAATTTCGGATTTGAAAAAATAATATAGGAATTTAGGGTTAACCTTTTTCTCATCAACAGTGAGCTTCATTAAACTGGACGAAATAACATACTTTGCATCACCCTCAACAATCCCAACTTCACCAATGGAGCCTCTGTGTGGAAACACTAAATCATTTTTAAATACATTACATGAGCCTAAAGAATCTGCTTTTTCCTTGCTTATATAAACAAAGTTTCCTTTGAAAATAGATCCAGAATCAATATTAGTTCCCCTAATAACAGGTATTCCAATACTTACATAGCAATCACTTTTCATTCTGGAGCCAAAAGGCCCAATAGCTATGGCTCCTTTTTTCTGGGCTTGTATATCTTCAATTTTTACTAACGGCCATTCATTCCCCATAACCCAACGCCTCCAAATTCTGTTTCACAACCACACTTAACTCATCTGCATTTTTCAACTGCATTGCTTTTATCAACAGGCCATTCATTGGGCATTTTTCTCTTGTAGTTGTTGCTGAACGTGCGCGCGTTCTTTTTCGAGCTCTATGCGCAGTTCTTCTTCGCTGGGCAGCTGGGTGACGTATTTTGAGGCAAACAGTTGTTGGCTTTCATTCAATACAGAATATTTTGCCACGGTATTATTGCCTTCGCTGCACAGTATTAGGCCGATGGTGGGGTTGTCGTCTGGCTGGCGTTTTTGGTCTTCGTACATGCGCACGTACATGTCCATTTGGCCGACGTCTTGATGGCTGAGTTTGTGCAATTTTAAGTCGATTAATAAAAAGCATTTTAGGTGGAAGTTGTAAAATACCAGGTCGATAAAGTAGTCGCCATCGTCGGTAATGATGCGTTGTTGGCGTTCGACAAAAGCAAAGCCTTTGCCCAGTTCCAGTAAGAACTGTTGTATGTTGCTGATAATGCCTTGCTCTAGATCGGATTCTAAATACGCGCCTGCATCGAGGTTGAGAAAATCTAAGATGTAAGGGTCGCGCAAGTAGTCTTTAGGATTGCTGGCAAGGGCGAGGGCTTTTTCGTGATCTTGGATTTTTTCGTGGGCTTCTTGTTCTACTCGCGGTTTTTCTTTACTAGACAGCAGACGCTCGTAATACAGTGTGCCAATTTGGCGCTCTAACGCGCGCACTGACCAAGCCTGTTGTACGGCTTCTTGCTGATACCAAGTGCGCGAGGTCGCTGATTCGATACGAGCCAGTACGTTATAGTGCGACCAGCTCAATTCGAGAGACACTGTCTCTCGAATTGGAAACGTTTGATAAAAACGGCGCATGTTGCGCAGGTTGGTTATGTCGAACCCTTTGCCAAAGTCGGTGGTCAGTTGCTCTGAAAGCTGCTGAAGTTGGGCTTTGCCGTATTCTGCTCGTTGCGCGCCTTGTTGTTCTTGTTCGACGATGAGTTGGCCGATGTGCCAATAAGCTTGCACCATGGCGTGGTTAACCGCTTGCTTAACCTGCGTGCGGGCTTGGTTGATAATTTGCTGAATATCGGTGATGAGGCTGGGCGGTAATTCCTCTGTTTGCGGGGGGTTATTGGCCGCCTTTTTACTCAGCATTTCTTTATTCCCCACTTCTTTATTCCCCACTTCTTTATTCCCCATAGCCCAACACCTCTAAGTTCTTCTTAATTGCGGCGTCTAGAGCTTGTGCGTCTTGCATTTGCTGGTACAGGGTTTGGCTTAGATCGCGCATTTTGTCTTCAAACGGAATGCCGTCGTCTTCTATTTCAGCGGCGCCGACGTAGCGACCTGGGGTGAGTACGTAGTCGTTGGCTTTTATGTCGTCGAGGGTGGCCGATTTGCAATAGCCTGCAATGTCTTGGTAGGCCGCTAAGTCGCCACTGCCATCGTGTTGCTCACCGCGCCATGCGTGGTAGGTGCCGGCGATGTTGGCGAGGTCGTCGTCGGTGAGTTCTTTGTGTATGCGACTCGCCATGGTGCCCATTTGGCGGGCGTCGATGAATAGGGTTTCGCCTTTTCTATCACGGCGTTCTATTGTGCCGTCTGGATTTTTTACTTCGCCTTTGTTTTTAGTCAGAAACCATAAACACACCGGTATTTGGGTGGTGTAAAACAGTTGGCCAGGTAGGGCGATCATGCAGTCTACGTGGTCGTTGTCGATGATTTCTTGGCGGATCTTGCCTTCGCCGCTGGTATTACTGCTCATCGAGCCGTTGGCGAGTACGAAGCCTGCGGTGCCCGCTTCGGATAGCTTGGATAGCATGTGTAATATCCAGGCGTAGTTGGCGTTGCCGGTGGGCGGTGCGGTGTAGCCTGCCCAGCGTGGGTCGTCGACCAGCTCGCTTTCGCTGCGCCATTGTTTTTGGTTAAACGGCGGGTTGGCCATGATGAAGTCGGCTTTTAGATCGGGGTGCTGATCTTTAAAAAAGGTGTCGCCTGCGACTTCGCCTAAGTTGCCGCTGATGCCACGAATGGCTAAGTTCATTTTGGCCAGCTTGTAGGTGGTGCTGGTGTATTCTTGGCCGTAGATCGAGATGTCTTTTTGGTTGCCGTTGTGGCTGTTGATAAATTTGATCGATTGCACAAACATGCCGCCCGAACCGCAGCAGGGGTCATAAATTTTGCCTTTGTAAGGCTCTAGCATTTCGGCGAGTAACGCGACCACCGATTTTGGCGTGTAGAATTCGCCACCGCCCTTGCCCTCGGATGCGGCAAATTTGCCTAAGAAGTATTCGTATACGCGGCCAACGAGGTCTTCTTCGGCGAGGGCTTTGGCCTCGGCGTTTAGGTGTTCTTCACCTTCTTTGATGCCCGCTTGTTCTTCAGCCTGCTCTTCAATATAGGTGTCGATGTTGTTGATGGTATCGAGCAGCGCGGCCAGTTTGTTGCTTTCTAACCCTAAGCGCGAGAAGTAGTTGTCGGGTAATGCCCCCGCTAACGACTTGTTGTTTTTTTCAACGGTGTGTAAGGCGGTATCGATTTTTAGGGCGATATCGTCTTGCTTGGCGTGGGTTAATAGTTCTTGCCAGCGCGCTTCTACGGGTAGGTAGAAGACGTTGTCTTTGGTGTAGAAGTCGACCATTTCAAGGTAGTCGCCCATGCCTGCGTTTTGCAGTTTTTGGCGCTGCGCTTCGAATTTGTCGGAGATGAATTTTAAGAAGATGAGGCTGAGTACAATGTGTTTGTATTCGCTGGATTCTACCGAGCCGCGCAGTTTGTTGGCGCTGTCCCATAGGGTTTCTTCGAAGCTGGTTGTTTTTTTAACGGCTGCTTTGGTCGCTTTTTTAACGGCGGCTTTGGGTTTTTTGGCTTTTGGGGCTGTTGTTTTTGAAGCTGTTGTTTTTGAAGCTGTTGGCTGTGTCATGGCGACCTGTGCTGTACGTGTTTGAATTTCGTTTTAAATAATGTATTTGGCTATTGTATCTATTGTTAGCAATAAGTAGTTAACGATAAGCGACTAACTTATTAATCACTGCCGCCGTTTGTATCGCATCATCACTGGCATGATGAATATTTCCCTGCTTTGCTCTTAAGTTTTCAACGGCTAAATATTCGGTAAGGGTGTCTAGGCTTGGTCCTCGCGATGAGCATTTAATGCCTATAGATTCGGCCCAAGGCTGCGCGGCTCTTTGTGAGCAAAATACTCCGGTAATATTCAAGGGCGCAAGTTGGTAGCGTTGAATATGGTCTTGAATAAGTCGCCAATCAAAGGCCGCATTGTGCATAACCAGCAGCTGACCATTAACCAAAGCCTCGACCTGTGCCCAGCGTTCTATCGGCAGTGGGAATGCTTTCACCTCATCAATATCAAAACCATTGATTAAGCTGGCTTCTTTTTTTAGCGCTCTATGCGGGCGAGATTTAACTTCTAAGATTTCTTCGACCTTGCCATTTTTGACTCTTGCGGCGCCAAAGCTAATTAGTCCTGGTGCCCCTTCTTCGTCAAACAATCCTGTCGATTCTGTATCGACGACAACATATTCATTCGGTAGGTTATGGAAAGGCCATAGCAGTGCAGCCAAACTAGGATTAACTGTTGATTTCAGAGACATGGGTTATTTCCTGACCATTCCAGTGGTAGTGATAATGCTTTGTTTGATTAGCAGGAGGGATCAAAGCAGGCGGGCGAAGTATGGCGATATTCTCACCACCTGTGTGGCGTACCGACCGATAGAGGATACCTAGTTCATCTTGGGTTTTAATAAGCAGCCCTTGAGCTTGAGCATTGCCCCACTCTTCTTGATGGCAAGCTTCATCTCGTCTCAGATCGACCAGTTCGGCATCCACTCGGCATTCATAACAACGCATGGTCAAAACAAGAGCCTCTTCATCGGTATCCGATAGAAAGCGCTCACGGCTATGACGTGATTCAGCAAGTGCCGTGTCTAACGTTAAACCCGCGTAATAAACGCCGTAGTTTCCTGAAGAGAAACGGCTGGCGATGCCCGTATGAGTAAAAGCCGCCATGATGGCTGAGGTGCCCGGCCCAGTTACTCGATCTTCTGGGGCAACCAGCGCTATATCACCAGCTTCGTCTCGCAAACGATCATTCGTTAGGCTTTCTAAATAATAAGCGGCTTCCAGCTCATCCGGATCTAATAGATTCTCAAACAACTGAATCGGCGGATAATGGCTAGGAATTAACCGAAAGCATCTTTTAGAAAGGTGGGTCTTATCCAAAGTGTTCTCCGCGCCAACCGTCTATATAGCGTCTTACATCCGAAAGGTCAGACACGTTGCCTGCTAACATGCGGTCTAGAACAGATTGACCAGCAAAGTGTTTATTCGGCTTTTTAACCCATTCGTTCCACATGGATTGCTGACTAAAGAGCAGCTGAATGCCTTTGTAGATACCTGCTATGTAGGATAAGCGCTCAAGAGTATCTCTGGATAGCGCAATGGCATCTCCGGTATCTAACTTCATGCGCCAATTTCTAAGCGTCGTTCTAGATTCTATTCCCGCAAGAATGCAGCGCTGCTTATCTGTTAATGACCAACTGTCTGTAATGGCAAAAAATAGTTTTACTGCAACTCGTGTCAGTTGATTCTTATTTATATTGGATGAGTTTTGAGTATTAGGCATATCAACCCCTCCTTTTCAATACCTGATTGTTCAATAATGAACAACTAGATATACTATAGATCATAAGTGTACAATTTACTACTTCTCACCAACTACCCTGATATTTCTTAAAATTCTCTGTATCGACTGCTGGCGATACCTGTGTTCGGGTATTGGATAATTCAGATTCTGATACAAGCGCACATTGTTATTTCCCACTGAATTTTATGAAAAAGCCGTTCTAACTCAGGCAAAATGTCACCATATCCTTTTGATTTTGATTTTGATTTTGATTTTGATTTTATAGGCAAAGAGTAAATGCTTACTGCTGAGTAGGCCTATTCACCACGAGCATATTGGTTAGCCTGCATTAGTTGTATTTTTGGTTATCTTTGTCTACTTTATATAAGACTGGTTCTCATATACGTATTTTTATAAATACAACTTCTGATGAGATAAATAAACCGATTGTTCATTCATTCCATCACTGCCATAGCTTGAAAGAAGCGGATTCGGAGAGTGCATGTTTTCAAGTGATGAGTCACTGCATAAGATTTTGGTGGTTGATGACGATATCAGTCAAATTACCTTTCTACACGACGCCTTAAAAGATATTGGCCAAGTGCTTTTTGCACAGGAAGGTTTATCCGCTTTAGAAATTGCGCGTAATACTCAACCTGACGTTATATTACTGGATATCGAGATGCCTGGGCTCGATGGCCTTCAGGTTTTGGGCAAGTTAAAAGAGCATGACTCCACGCGCGACATCCCCGTGATTTTTATCACGTCACATAATTCAGTTGAAGAACAGTTGGTGTGCCTTAAATCGGGGGCGGTTGATTTTTTATCTAAACCACTTCATCCGTTGGTCGTCGCTGCGCGCGTTCAAACGCATTTAGCCTTGCACGCAAGAGAGCGCGACGTAGTGCAAGTGCTTCGCCACGCCAAGGTTGCCCTCGACGCGATTGGTGACGCGGTGATTACTACCGATAAAGACGGCCGCATTACCTTTTTAAACCCTGCAGCTGAGCTGATGATTGGTGTTTTGCTTAATAGAGGTAAAAGGCCAGCTCATTGAAACGGTTATGCCTTTAAGAAAGGCCGACGAGAGCCCTGTACACGTCAACCCTGTCCGTATCGCGATTGAAGAAAACCGTATTGTGGGTATGGCAATAAACTGTCAGATGAAAAAACAGACGAGTCAATGGGTTGGCATTGAAAATAGTGCCGCCCCATTAGTTTCAGATTCTGGACAGGTTATTGGTGGCGTTATTGTTTTTTCTGACATTAATAAGGCTCGTATTTTAGACCTAAAAATGTCACATACTCTGCAATATGATCAATTAACACACCTCCCCAATCGCTTTTTATTTATGGAGCGCCTAACGGTTCAGCTTGAGCATAGCCAAAATACCGATAGAAAGTTGGGCTTGATTTTACTTGATGTTGACCGATTTAAGTTAATGAATGAGGAGTTTGGTTTTGAATTTGGCGATGTTTTACTAAAAAACATTGCTAAACAAGTAAAAAATCAATTACAGAATAATGAGATTCTAAGCCGTCATAATGCCGATGAGTTTATGATTTTGGTGCCCGAGTTAGAAGACCCAAAGAGCCTGGCAAACTTGGCGCTGAAGATTCAAGAATCAGTCATGAAACTGACGGAGCAACATGCGGGCATTGATAATTTTTCAATTAGCATGGGGCTTAGTATTTATCCGGATGATGCTGACAATATTGAGTCATTATTGCTTCATTCCGATGCCGCCTTACAAAGAGCTAAAAAAGAAATACCCGACGAAAAGTATTGCTTTTATTCTGAGGAAATGGAATCTGTCTTTTTAACCCGCCGCCAGCGCTACAAGCAAATTAAAGCGGCGATTACTGACCAAGGCGTTATTGCTTTATACCAACCGATTATTGATTCACATAGTGGTCAAATTTTTGCTGTAGAAGCACTTATGCGAATTGAGGGTCATAACGGCGAGCTTATTCCTCCCATTGAATTCATTCCTCTGGCAGAGGAGACTCGTTTAATCATTCCTCTTGGTGAGCGTATGATCCAATATTGCTTCTCGCAACTTAGGCAATGGTGTGACAACGGGTTGGACATTCGTATGTGCATTAATATTTCCCCCGTTCAATTCATGGACCCTTCTTTCATTGGCTTTCTGCTGAACGCGATTGATCGATACAGCCTGAACCCTAAAATGATTGAGCTTGAAATAACCGAGAGCTTAATGCTGCAAAATCTGGCTCAAATAACAAAGGACCTTAACCAGCTCAGAGCGCTTGGTTTTACCATATCCATTGATGATTTTGGTACAGGATTTTCTTGTTTAAGTTACTTGAAAGATTTACCTGTGGATGTATTGAAAATTGATAAGGCCTTTGTTTCTCAACTTGATATTGATGAACCTGATGAGATATTAGTACGAACCATTATTACGCTTGCACAAAGTATGAAATTACAAACTGTCGCCGAAGGCGTTGAAACAATAGACCAGGCTCATCGCTTAAAAGAACTCGGCGTTACCTTTCTACAAGGCTACTATTTATCTAAGCCCGTCCCTGCGGTTGATATTAAAAGTAGTTACCAAATATGAGCATTGAAGACGCTAAAAAAGCAAACATGGCCACCTATTGGCTGCCATTACTTAGCGGTATCATTCTAACACTGGCGATTGCTTGGGGCCTTAATTACCACAATGAATACGAAGTTAAGTCATACACAAATGACATCGCTAACAAAACTGAAGCACTTATCAATCAGCGTTTTCGGCATTTTGAATACGGTCTACGCAGTGTACGTGGGGCCATGTCAGCGGTAGGGGTCAATAAGATCAATCGTGAGCAGTTTGAAGAATACAGTAATAACAGGAATCTTGAGCAAGAGTTTCCGGGCGCATTGGGGTTTGGTTATATACGTCGAGTCCCTATCGACAAAGAAAGCGAATTTATTGAAGAAACACGCATAACACTAGGATTGCCTGATTTCAGCATCCGCACATTAATACCTCATGACAAAGACCGCTTTGTTATTCAGCATATATATCCCCTTGATAAAAACCAACAAGCACTGGGGCTTGATATTGGCTCTGAGTCAAATAGACGAGCGGCTGCCTTAGCAGCCGCTCGCAATGATACACCCTATTTAACAGCCCCTATTACCTTGGTTCAGGCAAACAACAAAACACGCAAGGGTGCATTGGTATTACTCCCCGTCTACCCTACAGGTGTAAATCTAGCCACAATTGACTCCAGAGAAAAGTATGTATTAGGTTGGTCATATGCCCCATTAGTTATCGATGACGTTTTAGCCAATCTAGAATCTGAAGTAGACAACGCGCAGATAACGTTAACCAATACCGCAGACAACGAACCCTTCTATTTTTCCAAACTCCCTCAAACGAGTCATGCTCAGTACTACCAAAGAATACGCAACATTTATGTATTGGGTCAAAGCTGGCAACTTTTATTGTCACCTTCAAAAAAGATGATTAACCAAATTAAACCTTGGAATATCAGTTGGATTTTACTGCTTGGCTTAATGCTCACTTTTTGTCTTTTATTCATCAATCATGTGTTGCGTGCTAAACATGTAACAGAAGATATCGACACGTTGTCTCATCAATTCAGCATCCAGAGCGTTGTCGTTTTTTTGAAAAGTGCTCAATTCAAGCAATCAGTGCCTTCTACACTGATCCTTTTCGGATTTATATTATTTTTTGCATCTTGGTTGATCGCTCAGAATACTCTGCACAAGGTTAGTGATAATCTCTCAATCACCAAAGATTCCGCAATTACCGCGCTTGAGGATGAGGCTACAAAATACCGTCGTGATGTATTATTTCTTGCCAGCACCCCCGTTATAAATTCTTTAATTACAGCTAACAATAATCAATCTTCCGCTGCTCAAAATAAAGCCTTTGTCGGTGTATTAAATGAAGGGCTCGCCAATATTTTTAAGGCTTATATGCTTTCTAAAACCGATGTGCATCAGGTGCGCTTTATTCGTGCTGATGCTACGTGGCAAGAGCATGTGAAAGTACAGCGCAATGGTGAAGAGTTAAAAACCTTTGAGGTTGGGCAATTACAATCTAAGAAAAATGAGCCTTATATCGGAGCAACGCTTCAAGCGGGCTTGGGCGGTGTATTTACCTCAGACATGAATTTAAATCGTGAACTAGACAAGGTGGAGAGGCCCTATCGTCCTATTTGGCGTTTCTCTACGCCACTTTTTAATCCTGACGGCAGCCCATTTGGTATCATTATTATTAATGTTAATGCACAAAATGTTTTAACTCACACGACAAATAATATTGCCGAGAATAATCAGCTTTACATTACGAATACTTTAGATGAATTTTTACTCCATCCCGAGAAGTTTAAAGCATTTTCGTTTGACCATGCTCATCCCTACCGCTGGCAAGATGAGTATACGCCTGCAACACTACTCAATAATTTTAAGCCTTATGATCTGATCAGTTATAGCGGTCATCAAGGGTATATTTTTGCTAAGCATACCCCTCTGCCTATCAGTAAAACATCAGACGATCGTATTCTTAAGATTTATAGCGCAACGCCTCAATTTATAGTCTTTAAAGAAATTGCAATCAAGTTAACGGGTGTTATTGTTTCACTATTGTTTGTGTACTGTATTAGCCTTATGGTTCAGTACTGGATCTGGTTAAGCGGTATCATTCGCCATCGCGATAACATGAAAGCACAAATTGAGTCGCAAAGAGCCGAAGAGATTTCACGCTTTAAAGGCCTACTTGAATCTGCTCCAGATGCCACCTTAGTAGTCAATGACTCTGGCATTATTCAAATGATCAATGCCCAAGCTGAAACCATGTTTGGCTATCCTAGAAAAGAATTAGAGCAGTGTTCTATCGAAAAGCTCGTGCCCAATCACCTGAAAGATCGTTATAAAAGTCGTATTGCTGATTACTTGAATCAAGTTAAAGAAAAAAATGTAGATCGTGGCATCGAACTATTAGCCCTGGATGCTAATGGTCATGAAATTCCAATTGAGGTCAGTTTAAGTTCGATCAATTTGGACGATAAGATGTCTATATCTGCATCCGTTCGCAATATTTCTGAGCGACTCATGGCCGAAAAAAAGTTGCAAACAGCGTTGCGAGAAGCGGAGCAGGCTACTGAAGCAAAGAGTGCCTTTTTAGCCAATACCAGCCATGAAATTCGAACACCACTAAATGCGATTATAGGCCTTGGGTATCTGTTAGCAGAAGAGCCATTAACTAACGCTCAACATCAATTAGTATCAAAAATTCAAATATCAGGTACGTCATTATTAGGTATCGTTAATGATGTTTTAGATTTGGCTAAAATTGAAGCCGACGAGATGATGATAGAAGAAAATCCGGTTGAGTTACAAGAATTAATCGAAGAAATATCCGGCGTTTTTTCTATACAAGCAGAAGCCAAAAATTTGGAGTTCACTTCTGAGCTAGACCCCAACCTACCTTCTTGGATTATTTCTGACAGTATTCGTTTACGACAAGTTTTAGGAAATTTACTCAGTAATTCTCTAAAGTTTACAACCATTGGTAGAATAACCATCTGTGTAGAGGTTATGTCTAATGAAAGCGAATTACCAGCAGACCACATTAACGTGCGTTTTTCTGTCAAAGATACAGGGATTGGCATTTCACACGACGCTCAAACTCATTTGTTTAAACCTTTCACCCAAGCAGATTCCAGTACAACTCGCCGCTTCGGTGGGACGGGGTTAGGATTATCTATTGTGCGTCAACTAGTGCAAATAATGGGGGGAGAGATAGGTGTTGAAAGCACCGTCAATCAAGGCAGCAAGTTTTGGGTTGATCTCACATTTAAAGTGCAATCGGTTGAAGAAATTGTAATGCAAGATAACCAAAACCAGACACTGTTTGTGCTTATTGCAGAAGACGACCCCGCAGATGCAATACAACTGCAAAAAATGACTCGCGCCCTAGGTTGGCGCTCAGAGGTAGTCACAAATGGTGATGAACTTGTTAAAACCTATTTAGGTCGCCAAGAAAATAAGTTACGGCCACCAGATGCCATGATTGTTGATTGGCAAATGCCTGTCATGGATGGAATAACTGCCATAGCGTCGTTGGCTGATCATGTTGGAATCGATAATCTGCCGGCTATTTTGATGATCTCGGCCCATGATAAAAATGAAATTATTTTGCATGATTCTAAGCACCTGGTAAATAACTTCTTAATGAAGCCGGTTAACTCATCAACGCTTTTTAATTCGGTGAATGACATTGTGACTTCAACAACAGGCAATGCTAAGCGTGTTATGCAATCAACTCATACTCAAGCAGTGGCGGCAAAGTGGCTACCGAATGTCGAGGTATTGGTTGTGGATGATAGTTCGATAAATTTGATTGTTGTCAGCCATATTCTAGAGCATAACGGTGCTATTGTGCAGACAGCATCCAGTGGTGAAGAAGCACTTACGTTATTAGAAGATTCTTCGAATAATTATGATGCGATATTGATGGATGTTCAGATGCCAGGTCTCGACGGCCTTGAGACAACCCGCAGAATTCGTCAGCAATTAAAGCTCGTAAATGTGCCTATTATTGCCCTCACTGCGGGCGCATTATTAGAAGAAAAGAAACGTGCACTTGACTCTGGCATGAATGATTTTCTGACGAAGCCGATTGATCCTTCTAAGTTAATAAACGTTCTACGCACTCTAGTAGAGTCTTATCGAGAAAAATTGTTAGCAATTGAATCCATCCAGTCTTCTGATACTGAAGGTAACCAATGGCCAGAAATTAGCGGGCTTAATATGTACAAAGCAAAAGGCCTATTACTTAACGACAAGCAACTTCTATTGAGTACGCTTGACGGTCTATTACTCGAGCATGAGAATCTATGTCACCCTCCCGCTGACGATTTTGATAATTTAGAACACAAAGATCTGCGCCTTCAACTGGCATCTCAAATACATAAGCTTAGAAGTTCTGCAGGAATGATTGGTGCTGAAAAAATACAAGAATACTCTGCGGATGCTGAAGAATTGTTACGATCAGGTGGCAGGCCTGTACAGCAAGTCCTTATCAATCTTTCCAAAGAGTTAAGCAGCCTTAAACAGGCTAGCTCATCAATACTAGACAGCTGGAAAGAAATGAAGAGCGCAGAATTATCTCAAACCTCATCAGCCCCTGAATTAAAAATTGAAACACTAAAACACATTTTAACATTATTATCAGAGCAGGATTTAGGAGTAATCGAAATAATCGAAAATTCTAAGCAGTCATTACATGAAGCCTTAGGTGAAACATTATTCCAAGAGCTCGACGTTAGCTTGACAACATTAAATTATAAAGATGCAGCTCAAGTATTAGAGCCTCTTTTAAATCGTTACATAAAGGCCTAGTTTAATGCTGAAAGAAAGTACTAATCTACCCGACATATTGATTGTTGATGATGACAGCTCTGTTGTTATTGCACTCAACAAAGTACTAAATAAAATAGGCCGTATCCGTTTTGCCTCAGATGCCAAACAAGCATTTATTATGGTGAACGAATGCAAGCCAGATTTAATTTTATTAGATGTCGAATTACCCGACATTCTTGGCTTAGAAGTATGCTCAATTTTAAAAAATGACGAAGCAACGCAGCACATTCCCATCCTATTTATTACCAGTAATATTGAGGATGATTTTGAAGAAAAAGTCTTCAATGTGGGGGCTGCTGATTACATTGTGAAACCACTTAAGCCTAGAGTCGTTGCGGCTCGAGTTAAAACCCATCTTGATTATCACAGAGCGATTACCTTACTTGAAAAATTAGCCACTACAGACAGTATGACTGGTCTCGCCAATCGACGTACCTTTGATGAGCAGTTGGATCTAGAGCTAAAACGTTGCCGCCGAGAGCATACTCCCCTAACGGTTGTCTTAATCGATATTGATGAGTTTAAGAAATACAATGATTATTTTGGTCATATCGAAGGCGATGAATGCATTAAAACAATTGCCTCGGCTATTGAAAACTGCTCTCGTCGTCCTGGAGATCTTGCAGCACGCTACGGAGGTGAAGAATTTGCCTTTATTTTGCCTCATACAGACCCTGAAGGTGCTAAAATATTATTGAATGGTTTACTTAAAACCGTAATGAATTTAAAGATCAAACATTCGCCTGAAGCTCAATACGATTCGGTTACTGTCTCAATAGGCTTTAGTACAATAGTGCCGCAAGCACAGTCTACTTCTACTACACTACCTACTTCTACTAATAGTACCTCAGATACCTATCACCTCAATGTCGTGAGCTCGGCTGATTCCGCACTTTATGAGTCGAAGAGAAATGGGCGGAACAGGGTCAGTTATAGCCCTTACAAACCAACATCTGTGTAACAGACGCTAGAGCGTCCCGTGTCATCAAGATTGGATTAACTATAGTGTGTCTACTATTAATATCTATCAATGATGGAGGATGTAATGAAAGTCGCTGGTTAAAATTTGTTCCCTAGTAATTTTGCACTACACTCATGATATAGATTTATTAAAAGGCATCATTATCAATGGCATACTCTGTTAAAACCAAACTTGTGCTCGCAGCGACTGTACCTGCTCTGCTCTCTACATTAATGATCATATATTTTGCTATTAGTGATATGACGGCACAGCGTGATCACTTGGCGAAGGCAAGCCAAGACTTCATTGCAAATCAAGCGGGTAAGGTCTCTCCTGAGGCAATGAATGCCTTTATACAACAAGAATGGCAATCAATCTTTGATGCTCAAGCCGTTTCCTCTATTACCGGAGGCCTATTTATATCAGTCTTGCTAATATTAGCTGCACTCTATTTGGTGAATAAAATCACAACAGGGATCTACAAGCTGGTATCGGGTATTAAAACGATGTCTGCTGTAGACACTCCACTAAGTTTTCGAATTCCAGTCCAGGGCACGAACGATATGGCCCCGCTTGCTCATCAACTAAATGAAATGATGGAGCGAATAGAGAACGTCATCAAAAAAATGCGCGATATATCCAATAGCGTACAAAGCTCAGCTGAAATCCTAAATACCAACGCAATGCATAATCAGCAGAACTCTGAAAATTTATTCTTAAGCATGGACAGTGTCAGTACAGCGATGACTGAACTAGAAATTGCGTCATCTGAAATCGCTACCAATGTACAGGCCGCACACGATGAAGTAACGGATGTAAACAGCAGTGGTCAATCGGTTAGTGCCCAAATTCAAGATTTGGATAAGCAGTTTATCGCTTTAAATAATGTCACGTCCTCTAGTGCGAACGATGTGAGTGAACTCAGTACTCAAGTTGAAGGGATTTATGGCATCTTACAAACCATTCAAGGTATTGCTGAACAGACCAACTTATTAGCACTGAACGCAGCAATTGAAGCCGCGAGAGCAGGCGAACAAGGCCGTGGGTTTGCGGTAGTAGCCGACGAGGTTCGTAATCTGGCTGGTAAGACGCAGCAATCAACGGAGGAGATTCAACACATGATCGAGGGGCTCAAAAAGAGTGCTGACCAATCTATGAATGCTATGACTCAGAGCAGTACTGCAACCCAATCTCTTTCAGAATCCTTTAAAGAGGCCAATGAAAAAATTCTATCGTTATTCAATCGCCTAGAACTGGTTAATAACATGAATGCTCAAATCACTACCGCGAGTGAAGAGCAGACTCAAGTGATCAGCAATATCAGCCAAACGACTGAGTCCGCCAAAGAACTGTCTGAAAATACTAAGCGCTCTTCTAGCTCTACCGGCGAGCAAGCGGCGGCTTTAACAGCAACCGCTAACAATCTGAAAGAAATGATCGCTGAGTTTAATTTTTCATAGCCACTAAAATAGTGTCTGAAACAGTGGCTAAAAAGTAACTGAAATTTATTGTAATAAATAGAACACTGCGTTCATCAGTAAAAGGTATGCATAAAATTGTTTATCGGTATTATGCATACCTTATTTAATTAATACGTTGTTATCGCCTTGCATAACCATTCTCTTAAAGCCGATGCTTTACTCATCATTGTTACACTACTGTCTGCGGTCAGCTGGATGTTTTCAAAAGAAGCCGTTAATGAAATGCCGCCACTTTTATTTATTGGTAGCCGCTTTTTATTAGCCGGTGTTTTTCTTGCACTTTTCAGTCAGCGTTCTCTTATTGGCTTAAACCCCAAGCAATGGATTGCGTCTGCTCAAGTCGGCATTCTATTTGGGACGTCTATGTGCTTATGGATTTTCGGTTTATTTCATGCCGAAAATTTAGGGGAAGGTGCGTTTATTACGAGTATTGCTTCCATTTTAGTTGCCCCCATTAGCTATTTTATTTTTAAATCCAAAGTTGAAAAAAGTAATTGGTTGGCTCTGCCTGTCGCGTTTATTGGTTTAGGGTTGTTAGGACTAGAAAATGGCTTTCATCCAGAAAAGAGTCAGTTGTTTTTTCTGGGGGCAGCCATTTTGCTTTCGATGACGTTTATTTTAAATGGTCGCGCGGCTGTGCGAATGTCGGCGACCGCTCTCACCGCGATTTCCCTATCATTTGTGGGTATCATGGGGATTTTAATTTCAGCCAATATGGAAACCTGGCCAGAAGCCGCGACAGGTTCTATGGTGCAATGGTTGCTACTGAGTGCGCTCGTGGGGACGGCCGCTCGTTTTTTATTGCAGACCTATGCTCAAGGTTTAACAACGCCGAGTCATGCGGCGGTTATTATGATTCTGGAACCTATTTGGACGGCATTAATTGCTGCTTTTTGGTTTAACGAAAAAATGTCTGAACTGCAACTGGTTGGTTGCAGTCTTATCTGTGCAGCACTTTTAATTAACCGTTGGTCTAATGTTAGGGTGTGGCTGAAAGGTCGATCTATTTAACAATAGTTATTCAATTTTTTGCCATAACTCTTCAATATCTTCACTTAGATCTAGATAGATATCCTCATTAATACCCAATTGAAAATAACAAGATTCTTTAACATCATTCCAACCTTCAATATTCTGTCGACGCTTAATACTGCTGACTAAGTTATCTGCAATTTTTAATGTTGCATAAACTAAATTTTCCATATGATCTTTGTTATGCTGAAGAAAATCAGCCTCATGGTGATTCAATATGACCTTGCAAATATCCCTTTGTAACTTCCAACCAGATGCAATGAAATAACCAATCACCGCATGATTACTTTTGTGGTATTCATTTTCGAATTCTACTTGAGTTTTAGAGTGATCTTCGTTTGCAGTCAATAAGGTTTCTAAATAAGTAGAAAAAAACTTGATGCTCATCGCAGCAATTCCACAATCATGAAATAGCCCCGCTGTATATAAGTTTTCAGGAGGAATTTTATCCTCAATATTTTGGCCAATAAAAACCATAGTATCAGCAACTAAACTTGAATTATCCCATAGTCGCTCGAATCGAATGGCAGATTCTCCTTGAAAGCTTTGCTTAATTAGAATACCTGAAATTAAAGTCGCAACAGATCCCATTCCAAGCAGCATAACAGCCTGACTAATGTCGCTAATCGCTCTATTCATACCATAAATAGGAGAGTTAATGGTTTTTAATATTGCTGATGATAAACCAATATCAGTACTCACTAATGCCGCTAAGTCTGTAATGTTACCGTCTTCATCCGCACATATCTTTTGCACCGCGATTAAGATTTTAGGCATAGAAGGGATAGTAAAACCTTCTGTAACATAATCAATTACATCTTGCGTAATAGGGATCATTTTTCTAGGGCTCACGTTAATCACAATTATTCTATAAGACTAGTTCATCTATGAGTTTCTGGAGCCGATATTAATAACTAAATTTTATCTATACATTTCTACTATTAAGCCTAAGCCGCTCATAAATTTTAAACTCAGCCCATTAACAAATTTTCAATTTGCTGCTTACACCAAATCATGGCTGGGTCGTGTTCGGCTTTATGATGCCAATACAAATGCACTTCTAATGGCTCGGCTTTAAACGGTAATGGAAAAATAATGTACGGATTATTGCGATGACTTTCGTCACTTAAAGCGGAGGCATAAGTGGTGGGCAAGGTTAATAACCAGTCTGTTTTCTCAACGACTTTCGCGGCCGCATAATAATGCTGGCAGCGCATGGCTATTTCTCGGCTTGCGCCTAGGCGCGATAACGCCACATCTTCGATACCTAAACCACTTGCACGACTTGAAACTTGAATGTGTTTAGCCTGCAAATAATCATTGATATTAAAATCTTCTCGACTGATTTTCTCAGCAATAGGATGCCCTTTCGCCATCATCACAGACAGACCTTCACTGCCAATTAAGCCGTGATGCACTTGCTTCGATACCGGTATCAGCACGTCTGCCGCAAAATCAATCGTGCCACGAATAAGTGCATTTTCGATATCCCGTCGCGACATTTGGACACTGCGAATACTAATATGTGGCGCGATGGATTGCAGGTGTTTGGCTATTTCTGGCAAAGCTTCCGCTTCTAATACATCTCGCATCGCAATCGTAAAGGTTCGCTCTGCCGTTGCAGGGTCAAAAATCAGCCCATCGCTTAAGGTCGACTCTAGACTCCCTAGCCCTTCTCGCACACGCTCAATAATCGCTTTTGCGAGAGGAGTTGGCACCATTTTTTTTCCTGAACGTTCAAATAATGGGTCATCAAATCGATCACGCAACCTAGATAGCGCGTGGCTTACAGCGGGCTGCGATAGATTTAACGCTTCGCTGGCTCGTGTTAGGTTGCCCTCTCGATAAATTACATCAAAAACGACAAACAGGTTCAAATCAACCCGTGAAATATCAATAGTTGCTTTCATATCGGTACTCAATCACTCTAGAATCAGTCATGAACAATAAGAATATATTCTCATTAAAACTATTCATTTCATAGATAGTAGATCGCATTTTAGTATAGGCTTAATAAATTCTAATAAGAGTCGACTCATTATGAGCAGAGTATTAATCACTGGCGCGGCAAGTGGCCTAGGCCGAGCACTGGCACTTCGTTTTGCTAAAGAAGGCGCAGACATCTGCATCGCAGATATTAATCTAGACGGCGCAGCAGAAACGTTGAGTTTAGTTGATCAAGCGGGTGGGCGTGGCTGGGTCTATAATCTAGATGTGACGAAACCTGAGCAATGGCAAAACCTATTAGTAAAAGTTGAAGAGCGTTGGGAAGGTATCGACGTCGTTATTAACAACGCCGGTGTCGCAACCGGTGACCGTATCGAGCAAGGCGATTGGTCTACTTGGGAGTGGGTTATCGACATTAATCTAAAAAGTGTTGCTTTAGGTTGTCGTACTTTTACACCAATGATGAAAAACCAAGGCAGCGGTTACTTTATTAATACCGCATCACTTGCAGGCTTAATGACCGCTCCGTTAATGGCTTCTTACAATGTGACAAAAGCCGCAGTGGTTGCGTTAAGCGATACCATGCATCATGAATTAAAACCTTACGGCATTGGCACAACTGTTTTATGCCCTGGTTTCTTCCGCACCAACCTTGATAAAGGCATGCGTACAAGCGATCCACAATTATTAAAGATGGTTGATAAAGTATTTGAATCGTCTGAATTGACTGCTGATGACGTGGCCGATATTTGCTATCGTGATATGAAGAAGAATAAATTAATTTGTAACCCTCATACCATGGGGCGTCGTGCATATTTTGTTAAGCGCTACATGCCATGGCTTTTCGCTCGCTTGGTTGCTAAAACTGCAGTGAAAATGAAAAAGTATGATCCGGTTTTCAATAAAAAATAACATCACTTAGGATATTTTGATGTCTGAACAATTTATCGATCAAGCAAAAGCCTTACGTAATAGTGATGCTTTTGATATTCAAGCCGTTCACGATTGGCTGACTCAGCAAGGTGTTGAGCTAGGTGATCAACTGCCTGAAGTAAAACAATTCTCAGGTGGAGCTTCGAATCTTACTTATCATTTAAAATATCCTGACTCGATTAAAGGCGGCGATCTTATTTTGCGTCGCCCACCAGCAGGGCATAAAGCGGCCTCTGCGCACGACATGAAGCGCGAGTTTAATGTTATGCAGGGTTTAAAACCGGTTTATCCATTTGTGCCCGACATGATTGCTTTTTGTGATGATCAATCAGTGATTGAAAGTGATTTTTACGTGATGGAACGTTTGCACGGAATTATTCCTCGCAATAATTTTCCTCGTGGCATGAAACTCTCTGCGTCTGAAAATCGTAATTTTAGTCTCTCTGTTTTAGATAAATTAATTGATCTTCACAAAGTCGATTACAAAGCGGCAGGTCTTGATAATTTAGGCAAAGGCGAAGGCTATGTAAAACGCCAAGTCGATGGCTGGAGTGGTCGCTATACCAAATCTAAAACCTGGAATGTGCCCAGCTTTAATAAAACAATGGATTGGCTTAATCGCAATCAACCTGCCGATGTGTCTACCTGCATTATTCATAACGATTACCGTATGGACAACGTCGTTCTCGACCCTAAAGATCCGCAAAACATCATTGGTGTTTTAGATTGGGAGATGGCCACATTAGGCGACCCTCTAATGGATTTAGGCAGCAGTCTAGCGTACTGGGTGCAAGCCGATGATGATTGGGTCATGCGCCAAGTGCGTCGCCAACCTACGCATCTTGAAGGTATGTTAACCCGTGATGAGGTGGTTGATTATTACTGCGAAAAAATGGGCTTCGACAAATCAAACTGGGCCTTCTATGAAGTATTTGGTTTATTCCGTTTAGCCGTGATTGTGCAGCAAATTTATTACCGCTATCACCATAAGCAAACTGATAATAAAACCTTCAAGTTTTTTTGGGTGATCGTGCACTACCTAAACTGGCGCTGTAATAAAATCATTAAAAATTCAGGCATTAAATAATGGCCGCCATCTACCTCGTTCGCCATGGTCAAGCGGGCTTTAACAAGCTCGATTACGATCAACTCTCCGAGCTAGGTCATCAGCAAGGACAGTTGGTGGGTAACTCATTAAACGCACGAGGTATAGAAGCTAGCCTTGCGATTCATGGTGCGATGCGTCGTCACCGTGAAACTCTGCAAGGTGCACAAAAAGTTTGGCACGCCCACGGACCCGTTATTGAAGATAGAGGCTTTAACGAATTTGATGGCGATGAAATTATTGCAGCAGCACATTCAGAATTAAACGTTCCAGGTTTTTCTAACGAAGGCATCGCCAGCAATAATTTGGTGCAAAAAACCGCACTGGGTATTTACTTAGCCAAACAAGAAAATCCCAACAAGGCTTTTCAGAAGTTATTTACAACGTCAGTTGATCGCTGGATAAGTGGTGAATACGATGATGATTATGCAGAATCTTGGAATCAGTTTACGCAGCGTTGTCGTGATGCATTAATGCGCACCATCGAAAAAGCCGCTGGAAAAGATGTCGTTGTCTTTACTTCAGGTGGGCCGATTACTGCTATTGCCAAACATTACTTAGGATTAGATAACGAGCATGCGTTTAAACTGAATGAATCACTGGTTAATGCAGGCATCACCAAACTGCTTTACAACCAACATGGAAAAATCAGTCTTGCTAGCTGTAATGAGCAAGAGCATTTAGTCGGTGCAGGAAAAAGGTTTCTTACTTTCCGTTAGAGCGTCACCCTACACTGTCCGTTAAAGCAAAATATTATTCGCCATAGCCTTCCGCAATATGTTTATCTTTTAGCTTCACATAATTGCTGGCGGTATAGGGGAAAAAGCGCAGCTCTTTTTCAGTTAACGGACGCGCTTTTTTGGCCGGACTGCCCACATACATAAAGCCACTTTCCAAGACTTTACCCGGTGGCACCAAAGCCCCAGCCGCCACAATCACTTTATCTTCAATCACCACACCGTCCATCACCATCGCTTTCATACCGATTAATACCTGATTACCAATCGTACAGCCATGCAGCATCGCCTGATGCCCAATCGTCACGTCATCACCAATGATTAATGGATAGCCACCTGGATTAAAATCACTGGCATGAGTAATGTGCAGAACAGAGCCATCTTGCACGCTAGTGCGCTCTCCAATACGCACATGATGCATATCGCCACGAATCACCGTTAACGGCCATACCGAGCTGTCTTGGCCTATCTCAACATCGCCAATCACCACCGCACTGGCATCAACAAATACTTTGTTGCCTAGCTTAGGGGTCATTCCTTGGTAACTGCGAACGGACTTTGCCATAGTGACTTTCTGCCTTTGATCACGAAAATTGCTGAGAAAAATTATTGGGATAAAGTATGCCGCTTATCTTGAATTTTATCCATTCGCCATCATCTAATTAACATTCTAGAATGTTTTATTCATACCGTTTCACAGGCGAGCCTCTCTTTATGTCTACTATTAGCGACAATCCTTTATTACAGCCAACCGCCGCAAATGCTTTACCGCCGTTTTCTCAAGTAAAGGCTGAACACGCACAGCCTGCTATGGAGCAGTTATTAACCAACAACCGCCAGCGCATTAATGCATTACTCGCCGCCATTAACTCAGGTGAAACGCCGGTTAGCTGGGATGCACTGGTAACGCCGATGGAAGCATGGGATGACGAACTTAGCCAAGCTTGGTCGCCAATCAGCCACATGAACTCCGTTGTGAACAGTGACGAACTGCGTGACGCTTACAACGCCTGCTTGCCGTTATTAAGTGCTTACTCTACCGAGATGGGTCAAAATCAAGATTTATACACAGCTTATAAAAAGTTAGCCGATAGCGATGAATTTGCGACATTAAGTACCGAACAGAAAACCGCCATCGAACACGCTCTGCGCGATTTCCGCTTAGCCGGTATTGCATTAGAAGGTGATAAAAAATCCCGCTACGGTGAAATCAAACAACGTCTATCTGAACTCACCAGCAAGTTTGGTGAAAACGTAATGGATGCGACCCAAGCTTGGTCTAAGTTGATTACCGACAAAGGCGAGCTAGCAGGTTTACCGGATTCCGCGTTAGCCTTAGCTAAGCAGCAAGCTGAAGCGAAGGACGCTCAATTTAAAGAGAAAGAAGGCTATTTATTCACATTAGACTTCCCATCGTACTTCCCTATTTTGACCTACTGCGAAAATCGCGAATTGCGCCATGAAATGTACAAGGCGTATTTGACCCGCGCATCCGATCGTTATTCAGAATCGGGCGGCGATGACAAGTTTGATAACGCCGCCGTGATGAACGAAATTTTAGCCTTGCGCCATGAACTTGCGCAGTTATTAGATTTCAACAACTACGCTGAATATTCCGTCGCCAGCAAAATGGCCGAAGCACCTCAACAAGTGATCGACTTCTTAGAAGACCTAGCCAGCAAAGCGGTCCCACAAGCGAAACAAGAATTTTCTGAATTAAGTACTTACGCGAAAGAAACCTTCGGCTTTGATACCTTGCAGCCTTGGGATGTGAGTTACTGCGCCGAACAACTTCGTCAGCACAGATACAGCATCTCGCAAGAATTAATTCGTCCTTACCTGCCAATCGATACGGTCTTAAAAGGCATGTTCGAAACCGTGCAGAAGTTGTATGGCATTAATATTGAAGAACAAAGCGAATTTGATACCTATCATGACGATGTACGTTTTTTCCATATTGAAAAAGACGGTCAATTAATTGCTAAATTCTATTTTGATTTATACGCCCGCGATAAAAAACGCGGTGGCGCTTGGATGGATGAATGTCGAGTTCGCAGAACACTAGCCGATGGCAGCTTACAGCTTCCTGTTGCGTACCTTGTGTGTAACTTTAGCCCAGCGGTTGATGGCAAACCTGCGTTATTAACTCACGACGAACTCACCACCTTGTTCCATGAGTTTGGCCATGGTTTACACCACATGCTTACCCAAATTAAAACAGCAGCGGTGAGTGGCATTAACGGCGTTGCTTGGGATGCGGTAGAACTGCCAAGCCAGTTTATGGAAAACTGGTGCTGGGAAAAAGAAGCTCTAGCGTTTATTTCTGGTCATTATGAAACAGGCGAGCCATTACCCGATGACTTGCTAGAAAAAATGTTAGCCGCGAAAAATTTCCAAAGCGCCATGATGATGGTGCGCCAACTGGAGTTCTCATTATTCGATTTCCGTATGCACAAAGAATACAATCCAGCGTTAAGCGATAGCGAAAAAACGAATTACATCAAGAGCATTGTCGACGATGTACGCAGCCAAGTCGCCGTTGTGCCAATTGTTGATTACAACCGTTTCCAAAATAGTTTTAGCCACATTTTTGCCGGTGGTTATGCCGCCGGTTATTACAGCTACAAATGGGCAGAAGTATTAAGTGCTGATGCGTTTTCTAGGTTTGAAGACGAAGGTATTTTTAATACCACAACAGGCCAAAGCTTCTTAACTGAAATTTTGCAAAAAGGCGGCAGCGAAGAACCTGCGGTATTATTTGCACGCTTCCGTGGTCGTGCACCAACAACCGATGCACTATTACGCCATTGCGGTATTCAAACCTCAACCCATACCGCAGGAGTTTTATAATGGGCCAAAAGATGATTCAAAAACGCTTTGTAGCCGGTGTTGTATGCCCAAAATGTGGAGAGATGGATAAGATCCGCATGTACCGCGATGAAAACGATGACGAACTGCGGGATTGTGTCGCCTGTGGTTTTACCGAAACCTACACCCAACATAAAGAAGCAAAAGAAGCCGCTACGGCTAATGAACCGCTTTACGAAGAGTTAACTACACGAGTCACCCCTGTGGGTAAAGCGCTTTACGACGATGAAGAAAAGCCCCTTAAGATTATGGACCCTGGTGCAGGTCGTAAAGATCACTAAAAGCATTTGAATGCATATTTTAAAACATAAAAAAGCTCAAGAATTTCTCTTGAGCTTTTTTATAGAAAACTAATAACCACACTGACAAACCAAATAACCAGTACCGCGGTTACCATCCAGCGAATAATCAACACCCCTTCGATCTCTGCCAAAATTTTAGGTTTTTTCAAGCGAACAGGCGTTACCGCAATATAAGATTCTAAACCTTTGGTAAACCACAACCAATATAAAATAAAGACCCTCAAACCCGCCATTACGATCCAAGCACTCAGTAAGTAGCGATTACTCAAGTCATCTGAAAAAATATAAAAAGGGCTTTCGTAACCCGCCATGAGTTGAATAATACCCAGCATCGCAGAGGGTATACTAATCATCAAAATCAAAGTAATAGAGACACGATTAGCATCTAATTGCAGTAGAGGGTTTTTGGCAATTAAAGGTCGCGCTCGTTTTTGCACAAACCAAGCATTGGTCACAGCTACTAATATAATACTGAACCAAAAATATTTTAAAAAGACTGCTAATAAAAAGTGCATAGTATTTTCTAATGCCTTTACTGACGTTTATTTTTTATTCTTATTTTTATAAGCACGAACAAATATCGATCATTGCCTACCCATACTTCCATAATTAGCAGGCAATAAAAAGCCCAGATTAATCTGGGTCTTTTATTAACACTCTTAGCACTAACGATTGTCGTTAGTCGTCATCGTCGATCTACTGACGAATACCTTCAACGTATAGCTCAATTTCTACATGAGCTGATGCTGGACCTAGGTTATACGTAATACCATAATCTGCCAACTTCAATGTTGTTTTACCTTCGAAGCCTACACGGTAACCGCCCCAAGGATCTTTACCTTCGCCAATTTTTTCAACTGGAAAGCTAATGGTTTTCTTAACGCCGTGAAGCATAAAGGTACCGGTAACAACGGCATTATTATCATCTTTTACTTCAAAGCCTGTGCTCTTAAATACCGCTTTAGGGAATTTTTTAACGTCTAAGAAATCAGAGCCTTTTAAGTGCTTATCACGGTCTGCGTGGTTAGAGTCTAAACTTGCCGTATCGATAACAACTTCAATTTCAGATTTCTCTGGGGCTGCTGCATCGTAAGAAAATCCACCATCAAACGTATTAAATCGCCCTAGCAACCAGCTGTAACCTAAGTGCTTAATTTTAAACTGAACAAACGCGTGCGCGCCTGCAGTATCAATTTTGTAGTCTGCTGCTTGTGCTGACACTGAAAACAATGAAGCCAGTGTTAGAGCTGATGTTGTAATTGCTGTTAGTAATAATTTTTTCATGCATCCTCCTGAGGATAGTTTTATTATGAATCTTTTTAATTAGAGTCAGTTAATTAGAGTCAGTTAATTAGAGTCAGTTTTTGGGCGAATCATTTTTAATAAAGTATCATCTTTATTGATCACATGATGCTTAATAGCAGCCATGGCATGCAGTGCCACCATTAAGATCAAACTCCAAGCAAGCAGCCAGTGAATATCACCTGCAATATCTTCTTGGTTTTCAAAGCTCATCGACATTGCCGGTATTTCAAATAATCCAAATACCTCAATACCGCGTCCATCAGCTGTCGAAATTAAATACCCTGTGACCATCAATGCCAGCATCACAGCGTATAAAAATAAATGTACGATATGGGCCGCTTTTTTCTCTATTGGGCTACCACTGATTTCTGGGCTGGTATTAAACCAACGCCAACTGATTCTCACGATCCAAACCAGTAATAAAGTAAAACCTATGCTTTTATGCAATTCGAGAGACCCGCGATACCAAGCATCATAATAGGTTAGCTCAACCATATATAAACCTAGACCGAAAATACTAAAAATACCCAAAGCCATAAGCCAATGTAAAACGATGGCGACCCATCCGTAACTGCTTTTACTGTTCTTTACCATAATAACTCCGTTTGCTAGCGCTTAATCGTTCTAGCCCTTAGACCTATGCACTATTATCTAACTATAATGCCTACCGTATGGGCCAGGCTTTTGGTATTTAGCGATAGCATCCAGATCAGGTGTCTAAACTTTAATAAATCTACTGTACCTTGAAACCTTTTGTTGAAATATAGGCAAAAAAGGGAAACTATTGTGCATATATGAACAGTTGCATAATTACTTAAGGTATTCTCATGTCGCAAGCCAGCTGGGATGATTTTCGCATCGCCTATCAAGTCGCCAAGTCGGGCACTTTGACCAAGGCCGGTAAACTATTAAATATGAACCATGCAACAGTGCTTCGCCACGTAAATTGCTTAGAAGAAAGTTTAGGTACAAAGCTTTTTATTCGCCACCAAAGGGGTTATCAGCTGACCGACGCGGGTGAGCTTGTGGTTAAAGAGCTGCCCGAGATTCAAAAAAGCTTCAGCCGTTTAGAAAACCTAATGGCCAGCGCCGAGAAGAATATTAGTGGTAACTTACGAATTACCACACTCAGTGATTTTTCTCCGCTGCTTAACCCTGCCTTAAAAGCCTTTCGTCAGGCTTATCCTAAGCTGCGTATTCATATCATCGCTACCGATGACATTCTTTCTTTAGCCACAGGTGCAGCTCACGTCTCCCTACGAGCAGGGGCGCAACCGACCGAACCTGATTTAATTGTGAAAAAACTGAATGCGCCCGAGATCCATTATTATGCAGCGAACTCTTATGTAAAAGAGCATGGTATTCCCGCTAACGTGAGTGAATATAATCAACATTTATGGGCCTTACCGAGTAATGAAAAGCGTAAAATTCCTTTTATTAAACAGATACTTAAACACATTAATGACGATCAAATTATCTATCAGAGTAACCACTTTCCTGATATTCATAATGCCGTGATAGAGGGTATGGCGATTGGGCCAATTGGTGTTCACCACTCCAGCAAGCATGATCATTTGCAGAAGCTGGATATTGAAATAGAGCGAGGGATTGAAGGTTTGTGGTTTGTTTACCACAAAGATTTAAAAAACAGCGCTCGTATTCAAGCGCTGTATGAGTTTTTAGCCGACAGTCTAAATTAACGATGCCTTAGGCAAATTGAAGGTGGCTATCAAGACCCATTTGAGTCGACATGCAAGGCCAGCGCTGCGCAATTTTTATTAAGTTGTCGTTATCTTTTTTGTCCATGAAGGCTAAGAACTTTTCATTTTTCTCATACGCTTTCTCTTCACCGAAGATGCCTTTGGTCGCGACCATAACAACCTGTTCAAGATCATTGGCATACGGCTCGCCAATTAACGAATGCACAATGACATTCGACATCGTCATATCAAACGGAATCATTGGCTGACCGACACGCATAATATAAGTATCGTTTACTTCTTCGAATAAACGATGCGCTAAAAACGCCTCATCCATTAACGCGACCAAACCAGAATCTGAATTCAGTTCTTTTGGCGGAGCCATGAAAAAGCCTTCAACCACTTCTAGGATTGGGCTAACGTAATTAAGTAATCCCGCTTCTACCGCACCTTGGTGCAGGTCTTCTAGCATTTGCGGAACTTGTTGAATGTAACGAATGACAAATTCGTATAAACGCTCAAGCGCTTCTATTTCCGGTAGCTGAACAATACGTTCGACCGTTTCTAAACGCTGCTGCAATAGTTGATGAAGCTCACCCGTCTGCTGTTCTTCAGTAACGGACTTTTGAATCAATTGTTGTAAGGCTTCTGTGTTCATCATGTTGAATCTCCAACTACTTTAAAATAAGTAAGTTTTATCGGTTAGCGCTGTATAAATGTCTTTAAAGTGTTCACTAAACATTCAGTGATCGAGGCGTGAACTTTATTTTTCCGCAGCTGATTAAAGACCGATTGTTATGCGTATATAAAAAACCCTTTAAAAACAGTAGGTTAGTTGCGCTCCCTTACCGTCATGAAAAAAGTATAGTTAAGTTTGACGCACACGCTAGTTTTTTTCGGTAAATAATTGATGTTTGTTCAGTATTGTCAGGAATGAAGGCACCATAAACAGTGATCGGGCTAATAAAAACGCATAAAAGGCCAACCACAAACCATGATTTTCCAGTTCTTGTGTCAAAAACCAAACAGGCAAGAAAATAACAAGAGCTGCCAATATCATGGCGTTTCTCATTTGAGCACTGGCTTGCATACCAATAAAGACCCCATCCAGCCAATAGCTACTGCAGCCAATTAAGGGAAGCCAGATCAACCACGGGCTATATTCAATCGCCATCGCCAAGACCTCTGGCTGATCGGTGAGCAGCCCCAGTAAGTTGTCGCCTTGCCAGGCAAAGCCTGTCACCATAATAAGAGCAATGATTAAGGCATTGGTTCCTGTTAACCAGATACTGTTACGCAACTGGCGTACATTGTTAGCCCCTAAGCTTTGCCCAACCAAGCTTTCAGCCGCATGCGCAAAGCCGTCTAAGGCATTAGAGATCAGCAGCAATAACGTTAGCATGATGGCATTCACCGCCAAGGTTAAATCTCCTTGTTGAGCACCCTGAGCGGTAAAGAATGCAAACACACTTAATAGACACAGCGTGCGTACAAATAGTTGATGGTTAATATTGATCAGAGGTGTTAGCTCATGCCACGTTGGCCAGCGATAAGGCAAACGGTTTGGCTGTTGTCGCACTGTTCGGAACGCCCAATACAATCCTAAGCTTGCGGCGAAATAATCAGCGCATAAAGTCGCCCAAGCAACACCATCACTGGTGAGTCCATAGCCATAAACAAAAATAATATCCAGCACGGCATTTAAGCTATTACTCGCGATGAGCATGATTAACGGCACTTTGGTTTCACCACGGCCAATAAACCAACCAATAAGTACGTATTGAATAAGAATGGCGGGGGTCGCAGCCAATCGAATGCTGGCATACTCAACGGCAAGTACTTGAATGATTTCACTGCCTCCCATAAAGGCAATAATGTGCTCTAGAGTTAAAAAGGCAAATAGCATCAGCGGAAAACTGATAATAAGCGCCATTAATAAAGCATTTTGTAGTACACGTTCTATACTCGACGAATGACGATTACTCGCTTGGCTCATCCCCGTTGCATGAGCACTTAACGAGGTCGTTCCCATCCGTAAAAAACCAAAGCTCCACAATAATAACGTGACCACCTGGCCACCTAATGCAACACCACCCAAATAGCTCACTTCAGACAAGTGCCCAAGTACAGCGGTATCCACCAATCCTAATAGCGGTACCGTGATATTACTCAACATGATTGGCCAAGCGAGGTGTAGAATGCGTTTTTGAAGTTGCAGCATGATGGAAACTGTTTCTGTATGATGTGACCGGTGGCTAGTTTACTTTATTGAGAATGTTTATGTCGTCAGCAAATAATAATACCCCGCTAACAAAGAAAGCAGCCTTACCTTTGTTCGCTTTTTTCCTAGCAGCTCTCGTCTTAGCGGGCTTTATAAGTTGGCAGTTTCTATCACATAACGCCACTAACTCACCGTCTTTATCAGAGCAGTTATCGGCTAACGATGCTTTTATCTTCCCTGAGGCAATTGACGTTTCTGACGTCCCGTTTATTAATGAAGAAGGCCAAGCAGTGGGTAAGAATGAAAACTTAGGCAAGTGGTCGTTTTTATTTTTTGGTTACACCTTTTGCCCCGACGTCTGCCCTACCACTCTCTCTGTTATGCAACAGATGTGGATAAAGTTAAGCCCTGAAATGCAGTCTAAAACGCAGATTGTTTTAGTGAGTGTTGATACCGAGCGTGATACACCACAACAGTTAAAATCCTACATGGACTATTTTGACCCTAGCTTTACCGCCTTTACGGGTAACCCAGCGTCCTTGCGCAGCTTTGCGGCCGAACTGAATGCCGTTTATGCAAAAGTGGAACGAAAAAATGCACGTAATGAAGTTGATTCTGAGCTGGGCTACCTCATGGATCATAGTGCCAATATTGCGATTCTTGATCCCGAAGGCAATTATTATGGTTTCATCAAACCACCGTTTACCCCAAAGAAAATGCTGACAATCGTCACGGCGATTCAGTCTCAAGCGCCTTAGTATTTTTACAGCTTGGCCTATGACTTGTCAGCCAAAGCAAAGACACTTGGCAATGTAGGCCAAACAAGGTACTTTGCAGCGAGTCATACTCAAACTCCCAAGTCACCTCTCTATTTAGAGAATATACAGAGAAACATCATGGATTATACCGCTCTCAAGGCTTCACACGTTGGCATAGCCTACCTAAGCATTTTGTTGTTTATCATTCGCTTTGCTTTATTCAAATTTAAGCCAGCATTCAAAAGCAATAAAATTCTTAAAATATTGCCTCACATTATTGATACCTTTTTACTAATCTTCGCTATTTGGTTATGCACAATGATTGGCCAATATCCATTAACCGATCATTGGTTAACCGCAAAAGTATTAGGTCTTGTTGGCTATATTGCTTTTGGCATTATCGCGATTAAACAAGGTAAGACTTGGGCCTTTATTGCCGCCTTAGCTTCTTTTGCCTACATCTTCGGTGCAGCCAAGGCACACAGTGCGCTATCGTTTTTTAGCCACTTCGGTTAAAATACCGCGCCTATTTTTTTAAATTTATGAGTTTTTGCTTAACTTATAAACTTTTCAACTAACAGAATGATGAGCCCACTATAATGAACATAGTTGTCTATCCTGGAACATTTGACCCAATCACCAACGGACATACAGACTTGGTTGAGCGGGCCGCGCGCATGTTTGACCACATCATTCTGGCGGTTGCTGATAACCCAAAGAAAAAACCGACCCTCGACATCGATACCCGTGTTGACCTAGCGAACGAAGTGCTGGGGCATTTACACAACGTCGAAATCGTTGGTTTCAGCAACTTGCTTGCTGAATTTGTACAAGAAAAAAACGCGAACATCATCTTGCGTGGCTTGCGTGCCGTATCGGATTTCGAATACGAATTCCAACTGGCCAACATGAACCGTGTATTAGCGCCCAATGTTGAAAGCATGTTTTTAACACCGGCTGAGCATTACTCGTATATTTCATCAACACTGGTTCGTGAAATTGCTGCCCTTAATGGCGATATCAGCAAATTCGTTCACCCTGCGGTTGCTAAAGCCTTAAAAGAAAAAGCGTAAGGAAAAGACCATGTCATTAATCATCACAGATGAATGCATTAACTGCGATGTATGCGAACCGGAGTGCCCTAACGAAGCGATCACTCCTGGGGAAGAAATTTACGAAATTGATCCTGCGAAGTGCACCGAGTGTATTGGTCATTATGATGAGCCTCAATGCGTATTAGTGTGCCCTGTTGACTGTATTCCGCTTGACCCTGCAAATGAAGAAAGCAAAGAAGAGTTAGAAGCTAAGTACGAATTGCTAACCGGCAAATCTATTTAATTCTTTTCCATCTGCTAGAGAAATCTTTTAGAACTTGCCTTAATGACAAGTTCTTGCCAAGGTAGCTGAAAATATTGCCCTCAGGAAATATCTTCAATGCTACCTTCCTCACTTAATACCCTAAAAATTTCCATCGCCTTATCGGCCCTTATTGGTTTAAGCGCGTGTGCGCCAACTAAAACCAATAATAATGAAACAGCCTCTGCAGCCAATACAAGCTCATCGACTCCCAGCCAAGCGGCTATTGCCAGTGCACATCCTCTGGCGACTCAAGCCGGCATGGATATTCTTGCACAAGGCGGTAATGCGTTTGATGCCGCAGTCGCTGTTGCCGCATCTCTAGGAGTGGTTGAGCCTTACAGCGCAGGCATTGGTGGTGGTGGTTTTTGGCTAATACACGATGCCAAAGCTGATAAAAACATCTTCATCGACGCCCGTGAAAAAGCCCCTGCTGCAGCGCATGCGGATTTATACCTTAACCAAGATGGCAGTGTTAATCGCGACGCGGCCGTCAATGGCGCACTCGCCGCAGGTATTCCTGGGCAAGCCGCTGCGTTTGTTCATTTGACTGACCACTACGGCAAACTGCCGTTAAAGAAAACATTGGCTGCAGCCATTCAGCAAGCGAATGAAGGCTTCCCCGTTTATCATCATTTTCAAAAGTTAGTCGGTTACCGTCTTGATAACCTTAAGCGCTACCCAACCAGCGCTCAAACGTTTTTGAGCGAGATCCAAGCAATCCCTGAAATTGGCTATGTCATCAAGCAACCTGATCTTGCATGGACACTGCAACAAGTAGCCGATAAAGGCTTTGATGGTTTCTATAAAGGCGAAAGCGCACGTCGTTTAGTAGCTGGCGTTCAAGCCGCGAATGGCATTTGGACCTTAGATGACCTCGCCAACTACAACATTATTGAACGCGATCCAATTGAGATTGAATACAAGGGTCATAAAATCGTCAGTGCACCGCCTCCTTCTTCGGGTGGCATCGCCATTGCCGCTATGTTGAATATGCTTTCACAATACGATCTGAGTACTTTGAATAATGCCGATAAAACGCACTTGATTGTTGAGGCTATGCGCCGCGCTTATAAAGACCGTGCTGAGTTTTTAGGCGACCCAGATTTTGTTGAAGTACCAACACAAGAGCTGATCAGCTTAGAGCGCGCAAAAAATTATGCGGCATCTATCGATATGAACAAAGCCACCAGCAGCTTAAGTTTAAAAGGCCCAAAGAATATTCAAGAAGGTTTTCATACCACACATTTTTCGGTGCTAGATAAAGAAGGCAACCGCGTCTCCGCTACTTTAAGCATTAACCTGCCGTTTGGCTCGGCGTTCACTGTTCCGAATACCGGTGTAGTGTTAAATAACGAGATGGATGACTTTTCGGCTAAACCTGGCGAACCCAATGCTTATGGCTTAGTGGGTAATGCGGCCAACGCCATTGCACCGAATAAACGCCCACTTTCAAGCATGAGCCCTTCGTTTGTTGAAAATGATGATGCTGTCGCATTAATCGGTACGCCAGGCGGCAGTCGTATTATCACCATGGTGATGCTGGGCATGCTGGAACACTTTGATAACAAGCCCGTGGGTGACTGGGTAGGCCGCTCTCGCTTCCATCATCAGTATTTACCGGATGTTATTCAGCATGAACCGAATACCTTCAGCGCAGCCGAAATTAATGCTTTAGAAAGCAAAGGCCACAAGCTGAAAAACATCGGCCGCGAATACGGCAATATGCAGGCTATTTTGTGGGATAAGAACAGTGGCGAAGTCACCGCCGCTTCTGACCCAAGAGCCTTTGGTAAATCACAGGTTTCTGAGCTGGTCACGGAATAAATAATGGAATTAGGTTTCATCCTCAAAAAACTGATCAGCATGTGGTTAATGCCGCTGCCGTTTTGCTGTTTAATTATTTTATTGGGTTTAATGCTTAGCTATTGGCGCGCCCATATTGGCCGTGCCATCGCTTTTACTGGTGTCGCGTTATTGATGCTATTCAGTTGGCAGCCGTTTGCTAATTCTGTGCTCTATCCCTTGGAGCAGCAATACCCTAAATTTGATATTACGCAGCCTGTTGATGCGATTGTGGTATTAGGAAATTGCCATACTATTAGCGACGAAATTCCACCAATGGCGCAGCTTTGCGGTACGGGTTTGTATCGTTTAATGGAAGGTTATCGAATTTGGCAAACTAACCCTGAAGCCGAGTTATTGTTATCAGGTTATGCTGGTGATGAAAGCCGACCTTATGCCGAAGTGGCTGGGGAAATCGCTTTAAGCTTAGGAGTTCCAAAAGATAAAATACGTTTATTTCCAACCGCTCAAGATACTCAGCAAGAAGCTGAACTAACAGGGCCTTTCCTCAAAGGAAAATCCTTTGCTTTGGTGACATCGGCGTCTCATATGCAGCGCTCAATTAAATGGTTTGAGCAGCAAAGTATTGAGGGCCAAGCGCTGGAGCTAATACCCGCACCCGCTTTTTTTGGCGCACAGGAAACATCTTCAAATTGGAAAATAGAGACTAGCGCTCTGATGAAAACAGAGCGCTCTTGGTATGAGTTATTAGGGCGAGCTTGGGCGGCAATTAAGTCTTAGCGATCTTCTTTCGCACTGAGCTCAAACACTGTAGGTTGCCCCTTAGGGCAACATCCTACTTTTGACAAGCAGGGCAGTACACCGTCGCCCTCTGACCTTGGCGAATCTCTTTCAAGGTCTTTTTACAGGTCACGCACTCTTCACCACCACGACCATACACATTCAACTGCTGGGCAAAGTAACCCGGTTTGCCATCACCACCAACGAAGTCTCTTAACGTAGTGCCACCTTGTTTAATCGCAGCAGCCAAGACTTGCTTGATATGTGATACCAGTTTCTCCATGCGGGCTTTGCTGATTTTACCGGCAGGTGTGGTTGGGTTGATTCCGGCTAAAAATAAGCTTTCGTTGGCGTAGATATTCCCCACACCCACAACGACCTTACCATCCATGATAAAGGTTTTTATCGGCGCTTTGCGCGTGCGGCTTTTTTCGTACAAATACGCGGCATCAAACTCTTCACTCAACGGTTCAGGACCTAGGTGATTGATGTAGTTGTTATCCACAGGATCTTCAACCCACAGCAATGCGCCGAATCGGCGAGGGTCGTGATAGCGTAAAATCTTACCGCTGCTCAGGTGCCAATCTATATGATCATGTTTGCCATAATTTTCCGCCTCACTCGGTTCGACTAAGCGTAATGACCCTGACATGCCTAAATGCCAAAGTGCATAGCCAGATTCAAACTCTACCAAGATGTATTTAGCACGGCGAGTAATTGACTTGATCACCTGACCTTCCAGCGCCTGAATTTCTTCACCTACAGGCCAGCGTAAGCGCCCCTGACGAATTTTTACGCCGTCTAGAGTATAGCCCTTGAGGTACTTTTCAATTCCACGCTTGGTGGTTTCTACTTCTGGAAGTTCGGGCATTCTGTTTTTCTCGCTGATTTTTTCTTACGCGTTGGTGCTTTGGTATTCATGGCGTTAAAGTACTGAATGAGATTCTACACCAGAAGAATAAAAATCTGACACTTCGTCGGTAAAGCCTCAATCCAACAGCACCATGAATCTTAGATCCAAATTGCAGACATAAAAAAACCCAGTATTGTTAACTCTTACAAGCCAACAAAACTGGGTTTTTCAATGACAAAAAAGCTTACTTAATTTTAGCTTCTTTATACATTACGTGCTTACGAACAACTGGATCAAACTTTTTGATTTCCATTTTTTCAGGCATCGTACGTTTGTTTTTATCAGTTGTGTAGAAGTGACCAGTACCGGCACTTGAAACTAAACGGATCTTATCGCGTGGCATAATCTTCTCCTTTAAACTTTTTCGCCGCGTGCGCGGATTTCTTTAAGAACGGCATCGATACCCTTCTTGTCGATAATACGCATAGCTTTAGTAGATAAGCGTAAACGTACAAAACGATTCTCAGTCTCAACCCAAAAACGATGGGATTGTAAGTTCGGTAAAAAACGACGCTTACTTTTGATGTTTGAGTGAGATACATTATTTCCTGTTACAGGGCGCTTACCTGTAACCTGACAAACTTTAGACATTGTTACTCGCCCCGAGTCATTAAATATCAGACCTTCGTACGAAGAATCCAATGAAAAATCTTGTTATCAACTGATCAAATATGTGTCAGATGAAACTGTTAGTTCCCTCAATTTTTAAGTGGTATTTACCAAAGCAAAGCATCGGAAACACAACGACCTTAAAAAAGGGTTGCGCTTTATACCAAAAAATCAGGGGGGTTGGCAAGGACATCAGGCTGAATTTTACACAAACAGCTTATATTTGCCCTTAAATGGCTATGTTAGTCATTCAAAACCATTATAGCCAGCCTTTTTCTGCAAAAGACGTAAACTCACCATCACCCACGATAATATGATCTAAAACACGAATATCGAGCAAAGATAACGCTTTTACCAAACGCTCAGTAATCGCTTTATCGGCTTGGCTCGCTTCCGCAATTCCCGACGGGTGATTATGGGCAAAAATGACCGCCGCTGCATTTTTCGATAACGCCATTTTCACCACTTCACGAGGATAAACCGCAGCACCATCAATGGTGCCATGAGCCAATTCCACATACTCAATCACTCGATGCTGACTATCCAAAAATAACGCCACAAACGCTTCGCTCTGACGATCACGCAACTTTGACATTAAATAACGCTGAGTTAACTGCGGGCTTGTCAGTGCATCCTCCTTTTGCAAGGTTTGCGCTAGATGCCTGCTCGACATTTCCAATACGGCCTGCAACTGAGCAAATTTCGCCGGGCCCAAGCCGTGATGCTGAGTAAACTGTCCCTGATCTGCCACCAGCAATTGCCGCAAACCACCAAAGCCCGTCAACAAATCCCGAGCCAAATCAACCGCGCTCTTTCCCGTTACCCCGGTACGCAAAAAAATAGCTAATAACTCAGCGTCCGATAAATGCTCAGCGCCTCGCGCAAGTAACTTCTCCCTAGGCCTTTCATCGGCAGGCCAATCTGTAATCGACATAATAAATAATCCCTTATTTTTATCCTTATTAACGAAAATCCATATCCCCTTTTTGATTCTCTCAATCCACTGATATACTGACAGAAGATCTTTAAAGGGCATTCCTATGCAACAGCTTTGCAATAAACGTATTCTTTTAGGTATAACCGGTGGCATCGCAGCTTACAAAGCCGCTGAGCTCGTTCGTGAATTGCGTAAAGCAAAGGCAGAAGTTCGCGTCGTGATGACCGCTGCCGCTCAAGAATTCATTACCCCCCTGACCTTACAAGCCCTGTCAGGAAATCCAGTTCATTATTCTATGTTAGACCCTGAAGCCGAAGCTGGCATGGGTCACATCGAATTAGCACGCTGGGCTGATATTATTGTCGTAGCTCCAGCGTCTGCTGACTTCATTGCACGCCTCTCTCAAGGTATGGGAAATGACCTGTTAACAACCTTATGCCTCGCAAGCGATGCTCCGTTAGCTATCTGCCCCGCCATGAATCAAGCCATGTGGCGCGATGAAATGACCCAAGCTAATATTCGTTACCTTACCGATTTAAAAGGCAAGAAGTTTCATAGCTTTGGTCCTGCCGATGGTGAACAAGCCTGTGGGGATATCGGCCCTGGCCGAATGCTAGAACCTAGCCTTATCGCAGAACACTGCGCCAAACTATTTACCTCTAAAGCCCTATCAGGCTTAGACGTTGTCATTACAGCGGGCCCAACCCGTGAAGCCATTGACCCTGTGCGCTTTATTAGTAACCACAGTTCAGGAAAAATGGGGTACGCGTTAGCGGAAGCGGCTCGTGATGCCGGCGCAAGAGTAACGATTATTAGTGGTCCTGTGCGCTTAGCCGCACCCGAAAAAGTAGCCGTGATACAAGTGGATAGTGCTAGCGACATGCTTGCCGCAAGTCTTGGCATACAGAATAATTGCGACATATTCATTGCAGCCGCAGCCGTTGCCGACTATCGCCCAGTACAAGTAGCGACGCAAAAAATCAAAAAGTCTGGCGAACACATGCAAATGTCATTGGTGAAAAACCCTGACATTGTTGCCACAGTCGCACAGCTTGAAACAGCCCCGTTTGTTGTAGGCTTTGCCGCTGAAACTCAAGATGTGGCTGACTACGCTCGCGGTAAATTGAACAGTAAAAATCTAAACATGATCATCGCTAATGATGTATCGAATACCGATATTGGTTTCAATAGCGATAACAATGCCGTCACCGCATTCTGGGGAGAAAATCAGCAAGATTTTCCTCGCATGTCGAAATCGGCCTTATCGAATGATCTAATTGAATTAATTGCTCAGCAATATGCTGATAATAAGACGACTTAGAAATCGTACTGAATACTAAAATACTGAGAAGATAACAATGAAAAAACAACTGCAAGTGAAAGTACTCGACCCTCGCATTGGTAATGAAATTCCAATGCCTGAATATGCTACCTCTGGCTCGGCGGGTTTAGATTTACGTGCGGCATTAGATGCTCCACTGACACTTCACCCAGGTGAAACACAATTGATTCCTACGGGTCTTTCTATATTCTTAGAAGACCCTTCAATTGCAGCGATGATTTTGCCACGTTCGGGCCTAGGCCATAAGCATGGTATTGTACTGGGTAACTTGGTAGGTCTTATTGATTCTGACTACCAAGGCGAGCTGATGGTTTCATGCTGGAACCGTGGACAGCAAGCCTTCACCATCGAAGTGGGTGAACGCTTAGCGCAGCTTATTATCGTACCGGTTGTGCAGGCTGAATTTGATATCGTTGAAGACTTTAAAGCAACTGATCGCGGAGAAGGAGGCTTTGGCCACTCAGGTAGAGGCTAATGTAACAAAACAGGACATTGTGACTTATTACGATGAATCTCATCGTCCTGTTTTAATCTACACTAACAATAATAAGAAAATACAGAACGACAAGGAATGATGTAGCCGTGGAAATAAAAGCACCCAAGCGCACCCTAGCGTTTTATAATCGACTTGGAATATGGGTCGCCTTACTCTTTATTTCCCTTGGCCTTTCAATGCAAAGCTTGCAAGTGAACTTATTCACCCAAGCGACCTTAGACAAAGAATATGCACACGCTATGGCCCAACAAATGGCCCATAGTTTACGTATTAAACTTGCCGAAACTCAGATGCAGCAAAAGAATGCTGCTCGTCACGAACAAACAATAGCCTATCTCAATAAAGAAGATCTCAGCTGGAAGCGCACGCTAAAATCATTAATTACCGGTGCCGATCAGATATTCATACTAGACAATGAAAGTGCCTTAGGATTGCAAGATCAGCTAGGCTTTGCCGTACAAGAACTGGCAACAAAAACCCTCAAGGGAGAAGAACTGCCCTTAGAAGCGGTTCAGTTAAATGGCAGTATTCACTTCTATCTAGCCACCCCCATTAAAGACTATACCCAAACCGTCACGGGTATTTTACTGATCGAGTATGGCGATGATTGGTTAGAGCAGCTGCGCCAAGGCGCGGCCGCCAAACATGGTTTAATATCAACTCGCCAAGTTTTAAGATCCGACCCAACAAAGGGCTTGCAGGTCTTTGAGATTGGCGCCAAGAGCTCTACCCACCTTACGATTGTGACTGAGTCGATTAACGACTATTGGTTTTTAACCTTTATTCCTGCAGATACTCGCCCGCAACTGGCGACTGCTTCCATTATTACCCCCTGGATTGTTGCACTACTGGGTACTCTAATTACCTTAATAATCATCAACTGGTTGCAAAAACGCGAGATTGACCACAACCAGCTCATCTTACTCAACTATGTTCGTCAACTGTTTCGTAAGGGTGATAATAGCTGGCCCAAGTTTAACATTAAGGTCTTTCACGATTTGGGTAAGGCAATGGAGCACCTAGCTAACTCAAAAGGCTTAATTTCTAATACTGATGAAACGGCCACCGCTGAAATTAAGCGCGAGAGACAGCGTATTGAACTTGTTCAGCCATCCCATACAGCGTTGGTAAAAAAGCCAACGAGTTCGAGTCAAAAAAGTGAAGCCATCCCTCAAGTTATGGTTGAAGAAGTCGAAGACATCCTAGACGTAAATCCCGCAATATTTCGTGCTTACGACATACGTGGAAATGTAGAAAAAGAAGAATTAACCCCTGATGTTGCCAAACACATTGGCCTCGCCCTAGGCAGTGAGCTGCTGATTCGAGGGGAGAACAGCATCGTACTCGGCTGGGATGGCCGAACCTCGAGTCCAGAGCTGGCCTTAGCACTGCAAGAGGGCTTAATTGCGACAGGCTGTAATGTTATAAATATTGGCTCGGTTGTCACCGGTATGCTGTATTACGCTTGCCATGAGCTCGATACCACAAACGGCATCATCGTGACCGCCAGCCATAATACTGCAGACTACAATGGCTTTAAAATAATCGTTAACCGCAATACCTTAGAAAAAGAATCATTAATGGCGCTTTACCATAGAATTCAGCGCCATGACTTCCGCGCAGGCACAGGTATTGTAGAAGAAAAGAATATCAGCAACGATTACCTTCAGCGCATTCAAAGCGACATTCAGCTGAGCCGTCCACTTAAAGTCGTATTTGATGCCGCCAATGGCATTGCGGGGCCTATCGGCTTAAAGCTTCTAAGAACGATGGGGCTGGATATCGTACCGCTATTTTGTGATGTAGATGGGCAATTTCCTAATCACAAACCGGACCCGAGCCAAGCTGAAAACTTAACCGCCCTGCAAGCCGCAGTGATTGAACACAAAGCAGACTTAGGCATCGCGGTTGATGGTGATGGCGATCGCCTCGCGGTCATCGATGAAAAAGGAGAGCGAATTTTACCCGACCGAATATTAATGCTGCTCGCCAAAGATGTTATAAGCCGCCAGCCTGGTTGCGATATTATTTATGACATAAAGTCATCACGTCGTTTAAACCAAATCATTTCTCAGCTTGGTGGCCGCGCGACCATGTGGAAATCCGGGCAAAGCCGAATGAAATACAAGATGGAAGCTCTTCAAGCAACCTTGGGAGGAGAGCTCAGTGGTCATATATATTTCCGTGATCGCTGGTACGGGTTCGATGATGCACTCTATGCCAGCGCTCGCTTATTAGAGGTTCTTAGCCATCAGCTCTCGACGGTTTCCGAAATCTTTTCTGAGTTTCCATACGAAGTAATTTCTGAAGACATCACCCTCTGCACGGATGATGAAAGTAAGCTAGCAATCATACAAAAGCTGGCCTCAGAGCCTAGCTTGCAGCAAGGTGCCCGCGTCTCGACCATCGATGGTATCCGCTCTGATTTTGAAGATGGCTGGGGCTTAGTCAGAGCCTCCAATCATTCGCCAAAATTAACCCTACGCTTTGCCGGTAATGACCAAAATGCGATTGAACGCATTCAATTATTGTACAAAAATGCCCTTATCCAGCATGCGCCAGAACTGGATATTCCCTTCTAAGCATATTTTTACACCTCATCTTCATTCGATAGATGATTCTACTAGGCGGCCAAGCTATAATGCGCCGCCTACAATTTTTATTTGTTTATCTATTTTTTAAATTAGGAAATTACTCCATGCCATTGAGTCGCAAAGAAGCAGTGATCACCACCAAGGTACTTAGTGAAGCCCTGCCGTATCTGCAAAAATTCAGTGGCAAAACGATCGTCGTTAAATACGGCGGTAACGCAATGACGGACGAAACCCTAAAAAATAGCTTTGCTCGCGACATGGTGATGTTAAAGCTCATAGGTATTAACCCGATTGTTATTCATGGTGGCGGCCCACAAATTGGTGAGATGCTTGAAAAACTGAATATCAAAAGCGAATTCATCAATGGCATGCGTGTCACCACAACAGAAGCGATGGATGTTGTCGAAATGGTCCTTGGCGGCCAGGTGAATAAAGACATCGTTAACCTCATTAACCAAAACGGCGGTAAAGCCATTGGTCTTACGGGTAAAGATGGTCAATTGCTACACGCTAAAAAACTTCACGTAACCCGACAAACTCCCGACATGTTGGCCCCAGAAATTATTGATATTGGCCATGTAGGCGAAGTAACCCGAGTCAATACTCAGGTTCTTGATATGCTTTCTCAAAGTGATTTTATTCCCGTTATCGCACCGATTGGGGTTGATGCAGACGGCGCTTCTTACAATATCAACGCTGATCTTGTCGCAGGTAAGGTCGCTGAAGTATTACGCGCAGAGAAACTTATTTTATTGACCAACATCTCTGGTCTACAAGATAAAAACGGTGAAGTATTAACCGGACTAAGTACTCAAGAAGTGGATGATTTAATCGCAGACGGTACGATTTATGGTGGTATGCTACCTAAGATTCAGTGTGCTCTAGATGCCGTTCATGCGGGTGTTACCAGCGCACATATTATCGATGGCCGCGTACCAAACTCCACCTTGTTAGAACTATTCACCGATGAAGGTGTTGGCACCTTGATTACCAACCGTAAAGCTTAATTGGGGAAGAAAGATGAGCGAAACGGAAGTCAAAATATCCCGTCGTGAGCAAATATTGCAAGCGGTGGTCCACATGCTGGAAGCAAATCCAGGTGGTAAAATCACCACTGCGAATATCGCGAAAACCGTAGGGGTTTCTGAAGCGGCGCTCTATCGTCACTTTCCCAGCAAAGCGAAAATGTTTGAAGGCTTAATTGAGTACATCGAAGATGCAATTTTTTCACGTACTCACCGTATTCTTCAGGATTTTCCGGACGCAGAAATACGCTGTGAAAGAACACTCACATTAGTACTGTCGTTTGCAGAAAAGAACCCAGGTATGTGCCGCATACTGGCAGGCGATGCATTAGCCGGAGAAAGCGATCGTTTGCGTCAACGCATTCACCAGTTTTTTGAGCGCCTAGAAACTCAGCTAAAGCAGATTCTGCGTGAAGCCGAACTGCGCGAGCAAAAAGTTACCTGCATTCCTCTCGCCGCTACCGCTAACTTACTAACAGCATTGGTTGAAGGACGCATTCGTCAATACGTGCGTACTGAGTTTACCGTCACGCCAACGCAACATTGGCAAGAGCAATGGAAACTTGTGGGTTCGCAACTACTTAGAACCATTGGTTCATAAAGATTGGTTCATAATGACTGTCTCATAAAGATAGACTTATAAGCCTCGCGCATAAAAAAAAGAGCCTTAAGGCTCCTTTTTTTGTTTTCATAGTTTTCTAAGCAATCACTTTGAAGGCTCTTCACCTTCTAGCGGAATTTCACTTTCAAGCGTTCCAGGCGGGTACTTCAACAAAATTTGCATCCGCGCATACTCTTCAGAAAAAGTGATAGTACTATCAATTTTTTCTTTCTTGCGCGACTTAACATTGGCATGGCTTTCACGGATCTGATTTTGCAACTTAGCAATTTCCAAGCGCATGTCTGCCGGTACTTCGTATCCAGAGCGTTCTTGGTTAGCAGCACGAGATTGTGCGCGCTCTAACTTTTCAGTTAGATCAACGATGCGACGTTGCTGCAGGCCAATATAACCATCTATATTATCCACTTTACGCTGGCGTGCACGCTCAACATCCGCAGGCTTAGAATAGACTCGTAACAAGGCTTGATCCGCTTCACGACGAATACGAATACGCTCAAGACGGGCTTCATGAATCGCTTTTGCAGCCTGTATCGCCGCCAGTTCAGACGCCGTCGGCGCTGCCTGCACTTCTTTTATGACCAAACCTTGATCGTTCAAGATTTGGTAATCCATCTGTGCATATTCCGGTGGAATGTGATCCTTAAGGATCATTCGACCATCTACATTAAAACGATAAAGCTTTGCTGCAAAAACTGCAGGGCTTATTAAAGCTAAAATCAAAGCGCCCGTGACGAGCCTCATACTTATACTCCGTATTTTTCGCGATATGCTTCTATTGATACTGCATATTGCGTTAATTCTGGCTGATCAGCAACATAAGCCAATACTTGCTCTAGTGTAACAATACTAATCACTGGAATACCGTAATCACGTTCCACTTCTTGAATTGCAGACTCTTCTGCCTTGCCTTTTTCTTGGCGATCTAGAGCAATCAGTGTAGCAGCAGGCTCCGCACCCGGTGCTGCTTCTATCATAGACATCACTTCACGGATTGCAGTTCCCGCAGTAATAACGTCATCTACGATTAAAACGCGCCCCTCTAACGGAGATCCAACCAATGTTCCACCTTCGCCATGTGCTTTTGCTTCTTTTCGATTAAAAACATACGGAACATCTTTCCCATACTTATCAAAAAGAGCTACGCTTAACGTTGTGGCTAAAGGAATTCCTTTGTAGGCTGGGCCAAATATAACATCGTAATCAACCCCAGCATCTTCAAGGGCGGCAGCATAGAAGCGACCAATCTCGGCTAAGGCTTTGCCTGTATTGAACAAGCCAGCGTTGAAGAAGTATGGGCTTACTCGACCCGATTTTAGAGTGAACTCTCCAAACTTCAAAACGCCTTGTTTAATAGCAAATTCGATGAAGTCACGTTGATAGTTTTGCATAATAAGCCCTAATAAAAATTGCTGTTCTGGTTTCAGCAACAAAGAATCCTAACCAGAAGTTACCCTAGATCCCCTAGGATCAGGTATCATACACTCTTCAGTATGCAGGAACCATGTATGAGGATCATCAGCCTACACGTTGACGGCTTAAAAAAGGCCGCCGAACAAGGGCTCTTCGAATGGCTGAATGAAGAGCAAGCGGATGTTGTGTGCATCCAAAACACCCTAGACAGAGAATATAAGCTGCCTGACAGCGTATTGTATCCTGATGGATATAATGGATATTTCTTTGAAGGGGAAACCGACGATTATTCAGGCGTCGCTATCTATACCCGTGAATTGCCAAAAGCAATTATGACAGGGCTAGGCTTTCCTGGGTGCGATTTTCAAGGTCGCTATATTCAAGCAGACTTTGAACATGTCAGCATCGGGAGCATTCTCTTTCCTAAAGAAGATGCGTTTCATAGCCTAGAAGATAAGCTTGCCTTCCAGCAAGAGTTTTTAAACCACCTTAAGAAGACACGTCGCAAGCGTCGTGATTTTATCTTTTGTGGTAATTTTGAAGTGGCTCATAAGACCATCGATGTGGCCAACTGGCGACAGCAGCAAGATGAGTCAGGCTTCTTATTGGAAGAGCGCGCATTTTTAGATCAGGTATTTGGTCCGGTTGGCTTTGTCGATGCATTTCGTGAAGCGAACTTTGGTGAGAATCAATTCACCTACTGGCCAAACGAAGAAGCACGCCGTCGCAATAGCGAAGGCTTCCGCTTTGACTACCAGATCTGTACACCGGATTTACGCCAGTTTGTGGTGGAATCCAAAATTCTTAAGAACCAAGTATTTAGCAGCCATGCACCGGTACTTGTGGAATATGAATTTGATGATGAATAAGACTTACTGAAAAAAGCCCTTATTACATGTCGACAAAAAGCCCAAGCCAGTTCACTGACTTGGGCTTTTTTGTATTGCTACACTCAGAACAGTGTTGGCTTAAGCGGTTAGCGCTTGCTGTTGTTTTTCACACAAGCCCATAATGCCTTCTTTAGCCAACGCTAGCATTGCCGCCAGCTCTTCTGGTGAAAACGCTTCTTGCTCAGCCGTGCCCTGAATCTCTACAAAGCCACCCGCCGCTGTCATGATGACATTTAAATCGGTTTCGGCGACTGAGTCTTCGGCGTAATCCAAATCTAATACCGCAGTACCTTTATAAATCCCCACAGAGACTGCTGCAATAGGGCTTTTGATCGGGTCCTTTTTAACCTTTCCAGCCTCCATCAAACCCGTAATAGCGTCCTGCAACGCAACAAATGCTCCGGTAATCGCCGCCGTACGTGTACCGCCATCAGCCTGAATTACATCACAGTCAAGTTGAATGGTATATTCACCCAAGGCTTTCATATCAACCGCCGCGCGCAAGCAGCGTGCGATTAAGCGAGAAATTTCAACGGTACGTCCGGTCTGCTTTCCTTTTGCCGCTTCACGAACCATACGATTACCCGTAGATCGCGGCAGCATGCCATATTCAGCCGAAACCCAACCTTTACCTTCGCCCCGCATAAAACGGGGGACGCCTTTATCGACGCTGGCAGTACAAATTACTTTTGTATCGCCAAATTCAACCAATACCGAGCCTTCTGCGTGCTTGGTGAAATTTCGAGTAATGCGAACTTCACGCAATTCATTTACCTGGCGGCCACTCGGTCTCATATAACGTTCTCCAAAAAAATCGATCTAACTATAATAAAGCCGCGCATTATACTGATATATTTCTACTATAGTTGCGATTCGTTGTGATTAGTCGTACTGATTAAGGCTATTTCAGACCCTTTCCCGTTCATTTGCCATAGGCTTTTATCAGTCCACATCCGAGCGGCGGTAGTTACCGATTAACTTACAGGTTAAAATAGTCTTAACTAATGATATTCGCACAAGATTTGAGATTCCCATGCAAAATACTTCTAACGGTACTCTTTATGTTTTCTCCGCCCCTTCTGGCGCTGGTAAAACGACGCTCGTCAAAGCTCTGTTAGAGCAAACAATCGATATCGGTGTTTCGGTTTCTCACACGACTCGCGCGCCTCGCGATGGCGAAGTAAACGGCAAAGACTATAACTTTGTCAGCCAAGATACCTTTAAAGGCTTAATCGATCAGAGTGCTTTTTTAGAACACGCGCAAGTATTTGATAACTTCTACGGCACCTCGCAAATTTGGGTTGAGCAAGAGCTAGAAGCAGGTCGCGATGTAATTTTAGAAATCGATTGGCAAGGCGCTCAACAGATTCGCCAGCAAATGCCACATATGGTCAGTGTTTTTATTCTTCCTCCTAGCCGCGAAGAACTGCTTAAGCGCTTAACCGGTCGAGGCACCGATTCTCAAGAGATCATCGATCGTCGCATGCAAGATGCTGTTAGTGAAATGAGCCACTATGGCGAATTCAACTACCTCATCATTAATGATGATTTTGATACAGCCCTGCAAGAATTACGCTCAATTGTGATTGCTCGCCGCCAAAGAACGGCAGTTCAAAGCCAAAAACAGCAGTCGTTATTAGCAAATTTGCTTAATTAGCCAAAAAATAACCAAATACTCTCGAGTATTGCTTCAATCATGGCGCTGTATTCGCTAAACTACAGGGTCATCATTGTCGATGAGTGAAATACTCAGACAACGAACCCAAATTTTGTAACCCGCAGGAAGTTAATTCATGGCTCGCGTAACCGTTGAAGATTGTCTAGAAAACGTTGATAACCGTTTTGAATTGGTCATGTTGGCCACTAAGCGTGCTCGCCAAATTGCTGTGCAAGGTGCTGAACCATTAGTGCCTATTGAAGGTGATAAGCCAACGGTAATCGCTTTGCGTGAAATCGCAGCTGGCCTTATCTCTACTAAGGGTATGGACGCACAAGAAGCTGAAGACGCAGAGTAATTCTCGCCTTCACAAACCGAGCTTAGGCATCTCGCCTGCTCGGTTTGAAATTCACCATTTCAGGGCTGAGCCGTGCCAACTATAGACGCCTTATCTGATCGACTTTCTACCTACCTATCTACCGAACAAATTCAGCTGGTGCGTCGCGCCTACTTTTATGCTGAACAAGCCCACACAGGCCAACGCCGTCGCAGTGGCGAACCTTATATCATCCATCCTTTAGCCGTTGCCAATATTCTGGCCGACATGCGCCTTGATCACCAAAGCCTTATGGCCGCGATGCTACACGACGTTATCGAAGATACGGGGATTCCCAAAATCGCCTTAGCGGAACAATTTGGTGATGTCGTTACCGAATTAGTGGATGGTGTGAGTAAGCTCACGCACATTAAGTTTGAGAGTAAAGAAGAACAGCAAGCCGAGAACTTTCAAAAGATGGTTCTGGCGATGGCAAAAGACATTCGCGTTATGCTGGTTAAACTGGCCGACCGCTTACATAATTTGCGCACCTTGGGTGCTTTACGTCCTGATAAGCGCCGCCGTATTGGCCGCGAAACCCTAGATATTTATGCCCCCGTTGCACACCGCTTGGGCTTAAATAGCGTGCGTGTTGAAATGGAAGAACTCTGTTTTGATGCCATGTATCCGATGCGCTCCGGCTTGATTCGCAAAGCTGTGACCAATGCGCGCGGCAATCGTAAAGAACTTGTGGATAAAATTGCAAAGTCCCTCCGCACTCGCTTAAAGGAAGAAAATCTTCCAAGCCGTGTACTGGGTCGCGAAAAGCACATGTTCAGCATCTACACCAAGATGAAAGTGCAGCGTAAATCTCTTAACGACATTCTCGACGTCTATGGCTTTCGCATCGTCGTCGAATCGGTCGACATGTGCTATCGCGTATTAGGCGCAGTGCATAATCTCTATAAGCCGATTCCTGGGCGTTTTAAAGACTATATTGCCATTCCCAAAACCAATGGCTATCAATCGCTTCATACGACGCTGATTGGTATTAGTGGTGTACCCATTGAGATTCAAATTCGCACAGAAGAAATGGACGCAATGGCCAAGCATGGTATTGCCTCTCACTGGCTCTATAAATCAGAGAGCTCTAGCGACTCCTTTGGTGATACGGCAACGAATACCAGCGGCAGTCAGCGTGCTCAGCAGTGGGTTCAAAACTTACTCGAACTGCAACAAAGCGCGGGCAGCCCCATTGAATTTATCGAGCATGTTAAAGTCGATCTATTCCCTGATGAAATTTATGTATTCTCTCCAAAAGGTCGTATTTTCGAACTGCCAAAAGGCTCGACAACTGTCGACTTCGCGTATGCCATTCATACCGATGTAGGGAATTCTTGTATTGCCTGTCGTATTGATCGTCAGCTAGCGCCGCTCAGTACTAAATTGCAGAACGGCCAAACAATACAAATCGTCACCGCTCCTGGTGCACAGCCAAACCCCGCGTGGCTTGGCTTTGTGGTTACCGGTAAAGCACGCTCGAACATCCGTCACTTCCTTAAGAGCCAGCGTCGCTCTGAATCCGTATCCTTAGGTGAGCGCCTGTTGCAAAAAGCACTGGGGTCTTTGGGTAAATCGTTGGATGATATCGAGCAAGAATCTATTGATCGCGTTTTAGCAGAAACAGGATTCGAGATACTCGAAGATATTACCGAAGATATTGGTTTAGGCAATCGTATGGCCTCGCTTGTTGCGCGCCGTTTATTAGTCGCCAAAGATACTGATATCGACCTAGAAGAAATGAACGACGATGCCCCTCTTGCCATTAAAGGCACTGAAGGCTTGGTCGTTAATTTTGCTAAGTGCTGCAGCCCTATTCCTGGCGATCCTATTTTGGGTAACGCCAGTTCAGGTCGTGGCTTAGTGATTCATACCGAAACCTGTAAAAACGTGCAGGATGTACGAGGTAATCCAGAGAAGTGCGTCATTCTTAGCTGGGATAAAGACATCGATAGTGAGTTCTCGGTTGATCTGCGTTTGTATCTAGAAAATCGCAAAGGAATTGTTGCAGAATTAGCCGCGGCGGTTACTCAAGCGGATGCCAATATTGAAGGCATTAGCGTTGAAGACCGAGATGCTCAGTTAAGTGTTACTCAGATTCAACTGAGCGTGCAAGGTCGTAAACACCTTGCACGAGTGATTCGTCGTCTGCGTAATATTCGTGGCATCAATAAGATTGTACGTATAAAAAATTAAACATTATTAAGTAAGGAAAGATTTGTCATGGCCAAAACCATCATCAATACCGACAAAGCACCGCAAGCCATTGGTACTTATTCACAAGCGGTTAAAGTTAATAATACTGTCTACCTTTCTGGTCAGATTCCTTTAGAGCCAGAAACGATGGAAATGGTAGAAGGCGATATTGAAGCACAAATTCGTCGTGTATTTGAAAATCTAACCGCGGTTTGCGAAGCGGCTGGCGGCAAGTTACAAGATATTGTTAAATTGAATATTTTCTTAACCGACCTCGGTAACTTCGCCACCGTTAACCGCGTAATGGCTGAATACTTTGAGCAGCCTTATCCAGCCCGTGCTGCGATTGGTGTTTCACAGTTGCCAAAAGACGCCGAAGTAGAGATGGATGGGGTTTTAGAATTAGATTAAGCGCACTCTAATTAATCTGAAATTCTGCTAGATCCAACGGGTAATCGTCTGCTCTCGATAAAGACGATTACCCGTTATTCGTTTTAAACGCTTATTCCTTTAAGAGCGCACTTTTTTAAGAGATCACTTCTTTAATACTCGATTTATAGCCCCTGAGCTTTCAACATAAACTCATAGCCTTCCTGATAATGATTAAACTTAAAGCGATAGCCCGCTTCAATTAAGCGCTTATTACTGCAGCGACGGTTGGCGCGGCGTGTCGCTTCAGGTAATTCATAATCTGGTTCAACGTCGCCTATTCTATCTTTCATCCATTCTAGAATGTCGAACAAGGTCGCTGGCTGAGAATCACACGCTAGGTAAATGTCTTCGATAGCTTCTCCCGCAAGCACTTTCTCGATTAGGAATTGAAGCACACCAACACAATCGTCACGATGAATTCGGTTAGTCCACACCTCTGGAGTTGGGTCACAATGACCGCCTTGGCGCGCCTGCTCGATCATCCGATTGCGGCCCGGTCCATAAATCCCAGGGAAGCGGACAGAGGTAGCAGGAATATAACCATCCGCTAGCGCTTTCTCAGCCATCAGCAATTCTTTACCGGCAAAGCTGGTCGGCTCTGTTGGGCTATTCTCATCCACCCAAGACGCGTCCATTTGATGATAAACACTGGTGCTCGACGTAAAAAATGCATGTTTAGGTTTATGGCCCTGAGCTTTTAACGCATTCAATACATGCTGAATACCACTAAAATAATAGCGATGGTAGCCTTCTTCAGAGAACTCGGGTGAGGCAACGCTATATAACAAGATATCGATATTACTGGGAATGCCTAATAACGTTTCTGCATCAGAAACATCACCCACTACCGTAATAACACCTTCTCCAATGGGCTTGTTAGATCTGCGTAAACCCCAGACCTGATGACCAGACTTCACCAATTTAATAGCCAACTGACCACCGATATCACCCGCACCGACGACTAATATTCGCGCCATTTCCAGCTCCTTATTATTCTACTTATACTCAGTTTAGTTGAATGTAGGCTTTCCATTCGTTATAGCAATAGTTAATATAAATCGATACATAAATTTTCATTAAGTGTGCCTAATTCAGCATTCTGGTTAAACGGCTTGCTCACACACCTAATAGCATTCTCGAGGCATTATGACTTTAACCGAATTACGCTACATAGTAACTCTCTCTAAGGAACGCCATTTTGGGCGTGCAGCAGAGAAGTGTTTTGTTAGCCAACCTACTTTGAGCGTAGCGGTAAAAAAGTTAGAAGGCGAATTGAGCGTTGCTATCTTTGAACGCAGCAAAAGCAGCGTTAGCCCAACCCCGTTAGGGGAAGAAATTATTCAGCAGGCCGAAAAGGTTTTGGCTGAAGCTCGAATACTGAAAGAACTGGCGGAAACAGGCAAAGACCCACTAAGTAGCCCGCTAAAAGTCGGCGCTATTTTTACCATTGGTCCTTATCTCTTTCCTCACCTTGTGCCGCAAGTTCATCAGCAAGCACCGCAAATGTCACTCTTCATTGAAGAGAGCTATACCGCCGTACTTCGACGTCAATTAAGAGATGGCGAGCTGGATGCGATCATCGTTGCACTGCCCTTCACTGAACCCGATGTAATGACCCGTCCGCTATATGACGAATCGTTTGTCGTTGTGATGAGAAAAGATCATGAGCTGGCCAAACTCGATACCATTCAGGCCGACATGCTCACGGAACACAATCTATTATTATTGGGTGAAGGCCATTGCTTCCGCGATCAAGTATTAGAGCTGTGCCCTGCGCTCATTCAGCAGAGAAATAATAGTGTTGGCAGCGTCACCCAAGGCAGCTCCTTAGAAACATTAAAATACATGGTTGCAACCGGATTAGGCATTACGGTCTTACCCGAATCTGCCGTCGGCAATCTCGATGCTAAAATCATTACGACCCGACCGTTTGCTAGTCCGGCGCCTTCTCGTACCGTAGCACTGGCATGGCGCGCCAGTTTCCCTAGGGGCCAAGCCATTGATCTATTATTGGATACCGCTGGTAAATGCCTCCTAAAACCTTAATCGATAAACACTTAGCGCTGACCCAGTTAAAAGGCGTAGGCCCAAAGCTGGCGCTGCAATTTGCTGACTGGGGGATTCACGATTTAGTGAACCTACTCTTTCATCTGCCTTTTCGCTACGAAGACAGAACCCGTGTTACTCCCATTGCGACTATGCACCCTCAGCAGACTTACGTCGTGCAAGGTTTTGTGCGTAGCAGCCAGATATTATTTGGTAAGCGCCGTAGCCTGAGTGTGCGCATTCAAGATCAAACAGGCAGTATTGGCCTGCGTTTTTATCATTTTACCGCCGCGCAAAAGAATCAATTTGCTGACGGAGCAGAAATCCGCTGTTATGGCGAAGCCCGTCGTGGTGCGAGCGGTTTAGAAATTTACCACCCCGAATATCAGATCATAGCCAATAGCGACGAGGTTTTAGAGGAAAACCTAACCCCGGTCTATCCCGCAACCGAAGGCATTAGTCAAAGTCGTTTGCGCACTATGATCAGCCAAGCATTAGAAATGCTGGCGGCGGATAAATTTCAATTACGCGAATTATTACCCGCAAGCTGGTTACAAGAATGGCAACTGCCGTCACTTGCTCAAGCCCTACAGTATCTGCATCAGCCTCCAACAGAAGCCAACTTAGCGCAACTTGAAGCCGGTCAACATCCTTGTCAGCGTCGCTTAATTTTAGAAGAGTTACTCGCCCATCAATTATCCATGCACCGTGCTCGCTTAAGAGTAAAACAAGAACGAGCCCCTCACATTCAATTTATGGGGCCGAGCCAACAGAAAATTATCGATGGCCTGCCTTTCACGCCTACCGATGCCCAAAAGCGTGTCGTGGAAGAAATTCAGTTCGATCTCAATCAACCTCACCCAATGCTGCGGTTGGTGCAAGGGGATGTAGGGTCGGGCAAAACGTTAGTCGCCGCACTTACCGCCGCGCCGATGGTTGATGAAGGTTATCAAGTGGCGATCATGGCCCCTACCGAGATTCTTGCCGAGCAGCACCTGCTGAATTTCACTCAATGGTTTGAACCGTTATTTAAAGAACAAAATGAAGGCAAAAAAATCGCCTGGTTAACCGGTAAGGTCAAAGGCAAAGCCCGAGAAAAAGTACTCGCCGACATAGCCAACGGTGAAGCCAAGCTCATCATCGGCACCCACGCCTTGTTCCAGGATGATGTTGATTTTCATAATCTAGGGCTGGCCATTATTGATGAACAGCATCGCTTTGGTGTGCACCAACGATTAGCTCTGCGTGGTAAATGCAAAGAGCTTGCGCCGCACCAACTGATCATGACGGCTACACCGATCCCGCGCACACTCGCCATGAGTGCTTACGCGGATCTGGATGTATCGGTCATTGATGAATTACCCAAGGGGCGTATTCCGATCAATACCTTAGTCATCAGCAATCAAAGGCGGCAGGAAATTGTGCAGCGAATTAATGAAGTCTGCCAAGGCGGTACGCAAGCCTATTGGGTGTGTACCTTGATTGAAGAAAGTGAAAGCCTGCAGTGCCAAGCAGCGGAAGTCACTGCACAACAGCTCACCGAGGCTTTACCTAAACTGCGCATCGGCTTAATTCACGGGCGCATGAAAGCGGCTGAAAAAGTCGACATCATGCAGCGTTTTAAAAATCATGAATTGGATTTATTGGTTGCGACTACGGTCATTGAAGTGGGTGTTGATGTGCCAAATTCCAACCTGATCATCATTGAAAACCCCGAGCGCTTAGGCTTGGCCCAGCTCCACCAGCTGCGAGGCCGCGTCGGTCGAGGCAATCAGCAATCGCACTGCGTTTTACTCTATCAAGCACCATTGGGCGAGGTCAGCAAACAACGATTAAGCGTGATGCGTGAAAGCACAGACGGTTTCTATATTGCAGAACAAGATCTGCTCATTCGTGGCCCTGGTGAATTGTTAGGGACACGCCAAACGGGGCTACAACAGCTTTCGGTGGCGGATCTGGAGCGTGATGGACACCTATTGCCACAAGTAAAAGCCATGGCCGAACAACTTGTCGCTCAGCATCCTCAACACGTTGACGCCATCATTAAGCGCTGGATGGGAAATACTGAGCAGTTTGCTCAGGCCTAAATGGCTTCTGTCTAAATGGCTTTTGACTAAAGAAAGCTGACTTAACAGTACAGCCGTTGATTTAGACAGTATTTCGCCAGCAAAAGTTTTTTTCTGATCTATATTCTATAGATAGATAAAATCTTAAGGCTCAATTCATGACCATTCCAGCTACCGTATTAAAAGTATTAGACGACTGGCAAGTTGACTATCAATTAACAGATGACGAAGATACTTTTCAGCTTATGCAGGGCAATCCCATGACAAGCTATTCAAGCAAGCTCGCCCGCGTCATTTTTCTAAAAGATAGCATTGGCCAAGTTCAGGTCGTCATTCCTAGTAATCGCATACTCGATTTAAATCGTTTATCACAGCAATGTGGCCGCCAATTCAGCGCCCTAAAACCTGACGAGCTGACTAAGCTTAAAGCAAAATTTGGTATTGAAGACTTTCCCGCACTGCCTCAAGTGACCCAGATAGATAGCCTAATCGATAAACATCTACTCGCTGAGACTGAGTTATTTATTACCTCAGGAGACAACTACGAGTGGATCAAACTGCCCGTCGACTGCTTTAAAGCGTTGACCACCAGCTCAACCATTGGCAATTACACCGTGCCATTACCTCTACCTAATTATGAGCAAAGTCCGACTCAAGATTTGGATGACGTATACGCAGCCATTAAACAATTTACGCCCCTGCGCATTAAAAAACGCATAGAAGAAACGCTCGATTTACCGCCTCTGCCGGAAACAGCCAGAAAGATCATTGATCTGCGGGTTGACCCAAATGCAGATACCACAGAACTGGCAAACGTCGTTGAAATGGACCCCGGCATGGCAGCTCAAGTCGTCAGTTGGGCGCGCTCTCCTTATTACGGCGTTAAAGGCGAAATTAAATCCGTCGAAGATGCGGTTATCCGAGTATTAGGGTTTGATTTAGTCATTAACCTAGCACTTGGGCTGGCTTTAGGACGAACATTAACCGTGCCTAAAGAAGGCCCCAATGGTTATGCGCCTTTTTGGCAGCAAGCGGTACTAACCGCTGCTTTAATGGGTGAGCTCGCTCGCCTAATGCCGGCTAAAATGCGACCAAATACCGGAACCGCTTATCTATGCGGCTTATTGCATAATTTTGGCTATTTAATTATGGGTCATGTTTTTCCACCCCAGTTTGCCTTAATTAACCGACACATCGAAGCCAACCCGCACATTAACCGCAGCTTGTTAGAAAAGTACTTAATTGGCTTAACCCGTGAACAGGTCAGTAGCTTGTTAATGCAGCAGTGGCGCATGCCTGAAGAAGTGGTTATCTCTCTGCGCAGCCAGCACAATCCAAACTATGATGGTGATTTTAGCACCTGTGCAAACTTGCTCTATGTTGCTACTCGCGCATTACGGGGTCACGGTTTTGGTGATGGGGCTTGGGAGCAACCTCAGGATGAAGTTTTTACGCGTTTAGGAATAACGGCGGAGGGTGTTAATGGAATTACCGAAAGTCTGCTAGAAAAAGCCGATGATCTTGATGAACTCATTCAAATGCTCAATAAGTAGCTTGGTTGCTGCTCACTATGCTTCTGCCCTTAATGGCAATCACTGATAACTCATCAACAATAAGCCCGCAACTCACAGCGGGCTTATTGTTTATTTGATCGAAGCAATCACTGAATTATAAAACTGCTTCAGCTCTGGCTGATTGAAACTATCGGCAATGTTTTTCAATTCATTATTCGGGGTTTTACGGTAAGCGTAAAATAAGAACTGTAAAACATCTTGTCGCACTTCAGATTCCCAAGATACCGCTGGCTGCCAACCTTTAACTTGTTGCTTAATTTCTTTGATCACAACCGAGCGCGCTTGAATGATTATTTGAGAAAATCCTGACTGCTTATCAACACTCTCAACCAAGGCCCATCGTAAGGCGGCTGGTGGGCGCTGTTTCAGTTTTTTCATGTACAGACTGTAGGCATTGCTACCTTGCACTTTAATGGCGGCACGCTCTTTCTCTTGCGCACTGACGAGTAGCGGATGACTAAGCTGCTTCTCGATCTGCATTTGCGTTTCAACAGGCATCGCTTTCACCAACGCCAATAGCCGCTGCTGCAACGGCTCTTCTGCCCAACGCTTAGCCAACTGCTTGGCAATGGCAAAATGCTGCGCATGATTTATACCAACCACATCTGGATTCTCTTGCGAGCCCTCAATGGCCTCTGCAATTAAACTCTGAGCACTGTCTTTAATTTGCTGCGATAAACTCAATAAACCAGAAGCTTCTACGAGCTTATATTCTAATTCAGTAAACGCATCTTCTACTTCTTCAGCCTGCGATAATCCTGTCGGCGTATATTCTTCTATGGCTTGAGCCTGAGAAGAGAAAGTAAAAGCGCTTGCGACCAATAAAAAAGATAAACGTAACATTAAACTTGAGTTTCCACTTTGCTCGCGTGCGAATCTTGGATTCCAGCATTGCGATCATTAAAAATTGTTTTATCCATGGCATCTTCAGAAGAAGCCACAATACACGAAACCGTTGCATCACCCGTCACGTTAACCGCCGTTCTCACCATGTCTAACAGTCTATCAACACCAATAATCAGGGCGATACCTTCTACCGGTAAACCAACCTGTTGTAGCACCATCGCCAGCGTTACCAAACCCACGCCTGGTACACCCGCTGTTCCTACAGATGCCAGAGTTGCCGTCGCAATGACTAACAGATAGTCCGTAAGACCCAGCTCTAAACCAAAGGCTTGAGCAATAAAGACCGTCGCCACCCCTTGCATAATAGCCGTACCATCCATGTTGATGGTAGCGCCCAATGGAACTGTGAAAGAAGCAATGCGATTGCTAACGCCCAAACGCTGCTCTACGGCTCGTAAGGTCACTGGTATCGTAGCGGAACTTGATGCCGTGCTGAATGCAAATAACTGCGTATTGCGCATTTTGCGTAAAAAGATCATAGGGTTTAAGCCCGAGAAGCCTTTCAATAACAAGGGATACACACCTAATGCATGAATCGCTAATACTAATAAAACCGTAAACATATACAGCGCTAGGTCACCGATAACGCCTAAACCTTGCTTGGCGAATAAGCTGAATAACAAGCAAAACACACCATAAGGGGCAAGCTTCATTAGCAGAGTCACCAAGGTCATCATGATCTCGTTCCAATCGTTAAACGTGCGCGCGAGTCTTTCTCCATGCTCGCCACTACGACTGATCGCAAGACCAATTAATATTGCAAAAACAATCACTTGTAGCATATTGCCTTCAGCCATCGCCTTCACGGGGTTGTTAGGAAATATGTTGATAAAAACTTGGCTTATAGGCTGAGAAGCAGGCGCAATAAAATCAGCCGTAGTCGTCATCTCAATGCCCATGCCGGGCTGTAATAACTCCGCCACAAGAATCGCAATAGAGATCGCAATCGCAGTCGTTAATAGATAGAGACCTATCGCTTTGAAACTTAAACGGCCAAGAGAACTTTGGCCTTGTAGCTGACAGGTACCACACACTAGTGAGATGAATACCAAAGGAACAACCAGTACTTTTAAACTCGCGACAAAGATTTTTCCCCCCACATAAAATAGACCACCTGCTAAACCATCATTTAATACGGTGTCGAGCCAAGCGGGGATTTCTGGCCATAATAATAGCTGCTGAGTCGCACTGCCTAACAAGATGGCCGCTGCCATCGCCAATAAAATCCGTTGTGTGAGATTCATCTGGCTATCCTTATTTTGTGGGTCTAGATATGGAGAGTCTAGATAGAGTGATCTGCGGGTATTGTCATCAATTAAAGTAAAGCGCTTAAAGCAAAGCGCCCAATCTATAGCGTAGCTACAAATTAGGCGTTTTCGTTACTTCTTTTACGTCTGCTTTTACTTCTTTTTTTTACTTTTTGGCTTAACGTGCTTAACGATGCTTTGGAACCACATAACTAATGACAGATCGCCATCAATTTTAATGTCTTTTTCTTGAATGCCTTTCATGAAAGCATTTTTGTCTTTCGCAGTCATGATGTACATGCCTGTAGGTGCATCTTTAAAAGAAATACTGAATGCAGGGTCTTTCGCAGCTCCGCCCTTAGACTTAACGCGCTCATCTTTCACGACAAAGTGACGTGCAATATTGCCATCTAGAGTCTGGATCTGAAAAGAGAAATCTTTACCCGTTAACTGCTTTTTAAAGTCAGGGTTATTCTTGCTCGCTTTTTTCATCATTAGGCCTAGAGCCCAAAGCAACATACGAAATTTCATTGTCGTTCTACCTTAGTAATTGAATGTACATCTAATAATCGGCAAGCCAGAGGAGATTGGCTGCTTACGTTTTCACAAAAATTGCGCTATCAGCCAGTTCTGGCATCAATTGCAATAATCCATCCCTACCTAAACGCTGCATGTGGCGTTTATTTCGTTCTGGAATAGCTTCCGGCTTAGTCACCGTCTTTAGCGCTTCGCTAATATGATTTTCACGAATAAAATGAATCATAGGGAACGGAGAGCGATTGGAATAATTCGTCATGGCGTCGGCGTCTTCGCCTTCAAACTCATAATGAGGATGAAAACTAGCAAGCTGTATATCGCCCTCTAGGCCCGACTGCTCGAGTAACTCTTCACACAAGAATAACCAATCCAAATAATCATCAAAATCAGCCAATGCCTGCGGCACAATAAATAATGCGGTGGGCAAGTCTTCATCATCCGCTAGCTGCATTTCGTTGAGTAACGATAGAAATGCGCGCGTAATTTGCTCTAAATCTTGGCTTTTACATTCTTCGATATGGAGTCTATCCATAATCGGGTGGGCGAAAGGACAAAGTCCCTCCCCCACCACTAGCTTTTCTACCCATATACGAGTTAAAGCTTTGTTCGATAAGGAGTCAGTCACAATTATTGAACTTTATCCTTCAAGCCTTTACCCGGCTTAAAAGCAGCCGTATTACTGGCTGGAATGATTAACTCAGCACCCGTTTGTGGGTTTTTACCTTTACGTTCAGCGCGTGAACGACGGCTAAAAGTACCAAAGCCAATCAAGGCTACCGTATCGCCTTCACTTAAAGTTTTAGCGATTTGATCAGTAATTACAGTGATTACTTCGTTGGATTTTTCTTTCGTTAGACCCGTTTCTTCTGCAATTGCAGCGGCTAATTCAGGTTTGCGCATGTCTTGATCCTTGATTTTTGTTTTCTTTATAGACTACTTCAATATAGCGGGAAGCTCTTTGTTTAATGCTAGTTTATCAGCAACGCAAGCCCCGGTAAGAGCATACCCTAATAATGCCCCAGCATCATCACGACAGAGTGCTTTTACGTTCACGCCACTGCTTTCTATGTCCCATATACCCTCAATGGCAGGAGGAGATACCACCACAGGAACAACAGGCGTTTTAATCATCACTGGCATCGCGCCATAACTTACATCGGTAGGCTGGCCCGCTAATGTCTTGGCAAGCGCACGAGCACTGGCCATTAAAGGCATAACGTACAGAAGCACCTTGCCTTCTACTTCAGCGCAATCGCCTAGCGCGTAAATGTCTTTCGCGCTGGTTTCTAATGAACGACCAACACAAATGCCTTGGTTCACTTGAATGCCTGTTTTAACCGCTAAGTCTAAACGTGGGCGCAAACCAATGGCTGAAACAATGATGTCTGTTTCAACTTGCTCGCCATTCGATAGCTCTACGATTAAACCGGTATCGCTCTGAGTCGCACGGGTAACAAGTGGGCCTAGGTGAAATTTCACCCCTAAACCTTCTAGCCCATGCTGCACAGCAACGGCTGCTTGCTCTGGCAATAGGTTAGGTAAGATCTGACTACAAGGTGCAACGACTTCTACTTCATAGCCGCCATTGCTTAGGTCATTGGCATATTCACACCCAATCAACCCTGCACCCATCACTAATACGCGCTTTTTACCGTCTAACTCTGCACGGAAATTAGCGTAATCTTGTAAATCATTAATTGCGAAAATATGTTCGCCAGCATCACCTTCTATGCGAGCTGCAACAGGTTCTGCCCCCCACGCGAGTACTAGCTTGCTGTATTCAACGGGCTCTTCACCGATAAAAACAGTGTGAGCATCAGCATCAATACTTGTCACGCGAGTATTGGTACGAATAGTGACATTCAACTGCTCTGCCATTTTTCCAGCATCAGCCATCGCCAGCTCGCTGGCACTTTTACCTTTGGTAAAACCGGTAGATAGCATTGGCTTAGAATAATTACGGCCATCGTCAGCAGTAATCATTAATACCGGTGTTTCAGCATCTTGTTTGCGGAATTCTTTAACGAGGTTGTAACCTGCTAAACCGGTTCCAATTACAATCACAGGGGCTTGAGACATATTTTATTTTCTTCGTTTCAGTGAAATTTTTACTAGAAACGTTGAGATTAAATCTCAACCATTTCGAAATCGTCTTTACCTACACCACAATCTGGGCAAATAAAATCGTCGGGAACATCAGCCCAAGCAGTACCTGGTGCTAGACCTTCTTCTGGGCAACCTTCTTCTTCATCATAAACCCAACCACATACTACGCATTCCCATTTCTTCATTAGGACATCTCTCTTCTGTTTATATAATCACGATTAAAGCAAGCGTAACCTACTGTTCATCGACTAAAAAATCAACACAAATGATTAGGCATCTTGCCTTTAGCTCAGTTTTCATCCATGCTCCGCGCCATGAAAATTCAGTCCATTATCAGCCAATATTTATCTCAATCATTCCCGCCGTGGTCGGCGAAGAATAAGCGAGAATACTTCACGGTACCTCTAAATTGGCGTAAAACATTATTTGATACGGGCTCGTTAACGGCACAGCTTATCGCCATTAGTGATGGGGATTTCTCTGTTCGGGTCTTATGGCAGGGATGGCGAAAACTGAGCCAGCAAGAAGCGCTATTATTGGGTTGTTCTGGCAGTCAGAGAACGGCCTGGTGTCGCGATGTGGTCTTAAAGGTGAAGGGCCAACCCAGAGTCTATGCGCGCACCTGTATGCCCAAAAGCACATTAACAGGCGACGAATGTCAGTTACGAAATTGGGGTAGCAAATCCATTGGCGCCTATCTTTTTAGCCATCCTAATATGCGTCGGGGCAAAATGAGTGCTTATCGCATCCCAAATAATGATCTATCTTTATCCTGGGCGCGTCGTTCTGTATTCTATTTACAGAATAAACCTGTACTCGTGACGGAGGCTTTTACCCAGCCCCTTCCCACGGAATAATCCAACCCACTGAATAACTAAAAAAGATATTCCATGACACCTATTCAGAGACTGCTCCAACAACCTGCCATTGCTCAACATTGGCCAAAAGCTAAACCCTTTGTTGAGTTAATGCGCCTAGATAAGCCTGTGGGCATTTACTTGCTGTTATGGCCAACGCTTTGGGCGCTTTGGATTGCCGCTAAAGGTATGCCTGATCTTTCTGTGCTATTGATCTTTACTTTGGGCGTTATTTTTATGCGCTCAGCGGGCTGCGTTATTAATGATTATGCCGACCGTAAAGTAGATGGGCACGTCACGCGCACGGTTAACCGCCCTTTGATCACCGGAGCAGTGACCAGTAAACAAGCCATGATTCTATTTTTTAGCTTATTAGCGATTTCTTTTATTTTAGTATTGTTCACCAATACTCTAACCATCCAGCTTTCATTTGCGGGGGCGGCACTGGCGGCTATTTATCCGTTTATGAAGCGCCATACCCATTTGCCGCAAGTCTTTTTAGGCGCGGCATTCTCTTGGGCAATTCCTATGGCCTTTGCCGCACAAGCGGGCGAGCTGCCAAAATATGTTTGGTTAATCTACATGGCTAACCTAAGCTGGACGGTCGCCTACGATACGATGTATGCCATGGTTGATCGCGATGATGATCTGAAAATAGGGGTTAAGTCCACCGCGATTCTCTTTGCGGATGCCGATAAAGTGATGATTGGTATTTTGCAAGGCATCACCCTTTTTTGCCTATTTTTATTAGGATCAGAATTATCGTTAAATGCTTTTTATTATCTTGGACTTCTCGTTGCCACGGGCTTGATGATTCATCAGCAATGGCTTATTCGTGCTCGTGATAGGGCGGGCTGCTTCGCTGGCTTTATTACTAGTCATTGGGTTGGAGTCGCCGTTTTAGTCGGGCTGATTCTCGCTTACCTTTGAGGCGGCTATTAATAAAACTAAAATGAATGCTGATTGAATTCGGCGAATATCGCCAAATAATTTAGTATCGTCTTGTCATATAGTTGTAACAAAGTTCGGTTGTAATGAAGCTCTCTTTTATGACAGCCGTATGACAATTAGCCTATGACAATGCCAGGCAAGACCGTTTTAATCGTTGATGATGAAGCCTCTATTCGTGAGATGATCGCCACCGCTCTAGAAATGGCAGGTTACCAGTGCTTTGAGGCGAGCAACTGCCGTGATGCGCACGCCCATATCATTGATAACAAGCCCAACATGATCCTTCTCGACTGGATGTTACCCGGAACCAGCGGGATTGAGTTTGCCCGCCAGTTAAAACGGGAAGATTTAACCAAAGAAATTCCGATTATTTTACTGACCGCTAAAGGCGATGAAGATAATAAAGTTCAAGGGCTTGAATCTGGGGCTGATGATTACATCACCAAACCTTTTTCTCCACGCGAGCTAGTCGCCCGTTTAAAAGCCGTATTACGCAGAACATTACCCTTAGGTATTGATGAATCAATTGAGGTGGATGGCCTCATCTTAGACCCGCTATGCCATCGAGTGACATCTCATGAAACCGTTATTGAAATTGCGCCTACCGAATATCGGTTATTGCAGTTTTTTATGACGCATCAAGAACGTGTTTATTCTAGGAGCCAACTGTTAGATCAGGTTTGGGGCGGGAATGTTTATGTCGAAGAAAGAACCGTCGACGTGCACATAAGACGCTTGCGGAAATCACTCGGCAAAGACCATGAACATTTGATCAAAACCGTTCGTGGCAGCGGCTATCGTTTTACGGGTAAAGCAGCATAATATCAACGAACGGGTGAACGTCGTTATCGCACTTTGGCAATAAATCGAGAAAGGGTGTCCATTTTAACAGGGTCATCATCGACATAGCGGATGACGATTTTGATGGTCGAAGCATCTGCCGTATTTTCAACTGCCTGCAGCATTTTTACGTAGCAGTTAATACGCGCAACCTGCCCAGCGTCTTGATCGACAATATCTAATACCGCTTGTTCAAGCAGTTGTGGCACATTGCCTTCACGCTTATAAATACCCGACATTTCCTGCAAATTAATATCTTTAATCACACACTTGGCGGTGCCACCCGAACCAAAGCGTAACTCGGCAATACCTTTAATTTTAGGCGCAGCTTTTGTTGGCGCAGGCTTATCAACTAAAGGATTTCCCATTAGAGCAGCCGCTGAGCCTTGGCTTGCAGGCGATGGACTCTCTTTGGCGGCAGGTTTAGCTTGAGGGCTTGGTTTAGCTTGAGGAGCACCGCCCATCAATGCAGCAACACTGGCATCTTGAGATTTTTCACTAACGTCGGCAACAGCAGGGTTATCTTCCATCGAGATACCAAGGTGTTTGGTAAGTAATTTATCAACCTTGCTGACAAAGTGTTCTCGGGTAAACGGCTTACCGATGTAATCACTCACCCCTGCGGTCACCGCTTTAATAACATGATCACGCTCACCACGGCTAGTAATCATCATAAAGGGCGTTTTGAGATAACGTTCGTCTTCACGCATCCAGGTGATCAGCTCTAAGCCTGACATTTCTGGCATTTCCCAATCACACAAAACAACATCAATCGCTGTTTTTTTTAAAATGTCTTGGGCTTTTCGACCATCCACAGCTTCTTGTATATTAAAGCTTGGATACATCTCACGGATGGCTTTTTTAACGAGATCGCGAATAAACGCGGCATCATCGACCACTAATACATTGAGCGCCTTCATGGCACCCCCTAACTTTTAAGCTATGTCTTCTATAAGCATAGCCTAAAGTTCTTTTTAGGTAGGTTTGAATTGCGCTTTTATTTGCTCGCTCCAGTACAACGTTGCACCACAGACCGCCGCAGGCATGACAAATAAATTCACCACCGGAATCATGAATCCAACCGCGACAATAAAACCAAAGCCCAGTGTTGTTAAAGGCTGCAACTTTAAGGCTTTATGTAGATCCGTGAAACTATGGCCATTATTATCCAAAGCATAATCAAGAAACTGCAGAGTTAGCACCCAGGCACCGAAGACAAACCATAAAACGGGGCTAATAATGTTAACCATTGGAATAAAACTAATAATGAGTAGGCCGAGGTAGCGAGGAATGAAATAACCTAATTTCTTTAATTCACGCTGAAGTGTTCGTGATATTTGCTGCCCAATAGGTTCGTCAGGTATTACATCACCTGCGACTTTAGCCTCTACCGCTTCGCTTAATAGACCATTAAACGGACTCGCTACTAGGTTTAATACCGCACTAAAAAAATACAACGTCATCGCAATTAACGTCAGCACCGCTACCGGAGTAATAATCCAGGTTAACCACGATAACCAGCTTGGTAGCCAATCGATGACCCATTCGACTTTCTCTAATAGATAACCACCACCGTAATAAATAAGTGCTGTCATCAATAATGCATTAATCAAAATAGGAAAAGCGACAAAGCGTTTTAAGCCCTTATTTGATAATAATGAAAACCCTCGACCAAAATATCGGATGCCAAGTAAGGGACTGCCACGCATATTCATTTCCTTTTTATTGCTCTAATCGCTAAAATCGCGCTCTTTTATACAATACCTGCCGTAATGATGGCTAGCGAAAAGGCTTATTTCATGACTCCAGAACGCTATGCGCGCCTTAAAGACACCTTAAATCGTCGTCAGCCAGACTTAACCGTTGTGACCGATGAAGTCCACAAGGCTCACAACTTATCCGCCATCATTCGTACCTGCGACGCTTTTGCTGTGCCAAAAGTTAACGCCATTTGGCCGTACGATGATTACCGCACCTTTCGCGGCAAAGCCAAAGGCAGCCAACACTGGGTTGATGTACAAACCTACCGCACCACAGAAGATGCCGTTAGCCAGTTGCAAAATAAAGGTTTCAAAGTCTGCGTCGCTAACTTTAGTGAGCGTGCCATTGATTTTCGTGCTTACGATTTTACTCAGCCCACCGCCATCATGATGGGAAATGAGTTAACCGGCGTCACCGATGTGGCAGCAGAAATGGCCGATGAGCACCTCACCATCCCAATGCTGGGAATGGTGCAATCTTTCAACGTTTCCGTCGCCGCAGCGTTATTATTAAGTGAAGCAGAACGCCAACGTTCGATGAAAGGCATGTTCGACGAACGCCGCATTTCAGATGAAGATTATGAACGCTTATTGTTTAAATGGAGCCATCCGCTGTATGCGCGAATCTGTAAAGAAATGGGCTGGGAGTATCCAGAAACCCGTGAAGACGGCGAACTAGCAGATCCGCAAGGCTTCTCTGCAAGAGTGAATGCTTCGGGTAAACGCTTCCGTTAGTGCTTTATCGCTCCTATTTAATCTTAACCGCTGCTACTTAATCGTCACTAGCTGCAAGCACAGGGTTTTAGGATCTAATTGCGCTTGCACGCACTCTACGTGTCGATAGTTTATATCTTGAGACAGGTAATGCTTTACCTGTTGGCAATATTTCTGACTGCATCGATACCCTAGAATAACGCGATTTACCGCTTTATCAGGCAGGCGATACATAGCTTTTGATCGCTTATTCATATTCACTAGACGATCTGCACTGCTTAAAGGGCGAACTAAGCGCCACTCATCATGTTCTTGGTCGCCTTGCTGCGGTCGATTGAATAAATAATAAAGCGCGTCATCTGGCAACCAAGCATCCACCGACTTAACTTTGGCTAAGTGCTGGCGCTGCTCTCCATCGTTTTGTGTCTGAAAACCCGATTCTGAGCGTGCAAACTCAATCACCAGCCCTTTGCCTTTATTGGCAGCCAGATGCCAGAGCTGCACATTTTGCCAAGATTCATACAGAGGCAGTATTCGCCAATCTTGTAATTCCTCTGCCGAGAACGGCGCAATTGCATCTGATTGATGCCTTTGCTCTATCAGCGTCTGTTCTATCTGCTCTCGCTTTGCTTCGGATTGTTGCTCAAAATAATCAAAATCCATCAGGTCTTTTAATGACTGCGGTAGATTCTTATATTGCTGCTGCAAAAAGCGTCGATAGTCCTGAGCCGATACATTTTTCGAAGATTCATCCATGACATAAGCACAATCAGAATAAAGCCAAGGTTCTGGCATATCCGTGGTGCTCAAAAAGGGCAAATAACCTCGTTTTAGAAAAAGAAAGCCTTCTTCCGCTAGAAAACAGCACAATGAATCCACGAATAAATACCTTAAAAACAGTGACTGGGTTCATTATGGCTAATTTTTTAAAAATAGGCGGTTTTTGCGTGTGAGACATTGACCTATTGCCGTGTGAGATATATCTCACACGGCAGGTGGGATTATGTCATCAAACGTCTACGACTATCGGCTGATGAGCTGCAGTGAAAAACATAAGCTATTGATATATAACGATTTTATTAATGACAAAACACTTACCGGAAAATAATAATACAAACAAAGGCTTTTCAGTTTTTTACATTCTGCTAACTTTATTAACACAAGGACGGCAGCGTTACAGGATGTAACGGTTAAGGATAACAATATTGCCAAGGACTGCTTCAAGGAAGAATGTTAGCCAACTGGATGGCTGCTAGGGTGCTGAGACGGGTTAAACAGGATGTTGACCCGTCTTACTTTTCTAAAGGATTAGAAAACTGCCCTTACTTCCTCTTTTTCTCTCTCTTTCTTTTGTACCTTCTTAAATCATACCTTTCAAGCTTCTCTCTATTTATTTCTACTCTTATAAATGCTCGCACTTTGACGCCCCACTACTGACCATATTGTCTCGTTGAATTGTCCCGTTGAATTGTCCCGCTGAGAAAATCAATACCTTAGTAAATACATCGGACGTTCCATTATTCTGCGGATATTACATAGAGTTACCATTTGTTAAGTAAAGTTTCTGGTTAATTTTTGATCTTATGCCAATCTTTAAATAAGAACTCAAATAACACACTTACCTAGGGCTCCTAATGTCGGAAATTCCAGTACGATTAGGCCAAATACTATTAGCTAAGCAAGTCATAACAGAACAGCAGCTTGAGCTCGCGCTGCAATATCAAGCGCGACATAATAAACCGGTGGGTTATTGCTTAATGGCTTTAGGGTTTATTGAGCAGAAAGATCTTAATCGAGCCTTACGTCGACAAAGCTGGTTAAAACCTTGTGCGGCTTGTTTAACCTGCTTGTGCGCGCCTTTTACCTTCTCTCCTTGCTATGCAGACGAAAGCACTAACGATGATATTCATCAGCAGTGGAGCGAGCAGCACGACCCTTACACTCACTGGTCTGATACCGTACACCTCAATAATGATCAACTGGCGACAGTCGATGTGCTTAAAGTAGCTGCAGAAGCCGCTTGGGGGATCTATCAAGGTGAGCCGAGAGCCGGAGAATGGCAATATTCACTATCCAAGCCTTTGGCGAGCGATGGCTACGCGATCTCTATGAGGATGCATTTTTAGAAAAAGTGGATTCAACAAAAAAGCACGCTTAGACAGTAACCTTACAACAGTAACCTCACTGTAGGTTTCTAACGTACTCACGTCTTTAAGCAATAATGATTTTCTTACAGGCATAAAAAAACCCCGTTATCTTACGATAACGAGGTTTTAGTATTTGGTGCCGACACCAAGAGTCGAACTCGGGACCTACTGATTACAAGTCAGTTGCTCTACCAGCTGAGCTATGTCGGCTAACTGGGGCGAGATAATATAGAGCATCCGCTATTCCGTCAATGCCTTTTTTCATTATTTTCTATTATTTATCACTTTAGCTCGATTCTCTAAGCTATTGATTCCATTATCGTTATCGCTAATACAGGTAAAATATCGTCAAACTGGCCGTTATTACTGGGATACAAGGCCAGCTTAGGTATAATTCCGCCCATTCAATAATAAGATTTAATTAACTTCTCATGCCTTTGTCTTTGCTCTCTTTTGTTTCTGGCTTAAATACGTTTACGGGTTTCATTGGCAAAATATGCCGTTGGTTCTCTTTAGCGATGGTGATCGTCACCTGTTTAGTCGTGGTTCTACGTTATGTCTTTGATTATTCATCTATCGCGATGCAAGAGACCGTGATGTACTTGCATGCGTCTTTGTTCATGCTTGGGGCGGCTTATACTTGGCAGCAGCAAGGGCACGTTCGGGTTGATGTGTTTTATCACAAGTGGCCTGCGGCTTTGCAACAGCGCATTGATCTGCTGGGCACCTTATTTTTATTATTACCAACCTGTTTGTTTTTAATTTATATCAGCTGGGATTACGTGTATCTCGCGTGGGCCAATGGTGAAAAATCCCACGAAGCGGGCGGTTTGCCATTTGTGTATCTGCTTAAAACCTTGATTGTGGTTTTACCTATATTGTTAATTGTGCAAGCGCTTAGCAATGTATTAACCACTGTGTTTAAACTTCCGCCCGCTGACAATTTAGTTCATCAAGCCACTCAGCAGGCAAGCAGTCACCCAGCGTCTGAGTCGCATGAATCAACAACGAAGCAGATGGGAGGCTCGTTATAATGGAATGGATGCCTTTAGTTTTATTCGTCGCCGTGTGTCTTGTTTTGATGATGGGTTTTCCAGTTGCGTTTTCTTTGGCCGGAACGTCGCTAATTATTGCTGGGTTTGGTTATTTAGCCGGTAGCTTTGATGGCGCTTTTTTAAGTGCTCTGCCCAATCGTATTTTTGGAATTTTAAGTAATCAGATTTTAATCGCGGTGCCGTTATTTGTATTCATGGGCATCATGCTAGAAAAGTCTCGCATCGCTGAACGTCTACTACACAATATGGCGCTATTATTTGGCCCTATGCGGGGGGGGCTAGGTATTTCAGTGATTCTGGTGGGTATGTTAATGGCCGCAAGTACCGGGATTATTGGTGCAACAGTAGTGACCATGGGGCTTATCTCTTTACCCGCGATGCTAAAAAGCGGCTATAGCCCTTCTTTAGCCGCCGGCAATATTTGTGCAACCGGAACCTTAGGACAGATTATTCCTCCTTCAACAGCACTGATTCTTCTGGGAGATGTGTTATCTAACGCTTACCAGCAAGCGCAACTTAGCATGGGAATTTTTAGCCCAGATACGGTTTCGGTCGCGGATTTATTTGTCGGTGCGTTAATTCCTGGGCTGTTATTGGTGGCGCTGTATATGACCTACATGGGCATGACCGCTTGGTTGAAGCCACAAGCGGCTCCTGCGGTGGTTGATCGCCCAACGTTAGATAAGAAATTTGCCATGCAATTACTGGCAGGTTTACTACCTCCACTGGCCTTAATGCTGGCGGTATTAGGTTCTATTTTAACGGGTATTGCGACGCCAACAGAAGCTGCGGCGGTTGGTGCTGCGGGAGCAACGATTTTAGCGTTGATGTATGGCCAGCTGTCTTTACCCCGTTTAAAGGAAGTCATGGATGGTACGTTGAAAGTCACCAGTATGATTTTTATGATCTTTATCGGCGCGGCAGTTTTCTCTTTGGTCTTCCGTGGTTTTGGCGGTGATGAGCAGGTTCAGGCCTTATTTGAAGCCATGCCTGGAGGTAAGATTGGTGCCATGCTGGTGGTGATGCTGGTGATTTTCTTGCTAGGTTTCATCCTCGATTTTATCGAAATTACCTTTGTGGTCGTGCCGATTGTTGCCCCTATTTTGCTAGCGATGGGGATCGATCCAATTTGGCTGGGTATTATGATTGCGATTAACCTACAAACCTCTTTTCTAACACCACCGTTTGGCTTTGCGTTGTTTTATTTACGCGGAGTTGCGCCTAAAGAGTTACCGACAAGCGCCATCTATCGTGGTGTTGTGCCGTTTATAGCCATACAAGTTGCGGTACTCGTACTATTAAGCTTTGTACCTGAATTAGCTACCTGGCTGCCAGACAAGATTTACGGATAAGGTCTACGAATAACACTTAAACACAATTTTTTCAAAGTCAGTCTTCTACGGATATTTCCTAGGAATAATAAGAACAATGAACATTTTCGCCAATAACAGTAAAAAAGAAAACGCAGAGTCTTCGTCTGCCTCGACTGAAGACCAAGAGCCAGCTCCTAACGGTGAGTTAAGTTTGCGCTTAATTACGGGCCGCCAAGATACCAATATTCATGGGGGTATTTCTGGGGGCTGGGTAACAGCACGTATGGACGAAGCCGCTGAAAGCGTTGCTAGTAAGATTGCTCAGGGCCGCGTTGCCAATGTTTCTATGGATTCCATGGTATTCATGTCTCCCATTCGTGTGGGGGCCGCTGTGTGTGTTTATACAACGTTGGAAGATATCGGTAAATCGTCGATCAAGATCAATGTTGAAATGTGGACACGCAATCTAGGCGATGGAGAGAGACATAAGGTCGTTGATGCAACATTTGTCTATGTCGCGATCGATGAACTTGGCCGTATTCGTAATGTACCTCGCTAGAGTAATGCCGAAATAGACCATGCAGAAGAGATAACCTAGCCCATTAAGTTGTTTAATGGGCTAGCTCTGATATGAGTATTTAGACTCCACTTTGTTTTGTTCTCAGAGAATAAAGTCGTACCAAATAATAGGCTAACATAGCCGTCGCCAAACTAGCGCATAGCAACCTAACCCAAGCAATCGATGGAATTTCTGGAAAATCTGCGGGTGCGGTTAAGCTCCCAATTAAGGCTGCTAAGGCTAAGAAAGCCGCCGCCGCATAACTGCCTTTTAAAGAAAACGGCTTTAAGCTCAATAAGCAGCCCACATAAGCAATGATGAACCCTAACGCTGCGCCCGCTAACACATCTTCTGGCCAATGCGCGCCAACAGAGATACGTGATATACCCGCCAATACCGCTAAAACCAATACTGATATTCTGAGCGATAGGCTCGAGAACGTCAGCATAATAAAACCTGCCATCGCAAACGCCGTGGTCGTATGACCCGATGGAAAGCTGTATCTTTTTAGCACATCACCAATGATATGAAAGTCTGTTTGCGCTAAGACTCCTGCGGGCCTTGGATCGGCAAAAAACTGTTTGAACCCTGCGATTAAAATCCCCGCCATTAGGGTAATAAACAAAAAGCGCTTGGCAATTGCAGGGTATTTTAACGTCAGCCCCAAAGCCAATATACCTACGATAGAACCATTGCCTAATTCGGTTAAATGAGCGGCGAGTGCATCAGGTAACAGCGCTTTTGAAGCTTCGTTTATGGTAAAAAATAATGACTGGTTAAGATCAAACACTTGCAGCAAGATAAAAGCGGCAATGGTTATTACGATCATTAATAGATAAGAACGTAAGGCGATCAATTTGTCAGTTTGCAGGGTCTGTTCGGTAATTGATAACATGATAGAGGTACTTTATAGAGGTGCTTTCTTTTCATCACGAGCGTTAATAAAAGCCTGCTCGCTGATCGCGTGGTACTTAACAACGCTGTCACGGTATTTAATGTACGAATCATAAACCTTCTGCGATGCCGGATCTTGCGCGGCGACTTCTGCCACCACTTCTTTCGAAAGATCACGCAACTTGTTTAAAACATCCGTTGGTAATGCGCGTAAATCAACCCCGTGCTTCTCGACCAATTCGGTTAACGCTGCATTATTACGCGCGGTATATTCCGCTAGCATATCCGCATTAATCGCTTTTGCCGCCGTTGTCACAATGACTTGTAGATCTTTGGGTAATGATTCAAAAGCAGGCTTATTAACCGTCAGTTCCATCATAGAGCCCGGCTCATGCCAGCCAGGATAATAATAGTATTTTGCCGCTTTATACAGACCAAAGGCTAGGTCATTATAAGGGCCAACCCATTCTGTTGCGTCGATCGTACCGGTTTGCAGCGAGGTAAATAATTCGCCACCTGGCAAGGTCACTGGCGTACCGCCTGCGCGTTTTAGTACTTCGCCACCTAAGCCTGGAATGCGCATTTTCAGACCTTCAAGATCTTCCACTGAATTGATTTCTTTATTAAACCAACCCGCCATTTGTACGCCAGTATTACCACCGGCAAGAGGAATTAAATTAAACGGCGCGTAAAGCTCTTGCCATAATTCAAGGCCACCACCGTGATAGATCCAGCCATTCATTTCTTGTGCGGTTAAGCCAAACGGTACGGTTGTGAAAAACTGCGCAGCGGGGGTTTTACCTTTCCAGTAATACGCGCCGCTATGACCCATTTCAGCGGTGCCTTGTGATACTGCATCAAATACTTGCAGCGCAGGTACTAATTCACCAGCACCATAAACTTTAACTTTTAAGCGACCCGCTGACATGTCATCAACCATTTTAGAGAAGCGCTCTGGGGCGGTTCCTAAACCAGGAAAATTCTTTGGCCAAGACGTCACCATTTTCCAGCTATAGGTCTTCTGCACAGCCGTATCGCCAGCTGCTTCAGACTGTTTCTCTGGCCCACAAGCGATTAAAGCACTTGCGATGAAACTAATGACTGTTAGTTTAATAATTGAAAAGGCGGTCTTTGCCTGCATGAGTTTTTCCTTTTTATTTTAAATTCTTAACATGACTAAATAGTGGTTATTTAAATGGGTTATTTAATCAAATCATGATTGGGTATTTATTCCACAAAACGGCGTAAATACTTCCCTGTAGCCTTAAGTTCGGCATCCATGCCTCTCATATTTGTTCCACAAACACCCAATCATGCTTTTTAGAGTGACATTAATTAAGAAACGTTATACTTAAAAGTCGTCATTGTCGTCCATCGACTGCAACTTGGCGTACGCAACCACCAGCCACTTAGTACCTTCCCATTCAAAATTTACTTGAATGCGCGCACTGGCACCGCCGCCTTCAAACTGCAGTACTTGGCCTTCACCAAATTTGGCATGATAAACCCGCTCACCAATTTTGAACGGCACACCTTCTGGCGCATCTTCAGTAAAACTTAAGCTAGAAGATTTTGAGGCCGTAACCGGGCGAGTAATGGTATTTTTTAAACGCACCTCCTGAACATATTCAGAAGGAATTTCACGAATAAAACGCGACGGTGTACTGAAGTTTTCTTGGCCATGCAAGCGACGGTTTTCGGCGTAAGTAATCACCAAGCGTTCCATTGCACGAGTGATGCCCACATACGCTAAGCGACGCTCTTCTTCTAAGCCATCGGCGCTGTCCATCGACATTTTATGCGGGAATAAACCTTCTTCTAAGCCCGTGAGGAAAACCAGTGGAAATTCCAAACCTTTGGCCGAGTGCAAGGTCATAAGCTGAACGGCGTCATCGTGCTCACTGGCTTGGGTATCACCCGCATCCAGCGCGGCCGTATCTAGGAATACCGCTAGGTCATAAAGGCTATCCGCTGCCCCTTCCATTAGAGACTCAGGATCTTCCCCTGTTTCGGCCGCAGCTTCTTCTGCCATCATCGCCATATCCACACCGTCTTGGGTGATGAACTGGCGTGCAGCGTTGATTAGTTCGTCGAGGTTATCCAAGCGCGCTTGCGCTTTTTCGCCCTTCTCTTTTTTATGATGCTCAATCAAACCCGATTGGGTAATGACTTGGTCCATGATTTCATGCAGCTCTAATTCTCCAGCACCTTCTGCCATGGTATCAATTAAATCGACGAAGCCTTGAGCCGCTGAGCTAGCACGTTTTGGCAAGATACCTAACGTTGCGGCTTCACAAACCGCCTGCCACATAGAGCAACCTTGCTCACGCGCATGACTACGAATAATGGCAACGGTTTTATCCCCTAAAGCACGAGCGGGTACATTAATCACGCGCTCGACTGCGGCGTCATCATGGCGGTTTAATAACAGACGTAAATACGACAACGCGTTTTTAATTTCTAAGCGATCGTAGAAGCGCTGGCCGCCATAGATTCGATAAGGAATACCTTGGCGCAATAAGGACTCTTCTAAAGTGCGAGATTGCGCGTTGGAGCGATAAAGAATGGCGATGTCTTTGCGCGCACGGCCGGTATTCGCAAAGGTCTCGATCTGGTCGGCGATGTAACGCGCTTCATCTTGTTCGTTAAACGCGGAATAGAGGGAGATTTTCTCGCCCAGTTCACCATCCGTTTTTAACTCTTTCCCCATACGACCGGTATTGTTCTCAATCACGGCGTTGGCCGCCGCAAGAATGGTCGCGGTTGAACGATAATTTTGCTCGAGCTTGATTAGCTCTGCACCTGGATAATCATTTTGGAAGTTGCGGATATTGGCAATTTTTGCCCCGCGCCAGCCATAAATAGACTGATCGTCATCACCTACCGCCATCACAGAGACTTGATCCCCAGCGAGCATGCGAATCCAAGCGTATTGTATTTCGTTGGTATCCTGAAACTCGTCTACCAAGATGTTGCGGAAACGACCTTGATAATGCGCTAACAAATCAGGGTGATGCAACCACAGTTCATGCGCACGCAATAGAATCTCACCAAAATCAACCATACCGCCTTGCTGACAGGCTTGCTCGTAGGCTTGATATACTTGCAGTTGAGTACGACTGAACGGATCGGCCGATGGCACAACATGAGCAGCGCGACGACCTTCATCTTTTTGGCCGTTGATATACCATTGCAATTGCTTAGGTGGGAATTTAGTTTCATCCACACCGGTCGCTCTTAAGATGCGTTTAACCAGTCGTAACTGATCGTCGCTATCCAAAATTTGGAAGTTCTGCGGCAGGTTAGCTTCGCGCCAATGCTGCTTTAATAAGCGGTGCGCAAGACCGTGGAAAGTACCCACCCACATACCATTGACGGGCACTTGGATCAGCGTTTCTAAACGCGCACGCATTTCTTTCGCCGCTTTGTTGGTGAAGGTCACCGACATAATCGAAAATGGCGAGATGTTCTCTACTTGTAAAAGCCAGGCGATGCGGTGCACGAGTACTCGAGTCTTACCCGTTCCGGCTCCGGCGAGAACCATTTGATGCTTGCTATTAGCGGCAACGGCGTTGCGTTGCGGATCATTTAAATGATCTAAAATACTTGATACGTCCATGGCGGGGAGTTTACCAGAAAAAAACTAAAAGATACTTTGCCGCCGAGGCTGCTGAGATTCCTAAGTAAGACTGGGGAACGGAAATAAGCAGAGAAAAAGCAATTCCTCTAAGTCTTTTCTTAATCGCTAGCTTTTGGGTGATTTATACCAAGCCCCTGTTATACTCAAATCATCTCTAAAATGGATAATACAGTGTCAAATTCAGCCAATAACGGACATGGAATTTTAGCCAACATTGAGCAATATCGCAGCAGCATGCGTAAATCTGAAGTGAAGGTTGCCGATTATGTCATTCAAAACTCAGCTTCCGTTATCCACATGCGTATTGTCGACCTTGCTCAAGAAGCCTTAGTGAGCGAACCTACGATTGTGCGCTTTTGTCGTGCAATTCATTGTAATGGCTTTCAAGAGTTTAAAGTGAAGCTGGCGCAAGATTTGGCGGTTGCGAATAATATTGGCCAATTTGCCATTGCTGAAGATGATTCGATTGAAGACATTTGTGAAAAAGTCGCCGATACAACGATTCAGCGCCTACATGAAGTGAAAGACCAGTTATTACCTCATCAAATTGCCAAAGCCTCTTCAGTGATCAGTAAAGCTCGACGATTAGAGTTTTATGGCTTTGGTGCATCGGCTGCAGTTGCAACCGATGCTTTGCATAAGTTTTTCCGCTTACAGATCGCTACGGCAACCTATAGTGACCCCCACATGCAATCAATGTCGGCGGTTACTCTTAATGAAGAAGACGTTGTAGTCGCCATTTCTCAAAGTGGTCGCACCAAAGATCTATTGCATTCTATCTCTCTTGCACAGACCTATAACGCCACCGTTATCTGCCTGGCGCCAGAAGGTACTCCCATCAGCTTAGCCGCCGATATCCCTATTTTTATCAATATCGATGAAGATACTGATCAATTTACACCAATGACCTCTCGTATTGCCCACCTCATGGTCATTGATATGCTTGCTATCGCGGTAACACAGCGCCGTGGACCCGATTTTATCGAACATTTAAATGCCATCAAAGATAGTATTAAGTCGCTAAAATTAGACTATTAACCTATTGCAATTAATATGGAAAGTGTCATCCTCTAGAGAACAATAAAAACAACAATCATAGCGTTAATATAAACCTTATATTATTGACTATGACCAAGGAGAAGTATCATGGCTAGGGCAGCTAAAGCAGTATTAAGCGTGCATGAAAAATCTGTTGAGCAGGTTGTTTCTTTTGATAAGGAAGGTAATGTCGTTGTTAATAAAAAATCCTCTGCATCCAATAAATTAATGGCTCGGCGTGCTATTGAAGCGCACCTTGAGCGCAAAACCCTCGAAAAAGATTTAGAAGAATATTATTTCGAAGGCGTTTAAAGCCATCATACGTTCTGATTGATACTCTTATTGAGATATAACGCAGACATAAAAAAGCCCAGTTTGAACTGGGCTTTTTTATTGTCGGTTAACAATAAAGTTGTTAGCCGAATGACTGTAAGTTATTGATTTATAAGACTCACACTTCTTTAGGATTTTGATACAGTTGTTAACTAAAGAAAGCGTCTATATATCCTATTTTCGGTATTTTACCAAGAGCAACATTGTATTTCCTTACAATAACCCCTTCACATATAAATACATCTCACAGGTAGACTTTTAACATTCACCAGATGAAATTCAGCGGGGGCAAAGTTCGCTATTACTGACCAATAAGAAAATAAATTTCACACCCATAAAAAAACTCTGTTATTTGATCTATATAGATACTGATCCCAAATAGAGTAGCTATTCGCAGTCGGCTTCACTTTCCTCATATGCAACAAAAATATCTGGAGTAATAATCACTTTTTTTACTGTATTGTTAGTAGATGAAAAATACCAGTGTATTATTTCAGGATTACTTGAATTGTTCACGGCTATATCAATATTATTTTTTATTTCATCACAGCTAGGAATGTTTTCATATTTTTTTAAAAGTGATATCTCTTTACTAACAATATACTCTGAGTTTCCATTAAATTCATGTTTTGAATATAAATAGCCAGTAATAAAGCCTATAGATAATCCAATAAGAGTAAGAATTGCTTTTTTCATATATATTTTCCTTAAGCCATATCAATAAATACTGGTGTATTCATTGGTGCCCAATTAAACAACAATTTTGCATCATATTCACTCAATCGAACACAACCATGAGAGCCAAGCGAATCAATGCCTACAACTTTTAAAAAAGAAGTTGCCATTACAGCATTAGATTGATGAATAGCTTTACCATCATTAGTAAAAAACATTGCATAATTCATTTGAGCATTATAGGTACGGCTTCGATACTTCTCATATTTTCTAAAAACATGGTGTAATGATGGTTTAATTGCAGTTGGGTGATCTTTATCACCGGTAGCGCAATGAAAAGAGTAGGACTTTTTTATTCCGTCATATGCATGCAGTTTTTGATCATCCATATCGATAATGATCTGCTTACCTATCCTTTTAACCCCGCCGAGGTGTAATATTGTATTTCCAGTTGGCCCTACTATTCCATCAGCTTTTGCCGCACCTTGAATAATTCGTTGAAATTCAGTAATACAATCAATCAAGCCCAATATATCATTTGAACAACTCTTCGGTATAACAAGCCTAGAAAGTTTTTTTTGATAATACGGATCTTTTTTCCGAAGATTTAATAAGGTTATAACTGTCTTAATATCAATTATTGAGTTAGGTGCTCCCTTACCAACTCTGCTAAATATATAATTATTAGATCCCGCACTGTGCTTTTTCTTATCACTACCACAATTGCTTTGCAAGCCATCCATGTGCTTTCAACCTTTTGATTAATTTTGAATACTTCATTGCATATTTTTATACAATAAATCAATTTTAACTAAACCGAATCCTATTTTGATACTAATAGATAAAAAATAGAAGAAAGTATTAATTAATAGGATCACTGCTACCCTGTTAACTTTAAAAGCAATTCAATTTGATTGACTGATCGTCGACAACCATTGACTTAACTCCCCTCATAGCAATGCTAATAAATCACGCCCCTCCAAAAATTGAGCTATAGTATCCGCAAGACCTGCTGCATTTTTTCTAGGGGCTTTTATTGAAACTTCAAAAAATACAGCAATAAATATGCGCACATCGATCCATATTTTTTCAAAGAGCATTCTCATTCATGCCTACAAATGATTAAATTATCAGATTTTTTCTGATCCATTTGAAGAATAATTCAACCCGCAATCTTGCTTTGTAGATATCGCGAGAGATTGGAGTGGGATATATTAGAAATACTAAGATGATAAAAACGATGTGACTATAGTAAAGTAAGAGAAGGATCACAGGCAAAACTTCCACGGCACAAAATGATGGTATTGGAAGATAATGTACGATCGCTCACAAAAGAATTTAACAGCAAGTTTCAGACTGAAATTAACAAATACCTAAATCGCATAAAAAATAAAAAAGGTACTGTTTATACCAATGCCGAACGCGGCATCGGCCAAGCAAAAGGCAGCAGAACAATAAAACCCATTCAGTTCACAACTACCGCTGAGTTCCAAAACTTACGCGCTTTTGAAACAGGCGCTAATATATTAGGAAAAGGCTTAATTGTGCTTGATGCTGGAATTCGTGCAAATAATGTACATACAGGTTATTTATCTGGAAAAGATTGGCAAAAGCGCGCAGCGGTTGAAACTGCAGGGTTTGGAGTTAGTGCGGCGGCAGGTATAGCAGCAGGTACAGCCGTGATAGAATCAGGGTTAGCGATTGCTTTATTAGCGACACCTGTTGGCTGGGTATTCATTATTGGCGCTTCAATAACTGTTGGAATTATAGCCGCTAAAGCGGGCGATGAAATGGGACAGCTAGCTGCAAATAAAAGTTATGACTTTGGCACTTGGTTAAACGGTCTTTAATGTATGTCAGAAATAATCACTCTAGATTTATTACAAAATCTTAACGCGGAAGACTGGATGGCAATAGCAGCAGTTTTTTCCATTTTTATATCGGCTATTGCTACGCTTATTTTTAGCCGCATTAGCGTTAAGCATATAGAGCAAGAAATGGTTAAAGAAGGTATAGAACCACCAGTATGGGATAAAGGTATTGGGGGCAGAATTATTATGTATGCAATGGTTATTGTCGCCAATAAAGCTGCAAAAACCTCACCAGTAGAGGATGAAGCGATACTTCGACATGCACGAAAAAAAGATTACATACTGAGTATGTTTCTGATTATTTCTTCATTATTATTTTTTTCTGTTTTAGCAGTGTTTTCTATTTTCTTCTCTTCAGGTTCTTAACCTAATAATAAATCAAAAAAGAGTAACGGGGATCGATAATTTTGGGATGTAGTTGAATAGATTTAACTACTTAACATAAAAAATCCACCCCAACCCTTCTTTTAAAAAGATGCAATCGTTATCACAAGCATCAAAACGAAAAATGGCCTTGATGGACGACATGCTCGGAAGTGACCAACTACAAGCGCTTGCTGACTTTTATCAAACTGAATTAGCGCCTGCGATACAAAAAGAAAGCATTGGCGCAATCGGTGCCGCTTCTACAGCCCTTGATACCCGATTAAGTAATTTTGCTAAAGCAGCCAACAAGGTTAAAGAAGCCCTAGAAAAAGTAAGAGAAGGATCACAGGCAAAACTTCCACGGCACAAAATGATGGTATTGGAAGATAATGTACGATCTCTCACAAAAGAATTTAACAGCAAGTTCCAGGCTGAAATTAACAAATACCTAAATCGCATAAAGAACAAAAAAGGCACTGTTTATACCAATGCCGAACGAGGTATCGGCCAAGCAAAAGGCAGCAGAACAATAAAACCTATTCAGTTCACAACTACCGCTGAGTTCAAAAACTTACGCGCTTTTGAAACAGGCGCTAACATTTTAGGAAAAGGCTTAATTGTGCTTGATGCAGGAATTCGTGCAGGTAAGGTACATACAGATTACTTGTCTGGAAAAGATTGGCAGAAGCGTGCGGCGGTTGAAACAACCAGCTTTGGAACTAGCACTATCTTTGGTATAGCAGCAGGCCAAGCAACCGTCTCAGCAGCTTCGGGCCTTGGTATCGCCTTATTAGCGACACCTGTTGGCTGGGTTATTATTATTGGTGCTGCTATCACAGTTGGGATTGTTGCGGCCAAAGGTGGTGATTCATTTGGAAGGTTTGCTGCTAATCAAGCTTATGATTTAGGAACTTGGCTGAATAGCCTATAAATGAGAATTATATGACTGATCTATCATCTGAAAATTGGATTGCTATCATAGGGGTTTCTGCTTTCTTTATATGGGCCATTGCTACATTTTTATTTAGTCGTATTAGCGTTAAACATATAGAGCGAGAAATGATAAAAGAAGACATACAGCATCCTATTTGGGATAAAGGAATAGGTTCCGTTATCGTTACTTATTCTTTCATAATGGTTTTCCCAAAACTAAACCCTACGATTGTAGATTTTGAAGCCGTAAGACGACATACCCGAAAGAAAGATAAGAAGCTCGCATTATTTTTTACAATGGCGATGTTTTTTTCTTTTATTATGATGTTCACCACTGCTTATTTATACGGCCCCAAGGCTTAACACCAAAGTTAGTTTAATGCTGCTATTGATACCGAAATGCGAACAGATTTTTTATCTAAGTGATTATAAGCGGTGCTACTATAGCAGCCGGAATTGTAGCCGCTACCGCCGAATTCCAAAACTCGTGTTCGCTTGAAACAGGCGCTAACGTGCTAGGAAAAGAGGCTGTAGTTGAATAGATTTAACTAATTAACATAAAAAAGCCACCCCAGCCCTTCTTTAAAAAAGAGGGCTGAGGTGGCTTCTTTAACAACTTTATTGTTAATCAACTCATAATATAGAAAGCATAGACAATCTCTGCTTTATAATTATTCAACCGTGACTGACTTCGCTAAATTACGAGGTTGATCCACATCGGTGCCTTTCAATACTGCAACGTGATATGACAGCAGCTGTAGAGGAATGATGTATACGATCGGCTCTAGGCAACTTGGCACGGTTGGTAGCGAAACCAAGTGCTGCTCGTCTAGGTCATGTATGTTTACTGACTCATCCGCAAATACAAATAACTCACCACCGCGGGCCTTCACTTCTTCTAGATTAGAAATTAATTTTTCTAATAGCTCATTATTAGGCGCAACGGTAACAATCGGCATGTCTTCGTCAACCAATGCTAACGGGCCATGCTTCAATTCACCGGCAGGATAAGCTTCGGCGTGAATGTATGAGATTTCTTTAAGCTTCAACGCACCTTCTTGAGCAATCGGGTACATTGGGCCACGGCCTAAGAATAAGCTGTGATGCTTGTCGGCGAACAATTCACTAACTTTCTCAATCTTAGGATCTAACGCTAACGCTTTTTCAACCAAACCTGGTAACTGATGAAGGGCTTTAACAATTTCAGTCTCAGCTTCTTCGCTCATTCCATTACGTTTAGCCAACGCGACCGTTAACAACAACAAGGCCGTTAATTGCGTCGTGAACGCTTTCGTCGAGGCAACGCCAATTTCTGGGCCGGCATTGGTCATTAGACACATGTCGGATTCACGTACCAAGGAAGAACCAGGAACGTTGCAAACAGTCATGCTGGCTAATAAGCCTTTTTCTTTTGCCTTGCGTAATGCTGCTAACGTATCTGCCGTTTCACCCGATTGAGAAATGGTAATCAGTAGTGTGTTTTTAGCGATCACGGTATGGCGATAGCGGAATTCACTAGCGACTTCGACTTGGCAAGGAATGTTGGCGTATTTTTCAACCCAATATTTCGCCACCATACCTGAGTGATAACTGGTACCACAGGCAATGATTTGTACGGCTTCAACTTTATCGAGCAATTCACCGGCATTCACACCAAACGCTTGATCGAGTACTTTAGTTTCAGAAATACGGCCTTCTAAACACTGCTTAATCACCGTTGGCTGTTCAAAGGTTTCTTTCAGCATGAAGTGCTTGTATTCGCCTTTGCTTGCGGTGCCAATCTTATGATCGAATACGCTAATGGCACGCTCAACTTCTGTATGTTCTTTATCTAAGATGGTCAGCTTTTTACGCGTGATGTGCGCAAGGTCGCCTTCTTCTAAATAGATGAAACGGTCGGTTACTTGCAATAGTGCTAATGGATCTGAACCGACATAGAACTCGTCCATGCCTACGCCAATAACTAATGGCGAACCCTGACGAGCGACCCACATTTCTTCTTGATTGCCTTTTTGCATGATGGCTAATGCAAAAGCGCCATGAAGGTGTGAGATGGTATTTTTAACGGCTTGGGCAAAGTCATTCTGTTTCAATTCACGATGAATCAGGTGAATCACCACTTCTGAATCCGTTTGAGAATTGAACACATAACCTTGTGCTTTCAGCTCTACTTTTAAGTCTTGGTAGTTTTCAATAATGCCGTTATGCACTAACACTACTTCGTCAGAAGACATGTGTGGGTGGGCATTTTCTTCGCTGGGCACACCATGAGTTGCCCAACGAGTATGAGCGATACCGATTGTACCGTGTAACCCTTCTTCACCATATTTGGCAGAGATAGCATTTTCTAACTCAATCACTTTACCCAGTGCACGAGTACGCTGAATATTCCCGTTTGCATCTAAAATGGCTAAACCCGCAGAGTCGTATCCACGGTATTCAAGGCGACGAAGGCCTTCTAATAAAATTTCGCTAACATTACGCTGTGCAATAGCACCAACAATTCCGCACATTTTTTATATTCCGCTTGATAGAGTGACGCTGTTCAATTATTTTTCAGTTTTAACTGGGCGCTGCCAGCCACTGATATTTCTTTGCTTACCACGTGCCACTGCGAGTTCTTCTGCCGCAACTTCTTTTGTTACCGTAGAACCTGCGGCTACCGTTGCGTTAGCACCGATTTTGACAGGAGCCACTAACGAGGAATTGGAGCCAATAAAAGCATTTTCACCAATTTCTGTTTTGAATTTGTTCACGCCATCGTAGTTACAAGTAATGGTACCTGCACCGATGTTGGCGTTTGCGCCGATAGTGGCATCACCAATATAGGTTAGGTGATTTACTTTTGCGCCTGTGCCGATTTGAGATTTTTTCACTTCACAGAAGTTACCCACTTTAGCGCCATCAGCAAGATCAGCACCTGGACGCAAACGTGCGTAAGGACCAATCACGCAAGATTGAGCAATCGTTGCCTCTTCGATATGAGAGAAGGCTTCTACTTTAGTGCCTGCTGCTAGTGTCGAGTTTTTGATAATACAGTTAGGGCCGATTTCTACGCCGTCACCTAGGGTTACATCACCTTCTAGGATCACGTTTACATCGATCACGACGTCGTTACCAACGGTTAGACCGGCATTTGATGCGTTACCCAAACGAATATCCAAACGTGCTGGGTCTAATACCGTTACACCGTTTGCCATTAAGGCATTAACACGCTGAGTCTGATACCAGCGCTCTAGTTCTGCCTGCTGTTGACGGTTATTCACGCCGTAAGTTTCTTGTTCGTTTTCTGGCTGCAAGGTTTGTACAGTTAAGCCATTAGCAACCGCCATCGCGATGATGTCGGTTAAATAATATTCGCCTTGAGCATTATCGTTGCTCAAGGTCGGTAGCCACTGATGCAGCTTAGCCGTTGGCACTGCTAGAATGCCGGTATTCACTTCTTTGATTAATAGCTGCTCGGCATTGGCATCTTTGTGCTCAACGATTGCGGTTACTTTATTGCCTGCATCACGCACAATTCGGCCATAACCTGTGCTATCAGCCATGTTGACCGTTAATAAGCCAAGCTGCTGTTCCGTCGACAATTCGATCAATGCTTGCAGCGTTGCTGGCTGCGTTAGCGGAACATCACCGTATAATATTAAGGTGGTGCCTTCTGCGGCTAAGCTATCTAGCGCCATCATCACGGCATGACCCGTGCCTTTTTGCTCGGCTTGTAGCGCCCAGCTTAGGTTCTTTTCATTTTCGAAGGCGGTTTTAACTTTTTCTGCGCCATGTCCAATCACCACATGCATCGCGTCGGCGTTAACCGCTTTAGCGCTGTCTAATACGTGGGCTAGCATCGACTTGCCTGCGATTGGGTGTAAAACTTTAGGCAATAGGGATTTCATTCGCGAGCCTTGACCGGCTGCGAGTACGACGACGTCAATAGTCATTATTATTATTGGGTTCCAAGTAACGAGAAAAATAGGCTATTTAAACTGTTAAATATCAACAGAGCCATCACATAATTGTAATAAAAGCGCCAGTTTATGGTTTTTGTGGATATTTACAATTGCTTTTGTCACAAAAAAAATGACAATGGATAAATAAATAATTTTATCTTTTATAAAGAATCAAAATGAATCTATCCTCGCTTAAATCACTCGACCTCACCGATCGTGAAATTGCTATCTACCTCGCACTCCTTGAGCTAGGCCCAGCATCGATTCGAGACCTTGCGGCTAAAGCCGATGTTAACCGCGGCAGTACTTACGAGACACTTAAGGTTTTGGTCAAAAAAGGCATTGTGAATTATCTGCCAAAAGGTAAGCGACGGATATTTCAAGCCGAAGACCCGTCTCGCTTGTTAGACCTTGCTGAAGAAAAACAACAAGAATTAGAAGCGACTTTGGCCAGCTTAAAAACGGATATTATTCCAGCACTTCGTCATTTAAAGCCCGAGTTTGCTACCAGTAATGTGCGCTTCTATGAAGGTGATGAAGGGGTTGAATATGTTTTAAGAGACATCCTTAGCTCGACTGATAAAGGCGATAAGTCTTACTCGGTTATTTCGACTCAAGCCTTACGTGAGCATTTATATCGCCCATTCCCTACGTTTACTAAGCAACGTATTGCTAAAGGCATTTTCGTTCGTGTATTGGCGATTGGTGAAGGCGGTGACGAAGCCGAACTGGCTGAGCGTAAGTGGATGAAAGGCGAAGGTGATGCTTCGTATATCGCAATCTACCCTCCCAAGGTTGCGATGATTAGCCTGACTAAGAATGACTTTCCTGTCGCAGTAGTGATTGATAGTGATGCAATATCCGGAACCCATCAAATGATGTTCGATACTTTATGGAGGGCTTTATAAACTCTCTTTTTTTCCCACTCAATTTTACAACTAAATGGCGCTGATCGAAAAATTTCGACTATGCTAAATCCAATAGATGACGGTTTTCACAGCTCGTTATCGAACCAGGTTTGGAGAATTTAGACGTTGGAGAACAATGTGGCAGAGCAACCGTTTCGTTTAGTAACTCGCAGTGACTTTGATGGCCTTGTCTGCGCCGTCTTATTCAAAGATTTAGGTATGATCGACGATATTTTGTTTGTGCATCCTAAGGATATGCAAGATGGCATCATTGATATTGGGCCTAATGATATTACAACCAACCTGCCGTATGTCGCAGGTTGCCACATGAGCTTTGATCACCACGCTTCGGAAGTTAAGCGTCGAGGTGATAATGCCCCTGATAATCATATAATCGATACCGAAGCACCCTCTGCTGCTCGTGTTGTATATGATTATTATGGCGGTGCTCAGCGCTTCCCTAATATATCTGTCGATATGATGGAAGCTGTTGATAAAGCCGATTCTGCGCAGTTTAGCCGAGATGAAATTCTGAACCCTACAGACTGGGTATTGCTGAATTTTTTGATGGATTCCCGAACAGGCTTAGGCCGCTTTAGAGAATTCCGTGTGAGTAACTATCAATTAATGATGCATTTAATTGATTATTGTTACGATCATAATATTGAAGAAATTTTGCAGCTAGACGATGTGAAAGAAAGGGTGGAGCTTTATAACGAACATCGCCAGCAGTTTGAAGATCAGCTTAAGCGTTGCACAACCGTGCATAAGAACTTGGTCGTACTTGATTTAAGAGATGAAGAAATTATTTATGCGGGTAACCGCTTTATGATTTATGCACTCTTTCCTGAGCAAAATATCTCGATTCACGTACTGTGGGGTTTAAAGAAACAAAATACGGTATTTGCCATCGGCGGCTCTATCATTAACCGCAGTCACCAAACTCACATTGGCGAACTGTGTTTAGAGCACGCAGGCGGCGGACATAGAAATGCTGGTACTTGTCAGGTCGAAAATGACAAGTACACGGAAGTATTAGAGGCACTGATTAAACGCATTAATCAAGACGGCTAAATAGACTTCATACCTTCGATCTTATGCCAATAACTGTTGCAGTAACCCTGCAGCGGTATTCTTTTGTTATCACGTACAGCCTGCTGAAATGTATCTAACCAATCAAAGACTTCTAATGAATGTGGGCTCATTCTGACGATATCAACCAGCCCTTCCATTGACGGTAAATCATTCACTAAATTCTGAATAGAACCTGACATGGTTTGAATACCGTTCATGCGGAACAATTCCAAGCCTTCTTGGCTATCAATCTTTCGACCATCTGGATATTTGATACAACATAAACCGCATTGATCTTTTGGCCGATCTTCTGAGCGCGCAGTAAAGCAACGAGCGGAATAGGCTAAAGGTAAATAACCGTAACCGTATACTTCGGTCTCGATTTGATCGCGAATGCCTAGCTCTTCACAGCCAACAATGACGTTCGCTAACCAATCTCTGGATAACTCAACCGGTATTACCCAGCGTTGCATGCCGCGATCCAATAACACTTTTAAATCATGCTGGTTATAAATATTTAACGCTGCACCGGCAACAAATGGAATCTTAGCGTCTGTTAAAATTTCTACGGCGCCAAAGTCATTGGCTTCGACTTTCAGCTCTCCATTTAGGCAGACTTTTTTGAGTGTCGCTAATTCACTTTTTGCTTCTAATAAAGCCAAGCTTGATAAGACAACGGATTTGCCTTTTTTCGATAACTCACGCCCGACTTCAAGCCAATCATCCAACCTAAGTTCACGACGTTTTGAACAGACCGATTCGCCTAAATACACATGCTCTACATTGGAGTCGGCTACTTTCTGATAAAAATCTAATACGGTGTCTTTTTCCCAGTAGAACTGGAGGTTACCCATTGAAAATTCCATAACTTCTCTCTATCTATGCTTGCATGCCGATTATTGCCAAGTACGTTCGTAAGCGCCGAGTGTTGTTTGCGAACCTTCTGATAAAGCGCTCAAACACTTATTCCACTCTTCCTGAACTTGGAAATCAGCGGGATTTTTCTTCATTGCATCAATCGCACTGCGCCAAGTTCGAGTCACCTGTCTTGTATAAGCAGGGCTGCGCTGACGGCCTTCGATCTTTAGTGCGCTAATACCAATATTATTCAGCTGCGGTAACAGGCTAAGAGTGTTCAAACTGGTTGGCTCTTCTAAGGCATGGGTGATGTCGCCTTCTACATTGAAGCGCCCTTTGCATAAGGTTGGATAGCCGGCGTTTTCATCTTCGGCAAAGCGATCGATCAATACATCATTCAATCGGCTTTCTAAACCTTTATCGGTCTCTTCCCAACGAACGAACTTCGCTGGTGAACAAGCACCGACCGTATTCGGCGATTCACCTGTCATGTAAGACGATAAATAACAGCGGCCTTCGGCCATGATGCACAAGCTGCCAAACGCAAAAACTTCTAATTCGATGTCGGTATCTTGAGCGAGGTTGGCGACTTGTTGATAAGAAAGTACCCGCGGTAAGACGACTCGGCTAACACCAAATTGCTTGAAGAAGTTAATCGCCGCTACGTTAGTGGCCGCCGCTTGAACGGAAAGGTGTAGTTCTAATTGAGGATAGTGGGTTGCTGCATATTCTAAAACGGCGATGTTGGAGGCGATCAGTACATCAGCTCCCATATCATGAGTTTTTTTAACCGCATCAAACCAAGCTTGGCTTCGATCTGGGTGAGCAAAAGTATTCACGGCCACATGGACTCGACAGTCACGATCTTGGGCGTAATTAACCCCTTGGGTCATGGTTTTATCCGTGAAGTTTAATCCGGCAAAATGACGAGCATTGGTATCATTCTTTAACCCGAGATAAATAGCATCGGCACCTTCATCAACGGCGGCTTTGAGCGCCGGTAAACTGCCTGCAGGACTTAACAGTTCCATATAAAGACTCCATACGGTTTCTTGATCTTGATTAAGGCATCATCAAAAAGGTCCAGTAGACTGAGCTCATATTCAATTCATCGAGCTGCATGGATCTATTATGCGATTAACAAAACTGATGCCCAAAAAGGCTTTGCTATTAAATACAGAGCTAACTCGCTTTATACAAAACAGCCCTGTGCTTAATCCAGTACTTAACCCAGTACTGCAACCCGTCCTAAAAAAGGGTAAGCAAGTGACTGTCGGAAATTCAGCAAAGCTGCTTTCGATAGCGCACAGGATTATGCCGTCTAAGATGGAGAACTACTTTGTCTTACATCAAGTTAAACGCTTAAGTCAGCCTTTTATGGATGATGGAGAAATCGATTTTTTAGATGGAAAAGTTGCTGAAGTAGAAATAAGAGACATCGATGCGAAATGGTATTTTACTAAAATTGGCCAACAGTTAATTATGTTGGATCTAGAGAAAGCAAAAGCGATAAGCCCTGAGCCCCATGTGGTATTCAGTGCATCGGTAGATGCTTTGGTCTTAATGGCTTCGCAAAAAGTTGATCCTGATACCTTGTTTTTTAATCGTAAATTGCGAATCACTGGGGATACAGAATTGGGGTTAGAAATTAAGAATTTATTTGATCAGTTTGATCTAGAACTTTTAGATAAGCCTTTTAGAAAAATACTGGATGCTTGGTCCGATGAGTTGATCACAATACAGAGTTAATAAACCTCGAAGTCTTTATTTTTAGATGAGTATGTCGATACCCATGTTTTAGGCATAAAAAAACCGAACCCCATTGCTGGAGTTCGGTTTTTTATGAAGCAAGAACTCTAGTTAGACTAGAATTAACGACCCATTTTCTTACGAATCTGCTGGATAGTACGCAACTGAGCTGCGGCTTCTGCCAACTGAGTCATAGCACGAGAAGTATCAAAATCGGAATTCTGATTCTCTAATGCTTGCTGAGCATGCTTCTGTGCTTCTAATGCTGCGGCCTCATCAAGGTCCCCAGCGCGCACTGCGGTATCAGCCAAAACAGAAATACCGTTTGGCTGAACTTCTAAATAACCGCCTGAAACGTAGATCACTATTTCGCTACCATCTTGCTTGATGACACGAACAGGACCTGGCTTCAACGCAGTAAGCAAAGGAGCGTGACCACGGATAATACCTAGGTCACCCATTTCACCGGCTGCTACTACCATTTGCACCAACCCAGAGAAAAGACTTTCCTCTGCGCTGACTATGTCACAATGGACAGATAACATGGTCATAGTATTCGCCTCTTTGATTACAGGTTCTTAGCCTTCTCAACGGCTTCATCAATACCGCCAACCATGTAGAACGCCTGTTCAGGCAGATCATCATAGTCACCGTTTAGAAGACCTTGGAAACCAGTGATGGTTTCTTTCAGAGAAACATATTTACCAGGTGCACCAGTGAAGATCTCTGCAACGTGGAAAGGCTGAGACAAGAAACGCTCAATCTTACGTGCACGGTTAACAGACAGCTTATCTTCGTCAGACAATTCGTCCATACCAAGAATAGCAATGATATCTTTCAGCTCTTTATAACGCTGAAGAACACCCTGAACGCCACGAGCGATGTCGTAGTGCTCTTGTCCGATAACTAGAGGATCTAGCTGACGAGAAGTAGAATCTAATGGATCGATCGCTGGGTAAATACCCTTAGATGCGATGTCACGAGAAAGTACAACGGTAGAATCCAAGTGAGCAAACGTTGTTGCTGGAGATGGATCGGTTAAATCATCCGCTGGTACGTATACGGCTTGAACAGATGTAATAGAACCTGCTTTAGTCGAAGTAATACGTTCCTGAAGAACACCCATCTCTTCTGCAAGAGTTGGCTGATAACCTACTGCAGAAGGCATACGGCCTAACAATGCAGATACTTCCGTTCCGGCCAAAGTATAACGATAGATATTATCTACGAACAATAATACATCTTTACCTTCGTCACGGAATTTCTCAGCCATAGTAAGACCCGTCAAAGCAACACGTAAACGGTTACCAGGAGGCTCATTCATCTGACCATAAACCATTGCTACTTTAGACTTAACTTTGTCGTCTAGGTTTACAACACCAGACTCCGCCATTTCGTAGTAGAAATCGTTACCTTCACGAGTACGCTCACCAACACCTGCGAATACAGACAAACCGGAGTGTGCCTTTGCAATGTTGTTAATAAGTTCCATCATGTTTACAGTTTTACCAACACCAGCACCACCGAAAAGACCTACTTTACCACCCTTAGCGAATGGGCAGATCAAATCGATTACTTTGATACCAGTTTCTAGCAAATCTGTAGAGTTTGCTTGCTCATCGAAAGATGGAGCGTCACGGTGGATAGAAGAAGCTTCTTTCGCACCAATTTCACCACACTCATCGATTGGACGGCCAAGCACGTCCATAATACGACCCAAAGTTTCTACACCAACCGGTACAGAAATAGGAGCGCCAGTATTAGTTACCGTAAGACCACGTTTAAGGCCTTCAGTAGAACCCATCGCAATCGTACGAACAATTCCGTCACCCAGCTGCTGCTGAACTTCTAGAGTTGTTTCTGTACCATTTACAGTAAGGGCGTCATATACCTTCGGCACTTCGTCACGAGGGCATTCTACGTCGATAACGGCGCCAATGATCTGAACAATAGTTCCGCTCATATCCGTCTTCCTCTTAATTTTATAAGCCTACGTTGCTGAGCGTTATACCGCTGCAGCACCGCTGACGATTTCTGAAATTTCTTGAGTAATTGCTGCTTGACGTGCTTTGTTATAGAGCATGTTCAAATCATCAATGATGTCACCAGCATTGTCGGTCGCATTTTTCATCGCCAACATACGAGCTGCTTGTTCACATGCATTGTTTTCAACAACACCTTGGTACACTTGAGATTCTACGTAGCGCAATAACAAACCGTCTAAGATTTGCTGTGCATCTGGTTCGTAGATGTAATCCCAATGACCTTTTGTTTCAGAGTCTAGTTCTGCCTTAAGTGGTAATAACTGCTCCACTTTAGGTTCTTGTGTCATCGTATTCACGAAACGGTTGCTAACTATGTAAAGACGATCGATTTCACCTGAATCGAACGCATCTAACATGGCCTTTACCGAACCGATAAGGCTAGCCAGTTCTGGTGCATCGCCTAATTGGCTTGATGCAGCTAGAACGTTGCCACCAAAGCTATTGAAAAAAGTAACGGCTTTAGAGCCGACAGCACAGAAGCTAGCTTCTACGCCTTTTTCTTTCCAAGCTTTAACATCTTTTACGAGGTGTTTGAACGCATTGTTGTTCAAACCACCACAAAGGCCTCGGTCGGAAGACACCACGATGTAGCCAACTCGCTTAACTTCGCGGTCTTGCAAATAACGGTGACGATACTCAGAGTTCGCATCAGCCAAGTGGCCAATCACTACACGGATACGATCCGCGTATGGACGACTTGCTGTCATACGAGCTTGAGCACGACGCATCTTACTTACAGCAACTTTTTCCATTGCTGAAGTAATCTTCTGTGTACTTTGTACACTCGTTATTTGCTCTTTAATCTCTTTGCCGACTGCCATAAAAGCTGCCTCATTAACGTTAAATTTAAAGCCGAGTCTTACAACCCGGCTTCAGCTCACAAAACTCTTAAGCTCGAATTACCAGGCTTGAGTTGATTTGAATTTCTCAACCAACTCTTTAAGACCAGCAGCGATATCTTTGCTGTAGTCGCCTTTAACATTGATCTGAGCCATTAAGTCAGCGAATTCGCTGTTAGCGTAAGAAATCAATGCTGCTTCGAAATCACCAATTTTGTTTACTTCAACGTCGTCTAGGAAGCCTTCAGTAGCAGCAAAAATCGACAGACCCATTTCACCCGTAGACATAGGTGCATATTGCTTCTGCTTCATTAACTCTGTAACGCGCTGACCGAACTCAAGCTGAGCACGAGTAGCATCGTCAAGGTCAGAAGCAAACTGAGCAAATGCTGCTAGTTCACGGTACTGAGCCAAAGCAAGACGAATACCACCGCCCAACTTCTTAATAATCTTAGTTTGCGCTGCACCACCAACACGAGAAACAGAAATACCTGCGTTCATTGCTGGACGTACGCCGGCATTGAATAGGCTAGTTTCAAGGAAGATCTGACCATCGGTAATAGAAATTACGTTAGTCGGTACGAATGCAGAAACGTCTCCGCCCTGAGTTTCAATGATCGGTAGAGCAGTTAAAGAACCAGTCTGACCTTTCACGCCGCTCTCTCTCTCAACGTAGATTGGGTTAACACGACATGCGCGTTCCAATAGACGAGAGTGAAGATAGAAAACGTCACCAGGATATGCTTCACGACCCGGAGGACGTTTCAACAATAGGGAGATCTGACGATAAGCCCAAGCTTGCTTGGTTAAATCATCATATACGATTAAGGCGTCTTCGCCTTTATCTAGGAAGTATTCACCCATTGCACAACCAGAGTACGGAGAAAGATACAGCATAGATGCTGGATCAGACGCGCCTGCGGCTACAATAATGGTGTGCTCCATCGCGCCATGCTCTTCTAACTTACGAACAACGTTCGCGATAGAAGATTGCTTCTGGCCGATAGCAACATATACACATTTAACACCGGTGCCTTTCTGGTTAATAATGGCGTCGATAGCCATTGCAGATTTACCAGTCTGACGGTCACCAATGATCAGCTCGCGCTGACCACGACCAACAGGTACCATGGAATCTACAGATTTATAACCAGTTTCTAACGGCTGATCAACGCCTTGACGTGAAATTACACCAGGTGCAACACGTTCTACAGGAGCTTTAGTAGCCGTTTCAATAGGACCTTTACCGTCGATTGGATTACCTAGTGCGTCTACAACGCGGCCAAGCAATGCTTCGCCAGTAGGTACTTCCAAAATACGGCCGGTACATTTAGCGGTTTGGCCTTCAGCGATATTTTTATAATCGCCTAATACTACTGCACCTACAGAGTCACGCTCTAGGTTAAGTGCAAGACCGTATACGCCGCCTTCAAATTCAATCATCTCACCGTACATTACGTCGGCAAGACCATGGATACGAACGATACCGTCGAATACTGAAACAACGGTGCCCTCATTCTGGGCTTGAGAAGTCACATCAAGGTTATCGATGCGCTTCTTAATGATTTCGCTGATCTCAGATGGATTCAGTTGCTGCATGCTCATCCCTCAACTAGGAGTTCATCGCTTCGGCTAGCTTAGCTAACTTACCACGAACAGAACCGTCGATGACTAAGTCTCCAGCACGAATAATTGCGCCGCCGACCAATAATGGGTCAACCTCGCCTGTTAAACGTACGTCGCACTGTAATTTGTTTTTCAGTGCTTGAGACAATGTTTCTTGTTGTGCGTCTGTTAGTTCAAAAGCAGAAGTTACAGTCACGTCAATGGCGTGTTCCTGTGCTGCTTTTAATTCTTCAAAGGCTTCAACAATTTGTGGTAACAAAGTTAAGCGTTTATTTTCGCTTAAAATCATCAGGAAGTTTTTTCCTGACTGATTTAACTTGTCACCGCACAAGTCGGTTAATGCCGAAGCTTGTTGCTCAGCGGTTAAAGCAGGATGTAAAAGTACTTTTTCTAACTCGTCATCGGCTGCGAACTGAGCCGCAATCGATAACATGTCAGACCATTGTACTAATGCATTCTGTTCAACGGCTTGAGCAAAAGCTGCTTTGGCATAAGGCCGCGCAAGAGTGGTTAATTCAGCCATGGCTTCCTCGCTTAAAGCTCGTTAGCCAACTGATCTAGCAATTCGTTATGAACTGACTGATCAACTGATTTCGCCAAGATTTTAGATGCACCAGCCACTGCAAGAGCAGAAACCTGTTGACGCAATCCTTCTTTAGCACGATTCACTTCTTGCTCAATTTCAGCTTGAGCTGCGGCTGCCAAACGTGCACCTTCTTCGCGCGCAGCTTCTTTAGCTTCGTCGATGATTTGGTTAGCACGTTTGTTCGCTTGCTCAATAATTTCTGCTGCTTTCACTTTGCTTTCGCGTAGCTTTTCGCCTGCTTTTTGTTGAGCAAGTTCAAGATCACGTTCAGCGCGGTTTGCTGCGTCTAAACCATCTGCGATTTTCTTCGCTCGCTCTGCCATTGCATTGGTTAGCGGAGGCCAAACAAATTTCATGCAGAAGGCAACGAAGACAGCAAAGGCGATGATCTGGCCGATCAAAGTCAAATTAATATTCACGCCTTAGTCCTCTAAATTCGTTGTATTTAGTTGTACTTAGTTGTACTAGTGACAATTAAGCAGCAACAACGAAGATAAGGTACATAGCAATACCAACACCGATCATTGGAACAGCATCAAGTAGACCAGCCATCAAGAACGTTTTAGTCTGAAGCTCTGGACCTAGTTCTGGTTGACGAGCAGTAGACTCAAGTAATTTGCCGCCTAAAAGTGCGAAGCCAATACCAGTACCAAGGGCACCAAGACCGATCATAAGCGCAGCTGCGATGTAAATCATTTCCATAGTAGTTTCCTATCTATTTTAGTTAAGGTTAAAGTTTAAATTAACAGTTAAGTTAAAGGGTAAAATCGTTCAGTTCAGCAGTATCGGCGACATAACATTATGCCGCCCATATTACTTAGTGATCTTCGTGAGCCATGCCTAAGTATACAATGGTCAACATCATAAAGATGAATGCTTGCAAAGTAATTACTAGGATATGGAATACTGCCCATGCCCACTGCAATACGCCAGCAAATAGACCTAAGGCCATTCCTGTCGAGAACATTAATGCGATAAGAATGAAGATCATCTCACCGGCATACATGTTACCGAACAAACGCAATGCCAAAGAAATTGGCTTTGCAATTAACCCTAGCACTTCTAGTGCAAAGTTAACTGGAATGAAAAGAGCCTGTACTACTGGATTTTTTACATTGAAAGGATGCAAAGTTAACTCTGCCATAAACCCACCAATGCCTTTTACTTTAATGCCATAGAAGATCATCAAAGCAAATACTGAAATAGCTAGGCCAGCTGTAATGTTTGGATCTGTAGAAGGAACGATCTTCATATACGCTTGATGCGCATCGCCGCCTGCTGCAACCCAAGATAATTCAAATAACTTAGGAATAATGTCTACTGGAATCAAATCCATTAGGTTCATCATGAATACCCAAGTAAATACAGTCAATGCAAGTGGTGCAACGATTGGATTTTTACCATGAAACGTTTCTTTCACTGTATTATCGATAAAGCCAATAATCACTTCTACAAAGTTTTGCATACCGGTTGGTACGCCAGTTGTTGCTTTTTTAGCCGCGCGGCCAAAAATAAACATCAACACAATTGCCAAGCCAATTGACCAAGCCAGAGAATCCACATTGAATGCCCAAAAGCCCATATCTACAGCTTCTTGTCCGCTATGTGCTAGCGTCCAAGTTGCTTCAGTCAATTCTTCTACCACTTTACCGTTTTCATCCAAACGCTCGTAACCTGCTGGTAACTCGCCGTATGTCAGATTGGTAAGGTGGTGCTTGATGTAACCTGTCGCATCAGTTGCCATCTTTCACTCTCAATCATAAGTTTAAAAAAATGTTAAAAAGCTCTGATCAATTCAATCGTTAGAATGAACTCATCAGAGCTTCGCAATTCTTGCCATCATCACGTGACTAAACTGCACGATAATGAATACCCCAAACAATGCCCAGGGAATCAAGGGATCTACTTGGGAAAATATCACTGCAAACATCGCAATGGTCAGCATAAATTTTCCGCTTTCACCTTGATAAAACGATTGCACGACCTGACCTACTGAACGTGCACCGCGATATCTAAACGAACGCCATATCAAATAACTATTTGGTATGGCGCTGGCTAAACCGCCTAATAATGCGGAATAACCGGCTTCAAAGCTATGTATCATGGCTAATAATGCCAAGATAAAACTTAAGCCAAACTGCATCACAATGATGCGGTAAGCAGGAGGTCTAGTTATCGATGTCACTGAAGACCTCTCTTGTGCCTACTATTTTAGGCGCATGGATTATATTGATTCGCAGCCTAATCTTCAACCTAAAGTCGAAAAATGGACTGATTTAATTGTCTAGTAGTGTCTAGTTAAGATCTATTAGTAATTCTGACTTATTTTATGTGCGCTAAAATACCATCCAGCTCATCTAAGTTACTGTAATTAATCACTAACTTGCCTTTACCTTTAGCAGAATGCTGTATGGCCACATTGGCACCTAAACGCTCGCCCAGGGTACGTTCTAGTCTTTGGATGTCAGGATTGGGACGAGTTTTTTCTTTTGTCTGATCACCAAACTTTGATTCATCTTGCTGATTGCGCACATAAGCTTCTGTTTGACGAACGGTCATATCCTTGGCAACAACATGACGCGCGGCTTCACTTTGCTTTTGATCTTGCAAGCCTAATAGAGCTTTTGCATGACCCATTTCTATATCGCCACGCTCAAGCAGGATTTTGACATCGTCATTAAGTTGCATCAAACGTAGAAGGTTAGCCACGGTTGCGCGAGACTTACCCACAGCATCGCCAACTTCTTGCTGGGTCAGCTCAAACTCATGCTGCAAACGATGAAGAGCTTGTGCTTCTTCCATCGAATTTAAATTTTCCCGTTGGATGTTTTCGATCAATGCCATCGCAATCGCTGCATCATCAGGAACATCACGAATGATGACAGGTACAGTATCAAGACCTGCCAGCTGAGTTGCACGCCAACGACGCTCACCCGCAATAATTTCATAACGCGCATCCTTCCCTGCCACGTTACTAGACAATGGACGAATAACGATAGGCTGCATTAAGCCTTGTGCTTTAATCGAAGCAGCCAGCTCTTCTAAGGCCTCTTGATGCATATCTTTACGCGGCTGATACTGACCAGGCTGAATGAACTCTACCGGTAAGTGCTTAATGCCATTTTCTGGAATAGCAGCGCTTGTTTCACTGGGCTTAATACTCACTTCCTGTACTTCTGCAGTACCGGCTGCGTCCGTTGCAGTTTTATTGTGCGCTAATGCATCACCTAATAATGCATCGAGGCCACGACCTAGGCCACGTTTCTTTGACATGCGTATTTCCAATTCGTCAGGAGCTTAAGTTTTTGATTTCTTTGTTTTTGTACGTCGGTTGATCTCACCCGCTAATGCCAAATAAGCCATAGCGCCTCGTGAGTTCTTATCATAAGCCAAAGCGGGTAAACCATAACTTGGGGCTTCTGCTAAGCGCACATTACGAGGGATTACCGTGCTATAGACTTTATCTCCAAAGTGCGTGATCAACTGTGTAGAGACGTCTGTCGTTAAGCTATTACGAGGGTCATACATGGTGCGTAGTATGCCTTCGATTTGTAATTCTTTATTGAGGTTCGACTTAATTTTCTCAATGGTCTGCATCAATGCAGACAAACCTTCCAGCGCATAATACTCGCATTGCATTGGGATAAGAACACCATCAGCCGCAACCATCGCGTTAATCGTCAGCATGCTTAATGATGGAGGGCAATCAATGATGATGTAGTCGTAGTTAGCACTTACTTCCGCTAAAGCTGAACGCAGACGAGTTTCTCGCTGTGGCAAATCCATCAATTCAACTTCTGCCGCGGTTAAGTTCGCATTCGTCGGTAAAACATCAAAGCCAGCTTGTTCAGAGGTAACGACCGCATCTGTTATAGAACACTTGCCCGTTAGAACTTCATACAATGATTGTTCTAGCTCGTGTTTATCGATACCACTTCCCATGGTCGCATTGCCTTGCGGATCAAGATCGACCATAAGCACTTTGCGCTTGGTAGCTCCGAGTGAAGCAGACAAATTTACGGCTGTTGTGGTTTTACCTACACCACCTTTTTGATTCGCAACGACTATTATTTTGCTCATTTCGCTATCCTGCGACCCAGACAATCAGGGTTTAAAAAATTATTTTGGTTTAAAGGCTAATAGATGACGCTCTGCGTCTACCCCAGGAACATTTAATTCGTGACTTTCAATTAGCTCATACTTATCAGCAACGGCAGCAAACTCTTCCGTTGGATAAATACCTTTCATCGCGAGGAATATGCCATCTTTTGCTAACAAATGCGTGCACCAATACGTCATATCGGTAATTGAAGCAAAAGCGCGGGATACGATCATATCGAAACCTTGCTCTGGTTGATAGGCTTCCACACGTTCGTTGATAATGGTGACGTTATCCAGTTTTAAAGCCAATTTTGCTTGAAAAAGGAAGCGGGTCTTTTTACCGTTACTGTCTAACAAGGTAAATTTCTTTTCTGGGTTCATGATCGCCAGCACGATACCGGGTAAGCCTGGACCCGTACCGACATCAATGATGTTATCAACGGCCTGTATATAAGAATGTACGATCAAGCTGTCTAAGAGATGCAGTGGAATCATTTGCTCAGGATCACGGATCGCTGACAAGTTATAGGCTTTGTTCCACTTGATGAATAATTCTAAGTATTGCACCAAGAGTTCAAGCTTCTGGTCGCTAATAGATACGCCCATTTGGGTCGCGCCAGTGGAAATTGCTGAAGAGTAGTTAGCCATAATGTGCCGAATCTGAATCTGTGATTTTAAAGATGGGGGAATTCTAACATAAAAGAAGAAAAGCCTAAGATAAAAGCGATTCACCCAAATAGCGACTGTTAGCAGCCACATCCTTAGCCACAACAGCATTGGCGCCAATAATGGCATTCTCGCCGATAGTCACCCCAGGCAAGATCTTAGCCCCACCACCTATCCATACGCCATCACCAATGACCACAGGTTTGGCAATACAGCCTCCTGCTCTGCGAGCTTTCGCATCGCGCGGATGATCAACGGTATAGATATGCACTCCTGGCCCTAGCATCACGTCATTACCAATAGTGATGTCGGCACTGTCTAAAAAGACGCAGTTGAAGTTGGCGTAGAAGTTTTTGCCTAAGGAGATCTGGCCCCCGTAATCACATTGGAAGCCCGGCTCAATCACCACTGTGGATAACTTATTGAATAAACGACTGATGTGTTTGAAATTGCCTTTACTCGGATGAGCATTATATTTTCCGCAGGCAAGGCGGGCTTTTTCACGCAATAGCCTCAATTCGATATCAAGGCTATTAAAAGGTTGGCCTGAGCGCATTTTATCGAGCTCAGGAATATTGTTATCCATTTTGAATACTCGTCTTATCTGATCTTATTTGGATTTGCTTCTGAATACTTACTGACTAAGCCAACTCTTAAACCAAACAAAGAAAACAGCTGGTTAATCGTCTCTAAGGTAGGGTTCGCTTGTCCAGACTCTATTCCAGCTAATGTTCGTAGAGAAATACCACTCAGCTTGGCAAAATCTTTTTGATTTAGCCCAGAAATTTCTTTACGTAAGCGTTGTAAGCCTTCTCCTAACTGAAGGTCTCCTCTTGCAACTCCTTGTTCTACTTGGGTTAATATTTCTCGTCTTGGGAGCTTTTCTTGAGAATTAGCAGATATGTTATTCATTTAAATCAAAACCCCACTTTGCTAATTTTGTGTCGAGTTTGTCTAGGTTTATTTTCGGATGTTGAGTAATTTCAGTGGTTAAACCAAATTTCTTGGCTAGACGAGGTATCTTGCGCAGCTTTTGGGCACACTGCTGTAGTCCTTGCCACAGCCATTCTGCTGTTATCTCTATTGATGAAACATCTTTGCTCATATCTGCGATTTCTTCACAAATCCCCCACCAATTAAATTCACCCCCTAGCTCGTTCTGTTTACTCCAACGACTGGTCCGAATAATTCCTTCCGGGTCTAATACCATTGGGGCTAAGTCATAAATTGGCGCTAAACTGAGTTTGCCATGTTTCTTCAGAACAGAGGTATTTCGGCCATGGTTATCAACATTACCAAGCACGACGTTTAACAAATCACGCTGCAAGTACTCAATCGCCATTTCTCGCACATCTGCCTCTTGGCCATTCTGATACCAATACTGAATTAAGCTAGTCAGATACTCTGTATGTGGAATTGTTGCACCTGCTTGAGTCACTCCCTGTAAAGAATATAAAGACTCAACACCATAACGTTCAATACAATAGCGACCTTCTAGCGACTGACCATCTATTTGTTTCTTATCTGGCTGTGAATAACGATCAAAACGCGGCAACCATAAACTGGCTTTTTCAACCTGTATGGCTTCTTCTTTAGGGAAGTATTTTAACTCGCTCACATTGATCGTATTAAAACCTAAAGCACTGACAATTTTGTAATAACAAGCTTCACCCTCGAGTACCAAGTGATCAAACTTTCCAGCATTATTACGAGGAAATTTAACCAGATAACTTTGCTTAATTTGCTCATCAGGTAAACTCGCTTCTGGATAAAATAACCCCTTATCATCTTCAGATAATAAAAACTTAGGTGCTTCTCCTCCAGCACCAGTAGCGCCACCAATCGCTGCACCTGCAATGCTGGCGTAATCGATGAAATCACTATCACGCGTTATTACATCGTTAAGTTCAAAACCTTTCACACTATCTGTTTCTAATTCAATGCCTGCTACGCGCATATTACCTATAGGCGATAGTGAGCATTCACTAAGCATTGTAAAGTCGTGTGCATATTCTAATGCGGGGGATAAGTTTTTTTTCTGCAGCCAAAATCGACGCGCTGAGCCCATTGGCATAATATCCTGCAAGAATGCTGGCCAGATATCACAGTTGTGTGGAAAAAAATCAAGGGGGAAACGTAAACTGATTAACGCATCTAGGTTGTTTATATGTTGTGCAACATAACGGGCATCATACTCTAGCTGTGCTGGACTAATTCGCCCTTCCTCTGGGCGATCAAATATTAAGGAGCAAGCATCTTGCCACTGCCCAGAACCTGTTTCCTTAGAGTATAGATAAACTTGCAGCTTTATTTCTGCAGCGGCTGCTGACGAGGTATGATTCATAACAACAACTTTAATCAATGCATTATAATGCATCAATTAAAACAACAACCTCTATAAAATGCAATAAAGTACACTAATAACTTTAACTTAACATTATCAATGCATTAAATTGCATTTTATGCTTCTTTAACTAGGTACTCTTACGCGCTAGTTTTAGCTTTTTCATGTGCACTAAAATCTGGCTAATCGCTGCAGGGGTTACGCCCTGAATTCGAGACGCTGAACCTAAAGTTTCAGGCTTCATAGTATCGAGCTTCTGAATCACTTCATTCGATAAACCACCGATGACAGTGTAATCAAAATTCTCAGGCAAAGGCGTTTCTTCGTAGCGACGCATCTGTTCGATTTCATCTTTCTGACGCGAGATGTAACCATCATACTTAGCTTGAATTTCTACTTGCTCAGCAACTCGAGGGTCCGTTACTACTTCACCTTTAAGCCCTGCTATATCGTTATAGTTCAAGCCTGGACGTTTCAATAAATCCTTTAAGCTGTATTCACGGCTTAATGGACTTTCGATCATCGCATTAACCGCATCGCCTTCCGGTGTATTCGGCTGTACCCAAGTTGTGGCTAAACGCTGGTTTTCTTTTTCGATGGATTCTTTCTTTTCACAGAAAGCGGCCCAACGCTCATCACCCACCAAACCAATATTACGGCCAATTTCGGTTAAACGTAAATCGGCGTTATCTTCACGCAAAATCAAACGGTATTCCGCACGGCTAGTGAACATACGGTAGGGTTCTTTAGTACCCATGGTGATTAAGTCGTCGACCAATACGCCGATATAGGCTTCATCACGACGTGGGCTCCATGCTTCTTTCCCAAACGCACGTAAAGCGGCATTTGCTCCGGCTAATAGACCTTGCGCACCGGCTTCTTCATAGCCTGTAGTCCCGTTAATTTGGCCAGCAAAGAACAAGTTAGGAACAAATTTGGTTTCTAAGTTGTGCTTCAAATCTTGAGGATTGAAATAATCGTATTCAATCGCATAACCCGGGCGGGTAATGTGAGCTTTTTCGAAACCAACCATACTGTGGATAAGATCTAGCTGAACATCAAACGGCAAACTGGTAGAAATACCATTTGGGTATAATTCGTGTGTACGTAAGCCTTCTGGCTCGACAAAAATCTGGTGGCTGGTTTTATCCGCGAAGCGCATCACCTTATCTTCGATCGATGGGCAATAACGTGGGCCAATACCTTCAATCACACCAGCATACATTGGCGAGCGATCTAGGTTCGCGCGAATAATATCGTGAGTACGCTCATTGGTATGAGTGATGTAGCAATTCACTTGCTCTGGGTGTTCGTTAACGTTGCCCATAAAGGACATTACCGGTAACGGTAAATCACCGGGCTGAACCTGCATCACAGAGAAATCAACAGAACGCGCATCGATTCGAGCCGGAGTACCGGTTTTTAAACGGCCAACGTTGAATGGCATTTCACGTAAACGGTGAGCTAGTGCAATGGAAGGTGGATCTCCAGCACGACCGCCTTTGTGGTTTTCCATACCAATATGAATTGTCCCACCTAAGAAAGTGCCTGTAGTTAATACAACCGTCGTCGCATGAATGCGCATATTGGTATTGGTAATAACACCGGCCGCTTTTTCGCCTTGCATGATTAAATCATCGCAAGATGCTTGGAAAATATCGAGGTTATCTTGGTTTTCTACGATGTCGCGTATAGCACCGCGGTATAACTGACGGTCAGCTTGTGCACGGGTTGCACGCACGGCTGGGCCTTTGCGCGCATTCAAAGTACGGAACTGAATACCGCCTTTATCGGTTGCACGGGCCATTGCACCATCTAAGGCATCAATTTCTTTCACTAAATGGCTTTTACCAATCCCGCCAATGGCAGGGTTGCAAGACATAACGCCAATGGTATCGGTATTGTGGGTAAGCAAGAGAGTTTTTGCCCCCATACGAGCAGACGCAAGTGCAGCCTCTGTTCCCGCATGACCACCACCAACAACAATTACATCATAACGAACCGGATAATCCACAAGTACAACCTCAAACGGGCTCAATCGAGCACAAAGCTGATTCCACGGTAGTTACAGGCATTATGCTGTAATCGTGGAATCTTAAAAATGGCGCGCATTATACCTGATTTTAAATTCAAAGGCAGTGGATAGAAATACTATTTGGTTAAATTTTGTTCAGTTATTTGATTAAATTATTCACATTCAATTTCCTTTGTGTGATCAAAGTTATCAAAAGGGCCTAATAAATCTTTTAAAGCTATATGTATCAAGGAGTTAGATAAGGTATAAATCTGTGGGTAGTTGTGGATAAAATTAATATGCCAAACTTATACAGTACTTTATTAAGTGTTAATACCGAGATATAAGATAAGTTATTACAGGTAACTCACAGTGTTATACACAGAAAGTCCTGTTTTTTAGACTTATACAGACATTTTGTGTGTAAAACTGTTTTTATTACTCCGTTGCTGCTACTTCTGTAGTTTCAGTCGTGGTTGTACTTCCCGTGGAAGTGGGTGCTGCAAATGTCATAAATAATAAGGAGTTTCCTAACTTGCTATAGAACTCAAGCTCACCATCAAGGTTAATAGCCGCATAGCCGGAAGCATTTCCATTAAACTCTTCGCATTTATCACGGCTAATATTTAATACCATTAACGAGTTGGTATTATCTAGCAAACTGATTCGCCCATTAGAGACACAGCCACTGTCTGAGGTATCCAGAATGATAAAACCCCCTTCTCTATCAATTCGTAATTGATATTTAGCGGTCGTCCACATACCGACTAAGCTCGATAAAGAAGAATTACTGCTATAGCTCTTATCATTAATCACATTGAATTCACCAAATGGAGCGTCATTGGTATCAAAAGATGCCGCTATCTCTAACTCTGCAAAATTAAATAATCGCCCGTCTATGGTGTAACTAATCGCACCTCCGTCTGAAGCATATTCCTCATTAACGGTATCTAAGTAACTTAAAGTATAACCGAGCAGGGTAAATTGAAATGAAGATTCTGCCGTTGAATCAACGGTACCAAAGAATGCTTTATCAGCATCTATACCAAAGACATCGCCATTATAGATAAGCAATTTTAGGGTTTCGGTTTGATTAAAACCGCCAATCCAAAAGCCATTTAAACCTAAAGAGGCGTCATCAACTTCGATACCGCTGCTATTAATTGGATTGCTATCTTCTTCTTTTTCTTCTTCTGGTAGACAGGCTGATAGCAAGAATAAAGTCGTCAGAATACCTAAGTATTGAGACACTTTTTTTAACAACATAAGGGGTGTAGATAAAACAGAATGCACGGCCGACCTCACAAATTACATCACGATGATATAACTATAGATGTCGGCTGATTTTTTGCAGGCTTTAGTGAAACACTTTAAATAGACAAAACACTACTTACCAATACAGAAGCTACCAAAGATATTACCTAACAAGTCATCGGCGGTGAATTCACCGGTGATCTCGCCTAGAGCTTGCTGAGCCATACGAAGGTCTTCAGCCAGTAGTTCACCGGCCATAGCACCTAATAATTGGTCTTCTCCCGCCTGAATAGCATCTTGAGCTTTTTCTAGCGCTTCAATATGACGACGACGCGCTAAGAAACCTCCTTCGTTGGTCGAATTGAATCCCATCACTTCTTTTAGGTGTTCGCGCAGCTCAACAATCCCTAGGTTTTGCTTGGCAGAAATAGATAACGTTGGAAAATCCGCTTCTTCATGCAGGCCTAATTTTGCGGAAACATGATCATTGGCTAATAAATCGGCTTTATTGCGAATAACAGTAATGCGACCGCTTTCGATCAGCTTTTCCGTTTCTTCTTTCAAGCCTTGCTCATCATAAAGTGCGTGTAATAACGCTTTTGGATCGGTTTTTTGACCATCGGTTTCTAACGAACTGTCGATCATTAATAAAATGCGATCGGCCTGTGAAATTTCGGCCCAAGCACGCTGAATACCAATACGTTCAACTTCATCAAGGGCATCACGTAAACCTGCGGTGTCTATAATGTGCAGTGGCATACCATCGATGTGGATATGCTCTTTAAGAACATCACGAGTAGTACCCGCAATATCGGTCACAATGGCTTTATCTTGGCCGGCTAACGCATTAAGAAGTGAGGACTTACCCGCGTTAGGACGCCCAGCAATCACCACATTCATGCCTTCGCGTAAGATCGCGCCTTGATTGGCTTCGGCTAATACGCCAGCCACTGCGCTTTTAACCTCTTGCAGCATGGCGGCTACTTTGCCATCACTTAAAAAATCAATTTCTTCTTCTGGAAAGTCGATCGACGCTTCAACAAAAGTACGCAAGTGGATAAGTTGGTCGACTAAGCCATGAATTTTATCGGAGAAAACTCCCTGTAAAGAACGTAATGCACAACGTGCCGCTTGCGCTGACGATGAATCGATTAAATCGGCAATCGCTTCTGCTTGAGCCAGATCAAGCTTGTCGTTTAAGAACGCTCGCTCAGAAAACTCCCCAGGTCGTGCAATACGAGCGCCCAGTTCTACACAGCGCTGTAAGATGAAATCAAGAACAACCGGCCCACCATGTCCTTGCAACTCTAAAACGTCTTCACCGGTGAACGAATGAGGGTTAGGGAAGAATATACCCAAGCCTTGATCCAGTTCATTACCTTCTGCATCCTTGAAAGCCCCATAGTGCGCGTAACGAGGTTTAGGCAACAGTCCAAGCACCGCATGAGCGATCTCTTGTGCCTTAGCGCCAGATACACGAACAATCCCTACCCCGCCTCGGCCAGGAGCAGTAGCAACAGCGGCGATAGTATCTTGGTGAACGGATTCGGATACAGACATGAGTATTCCTAGGATGAAAAAAGTGTAAGAGCCATTTTTGGGTAATTGTGGAGCAAATATCTAAAACATGGATGTTTTAGCTAAGGCTACAGGGAGCGCTAGCGCTATGAATACCTACAATAGCTGGTATTTACGCCGTTTTGCGGAATAAATACCCAATCATGGGTCGTTTAAATTCAAATGCTTATATTGAACTGATTATAATTAATTGTATTTTATCCACAAAAAAGGCCGCTGTCTTTCAACAGCGGCCTTTTAATCGAACACTCTAACTAAAACTATCGTTTAAATATCGTCTTAGCTATCTGCGTTCTCAATTTGCTTAGTGATTACATATTGCTGAGTAATCGATAACAAGTTGTTCACAACCCAATAAAGTACAAGACCTGATGGGAAGAACAAGAAGAATACCGTGAAAATAACAGGCATCAACTTCATAACACGTGCTTGAACTGGATCTGGAGGAGTCGGGTTCAACTGCATCTGAACAAACATACTCGCGCCCATCAATAATGGTAATACGAAGTAAGGATCGATAGCCGACAAGTCGTTAATCCATAAGAAAAACGGCGCTTGGCGTAATTCAACACTTTCAGCAAGTACCCAATACAAGGCAATAAATACCGGCATCTGTACAAGAATCGGTAAACAACCGCCAAGAGGATTAATCTTCTCTTTCTTATACAAGGCCATCATTTCTTGACCGAGTTTTTCTTTATTATCGCCATGCTGCTCACGAATTGCCGCAAGCTTAGGAGCAACTTTACGCATGTTCGCCATTGAACGATAGCTGGTTGCAGACAGTTTGAAGAAGGCTAGCTTAATCAATACCGTTAACAGGATAATTGCTACACCCCAGTTACCCACACCACCACCTAGGTCGATTTCCATCATACCTAAGAAATTAATATAGCCAGATTCGATGAAGTTCATCACGGCAAATAATGGCTGAGCAATCCACCATAACCAACCGTAATCTACAGTTAAGTCTAGGTTTTCAGCAACATCGGCTAAAACATACTGTGACTTAGGGCCAACATATAGCTGAGCGCCAACAGTACCGATTTCGCCAGCAGCAACCTGTAGAGGTGTTTTGCCATCATGAAAACCAACAATGTATTCGCCCTGCTTATTAGGCTTAGCGTATACAGAATGTGATGTTTCAGGGTTAGCAACCCAAGCAGATACGAAATAATGTTGCAGCATCGCAACCCAACCGCCATCAACCGTTTCGGCTAAACGCTTATCATCTATATCATCAAAACTAACTTTTTCATATTTAGATAAGTTCGTCGTGATAGCAGGTCCTAAATACGCCTGCATACCCATTGAGCTGCCTTGCTGAGGATCTTCAGAGCGGTCACGCTTCAACTGAGCAAAGAACACACCGCGCCATTGGCTATCAGAACCGTTAGCAACTTGGTATTTAACATCAATTAAGTAGTTATTACGCTGGAAAGTGAATACCTTCTTCACTTCTACATTATCTAACTGAGTGCTCAATTCAACGGTAAGCGTATCGGCGGTTTCATCTAGCTGATAGCTAACCTGAGACGCTGAATATACTTGAGTTTTTTCCCACTGCTTACCTTTAGCATCCAACAAACCACTTTGTGCAACGTAAACACGACGGGCATTGTTTTCCATTAATACAAATGGAATGCTTTTATCTGAAATATCAGCAGGGTAAGCCGGTAAAGACACTTCAACGATTTCGCCACCAAGTGGATTAATCGTTACGTTTAATACGTCGGTCTTAACCTGAATTAACTGTGTGCTTGCTGCAGCCTGGACTTCTGGCTCCAATGCAGCAGGAACAACATAAGGAATGTCGCTATTATTGTCACTACCTTGTCCAGCAGCAAGAATATCGCCCGCAGCAGGTGAATCACCTACTTCAATTGCAGAATTTTGTGCAATAGGAGCATTAGCAACCGCGGCTTGACCGTAATCGTCATTCCACGCAAGAATTAAAAAATAAGTTGAAATAGCCAGGCCAAATATTATGGCAAAACGGCGGATATCCATGATTAGGGGTTCCGTCTACAGCATGAGTGGGAAGGGTTAAGTTCAGGTACAGGGTCTACACCATGACTTGCCCAAGGATGGCAACGCAAAATGCGTTTCATGGCCAGTTTTCCACCTGTCCAAGCACCATATCGTACAATAGCTTCGTGCGCGTACGCAGAGCATGTAGGATAATAACGGCATCGGCTGGGAAATAAAGGACTGATTGCGTAACGATAGACATTAACTAGTAATAAAAATGACTTAGCAACAAAAGACGGTGCTTTTGTACTAGCGTTTTTTACTTTTGTTGGATCGTTTACCATTAGATTGCCTCAGCTTGAACCAGAGACTATCAATCATTTCACGTATTTCGCCGTTCTCGAGATCGGAGATCCCAGGACGTGCCAAAATAACAAAATCATTGTTAGCCATCTGATGCTGATTCAGGCGGAAAGACTCGCGAATAATACGTTTTACACGATTTCTCTGGACAGCATGTTTAACATGCTTCTTAGCTATGACAAAGCCTAAGCGAGAATCGCCGCTTTTACTCGGAGTAGCCAGAACCAACAAATATCGATTACTGGCCTTAAACTCAGTGTTATTAAATACTTGGGAGAAGTCCCCAGGGCTCAATAAGCGAACGGATCTAGGGAACTCAAAAGTATTCATACACAGACTAAAGCGTTATTAAGCTGATAAGGTCTTACGGCCTTTAGCACGACGTGCAGAAATAATCTGACGGCCGCTTTTTGTAGCCATACGAGCACGGAAACCGTGGTTGCGCTTACGCTTCAATACGCTTGGTTGAAAAGTACGTTTCATAGCAATTACTCACTCAATCGACACAAAGTGAAGATTTAGGGTTTAAAATTTAGGGCCGAGATTGTATTGAATTAAAGTCTCGGACGCAATGGGAAATCTGTATTTATTTTAATCATTCGTTTCAAAGATGAATTTAAATTTAAACCATCTTTGAAAGATTAATATATTAAAGGTTATGTTTTATGTATGTATATAAAGATTTTATTTATTCTTACTACTAATATTACGCAAGCTTAATTCTGTGCATAACCTAACAAAACCTATATAAATCAATTACTTGCAGCGATGATAAACCATGTTTTATATGCGTTTAACCTGAGTACTAGGGGTCTAACAACCCGTGTATAACTCGTGACTTTTACACAGGGTCAATTTTCACTCAGCAATTATTCACATTTGATATTCAGCTTTAAGTTGGTTATCCACATAACTATTGAACCTTTTAATGGGCGTTTGCGAGGTTATTTGTGGATAACTTTAGTTTATTTAGGGTAGAATGACCGGCTATTTACATCGATTTATTTTATTAAGGGATGCTGTTAGGTGGCTGAGGCGCTCTGGAAACGCTGTTTAGATTATTTGCAGGATGAACTTCCTTCACAGCAATACAATACTTGGATCCGTCCATTACAAGTCGATACTGAAGGTGACGCTATATTATTGCGTGCACCAAACCGATTTGTTAAAGACTGGGTGAAAGACAAATACCTACATCGAATTCATGAAATTATTTGTGAAATCAACGATGGCCGCTTAATTGAGGTAGAGGTAACCATAGGGGGAGCAAAGGCTAAGCCTGCGCCTACTCCAATGCCTAAACTGCCGCCTAAAAAACCTGCTCCTTTAAAAACATCTTCTACTAACAGAAAGCCGTCTTTTGTTATGGATGCCGTAGAAGTAGATGACGTTGATGACAATGCGCCTATGCAAGGCTCGCTTGATATTGAGCAAGCTACCTTGCCTGTTACCAACACTGATAGAAAGAATAATAACCAGACTGCTGCAAACTCTTCGTTTCCTGGCTTTGGTTCTTCTAGCGCTAAACCAACAGGCCGTCGTGAAGTTCAAGTTGAAGGTGGGCTTCAGCATCAAAGCTTCCTTAATAAAACATTCACCTTTGATACCTTTGTAGAAGGCAAGTCTAACCAACTTGCTCATGCAGCTGCTCAACAGGTTGCAGAGAACGCAGGTGGTTCTTACAACCCACTATTTATATACGGTGGAGTTGGTCTTGGTAAAACTCACTTAATGCATGCTGTGGGTAATCACTTGCAGCAGAAAGATAGCAACGCACAGGTCTTGTACGTTCACTCAGAGCGTTTTGTACAAGATATGGTGAAAGCGTTACAGTTGAATGCGATTAATGAATTTAAGCGATTTTATCGAAGCCTAGATGCACTATTAATTGATGATATTCAGTTTTTTGCTGGAAAAGAACGTTCTCAGGAAGAGTTCTTTCATACCTTTAATGCTTTATTAGAAGGTGGCCAGCAAATGATTCTTACGTGTGATCGTTATCCACGTGAAATCAATGGTTTAGAAGAACGCTTAAAGAGTCGATTTGGTTGGGGGTTAACCGTTGCGGTAGAACCACCTGAGTTGGAAACACGTGTTGCGATTCTATTAAAGAAAGCAGATCAAGCTAATGTACACTTGCCTGACGATGCTGCTTTTTTCATTGCCCAAAAAATACGCTCTAACGTGCGTGAATTAGAAGGTGCGCTTAAGCGAGTGATTGCTAACTCGCATTTTACCGGTAGTGAGATTACTCTACCCTTTATTAAAGAATCTTTGAAAGATTTACTGGCCTTGCAAGACAGACAGGTTAGTATTGATAATATTCAGAGAACTGTTGCAGAATACTATAAACTGAAGCTTTCAGACCTGTTATCTAAACGTCGAACTCGCTCAATCGCTCGACCAAGACAAGTCGCCATGGCATTAAGTAAAGAATTAACCAACCACAGCCTTCCCGAAATTGGTGAAGCCTTTGGTGGACGTGATCATACGACCGTTCTACACGGCTGTCGTAAGATAAAAGAATTACAAGAAACAATGGCGGACATTAGGGAAGACTATAAAAACCTAATGCGCTCACTAACAACCTAGATGGGTAAAGTGGAGAAACATGAAGTTCGTAATTTCTAGGGAAGCACTACTGCGCCCATTACAACTTGTTGCTGGTGTTGTTGAAAAACGCCAAACATTACCAGTACTATCTAATATTTTATTAGATGTAAAAGGTCAGCAACTATCACTAACTGGTACCGACCTTGAAGTTGAGCTAGTTGGCCGAGTAACTTTAGAAGAAGTTACTCTTGAAGGTGAAATCACTGTTCCAGGTAAAAAGTTAATGGACATCGTTCGTTCATTACCTGATGGTTCAATGATTGAGTTTGAACAAGACGAACAGCGAATTAATATTCGTTCAGGTCGTTCTCGTTTCACTTTGTCTAGCCTACCTGCAACTGAATTTCCTAACATTGAAGAGATTGCGGGCGAGCAACCTTTTACTGTTGAACAAGCTAAGCTACGTCGCGTTATTGATCGTGTTGCTTTTGCTATGGCTCAGCAAGATGTTCGTTATTATTTAAACGGTATGTTGTTAGAAGTGAATGCTTCTTCTCTACGTTCTGTTGCCACTGATGGCCATCGTTTAGCGACCTGTATTGTGGAAGCGAGCGGCCCTGAGACGCAGCTACAGCTGATTGTTCCACGTAAAGGTATCCTTGAACTAAGTAAGCTACTTACTGAGCCTGAAGACAGTGTTACCCTACTGCTAAGCCCTAATCATATCCGTGCCGAAACGGGTGATTTTACGTTCACCTCTAAGTTGGTTGACGGTAAATTCCCTGATTATGGTCGTGTAATTCCAAAGAACGGTAATAAGGTTATTTTGGCCGATCGTCAGGAATTACGCCAAGTATTTGCTCGCACAGCGATTCTTTCGAATGAAAAGTATCGTGGTGTTCGAGTTGTACTTAACTCAGGTAACCTGCAAGTATTTGCTAATAACCCTGAGCAAGAAGAAGCTGAAGAATCGATTGCTGTTGATTATGAAGGCGAAAGCTTAGAAGTGGGCTTTAACGTAAGTTACTTGCAAGACGTTCTAGGTGTAATCGGAACAGACCAAGCTAAGATTACTTTATCTGATGCCAACAGCAGTGCATTACTTGAAGAGTCAGATAATAGCGATGCTTTGTATGTCGTTATGCCAATGCGCTTGTAGCGTTTGATTAGCCCTATTTTTAAACGGGCTTTTTTATGCCAATAAAGCGCTTACAAATTAGCGGAGTGCGAAACCTGCATCCGCTTTCCTTAACCCCCGCTCTGGGGGTTAATTTTATCTACGGTGAAAATGGTAGTGGTAAAAGCAGTTTGCTTGAAGCCCTCTATATACTCGCCAATGGAAAATCATTCCGACATCATCTATTAAAGCCCGTCATTCAGCATGATATGGATGAATGCGTGTTATTTACTGAAATACAAGATAGTCGACTAGGCAATGCTCGCTTAGGAGTACAACGCAGTCGCAATGGCGATAAAGCCATTCGCCTAAATGGAGAAGCGCTGCACTCTCAAGCAGAAGCAACCAGCTGGCTGCCTGTTCAAATAATAGAACCTAATACCTTTAAACTATTATCCGGTTCTCCTCAGGAACGACGACAGTTTATCGATTGGGGTGTGTTCCACGTGGAACACTCTTTCTTAGAGCAGTGGCGAGAATTTAAAAAACTCCTGCAACAACGCAATGCCGTTCTAAAGAAACAACAGCCCGATTGGCTTAATGTTTGGGATAAAGGGTTTGTTAAAGCGGCGAATGCTGTAAACGAGGCAAGGAAAGCGTATATAGAGCGATTACTGCCTGTTTTTCAGGATACTTTAAGTCGATTAGATGCTAATCTAGACGTGCAATTATCCTTCTATCCGGGTTGGGAAAGAACATCGGATTTAATCGATATTTTGCATAAACAACGAGAACGAGACTTGCAGATTGGGCATACTCAATCTGGTCCTCAGCGCGCAGAACTACGCATTAAGGTAGATAATAGAAATGCCGCTGATGTTCTATCCCGAGGGCAGCAAAAAGCTGTTGTGGCAGCTTTAAAGCTTTCTCAAGGGGTATTGTTTCAACAAGAGACTGAGCGTAGCACTATTTATCTAGTGGATGACCTTGCGTCGGAGTTAGATGAAAAACATCGTTTTGCTTTATGTCAGTTGCTAGAAGATTTAAAATGTCAGGTGTTTATAACCAGTATTGAACACAACAGTATTAGTGATCAATGGAAGCCTGAAGGATGTAAAATGTTCCACGTGGAACATGGTCAGGTCAGTGATAAAACACCGACAGGCTAATGAGTTTGAAGACTAGTATGAATACTGGGTTTGAAATTAGATAAAAGCATAAAAAATCTATTTTTCAGAATAAATAGTGAACATTCAATAAACTGATTTATTGAATGTTTATTAGCTAAAAACTGGAGCTATATAATTTAATAGGTTTCTTAAATAATTCATTACTGGGTATTTATTCCGCAAAACGGCATAAATACTTCCCTGTAGCCTTATCTAAAACATTCATGTTTTAGATATTTGCTTCACAAGCACCCAGCAATGAACCTCACGTTTGAGATTATTGACGATTAAATTTTTGTAACAGTTAACGAATTCGAAATTTTACGCGATCCAATGCGACGGCATTGAGTGCGGGTTTATCTCATTAGGGGACATAATATGAGTGAAGAACAAGCTTACGATTCATCGAGTATTAAGGTTTTAAAAGGCCTTGATGCGGTTCGTAAACGCCCAGGAATGTACATTGGCGATACTGATGATGGTACTGGCTTACACCACATGGTATTCGAAGTGGTCGATAACTCAATCGATGAAGCCTTAGCGGGCCACTGCGATACTATTGAGGTAGTGATTCACCTAGATAACTCAATCTCGGTATCTGATAACGGTCGTGGTATTCCTACAGAACTGCACGAAGAAGAAGGTGTATCCGCTGCTGAAGTTATCATGACGGTACTTCATGCCGGTGGTAAATTCGATGATAACTCTTATAAAGTATCAGGCGGACTTCACGGTGTAGGTATCTCAGTAGTAAACGCCCTATCGGAAAAAGTAAAATTAACCATCCGCCGTGAAGGTAAAATCTACGAGCAAGAATATACACATGGTGTTCCAGACTATCCTCTTAAAGAAGTCGGTGTGTCTGAAACCACAGGTACAATGGTAACGTTCAAGCCAAGTAGCGATACTTTTACCCAAACAACGTATCACTACGACCAACTAGCTAAACGTTTGCGTGAATTGTCTTTCTTGAACTCCGGTGTCCGCATTCACTTAAAGGATGATCGCAGCGACCGTGAAGATATCTTTGCATTTGAAGGTGGTCTAGCGTCATTTGTTGATTATCTGAATACCAATAAGACAACCGTTAACGATATATTCCACTTCAACATCATGCACGAAGCAACGGGTGTTGGTGTAGAAGTTGCGATGCAGTGGAACGATACGTATCAAGAAAACGTATTCTGCTATACCAATAACATTCCTCAGCGCGATGGTGGAACCCATATGGCGGGTTTCCGAGGTGCGTTAACCCGTACCTTGAACAACTACATCGAATCTGAAGGGTTAGGTAAAAAAGAAAAAGTTAACGCCACTGGTGATGATGCTCGTGAAGGTCTAACTGCGATTGTATCGGTTAAAGTACCGGATCCTAAATTCAGCTCGCAGACCAAAGATAAACTTGTTTCAAGCGAAGTTAAAACCGCTGTTGAACAAGAGATGGCCGCTAAGTTCTCTGAGTACTTATTAGAGCAACCACAGCAAGCTAAAAACCTTGTTGGTAAGATGCTAGACGCAGCCCGTGCCCGTGAAGCAGCGCGTAAGGCCCGCGACATGACGCGGCGTAAAGGCGCATTAGATATCGCAGGCTTGCCAGGTAAGCTGGCCGATTGCCAAGAAAAAGACCCTGCCCTATCTGAAATATACTTAGTGGAAGGGGACTCGGCTGGCGGCAGCGCCAAACAAGGCCGAGATCGCCGTACACAGGCTATTTTGCCACTTAAAGGTAAGATCCTTAACGTTGAGAAAGCACGCTTCGACAAGATGCTTTCTTCAGCAGAAGTAGGCACCCTAATTAAAGCATTGGGTTGCGGTATTGGTCGTGAAGAGTTTGATATTAACAAACTGCGTTATCATTCAATCATTATCATGACGGATGCCGACGTCGATGGTGCGCACATTCGTACGCTGCTATTGACCTTCTTCTTCCGTCAAATGCCAGAAATGATTGAGCGTGGCCACATTTACATCGCTCAGCCACCTTTGTATAAAATCAAACGTGGTAAGCAAGAGCAGTATCTAAAAGATGAAGAAGCATTATCTGATTATCTAACGCACATCGCATTAGAGAAATCAGCTTTGCACCCTAATCCAGATGCCCCTGCAATCAGCGATCATGCTTTTGAAATGCTAGTGACTAAATATCACGAGACACAAGACGTTATCGACCGTTCATCAAACATCTACCCTTCTCTACTATTAGAGGCGATGTTAGAGCTTCCTCGTATTACAGAGGCAGAACTAAAAGATGAAATATTTGCACAAGACTGGGCAGAAAAGTTTCAGGCATTACTGCCTGAAACAGGCCGTACAGGTAGCCACTATAAAGTTGACGTTGAAAAAGATAGCGAACGTAATACGGCTAACTTCAATGTAGAAGTGATGGAGCATGGTATTCCGCATACTTTCTGCTTCAATCATGAATTCTTTATGGGAACCGGCTACAAGAAAATCGCAGATATGGGCGCAGAGTTGCAAGCCGTTCTTGAAGAAGGCGCATACCTACAACGTGGCGAACGCGTACTACCAATAGAGAACTTTAAGCAGACACTTGCCTGGTTACTCAACGAAGCGCGTAAAGGTCATTACATCCAGCGCTATAAAGGGCTAGGAGAGATGAACCCTGATCAGCTTTGGGATACAACCATGGACCCTGAAAGCCGTCGTATGCTACAAGTAACCATCGACGATGCGGTTGCCGCGGATCAAATTTTCACTACTCTAATGGGTGATGAAGTTGAACCTCGTCGTAAGTTCATTGAAAGTAATGCATTACGAGTAGCTAACTTAGATTTCTAGAATCATTAGATTTTTAAGATTGAAAGTTCACAAGTAAAAAGAAAACCCGAGTTGTGAAAGCAGCTCGGGTTTTTTTATAGCTAAAATAAAGACAGGTTAATGCATCACAAATATGCGTTTCAGTTAAGCTATCCTGCTAGAAGGTCTACATTTAAAGATAGCTATGCTATCTTGCGCGCACTTAACCAGGCGGTCAGTTTTTGGTCGTTTATCAAAACTTAAGAAGGTGTTTTATGAATGCAGTATTAGTCGCTGTAACGTTAATGTTAGTGCTCAGTGTGGCACGACTTCACGTAATGCTCTCAATGATAGTCGCTGCATTTGTGGGCGGTTGGGTGGCCGGTATGGATGTGGATACAACACTAAAAGCCTTTAATGCAGGCATTGGTGGCGGTGCAGGCATCGCATTAAGCTATGCACTACTGGGTGGTTTTGCCGTTGCAATTTCCCTTTCAGGTCTTCCTCATTTATTAGCCAAAAAGATTTTAATCCGAATAGGAGGTGAACAGCGTCAGCGACACAGTGATACCTTCTGGTTGCGAAATATCTTGTTATTCGGCTTGATGCTAATAGCCGTTAGCTCGCAAAATATTATACCGATCCATATCGCATTTATCCCTATTCTAGTGCCCCCGCTATTGTTAGTAATGACTCGCTTACAGTTAGACCGACGTCTAGTCGCATGTGTTCTAACGTTTGGACTGGTGACGCCTTATATGTTTCTGCCAATAGGCTTCGGCAACATTTATTTAAATGACATACTTTTATCAAATGTGGGTAGTGCTGGGTTAGAAACAGAAGGTATTTCGGTCATGTCTGCTATGGCCATTCCTGCGCTAGGAATGTTGGCTGGGCTGCTGATTGCAGGTCTTGTTAGCTATCGTAAGCCGCGTAATTATTCGGCCGGTGATGATAAAGCACTGGCGGCAAACACAGAAAGCATCGATCAAGAATTCAGTGCTAAATCACTATGGGTTGCAGGGGCAGCCATCGTCTTAGCGTTTGTAACTCAGTTGTATTTGGGCTCGATGGTTCTAGGTGCAATGGCAGGGTTTTTATTATTTTCAGCAACCGGTGTAATTCGCTGGCACGAGTCCGATGGAGTATTGGTCGATGGTATGAAAATGATGGCATCGATTGGTTTCATTATGATTGCCGCCTCAGGTTTTGCCGAAGTCATTAAAACCACAGGTCATATCGAAAGCTTAGTCAACGGCGCATCAGATTGGCTAGGGGATAACAAAGCCTTAGCAGCGTTTTTATTATTGATAGTTGGGTTAGTATTAACCATGGGGATTGGTTCATCATTCTCAACCATCCCTATTATTGCAGCGATCTATGTACCGCTGTGTATTCAATTAGGGTTCAGCCCATTAGCCATTGTTGCATTAGTCGGCACAGCTGGCGCACTCGGTGATGCAGGCTCCCCTGCTTCAGATTCTACATTAGGGCCAACCGCTGGGTTAAACGCAGATGGTCAACACAACCATATGAGCGATACGGTTATACCTACGTTTATCCACTTCAACTTACCGTTGTTAGTTGCGGGTTGGGTTGCGGCGATGGTGCTGTAAATAATAAAAACTATATTGGTTAAGTCATAAAATAAATAAATAACAAAAAAAACAATACAATAATATTAGACAATAAAAAGACTAAAAATGTGAACTAGGGAGTTATTTAAAAATAAAACCTAGTACTTAATTAGTATTTTTAACCATCAGACTACTTAAAACCCATTGCGTCTGGCAGAATAAATGTTCTAGTAAAACAAGGAACGTTTTTCTGCCACTTGTGGCCCCTTCCTTGTTTTCTTTCTGATCAATTGTCTAGCGAAATTTCTTTGCTAGACGTATGACGTATCTGCTATCTAGGAAAGGAACAGATGGAAAACACATTCTATAAAAAAGCTAAATTAGCTACCGCTATTGCATTGGTATCAAGTACAACTCTTTTGACGGGTTGTTTAGTTGATGGCAATAAAGCCAACTCAGTGACTACTTCGACAACAACTGCTGCCATTGGTAGTAATGGTGTAGCCACAACAGCTCCAAAAGGATCTGTTCAAGGTATCGTTCAAGATACTAACGGTAATCCTATTGCAGGCGCGACTGTTCATATTGGTAACCGAACAACTACAACTAGCTCTGGTGGTACTTACCAGTTAGATAATGTTGCAGTTTCAGGTATTGAAATTGCTAACGATGATGATTACTTCGGTGGTTCAATCCGTATCGTTATTCTTCCACCTGCTGGTTACTTAGGCGCTGTTGTTGATGTAGACTCATCAGCTCTTATTGACCATGGTCGTAGCGATCAAGGTACAACTGAAGAAACGGGTACTGCGAATACAAACCGTTTTGTTGATGGCTTCACTGCAGTAGCGGGTGACGCAGTACTTCCAGCAATTGGTGACAATGGCTCAACTATTACAGGTGTTCTTCGTGACAATGTAACGAATGAAGCGATTGCTAACCAAACGTTAAACCTAGAGCTTAAAGATGTTAACGGTGGCAACCACACAGCTGGTTCAAACGCGATATCTTATACGACGCTTTCATACCAAGTTACTACAGATGCTACAGGTAACTTTACAATTACTGGCGCACCAAACGATTCAGATCTAACGTTTGTTGTTGGTGGTTACACAGTAAACTCTGTTGAGGCAAACGTGTATAACGTTACTGGCGTATCTACTGATGATGAAGGTGAAACTATTCATGTTGGTAACGTTTTTGTAACAGAAATTCCAAATGAAGATAATGCAAGTCCATTTATTATTGCAATCGAAGAAGCAGCTACAAACGGTGCTCGTGCAAAACTAAATGATGATGTGACTAATGTATTAACGGTTCACTTCTCTGAAACTATTCAGACTTCAATGATTGATAGCAACTCTGTAGTTGTTCGTGATATCACAAGCGGTCAATATTTGACAGTTACTGCAGCACCTGCAGCTGACGGTCGCTCAATGACTTTGACGAACAGCGTTGATTTTGTTGCAGGCAATGAAATTGATATCTATCTTTTAAAAGTTGATTTCCGTGACGTTGCTAACAATCTTCTTGATGAAGATAATAACGTAGCATCGAATGACATTTCATACGATTATGATAACGTTAACGGCAATGCAGACTTCGTAAAATTGCAAGTTGAAGTATTCCGTAACTTACTTCAAGACGCATCTGTTGTTACTGGTTTAGCTCAGCTGACTGCCGATGATAGCCCAGAGCGTCTAGCAGGCGATGCTGAAGGTTTCTCTAACGCTTTCGCTGATGTTGATATGCAGCAAGCGGTTAATGGTACACAACAACTGAACTCTGCTGATAATGATTCAGGTGCAACAAATGACTCTCAAGAGCGTCTAAGCGATCTTGTTCTTGCATTGCAGGTTGCTGGTGTTATTGGTGATAGTGGTGCAATTGAATTGAACCCAGACGGTACTCCAGTAACTTCTAACCTAGGTTTGAATACTGGCGTTGAAACTGATATTGCTCGTATTAAATTTACTCCAAGTAATGCTTCTGCATATCGCTATTGGATTATGCGCAACGGTGTAGTTGTTAATACGAACCCAGTAATTGATGTGACTAGCACCCCAGATGCTCAAAATGTATCGACTACTAGTAACTTCAATACTGCTGCAGTTTCATCAGGTTATGGCCTTATTGAGCCTAAAACAGGTAGTAGCTTTGCCGACTTTACATCTAGTGATGTAGCGTTCTTGTTAGACGGTGTTCAGCCAGGCGATATCTTCTACATTCAATCTATGGATGAGTTTGGTAACGAAGGTTCTACTGCACAGGTTACATTAGCGGATAACGTTCCAGTAACTACTGGCTTGCAAGATGCGTATGGTGAATTGGACCTACGTTCTAGCACTACAGTATTTGGCCAGCAGTATGGTAATGGTGCTGAATTAGCTAACCCTGATTTCCAAGTATTAGTTGGCGTTCCATTATTGAACGTGAACTCAGGTATGCTTGCTGATCAAAACAATCTTGTAGATGCTGCTCCAGACTTGAGCAATCTATATGATCAAAACTTTGCAGATGCTGCAAACAATAACCAAGCATATATTGCTGCTGCTAACTTAATCTATGATAAAACAGCTTATGCTGCTTGGTCTGCCGATATGAGCCGCACAATTGCCGTTTCTTTCACTGAAGATTTGGCTTGGACAGTGCCTTCAGCATCTGATGCAACTAAACCTGCAGCCGCTGCTAACGCACCAACATTCTCTACTGGTACAGCAAACCTAACAGACTGGACCATCATGAATGATGTTACTGTTGCTAGTGATAATGATGTTGTTAACGCTGACCTAATTGCTGTTGATGTAGATAATATCTTCGCATTAGCAAATACCGATGGCCAAGCAGCAAAAGTTATCGATTTCACTAATAAAATTGAAGATAGTGTAGGTAATGTTGCAGTTACAGCAACCAATGCAAAAGTTGTTGTTAACGATGCAATGCCTCCAATGGTTACTGAAGCTGTTTATAACGGTTCTAACTTAACAGTTACCTTTAACGAAGCTGTTCGAGTTAATCCAAATGCGGGTAATACTGTCGTTACATTAGGTGGTATTGCTATCGATATGGATGTTGATAGTCGCGCGGCTCATAACGCTAAAACGACCAATAAAAATATCCTTGTAATCCCATTCACTACCGATATGGTTGATGATCTATTACCGTTAAGCCGTACTGCTATTTTCGCCTTGGGTGAATATGATGAAACCGGTTTAGCTTCTGCAGCTGCAGATGCGGGTGATCACTCAACTCTAGACTTCAGTAATGTGCAAGATGCCTTTGGTAATAGTTGGGCAGAAGATGATACTAACATGACTACTCCTACGTTTGCTGCGTATGATAACTTAGGTCAAATCGTTGGTACTGCGTCTCCTAATGCACTTCCTGGTTCAGGTTCTGCTGCTAATATCACCTACTCTTTCACTCATGCTATTGATATCGATGCAATGCTAGGTGAAGTGTTTGGTACTATTACTCAAAACACTACAATTTCTGGTACTCAGATTGCTTCAATCATGACATTTGTTGATGCTGATGCCGGTGGTGCAGTGATTGATACTGTTAATACCTCTGGTTCTATTAGTGCCAATGGTAAAGTATTGACTCTAAGCCTGCAGTTCTCTTCTCCTTTACAAACTGGCGATACATTAGACTTTACAGCTAATGTACCAAGCTTGTGGGATTCAGTTGACACAGTAGATGTTTCTGCTATTACAGCACCTTAATAGCTAATAACATTAGTTAATTAATACGGCGGGCTTCGGCCCGCCTTTTTATCAAACATTTACAGAATTATTCTTAATAATTATTTTGTATTTATTAAAAATAATTTTGAAAATTTTCTTATCAGGATAAGGATAGCATGAAGAAAATTACCGCCTTTAGTATTCTAATACTTTCACTTTTTTCCCAATTGGCATTTTCCGATGCTTATTATGTTCGTTCTCAATCTAGCTCACCTTGGGGGCAATCCAACTATGAAGAAGATATGGATGCCGTTTTTGGAGTAGGGGCTTGGGTTGCAGCGCGTTATGAATCAGTGAATGCCAATGATTTGTTTTCTTCAGCTAATGACTTTATTTATATGGAAGGTAGTGATGGAAATGCCAATGCTTTAGAAGCATTTATCACGGTAAATAAGGTAAAGATGGAAGATTGGGTGTTTGCAGGTGGAACGCTTTTTATTAATGCAGCGCCTAACCAAGGAAATGGCATGGACTTGGGCTTTGGTATTTCTTTGGTGTATGGAGATTTTTCTGGAACTAGTACAGCAGTAGATCCAAATCACCCTATTTTTAATGGCCCATTTGGTGTTACAGGCAATACTTTTACGGGTAATTCGTTTGGCCATGCAACAGTGACAGGTTCGGGTTTAAATCCGTTAATCGTTGATAATACCCACGGACGTTATGTTCTAGCTGAAAAGACACATGGACGAGGCGTAGCTTTTTTTGGTGGCATGACTTCAAGAAATTTCCATAGTCCAAAGCCACAAGTAACTTACCTACATAGAAATATTCGTACTTATCAAGCAAATATTAAAGGGGCTGCTCTATCTTATAATCGTCAACTATCGATGAATCCAGGTGATACAGCAAGCTTACAAATAACATTAAATAACCGTGATGATTTCCCGATTAATGCAGCTATTAGTTATAGAAGTGATACTTTGAATATTACGGGGCCAGCTGATTTAATGGTTGCTAAGGAAGATAGCGAGACTATTACTGTCGATATCACAAGCAGTTTAGGCTCTGAAGGGTCTCATACCGCAGAGGTTAAATTTGATATTGATCAAGGGGAAAGCTTTACCGCAGAGTTTGTCATCGACATTGTTAAATTCGAACAATTAACCCCCAATACTACTTTTAACTCTTATGCTCCAGATCTATCGGCAGATGGTAATCTAGTAGTCTTTACAAGTAATGCAGACTTAGCCAGTACAAGTAAGCCTACAAGTGCAAAAGATGTGTTTGTTTATAATGTTACAACGCAAGATTACCAGCAATTAACGTCAAATCCCGCAGGAAAGAGCTGTAATAACGCAGTTATTTCTGGCAATGGAAAATCTGCAGCTGCGTTTTGTAATAGCTCATTAGATGGGGCTAAGCCAAATACAGATGCTTCTTACGAATTGTATCATTTCGACTTAACAACGAATTCGATTAGGCAGGTCAATGCCAATTCAAACGCAGTAATGAATAATGGTGTCCGTCAAATTGCCATTAATCATCTGGGTAATTATATCTACTTCTCTAATAATTCAAATCTAGATACAAATGTTGGTAGCCCTTTTGGTACTAGTGAAGTCTTTGTATTTGATGTTAAAAAAGATGAAGTACGACAATTGTCTAAATTTTATTATTCATCAAACGATGTCAAATCAATATCAACGGATTATGAAGGTAAGCGCTTTGTTGTAAGTTCACGGGGCAATCCTTTAGGAGATAATAGTCGCCGCTACTGGAGAGCTTTCGGTGGTACTCTTAATAAAGGTATTACGCACCAAATTACCAACAATAATAGTACTCGCCATACTGAAGGGGTCATGATATCTGGTAATGGGGAATTTATTACTGTGCAAAGTACAGATAATTTAGACCCTGATGCTAATGCGTATAGCCGTAACCAGATATTCAGAGCTGACTTTGACGGTAGAAACTTTAAGCAGATTTCTTTAAGTTCAAGTTTACACTCGTACGATCCGGCGATTAGTAATGATGGGAACCGCATTGTATTTAGAAGTAACGCAAGCTTAGCTGGAACGAATAGTGCCAGTAATTCAGAGATATTTTTGTATGAACATAAGCAAGGTCGGTTAAGAGCGATGACTGAAGTGAATCAAAATAAAGATGCTACTTTACCCAAACTATCTTCAGACGGCTCTACAATTGTTTTTCAAGGGAATGCTGACTGGGTTACAGGTGATAACCCAGGGTTTAATAATCAAATATTTTTCCAAACGAATCTAGGAAAAGGGGCTGTCATGAGTTACGAAGACCCAGATCTTCAGTATAAGAATGCGGTCTATAAATCTAGTACTGAAATAGATGAAGAAGCGACCAAGGAGATGATTAAAAAATCTACGGGTAACTTTTCTTGGGCATTCATTATTTTGTTAAGTTTATTGGCATGCAGAAAAAATCAGATAAAACAAACAGCTTAATAAATTCGTTAATACTTAATTAAGCTAATTTAAGAATGCCCAATCTATTTACAGATTGGGCTTTTTTTTACCCTAGATTTATTTATTAACCAGAACTCTTCTAGCAAAATGCGCAAGGTCGGTATAAACCGGTGCTTGTTTTATCTCTGCTTCAATTTCTGTGGTTAACATCTTCAACAAGGTCTTCTCGCCCTTTCCTGTCATGACTAATGCTGGCTTGCAGCCTTTAGCCAAACCCGCTTGTAAATCACGCAATGAATCTCCTATAAACCAAGCCCCCTTCGCACTGATGCCGAGTTCTTCTTCTATCTGAGCAACTAGGCCTGGTAATGGTTTGCGACAGTCACAGCCATCGTCAGGGCCGTGTGGGCAGTATTTAATCGTTGTGATTTCACCGCCTGCTTCTTCAACCAAAGCATTCATTCGTCCATGCATAGCTTCAAGGTCATCAACCGAAAAATAACCACGAGCTAAGCCACTTTGATTGGTAGCTACAGCAATGATGAAACCGGCTTTGGATAGATCAGCAATGGCTTCACAGCTTCCTTCAAGTGGAATCCACTCTTCTAAACTTTTTACATAATCGTCAGAGTCTTGGTTAATAACGCCGTCACGATCGAGGATGATAAGTTTGGTCATAGTGTTATTACTTATGTTAAAAGTGATAGTTAAAGAACAATAATTAAAGAATAATAGTTAGAAATTTAAAATTAAAATTTCATTAAAAAATCAATAAACTTAATTTATTAGTTTTAAAAATATTTCTTATAAAAAAAGCCCCCAGTAGTGATCACTATTGGAGGCTCTTTCGATATTTAATGCGGTGCATTTAACGTTTAAATTAAGATCATTGGAACCTAAATACTAAAAGTTAAATGATTAAATCAAACCTAGTTTTGCTGAAGCAAAGAAATATCTGCAATCGCAATAAACAAACCCTGCAACTGTTTTAATAACGCTAAACGGTTATTCTTAACAGCTTCATCATCGGCCATTACCATTACGTTATCAAAGAAAGCATCAACGGCTGCTCGTAAGTCAGCAAGAGACGCTAGTGCTTCTTTGTATTTAGCATCGGCTAATAAAGGCTGAACTTCAGTTTGTTTAGCAGCAACTTGTTGTGCCAATACTTTTTCAGCATCTTCACTTAATAGAGAAGTATTGATTTCTTCTGATACAGAATCGCCACCGTTTTTCGCAAGAATGTTCGATACACGTTTATTAGCCGCGGCTAATGCTTGTGCTTCGTTCATGCTAGAGAAAGCGTTAACGGCTTGTACGCGGTTATTAATGTCTAGAGCGTTGGTGATTCCTAGAGCACGAACAGATTGGAAAACCTCTGTCGCGATGCCCTGATCTTTATACCAAGCGCTGAAACGGTCTAACATGTATTCCGTTAGCGTTGCTTTCGTTTCAGCCTTAGGTGCAGTTTCCCAAGTAGATTCAATGCCCCAATCGATCAGCTGACCAAGATCGATGTTGATATCTTTTTCAACCAAAATGCGTAATACGCCTAATGAAGCACGACGTAGCGCGAAAGGATCTTTAGAGCCTGTTGGTATTTGGCCAAGACCAAATAAACCGACCAAGCTATCGATGCGGTCTGCTAAAGCAATACTGATACCGGCTTGTGTTACTGGTAAATCATCACCGGCAAAAGCAGGCATGTATTGTTCTTGCATCGCAGCGCAAACGTCAGCATGTTCGCCATCGCCTTGTGCGTAATAGGTTCCGGCAATACCTTGAAGATCGGTGAATTCATAAACCATGTCGGTTAATAAATCAGTCTTACACAGTTTTGCAGCACGTTGTGCTAATGCATTGTCTGCATTAATCGCAGATGCAACTTTATCGGCTAGGCCAATAATGCGATCGGTTTTAGCTTGTAGCGTACCCAGCTTATTAACCCAAAGAATGGTCGATAATTTTTCATAACGACTTTCTAAAGTATTTTTACGATCTGTATCCCAGAAGAAAGCAGCATCGGCTAAGCGTGGGCGAATAACTTTTTCGTTACCTTCAATCACTTGTTTTGGATCTTTCGATTCAATGTTGGTTAGGGTAATAAAAATAGGTTTTAGTTCGCCAGCGGCATCTTCAACGTGGAAGTACTTCTGATGTTCTTTCATTGAAGAGATTAACGCTTCACTTGGAACGCGTAAGAAATCTTCATCGAAGTTACCTGCAAGTGCAGTCGGCCATTCGTTCAAGCCAGTAACTTCGTCTAATAAATCTTCATCGATAACGGCGATGCCGCCCATTTCGATGCCTTTGGCTGCTACTTGTCCACGAATCAATTCTTTACGTTCGTTGTAATCAACGATTACAAAAGCATCACGCAGTGCTTGCTGGTAATCAGCAGGAGCAGAAATAGTGATTTCTTTATTCGCGTGGAATCTATGGCCACGAGAAGTATTTCCAGCACTTAGGCCTAATACTTCGCCTTTAACAACTTCGTTGCCGAACAGCATGATCAACCACTGTACTGGACGAACGAATTCGATGCGGCTAGAACCCCAGCGCATGCGTTTAGCGATTGGCATTTTTTCTACAGACGTTTGAATTATGGCTGCTAACAACTCAGTTGTTGCTTGGCCTTCAATACGACGAGAAATTTTAAGTTTGCCGTTTTCTTCGCTTAAATCTTCAACACTAGCGCCAGACTTTTTAGCAAAACCTAGAGCCGCTTTAGTTGGATTGCCATCAGCATCAAAAGCGATATTGGCTGGAGGACCAAAAATCACTTCGTCACGGTCAGCTTGTTTATCTGCTAGGTTCTTAACCACAACAGCTAAACGACGAGGTGCAGCGTAAGAAACAATTTCGATGCCATCGTTAAGACCAGCTTCTTTCAAGCCTGCTTCAATGCCCGCAGTAAACGCATCGGATAATTTTTTAAGCTGTGTTGGTGGTAATTCTTCAGTACCCAGCTCAACTAGAAAATCTTTTCTGTTAGGTGTAGTAGAAGTCATTATTTCTTCTCCCCTTTCTTTGCTTCTTTTGCAGCTTTCTTAGCGGCCTTTTCTGCTTCTGCTTTTTCAGAGGCAGCGGCCAACGCGAGAACTTCTTTACGAAGATCTTCTGGAGCTAGTGGGAATTCAAGAGTACGACGAGATTGGAAATACGCTTCGGCAACACTGCGCGCTAAAGTACGTACACGTAAAATATAACCCTGACGTTCGGTCACAGAAATCGCGTGACGAGCATCCAGCATGTTAAACGCGTGTGAAGCTTTCAAAACTTTTTCATAAGCCGGTAATGCTAAGCCCGTTTCAATTAAACGCGCGCAATCTTTTTCGTGTTGTTCAAAAGCAGAGAATAAGAAATCAACATCAGCATGTTCAAAGTTGTAGGCCGACATTTCAACTTCGTTCTGATGAAAAACATCGCCATAAGTAACCGCTTTGCCATCAGGACCATAAGTCCAAACAAGGTCATAGATCGAATCTACTTCTTGTAGGTACATGGCAATACGTTCAAGACCAATGGTGATCTCGCCCGTGACGGGATAGCATTCTAAGCCGCCCACTTGTTGGAAGTAGGTGAACTGAGTGACTTCCATGCCGTTTAACCAAACTTCCCAACCAAGGCCCCAAGCGCCCAATGTTGGTGATTCCCAGTTGTCTTCAACAAAACGAATGTCGTGAACAAGGGTATCAATGCCAATCACTTTCAAACATTCCAAGTATTTTTCTTGAATATCTAAAGGTGATGGCTTCATTACTACCTGAAACTGGTAGTAATGCTGTAAGCGGTTCGGGTTTTCACCATAACGGCCATCTGTCGGACGACGACATGGCTGAACATAAGCAGAATTCCATGATTCTGGGCCAATGGCGCGCAAGAATGTGGAAGTGTGGAACGTGCCCGCACCGACTTCTAGATCAATAGGCTGGCTAATAATACAGCCCTGTTCAGACCAAAACTCTTGCAAGGCGGCAATTAGGCCTTGAAAGGTTTTTATATTATGGCGGCTTTGTTCAGATGCTATTTCAGACACGATGCGACCTTCTATGCTAAAAACGTTAAATATGGAAATACGAAAGGCTAGGATTATAGCAGTGCTAAGCGCTACTGGCACTAGGTATTATCTTACTTTTAAGCAGCTTTGAGGAATCAACAAACACTGCAATCGGCGAGCATTGCAGTGGTATTAGAATGAGAAATTAAGGAAGGAAAAGAGTCGCTCTTGCGCCGCTCTTGAAGTTACTGATTGACAGTATTCCTCGCTTGCCGCGACCTTGGTGAGCTTTGCAGATCATATCGACAAAAGAGAGGCCCAAGCCTGTGCCTTCGGCTTTTGTGGTATCCGTTAAACCATCGATAATATCTTGGTTAAATCCTGGTCCATTATCTTTAACTGTGAGGTGAATGCTTTGGTTCTCATCTTCTTCACATTGAAGCTCTACTTGAGTAGCACCTTCTTGGGCACTATTGGTAATCAGTGTGATTAAGGCTAATTGAACCAGTTGTTCATTATAAAAACCTTGTGCGTCATGATGAATATTATTAACGAATTTCAATTCTGGGAACTGTAAGCTGCAAGATTCAATGGCATTACAAGCCGTATCTTTTGGCCATGCATCATCCATAGGAAAATTATCGTTGTTTTCTAAACGAAAAATACTCATTAACCGTAACGTATCGTCTTTAATCTTATTGGTCTGCTGCAATAAAGGGGTCAGTTTTTCCTGATACTCCCTAGGCAGTTCGGTCATTAAAATATCTTGCTGCGCCGACAGGGATTGCAGCTGATTTTTCAGGTCGTGAACGCATGTTGCAACGAGAAAATCGAATTTAGATCCAGATTTCATTTTTCAACAGCCCTACATAAACGATCATAAGTTTTACGCAGTCTAGAGTAGCGCACGAACCGTTCATCATTTTTACCCAATTCACCGATGCGTATTAATAACGTTCGAACGTCTTTCAAATGCTGTTTATCAGGGCTTTCACGCTCCATAAGCGATACTTTAGCTTGAATAGAATTCAACAAAACACTGGTGCTGGCTTGTTCATAGTGAGTTGCTTGGTCGAATGCAATGATAGCGTCTTCTAACTCGCCTTTTTCATAATGAGCAATCCCTTCATCATTGAGTAAGCCGGAATGGCGCTTCAAAGCCTCGCCGTTTAAGGCATTATCTAGGCGAATTAAAGTCATTTCTTGCTTATGGCTGAGTTCGGCTTTCTTCAAATCATCAATTATTTTCTGTGCTTTTACTGATTGATCGCTATCAATAAAGGCTTCAGTTAGCTGTAGTTGATAGTCAATACTAGGTTCTTCGTAAGAACTGAGTAATTTCTCTGCATCATTAGCACTGCTTTTGGTTAACTTCGGATTTTCCATGGTACTGTGTGTTTTGCTTTCAATAATAGAGGCTTCAAAAAGAGCATCGGTATTATCAGAGAAATCTTGTTTTACTTCTTCTAATGCTCGCAGAGCTTCATTGGCTTTATTTTGAACTTGTCTTTCTTTAGGGTTGTTAAGTAAAGATTGAGCAGAGCGAGCAAACTGTAAATAGTTATTAACCGATTTGTGACAAGAGTGACGCCCTAAACGCATGGCATACTTGTAGGCTTTTTCAGCAGTTTCTAAGTCACCATTTTTGAAGGCAATACGTCCTAGCTCCATTTGTCGTAATACTGCTTTAGGAGATACTAAAATGGCCTTCTCTAGGGAAGATTGCGCCTCTTCTGGTTTCTTTAAGCTCAATAAAATCTTAGCAATCCAGTCATTACATTGAACATAGAGTGGATGATCCATGAGGGTATTTTCGAGCAGACGTAAGGCTTTTTCAGGCTCACCCAGTTTGAAAATACAAATTGCCTGGCCTAGTTTTGCCCATGAAATAGAACGCTCTTCTAATAATTGGGAGTATATTTTTAGGGCTTGAGCATATTGTTTTTGGCGCAGTAACAGCTGACCTAGAATGCGAGAAGCAGGCAATCGTAAGCGGGGGTTGTGTTCGAGCACCTGCAAACATTGCTTAATGGCTAGATCATATTTTTTTAAATCAATGGCTTTATTGACGTTAATCAGACCTTCTTTAATGGTCATGATTCGAATAAGCCGCTCTTTCAACATATCAAGGGTGTAGGGCTTAGTAATATAACCATCGGGGTCATATTCAAGCGCACCCATAACCATGTCCATCGCATTTTCACCGGTGATCACGATAAACAATGAGGTCGCACGCAGGCGATGGGTAAAGCGAGCTTCTTCTAAAATTTGCTGGCCATCTTTGCTATTGCCAAGATTATAATCGGATAAAACGATGTCGTACTCATGCTCATGAATAAGATTCATGGCCTCTATACCATTAATTGCTACATCGATATTCTCGCCACCCAAAATAGTCGCCATTTTTTTTAATGAGCTTCGAGCTTGTACAAGGTCATCGACAATTAAGATGCGCCGCCCTGCTAGCGCTTTTTCTAAATTAATCATATGAGAAAATCGTTTATCCGTATGTGTGCTATTTAAAATTAGCTATATAAAAAAAGCCGGTAGGTTAAGTCTAGCAAAGCTTTACAACTTCGCTGACCAAACCTAAGGCTTTCATTAACACAGAGAGAATTTAAATTTAAGGTGGCGTTAATTACGCCAGAAGGCAGGGCTCATTAGTACTAGGAATGTGAAAATTTCTAAACGCCCTAGAAGCATGGTGATGGATAATATCCACTTGGCTACATCACTGATATTACCGTAGTGAGCAGCAACATCACCTAGGCCAGGACCTAAATTATTTAAGCAAGCACCCACTGCAGAGAAAGCAGTAACGTGATCTAGGCCAGTAGCAAGTAGTGCCACCATCATTACCATGTAAGTAAGGATGTAAACCGAGAAAAACCCCCAAACAGACTCTAGCACGCGGTCATTGACCGTTCGCTTGTTGATCTTCACTGGGATGATGGCATTGGGATGAATAAGGCGAAGAATTTCACGTATACCTTGCTTATAAATAAGTAAAATCCGAATTACTTTCATGCCGCCGCCGGTAGACCCGGCACAGCCGCCAATAAAGGCCATCATGAATAAGAGAACAGGCAAAAATACCGGCCATTCAGCAAAACCAGCCGTACCGAATCCTGTTGTTGTGGCAACAGAAACCAACTGAAATAACCCATTACGAATGGAGTCGGTAAGCGTATAGGTGTCGGTTAACCAGAGTGCCGATACTGTGAGAGCCGCGCCGCCGAATATAATTGAGAGCAAAAATTTAAATTCAGAATCCATGAAGTAATGCACGATGGATTTATTTTTCCAAGCGTAAAAGTGCAAGCCGAAATTCAATACGGATATCAGCATGAAGATCATGGCAATGGCTTCAATCGTAGGGCTATTGAAGTAGCCAAGCGATGCATCGTGGGTTGAGAAACCGCCAATCGCCACGGTCGCAAAACTGTGCCCTATGGCATCAAAGAGCGACATGCCTGCAAACCAATAAGCGGCGGCGCAGGCAATGGTAAGCGATAGATAAATATACCAAAGCGCTTTGGCTGTTTCGGTAATTCTTGGGGTGAGTTTTGAGTCTTTTACTGGGCCAGGTGTTTCAGCACGGAATAACTGCATACCACCAATACCGAGCATCGGTAATACCGCCACTGCGAGAACAATAATCCCCATACCGCCAAGCCATTGCAGTTGCTGTCGATACCAAAGAATGGACTCAGGCAGTTCATCTAGACCGGTGATCACGGTCGCGCCAGTCGTTGTCCAACCCGAAAGCGATTCGAAAAACGCATCGGTATAACTTAACCCTGGGTGCTCGGCTAAATATAACGGCACACTTCCAGAAAATGCGAGTACCAGCCAGAACAGGACGGTAATAACAAAACCATCTCGGGTTTTTAATTCTTGCTTATGATTATGAACCGGTAGCCATACCAGTAAGCCAATGCCAAAAGTGATCAATAAGGCGTATAAAAAAGCGTTGAGGGTGCCGTCTTGATAGAGCCAAGAAACGATCATAGGAGGCACTAGGGTGAAGCTGAATATCATCATCAGCAACCCGAGTACCCGGGCAATAACAGAAAAATGCATGCTTAGAAGAACCCTAATCCGACTTGGAACAATCTTTCGACTTCTGAAATTCGACGCTTATCAACTACGAATAAGATGACATGGTCATCAGACTCTACGACCACATCATCGTGAGCGATAATGACTTGTTCGCCACGGACAATGGCGCCGATAGTCGTCCCTTTTGGCAAAGAAATATCGCAGATGGCCTTCCCCACTACTTTTGATGTGAGCTTATCACCGTGCGCGATGGCTTCAATGGCTTCCGCTGCACCTCGGCGTAGTGAGTGAACATTTACTACGTCTCCGCGCCTTACGTGTGTAAGCAAGCTACCAATCGTCGTTTGCTGTGGCGAGATGGCAATATCAATAACCCCACCCTGAACGAGATCAACGTAAGCGGCTTTGTTAATTAAGGTCATGACCTTACGTGCCCCTAAACGCTTGGCCAACATCGATGAAATAATGTTTGATTCATCATCGTTTGTGACGGCGCAAAAAACATCGATATTTTCGATATTCTCTTCTTCTAAGAGCACTTTGTCAGATGCGCTACCGATTAAAACAACCGTTTTTGAAAGGTTTTCACTAAGGAACTTCGCTCGCTTAGGATTGTGTTCAATTAACTTAATGCGGTATTTGTTTTCGAGGGTCTTGGCTAGGCGATAGCCAATGTTGCCGCCGCCTACGATCAGAATGCGCTTATATTGGCCTTCTTCTCGGCGCAGTTCGCTCATGACTTTTTTGATGTGATTTTTAGCAGCGATAAAGAAGACTTCATCATCCACTTCAATAATGGTATCGGCGGTTGGTAAAATCGCTTGGCCACGGCGATAAATCGCCGCTACCTTGGTATCAGCCGATGGCATATGTTCTCTTAGCTTACGCAATTCTTGCCCAACAAGCAGACCACCATGGTGAGCCCGAACGGCGACTAGCTGAACTTTCTCATCGGCAAAGTCCAATACCTGCAAAGTCCCAGGGTATTCTAATAAGCGCTTGATGTAGTTGGTAACGACTTGCTCAGGAGAGATTAAAACATCGATGGGGAATGCGTCGGATTTGAATAATTCTTTTTGCTTTAAATAGGCATTTGAGCGAATACGGCTGATTTTGGTGGGGGTGCGAAATAAAGTATACGCTACCTGACAGGCCACCATGTTGGTTTCGTCAGAGTTCGTTACCGCAATCAACATGTCGGCATCATCAGCCCCCGCTTGGCGAAGTACCTGAGGGTAAGACCCCGTACCCACCACGGTTTTAATATCGATTAAATCTTGCAGTTCTCGCAGTCGTTGGGAATCGGTATCGATCACCGTGATGTCATTTTGTTCATGGGCGAGGTTTTCGGCCAATGTGCCACCCACCTGACCTGCGCCTAAAATTATTATCTTCAATCTATTTCTTCTTTTCTAATACAGCGTAATAGAATCCATCATGACCCTGCTCTGTGCCCGTGTCCAACTCCTTTGTGAGTTGCGGGAACAACTGTCGCCCATGGCCACTTTCTACTCCCCAGCTTTTATTCTGAAGGCTGTAGGTCAGAACGTCCTGATGTGAGTCATTTTGAGTCTGAATAAAAGTATCAATCACTGCGGCATTTTCCATCGGCATGATAGAGCATGTCGCGTATACCAAGCGGCCACCGGGTTTTAAGGTAGACCAAAGCGATGTTAATAAGCCTAGTTGTACATCGGCCAATTGCTCAATATCTTCTTTACGGCGCAGCAATTTGATATCAGGGTGGCGACGAATTACGCCAATAGCAGCACATGGCGCATCGAGTAAGATACGGTCGAATAATTGTCCGTCCCACCATTCGTCCAAATTATTGGCATCGCAAGCAATGGTTTTTGCTTCTAGCTGCAAACGTTCAAGGTTTTCTGTGACGCGGGCTAGGCGCTTTTCTTCTAAATCGATAGCCGTAACGGTTAAATCGGCTGCGCTTTCAAGAATGTGACAGGTCTTTCCGCCCGGCGCGGCGCAGGCATCAAGAATATGCTCGCCCGCTTGTGGTGCTAACAGTTCAGCAGCCAGTTGTGCGGCTTCGTCTTGAATGCTGCACCAGCCCTCTTCGAAACCAGGCAGCTCAAAGACATTCATCGCATGGGCGAGATAAATGCTGTGCTCCGCGAATTTTCCTGCGCTGGCTTCAATACCGGCTTGCTCTAAAATGGCGAGGTATTCTTCGCGCGTATGATGCTGCTGATTCACGCGTAGGCAAAAGGGAGGGTGTTGGTTATTGGCCTCCATGATGTCTAAATAATTATCAGGCCACGCTTTTTTCAACGCTTTCACTAGCCACTTAGGGTGACTGTGCAAGGTGACAGGGTTATTGCCTAATGATTCGATTAGTTCAACATGTTCACGGTCATAACGACGTAAGCAGGCGTTAATCACCCCTTTGCAGTATGGCTTGTCTAAGCTGGCAGCGGCTTCTACGGTTTCAAAAATAGCGGCATGAGCCGCTTTAGATTGAATGTTTAGCTGATACAGACCAATGATTAATAATTGGTGCAGGTCTTCGTCGTCGTCGTGAAAGGGTTTTTCAAGCAGCATTTTTGCCAGCGCATTCAAACGGAAATACCAGCGGCAGCTACCGTAGCAAAGTTCACGTAAAAACGGGATATCGTCAAACTCAATTTTTTCTTCTGCAGCAGGCAAGCATTGAGCTAATGATTGGCCGTACTGAACCTGAGTTAAAACCCGCGCCGCGATGGCTCGGATATTTTTTGTCGCTGGGGTTTTTACTGTGAAGGTTGATGCATCAAAGCTAGCTTGCTTAGACGGTGCTGAATTAGGCGGTGTAGGTTTAGACGGTATAGGTTTAGACATAGTTAATTAGGCCTGGCTAGCAAACATATGCTGTGGCTGAAAGAGATTAGGCTGACCATTGATAAAATCACGTACGGTCATGGCTTTTTTGCCGATCAGCTGAATGTTTAATAGTCGAATCATGCCGGCACCGGTAGCGACATCAACACCTTCATTACTGACGCGTGCGATCGTTCCGGGTAGCAGATTGGTCGCTTCGTCTAAGGTAATGGCCTGCCAAACTTTAATGCGCTGGTCACCTAACAGGGTAAAAGCGCACGGGAATGGATTAAAGGCACGAACACTTAATTCAATGTCTTTTGCAGGTAAGCACCAATCAATTAACGCTTCTTCTTTGGTTAACTTATGGGCGTAGTTGGCGAGAGAATCATCTTGCTTCTCGGCAATTGCTTCTCCTGCTTGTAATAACGTGAGTGTTTGCAGTAAGGCGGTCGGCCCTTTTTCTAATAAACGATCATGTAAGCTGCCGCCGGTTTCGTCGGCATGAATGTCGAGTAAGGTTTTACTTAACATATCGCCAGTATCCAACCCAACATCCATTTGCATGATGGTGATTCCGGTTTCGGTATCCCCGGCTTGAATCGCCCGTTGAATCGGTGCGGCACCCCGCCAGCGAGGTAAAATGGAGGCGTGAACGTTTAAACAGCCCATTTTAGGAGCCTCAAGAACCGCTAACGGCAGCAATAAACCATAAGCGACAACAATCATGATGTCGGCATTTAAGGATTCAAGTTCTGCAATAGCGCCTTCTTGCTTAAAATTCAGCGGTTGAAAGACCGGAATATTATGCTCAAGTGCTAACTGCTTTACTGGGCTAGGCTGCAGTTTCTTACCACGCCCTGCTGGGCGATCGGGTTGGCTGTATACGCCAACCACATTATGTCGACTGTCTATTAATGCCTGTAAATGACCAGCGGCGAAATCCGGCGTACCGGCAAAAACAATATTCAAAGCGTCCATAATCTCTCTTTCTTAGCGGCGACCGTGATTAACGACGATTGTGATTAACGACGTTTGTTACGCGCTTCGATCTTGTGTTGTTTTTCTAGCTTAGATTTAATGCGGTTACGCTTCAATGGCGATAAATAATCAACCATCAGCTTACCTTCTAAGTGATCCAGCTCATGCTGAATACAAACGGCGAGTAAGCCACGGGCTTCTAATTCGAAAGGCTTTCCGTCGCGATCAAGTGCCTTAACAAGACAGTGCTCAATACGCGTTACGTCTTCATAGAAGCCTGGAACCGATAAGCAGCCTTCTTGCATGCTTTCTAATTCACCGTCTAATACAGTGACTTCAGGGTTAATAAAAACCAGAGGCTCAGATTTATCTTCAGATAAATCCATTGTCACAATACGCAAATGTACGTCGACCTGACTCGCCGCAAGGCCAATCCCTGGTGCTTCGTACATGGTATCGAACATGTCATCGATGATTGTGCGAATGTTATCCGTGACTTCTGTAACGGGTTTTGCAATTGTACGCAGACGTTTATCTGGGTACTCTAGTATTTCTAATATGGCCATAGATGTGATGCACTTATATTACTATTGGGGCTTAACTTGTTAATATGTCATAGTTAGAGCTACTTTTAATAAATAGCGTCTTCAATAATAACAAGGCTAAACAAGACTGTTGGCTTATATGCCAATGATAAAGGGATTATAGGATGAGCAAAACAGTTCGTTACCTAATTACTGCGATTTTTCTCGTAGTAAGCACAATTAGTCACGCTTTAACGCTAAAACCAGATGCGCCAGAGCGATATACGGTTAAAAAAGGCGATACGCTATGGGGAATTGCAGAGCGATATACGGATGACGCTTGGCAGTGGCCTAATATTTGGTATCAAAATGACCAAATTAAGAACCCTCATTTGATCTTTCCAGGCGATATTATCGGTTTGATGATGATTGATGGTGAAATGAAAGTTTCAGTCGTTAAGCGAGGCGAAGGCAGCCGCACGATTAAAATGACCCCGACGGCTCGAATCGAACCGATTGAATCCGCTATTCCAACGATTCCTATGGATGCCATTATGCCATTCATTACGCGTAACCGAATTGTAGAAAAAGGTGAGCTAGAAGCAGCTCCTTATATTCTTTCTGCTGGTGGTGGTCGCATTATGAATGGTGCGGGTGGTACTGCTTACGGCCGTGGTGATTTTACTGATGGCTACGCAAACGCTTATGGCTTGTTCCGCGCCAGTGTTGTTTATAAAGATCCAGTGACGGAAGAAGTATTAGGCCTTGAAGCGAAAGAGATTGGTCTAGCCAACGTTATCAGTAATGAAAAAGACATCGTTAAACTCGAGTTGGTTAAAACAAGCCAGCAAGTGGTTGAAGGCGACCGTTTATTAACGACCGAAAACAGACAAGTTATTGCTCGCTTTCAGCCGAAAGCGCCAGATGATTATGTCGATGGTTTCATTATTTCAGTACCCGGCGGTGTTACTCAAATTGGTCAATACAGCATGATTGTGATCAACAAAGGGACTCGTGATGGCGTTACTGAGGGTGCAGTACTTGATATTATGAAGCGCGGTGAAGTGGTGCGTGACCGCACTAAGAAAGAACAAGTTCGTTTACCTGCCGAGAAAGCGGGCCAGTTAATGGTATTCCGCTCTTACGAGAAGTTATCGTATGCGCTAGTAACAAAAGCAACGCGTGCATTGAATGTAGGCGATCAGGTACGTAGCCCTTACTAGGGACGTATTACCAAGAACATAGAAAAAGGAAACAGCATGCTCAAGGATGAGGTGCTCTTCGCTTGGTGGACTCTATCAAGCATCCCTGGCATTGGCAGTATTGCGCTCAATAAAATTAGAGAGCAGCTGCCAAACAGCTCCGATTTAATCAATCATTGTGCTGAAGACCTTATCGCTTTTGGATTAAAACCAGAATGCGCTCATGAGTGGCAGCGATTACAAGCATCGACCGATCAACTTAATCCCTTTGTATATGCCGGCTGGCAAAAAATAAAACATTGGTGTCAGCAGCCTGATTGCGGCGTATTAATGCCAGATGATGAATACTACCCAGATGCCTTAAGCATTTTACGTGATGCGCCTATCTTTTTGTTTTATCGTGGTAATCCTCAACTATTGAACGAGCCTAGTATTGCCATTGTAGGCAGTCGTAATCCTAGCCATTATGGCCGCGAGCAAGCGTTTACTATCGCGCAACAGCTGGTCGCTTCTGACTGGCATGTGATTAGTGGCTTGGCGATTGGTATTGATGGAGAGGCTCATAGTGGCGCACTGAATAATGCGACAGGTCTTGGTTTGGGTAAAACCATTGCGGTATTAGGCTCGGGCTTAGAAGAGATTTATCCTAAGCGTCATCAAGTATTAGCGGATCAAATCGTCAGCGCGGGAGGGGTTTTATTGTCGGAACATTTACCGGACATTAAGGCACTTGCGCAGCATTTTCCAAGGCGTAATCGGATTGTGAGTGGTATGAGTTTGGGCACCTTGGTGATCGAAGCGGCGCTTAAAAGCGGCTCTTTAATTACGGCTCGCTTGGCGGCGGAACAAGGTCGTGAAGTTTTTGCCTTACCCGGCGCGGTGAGTAATCCTCTGAGTCGAGGCTGTCATCTTTTGATCAAAGAAGGGGCTAGTCTAATCGAGGATGCTGGGGATATTATTGCTTTGCTGAATTCGGATTTGGCGGTTGAAACGCGATCAGCGCCACTGTCGCAAGAGCAGCAACAAGAAGACTTCTTTGCCGCTTCTTCTACTGCTTCCTCAGACTCAGAAATATCACAAACCGCTCAAACATCATCCGCGTCAAAGGCTGTAGGGCCAAAGTTAAGCGGTATGAGTAAAACAATTTATCAAGCTCTGGATGTCGTGCCAACGTCGATTGATGCCTTGGTTAATCGCACTGGATTGAGCGTTGCTGAAATCGCTCAACAGCTGATGTTAATGGAACTTAAAGGGCAAATCGCACAAACCCCAGGCGGCTATGTGCGGCTGTAAGCTGTGCGGATGAAGGTTCATCCTCTATAATCTGCAAAAGCCTTATTTAGTTAAAACGAGTTTATTGTGTCTGAGCCCTTCGAAAATAGTCATCTACAACAAGCCGTCAGTCGCTTACAAACGGGTGGTGTTATTGCCTACCCAACAGAAGGTGTGTGGGGGTTAGGTTGCTTGTGGACTGATGAAGTCGCTATTAAAGAAATTCTACGACTTAAGCAACGGCCATTAGAAAAAGGCATGATTGTTTTATGTGCTCAGCTGTCGGATATTGAAGCATTCTTATTACCCTTAAGCACAGAACATCAACAACAGATCGCGCAACAATACCCACATCCAGTGACCTGGATATTACCCTGCAAATCATCAGTGTCCGAATCGGTGCGCGGTCAGCATAACAGTATTGCGGTGCGCTTTAGCCGTCATCCGCAGGTGCAAGAATTGTGTGCGGCGGTCGGCCCTATTATTTCAACCTCAGCAAATCCTACTGGACTGGCAGCAGCCATGTCTGCAGAAGACGTGCGTCAGTATTTTAATGATCAGCTCAGTTATATTTTGCCGGGTGAATTAGGTGGGTATTCCAAGCCCTCAGAAATTCGTACTCTTGATGGTCAAAGGGTAAGATAGTCACAGAGTTTAGAAACGATTGTTAGCATCAAAAATTGTTACGTAAAAGATCATTATTAAAGTTAATTAAAAGAGTCTCGAGACATGAGCCAAGACACGGCCAAAACCGAAAAAGTTACTCATATAGAAATTGAAGCCGTTAAAAGTTTCTTGCTGGATTTACAAGATCGCATTTGTGCGGCCTTAGAAGAGCAAGATGGCGGAGGCAAATTCATCGAAGAATCTTGGTTGCGCGAAGAAGGCGGCGGTGGCCGTAGCCGAGTACTTGAGCAAGGCGTAGTAATTGAGAAAGGTGGCGTTAACTTTTCTCATGTTATGGGCGCTCAGTTACCTGCGTCGGCGACCAATGCACGTCCAGAATTAGCGGGCCGCAGCTTTCAAGCGATGGGGGTTTCTTTAGTCATACATCCGCGTAACCCTTATGTGCCAACGTCACACGCTAATGTGCGTATGTTTGTCGCCGAAAAAGAAGGTGAAGAGCCCGTTTGGTGGTTTGGTGGTGGTTTTGATTTAACGCCCTTCTATGCTTTTGAAGAAGATGTGATTTTTTGGCACCAGACGGCCAAGAATGCCTGTGAGCCCTTTGGCGCAGACGTGTATCCAAAGTATAAAAAATGGTGTGATGAGTACTTCTATTTGAAGCATCGTGATGAAAATCGCGGTGTAGGCGGTTTATTCTTTGATGACTTAAATAGCTGGCATGGCGCAATCGATTTTGATCAGTCGTTTGATTTTATGCAGGCGATTGCCAATTCTTATATCGATGCTTATTGCCCGATTATGACTAAGCGCAAAGATACCGAATACGGTGAGCGTGAGCGTAAGTTCCAGTGCTATCGTCGTGGCCGTTATGTCGAGTTCAATCTGGTCTATGACCGTGGCACTATTTTTGGATTACAGTCTAATGGCCGTACTGAATCGATCTTAATGTCGCTACCACCGGTAACGCATTGGGATTATAACTGGAGCCCTGAAGAAGGTTCTCCAGAAGCTAAGTTATACACTGATTTTCTTCCGCACAAAGACTGGGTTTAATCATGAGTGATTTATATGCGGTGATGGGCAACCCTATCAACCATAGTAAGAGTCCACAAATACACAGCGCTTTTGCAGAGCAAACTGGGCAAGACCTGATCTATTCGGCCATCTTAGTGCCGTTAGAAAAGTTCAGTGATGAAGCCAATAGCTTTTTCCGCTCAGGCTTTGGATTAAATGTGACTGTGCCGTTTAAAGAAGATGCTTGGCAATATGCCGATACCTACTCATCTCGTGCCTTACGAGCGGGTGCGGTTAATACCCTAATCAAAAAGGAAGACGGTTCTATTCACGCCGATAATACCGATGGTATTGGTATGGTACGAGACATTACCGTGAATAATGGCTGCGACATTGCCGGTAAGCGAGTACTGGTACTGGGTGCGGGAGGCGCGGTACGAGGCATCTTAGAACCCGTGCTGGAAGAGAAACCATTAGAAGTTGTGGTTGCTAATCGAACGGTTTCAAAGGCTCAGCGTCTCGCAGAAGATTTCTCAGACATCGGTACTATTGTGGGCTGTGGATTTGATCAAATCGAGGGGCAGTTTGATTTAATCATCAATGGTACCTCTGCGAGTTTAAGTGGTGAGCTACCGCCGATTCCTGAATCTGTTATTCATCAAAATACCATCTGCTATGACATGATGTATGGCGCTGAACCGACCATATTTAACCAGTGGGCTGCGAGCCATAATGCGGCACTGACGCTAGATGGGTTAGGCATGCTGGTTGAGCAAGCTGCAGAATCTTTTACAACATGGCGCGGCGTTCGACCTGATTCAGCTCCTGTGATCAGTAGTATGCGCAATAGCTTAGTTCCCGCCAAGGCATAGCCCTTCTTGTCTCGAGCGTATTTGATCGTTGACATTTTCTGACCAAAAGAATCTTTTAAAGCGCTAATAATTGTTGAAAATGCCGTCAATAGACGGCATATATACAATTATTGTAGATGTTTAATGCAGTAACCCATTAACGAGCAGTTTTGCGCGTTAGTCCATTTTGAGGAGCATTCTCTGATGATGAGAATAGTATTATTTTTATTAACCAACTTAGCGGTCATCGCGGTTGCCAGTATCACCTTAAGTTTATTGGGTGTGGGTAGTTATCTAGAACAAGGTAATAACCTAAATCTAAATAACTTGCTCGCCTTCTGTTTGGTGTTTGGTATGGCAGGATCCTTTGTCTCCTTGCTGATTTCTAAATGGATGGCCAAGCGAAGCATGGGTGTTCAAGTAATTGATCAACCACAAAATGCTTCTGAGCAGTGGTTGTATAGCACGGTTAAAGAGCTTGCTGACAAAGCCGGTATTGGCATGCCAGAAGTGGGTATTTTCCATTCTGATGCGCCGAATGCTTTTGCCACAGGTTGGAATAAAAACAACGCCCTTGTTGCGGTTTCGACCGGGCTATTACAACGCATGAATAAAGACGAAGTTGCTGCGGTACTAGGCCACGAGATTGGCCACGTAGCCAATGGTGACATGGTTACTCTTGCCTTGATTCAAGGTGTGGTAAACGCATTCGTTATGTTCTTTGCCCGTATCATCGGTAACTTTGTTGATAAAGCGGTTTTCAAAAACGAAGATGGCCCAGGTATCGCGTTTTATGTGACCACTTTTGTTGCAGAAATTGTATTGGGTATTCTAGCCTCAACCATCGTTGCTTGGTTTAGTCGTCGTCGTGAATATCGTGCCGATGAAGCGGGTGCAGCGTTAACCAGCAATGCCGCGATGGCAAGTGCTCTTATGCGCTTAAAAGAAACCTATGATCAGCCAAGTGAACTCAGTGGCGAGCTGGTGGCCTTTGGTATTCGTGGCGAAGGTAAATTATCGGCTTTGTTTTCTAGTCACCCACCACTAGATGACCGTATTGCTGCTTTACAGAACGCTGCTAAACAGCAGCAATGAGTCAGTAGTAAGCGCTTAAAATAACGGCGCTTACAAGAACATTAAGTTGTAAAAACAAAAAAAGCCGAGCTTCCGACTGATGAGGCTATCAGTCAGAAGTTCGGCTTTTTTATGGGCAATATTATGTGCTTTCTTATGTGTTTTTAAACGAGGCTGTTGGCGGCTCAACTCTATCTTTTGCCGCTTGGGAGATCTTTTTATCGACCGCAAAATAGAGTTTCATCGTTTTTAGCATAATCACCAGTAGCCCAGTCGACTCCAATACCAGTGCAATCGCGAAGATAAAATAATAACTAGGCTGAAATAATACCCATATTAATATTAAGCCGCTAATTACATGCGAATAGAAAAGCCATTGACCATGCCTTTTATCAAAAAACTCATGCATGTTTGGGATATATTGCATGGCTGTAAAATCAATTAAACAGCGCTGCTGCAGATGCGTATAGCTTAAAAAAGGCAGTATTTTTAATAACATCCCTTCAATAATCGACATCAAATACAAATACATAAATAACGCAGTGAGCAACAGGGTTTTATCAATGTCGAGGTACTCATTCCAAATGCCTTCAGGAATAAAAAATAGCACGCTGGTTAACAATAAAGCCGACGCTCCAAGCTGCCAATAACGAATACTGGTGTCGGGCACTTTGCGTTTACGTCGATGAATGACGAGCAATAAAACCAAAGCGAATAAGCCTTGTAAGAGGCTTAGAGCAGGAAGTGAATAACTGGGGAGCGCGATGCTCAGCAATAGCCCAATAAAGATCAAGGGCGTAAGAAATCGGCGCACTATTAATGGAAATGACGGCGCAACGTGAAACATCGGAATAACTTGATAACTAACCGCAATAATCAATATCCCTGCCCAACCGACGAGCCCCCATAAAGCATGAACATTGGTTAAATGCTTACTGGGCGGAATCCATTCAATACCTAGGTAGCGACCCAATAGAGCTAAGCCTAATAACACCACCACAAGCAAAGATGAAATAGCCAAACGAAAGCCTAACAGAGAGTCTCCTTGGCTAATGTGTTTGATTAAAACCCAAAACAGAGCGCTAATATAAATACCCAAACCTATCGCGATCAGCCACATAGCGGCTAAGATGAAGCTGCTATGAAACTGGAGAAAACCCCATAATAGCATTAGCGTGCCTACAGAGAGTAAGCCGTGAGTCAGGGGCGCTAAAAGCTCTGGGTGAGGAATTCCAATGCCAGCGATGACTGGTAATAGCTGTAACAATGCGCCCAGCATAACCATGGTTAAAAAACCTAAGGTAAAGCCATGCACCAGCGCGAGCATGGGGGGTTGCCAGCGGCCTAGCCATAAGTCGGGGCCGCTATAGGCGATGAGCCCTGTACACAGTAAAATAAAAATGGGGGCAGTAATAAAAAAGCGAAACGGCAAGCGGATGGGGGGTAAAGCGTTAAAGGACAAACCCGCTAAGCTCATGTGGGTTTCTCCTGCTGGCGATAGATGGAAATTAAAAAATAGTCTTCTGCTTTTTTCTCGCACTCATATTCCCAGCCAGCAGATGTGAGCTGTTCGTAGAGCGGGAATGGCTGGCGACTATGATGCACACGTAAGCCATCTCCTTTTGGCAAGGTTGATAAAGCCTGCAAAATGGCCGTCATGGGTTCAGGTGGTGCTAATTCACGTACATCGATTGCAATAAATATCATGGCTATGAATAATTCAAGTTACGCTTTAAACGATTCAATGATGTCTTCACCTTGACTCAGGTGTTGCGCCATCATTGGGTAGAGCATCATTTCTTCTTTCATATTATGTTGCTGCATCATGACCATTAATGTTTCAGATAAGCCTAGGTAAGTATTTTTATCTTGGCCCTTCATTGCCTGATCAATATCTTGCAGCAAGGCACGCATTTGTTGGTGCTCCATACGCATGACATGAGTGGGGCCATTCGTCATCCCGGTTGCTTGTTCAAATGCAGGAAATAGTGTCTCTTCTTCTTGGCCAAAGTGAGTTAATAATTCATCTTTAAACGCTTGCCAGTTTTTGGCAGCCAGCAGCCAATCACCTGCTGCAGCATTGGATTCAGCAAGGGAAAAAACTTCGTCACACTCACGGTGTTTAGCGGTCATGTAGTCGGGGATTGAAGTCATGATAGATCCTTAAAATGCCAAGTGATCGTTGCATAATAGAGGAATTAGCAGGATGAGCTTTGACCTGCATTAAGAAAATAGTAAGTTTATCTCTCAGCCTATTTGCACTTGATTACGTCCACTCTCTTTGGCTTTATAAAGCGCCTTATCGGCTCGGTTAAAGACCTCGTCGATACTTTCCCATTCAACAATTTCGCTAATGCCAAAAGACACGGTGATTTGGACGGGTTCTTTTTTAAAGTTAAACGGGCTCTCTTCAATTTTTTTACGCAATTTCTCAGCAACGATCAAGGCTTCATCGGTAGATGTTTCGGGCATTAAAGCAACAAACTCTTCACCGCCAAAGCGGGCGATAAAATCACTGCTTCGTAAGTTTTTTTGTAAAGATTTTGCGATGATTTTTAAAACCTTATCACCCGCAAGGTGGCCATAGGTATCGTTAATTCGTTTGAACAAATCCACATCGCAGACCATTAGAGACAGCTTGCCACCATAGCGTTGAAAACGTTGTACTTCTTGGTCTAAGCGCTGCTGGTAAGACTCTCGATTGGGCAGTCCGGTTAATGAATCGTGCATCGCTTTTTTACGCTGCTCTTCAATCGCATGCTGCGCTGATTGGGCCAGCTTTTCCATTTCATCAAGGCGCAGTTGCATATCACCGAGCTGTTGTTTTAGCTCATCCTCGCGCTGGTGCTCTTCCGAACTAAAGTCATGCATCGCCTGAATGATGATCCCCAGATGCTGGGTAATGCTATGGCCTAACTCTCCGAGATCATGCTTGTTATTGACGACTGAGCGAATCTCATCAACCTGCCCTTCTAGCATGCCTTCAAATACCGTTCGCGCTTCACTGCGATTGACCTGGCCTTGAGATGCATTATTAACCAGTTGCTGAATCATTTCTAAGCGTTGATCTAAGCCTTGTAAAAAGTTTTCAAATTCTTCCTGGCCATCCCCTAACGCATCAATGACGAGATTCGACACTTGTTCGAGCAAGGGCACAAGTTCATACCAGTTCAACTTACTCATTAATTTATGCTTAAGATTGTCTAGCTGCTCATTAAAGCGAGAAGGGATCACCAGCTGAGCGAGTAAATTTGTGAGCATTGAAGTGATTTCTTGCTCTATATGGTCATAGCTGGGTGTTGGCGTGTCGTTATGATTAGGGGCTTCATGATCGCCCGATTTTATATTGGTTGCGCCTTGTAGGGTCTTAGACTCAGCCTCAGGTTCAACCTCAAGAGTATTTTTATCTAAGCAACCAGCTGTTTCTTCAGGTGTATCGGAGGACTGACCTTCTGAATTAGCTAAGGCTTCTTTTGATACGCTTTCTAGAGAGGAATTTCTTTGAAAAAAACGACTAAAAAACCCACCCGAAGCGGCTTTGGCCAAGCTGTCAGGGTCTAGATCAATCGATAAATCAGATAAAAGTTCAGACCACGCTTGGAGTTGCTTGCCATAGCCAGACCACTGCTTTAGGTGCTCCTTCGATTTGCTGACAATCTTTTTGATGCGACGTTTTTCTTCACTAGAGCACGGCAGTCGTAATAAATTCTTTGAAGCTTTCTGCAGACTTTGCAAAACTTCATTGCTTTGTAGCTGCCATTGCTCTTCAAAACGATTAACTTCGGCCTGTAAAACTTGAACGCTGGATTCAAGACCGACGCCATCATTTTGAGGCTTAATGGCATCACGCAATGTCGCTAGTGGTTTATCGATGGTATCTGATTGACCTTCAGCCAATAGAGAAACAATCACCAATGCTCGGCGCATTTGGTCCTGCTTGCTCTCGCTGCTTTTTTCTAGCTTCTCGTGCTGCTCTATGAGATCCAGGTATTTATCACGCCATTTGTTGACTGCTTTACCTGAATTATCGCTTGCTTGCGACATAGTCCCTTTACCAGTGTCAGTATGAATATTATTGAGTATAGAAAATATTAAGAGAAGTGCTGTTTTGAATGGCTAAATATTAAAGAATAATTTTATTAGGCAGCTGAATCTGCATCGCAATGGGAAGATGATCAGAAATTGGGGTATCTAAAACCGCAACTTTATTGATCTGCAAGCTATCGCTGACAAGGATATGATCTAATCCTCGCTGTGGCTGCCAGCTTGGAAATGTGTGCAAAAGAGGATTAACCGATTGAAAGTTTAAATCGGCCAGTGGTGTATTGGTCAGTAAGTGCTCGGCGTGATTGTTTAAGTCTCCCATTATCACCACATGACGTGCATCTTTAACCAAAGACTGGATGTAACCTAACTGTTCGGCTTGAGTTTTAATGCCTAGTGCTAGGTGTAATACGATAATGATGAGCGGATCTTCGCGACCAATTTTCATCACCATCGCGCCACGACCAGGCAGTAGCCCGGGCAGCTTGTGATATTCGATTTTGTAAGGAGCCAAGCGAGATAGTAAGCCATTACTGTGCTTCGCAATCGGTTTCAAATTGCGGTTGGTTTGCTGATACCAATGAGGGAAGTCGGCTTTCTCGGCGAGATGTTCAACTTGATTGATAAAGTTACTGCGCCAGCTGCCACCATCGGCTTCTTGCAAGGCTGCAATGTCGAAGTGTCTTAATATATCGGCAATGCGATCAAGAGTGGGAGTGCGTTCTTTGCAGGGCAGCATGTGTTGCCAACTGCGGGTGAGATAGTGGTGGTAGGCAGCGGTCTGAATACCGACCTGAATATTAAAGCTGATGAGGTTAAGCTGATTCGCGGCCTTGTCTGCATCAGGCAGGGCCGCGAGGAATTCGGATAGGCTCAGTCTTTGATTGACCATGCTATCGTCCTAACATGACTTATTGATTACGCTCTTTCTCAAGTAGGTAATCAACAACTTTAAAGATATTATGCTGGCCACCGGCTGAGGATGCGTCGACTAGGTACTTACCATTAACAACAATAGCTGGTACGCCACTGACTCGATAGTTACGGATGCGTTTATCACCTTGCTTTAAGCGACTCTTAACCGTAAATGAGTTATAGGCTTTTTCAAAATCGGATTCGCTCACACCATAAGCTGCAAAGAACTCTTGTTGCTCTGATTTACGCTGCAGGCGTTTGCCATTGATATGGATCGCTTTAAAAATATCACCATGAGACTGTTCGGTAATACCCAATACTTCACCCATGTAATAAAGCTGAGCATGAATAACCCAAGGCTTACCAAACATCGCTGGAACACGGCTAAATTCAACATCTTTTGGTAGCTTATTAACCCAAGACGTTACATGTTCTTCTAGCGAGAAACAGTGGCCACAGCCATACCAAAATAATTCTTCAACATGCAACTTACCATTGGCAGGCACGGCTTGAGGTTGTTCGATTAACGAATAAGCTTTGCTCATATCCTTAATCGGCGCTTCTTGATGGTTGTGGCCATCGGCGGCCGAAGCGGTAAAACTGGCAAAAAGAATGGCAGTGCTGGCGACTAAACGTCTGAACATGGAGTTCTCCAGATTATTTAAAATTAAGTGTTTATAAGTGTCATTGACAATGATTGTGGCATAAAGGTTCCACCTTAGGTAGATATACCAGGCATAAAAAAAGCGGCCTAAGCCGCTTTTTACACTAGATGACAATTAAATCCTTAAAAGAGCGATCTCAAAAAGAAAGCTGTCAATCAGTGAGTTAGGTTATTTCAAACCTTGGATGTAGCTAGAAACTGCTTTGATTTCATCCATATGCATACGTGAAGCAATATCACGCATTACATTGCTGGCGTCGTTAGTACGCTTAGCGTTGTAGAAATCCATTAATTGCTTCTCTGTATAAGTGGCATGTTGACCCGCCACACGTGGGAAGCCTGCAGCTGCGATACCTTTACCGTCTGCGCTATGACAAGCGATACAAGCTGGAACGCCCGTTGCTTCGTTTCCGCCTAAGAAAATACGCTTGCCCGCTTCTACTAGTGCAGCATCAGCAGCACCACTAGACGCTGTTTGACCCGCGTAATACGCAGCGATATCGGCAATATCCGTTTCGCTTAAGCCCATTACGAAACCTAGCATTTCAGGAACCTGACGGTCACCATTCTTAATCTCGGTGATTTGCTTCACTAAATAACGCTCGCCTTGGCCAGCAATTTTAGGGAAGCTAGGGGCTAAGCTATTACCGTCAGCGCCGTGGCAGGCACCACAAGTGGCTGCCTTGGTTTTTCCTGCAACCGCATCGCCTGCTTGTGCAGCAGACATGAGGCCAACAGAAACGATTAAGCTAATCAGTAGTTTTTTCATCGTCAGGTCCAGTTTTTATAAAAAATTAATTATTTGCTAGTCGCCATATGGTTGATTAATGCTTTGTACTGGTCATCAGTACAATCATTACACAAACCTTTTGGTGGCATAGCGCCTTTACCGTTGTTAACACTAGCAACCATTTTGTCCATGCCTGTTGCCATGCGAGGAGCCCAAGCAGCACTATCAAATGCTTTTGGAGCGCCAGCAACACCCATGCCGTGGCATATACTGCAAGTTTGCTTATATTTAGTGTCAACATCAAACGCGTTGGCATTAAAGCTAGTCGCTGCAACGATAGTTGCAAGAAGCGCGAGTTTTTTCATATTGAGATTCCTCATTGGGAGCTAATTAAAAATGCACGGCTTTGATTCACCCGACTATGATACAATTCATTGCCGGATTTAAAAAGCCGATGATTATATACCATTAATTTCCTTACGGTCATTACGTTTACCTTATGTTAAATGCACAAACATTGATTTATACCAAGACTCGGTTCATGCAAAGCGCCGCAAAGTTCACTCAATGCCCTCAATGGGACGGTGTAGAGATTGCCTTTGCAGGCCGCTCAAACGCTGGTAAGTCGAGTGCGCTTAACGCCTTAACCGAACAGACAAAACTCGCTCGAACCAGTAAAACCCCTGGTCGAACGCAGTTAATTAACTTTTTCCAAGTTGATGATACGCCTTATCGACTCGTGGATTTGCCCGGTTATGGCTTCGCAAAAGTACCAAAAGCGATCAAAATTGAGTGGCAAAAGCAGTTAGGCGCGTATTTAGATAAGCGCGATTGTCTGCGTGGCCTCGTTTTAGTGATGGATATTCGTCATCCAATGACTGAATTTGACCAAACAATGGTCGATTGGGCACACGAATCGAATATGCCTCTGCACATTTTGCTAACCAAAGCCGATAAGCTTAAGCGCGGCCCAGCCTCTGCAACCATGCTGCAAGTACGTAAAGCCGTTGCCAATATGGGTGATTTAGCGACTGTGCAGATGTTTTCATCATTGAAAGGCGATGGCGTAAAAGAATTGCGTAAACATCTGACTAAGTGGTTTATGGATAATACCGAGTTTCATGAAGATGATAGCGAAGGTGCAGATGCGCCGTTCATCGAAGGTAATGAGCCTCCTGCTGAGCAATAATCGTTGATTATTGAAAATAGCCTTTACTGCTTTAAGCGGTAAGGGCTTTTTTTTGTCTTGAATAAAGTTTTAAGCCGATATATCTGGCGTCTTATGGCGAGTAGATGGCTAAAAAGTCATGATTAAGCCTTACAGTCGTAAGACACCGTTTTGGTTAGAATATGGCAAATATTATGAATGGAACATAAAAGGAATTGAGGTGTGATGAGATTATTTAGGGCTGTATTTCGTAATACCCTATTTCTCTCATTAGCTTTTACTATTCAAGCTTGTAGCTCTGATCACTTAACTTCAGCCATATATTTGAAGAGTGGCCTGAGCTTAAAATTACCTGATTTGTGGAAAGTAAAAGATGATATTAGAGAGTCTGACAATTTAAGAACATTATTAGTTCTTTCTGATTATGGAGATACGCTTACACTCAGTATATATCCTAGAGGCCCGTATAGCGCAGTATTAATCCCCCCGTATACTGAATATTTTAAACGCATTGTATTAGATAAGATTCCTACAAAAAGGATGCAAGACTCGGCTAGGATTACCTATGGAATAGTAGAGCGTAGTTTTGGAGAAGGTCTTTATGCTGAACTTATCGTACCTGAGCCTGATCCATTACATGTATTTATAGAAACTCTGCGCGCTGAATATCAAGATTACGTGGTGTATTTTACCTTTAGTTCACAAACACCTGCCCTCAGATACAGCAATAAGGTTGATTTAATTATTGAAGGGTTCGAAATTAAAAAAGTTAGTAGCTATTCAGATCGTTCAAAGTAAAAAATAATATTGATTAGCTCGGAAAATAGAAGCTAAAAAGATGAGTTTTGATGGCAATCAATGGTTAGTTTGTAAGGTATATAGGGGATAAAAATACTTATATATCATTAGAAAATGAGCAATTAATTATCAATAATTAGAGTTAAAATAAGACAAGTTTTTGGTTTAAATTAATAGATAGAATAAACATTAGTTATGATAAAAAAAATCAAATCAGCAGCCTGTATTGCAGCAATAATTGTATTTTCAGTGTTATTTCATGGCTGTAGTAATAATAATGCTAATTCGACAACGTATGTTAAAGATGGCGTGATTTTAAAATTACCTGTTACGTGGAAAGTAATAGATGATATTGGAGTGCCTGATTATATAAGAACAATATCAGTTCTTTCTGAATATACAGATACGCTTACAATCGAGATACACCCTAAAGGTCCGCACAGCGCATTATTAATCCCCTCATTTACTGAATACTTTAAATTCGCTGTATTAGACAAGACTCCTACCAAAAGGATGCGAGACTCGGCTAGGGTTACGCATGGAATATCTGAGCGTAGTTCTGGAGAAGGACTTTATGCTGAACTTATCGTACCTGAGCCTGATTCATTACATGTATTTATAGAAACTCTGCGCGGTGAATATCAAGATTACGTGGTGTATTTTACCTTTAACTCACAATCACCTTCGCTCAGGTACAGTAATAAGGTGGACTTCATTCTTGAAGGGTTCGAAATTAAAAAAGTTAGTAATAATACGGAGATATAAGAAATGGAATTCGATGGGATGCTTGTTAGTGAGCTTGGTGTAAAGAAATACTTGGTTGGGTATAATGCAAAAAAACATGGCGAATATACCGATTATGGAGAGGCAATCGTTTTATAATAAAGCATGGGATGACTGCGATTTTTCTTGCCATGGTCCAACGTTTAGGCGCAATGAAAAATTGACCACAATGAATGAGTTTATAGGCAGCCTGAATTCAATATCTCCTATTACTGCTGGCTTAGTCGATGGAGCTTATAGCTCCACCTTTAAGCAGGTTGGGTTAATTGCAGGTGGAGTAAATAGAACGGGTGAAGGGCTTGGGCTAGCAGGAAAGGAAAAATTTAAAAAAGTAGGTTCTGAAAATATAGCAATTCTTAACTTATTAACGGAAGTATTTGAGAAAGTAGTTAGTACTGAAATCGATTTTATTGATAATCCAGTATCCAAGCTAGTGATGGCAATTATTTATGAATATATAGGGCTTGTGCCCGAATCTATTTTAGAAACGATGTTGGAGGATGGCGCTTTTAAAATAGACTCTGAAATAGATGAAGAATTTATTTATAAAATGATTGCTCATGGAGTTATCACTGGGCTTAGTCGGGTTGATGTCGAGGCTGCAATCAGTGCGTTAAACGATCCAGCAAAGAAGATAATTTCTAAGCAGGTAGGCAAAAAACTGGGTGTTGCTTTAGCTGTAGTTGTTGCTGAAATAATCACTAAAAAGCTTATGCAATCTTCAGCTGCTACGTGGCGCCTAAAAAGGCACTTAGTTGAGTTTAGAAAAGCATCGCGTGGTACTGCGCCCGGGGTGTTGTTGGGTTTATTAAAAGCGCAAGGCTGGGCTGATTTGGCCGCAAGTGAGAGTAGAGCGTTACAAACAAACTGCCCCACGCTTTGGCACATTTTACGTCATAAGTTAAAAGGCGCAGATCTTCTTTATTTTGCCGTTAAAGAAATCACCTGCGAATACGTTGATAGAATAAGTCTTATTGAAAAAGACCCTGCAACGTATTTGAGTTTAATGGCCGCATTAGTTAACTCAGGTAAAACAAATGAAGTTCTTTTTCCTCGCTGAGATTTATAGGCTTGTATGGTATTGAAAAACATCTCATATTGAAGCTAGGGTAAATCGTAGGCAAAAAAGAGCCCGATTGATAATTGGGGGAATCAATCGGGCTAGGCTTCGGATCTTTGGGGAATCACCGAAGAAAGGGACATTACCGCTAAAATTTAGCCATAACGTTAGACCTAACTGGAGGTAGGGAGTGCATATATTGGCTACCTAAATTAACTATAGCCCCCTTTTTCGATAATTCCACTTAGCTTCGAATTAAGCTAAATTAATGCGCTTCACCCCAGTTTTTACCAAAGCCCACATCCACAATCAGCGGCACATCGATCTTAACGGCATTCTCCATGATGTCTTTTAGCTTGGCCGAGAAGGCTTCTAGCTGATCAGTTTTCACTTCTAATACCAATTCATCGTGTACCTGCATAATCATCTGAGCATCAAACTCTTGTGTTGCTAGCCAGTCTGCGACCTTGATCATGGCCTTTTTGATGATGTCAGCCGCGGTGCCCTGCATCGGCGCGTTAATCGCTGTACGTTCGGCATGCTGGCGGCGCTGCGCACTTCTAGCCTTAATATCGGGTAGGTATAAGCGACGACCAAAGATGGTTTCAACGTAACCGGCATCCGCCGCATCTGCGCGAGTATTATCCATGTAGGATTTCACCCCAGGGTAGCGTTCAAAATACAGATCAACGTATTCTTGTGCTTGCCCACGCCCTACGCCTAATTGTTTGGCTAGGCCAAAGGCGGACATACCGTAGATTAAACCGAAGTTAATCGCCTTGGCGCTGCGGCGCATATTGGGTTCGACGTTATCAATCGTTACGCCAAAAACTTCGGCGGCCGTTGCCGTATGCACATCGACACCGTTAGCAAAGGCGGTTAATAAACCGTTATCTTTAGACAGATGTGCCATGATGCGTAATTCAATCTGGCTATAATCCGCCGCGACCATGGTATAGCCTTCGGGTGCGATAAAGGCATTACGAATACGGCGGCCCTCTTCGCTTTTAACCGGAATGTTTTGTAAATTTGGATCGGTTGATGATAAGCGCCCAGTTGCCGCGGTTGCTTGGTGGTATGAGGTATGCAAACGGCCAGTGCGCTTGCAGATCATCAAGGGTAGCTTGTCGGTATAGGTTGATTTTAGCTTGCTCAAACTGCGGTTTTCTAAAATCAGCTTAGGCAGTTCGTATTCTTCGGCGAGCTGAACCAAAACCTCTTCGGCGGTCGACGGAGCGCCTTTGGGTGTTTTCTTAACCACCGGCAGTTCAAGCTTTTCAAATAAGATTTCGGCTAGCTGCTTAGGCGAACCTAGGTTAAAGACCTGCCCTGCGACATCGTGAGCTTGTTGTTCTAATTCGGCTAAGCGCGCGGTTAGTTGGCCGCTTTGCTCGTGCAAAATATTAGGGTCGATCAAAGCACCATTGGCTTCTATTTTGGTTAATACTTCCACGAGCGGTAATTCAATCTCTTCAAATACCGTCTTTAGATCGGCTTTGTCACTTTCATTCAACTGCGCCCAAAGGACTTGGTGCAAACGCAAGGTGATGTCAGCATCTTCGGCGGCGTAAGGCCCAGCGATGGCAATTTCGACGTTATCAAAAGTGATTTGCTTGGCGCCCTTGCCAGCCACTTCTTCAAACTTGGTGGTTTTAGTGCCTAAATAATACGACGCTAAGCTGTCCATATCGTGGCGAGTCGCGACGGAGTTAAGAATGTAAGATTCCAGCATGGTATCGAACTGAATGCCTTTCAACTCAATGCCGTAATTCGCTAATACGTGGGCATCGTACTTTAAGTGCTGGCCTACTTTCTTGTGGTCTGCACTTTCTAAAATAGGTTTAAACTGAGCTAAAACAGCATCGCGATTCAGTTGAGTGGGAGCATCTTCTAATTGCGTATCGGGGCCAATGTGCGCCAGCGGTACATAAACTGCGGTGCCTGCTTCTATGGCGAAAGAGAAACCAACAATTTCCGCCTCCATGTAATTTAACGACGTTGTCTCGGTATCAAAGGCGAATAGCTCGGCCTCTTCTAATTTAGCCAACCACTCATCAAGCTGAGCTTGATCAAAAATGATCTGATAATCCGTCTCAATCACGTCTACTGGTAACGCTGTAGAGGAACCCGCTTCGGTTGCATCATCTTTAGCACCGTTTTTAGTAGCGGTGGCCGATTTTTCTTCGAGACTTCCACCGAGCTCGGTGACCCAAGATTTAAATTCGAATTCGCTGAACGATGCCAAAAGGGCTTCTTTATCAATCGCTTGCGTTTCGATATCGGGCAAGTTGTGCTCTAGCGCTACGTCACACTTAATGGTGGCCAGCTCGTACGATAGTGGCAAAAATTCGATGGCCGCTCGCAGGTTTTCACCGATTTTTCCTTTCATCGTATCGGCGTTATCGATCACGCCCTGCATAGTTTCATAAGCGTCTAACCATTTAACGGCGGTTTTAGGGCCACACTTTTCAACACCTGGGATGTTATCGACCTTATCGCCCATCAAAGACAGGTAATCGATGATTTGATCGGGGCGCACGCCAAATTTCTCGATAACGCCGTCCACATCCATAAAGGTGTCGGTCATGGTATTTATCAGACTAACGTGTTCGTTAACCAGTTGCGCCATGTCTTTATCGCCGGTCGAGATGATAACGTCACGCTTACCTTCAGTGGCTTGCGCCGCCAAAGTACCAATCACGTCATCGGCTTCTACACCGTCAATCACTAGTAATGGCAAGCCCATGGCTTTGATTATGTCGTGAATTGGCTGAATCTGAACGCGTAGCTCATCCGGCATAGCAGGGCGATTGGCTTTGTATTCTGGGTACATGTCGTTGCGGAAGGTTTTACCCTTGGCATCAAAAATCACGATAATTTGAGATGCCGGATAATCTTTTTGCAGCTTGCGCATCATGTTAATCACACCACGAATCGCCCCTGTTGGGTGGCCGACTGAGTTGGTCAGTGGCGGCATCGCGTGGTATGCGCGGAACAAGTAGGACGATCCATCGACTAAAATAGCCGGAGCTGATGCCGACTTTACTGTAGATTCTGACATAAAATTATCCGTAACAGATTCTCTTTTACTCAGTGGTCTAAATACGTTACTCGGTGCACTGAGGTGTAAAAAGGGTACAATAGTAATAGAGATGATTTTTAATATTTGAATGAGGCATAGCTTACCATGATGCGTACCCTACTTGTGACTTTCGCATGTGCTTTTGCACTGATTAGCGGCCCTGCTTATGCAGCAGGGACAGACAGTGAAGAAGTCGTTATTCGTAACGACGGTGATAAGACTTTTTATGAGTATCGTCGCGGTGGTGAAATTGTCGAAATTAAAGTCGTGCCTAAGTATGGTAAGCCTTATTATTTGAAACCTTCTGATATTAAAAATGCCGAAGATGGTCAATATATTCAGTCAGATGCGCCAGACGTTTCTGTACCAAGCTGGGTTATTTTCCGCTGGTAATTATACGACTGGCAAAAAAGCCAAGAAAACGATTCGCTTATGAGTGGCTAAGGTCACTCTCCCTCTTTTTATAAAATGTAAGTCTAAATCCATGTCTGTTTATACTGATCTTTCAGCGAAAGAAGTCGCTGCTTACCTAAGTCAATTTTCTTTAGGTGATTATGAAAATCATCAAGGCATCAGTGCAGGTGTTGAAAATACTAATTTCTTTGTTGAAGTGGGCGGCAAAAAATACGTATTAACGATCTTTGAGCATCACAATGCAGAAGAAGTTGAGAACTTTATTAAAATAGGCCGCCACTTAGCAGAAAAAAATGTGCCTGTTCCTGGCCCTATTGCAGATGATGCTGGGCTTTATTTACATGAGCTAAAAAGCAAGCCTGCTATTCTTTGCCCTTGCTTACCCGGCTCTCATCCTGAAAAAATAACCGCAGACCATTGCCAGCAAATAGGAAAAGCTTTAGCGCAATTTCATTTAGCCGGCGACGGTTTACCGCTGGAAGAAAATAATCGCGGCCTTCAGTGGTGGCCAGAAATTGGACGCAAACTGATTCAGATAAGCGCAACCACAAGGCCATTAAACGAGCCGTTATTGACCGAAGAGCAGCAGCACGTGCTGGTGGATGAAGTTGAATTTCAAGAATCGAATACCGAACTTTGGTACAGCTTGCCGCGTGGTTTAATTCATGGTGATTTATTTCACGATAATGCGTTATTTGAAATCGCTGAATTTAATAATGAAAAAGATGGCGATACATTAGGTGCTATTTTAGATATTTATAACGCTTGCCAAGATGCTTGGCTATTTGATTTGGCCATTGTGGCGAATGACTGGTGTGCTAACGATAATGGCACTTGGATAGAAGGAAATTTACCCGCATTAATGACAGGCTATCAATCGGTACGTAAATTAACCGAGTTAGAGCAGCAAGCATGGGGGATGTGTTTACGTGCAGCGGCGTTGCGTTTTTGGTTAAGCCGCTTAACGACTCAGCAACATCAAGCAGAAGCGATTGCTAAAGACCCTATGGCGGCATTAGTCACGACGATAAAAGATCCGATGGAATATTTCCTTAAACTTATGCGCCATAGAGAAGCACAATATTAAGTTTTCATAGCGGTTGTTTTTCAACTATATAATTAGAATAACCGCTAACAGCAACTTAAATAAAATAGAGAAAAATAATCTTTTTCGTCTGACCAATGCTCACGAACTTCAAACCCTGCCCCTTCAACTAAATCAGTAAAGCTTTGTTTAGAATACTTGTAAGAGTTTTCGGTATGAATCGATTCCCCTGCTTTTAAAATAATATTTTTAGCAGGACTATCCGTTACATTGGCATCAGAAATATTAACGATCTGATCCATTAAGCTCACTAGGTGCATTTCAATACGATTTTTTTCTTCGCTATAAATTGCTCGGTGCTCAAAGTGATCAGCGTTTAATTGAGTGCCTAGTACGCTATTAATGTTATGTAAAATATTCAAGTTGAATGCCGCTGTTACGCCTTGGCAATCATTATAAGCAGCCTCTAATACCTGCGTATCTTTTATTAAATCAACGCCAATTAACATCGCGCCGTCTTTGCCTAAGGTTTTACGCACACCTTGCAAAAATATTTGCGCTTCGTGAGGGGCAAAGTTGCCAATGCTAGAGCCAGGGAAGAACCCCAGTTTTTGCGCGCTGGTTGCCATGTCGGCAGGTAGACGTACCGGCTGAGAATAATCAACGCAAGCGGCATACACATTCAGCCAAGGATAATCATCGATGAGGCTTTCTGAAGATGATAATAAAAAATCTTTTGAAATATCCATAGGGACGTAGCAATTTGGCTTTATAGCTTGCAATAGCAAACGTATTTTTAAACTTGCACCACTGCCATATTCTAATAACCAAACATCATTATCTAACAAATCCGCAATTTCTTTATGATGCTTTCTTAATAAATTTATTTCGATGCGAGTCGGATAATACTCAGGAAGTTGGGTGATGGCTTCGAATAATTTAGAACCGATATGATCATAAAATAATTTAGCGGGAAGTACTTTCTGATTTTGGCTTAAACCAGAAATAACTTCAGATAAAATATCTTCAGCAGCAGGTTGGTTATCATAAAAACGTAATCTTTTACGGTTTGATAAATCAAACGATGTCTGCTGCTGAATATCATTCATATCGATAAATCCTTTATTATACGTAATATATCTAGGCCAAAATTAAATGATCAGTCTTTTAATGCATCCTGATGTTAAGCATCCTCGGCCAAACGAATACCGGTAAATTGCCAGCGATCTTGCGGGTAAAAAAAGTTGCGATACGTTGTGCGTAAATGATCTCTGGGAGAAACACAGGACCCACCCCGTAAAACAATTTGGTTGCACATAAATTTAGCGTTGTATTCGCCGACTGCGCCTTCAGGTGTTTTGAATTGTGGGTAGGGCGCATAAGAACTCTGTGTCCACTGCCAGCAATCGCCAAATAATTGTTTCATGCCATCTTTGGGATAATGCTTGCTAGCGGGATTAATCATTAGGGGATGAAAACTTAAAGACTCAACAAAGGTTCCTTTAATTTCACGCTTCTTACTGGCGACTTCCCACTCATACTCGGTCGGCAAACGCTTACCAGCCCAGCGAGCAAAAGCATCTGCTTCATAAAAACTGACGTGCGTTACCGGTTGCTGTGGGTGCAGTTGTCCATAACCCGTCAACCGAAATTCATAGCGTTGAGACGGTTGGCCATCATCACTTTCTAAGTGCCAATAAAGAGGTGCCGTAATATTATTATTTTTTACCCAGCTCCAACCATCCGCTAACCAAAGAGATGAATCTTGATAACCGCCATTATCGATAAATTCACAATATTCAGCATTCGTAATTAAGCGATTAGCTAAACGGAAATCATTAATCAATGCTTGATGTCTGGGCGTTTCATTATCAAAACTGAATCCATTACCTTTCTTACCAAAATTATAAATGCCACCACCAAATTCAATAAAATCCAATGGCATAATACAATCAGCTTGTTCGCTATTAGGCTCGTGACCTTCAGGAAATTTTGCTTTGGCATAAATAGGGTATAGCGGATTAAACGATAAGTTATATTTAAGATCGGTAAGCATCAATTCTTGATGCTGTTGTTCGTGGTTTAACCCTAAAACAATTAACTCTTTGTATTCATCAAGTATCTCATCGTCACTGTCGAATAAGGCTAATATTTTTTGATCAATATACTGACGATAAGATTTAACTTCACTCACAGTCGGGCGAGACATTATGCCGCGTTTATTTCGAGGGTATTGTTTTCCTACCGCATTGTAATAAGAGTTAAATAAGTATTCGAACTGAGGATGAAAAATACGGTAATCAGAGATGTTTTTTAAGATGAATGTTTCGAAAAACCAACTGGTATGAGCAAGGTGCCATTTTATAGGGCTGACAAAATCAGCGGCTTGTAACTCGAAATCTTCAATCTCAAGTTCTTGGCAGAGCTTTAATGACTGTTGGCGTATACGAAGATAGCGATTGGGCAGAGAGTCAGGTTCATCGCTATGCGTATGCCCTGTTTTTGTTTGCTGTCGTAACGAATGTAATAACGCTTCTGCAGTAGACATTAAAAGACACTCCTTTATTGTGCTTTTGTCTACTATGCGCGGGAAAAATCAAATCATCAAGCCGCTTATTGCTGACTTATCGTTCACTCATTCGCCGTACAAAAGTACGGCGATAATCTCCTTATTTTAGGCACTCAGATAACGTCGCCGTCATTGCGCTTAACCAATCAATATAAGCACTTTTACTTAACGTAGTACTACCAGCAAGAGGGTCTAGCTCGCCACGATTAATGGCTAAACCATTAACCACGGTCTCTATAAGTGCAGGGCTGAATTGTGGCTCAGACAGCACACACGCCACTTCTTTATTTTTAAGCTGGTTGCGCATGTTCTGAATATGGCGAGCACCAGGCTTACGCTCTGGTGACAGGGTGAAGGCCCCTAGCTGCTTAATATCAATGGCCTGAAACCAATAGTCATAGGCTTGGTGAAAAACAAAAAAGCCAGACTGCTTTAGTGGAGCAAGGGTTGTCTTACTTTCTTCTACCAAAGCGGTTAGCTGTTTAGCAAAAGCTTGATGATCTTTTTTCGCTTGCTCAACATCTGTAGGGTTCCAAGCACTGATGCGCTGGCTGATCTCTATGGCTAATTCAGGAGAAAGCCAAATATGTGGATCACTACCATAGAGACCCATGTCTTCCATAAGATGAGTAGCATCCAGCCATTCGATTGAATTGGACTTAGAGCGTGCAGATTCTGCCGCAAACTTGGCCAAGTACGGCTCCATATGGTCGCCAGCCCATAAAATCTTATCTGCTTGGCGAATCTTGCCAATATCGGACGGTCGCAAGCTGTAGTCGTGCGGAGACATACCATCGGGAACAAGGATATCGATTTGCTCTGTAGGATAAGTTGCCGCAGCAATCAGCGCTAAAGGCTTATTCGATACCAAGATTCGTGCATTAGCAGCACTAGAATATAGACTTGTAGCCAGCATGACAGGCAGTACTAATGACGTTGATAGCAGAGTAGAAATACGTTTTTTCATAAATTTAAATAAGCAGATTGAGTCAAATTGTAATATTATAACCTTTAATTTTGTTACGATCTGATATTTTTACGATCTGTTATTTTTTATAAACGAGTTAACTGATTAGAGCACCTTGTTTTATGTCTGCTTCAGCTTACCACCCGCACGACCATCAAGGTTGTATCAATACCGCACTGCAACAAGCGACCAAGCTCTGTACCGAGCAAGGCGTACGCTTAACACCCATACGCAAGCGCGTATTAGAACTAGTATGGCAGAGCCACAAACCCATGGGTGCCTACGATCTACTGCCTGCCTTAGCGGCAGATGGCTTTAACTCTGCACCTCCAACGGTGTATCGCGCCCTCGATTTCTTGCTCGACCTAGGCCTAGTTCATCGCCTAGCTTCGCTTAATGCATTTATAGGTTGTTCACACCCTGGGCACGAACATCAAAGCTGCTTCTTGATTTGTAAGGTGTGCGGTAAAGCTCACGAGATGGATGTGCAGTCTTGGTTTACCTCGCTATCAGATGCTGCAAAAACTCAAGGCTTCGAAGTAGAAACACAAATCACCGAAGTCGTTGGCACTTGCCCCCAATGTTCTAAAGAGTGTTCTAAAAAGTGCTCTAAAGGCCAAAACGCATGAACCCTGAGTTAGTTGTCGTTAAAGCCAAAGCGGAAACCCTCGTCCGCGCCCAAGGCATCAACCAAACTTGGGGCGATCGCCACGTATTACAAAACATTGATCTAGCTATTTGTGAAAACGAAATTGTCACCATCATCGGCCCCAATGGCTGTGGTAAATCGAGCTTATTGCGCATCTTGCTAGGCTTACATACCGCAGACTCCGGTAAGATCACCCGCCGCAAAGGCTTGCGAGTCGGCTACATGCCGCAAAAATTACGTATAGACGATCGTCTACCGTTATCGGTCACTGGCTTTCTTATGCTCGCCCCCGGTGCTCGCAAAGAACGCGTACAAGAATGGCTAGAACGCCTATCGATTACCGCATTAGCCAAACAGCCCGTGCAGCGACTTTCCGGTGGTGAATGGCAGCGTGTTTTATTAGCCCGCGCCTTATTAATAGAACCGCATCTATTGGTGCTCGACGAACCCGTACAAGGGGTCGACATTCAAGGTCAGCGCGAGCTGTATCAGCTATTGCCAGAACTGCGCAACGAATTAGGCTGCGGCATCGTATTAGTGTCACACGACTTACACTTAGTAATGGCGCAAACCGATCGCGTGATTTGTTTGAATGGCCATGTGTGCTGCTCAGGTCACCCCGACCAAGTCAGTATCAGTGACGAGTACAACTCACTCTTCGGTAATCAGAGTGGTCATCAGCAGGGTCATCAGAATGGCCACCAACTTGCACCTCTTGCCCCCATAAGTGAGCTCGCCCCAGAGCTGGCTCACTATACTCATCACCACGACCACAAACATTGTGCCGATGGCCATATCGAAGGCAGCGAAGAATGCACGCATGCGCACGAAAATGTAAGCAAGAGCGAAGGACACAAACATGATTAGTTGGTGGTTATTACCCTTGTTCGCAGGCTTAGGCGTTGCGGCAACCGCAGGTCCATTAGGCAGCTTAGTAGTATGGCGTCGGTTAGCGTTTTTTGGCGATACCCTCGCCCACGGTGCGTTATTAGGCATTACCCTAGGGATTTTATTTGATCTTCACCTAACCCTAGCGTTGATATTTTCGTGCTCGGTTTTAGCGTTAATTTTATTGCAGCTCGATAAATACACGGGCATTGCCTCCGATACCTTATTGGGGATTTTATCGCACTCTTCGCTCGCCATTGGTTTAGTTGTATTAAGCTTTTTCGATAATGTGCGTATCGATTTAATGGCGTATCTGTTTGGTGATTTACTTGCGGTAAACCAGAACGATTTACTTTGGATCTTTGCGGGTGGTTCATTAGTGATTGGATTATTGATCTGGCAATGGCGCGGGTTATTAGCCTCGACCGTGAGTGAAGAATTAGCCGCGATAGATGGATACCCAGTAAAACGATTAAAAGCCATGCTGGTTTTATTACTCGCGTTAGTCGTGGCGATTTCGATGAAAATTGTTGGTGTATTATTAATCAGTGCGTTGCTTATTATACCTGCCGCTGCGGCAAGACCTTTGGCAAAAAGTCCTGAACAAATGGCGATGTTGGCGAGTTTAATCGGTATGATTTCTGTGTGTGCTGGTATGGCTTTTTCGTTTATTTGGGATACCCCAACAGGGCCGACGATTGTGGTTTCTGCTGCTAGTTTGTTTGTGATGAGTCAGATATTTAATTCGGTTAGGAGGTAGCTGCTTTTATAAAATCTTGAGAAAGAAATAAATAATTTTCGCCAGTGGAGTATTAAAGCTAGGGGCGATTCAGCTCATGATTTTTATCTATTTCATTCTATACTAATCGACATTAAAATTAGTCGTGCTTAAATTATTACATTAGTATTCAACATGGAAATTTAGAAAATGGAATTACACTTTTATCCAGGGAGAAACCTTCTTGTTGCTAAAGACAAAACAAGAATTCATGGGCGTTTTGAAGCGTGGGGAGGACCATCGACTATTGGAAATGATGCGCGCATGGCAGAGGAACCGACTTGGCCAGGTCAGTATATTATTGATAAATCTCACGCCTATCGAACAAATACATGGCCTTTGTCTCGTATAACTTGGGGAACCAAGTTGCTTGATAAACCCTCTCAGGATGATGTTTGGTATCAACTACCCGAGAATAAGTGGGGTTCAATAAAGAATGATCATAAAATTTCCAGGTCTGACATAATCGATTTGTATTTTAATTTATATTCTCTGAGGATTGTTCCCAAGAAATGGGTGTTTAATGATTTCGGGCCTGTTGCTATCAGATGGTTTAAAGATTCAAATGGTAATCGAAAATTGGATGCTAATGAACAACTCTCAGGGCAAATGTTCCATACAACACAGGCAAATGAAGCTGAAGAAATTAGAAGGCTTCCTATTAATATGGTTCATTCACACGGGTGTATTCATCTAAAACCTAGAGAACGAGATCAGTTATTTGCTATCGGAGCTTTCAAGCCAGGAACCATTTTTACAGTGCATAAATATTATGAAAATTTATAAATCAACCCCCCCCCTCCTTTTCCTTCTAATATTTGTATCGGCATGTTCAAGTGCCGATCTTAGCTGGAATTATGACGGCTCTGTAACTATGAGTGGTAAGCAATTGAAGACTGGCTTACAAAGCGCATACAGTGGATTTTCTAATGGTGAAGGTGTTTTTATTGCGGGTTACAAAATAGATAATAAAGGTATAAATCATCCTTATGCTGTATTTGTTGATAATGAGTTAACTATGAGAAGTTCATGGAAGAGAAATAGGAAGGTTCAGCAGTTCTTTTTATATAAGAAGCATACTTATCTTTTGGATGACTTAGGTAGGGTGGAATTATATGAAAATAGCACTTGGGTTGAATCTTCTATAAAGCTTCAGTCAAACTCTATCATTGTTGATAGCAATGAGTTCATCATTGCCTGCAAGCCAACTCCACTAATGAAGACTAGTGAAAATATAGGTAGCTGTTATTCGGTTCAAAAATCTTGGAAAGTTGATCTCAGTTGGAGAGTCGTAAAACCTAAAATATGTGATAATTTTTTAGTTGTCGTCGAAGATAGCAATAGGGAGATCAAAGCACATAGAATTGATATTGACTCAGGTGAGATTCTCAGAAGCATTTCAATTTCAACGCCTGTAGAGCATGTTTGTTCATTACAATTTAATTAAAATTCTATCATCTATACACAACGAGTAGTAATGACATATTGCAACAAATAGGACACTCAATACAGTAGCTGCTAAATGTGACTTTAGTAGTGGAAAATTCGAACATTGATCTAGGGTTAAATTAAGTCCTCTGATTTAGATTATTGATCATTATGACAAAACCTCGTAAAGCATTCATCGCTGTTGAATTTATGCCTTAATATCACAGTATCGCGCGCTATTTTTGTAGGGCGTTTTTTATGGGGTAGATTCTTATTCTGTCCATCGTTATTATCATCGCCGATGCTTGGCGTGAATATAGGCTACTTGAACTGCCTAAAGTCTTTTCTACTTATATGTCGTCTATGAAATCATGAGCAATTCTTCATCATGAGCATTTCTTCATCATGAGCATTTCCGTAGATGTTAAAAAGGGTTAAATAGCCCTCTGCTTTCTTGCCTAAGCTAAGTGATACTCTATTCTGTAAGCATACTTTCTTAAGGACAGAGCCCATGAACGATTTAGTCAATAAAATCAACATCGACCAATACCTACCCGATATTATTGCGGGAGGAACAAACGTTCTTTTTGCCGCTTTGATTCTCATTATTGGTTTATTCGTCGCGAACAAAGTAAATACTCTTATTTGTAAGGTCGGAGAAAGTCATCCCAATCTTGACGATACATTATTCCGGTTTTTAGGCAGTATTGGTAAATACGTTGTTTTAGCGTTTGTTGCTATCGCAGTGCTTAATCGTTTTGGTGTACAGACCGCATCGATTATCGCGCTTTTAGGCGCAGCCAGTTTAGCGGTAGGCTTAGCATTACAAGGGACATTATCGAATTTGGCCGCTGGCGTTATGTTGCTAATATTCCGTCCTTATAAAGCAGGTGATTTCATTAATGCTGCTGGGTGTTTTGGTAATGTTCAAGAAATCGATTTATTCACCACGGTGTTACAAACGTTTGATAATCAGCAAATTATCATTCCGAATAGTGAAATTTGGGGAAGCCAAATCACTAATCACTCTCACCATAAAGTCCGTGGTGTTGATATGCATTTTGGCGTTGCTTATAAAGAAAATACGGATGCGGTGCGTAAGGTAATTAATTCGGTACTTGCTAACCACCCTCATATTTTGAAAGATCCTGCACCGTTTGTTGAAGTTGAAACATTGAATGATAGCTCAGTAGATTTCTTGGTACGCCCTTTCTGCAAAGGTGAACATTATTTTGATGTTTTGTATTCAGTACCTGAACAAATGAAGAAGGCATTAGATGCTGAAGGCATTGAGATTCCGTTCCCTCATTGTAAATTGATCATTGAAAAAGAAGGTTATGATTTATAGTCTTTAGAAAATTTAAAATGACCATCTAGAGTTAAACTAGTTTTTAAAACTTCTCTAGATGATCATCTCTTGTGAACCACATAATGACCTAGGTCAGTGGTGCGACAATGTGCCACATTTTCAAATCTCAACGGCCTCTATAGACTGCGTTCAATTCCTTTCACTCAGTCCTTTATAGCGAAGTTGAAAATGAAACATAAGCAGCCATTAGCGTTAGCCATTGCTACCCTTTTATACCCTTCTTTTACACTCGCCGCACAAGTTAATAACGACGAAGTTGAACTTGCGCCTGTTACGATTACCGATACGCGCGAAGCCGCATTAAAGTCAGAAACTTCTGCCAGTACCAGTCAGATTAGCCAAGAAGACATCGAGTTTTTACAACCAGGTCATCCTTCTGAAGTATTAAATCGCATGCCGGGTGTGCATGTGAATGTTACGGGTGGCGAAGGCCACATGACAGCAATTCGCCAGCCGATTACGACCGGTGCTGTGTATCTTTATTTGGAAGATGGTATTCCGACTCGCTCTACGGGTTTCTTTAATCACAATGCGTTGTATGAGATTAACGTGCCTCAGTCTGCGGGCATTGAAGTCAGCAAAGGCCCAGGCAGTGCTTTGCATGGAAGCGATGCGATGGCAGCGGTTATTAACGTGAGTACTAAGGCTGCACCAGAAGAAACTGAGGGCGATGTGAGTTTAGAGGTAGGCAGCTTTGGTTGGCAGCGTTTGCTATTAGGGGGTGGAACTGCGAGTTTGAATCATGGCATTCGTGCCGATTTAAACCTGACTCATACCGATGGCTGGAGAGACTCGACCGAATACGATCGTCAAAGTGCGAATGTTCGTTTGGATTCTTTTTTAGATAACGGTACTAAAGTTAAAACCGTTTTGAATTTTTCAAACATTGATCAACAAACAGCGGGTTCTTCGCGTTTGCTAGAAGACGATTATAAAAATCATCCAACACGTAATTACACGCCTATCTCTATGCGCAAAGTTGAATCGTTACGTTTATCCAGTGCGTTCGAAAAAGAAGTGGGTGCGAGTCTTTATAGCATTACCCCTTACTTCCGTTATAACAGCATGGAGTTATTACCGAACTGGTCGTTAAGTTACGATCCGAATACGTATAAAACGGAAAACAAGTCGGCGGGTGTGATGATGAAATATCGTCAAGATTTCACACCAATGCGTACGCGTTTAATTGTTGGAACCGATATTGATTACAGCCCAGGTTCGATGGATCAAAATAAAATTGATGTGACAAAAGAAGGTAACTATTTTGTTGATTATACAGTTAAAGAAAAACTGTATGACTATGACGTGACCTTTTCGTCTATCTCGCCTTATGCCCATATTGAAACCTCGCCGACCGATAAGTTAAGAGTGAATGCGGGTTTGCGTTTTGATCACATGCGTTATGACTATGAAAATAATTTAACGGATATCGATACCGGCAATCATAGACGCCCTGAAGATACCGATGTTGAGTATCAACACTTAAGTCCTAAATTGGGTATGACGTATGCAATTAACGATCAATTAAATACGTTTGCTTCTTATCGCCATGCGTTTCGAGTGCCGTCGCAGAGTCAGTTATTCCGTCAAGGAAAGGCGACTAATACGGTTAAGCTTGATCCGGTAAAAGTGGATAACTATGAGATTGGTTTGCGTGGAAAAACCATTAGCAAAGTGAATTATGAAATCTCGGTTTATTACATGGTGAAGGAAGATGATATTTTAACCTTCAAGCATGCTGATGGTAGTAGTGAAACAATGAACGCGGGTAAAACATTACACCAAGGCATTGAAACAGGTTTAACAGCACCGTTGAGTAACGATATCGATCTTGCAGTTTCTTATGCCTATACCGAATTCACCTACGAAGATTGGAAACCGAATTCGACAACAGACTATAGTGATAATCAATTAGAAGCGGCGCCGAGAGATATTGGTAATGTTGCTTTAGGTTATCATCCTAGCCAATTAAACGGTGGTAAGGTTGAGTTAGAGCTTTCTCATTTAGGGCAATACTGGATGGACCAAGCGAATACGGAAACGTATAAAGGTCATCAGTTATTAAATATTCGTTTTAATTACCCCGTAACCCCTGAGTTTAAAGTGAGTGCGCGTATTTTAAATTTAGAAGATAAAACGTATGCGACTAATTCAACTTATAAACCAGCGGCTTATGGTAATCCTGAAACGTTTGAATACTCGCCAGGTATGCCACGCACTGCGTATGTATCTGCTAGTTATTCATTTTGATTTAGTATCAATTTATAAAAGGTTAATTTTATGTTCAGGTTAGCATCATTTTTGTTCATCATCTTACTGTGCTTTAGCAGTAGCCATGCGATGCAGCATGGTGCTTCTGCTACAGGCAAGGGAGTGAATGGAGTTGCTTGCACCATTGCCTCGCTCAAGTGCGCTAAGGCACCTTCTGCGAGCTTTGGACCTGATGGTAAGTTATGGTTGGCTTGGGTCTTTGCTGGTCATGTTTATGTTCAGTATTCTAGTGATCAAGGTCAGAGTTACTCAGCCCCTTCTATTGTGAATCGTGCCCCTGAAAAAATTGCTGCTCGCGCTGAGAATCGCGCAAAAATTCAGTTGGATAATACCGGCAATATTTATATTTCATGGACACAGTCTTTGAATAAACCCTATACCGGAAATATTCGTTTTAGTCGCTCTGTTGATGGCGGTAAAAGTTTCAGTCAGCCTATTACCGTGAATGATGACCTGCAGGAAATAAGTCACCGCTTTGATTCTATGGTTGTTAGTGATGATGGCAAAGTTTTTATCAGTTGGTTGGATAAACGCGATCAGCAAGCCGCAAAAGACAAGCAACAGGAATATATTGGTGGTGCTTTGTATTACAGTTATTCTGCTGATCAAGGTAAGACGTTTAGTGAAAATATAAATCTGTCGGATAACTCCTGTGTGTGCTGTCGCATTGCTATGGCGTTAGATAATAACAATTTACCGGTGATTGCTTGGCGTGATATTTATGGCAATGATGTTAATAATCAAATTCGTGACCACAGTTTAATAACGTTCAGCTCGGCCTTGAAACCTGCGAAGAAAATACGCTTGAGCAACGAGCAGTGGAAAATTAATGGCTGCCCGCATCACGGCCCCGCATTGGATGTTGATGGTAATAATATTGTTCATTCTACGTGGTTTAACGACACTGAGGGAGATCATGTATTGTTTTACGGTAATAGTGTATCGGGTTTTAATATAGGTGATTATAAGCCGATGGGTTTTGGCCAAGCCGATAAGCAGTCTGCGCATCCTTATGTACTTTCTATTGATCAAACTGTCTTCTTGGTTTGGAAAGAATTTGATGGTAAAGAAACAGATATTTTAATGAAGGAATCGAAAGACTCTGGTATCAGCTGGAGTAAAAATAAAATAGTGAGTACTACCGCAGGTTCTTCCGATCATCCTCAATTGGTTAAAGATTCAGAAACTGTGTATTTGAGTTGGCATACTCAGGATGAAGGCTATCGTTTTGAAACTGTCGGGGAATAATGAATGAAGCGATTTTTGGTATTACTTTTTGCTATATCAATTCTGCCCGCGGTAACCCTACCGAATTCTGTGCAGGCAAGTTCGCCCACTGATCTAAAATTATTTGATGTGGGAAGTTTTGAAAAAATAGTTAAGGAGAAAGATAAAAAAGATCATCTTGTTATTCTTTGGTCGTTTGATTGTCCGCCCTGCATTAAGGAATTAAAAAAAGTCTCAGTATTAAATCAACAGTATCCTGAATACCAATTAACGCTTATTAATACGGATGGGCTCGAAGAACAGGCACGAGTAAAAACATTATTGGAAAAATATAATTTGTTGACGTTGGATAATTGGATTTTTTCAGATGCCGATGAAGAGAAGCTTCGCTATGATATCGACGCTCGTTGGTTTGGTGATTTACCTAGAAGTTACTTCTTCCCGATTAAAGGAAAGGTTAAGCGGTTAAGGGGGGCTTTAACCTCGGCTGAATTATTAGAATTATTTCAGCCCACGTTAATTAATAAATAAGCAATAATTAACATGGGCCAGAATAAGCGTATTAAGCGGGCGTCTTACCGGTCAGCTTTACCGCCAAACCTGTCGCCAGACGGCACGCCATTCCATAAATGGATAGCTGTGGGTTGGCACCAATACTGGTTGGAAAAATAGAACCATCAATCACGTAGAGGTTGTCGAGGTAATGATACTTACCTTGACTGTTAACAACGCAACGATCTAAATCTTCACCCATTGCCATGCCACCCATAACATGGGCACTGCCTACTAATGCTCTGCAAGCCTCGTAAGATAGTTCATTGATAGCGGCTTTGGATGCTTCCCATGAAGTTTCGAATTTGGCATCAACGTGAGCAGGCTTAACGGATTTAGCACCCGCTGCAAACTGTATTTCAGCCATGGTTAAGTGTGTACGCTTAACGCCTTCCCAAAGGTAGTCAGTAAACGGGTAGTCAATAATGGCTGAGCCGTCACTGGCTAATTCGATGGTGCCACCGATGCTCTCTTCATTAAAACCATCGCGTAGCAAAGAAATCATGCCGTTCATGTTGGGGAGTTTACGAATGTCATCAAAGTGAGATTCACCATGCCCCATTAACAGAGCCGAGGTTAAGCCAGGATGTAGTGGCGGGACTTCTAGCTTATAGCCTACTGGGCCGTCGACGGTCTCCCATTGAAAGTGGTCTGAATAAATCGCTTGGGGTGCGCCATAATAAGGATTAATTTCTTGTTCAAATTCAGCGAACGAAAAAATGGTTGGGTGGAAGAAGGTGCGCTTACCGACCAAGCCTTTAGGGTCAGGAGCCTCAGAGCGCAGCATCATCGCGGGGCCATTAATGCCGCCAGCCGATAATACGACCGTCGGTGCTTTAACGGTAAGCTTAATACCGGTTGGGCGATAGCTCTTATCCAAAGCAGTAATTTCAATGCCCGTCACTTTATCGTCTTCTATGATTAAGCGTTCAGCGCGAGCACTGTAAAGCAATTGGCTACCGTCATTCATGGCACCAGGAATCGTGGTAACGAGCATGGATTGTTTAGCATTGGTTGGGCAACCGGTACCGCAGTAACCTAAGTTCCAACAACCAGCGACGTTTCGAGGAATGGCTTTCCATGAAATATCGAGGGCATCTGCACCGCGCATCAATACTGCATTATTTTCATTCGCTGGAAAGGCCCATGGCGCAATGTTTAAACGCTTTTCCATTTTATCGAACCAAGGCGCCATCTCTTCTTTTGACACACCTTCCGTCTTAAATTCATCACTCCAATATTGCAGTGTTTGCTCGGGTGTACGGAAGCTAGAGGTCCAGTTGATGACGGTTGTACCACCTACGCAGCGACCTTGTAAAATCGACATAGCGCCGTCTTTACTCATGCGGCCTGCGTTTTCTTGGTATAAGTCTTTATAAGCTTCGCGCTCATCCATCTTAAAATCGTTAGTGCTTTTAAGTGGCCCTTCTTCAATCAATAAAACTTTTAAGCCGGCCTTAGCAAGAATTTCGGCGGTTACGCCACCGCCTGCGCCTGTACCAATAATGGCTACATCTGCTTCTAGTGTTGCAGACTGGGTATAGTCCCCCGCATTTAAAGTGATCCAACCATTGCTGATGCCTTCTAAAATCGGGTCGGTAATGCCGCGGATTTCTTCAAAATTTTTCTTAGCCATTAGCTCTGCTCCGCTGTTGTTATTGACGATATAGATGATAGTGTTGGTGAAACTGGCGTAGGAATTTTTACCGGTGGTCCTGGGTAACCTGTTGAGGCAAAAGACTCCGGCTGCGAATACCAGCTGATGTTGATGAGCTTGGTAAGCGATACATAACCCATGCGTTTTAATTGAATGCTGCTATCGCGCCAGCCGATTAAAAAGTCGTTAACTTGCTTCGGGCTCATATCTTCCCAGTCAGTCCAAGAGGCACCAGCGATCATACGAATAGGTGCCATGGCAAGGGCATCAAACATCATGCGCATTTGGTGTCTATTATTGTACTGCAAGGTATAGATCAGATCGTCTAATGATAAAAGCATACGGCGCATTGCTGACTTATCGGATAAATCCCCAGGGAAGCTCTTGTTCAGTACTTGAGGAATAAGAGCGGCAAATAACGCTCGATCGTCAGGTTTTAAAAACTTGAATGTTGAATCTCTTTCTAGTGGGGTTGCGCAACCAGTGAGTGTTGCAACTGTGCTACCCAATGCAAGTGTGGCGGTACCCATTAAGCCTAGCTGTAAAAAGCCCCTGCGCGTTGTTGGCAGTGCCTGATCAATTTTTGAGTCCATAGTTTCTCTCATCTCTTTTTTGTTATTTTGCATTCTGGGAGCCCGTTGGACATTGCCTTAAAGACTCCTGTTATACGGCTAATCAGCGAATGAAAAAGGTATAAATCATTTTACGGATTGAATTATCGTAAGGAGGATGCGCTAGGCTACCTGTAGAGATACGACCTTTGCGGTGAACCGCCTTCGCTTTCGAGAAGGTAATAAAGCCTTCTTTTCCGTGGTAATGACCCATGCCCGAATCACCAATGCCGCCAAAAGGCATATCTTCTTGTGCAAGGTGCATTAACGTATCGTTTACGCTCACTCCGCCAGAATGCGTATTATTTAAAACATGATCCTGTTCATTTTTATCATAGCCGAAGAAATACAACGCCAATGGACGCGGACGGTCATTAATATAGGCAATTGCTTCGTCCATAGATTCATACGGTATGATCGGCAAAATAGGACCAAATAACTCTTCTTCGGCAATGGTCATATTGTTTTTCATATTTTGAACGATAACGGGCGCTAATTTACGGCCAGCGGATAAATCTTCGTTCGCCGGGTTAATCTTTGTTAGTTTCGCGCCTTTGTCTTTCGCATCGTTAATCCAGCTGCTTAGACGCTGGTATTGGCGATCGTTAACAATGGCGGTGTAGTCGCCATTATCTCTTAGTGTTGGGTACATCTTAGAAAAAGCGGCGATATAAGCTTTAATAAAGGCTTCTTCTTTTGCTTTAGGTACCAAAATATAATCAGGTGCAACGCAGGTTTGGCCTGCATTCATTGATTTACCAAAGCAGATGCGTTCGGCAGCATCTTTCATTGGAATATTATCGGAGACGATGGTGGGCGATTTCCCGCCAAGCTCTAACGTCACTGGGGTAAGGTTTTTTGCCGCCGCCGCCATGACAAAACGACCAACGGCGGTTGAACCCGTAAATAGAATGTGGTCAAAAGGCTGTTCGGTAAACGCGATAGCAGCGTCGGCTTCACCTTCAATAACGCAAACGCGGTTTTCATCAAAGACTTCGGCGATCATTGCTTTGAATACTTGATTAAGATTTGGGGTAAATTCCGACATCTTAATCATGGCGCGGTTACCGGCCGATAGCGCCGCGACTAAAGGGCCAATAGCCAAGAAAATAGGGTAATTCCAAGGAACAATAATCCCGATAACGCCTAATGGCTGGTATCGTACTTCGTTTTTGGCCGGTGCGAACAACATGCCGACGCTGCGCTTACTGGGCTTCATCCATTTGCGAGTCTTTTTGATCGCCATGTTGATGCCTTCTACACTGGTTAGAATCTCAGCCAGTAAGGTTTCATCCTTTGAACGACAGCTAAAATCCTTATTAACCGCTGTTGCTAGTTGGTCTTGGTACTTAATTGTGATGTTTTTTAGCGCTTTCAGGTGGTCAATACGCTGCTCTGCTGTTGGCATTGGGGTCTTGTTGTAAGCACTTTTTTGGCGGCTAAAAAGTTCTTTCAACCGAATGATTTCAATGTCTAGAGGGGTGACTTCTGCAGTATTGGTAACCATGGAAGGGCTCCGATAAATAGATTCGTGGCGCTGTTATTAATTATTCTATGGGTATTATTAGAGTGATTGCTCTAAACTGTCAATAGCAGCTGCAAAAATGACAGGAAGGTTTACAATGAAGCTGCCAGAAATGTTGGGGTATTTAAAAGGATGTTCAAACAGAAGATGAAAACTCGTGACCGGATACTGAATGCCGCCCTCGAACTATTTAACCAGCAGGGTGAGCGCAAGGTGACGACCAATCATATTGCCGCTCATTTAGATATGTCTCCTGGTAATTTGTATTACCACTTCAAGAATAAGCAAGAGATTATTTTTGAACTGTTCTTAAGCTACGAAGCTCGCGTCGATCAAAATCTAGTCGTGCCGATTGGCCGTAAGTTGACCATTGAAGATAAGCTGAGTTATTTACAAGAGGTCTTTCAGGGCTTGTGGGAATATCGTTTTCTTCATCGCGATATGGAGTCTTTATTATTTGAAGAGGAAAGGCTGCACTCTCGTTATAGAGCGTTTTTCCGTCGTTGCCAAAAGAACACCGAGCGAATTTATGAAGGCTTGCGTGATGCCAATATTATCGATATTGATCAGCGCAATATAGAGGGACTCGCATTGAACACTTGGATTGTAGTAACGAGCTGGTTTTCGTTCTTGCAGTGCAATCTATTGCTGGGCAAAAACGAGACGGTTACCTTAGAAATGCTCAAGGGCGGGATTTACCAAATATTCCAGCTAGAGCGTCCGTATTTAACTGACGAGTATCGTGAACGTGTCGAGGCTATGCAGGTCGACTTTGTTGCTAAGCCTGACTGGCTGTAATTAAACGTTTCAATCAAGTTTAGCGTCGTCGTTGAAAGACCTATTCGGCTGATTCAACCTCAAAGACCATAAAGCTAAATTCTTTCGCATCTTTGCGCTTGGTTTCTAACCAGTTAGCAGGGATGCAAGAGAGGTCCGCATCGGCTTCAACTTCAACATAGATCAAGCACCCGACCTGAGCTTTCTCTGCCAAAATATCAACTGCAGGTTTTAGCAACTCTCTACCAAAAGGCGGGTCTAAAAAGATAACGTCAAACTGCTCTAATTGAGGGTGCTGCGCCAACCAAGCAATCGCATCGGTTTGGTGCACTTGTGCATTGGTCGCATTTAACGATTCTAGAGATTCACGAATGCAGCGTGTTGCATTGGCATTGAATTCTAAAAAGGTCACTTCTTTTGCGCCACGGCTCAGGGCTTCATAACCCAAGGCTCCACTTCCGGCAAAGCAATCGAGAATCAGTTTGCCTTCGATATCCCATTGCAGCCAGTTAAACACTGTTTCACGAACTTTATCCATGGTTGGTCGTAAGCCAGGTGCATCGGCAAATTGGATGCGACGAGATCGCCAATCACCACCAATAATACGCAATTGCTGAGCGCCTCTGCGTAGGCTGGTTTTATTACTGCTGCTTTTCTTTTTCGCCATGGTGATGCTGCCTTACCTAATGCTCTTCTGAATGCGCTATTGTCGGTGTTAACTATTTACTTAACCGCTATTTGTTTAGCGGCCATCTTCTTAATGATCAGTATCAGTGGCTAATGCACTTAATGGCTGGCACTGACTCAAGTATGTCTCTAGCTCGGGCACCTCTAGTTCATTGATGCCCCAGTAACCTTCTAATAGGTAGTTTTGAGGCAGGCGATAGTATGCGAGGTCGGAGAGTATGTCGAATTGTGTTGCAGCATTTTGCCAATTTAACTGCCACTGTTGCACAAATGTCTGCTTCCAAATACGTAATGACGCCTCATTAATCGGGGCAAGTGTTGGCCAAGCAGAGACGATCCACTCTTTTGTTTCGATATTCGGCTGACTTTTTTTAGCGTGGGTTAACTGATCTTGTAGCCAAAACTGCGCGCTAACGGGCTGCCATGGACAAGAGTACGTATTGGTATCGCTTTTGTTGTGAGATTTAGTCGAGAGTGGAGTATCAGCAGAGCGGGTGACAGAATCGAGCGGCTTTAAAGCCAAGCTTCTTATTAGACGAGCACTGGTAAGGCGAGCAATATCATCACTCCAAGGGCCTTGTAGAATAATCGTCGCTGGTTGACCTTTTAAATGATCAGGGAAATTATTGAGCTGCTGACTTAAGCTGGGTAATCCCTGTTCAAATTGATCACCTAGGCTGAAATCCCACTGCCAATAACCTTGCTGCCAGCTGAATAGGGAAGAATCTAGCGGGATTTTTGAAATGTCATATTTTCCCGTTCCGCGGATGCGAATGAGAAAGTCAGTATCGAGTCTAGTTTGCCAAATAACCTGAATGCCTTCGTGGCTAAACCAAGACTGGTGCTGTAATTCTGTTAACGGTGGCAGTTCGATCATTTCGGTTTTTGGGGCGTCATCTGTTCGATTTTTATCGATACTGGCCCAGCCAATTAAGATAATGCAGGTGAAAATGATCAAATTAAGGGTTGAACGGCTAAAACGCAGCTTCATTATGCTTCCTTGTATTATTCACAACAGACGATAGATGGTAGGATAGACCGCAACTAAATCTTATTCGAGCGATAGATTCGAGAACCCGCTATGTTTGAAATGTTTAAGCGTAAGAAAAAAGACGTCGATGATCAAAATAACGCGACGGAAGCAGCTGAAAGCTCTGCTAATAGCTCTTTAGATGGCTCTACAAATAGCTCTCTAAACAACTCAGCAAATAGTACTCCAGAACAGCCTATCGATGAGGCCAAAGCTGCAATACCCAAAGCAGCAGTGCCTCAAACAGCTGTGCCTAAAGTGCATACGCAAGATATGGCTAAGGCTGGTACGCCTGCTGGTGAAGAGGTTGTTTTCTTTAAAGAGTCTGCCGAGATAGAAGAGGCGAAAGAGAAGAAAGGCTTCTTTAGTCGTTTAGCGACAGGCTTAAGTAAAACCCGCTCAGGCTTCAGCGACGGTGTTGCACATCTTCTTTTAGGTAAAAAAGAAATTGATGACGATCTATTAGAAGATCTAGAAACTCAGCTGGTAATGGCCGATGTGGGTGTTGAAGCAACTCGCGAAATTATGGCGAAGTTGACCGAACGTGTCGGTCGTAAAGAATTAACCGATTCCGATGCGTTGTTTGAAGCTCTAATCACAGAGCTGCAAGACATCTTAGCGCCTTGCGAACAGCCGTTAGTGATCGACTCGGGTAATAAACCTTATGTGATCTTAATGGTTGGCATCAACGGTGTTGGTAAAACCACGACTATCGGTAAGCTTGCAAAGCAATTCCAAGCGAAAGGCAAGTCGGTAATGTTAGCGGCAGGTGATACCTTCCGTGCGGCGGCGGTCGAGCAGCTACAAGTCTGGGGCGAACGTAACGACGTGCCTGTTGTGGCTCAGCACACTGGTGCAGACAGTGCATCGGTATTGTATGACGCGTTAGAAGCGGCGACTGCCCGTGGTACGGATATTTTAATCGCGGATACTGCAGGTCGTTTGCATACTAAAGACAATTTAATGGGCGAGCTTGAAAAAGTCGTTCGTGTGATGAAAAAAATTGACCCAGAAGCACCCCACGAAGTGATGCTGGTATTGGACGCAGGTACAGGTCAAAACGCCCTGAACCAAGCGACTCAATTCCAAAAATCAGTGGGGGTTACTGGCTTAACCTTAACCAAGCTTGATGGCACAGCAAAAGGCGGTGTGATCTTCGCCTTGGCTAAACAACTTGGTTTGCCGGTTCGCTTTATTGGTATTGGTGAAGGTATTAATGATTTGCGTCCGTTTGATGCCAATGATTTTACTCGTGCACTGTTTAATAAAGATAGTTAACAAAGAAAGCTAATCATGCTTCTTGCGATAGAGTATGCGGCGGAATAAAACATAAAATAATAAATTGATAACTACAGCTTTTGGGTGTTTGGGTCTAGTGTGCCATTTAAGGCCGTCATTTTGCAGGGATGCAAAATACGAGCGTACATGGAAGTATTCACCGCGTGCCGTAAAAGGGCATGCTAGACCCCAATAGCCGAGAGCGTAACCAGGAGCCCATACTTTGCCAATGGTTCGTTTTGATCGTGTCAGTAAGCGTTACCCGTCGGGTAATGAGGCCCTCAGCGGTGTTAGCTTTGAGTTGGCTCGTGGTGAGATGGCGTTTCTTACCGGTCACTCCGGTGCCGGTAAAAGTACCCTGCTAAAACTCATGATGCGCATGGAAGTGCCTACGCGTGGCGAAGTCATTGTCGATGGCAGCAATCTGTCGCGTATGCGTGAAGGGCTTGTTCCCTACCATAGACGTAAAGTCGGCGTCGTCTTCCAAAATCACCAACTACTCTTTGATCGCTCGGTCTTCGAAAACGTCGCGTTGCCGCTATTGATTGCAGGCACCTCGTTAAAAGAGACCGGCCGTCGTGTGCGTGCCGCGTTAGATAAAGTCGGCTTGTTAGGCAAAGAAAAGCTCAACCCTATCCAATTGTCAGGAGGTGAACAACAACGCATCGGTATCGCCCGCGCTGTTGTTAATAAACCTGCACTATTAATTGCCGATGAACCCACTGGTAACCTAGACCCTGAATTATCCGCTGAAATTATGAACCTTTTTAGCCAGTTCCAGCAGGTTGGAACAACCGTATTAATCGCAACCCACGACATCGCACTCGTAGAGCGCATGAACAAACGTCGCCTAATCTTGCAAGACGGCCAAATGGTTGCCGGAAATACTGCCAGCGAAGGGGTAACGCATGTCTGAGAAGCAAATAACTCAGCAAGGCGCATCCACGGCTAAGTTAGCCGCGAGTGATAAATTAAGCGCCTACTTCCGCAACCACCAAATGGTGGCTGTGGAATCTTTAGCAAAACTATTATCCACGCCTGCGTCCAGTTTATTAACTTGGTTGGTTATCGCTATTGCTCTCACACTGCCTGGTGCGTTGTATATGGCGGTGAATAACTTACAACAGCTAAGTGGTCACTTTGAAGCATCGGGCCAAATGACGGTCTTTTTAACAACCGATATTCGCGAAGCTGACAGTAATGCTTTGCGCTTAAAAGTAGGCTCGCTGGATCAGGTTAACAAAGTAGTTTATGTCTCGCCTGAGCAAGCTTTAGAAGAGTTCACAGAATATGGCGGAATATCGGAAGCCCTGAGTTTCTTAGATGAAAATCCATTGCCAGCGGTTTTGCTGGTGGAGCCGCCACTGGGTATCGATAAAGATGAGCTCAATGTGCTGGTCGCACAAATCCAATCCTTTAAGCACGTAGACAGTGTGCAAGTTGATATGGCTTGGGTTGAGCGACTACTCGCCTTGCTAGCCCTTGCCCAACGCTTAGTGGTGGTTGTCGGTGTTTTGTTAGCCTTGGCGATTGTGCTAGTGGTGGGTAATACCATTCGCTTATCCATCGCCGCACGCACTGAAGAAATTAGAGTCATTAAGCTGGTGGGGGGCACCAATGCTTATGTGCGTCGTCCCTTTTTATACTCGGGCTTCTGGTACGGCGCAATTGGTGGAATACTCGCGTGGCTCATGCTTGGGTTATGTTGGATTTTGCTACAAGGTCCGGTTGCCGAGATTGCGGCTTTATATGGAGCTGACTTTTATCTACAGCCCCTTCCTTTTGAGCCGACTTGTTGGTTAATATTAAGCGCGTCGCTATTGGGCTTGATGGGTTCGTGGTGGTCAGTCCAGCGTCATTTGGTAGCGATTGAGCCTTAATTTTTTAGATTCGCGTCTTGAGCGAGTTTAATGCAAAGAAAAGTAAAAGGACTGTTCCACTGGTGAACTTAATATCACCATGGCACTCTATAATAACCAGTGCTACACTCCTTGTGTCCTTTATTAATTGAATAGGAAGAATTGATGAACACTGCCTTGCAATCTATTGATGCCTTAAGCCCTGGCGCTAACCTAGAAGCCTATTTGGCTCGGGTTAATTCTGTGCCTGTGTTAAGCATTGCAGAAGAGCGAGAATTAACCAGTCGTCTTCATTATGAAGAAGACTTAGAGGCTGCGCGTCGTTTAATTATGTCGCACTTACGTTTTGTTGCGCATATCGCAAAAAGCTACTCCGGTTACGGTTTGAATCAAGGTGACTTAATCCAAGAAGGTAACGTAGGTTTGATGAAAGCGGTTAAACGCTTCGACCCTGCTGTTGGCGTACGTTTGGTATCTTTTGCTGTGCACTGGATCAAAGCCGAAATGCACGAATTCATCTTGCGTAACTGGCGCATTGTGAAAGTTGCGACCACTAAAGCGCAGCGTAAAATGTTCTTTAACCTACGCAGCTCTAAGAAGAAGCTAGGTTGGTTGTCTCAATCTGAAGCACAAGATATTGCTGAAGCGTTGGGCGTAGAGCAAAAAACCGTATTTGAAATGGAAGGCCGCCTGCAAGCACGTGATGCGGCTTTCGATGCTGGCGCTGATGAAGACGATGAAACAGCGTATAAAGCACCTGCACACTATTTAGAAGATCAGCGTTTTGATCCAGCCATGGTTGTGGAAAGCGACGCTCATGAACAGCAGTCTAGTACGAGCCTGCACTTGGCTTTAGCTAATTTAGATGAACGTAGCCGTGATATTTTGCAGCAACGTTGGTTGACCGACGACAAGGCGACTTTGCACGAATTGGCTGCAGAGTACGATGTATCCGCTGAGCGTATTCGCCAGCTAGAAAAGAATGCTATGAAGAAAGTTCGTGATGCCATGGAGGCAGAAACAGCTTAACTTCGCATAACGACAGTCTCAGCACCCTGGCATTGTCTAGCTTGATTCCCAATCAGAAATGATTAAAGTCTCTGATTGAAGGGGCAGGCACAAAAAAGCCGCTATCGTTGCAAAATGATTAGCGGCTTTTTTGTATCTAACGCTTTTATTCAAAGCGTTAGATGGGCGAGTTATAAAACGTCTATTTTTTCTTAGACGTCTTACCACCACGCATAGAATCGAAAAATTCGTTATTAGTTTCGCTTTGACGCAACTTATCTAATAAGAATTCGATCGCGGGTACATCTTCCATTTCGGCAAGTAAGCGACGCAAGATCCATAGACGCTGAAGATCAGATTCAGACATCAATAAGTCTTCACGACGAGTGCCAGAACGACGAACGTTGATCGCTGGGTAAATACGCTTCTCAGCGACTTTACGATCAAGGTGAAGTTCTTGGTTACCGGTACCTTTAAATTCTTCGTAGATCACTTCGTCCATCTTAGAGCCAGTATCAACTAGCGCTGTTGCGATGATGGTTAAAGAACCACCTTCTTCGATGTTACGAGCCGCACCAAAGAAACGCTTTGGCTTTTCTAATGCGTGAGCATCAACACCACCGGTTAGTACCTTACCAGAGGAAGGAACAACGGTATTGTAAGCACGAGCAAGACGCGTGATGGAGTCTAAAAGAATAACAACGTCACGTTTGTGTTCTACCAAACGCTTAGCTTTTTCGATAACCATTTCGGCTACCTGAACGTGACGGGAAGGTGGTTCATCAAACGTAGAGGCAACAACTTCGCCGCGAACGGAGCGAGTCATTTCGGTTACTTCTTCAGGACGTTCGTCGATCAATAATACGATCAATTCACATTCTGGGTTGTTGCGAGAGATTGCTTGAGCAATGCTTTGTAGCAACATTGTCTTACCAGCTTTAGGTGGGGCAACGATTAATCCGCGCTGGCCTTTACCAATTGGGGCAATCAAATCGATAACACGGGATGACAAATCATCTGCAGAGCCGTTACCGACTTCTAATACTAACGCTTCATCTGGAAATAATGGCGTTAGGTTTTCAAAAAGTGTCTTATTCTTAACGTTCTCTGGCTTATCGTTGTTGATCTCATTGACCTTCAACATTGCAAAGTAACGCTCGCCTTCTTTTGGCGGACGAATTTTACCTGCAACCGTATCACCCTTACGCAAGTTAAAGCGTCGGATTTGGCTAGGTGATACATAAATATCATCGGGGCCAGCAAGGTAAGAAGAGGTTGCGCTACGTAAGAAGCCGAAGCCGTCTTGTAGAATTTCTAAAATGCCATCGCCGTAGATGTCTTCGCCACTTTTGGCGTGTTTTTTTAATACTGCGAAAATGATGTCTTGTTTACGAGAACGGCTAACGTGCTCGATGCCCATTTCCTTGGCGATATCCAGTAGTTCTGGAACGGATTTTTGCTTTAATTCGGTAAGATTCATAGATAGGATAAGAAGTTTTATTGCTTATTTAAGAATAAAATATATACCTAAGAGGTTGGCACATATTAGGGGAATGTCGGTTAAGACTAAATATTGAACAAATTAAATATAGACGTTTTGCCAAAGGCTGTCTAGGGGAAGACAGAGATAAAGCGCGATAAGTCATGCTTTACCTCTACATTGCACCTAGTTTAGTACTAGGTGCCAACCAAATTAGATGCTTTGTTCGATGAACGCGACTAATTCAGACTTGCTCAATGCGCCAACTTTAGTTGCTTCAGCGTTTCCATCTTTGAAAATCATCAAAGTTGGGATGCTACGAATACCAAATTTTGGTGCAGTTGCTTCGTTTTGATCGATGTTCAGCTTAGCAACTTTGATCTTGCCTGCGAATTCTTCAGCAATCTCTTCCAATACAGGAGCGATCATTTTGCAAGGACCACACCACTCAGCCCAAAAATCAACCAAAACAGGTAGGTCAGAACCTAGAACGTCTGCATCAAAAGAATCGTCAGAAACGGTTAGGATATTATCACTCATGGAATATCTCCGGAATTTGGTTATCAAAAATTATAAAGACGTGCATTGTACGGAGCCAGAAAAAGGACGCAAGTCAAAAAATGCTTAACTAGCAGAAAACAGCGGTTCCGTATCATTGTCACATTCACGTATGATGGAAAGGATATTGTAATGTAAGTCCTCCGGGTAAGAATTCAACTATGACAGATGTTAGTCACCAAGAGCTAAATCAACCTCACTCAGAGCCTGAAGACTCTAATCAGATTGCTGCAATCGATCTAGGTTCCAATAGCTTTCATATGATTATTGCCAACCAGCTACAAGGTGAGTTGCGCACGGTTGATAAGCGTGGCGAGAAGGTGCAGCTAGCGGCGGGTTTGAACGAACGAGGCTATTTGAGTGAAGAATCTATGCAGCGTGGCTTAGAGTGCTTAAAAGGCTTTGCTAAGCACTTGCGGGGCTTTAAACCCGAAGCCGTGACTGTATTGGCAACCAATGCGTTAAGGGTCGCCCGTAATCGCAGTGAATTTATAACTCGGGCTGAAGAAATTCTAGGGTTTCAGATCGAATTAATTGCCGGCCGCGAAGAAGCGCGCTTGATCTATCTTGGGGTGTGTCATACCCAGGCAGATGACGAGGGAAAGCGGTTAGTTATCGATATTGGTGGTGGTAGTACTGAGCTTATTATTGGTGAACGATTTGAGACGAAGGCACTTGAAAGCCTCTTTATGGGTTGCGTATCTTATACCAAACAATTTTTCCCTGATGGCGAAATCAGTGAAATTAATTTTCACCGAGCGGTGACTCGTGCCCGTCGTGAGTTATTAGAAATTCAGCAGGCCTATAAAGATATCGGTTGGAGTGAAGTGATTGGTTCGTCAGGAACCATTCGTGCCACCGAGCAATTGCTGATTAAGAAAGGGTGGAGTGAGCAGGGTATTAGCCGTGACGGTTTGAATAAACTGTGCCAGTGGCTTACGACACATAAGACCATTGAAGAAATTGATCTGCCGGGCTTTAAACCTTTGCGCCAGCAGGTATTTATTGCCGGGGTAGCCATTTTAAAAGGGATTTTTGATACCTTTAAAATCAAGAAAATGAACTACTCAGATGGTGCTTTGCGAGAAGGTGCATTGTGGGATTTGATTGGTCGTTCTGGCCATGAAAATGTTCGTCAACGTACCGTTAAGTCGATGCAGAAACGATTTCACGTTAACCAAGGGCAAGCGAATCGAGTAAAAGAGTGCGCTTTGGCTATGCTCGATCAGGTCGAAAAAGATTGGAAACTCCCTAGTACTGCTAGAAAGTGGTTGTTGTGGGCTGCGGAGTTGCATGAAGTAGGTTTGAGTATTACGCACCATCAATTTCAGAAGCATGGGGCGTATTTGGTTTTGCACAGCGACATGGCCGGGTTTACCAATCAAGGGCAAGAGCTGTTGGCGGTATTATTAAAAGGCCATCGTCGTAAATTTCCGCTCGCAGGCCTCGAAGGTTTGAGTGTGATGGTTCGCCAGCAAGCTCGTTATCTTTGTCTGTTATTACGCCTCGCTGCGGTATTGAATAATAGTCGTGGCGCTGTTGAATTGCCGGAAATTGAATGCCAGGGAAAGGCAGATACGTTAACCTTAATTTTCCCTAACGATTGGTTTAAGCAGCATCCGTTAACGCAAGATGATTTGCGTGTAGAGGCGGACTATTTAAAAGCTGCGGGTCTAACCCTAATCGTAGCGGAAGATACTTGATACATCAGTAAGATGGGTGCGGAATGTACTCATCTTACTTACCTTTAGCATTCTCAGCGAGCTCTGAATTTAGTTTGCGGCAGAGAGTCTTTCTAATAAAATTTGCTGGGCGCGGATGATTTCTACTTCGCCAGTTTCTTCATTCTTTTGTGGTTGGGCCAAAATATAATGGCCATCACTGTCTAGGTCCCATGCTTGGCTATTATCCGCTAGGTAGCATTCAAACTCTTCTTTCATGCGACTACGCAATTTATTACCTTCGATTGGAAAGCAGGCTTCAACGCGATTCAATAAATTACGTTCCATCCAGTCTGCACTAGCGGCATAGAATTCGTCTTTGCCGTTATTACAAAAAGAATAAATGCGGGTATGTTCTAAAAAGCGGCCAACAATAGAACGAACTCGAATGTTTTCAGAAACTCCTGGAATACCAGGTCGTAAACAACACATTCCACGAACAATTAGATCAATTTGAACCCCTGCTTGCGACGCTTTATACAGAGCACGAATCACCTTGTTCTCGGTGAGGCCGTTCACTTTTACACGAATGTAAGCGGGTTTGCCTTCTATGGCATTGACGGCTTCGCGATCAATCAGCTCGAGTAACTTTTTATGCAGGGTAAACGGTGCGTGAAAGAGTTTTTTAATGCGTAATGCTTTGCCCATTCCGGTTAGCTGCTGGAATACTTTGTGGACATCTTCACCGATGGAATCATCTGCAGTTAAGAAACTGTAATCGGTATACATACGGGCATTACCTGCGTGGTAGTTGCCAGTGCCTAGGTGCACATAGCGACGTAAGATTCCTTGTTCTTTACGCACAATGAGCATCATTTTCGCATGCGTTTTGTAGCCTACTACGCCGTATACCACAACGGCTCCCGCTTCTTGTAAGCGGTTGGCTAGGTAGAGGTTTTCTTCTTCGTCAAAGCGCGCGCGTAGTTCAATCACCACAGTGACTTCTTTACCGCTGCGTGCAGCGTCTACTAAGGCGTTTACAATTTCAGATTTTGCCCCCGTACGATACAAGGTTTGCTTGATCGCTAATACAGAAGGATCTTTTGCCGCTTCACGCAGCATGTCGACCACTGGCGTAAATGATTCAAACGGATGCATCAGCAAAGTATCTTTTTCGCGAATAGCTTCAAAGATACTCTTTTTAAAACTCAGATGCTTGGGTAAGCCTGGAGTAAAAGGTGGGTAGCGTAAATCGGGGCGGTCAATTTGCCCAACCACTTCCATCATACGGCCAAGATTGACTGGGCCATTAACTTGATAGCAGTCACTTTGCTTAAGGTCGAACTTGGCGAGTAAAAACTCGACCAGCTCAAGAGGGCAGTTGTCGGCGACTTCTAAGCGCATTTCTTCACCGAAATTACGCGAGTGCAGCTCATCTTCAAGCGCCCGGGCTAGATCGACGGTATCGTCGTGGTCGATCTCTAAATCGGCATTACGGGTTACGCGGAATTGGTAACAGCCTTTAATTGTCATGCCTGGGAACAGTTCGTCGGCAAAGTGATGGATGATGGAGGATAGAAAAACGAAGTTATCCCCATCTTCACACAGCTTATCGGGAAGGCGGATGATTCGAGGTAGAGAGCGTGGTGCAGGAATTAACGCTAAGCCTGTTTCACGACCAAAGGCATCTTTACCTTCTAGGCTGACAATAAAGTTAAGACTTTTGTTTACCAAGCGTGGAAAAGGGTGAGAAGGATCAAGTCCGATCGGGCTACAAATCGGCAGTACGTCGTTATAAAAGTACTCTTTTACCCAAGCTTGTTGCTCTTCTGTCCAAGCGGCGCGGCGTAAAAAGCGGATGTTCTCTTGCGCCAGTGCAGGAAACATTACGTCGTTTAATATGTCGTACTGACGCTCAAGCGTATTGGTACACATATCGTTGATTTGCTTTAATACCTGGCCCGCATGCAGACCATCGGCACCGGCGGTTTCGCGCCCGAATGCCAATTGCTGCTTTAGGCCGGCAACACGAACTTCAAAGAATTCGTCAAGGTTGCTACTGAAAATACATAGAAAGAATAGACGCTCTAATAGAGGATGAGTTTCATCCAGTGCTTGCTCTAATACGCGAATATTAAACTGCAAATGGCTCAGCTCTCGGTTGATGTAATACTCCGAGTTGTGCAGATCGATCACTGTATCGTCAGTCGCTGACATTGTTCTTCCTTATCTAAACGTATCAATTCTTATTGATGTAGCTCTTATTATTTATGCAGTTCTTCGGCAAACTGCTTTGCGTAGTACGTCAAAATAGCATTTGCCCCTGCGCGTTTGATGCAAGTTAATGACTCGTGCATCACGGCAATGTCGTCTAACCAGCCATTTTGTGCAGCGGCTTTATGCATCGCATATTCACCGCTCACTTGATAAACAAATGTTGGAACGCCAAATTCTTGTTTCACGCGGCGTACTATATCTAAATAAGGCATGCCTGGCTTTACCATAATCATGTCTGCGCCTTCGGCTAAATCCATCGCCACTTCGTGCAAGGCTTCGTCGGTATTCGCTGGGTCCATCTGGTAGGTTTTTTTATCGGCTTTCCCTAAGTTAGCCGCTGAACCGACTGCATCACGGAAAGGGCCATAATAGGCAGACGCGTATTTAGCAGAATAAGCCAGAATGCGTGTATTTACGTGGCCATCATTCTCTAATATGCCACGAATTTCGCCAATGCGACCATCCATCATATCGCTCGGTGCAACCACATCTGCCCCCGCTTCGGCATGAGACAGTGCTTGGCGAACGAGGGTATCAACCGTGCGGTCATTCAACACATAGCCGTTCGCATCCAAAATGCCGTCTTGACCATGAATGGTAAAAGGATCTAGGGCAACATCGGTAATAACCCCTAGTAGAGGGCAAGCATCTTTAATCGCACGAACGGCGCGCTGAGCTAAACCATCTGCGTTGAACGCTTCTTCGGCAAATTCAGTTTTGGCGCTGGCTGGAGTTACCGGGAACAGTGCAACCGCAGGAATGCCTAGTTTCACTAAGTGCTTACATTCTTCGACCAGTAAATCGATGGATAAACGCTCAATACCTGGCATAGATGGAATGGCTTCGCGCTCGCCTTTACCCTCTAAAACGAACATTGGGTAAATTAAGTCGTCCGTTGTAAGCGTAGTTTCGCGCATTAAACGACGTGAGAAATCATCTCGGCGATTGCGACGAAGACGAGTTTCTGGATAAAAGCGCTGTGCATCATTAAAAGCCACGGGTATTCTCCAAGCAGTTGGCGGTTGTATAAGCCATGAATAGATCATAAAAATATAATACCTATTCTAGCTGACTCAGCTTATCAATTCGCTGATTTATGACAGATTCATTAGAAAATTATTAAGCCTATAGCTCTAAGATAAATAAAATTGAACGTAATACGCTTTAGTCCGACTAAGCGTTATAGCGTTCTGAATGTGTGATTGAGTTTAGGTTCCGATGAGAGCGCTGCTTCTAATGCGCAACTCTGCCGGATGTGTGTAATATTAAGGATGGAATATGAAGAAATTATTACTACTAGGGCTAATTGCAGGCTTAGTATCGGGTTTTTATTTTTTAGGCGAACAATGGTTGCTGCCTGAGACCTATCAAGCCTTGTATCAAAAAGACCCTGTAAAAACTGCGGGGTTATTTTTTATTGTTTATGTCTTGGTGGCTGCGCTGTCAATTCCTGGAGCGGCCTTGATGACGCTTATTTCAGGGGCTATTTTTGGTTTAGGCCCTGGCTTACTGATTGTTTCGTTTGCTAGTTCATTAGGAGCGACGTTGGCGTTTCTTATGTCGCGGCTGCTACTGAAAGACTGGGTTCAAAATAAATTTTCTGGGTATTTAAAAACCATTAACGAAGGGGTTAAGAAAGATGGCCCTTTCTTTTTATTCACTCTGCGACTTATCCCTGTAGTGCCTTTTTTTGCGATTAATTTATTGATGGGGTTAATGCCTATTTCTGCATGGCGTTTTTACTGGGTTAGTCAGCTGGGAATGCTTGCCGGCACGGCGGTTTATGTGAATGCGGGTGCTGAGTTTGCATCAGTGATTGGTCAAGAGGATGGGTTCTCATTAGCAGGTATCATGACCCCTGGACTATTAGTGGCGCTAGGGCTGCTGGCTCTCTTTCCTTGGTTAGCAAGAGCTGTATTGAATCGAGTACAAGCCAGAAGAGCATTGCTAAAGCGCGCCAAAGGCCGTGCAAAACCGAGTAAGTTTGATGATAACTTGATCGTTATTGGTGGTGGTGCCGCTGGACTAGTGAGTTCAATTATAGGCTCGGCGGTTAAGGCAAAGGTCACGCTGGTGGAAAAGCATAGGATGGGTGGCGATTGTTTAAATACCGGCTGCGTTCCTAGTAAAGCGATGATTCACGCGGCGGGAATTGTTCATGACAATAAGAAAAGTCATCTTTCGGGGTTATTGAGCGGCGAGCCTGGTGCTGTCGATTTTGAGAAGGTGATGGCGCATGTTCATCAATCGATCAAAGCGATTGAACCTCACGATTCGATTGAGCGTTATGAAGGTTTAGGGGTTTCTTGTGCGACGGGGCAGGCAACCATACTTTCACCCTGGGAAGTTGAAATTCAACACGCATCTGGCGAAACAGAAATACGCAGTGCGGCGAATATTATTATCGCGACGGGCGGTCGACCTCGGATACCGAATATTCCTGGGCTGGATAAAGTTAATAGCCTGACTTCTGATACGTTATGGCAGCTTAATGAATTACCTAAGCGACTCTTAATTCTGGGTGCTGGACCAATCGGTTGTGAGCTAGGGCAAGCATTTGCACGTTTAGGGTCACAAGTGACGATGGTCGATAAAGGCCAGTTCTTGATGCCGAGAGAAGATGAAGATGTTTCTCTGCTGGTGGCCGAATCCATGAAGGCGGATGGTGTAAAGCATTTGTCAGGTCGTTCCATTACTGAATTGAAAACTTCCACGGGAGGTGATTCGGCCGTTTTGGATACGGGTGAGGTGCTTGAATTTGATGCATTGTTATTAGCGATTGGGCGTGAAGGAAATACCGAGAATTTAGGCTTAGAGAATGTTGATCTAGGGACCGATCGTAATGGCTTCTTAGCCGTAGACGAATATCTTCAGACCGAGTGCCCAACCATTTACGCCTGTGGCGATGTGATTGGTGGTTATCAATTTACTCATGTTTCAGCGCATGAGGCATGGTTTGCTTCGGTTAATAGTTTATTTGGTCGTTTGAAGCGCTTTAAGGCTGATTACCGAGTTATCCCGTGGGCAACTTTTACAAGTCCAGCAGTAGGTCGTGTTGGACTCAGTGAAAAAGACGCGAAAGCACAAGGTATTGCCTACGAATGTACTCAATACGGCTTGGATGATCTAGATCGCGCCATCACTGATGACGCAGCAATAGGCTTTGTTCGCGTATTAACCGTGCCGGGCAAAGACAAAGTACTCGGGGCAACCATTGTAGGGCCAAGGGCTGATGATCTAATTGCTGTTTTTGTGATGGCAATGAAACATGGCTTGGGTCTGAACAAGGTATTAGGTACTATCCATGCTTACCCTACGTATATGGAGGCTAATAAGTTTGTTTCTGGGCAGTGGAAACGTACTCAAGTTTCGGCCAGATTATTAGCGTTAGTGGGGTGGTATAACCGTAAAAATTTATAATAAAAAAGAAGCTGCCTGAGCTCAAGTCGATTTACCCCAGAGAATACCTCTATTGTGTCTGAGTGTGTTGAATCTTTGGAGAATATGTCGACTTAGTATTGAGCACGTGTTTTTACTTTAGCAGCTCAATAAACACAATCAGCGCATGCTTCTATCATTACAAGCTAGGAGTTTAATAAATGAGTATTGAAACGACCCCCGTTGAAGCGCATGGCTTTAACCCAAGCGAATATAATATTGCGATGAATTTTCTTGAACAGATTCCTTTTAATAAAGTATTAGGCTTAAAACCCAGCAAGCTCAGTCAAGATTATTGTGAATTCAAAATGAGCATGAAAGACGACCTAATTGGCAACTTTCTGCAGGGTATTCTTCATGGTGGTGCGATTTCAACAGCGTTGGATGTAACGGGAGGTGCGATGGCTATGGTTGCCGCATGGCAGCGATTGAAAGAGCATAAGGTTCCTCAGTCTGAGCGTCCGAAAACATTAGCCAAATTGGGGACGATTGATATGCGTGTCGATTTCCTTCAGCCAGGTAAAGGTAAGGAATTCATCATTGGTGCGACACTGCTAAGAATTGGTAACAAGGTAGCGGTGACGCGGATGGAGCTGAAGAACGAGCAAGATGAATTGATCGCGGTTGGAACCGGAACGTATCTTTGCGGTTAGTGATTTTTAAGCCTTCGGGCCATTCTTATGTCACTGTGAAATTGGCGGTGACATTGCGGTGATAGTGGCCTCAAGGTCTTTGAGTAAGCGTAAATAAAACCATAAATCCGACAAGAAAATATTTAAATAGTATTGACAATGAATATAAACAGCATAGAATACAGACGTCTGAAAGTTAGTCTTAGTTTTATGTACACCGTTTCGATATCCTGTATCTCGTCCTGTTTTCATAAATTATTGGCAGCACTTCAGCCATAATGGCTCATTAGAGCCGCAATTTTTTTCTGAATTTACAGGATACTATTATGTCTACTACAACTGGTACAGTTAAGTGGTTCAACGAATCTAAAGGCTTTGGTTTTATCGAGCAAGAAAACGGCCCTGACGTTTTCGCTCACTTCCGTGCTATTCAAGGTACTGGCTTTAAAACTCTTGCTGAAGGCCAAAAAGTTGAGTTCACTGTAACTCAAGGTCAAAAAGGCCCACAAGCTGAGAACATCGTACCTTTATAATTTAAAGGTAACGGCTTAGCCTCTTAGAGATTAAGCAGTTCAAGTTTGAAAAAGGCTAAACCGAAAGGTTTGGCCTTTTTTTATGCCTGTCGTTTATGCTTCATTATGTTGTCAATAAAAGGCTGTAAGTAAAAAGAGACAGGAAAAAAAATCCCCAGCATTCGCTAGGGATTCTTAAGCATTTTCATGCAAGCAGTCAAAACAAGCCGTCACAATACAACTAATCTCTAACGAGAAGAGTTCGGCTTATGGCGCTGACCATTGCTATTTGACCAAGGGCTATCAGAGCTACCCGACGAGTCTTTTTTGGCAGCAGGCTGTCCACGACGCGGCGCTCTGGTCGACGTGTTGGCACCTTGTTTATGTTGCTTAGTGCTATTAGCGGCATGCTGGCCATCGTGATGTTCGCTGCGTGGCTTACTCTGAGAATTGTTACGCTTTGGCTTGTTGACCCTAGGTGCGCGAGCATTCAGTTTTGATTCTGGCAAGCGGCTAACCGGCTCAAATCCTGGCAGCATTTCACGTTCTAATAATTCACCAATAACACGTTCAATCGCGAACAGCTCTTTGGTTTCATCAGCACATACTAAAGAAACGGCTTTACCTTCAGAACCAGCACGACCTGTACGGCCTATGCGGTGAACATAATCCTCAGGTACGTTTGGCAGATCAAAGTTCACTACCTGTGGCAGTTGCTCAATATCAATACCACGAGCAGCAATATCTGTTGCAACTAAAATACGAACTTCACCGGCTTTAAAATCGGCTAATGCACGAGTACGCGCGCCTTGGCTTTTATTGCCATGGATCGCAGCAGCCGTAATACCGCGGCCTTCTAAAAATTTAGTGAGCTTATTGGCGCCGTGTTTAGTACGACTAAAGACCAATGCTTGTTTCCAATCACCATCTTCGATGAGTTTGGCCAGTGCTGCAGGCTTTTGTTTTTTATCAACAGGGTAAATCCATTGCTTTACCAACTTAGTGGTAACGTTTGGCGGAGCAACAGAAATTTCTACTGGGTTATTCACTAAGCCTTTGGCTAATGCGCGAATGTCATTAGAGAAGGTGGCAGAGAATAATAAGTTCTGACGATTTTTCGGCAGTGCTTTGATGATCTTTTTGATGTCGTGGATAAAGCCCATATCCAGCATGCGATCCGCTTCGTCTAATACCAAAAATTCTAATTGTGCGAATTTAACGGCGCCTTGGTTCATTAGATCGAGCAAGCGACCGGGTGTTGCAACTAAGACATCAGCACCTTTACGCATGCGCATCATTTGTGGGTTGGCTTTTACACCACCAAAAATTACGCAAGAAGTCAGGTGGGTATTCTTTGAATACTTATCGACGTTGTCTGCAACCTGCGCAGCCAGTTCGCGAGTGGGGGTTAATACCAAAGCGCGAACTTGATTATTTTGTACACGCGGTCCTTTGGAAAGCATTTCTAAAATAGGCAAAGTAAAGCCTGCAGTTTTGCCTGTGCCTGTTTGCGCGGCTGCCATTATGTCTTTACCTTCCAGCACGGCAGGGATCGCTGCGGCCTGAATCGGTGACGGTACGGTATAGCCTTGTGCGACTACAGCTTCAAGAATTGCTGGGGAAAGGCCCAGATCTGCAAAACTCATAGGAAACTCACTTGATTTAGCGGGGGTGCAGCTTACAGCATAGCGGGTTCTAGAGCTATGACTGCTTTTGCGATATGAGCGTCAGTAATTAATCGCATGTAACTAAATTGTCATAAAACATAATTAATATGCTAGTTGTTAATATAACAACTAATAATTACATAATAATGCCCAGCATGTACAACGGCTTGGGCGACGTCAAAATACAAAGGTTATACTTATGCATTCATTTATTAAATTGTCTTCAGCGATTATTACCGCCAGCTTATTAAGCGCGTGTGGCGGTGACAGCTCTAGTTCTGATTCTAACAGCCGTACTAATGGAGCTTCTTCATCAGGAAAGATCAAAAACGTCATTATGATGATTGGTGATGGTATGGGTCCACAGCAAGTGGGTTTGCTGCAAGATTTTGCAGCACATTCTAAGACTGATATTTATAAAAATCGTGAAACCGCTTTAGAGTTATTTGCCAATAGTGGGCAAGTGGCGTTTTCGAGTACCACACCGGTAGGTGGTTTGGTTGTTGATTCGGCATGTTCTGCGACTCAGCTAGCGACAGGCAAGCCTGCGTTAAGTGAAGTAGTTGGTTTGGATATCGAAGGTAATAGTACTGAAACTATCTTAGAAATGGCGAAAGCGGCAGGTAAATCGACAGGGTTAATTTCTGATACGCGTATTACTCATGCAACCCCAGCCGCTTTTGCATCGCACCAAGCCCATCGTTCGATGGAGAACGAAATTGCTGTCGATATGTTAGAAAACAATGTTGATGTCATGCTAGGGGGTGGTTTACGTTATTGGATTCCACAAGGTTCAAGCAGCACGAGTACAGAGTTAGTTAATTTAATTAATGAGCCTACAGTTAAGATCAAGTCCAAGCGAAATGATGATCGTAATCTACTGACTCAAGCTCAAACGGCTGGTTATGAATTAGCGTTCAATGCTGATCAGTTAGACGCGATTGAAGGTGGTAAAGTTTTAGGCTTATTTAGCTACAGTGCAATGTTGGATGGTATTTCTTACACGGCTTGTAAAAAAGCTGACAGCTGCGTTCAGCCTAGCCTAGCGGATATGACGACAAAAGCTTTGGACATCTTATCGAAAGATGAAGATGGCTTTTTCTTGATGATCGAAGGTGGTCAGATTGACTGGGCCGCTCACAATAATGATGCTGGCGACATGTTGCATCAGCTATTAAAGTTTGATGAATCTATTCAAGCGGTTTATGACTGGGTTGCAGATCGTAATGATACTTTAGTTGTGATTACTGCCGACCATGAAACGGGCGGTTTTAGTTTCTCTTATAGCCGTAAAGATATTCCTGCCGCAGATCCAACGATCGTCGGTGATGCGTTTGTTGAATCAAACCGTGACTACAAACCTAATTTCAACTTCGCTAATCCAGATTTACTCGATAAGCTTTATGCACAGAAAAAAGATTTTTATAACATCTGGTATCAAGCTGGCGGTGATTTAGCTGATGTAGAACCGACGTCTGTTGATTTGTTAAATGCAATCAATGGCAATACTGAATTTACCATTACTCAGGCCGACGCTGATCGTATTCTTGAGCATGAAGTGAATGAATATCAGGAAGCAGATCATAAATACCTAGCGGCTACAGAATTCCCTAAGGTTGATGACTTTGAAGAGTTCTATGTTTATGGCGAAGAGGTGCATTTAAACCTGATTGGTCGTGCTCTGGCTAAGCATCAAAATACTGTATGGTCTACGGGTACTCATACTCATACGCCAGTGCAGGTTATTGCTTGGGGACCCAAAGAAGCACAGCAGCGATTCAATGGTTTAATGAATCATGTTGAAGTGGGCGCGCAATTAATCGAAGCCATGAAAAACTAATAACGTACTAAGCTATAAGTTAGTACTGTGTATAGCAAAAGGCGGCCGATATAGGCCGCCTTCGAGAGCAAAAAAATTTAAGTTCGCACAATTAGGGCTGCCAATTTCTAAGCAGTTCTTGAATGGCTTGGCCACGATGACTCAAAGCATTCTTTATTTCTTTACTAAGCTCTGCTGAGCTACAGTTCTCGGTGGGCACAAAAAATACCGGGTCATAACCAAAACCCTCATCACCACTGGGCGCTGTTAAAATTCTCCCTTCCCAATGACCTTGGAAGACTTGCGGGGTTGGGTCATTTTCGTGACGCATGTATACCAAGACACATTGAAAGCGCGCGCTGCGTTTTTCTTGAGGTACGTCTTTTAGTGCCTCTAATAGTTTTAGGTAGTTCTCTTTATCGCTCGCATCAGCACCCGCATAGCGGGCACTGTATATGCCAGGCGCGCCTTGAAGTGCATCGACTTCTAAGCCCGAGTCATCGGCTAGCGCAGGTAGCCCTGAAAATTTACAAGCGTTACGTGCTTTTAGAATCGCATTTTCAACAAAGCTTAAACCCGTTTCGTCTGCTTCTATGGTATCAAATTCATTCTGTGGAATGACTTGGATATTTTTATCTGAGAACAGCTGTGAAAACTCACGCAATTTTCCTTGGTTTCCACTAGCCAGAACGAGCTTTTCAATCATAGGGTCAGAATCTTTTTCTATTAGTTGGTATTCAGAGCTTAGTTTTAGTCAGAGCCAAGCGCAGCCAGAGTTTAGTCTTCTTCGTAGAAGCGCTGGCTAAATTTTACGTCAAAGTTCTTCTGCTTAGCGTTACTCGGTACAACATCAAGGTCGAAGTTATACATATCGCCATCATCAAAACGGAAGGTGCTGAGGTAATAAATAGCTTTGCCTTCCTGTACACGGCGAAATTCTATATCACGACTTTGGCCGATCAGATTACGAATTTTTCCGCTGACGGTGGCATTAAGTGCCGCAGGTAGCTCGTCATTTGCTGTTTTTTGCAAGACAGAGATGTTCAAAAAACCTAGTGCACGAGAGCGTGGAATATCATAAATCTTAGCGACTTCCGGCGTTAAGAAGCTACTGCTGAGACCTATGTAATGGACTTCGTATTCACCAAATACCTGCTTTTGCTCTGCATTGCTCTGCATCGAGAACAGTCCTAATACTAGGGTACTGAACAAGAAGGTAGAGCGAGTGAAAAGGGACGTACTTTTAAATGTAAGCATAATGCAGCCTCCTAGCGGCTAATATGGTAAATAGCAGTTTCACCGAGCATTGATGGCCATAATCGCATGCTCCAATGTTCGTTATGCTGATCATCGACCACTCTTTTGTTCAGTATGCGAATGCCTTTATTGTGGCAGAGTTGTTCAAAGTCTTTAAAAGTACACAGGTGGATGTTCGGAGTATCGAACCAATTGTAAGGCAGCGACTCCGACATCGGCATGCGGCCTTTCAATAATAAGTATAGTCGTGTTCGCCAATAACCAAAGTTCGGAAAGGTCACAATGGCTTGATTGCCAATGCGTAACATTTCATCGACTAAGATATCTGGGCTTTGTACGGCCTGTAATGCCTGGGCCATGATGACCGTATCGATGCTGTTATCTTTAAAGTTGCCTAAGCCCGCATCTAGATTTTGTTCAATGACGTTGATGCCGTTTTTAATGCAATGAGTGATCTTTTCGGGGTTAATTTCTAAGCCATAACCTCGTACGCCTTTTTCGGCTTTTAAGTAGCTTAATAATTCGCCTTGACCACAGCCTAAGTCGAGCACTTCGCTGTTTGGCTTAACCCATTGCTGAATAATGGTTAGGTCTGGTCGTAAGTCTGTTAATGCTTGGCTCATGAGGATTCTCCTGTCGTACTCGCGCCTGAGCGGGCAGGAATATCGGCTTCTACTCGTTCCATGTATGCACTAAAGACATCAAGGTAACGAGGAATAGGCAATAAGAATGCATCATGCCCGTTATCGGAAGCAATGCAGGCGTAGCTGACGTCTTTGTCGGCCTGAATGAGTGCGTTAACGATCTCTTCAGAGCGGTCAGGGGCAAAGCGCCAGTCGGTTGTGAATGAGACAACAAAGAACTTGCACTGAGCTTGGCTTAAGCATTTTACTAAATCGCCGTCGTGATCAATGGTTGGGTCAAAATAATCCAACGCTTTGGTCATTAGCATGTAGGTATTGGCATCAAACTGGGTGCTGAACTTTTGACCCTGATAGTGCAAATAGCTTTCTACTTGGAATTCAGGGTTGAAGCTAAAGCTGAGTTCGTCGCTTTTGAGGTCGCGATCAAACTTCTTTTCCATGGCATCGCCTGACATATAAGTCAGGTGTCCTAGCATACGAGCTTGAGACAAGCCGGCTTTAGGAACCACACCATGATCCATATAGCGACCGTTGTGGAAATCGGGGTCTTTAGAGATTGCTTGGCGAGCAACTTCATTGAAGGCAATGTTTTGTGCTGATAGCTTAGGTGCTGAAGCGATCACCAGTGCATGGCGTAGGCGTTCTGGATATTGAATCGACCAGCGCAATACTTGCATGCCACCTAAAGAGCCACCGACAACCGCGGCCCATTGCTGAATATTTAGAAAGTCAGCTAGACGTTTTTGGCTTCGAACCCAGTCACGAACGGCAATAATCGGAAAATCTGGGCCGTAGGCTTTGCCTGTTTCTGGATTAATGCTGGTTGGGCCGGTAGAGCCAGAGCAGCCGCCTAAGTTATTTAAGCTGACTACAAAGAACGTATTGGTATCAATGGCTTTGCCAGGGCCAATACAGGTGTCCCACCAACCTGGGCGTTTATCGTCCATGCTGTGGTAGCCCGCTGCATGGTGATCACCGCTAAGTGCATGGCAAATGAGAATGGCATTGCTAGCATCGGCATTGAGTTCACCGTAGGTTTCGTAAATCAATTCGTAAGATTCAAGAACTCGGCCACTGCGTAGCGTTAATGGTTCATCAAAACGCTGAACGATTGGACTTATGATACCGACGCTATCGGCTGGAATGTGCTCTGGCATGACTGCTCGTTGTCCTAGAAAATCCGAATACTGCTCAAATACTGTTGAAGATAAGGTAGTTAAGACAGCTTAATGGGGGGATTATAGCGATAAAAGTGTGAACATTCAGGGACTATCTGCACCTGAGTGCGCAACTCTATCTGTGACTGAAGGTTAGCTCTACGTTAAACCTCAGCCAGTTTATCTAGCCTGCTTATATTAAGCAGGCTAGATAATGTGAAATCTTAACCTTAAATGCCCATGATTAGGCCTGCCGGCATACCGCTTGCTCCTGCCATCCCTCTCACTACCAGTACTTCCAATACTTGAATGGTTAAAAACATGATGATAGGTGACAGGTCTAGCCCACCCATGTCAGGCATAATTTTACGGATGGGCTTCATCGCAGGTTCAAGAATTTGGCTAATCAAAATGAGCGCAGGGTTGTATGAGCCCGGAGCGATCCATGAAGCGATGACGGTAATTAATAATCCCCAGAAATAGATTTTCAAGAACAGACTAAGCACACCAATAATGGCCCAGATTGCGACTTGAAGTGGCGGCTGAATGCCATTTAATAAGAGGATTAAGACAATCGCGACAGCCTGAACGAATAAGGCTAAAACAAGGGACGCGAGATCAATACCGCCCAAGCCTGGGATCACTTTTCGCAAAGGAATCAACAGAGGGTTTGTCGCCTTCACAATAAACTGAGAGACCGGGTTGTAGAAGTCTGCTCGCACTAGTTGCAGTAAAAAACGCAATACCACGACCAATAAATACAGGCCCGCTAGAGTATTAATTACTAACATGCCCGCTTGGGTAAGGGGGGTCATATACATCTCCGAAAACGGTATAGAAATAGGATTATAAAATTAGTTGATCGTAAGGCTATTAAGATAGAGCCGATAGGGATAATTTTCTACCCCTATGCGGCCTTACAAGTGACTTTCTATACAAATACTTACTTTTCGCTTGGCATCTCTTCGCCTAGCATCAGCGCAAGTTCGCCAGAACGACGATTGGCCGCACTTAAGGCTGCTTTTACTATGTCACGCAGATGGGCACCTTCGAAAGTATTAATGGCTTCTTCAGTAGTTCCGCCAGGTGACGTAACTCGGCGGCGTAACTCGGCTACATCGACATCACTTTCTTTGGCCATTTGAGCCGCGCCAATGGCTGTTTGAATGGTGAGTTCACTTGCCGTTTCACGACTTAAGCCTAATTCAATACCCGCATCGATCATCGCTTCCATTAACAAGAAGTAATAGGCTGGACCGCTGCCAGACACGGCGGTAACGGCGTCAATTTCAGCTTCGCTTTGAACCCACTGAACGATACCCGCGGCTTTCAATACGGTTTCGGCCAAGTTCTTTTGTACAATAGAGGTTTGTTCGTTGGCGAACAGGCCGGTGGCCCCTAGCTGAATCAGGGAGGGCGTATTCGGCATGCAGCGAACAATGGCTTGGTCTTTACCTAACCATTGCTGCAATGAGTACAAGTTAATGCCTGCCGCAATCGAGACGAATAATGGCTGCTTTGAAGATTGTTCGGCGGCTTTGGCAACAATCAGTGCAACGTCTTTCATGACTTGAGGCTTTACGGCCAAAACAACGATGTCTGCATCGGCTAAAGCAGGTGCGCAGTCGGCAAAGGTATTGATGCCGTATTGTGTTGTGAGTTGTTCGCGCTGTGCTTCATTCGGATCACTCACGCTAATAGAATTTGCCGCATGACCTTGGGCGATAAGGCCGCCAATAAGGCTAGTGGCCATGTTGCCACCGCCGATAAAACAAATATTGCTCATGGAAATTCCTTTAAAATGTTCTGAATTCTTAAATGGATCTAATCACGACTGCCAAAAATATCGGTACCAATTCTGACTTGGCTACTGCCGTGCTTTACGGCCAGTGCTAAATCATTCGACATGCCCATGGATAATACTGTGCATTGTGGATGATTGTTAGCAAGTTGCTGCAAAAGTTGCTGCATCTCGTCAAATTGTGCGGCGAGTTTGCTTTCGTCTTGAGTCGCTTCGGGAATGCACATTAATCCGCGTAATGATAATTGCGGTAGTTGCTCTATGAATGCGGCCAACTGTTCGGCTTGCTCAGGTGCAATACCACTCTTTTGCTCTTCGCGGCTGATATTTATTTGAATAAGAACATTTAAGGCCGGAGCAGAGGTGGGACGTTGATCATTTAGGCGTTGAGCAATTTTATCTCTATCAAGGGTTTCTACCCATTGAAAGTGCTCGGCGATCACCCGGGTTTTATTCGATTGGATAGGCCCGATAAAGTGCCACTCGATATCGGCGAGATGCGCTAGCTGGGTTATTTTTTCGACAGCATCTTGTAGATAATTCTCGCCGAAAGATCGTTGGCCCAGTTGGTACAAAACCTCAACCATTTGGGCTGGTTTTGTTTTGCTAACAGCAAGAAGTTTTACGGCTTCGGAAGAACGGTGCGTCTGTTCACAAGCCGAGGAAATATGCGCTCTAACGGTCTGATATCGTTGCTCTAGTGTAGACATTCTTGATAACTGCTTTAGGATTATAGGGATGTTATACGTTACAGTGGCGGATCATTCTCTATACTGAATTTTAGGTGTCCACAAAACGACATATTTAAGTATAAGCGAAATCCCGGTTTAGGTTGAGGAACAAGTATGGATATTACTGAGTTATTGGCATTTAGTGCTAAGCAAGGCGCTTCGGATTTACATCTATCAGCAGAAATGCCACCAATGATTCGAGTTGATGGTGATGTTCGCCGTATTAACTTGCCGGCGCTTGACCATAAAGAAGTACATTCTTTGGTCTACGAGATCATGAATGATAAGCAGCGTAAGGATTTCGAAGAGTTTTTAGAGACCGATTTCTCGTTTGAGGTGCCGGGTGTGGCGCGTTTCCGTGTGAACGCCTTTAATCACAACCGTGGTGCTGGTGCTGTATTCCGAACCATTCCTTCCAAAATTCTGAGTATGGATGACTTGGGTATGGGCCAAATCTTTAAAGATTTGGCAATGACTCCGCGTGGACTTGTTCTCGTTACCGGACCAACAGGTTCGGGTAAATCAACCACACTGGCGGCGATGGTTGATTATATTAACGATACAAAATATGACCATATCCTGACCGTAGAAGACCCTATCGAATTCGTACACGAATCTAAAAAAAGTCTTGTGAACCAGCGTGAAGTTCACCGAGATACGTTAGGTTTTAACGAAGCCTTACGCTCGGCATTACGTGAAGATCCTGATGTTATCTTGGTTGGCGAAATGCGAGATTTAGAAACCATTCGTTTGGCTCTATCGGCGGCAGAGACAGGTCACGTTGTATTTGGAACCTTGCACACCAGCTCTGCGGCAAAGACCATTGACCGTATTGTGGATGTATTCCCAGCGGAAGAGAAATCGATGGTTCGTTCGATGTTATCAGAATCATTACAAGGCGTTGTATCACAGACTCTGCTGAAGAAAACCGGCGGTGGCCGAATTGCTGCTCATGAAATTATGATTGGTACCCCCGCCATTCGTAACCTTATTCGTGAAGCAAAGATCGCTCAAATGTACTCGGCCATTCAAACGGGTGGTGCGTTGGGCATGCAAACGATGGATCAGTGCTTACAGACCATGCTGAGTAAAGGTCTGATTACGCGAGAAGTTGCTCGCGATAAGGCGAAGATGCCAGAAAACTTTTAATTACAGATAGCTTTTAATTAGAAAAAAGTTATTCAAATGAATGCTGAGCATTATTAGGCATTTTTTGAAAACATTCATAAACTTATATTTAGATATTCAATGCGTTTGGAGTTATAGCTCATGTCGATGGAAAAATTCTTGCGGGTCATGGTGGATAAAGGTGCCTCTGACTTATTTATTACCGCGGGAGTACCAGCTTCTATTAAGGTGCATGGCCGAATCATGCCCCTAACTAAAAGCCCTTTAGCGGCTGAGCAAAGCCGAGATATCGTCTTGGGCTTAATGAACAAGCGCCAGCGTGATGAGTTTGATGAGCATAAAGAATGTAATTTTGCGATTAGCGCCACAGGCATTGGTCGATTTCGCGCCAGTGCTTTTTATCAGCGAAACGTCATTGGTATGGTACTGCGTCGCATCGAAACGATTATTCCGTCGGTTGATGAACTGGGATTGCCGGATGTTGTTAAAGAGTTAGCGATGGCCAAACGGGGGTTGATCTTATTCGTAGGGGCAACGGGGGCAGGTAAGTCGACGTCTTTAGCCGCGATGATTGGGCACCGTAACGGTAATAGTAAAGGTCATATTCTTAGCGTTGAAGATCCTATTGAATTTATTCACCAGCATCAGGGCTGTATTGTCACGCAGCGTGAAGTGGGTATGGATACTGAAAGTTTCGAAGTGGGTCTAAAGAATGCTCTAAGACAGGCACCGGATGTCATTATGATTGGTGAGGTGCGTAGCTCGGACGTTATGTCGCATGCGGTGACCTTCGCCGAAACGGGTCACTTGGCCCTTGCGACGCTGCACGCGAACAACGCGAACCAGGCACTTGATCGAGTTCTTCATTTTTTTCCGCCTGAACGTCACCATCAAATTTGGATGGATTTATCGCTTAACCTACGTGCAATTGTCGCCCAGCAATTAATCCCAACTCCTGATGGTAAAGGCCGCCGAGCAGTGGTAGAAGTGTTAATTAATACGCCGTTAGTTTCAGACATTATTCGTAAGGGTGAAGTCCATGACTTGAAAGCTTTAATGAGTCGTCCCAATGATGAGGGGATGCAAACCTTCGATCAGGCTTTGTATGCGCTCTATGAGTCTGGTGAAATCACTTACGAAGACGCCATTTCCCACGCAGACTCACCAAATGATCTACGCTTAATGATTAAGCTAGGTTCAGAAACCGATTCTGATCAGCTTGGTGATGCCTCTAAAGGGCTTACTTTACAAGATTAATTGCACGATATGAGCATTCGCTAAGCAATGCCCCTTAACATTCCCTGCTGGGACGATTAATAATATGAGTAGTATGTAGATTGCAGTCTTTTGAAAGAGGGTTAACAGCGTTGACTTATGGTTCTGCACGATATGTGTGGATGCCCATATTTATGCTTGTATTTCTGGCTGTCGCTATAAAAAGTGATGTCTTACTTTTTCATACGCTGGTTGAACTATTTGCGGTGACGGTTGCGATTATTAGTGCCATTGTCGCTTGGCATACCTACGCTCTCGCAAAAAATCAGTTTCTATTGTTATTAGGATGTGGCTATTTATTTATAGGCGGGCTCGATTTAGCCCATATGCTTAGCTTTGAGGGTATGCCTTTTGTCGAAAACGATGCGGGCAATATCAGTCTGCAGTTCTGGATTAGCGCACGACTTTTTGAGTCTGTTTTATTGTTGCTAGCGCCCTTCTTTATTCATACCAAGTACCGTTCTAGCAACTTAATCATGGTGATGACAAGTATCACCTTGTTGATGTTTCTTGCTATATATCAGAATTGGCTGCCCGCCTTTTTTATTGAGGGTGAGGGCTTAACTTCGATTAAAATATTCTTAGAATATACAATCATTCTCTTATTGTTGGGGTCATTGTTTACGTTTAGGCGTATTAAAAAAGACGTTGAGCCCAGCAGTTTAATCTTTATCAATCTCTCAATTATCTTAACTATTTTTGCCGAATACTCATTAACCTTGTACAGCGAATTTAATGACTCAATGCTCACTCTTGGGCATATATTGAAGTTGCTATCGTTTTGGGCAATCTACTTGGTGCTCATTGAGTCTAGCTTACGCCGCCCTTTTTTGAGTCTTGCGCGGGCGGCGAATACCTATGATGCGGTACCGGATGAAACCATTGTGGTTGATCGCAAAGGCTATGTTCGCCAGGTTAATGAAGCGTTTCGTCGTAACTTAAAAGATAACGTAGAAGCATTGGGTCGTGCCTGCCATGAGCTGCAGCATGACCCCGCTGTATCAGAGGATGATTGCCAAATTTGCCGCTGTATTCATGTCGGAAAAAGTTTAACCAGTAGTGTGTTTTTTGTCGAGAGAGACCAACAGTGGTTTGAAGTGACGCTTTCTCAGATAGGGCATGGCGATGAGTCGGTGGGCATGGTTCATGTTCGTAGAAATATTACCGCCGAGAAAGAAGCCCAGACGCGATCAGAAATTTTTAACCGTTTGTATACAGTGCTGAGTTATACCAATAAAGCGATCGCTAGAGCCACTTCGCGCCAAATGATGTTTGATGATATTTGTAATATTGCAGTGCAATATGGCGGTTTTAAGATGTCTTGGATTGGTTTGGTCGATGGCGAGTATATTAAGCCCGAGGCTCATTCGGGGAATGGCTTGGAGTATCTGCAGGGAATGGAGATCCGGATAGACGATTCGGCCCTTTCTCGTGGCCCTGTCGGCAAAGCGGCAAAAATGGGTCAGGTGCAGTGCGTTAATAATACCAAGCAAGACCCAGACTTCTCGCCTTGGAGTAATGCCGCAGAGGAGCGAGGTTATGAGGCGATTGCTGCCGTGCCTTTAAGCATTAATGGCAGGGTATTGGGTGTTTATGCGATTTATTCAGAAGTCGCGGATGCCTTTGATGAAAAAATGCTGGCGCTATTGGAGACCCTGGGTCGAGATGTCGGTGTTGCTATGTTGCACCTACAAGAGAGAAAAGAACGTGAGCAGGTCGAGGCTAAAATTCATCAGCTATCTCAAGTAGTCGAGCAGAATGCGCATGCCATTTTAATTACGGATATCAATTTTAAAATTGAATATACCAATCGTGCATTCTCTGTTTTAACGGGGTATTCTCGGGATGAGCTTATCAATAAAACTCCGGCGATATTGCACAGCCGCTACGCGAATGATAATACCTATAAAGAGATCATCAGCACTCTAAGATCAGGGCGAGAGTGGAGCGGTCAAGTACGAAGCCAGCGTAAAAATGGTTCTTTGTATTGGGCCCTGCAATCTATTATTCCTATTAAGGGGGATGACGGCAGAACTACGCACTATGTCTCGACATCAGAAGATAATACCAATTTACACGATGCTCAGCAGACGATTGAGCAGTTGGCTTTTTATGATCCGCTGACCAACCTACCCAACAGAAGATTATTAACGGACCGTTTGCAGCAGGCGCTTGAGCGTTCACAGCGTAATTCTGGCGAGAAAGTCGCGGTAATGGTTTTTGACCTAGATAATTTTAAAACGGTTAATGATTCTCTTGGGCATAATTATGGGGATGATTTATTAAAGCACGTCGCTCAGATTTTTCAGTCTCAGGTGCGTTCTGAAGATACGGTTTCGCGCCAAGGTGGTGATGAGTTCACAATTGTCTTATCGGGTATGAGAAAGGTAGAGAAAGTAGCCGATATTGCGAATACGCTTTTGCATAAGCTTTCTAACCCTATCAATGTATCCGGGCATCAGGTTGTTATTGGTGCCAGTATCGGTATTGCGATTTATCCGAATGATGGTGATAGTCATGAGGAATTATTGCGCAATGCCGACATGGCGATGTATCACGCGAAAGATGAAGGGAAGAATAATTTCCAATTCTTTATGCCATCAATGAACAAACAAGCTCATAATCGATTGGTGCTTGAAAATAAATTACGCAATGCGATCGAGCAGGATCACTTTCAATTGTTTTATCAGCCCCAGCTTGATTTAAAAACGGGCGAAGTCATTGGTACAGAAGCATTGATTCGTTGGTTTGATCCTGAGCAAGGTATGATTTCTCCTGCTGAGTTTATTCCCTTAGCTGAAGATACTGGCTTAATTGGCCAGATCGGAGATTGGGTGGTTGAAGCAGCTTGTCGCGATATGAAGGCCTTACAAGATAAAGGCTTCCCCGCGGTAAAAGTTGCTATTAACGTGTCTGCCTTTCAGTTTCGTCATGGCAAACATTTAACCGAAGTGATTCGTCAGTCGCTTGAAAAATACAACTACCCTGCCAAGTTATTTTCTTTGGAGTTGACTGAAAGTATCTTGATTGACGATATTTCTGAAACGCTTAATATTCTTAATAGTATGCGTGATTTAGGGATTACGTTGGCCATTGATGACTTTGGTACAGGCTATTCATCGCTGAGTTATTTGAAGCAGTTCCCTATCGATATTTTAAAGATAGATCAGTCGTTTATTCGAGACATCACAACCGATGCGAGCGATAAAGCGATTGTGAGTGCAATTATTGCGATGGCTAAGCAGTTGGGAATTGAGGTGTTAGCAGAAGGTGTAGAGACGGAGGAGCATCAAACGTTTTTACAAAGCCAAGGCTGTGATTATGTTCAAGGATATTTATATTGTCGGCCTATTCCTGCCAATGAGCTTTTTGAGCGTTGGCAGAAAAAAGAGCTTACTTTCGGGTAAGCTCTTTTCATTCTAGGCCGCGATTACGTGATTAGGCGCGGTAGACTTCGCGACCAGCACTAAAGGTAAGTTTAACCTCGCCTTTTAATGGTTCGCCTAATACAGGGCTATTCTTGCCCGAAGATAACAGTGAATCAATGCTGTAACAGATGTCGGCATCTTGCTTAACGACGACTAAGTTTGCGAGCTGTTCTCGCTGCAATCCTGCTTTTAAACCCAGAATCTTCGCCGGTAAAATAGAGCTCGCATTCACGACTGCACTAAGATCCAACTCGCCTTTATTGACCAGTGTTAACATCATCGAAAGCCAGGTATCTAAAAGACTCATGCCGGGTTCGGCAGCGGCGAAAGGTGCTTTTTTCGCGGCAATGTCTTGCGCTTGGTGATTAGAGCAGATAGCCAAAACTCCATCATTAACCCCGGCTAGTAGTGCTTGTCGATCTTTCTCGCTGCGCAGAGGCGGTTGAACGTTGAAGGTGCTATCAAAACCGTCAACATCTTCATCCGTAAACATGAGGTTGGCAATGGCGACATCAGCACTTACCGGTAAGCCTTGTGCTTGTGCAGCGCGAATCATTGATACTGAACGACCACAGCTGAGTTGGCTGAAGTGAGAGCGACAACCGGTTAGTTCCACTAATAGTAGTTGTTGTGCAAGCGCGGCTGTTTCGGCCACTTCGGCAATGCCTGTTAGGCCAAGGCGGTTTGCGGTTGGCCCTTCATGCATTATGCCGTTTGCACTTAAGTCGCAATCCTCTGCGGTCAGCATAATCAGCATATCGTGTGTAGTGGCGTATTCCATTATGCGGCGTAAGACTAAGGCATTTTTAATCGGTTCACGGGCGTTGGATAGCGCGATGCATCCAGCCTGTTTCAGGCTGTGCATATTAGCCAGTTGATCCCCAGCTAGTTTTTGAGTGAGTGCACCTATCGGCAATAAGCGGCTGCTGTTCGCCTTAGCGGACGCTTGCTGCAGCAAGCTCACATTGGCAGGCGTATCAATTAACTGACGGCTGTTTGGCTGAGCACAAAGGTGGGTAATTCCACCCTTGGCCGCCGCAACTGTTTCACTGGCAATATTGTGAATATGCGCACTTAAGTCAATCAAGCCTGGAATAACCAACGCTTTTTCTGCATTAAATTCCGGATTGGTTGAAATTGACTTACCTGCTGCAGTTATGTCGATAATAAAACCGTATTCAATCACAATGTCACTGAGCTGATTTAAGCCCAAACTTGGGTCGAGCACCTGAGCATGGGTTAACGTTAAAGTGCTCATACAGTTGCTCCTGAAATTGTTGTTTTAGTATCGTCGTGCTCACTGTTCTTATTGCTCAATGCTTGTTGCTCGGCCACTTGGCCACTCATAGCCATGGCCATCACAGCCATACGTACGGCAATACCGTAGCTGACTTGGTTTAAAATCACAGATTGCTTACCATCAGCAACGGCTGAATCAATTTCCACACCACGATTGATTGGGCCAGGGTGCATGACGATAGCATCTGCTTTGGCTAGGGCTAATTTAGCTTCTGTTAAGCCGTACAGCTTAAAATACTCGCCCTCACTCGGCAGCAGTGCGTCTGACATGCGCTCTTTTTGTAGGCGCAGCATAATGACAACGTCGACATCGGTTAAGCCTTTTTCCATGTTGCAGTAGATACTAGCGCCAAGGTCTTTCATTTCTTTAGGGACCAAGGTTGCAGGGCCAATTACTCGGACTTCTTTTGCGCCAAGGGTCTTGAGAGCGTGTATCTGGGAGCGGGCAACTCGAGAGTGAAGGATGTCGCCAACAATGGCGATGGTCTGACCTTCAATTTTTCCTTTGTGACGGCGAATTGTCAGCATATCCAACATGGCTTGAGTTGGGTGCGCATGGCGGCCATCACCGGCATTAATAATGGCAACGCCTGGGGTAACTTGTTCGGCAATGAAATGTGCAGCACCGCTATCTGCGTGGCGCACAACAAACATGTCGCTATACATCGCTTCAAGGTTCCACAAAGTGTCCATTAAGGTTTCACCCTTGGAAGTTGCAGAGCGAGCAATGTCTAAGTTTAGAATATCGGCGCTTAAACGTTTGGCGGCTAATTCGAATGTGGAGCGTGTACGGGTCGAGTTTTCAAAGAATAAATTGACGACGGTCTTACCACGAAGCAGGGGGACTTTTTTAACCGCTCTTTCTTGGGTACTGATAAAGGAGTCCGCTAGGTCTAATATTTCTGTTAATAATTCTTTGCTTAACCCTTCTGTGGTTAAGAAGTGTTTCAGGCGGCCGTCAGCAGTAAGCTGAACTTGGGTTGGATCAGAATGTCGGGTCATAATTAATAACTCATAATTTCTAGAGCTTCAGTTGAAGCGTAATGACTAACGGTTAACCAAGGGTCAGTGCTAATGGGTCAGGGCCGGATAATTTAATCTTTTGTCCTGCGATCAGTTCAATTTTTGCGCCGACAACATCTGCTTGAATCGGAAGCTGGCGCTGGCCAATATCCAATAAACATACCAGCTGAATGCTGGTAGGGCGGCCATAGTCAAAAATCTCGTTCATGGCGGCGCGTATTGTACGGCCACTCATTAAAACATCGTCGACCAAAATAATGTCGCGATCTTCGATGGAGTCGGGTAGATCAGAGCCTTTAGCGTGAGCACTCAGTCCTCTTTCATCAAAGTCATCGCGATAGAAGCTGATGTCTAATATACCCAGTTCAGGCAATGCCAGTTCTTTCTGTAAACGTTGTGCTAACCAAGCGCCGCCTGTGCGAATGCCGATGATTAACGGTTGCTGCAGGTTCTTACTCGCAATGAACTGTTTAACATCAAGAGCCAGTTGCTGATACAGAGCTTCTGGATCGGGTAGGTCGGAGACTGACGTATTCATGCTTCTAATTCCTTATTCGCTTTCACTTTGCTCAGATTGATATTGAGTAAGAAAGCTTTCTAAAATGAGTTGTGCTGCGATGCCATCGACGGAGTTTTCACCAAAATTACGATTGCCGCCCATTTCAATGACGATCCCTTTTGCTTCGTAGCTAGTAAGGCGCTCGTCATGGGTGAAAGAGGGGCGGTGAAAGCGGCCCTCTAAGCGATTGGCAAATTTGTTCGCGCGACGGCTTAGGTCGCTTGGGGTGCCATCCATGTTTAATGGTAGGCCGGTTAAAAACGCTTGAGGCTTCCATTCTTCAATGATTTTCCCTAACGCTTCCCAGTTAGGAATGCCGTCTCGGGCTTTGATTGGGTCGATCGGAGTGGCTTTACCGGTAATGCGTTGACCGACGGCGATACCAATACGTTGAGTACCAAAATCGAAGGCCATCCAATGATCATAAACTTGTGCCATTATGCGTGACCTGCATCTGAGCTGAGAAAGCCTTCATCAATACCCAGTAGCTGAAGCGCTGCTTGGTACATTTTGTCGGTTGGGGTATTGAAAATAATGTCAGTATTAGCCGCGACGGTTATCCATGAGTTATCGAGCAGCTCTTCTTCTAGCTGTCCGGCGTCCCACCCGGCATAACCTAAAGCGACTTTATACTGCGATGGACCAGTGCCTTGAGCTAAAGATGTTAAAATGTCTTTAGAGGTACTGACATGAACTTCGTCGGTAACAGGCAGTGTTGAGCGCCAATCGCCTTTCTCTAAGTGAAGAATAAATCCATGATCTTGATGAACCGGGCCGCCTAATAATACTGGGTGATCATGGCCATGAGCACCCTCAATTTCTAGTTGTTCAAGTACTTCGTAAAGATTCAATTCTGTTGGCTGGTTCAATACAATTCCCATTGCACCATTGCCGTCATGGTTGCATATATAGGTAATTGTATGTTCAAAGGATGAGCCTTTTAATGCCGGCATCGCAATCAGAAAGTGGTCTTTTAAACTGCTGAATTCTGGAGTATCGGCCATTAGTTTACGTCCGTCATGTAGCGGTTGCCTTTAAACTTCCAGGTACGAATGATTTCGAGCAAATCGATATCTTGTTTCATTTCTTCTGTGAAGGGTGCGAAAGGTGCTGAACGCCGAACAATACGAATAGCCGCGTCATCGAGAACCTTCTTTCCGGACGATTCTAATACTGTGAGTTTGTTGATTGTGCCATCTGGATGAATTGAAACCAGCAAACGTAAAGAGCAATCATTGAAGCAACTCTCGGCTTCGCGAGGGTAATTAATTCGACCGGTATTTTCGATTTTTCGACGCCAGCTATTAACGTAGTAAGCATCATTGGCTTTCATGGTTGACGCTGCGGTAAGGCGCTGAATTCGAGGTGATTTTGCGTAAATCTGTCTTTGGGTATCGAGCTTGGCTTCTAGGCTCGCAATTTCTAAGCTGCGTTCTAATAAAGACTTACGCGGGCCATCAGGAATGTCGGTAGGCTTAACCGCATCTTGCTTGGGCGTTATTTGAGTTTTAAAACGAGACTTGCCGGTTGTGGCAATCAATGCGGATTGCTCTGGCTTAACTTGTGGTGCGCTGGCTTGTTGCTCTAATGGCGAGGTTTCTTGAATGCTGTTGGCATTAAAATCGGCGTCGACATCCGTCGTCAACATTTTAGCTTCATCTAAAGTGCCACTTCCTTGCTGGTGTTCTTGGGCAAGGAAGTCGGCTTTCTCAGGAGCTTGTTCACTTTTATAGTTCGCAAGCGTTACTTCTAAAGTATGCGAGGTTTGCGTTCTATCGGTGGCGGTAAAGCTGATGCCCAATATGAGGGCCGCATGCAACAAGGCAGCCAAGAAACCAGTAAAGGTTAAGCGGTCAGCGCTGGTAACTGTAGCAGAGCTACTCATGGGCGGTCTCACATTGTAGTAATTAAAAGGTGCCCTAGTTTAACAGCGCACTTTCTGTAGTAAACAGGTGATTAGCTGGTCGGCTACATCAATGCCCGAATCGCGACTTATTTCACGTACGCAGGTCGGGCTAGTGACGTTAATTTCAGTCACGTAATCACCAATAACGTCAAGACCAACAAAGTATAAGCCCTTCTCTTTTAATATCGGACCAATTTTATCGGCAATCGCCTTCTCTTTATTTGTTAACGTCATGGTGATACCAGAACCGCCAGCGGCTAGGTTGCCACGTGTTTCACCTTTAGCAGGAATGCGAGCCAGTGTGAACGGAACGGCTTCTCCATCAATGATAAGGATGCGTTTATCACCTTGAGTGATCTCAGGAATGAAGCGCTGAGCCATTATTTGCTGCTGGCCATGATTGGTCAGGGTTTCAATAATAACGCTGACATTCGGGTCGCCTTCTTTTAATCGGAAAATTGAAGAACCGCCCATTCCATCTAGCGGTTTAAAGATTACATCGCCATGTTCCGCGTGGAAGGCTTTTAATAGATCTGGTCGACGAGTCACCGTGGTTGGGCTCATAAGATCGGCAAATTCGGTTGCGAATACCTTCTCGTTACAATCACGCAAGCTTTGAGGCTTGTTGGCGATGATGACGCCTTGCTGCTCAGCACGCTCTAATATATAGGTGCTGTAAATGAATTCGCTATCAAATGGAGGGTCTTTTCGCATTAGAATAAGCTGTAGGTCGCTCAGTGGACGATCGACGGCCGCTTCTTTTTCAAACCAGTTCTCTGGGTCCATGGCCACTTTAATTGGCGCCATTCGTCCATATGCCACACCATTTTGAATCGACAGGTCTTCTTGTTCCATGTAGAAAAGTTCGCAATCATGCTGTTGGGCAGCAAACATCAATGCGAGAGAGGTATCTTTGTGAAAATATATTTGTTCAATAGGATCCATTACGATGCCGACTTTAATGCTCATGACTGCTCCAGATAAGAGAAAACGAATGTATTGTGTGCATTTTACCCTAAGTATTGAGACTTGCAGTGGAATTAATTGTTTCGATCAGTTCTAACTTTTACGCGTTAGCGTTGTGAAGGTCTACAATTGTATGTTACAAAGGTTGTAATCAGCGTCCCTCGCACTTCGAGACCGCTATATCTAACAAAAAAATTCATTTGGATGGTTGAAGGCTCTTATATGGACGATAACTTTGATAACCTGAAAGTTATGGTTATTGACGATAGTAAAACTATTCGTCGTACCGCCGAAACCCTATTAAAAAAGGTCGGTTGTGAAGTAATAACTGCAACTGATGGTTTTGATGCGTTGGCAAAAATCGCAGATACGCACCCAAATATCATCTTCGTCGACATTATGATGCCGCGTTTAGATGGTTATCAGACATGTGCGTTAATTAAAAATAATTCTAAATATAAAGATACGCCAGTTATTATGCTTTCGAGTAAAGATGGGCTTTTTGATAAAGCCAAAGGACGTATTGTTGGTTCTGACCAATATTTAACCAAACCCTTTAGTAAAGATGAGTTGCTTGGTGCAATTCGTAACTTTGTTAAATAGTTTGTCGATAGCAGTATTAATTTAGAGGTAATTTGAGAATGGCGCGCGTACTTGTAGTTGACGATTCTCCAACGGAAACGCATTCGTTTAAAACGATGCTTGAACAGCACGGTCATGAAGTCTTAACGGCTGAAAATGGTGCTGATGGCGTAGCGCTTGCTCGTCAAGAAAAACCTGATGTCGTATTAATGGATATCGTTATGCCTGGCCTTAATGGTTTTCAGGCAACACGACAGTTGACGAAAGATCCGAGTACTCAACATATCCCTGTAATTATTGTTACAACAAAAGATCAAGAAACTGACCGAGTATGGGGCAGGCGTCAAGGCGCTAAAGGCTACCTTGTTAAGCCTGTTCCTGCTGCTCGATTAATGGAAGAAATTAAAATGGTCATGGCTGGTTAATATGTCACCTTTTGCTCTGCTAGTAGAGATCGCTAAAAAAAGTCGAAATAACGCGAGTGAGTTGCCGCAAAAAACAGAGGCGGTAACTTATTGGCGTGGTATCGGTTTTATGTTGGCAGGGCAAAGGTTCGTAGCCCCAATGGGGGAGGTTGATGAAATATTGCAAACTCCTCGTGTGACTAAAGTTCCTGGTGTTAGAAACTGGATGTTAGGTGTTTCTAATATTCGGGGGCGCTTGGTGCCTATTTTAGATTTGGCCGGATTATTAGATGTTCCGTCCAAAACTAACTGGAAGACCCGACGAGTTCTCGTTGTAGGAGAAGGCCAGCAGCAACACGGCCTATTGGTTGATGCGGTGCTTGGTATGCAGCAATTCCCTTCTCACTTAGTAAATAATCAAATGAATATTGAAGCTAATTACGCGCCTTATGTGCGTGGTTGCTTTGAGCGTGATGGGTCTAATTGGCCCATCTTTAGTTTTACAGACCTGGTTCAAGCAGATGAATTTCTGCATGTAGCCGTTTAATAAAATAGTTTGTTGCGGTTCAGTCTATGGATTGCACTGAACCCTTAATAATAACAAACGTGCAAATAAGTACGGAGATAGCAGAATGAGTAAAGAAACGGGAAGCGTTTGGTCCACAGTATTTGGAAACCCACGAGCAGGTTTCTTTACAGTGATGCTGATTGTTTCAATCCTTGCGTTCTTGGGTGTGACAATCTTTGTGAACACTAAAGCAAACCAAGATAAAGAATACATTAGCCACGCTGGTGAGCTACGAGTACTTTCGCAAGAATTGGCAAAGAACGCCGTGGAAGCTGCTGGTGGTAAAGGCCCTGCCTTCTCTTTGTTGCGTAATGCACGTGATAACTTCCAAACTCGTTGGGGTTATTTGAATGAAGGTAATACAGATACTGGCTTACCTCCTGCAGAAATTGCAACAATGACGAACGTACAGGGTATTTGGAACAAAGTTTCGAATAACGCTGATCAGATTGTACAAGCCCAAAATATTATCCTTTCGTTGCACGAAGTTGCGGCAACATTGGCAGAAACAATTCCACAGCTTCAGGTCGAGTACGATGAGATTGTAGAAATCTTATTGGACAGTGGCGCACCTGCAGATCAGGTTGCTGTTGCACAACGTCAGTCTTGGTTAGCAGAACGTATTGTACGTTCGGTTAACAAAGTATTGGGCGGTGGTGAAGATGCGGTAATGGCTGCTGATGCTTTTGGACGAGATGCTTCTCTTTTCGGTCGTGTACTTAACGGTATGATCGAAGGTAACGTTGCGATGAACCTTAGCCAAGTAGCCGATGAAGAAGCTATCTTTGCACTGGCCGAAATTGCTGAGTTGTTCGAGTTCGTATCGGGCTCGGTTGATGAAATTCTTGAAACGTCTCCTGAACTATTCCAAGTACGTGAAGCATCGGATGCTATTTTTGCCGATTCTCAATTGCTACTTAACGAAACATCTTCTTTGACGAATGCGTTTCAATCGAATACTGAAAGCCTTGGTAAATTACAACTTATTGCCTATCTATCTGCATTATTCGCAGTAATCTCTATTGTTGGTTTAGGTGTCGTTTCTTACCGTGATACTCGTAAGGATTTATCTGAAACAGCTGATCAAAACGAACAAAACCAAATCGCTATTTTACGTCTTCTTGATGAAATTGCCGATCTGGCCGATGGTGACTTAACCACGCAGGCGACGGTAACAGAAGACTTTACGGGTGCGATTGCTGACTCCATCAACTACGCAATCGATCAGATGCGCTCGTTGGTATCGGCGATTAACGAAACAGCGGTACAGGTATCCTCCGCTGCTCAAGAAACACAAGCAACGGCGATGCATCTTGCTGAAGCATCTGAGCACCAAGCACAAGAAATTGCTGGAGCTTCTGCGGCTATTAACGAAATGGCTGTGTCTATTGACCAAGTATCGGCAAACGCCTCTGAATCATCTGCGGTAGCAGAGCGATCGGTTGCGATCGCCAACAAAGGTGCTGAGGTTGTACAGGCAACGATTCACGGTATGGATAACATTCGTGAACAGATTCAAGAAACGTCTAAGCGTATTAAACGTCTGGGTGAATCTTCGCAGGAAATTGGGGATATTGTATCCTTGATTACCGATATTGCTGACCAAACAAACATTCTATCGTTGAACGCTGCAATTCAGGCATCTATGGCCGGTGACGCAGGTCGAGGCTTCGCGGTTGTTGCCGATGAAGTACAGCGACTAGCAGAACGTTCTGCTGCGGCAACGAAGCAGATTGAAGCGCTGGTGAAAACCATTCAGAACGATACGAACGAAGCGGTTATCTCGATGGAAACCACAACCTCGGAAGTGGTACGAGGCGCACGCCTTGCACAAGACGCCGGTGTTGCACTGGAAGAAATCGAAAACGTATCGAAAAACTTGGCCGACTTGATTCAGAACATCTCCAACGCTGCACGTCAGCAGGCATCTTCTGCCGGTCATATTTCGAATACGATGAACGTTATTCAAGAGATTACTTCGCAAACGTCTGCAGGTACAACTGCGACGGCCAAGTCGATTGGTAACCTTGCCGACATGGCTAACAAGTTACGTGAATCGGTTGCTGGCTTTAAGCTTCCTGAGAGCGAGCAGACTCTGTAGGTAGAAGATGAGCAATCCATCAGATTTCTTTTCTAGTAAGCGCTCCGGCTTTGGCATGATGCCTGATATGGAGGAAGAGCAATTTCTGCTTTGGCAGAACTTGCTTGAGGAACGCACGGGCATGTGTCTTGCGCCTCAGCGAAAGTCTTTTTTGCAAACGAGCTTGGGCATCCGTATGCGTGAGTTGGGTTGTGATGACTATGAAGACTATTACCAGAGAGTAACAACAGGTTCCGGTGGTGCGATTGAGTGGTCAGTACTTTCTGATCGCTTAACCGTTCAGGAGACGCGATTTTTTCGTGATCCTGATGCTATGAGTTTTGTAAAAGGCCATTTGATGGAGATGGCTAAAACAGCACCCATTAATCGTTCTTTTGAAATACTGAGTATGGGCTGTTCTTCCGGCGAAGAAGTCTATAGTTTGGCTATGATTGCAGATGAATGCTTAACCCATCAGGGTTTTAAATTCTCGGTAACCGGAACAGACTTATCGACGGTAGTATTGCGCAAGGCTAGGCAGGGTAAATATTCTATTCGTAAGCTTGAAACACTTCCTGCTTCTTACCGCCAACGCTACTGCATCGCTGTTGAAAATAACGAATACCAGGTTGTTTCAGCGTTACGAGATCGCACCTGTTTTTCGCAAGTAAACGCTTTAAATTTAGACGCTTTTCCTGTTTCAGGGTTGAGTGTCATCTATTGCCAAAATTTATTGATCTATTTTCGTCGGTGGCGTCGTCGTGAAATCCTTAATGCTTTAGCTGATCGATTAGTTGAAGGTGGGATTTTAGTAACAGGTTTAGGTGAAATGGTAGATTGGCAACATCCAAATTTAGTTCAGGTTGATAGCAACAAATTATCAATCTATGTGCGACGTGATAATAATAATATGGGAGGCCGCTAGGCGATGAGCCACGACTACATCGCCCTGGAATGGGTCAAAGGCGAGATTGAAGAGACCCTTCAGCAGGCGCAACAAGCATTAGAAGCCTACGTAGAAAATACGCAGGATCGCACTCGTCTCAAATTCTGTTTGAGCTATCTGCATCAAGTGCACGGCACTTTGCAAATGGTCGAATTTTACGGCGCCGCATTATTAGCAGAAGAAATGGAAGCTTTAGCCAAGGTATTGGCCGAAGGGGATGTTGCTAATGAAGGGGACGTACTTGAGGTATTAATGCAGGCGATTCTTCAATTGCCAAGCTACCTTGAGCATATCAAAGTAGGTCGTCGAGACCTGCCTGTTGTGTTATTACCCATTCTTAATGAACTGCGTGCTGCTCGTGGCGAAAGCTTAATGTCAGAAACGGCATTGTTTGCACCAAGTATTGCTGCTGCTACGGCATTAACGCCTGAAGAATTAAATAAATTCAAAGATCCTGGTTTTGCACCGTGGCTTAAAAAATTACGCCAAATGCAGCAAACTGCGATTTTACATATTCTACGTGGTGAGCAAGAAGCCTTAGCCTTAGATTATTTACAGAAAGTATTCTCTCGCTTAGAGCGATCTCTTGGTAAGACCCCACAAGGCCTTGTATGGCTACCAGCATTAGCATTTGTTGAATATTTAAAAGTTGAAGAGTCGGTTCCTAAAAGTGCTAAACCACTTTTGCGTGAATTAGATGCCTTGCTGAAAAGTACTCAAGAAGATGGCATTGAAGTATTAAATATTCCTGCGCCCGCTGAACTGCTTAAAAACATACTGTATTACGTGGCGAAATCATCTCTAGAAGATGGTGCTATTTCAGCGGTTAAAACCAAATTTAATTTAGCTGCGTCATTGCCAAGTGAGCAAGAATTACAAGATCAGCGCAATGCATTATCGGGACCCGATAAAAAGACGGTTGGCAGTGTTGTAGGCGCCTTAGTTGAAGAAATTGTTGAACTAAAAGAAAAGTTTGATCATCTTGTTCGCAACGATGAGAACCGCCAAGAAGCCTTGGCTTCACTAGTTCCGTTCTTCAAGCAGATCATCGATACGATGGGCATGCTGGGTCTAGGTATGCCACGACGAGTGCTGCAAGAGCAGCAAAGTATTGTGACTCGCTTGCTGGATGAAGGTACTGCAGAAGATAGTGAGCTGATGGATATTGCGGGCGCTTTACTTTATGTAGAAGCGACTTTGAATGGCATGCAGCAAGAAGGAACACTTGTTGAAGCAAGCCCTGAGACTGTCTCTATTAGTAATGCTCAAAAAGCGGTATTGCACGAAACGCGTAATGTCTTAGAGCAAGTCAAAGATGCGGTTGTTGAATACATCGCAAAGCAATGGGATACCTCTGAGTTAGAAGAAGCCCCGCATTGGTTGAGATCAATCGAAGGCTCGATCAACATGATTCCGCTACCGCGTGTAGCAAAAATACTGGAAGGCATAGCCGATTTTGTCGAGCAGCAGCTAATTACCGAAGGTTTAAAGGCTCAGTGGAGTGTAATGGATAACTTCGCTGATATTTTGACCAGCGTTGAGTATTACATTGAGCGGTATAGTAATAGCCCGCAAGAAGCTGATGAGAGTTTATTGCAACGTGCAGAAACTGCGTTATCCAACCTACCAAAACCTATCACGGTTGAAGGGAATACAGAGACCAACTCAAGTGCTGATGACTTTGGTTCCGTGCTCGATAGTATTGATCTAGCTTCAGATGATTCAATCAGCTCTGAAGTCGACTTGGCATCGATATTAGATGGCATTACAGATCCTGTTAATGCAGAAGAAATTGTAGATACAATCGATCTAGAAGACGGTGTTATAGAAACGCTTGTTGCTGAAGACGTTGTTGAAGTTGAAGACATTGTTGAAGCTGAAGACGTTGTTGAAGCTGAAGACGTTGTTGAAGCTGAAGACGTTGTTGAAGTTGAAGACGTTGTTGAAGTTGAAGACATTGTTGAAGTTGAAGACATTGTTGAAGTTGAAGACATTGTTGAAGTTGAAGAGGTTGCTGAAATCGAAGAAGATGATCTTATCGATGATGAAATCATTGAAATCTTCTTAGAAGAAGCCGAAGAAGTTTTAGAAACTCTACAAGAGTATTGGCCAGAATATCGTGCCGATAAATCCAATACGGATGCACAGTCAACCGTGCGAAGAGCGTTCCATACCCTAAAAGGTAGTGGTCGCATGGTTAAGGCTGCGGTACTTGGAGAGTTAGCATGGTCGATTGAGAACATGCTTAATCGAGTCATTGATGAAACCGTCGTACTGGGTGATAACGCGTGCGCATTGATTGACCAAGTTATTGTTCATATTCCAGAACTTATTGAAAATTTCCGTACGCGTACAGCTGTGACTGTCGATACGGATAGCCTCATGAATTATGCGAATGCACTATCTCAGGGCGAAACCATTAATGATTTTGCTGACGAATTCTCCTCTTCTCATGCAATAAATGAGCTCGCAGAGCCAGATGTTGATGTTGCGTTAGTAGAGGAAATCGAGCCTGTTGAGCTTGTAGAAGTCATAGAGCCTGTTGAGTTAATAGAAGAAATTGAACAGGTTGAAGATGCACCGGCCGAAGAAGCAGAGTTACTCGAAGAAATTGAGCTTATTGAAAATACTGAGCCAGCAGTTGAATTTGAAGAGCCTGAAGAAAACTTAATAGATGATGCTTTATTAGAGATATTTATTACTGAGGTAACATCACATCTCGAAGCCGTTAATGATTTCATCGATGAATCACTGGCATCAGACTTTAATAATGAGCTTTCTGATCAATTGCAACGCGCTTTGCATACCTTGAAGGGTAGTGCGCATATGGCAGGGGTTGATTCTATTGCGTCAGTAGCCTCTCCATTAGAGAAACTACTAAAAGAGCTATGTGCTTATCAAATTAAGAATACTCCTGGATTAGTGAGTCTGCTTGCAGAAGGCTGTGAGCTGATTAAGGTTGGAATTAAACAGCTGGAAGCGCATTCAACTGCACCATTGCTTCACGAAGCAGAGTTCTTAGTCAAAGTAGCTGAGCTAGAAGAACTGCTATTAGCCCCTGTTTATTCTGAAGATCGTGAACAAGCCCTGCCTGATCCTTACCAGTTAACTCAGTTTTTAGCACAAGGCATGGATGTCTTATTAGATGCTGATGAAATAGTTAAGCAATGGGTCGGTGAGCCAAAAGACACAACTGCGCTCACTCAGCTTAGTGAAGAATTAGTAAAACTGATTGATAGTGCAGATCGTGCAGAAATAGCTGAAGTAAGCGAGCTGGCCAGTGCTTTGTATGACTTGTATCAAGACATACTTGATTCGACCGAAATAATAGATGCGTCAATGCTTGAAGACTGCTTATTAGCAGCACATGAAAGCTTATTGAACATGATGGACTATTTAGCCGCAGGTCAGAGTTTGTCGGCTGATGATGAGGTATTGGCTCGGGTTAAGACGACTCAGATTGAATTGTCTAATCGTAATAACTTGATCAAAGAAGCTCAGGTTGAAGACATTCAGATCGAAGACGTTCAAATCGAAGAAGAGCCATTAGATGAGGCTATCAAGGATATTGCTAAAGAAAACATTGAATTGATTAGTGAAGATACTAATCAATTAGGCAATGATTTTGAGGTGCTTGAAGAGCTTCCGGCAGAACTTCCTGTCATCGAAGCTGGTCAATCAGACGATGACGTTGATGCTGAACTATTAGAAATCTTCTTAGAAGAAGCTCAAGAGATTATGGAGGCAGCAGGTGTTGCCTTGCAGCGCTGGCAGGCTGACCCTGATAATTTAAGAGATGTCGCTGAATTACAACGTGAGCTTCATACCCTGAAGGGTGGCGCTCGAATGGCAGAGATGACAGATGTTGCTGATCTTTGCCATGAGCTTGAGTCTATTTATGAGGGGCTTCATGATGGTCGCGTTCAATCACGTGATGGTTTAATACCTTTATTAAGCAGCTATCACGACATATTAGATGACATGCTGGATCATATTAAGAACGGGCAGTCCGTTGATCTAGATCCACAAGTCGTTGTAAGAATACATGCGGTAGCCAAAGGTGCTGATCCTTTAACCGTTAATACGCTCGTAGATAATGAGACGTCTGCTGAAGCGGTCACCCATGAAGTGAGCAACATACACTCATTATCAGAAGACATTTCGCCGATTGAAGATACGACTAACTTTGTTGATAACGAAGTTGTTTCGTTAGATATTGATGAAAGTGATCGTGAAATACTCGAAATCTTCCTTGAAGAAGCACAAGAGCTGCAACAAGAGCTAGACACTATTCTACAAGAATGGCAATTGGCTCCAGAAAATCTACGAGCGACAGAAGAAATTCAACGTGTGATGCATACCTTAAAAGGTGGCGCGCGCATGGGTGGCTTAACAGAAGTGGGTGATCTTGCGCACGAGTTTGAAGCGTGGATGATCAAAGCTCAGCAAGGCGAAGTAAATGTTGATGATGCCTTCTTTAGTGAAGTATTCCAAAGACAAGATGGCCTAGCGGCGAGTGTTGATGCTGTAGCCCGATCGTTATCGCAGCCTGCAGAAAATCAACAAACAGAAATTCCAACAGTCGATAGTATTGATGAGCATATTGAAGCGGTTGATCAAACTGAAGAGCCTGCTGAAGAAGTGCACACGGGTGAGTCGATTGCTCTTGATGAGTCCGTTGAAAGTAATATCGTTCCCTTTAAGCGCAATGAAGATGTGCCTGAAGAAGAAAGTAAAACGACAGTTGCGATTACCGCAAAACCACTAACACAGCTAGACCAAGAAGCCCAAAACAAGCCTCAGCAAGGGCGTCGTGGGCCGCAAGAAATGGTCAAGGTTTCTGCTAATCTGCTCGATAGCCTAGTAAATCTTGCAGGTGAAACATCTATCTCGCGTGGTCGATTAGAGCAGCAAGTTACGGATTTCTCGTATTCATTAGAAGAAATGGATTCAACGCTTGAGCGTTTGCGAGATCAGTTGCGTCGTCTGGATATCGAAACAGAGGCGCAAGTATTATTCCGCCAAGAACGCCAAACCCCAAGTTATGAAGATTTCGATCCGCTAGAAATGGATCGCTATTCTCAAATGCAGCAATTGGCGCGCTCTTTAGTCGAGTCGGCTTCCGATTTACTGGATATTCGAGAATCATTAACCAATAAAACCCGAGACGCTGAAACCTTATTATTGCAGCAAAGCCGAGTAAATACCGAGCTGCAAGAAGGATTGATGCAGACTCGCATGGTACCTTTCCAGCGCCTTGTGCCTCGCTTACGTCGTATTGTTCGACAGGTAGGTCAGGAGCTCGATAAGCAAGTTGAATTTAAAGTATTCAATGCTGATGGTGAAATGGACCGTACAATTCTTGAACGCTTAATTTCGCCACTAGAGCACATGCTGCGTAACGCAGTTGACCACGGTATCGAAACGAAGTCTGAACGAGCAAAAACAAGCAAGTCAGCCCTCGGTAGTGTTGAACTGAGTATTTCACGCGAAGGCGGTGATGTACTGGTTATCTTAAAAGATGATGGTCATGGTATTAATATTGACGCCGTTCGTGAGAAAGCCATAGAACGTGGTTTGATGACAGCTGATAGCAAGTTAACGGATATAGAAATCATGCAGTTTATTTTGCATGCAGGTTTCTCAACCGCTCAAGCTGTCACGCAAATCTCAGGCCGTGGTGTCGGTATGGATGTTGTAAATAGCGAAATCAAACAGATGGGTGGAACGCTATTTATCAATTCAATACCTGGGCAAGGAACAGAATTCCAAGTTCGATTGCCATTCACTGTATCGGTTAACCGAGCATTGATGGTAAGAGTAGGTGATGATTTATACGCCGTACCGTTAGATAGTATTCAAGGTATTGTACGAGTATCAACCGATCAGTTAGAAGCTTTGTACCAGCAACCATTAGCTGAGCGTTCGTTTGAATATGGTGGCGCTGATCATCGTTTAGAATACCTTGGTAACATGCTAGGTACAGAAGCCCAGCCGAAATTAGCAGGGCAGAAAATGCCAACACCTGTGCTGCTGATTAAGGGCGAAACGCCTTACGCATTACAAGTAGATACGTTATTGGGCAGCCGAGAAATTGTGGTAAAAACCTTAGGTAGCCAGTTCAGTAGTGTAATGGGCGTCTCGGGCGGAACAATCTTGGGTGATGGTAGTGTTGTTATCATTCTAGATTTACCTGCGATGATTCGTAGCCAAAGCAACCTAGAATATCAACAAGCCATGGCATTGGATGCGATTGAAGCTGAAAAGCGTCATGAGAAGGAAGTGACTGCGAAGAGAATTCTAGTAGTCGATGATTCGGTAACCGTAAGAAAGGTAACGACTCGTTTGCTAGAGCGTAATGGTTTTGAAGTATTTACCGCGAAAGACGGTGTAGATGCGATCACGACATTACAAGATCACGTCCCTGACTTGATGTTGTTGGATATTGAGATGCCACGAATGGATGGTTTTGAAGTAGCTTCGATCGTCCGACATGACTCACGCTTGCAGCACGTACCTATTATCATGATCACCTCTCGTACCGGTGATAAGCACCGTAATAGAGCATTCTCTATTGGTGTAAATGAATATTTAGGTAAGCCGTTCCAAGAAGATATCTTACTTTCGAATATTGAAAAACTTCTAGCGGGTGATGCGGAGAACTAGTATGCATCACGCTAAAGCTGGGGCAAATGTCGGCATAATTGTCGATAATTTGCTTCAGCAGCACCTGTTAAAAACAGCCTTAATGCATTTCGGTTTTAAGGTCATTCTCACCATAGATCCAAGCAGAATAAACGATAACCCAGAATTAACCTCCGAGGTTGATGCATGGGTTGTGGATATTCTTGACGAAGAAGCTGAACATCATTGGCTTGATGATTTATTTGATGGTGATATTCCCGTGCTGTTTGGCATGGGCGTTGCGCCTGAAAGAACCAGTGAGCACTACCCCCGTTGGGAAAAACGACTTTTTTCAAAGATGAAAGATTTGCTATCAGGCGACCCGCTCGCGATGGCCGATGAATCAGAACTGATCGAACTTGAGTCAGCCATAACGGGTAGTGACCCATTGCCGCTGCCAGCATTGTTTAAAGATCTAGAAATGGGATTACCTGCTGAACATGTATGGGTATTAGGTGCCAGCTTAGGAGGGCCTGATGCGGTGAAAGAGTTTTTAGATAGCCTTCCTAAAGGATTGCCCGCCGGTTTTATATATGCCCAGCACATTGATTCACGTTTTCAGCAAACGCTGATACAAACACTCGGGCGTCATGCCGGCATTACTATGGTACCTTATCAAGAGGGTGCTCAAGTTAAGACGGGTGAAGTTATGCTAGCTCCGGTCGAGCATGAATTCAGTTTTGATTACGAAGGTCGTGCCATCAGTAAAAATGTAGCCTGGCCAGGCCCTTATGGGCCCTCTATTGACCAAGTGATGCTAAATGTCGCGCAGCACTTTGGTAAACGTGCTCGCTATATTTTATTTAGTGGAATGGGCAATGATGGTGCTGAAGCCGCAGTAAAAATAAGCCAGCAAGATTCAACTATTTGGGCTCAAAATAGTGAAAGCTGCGCAAACAGCTCAATGCCAGATAGCATAGTGGCTACTGGCCATGTTTCTTATATAGGCAGCCCGAGACAATTAGCCTCGCAGCTGGTAAATTATCTTCAAACACAGTGGATGAAGTAGTCATGAGTGCAGAATTAGTAACCAAAGATGGCGTAAATGAAGTATCAAGTTTGTTGATTCCATTACATGACAAGCAACTGCTTTTACCTAACGTAACTGTTGCCGAAATTATTCCGTTTCGAGCCCCTACCGCTCTTGCCGAACAGTCGGGTTGGTTATTAGGTCAATTAGAATGGCGAAATATTGATATCCCTGTAATTTCATATGAGGCGCTGAGCGGTGGTGCATTGCCACCGACAGAAGGTGCACGTTTAGCAGTAGTAAATGGCACAGGGGCAAAAAGTAGCTTGCCCTTTTATGCGATTTTGATTCAAGGGATTCCAAAGCTTACACACGTCAAAGAAGATGATATTGTTAAGGTAGATGCTATGCACTCTGGACCTTATGATCAGGTGGCTGTCAGCGTATATGATGAGCAAGCCATGATCCCAAATTTAGAAATGATAGAAAATGAATTATTAAAGTATGTTGGATAATTATATGAAACGCTTAATCTCCAAAGTAGTCATCATATTCTCTTTTTTCACACTGTGTTCAGCGGCAACAGCAGCTGAACAGGAAGATGTTAATCTTGCGAAAGAAATTATATTACTGGAAGCGAATAGCTATCGAGTCGTCACAGAGTTTAATGTGTACGGTATACAAAAAGACAAAAAGTCAGAGCAGCGCTTATTCGATGTATTAGCAATTGGCGATGAGTTGAGCGCATTATTTATCGAGCAATCGAGTGAATTAGACGTAAGTTGGTCTAAATATCGCAGCTTTGCTTGGACAAAGCATAAACGTGCTGATGGTGATACTTATGTTTTTAATGATATGCGTATTTTACATAAAGAGCTGTTAACAGCCATTGAGTCGGTAAAAAAACAAGTTAACAGTGATTTATTGCCCGCTAAAGACCTTTATAGGGTTAACAGCGTCCTGCTGATTGAGCAACTTGCCTCCGAATACTTAGAATTATCCGCTGCAACCTTTGGAACGTTTGGTTTTGCGGGTAGTGAGCAAGCGATCAAAATTGAAGTACGCAGTAAAGATTTTGAGCGAACCATTGAAGAGCTCAAAAAACAGTATACCGATGATGCTGCTAAAACAAGATCGATCAACAAAATTGCGTTACGTTGGAAGTTTATCAAAACCACTCTATTAGCTTATAATGAACGCTCAGCGCCTTTTGCTGTTGCGAGAACGGTTGGCTATATTCGTAAGCAGTTGGCTGCAATTTAAACTCCATTGACAATTATCAGCAGTAGGCTAAATGATCAAAGTTGCTATTATTAATGATACAAGAGTAACAAGCCACTATGGCTGTATGTTGGTTATGGAGAACCTACTTGCATTATTAGAAAAGAATGACGTAGAAATCGTATGGACATGGGATGTTAGTATCGATTGGCGAAAGTATAAAAGTAAAATACAAAATAAGCCCAAAGTTGATGCGATTATTGTTAACGGTGAAGGAACTATTCATCATAGTAAAGATCGAAAATTTGCAAAAGCACTTGCAGAGTTCGCACAATTTTCAAACGAAGTACTAAGAACTCCCTGCTACTTAATAAATGCAACGCTCTATAAAAATGATGCTGAAGAATATAAGAAACTCAATGAATACCGAGCAATATATGTTCGAGATAAGGGTAGCTTAGAAGAATTAAACAGCTTTGAGCTTGAGGGGCGTTATGTTCCAGACCTTACATTTGCGGCGAATAGTAGAAATTATCCTGAGATGAACACTACTTGCGGCGGCATAGTTATTGTTGATAGCGCCATTAAACAAGATAATGTTGTCCTTAATGAATACTCGCAGCGCAACGGTTTTCCATTTAAGAGCATGATTGTTGCGCGTCGAAGGAATGCTAAGTTTATTAGAAGTCCTAGGCCTTATATTAAAAATATTATCAAATATCTAACTTCAGATAGAAAAATATCAACACAGCCATCTGCATATATCCAGTATTTACGTGATCACCGTTTAGTCATTACTGGCCGGTATCACACAGTCTCAATGTGTATAAAAAACAAAATACCTTTTATTGCAATTGACTCAAACACTCCAAAAATTCGGTATCTTTTGGCTGATGCTCTGGGAGAAACGAACAGAAATATTAAAATTTCAGAGCTAGAGCAGATTAATTTAACTCAACGCTATGAGTATAGTGATGATGAGTTGATGAAAATGAATCTGTTTATTCAAACCTCAGAAAAGATGATTGATGATATGATTGCCCATATTGTAAGGGATGTGGAAAGTGATCATGCCAATAAGTATTGTTATAAATGAAGAAATTAATTCGTCGCTGGTTAAATAGATACAAAAATCAGCGTAGACAAGCTCAGCTCGAGAGCCTGGTAGGATTAAGTTTAAATTCGCTCATTAAATCTTGCGAGGACATAGTTCTAAAAAAAACAGGCGATGAAGTATATTCAAAATTCAGAGATCTCGGTGGGGCAAATAATCATGGCATGATACTGCATTATTCTATTCAGAGTAATCAACCAGTAGCTATTTCTAAGATTGAAGAATCCACTCTTGCTGAGCGTGAATATCGCTTCCTTGTCTGGCAGAAAGGTCATCGTGCTAATACTTTAGCTGCCGAACCTATTGGCTTAACGCCAGTATCCGCACAAGGCTACAGCTGTCTAATTACATCAGTATTACAGCACCCTAAGGTATTTTCATACTTGCAGGCGCAACAATTGTTTCATTTATTAGCTGATCAACCTGAGAAGGTTGATCAGCTGTCTTTAATGGGCAATAAAGAATCTCTGAAAGACGAGATTGATGATTCTACAAAAATCAAATCTATTCTTGTTAATCTTGTTTCTCAGTTTGGTACTGATGGTGCTGACGAATTTTATAAAACGTTCCTTAAAGAAAGAGAGTGGATATTCGATAGTTATCCGAATTTCTATATGAAGCTTCAACATCTAATGAAAAGCTTTTATGAGACATTGAAATCGTATGACATGGTCGATTATGAAGGTTTAGTGCACGGTGATTTTAAGCGACAAAATATAATGGAACACAATGACTCTTACCGAGTAATTGATTGTCAGTATTATACCTACGGTATTCGATTATGGGATCTTGCCTTTTTATATTCTAAAGATGCCAGTGGGTTTGATAATATAAGAGAGCAAATAGATAAAGCCTCTTTATTTGAAGAAAAATTGTTAATTATCTTTTTCTATATAATCGCTAGCTTGATAAATGTAAAGAAAAAAAGAGCAGGTGCGGTTGTTAAATGTCAAATATTGCCAGCGGCTTTGTATGCTAGTCAACAGTTAGGTTTTAAAGAATATAATGAATTATAAAATATTGTTTTTTTCAGTTAATAGACATCAAGAGGTGTATTTTGAAAAGTTGTTAAAAGCAGTTAGAAAAGAAGACCAAGTTATTCTACTGCATAAAAGAAAATTAGCTTGGCGCTTGCCTTCACTGTTTTTAAGCAAATCAGACGTATCTTTGGTGAAAGAAGTTAACCTTATGAGGTTAACTTATTTTTATAATAAAACAGGAAAGAAAAGTAATCTCGTAGATAGGATAATTAGATTACCGCTCTATATGATTGTAACAACTCTATTTCTCTTAAAGGTTAAAAGGCTTCTAAAAAAGTCACATATAGATTTAGTGATGTTATGGAATGACATGAAATGGCATCAGTATGTGATAAAAACCCTTGCATTCGAACTAGGTGTTAAAACAGCATTTTTTGAAAATGGAGCTTTACCGAATACCGTTACTTTTGATAAAAAAGGAGTGAATTTTAATAATAGTATCCCTAGGAATAAGAAATTTTATGCGGATAGAAGTGAAATACTTACTGATGTTACTTATGAGCAACGTTTACACTCATTAAAAAAAGGCTTTATATTTATCCCCTTTCAGGTTGATTATGATACTCAAATCATAAGTCATTCCCCGTGGATTAAAAATATGGAGGAGTTATATTTTGTAATTGAAAGACTGCTAACTTCGCTGCCAGAGAAGGTGACTGTGGTTATCAAAGAGCACCCAAAATCAGCGAGAAATTACAGATACTTGCATAACAGAAATCCTAGAATCAACTTTAAAAATTCAGAAGATACAGACAAATTAATTTTAGATTCAGAGATGGTTATAACGGTAAATTCAACCGTTGGGTTAGAGAGTATTATTCAGGATAAACCCGTACTGGTTTTAGGGAATGCTTTTTATGCCATTGATGGACTTTGTCAAAACGTAGAAAGTGAAGAGCAGCTTGTTCATAGCGTATTGAATGCGACAGTTCCAGATAAAACGATCAAAAATAGTTTTATCGAGTATTTAAAAGAGTATTATGTCGATGGAAGCTGGCACCAGCCATCTTTAAAGCATATTAGAAATATCGAACAACGAATTTATGAGTCTTTAGAATAGTTATGAATGCATTAAATAAATGGAATAGAAGCTTTAGCTATATTAATGGAATAGGGTTGGTTTTAATATCTATCTGCTTTCTGTTTATGCATCTCAATTCTAAGCCAGCTCAAACACAGCTTACTTATTTACCTATGTTACTGCCTTTATTTCTTTTATTGCCTTTAAGAAAGGAGGTCTACAAGGTCGAAATTCAACTTCTTATATTTACATGTCTTATTTTCATCTCGTCTCTTATCAGTTATGGCGCTCAAGGAGATATTCTCACACAGGATTTCCGCAGTCATTGGACATACCTTCTTGTATTTGGTGTGCTTTCGGTATTAATTCAGACAAGAATCACAAAAGATTATTTATATACGATTCTTATATTGTCTGGAGCTCTTGTTCTCTACAACGTAGGAATTGAGTTCTTTAATAACGGATCCCGTGGTTGGCAAACGCATGGTAAGCCTATATTTTTTGGAAATATTGCCTTAACAACAGGGTTAGTTAGCCTAGTGCTTTCTTTAGATAAAAATCAAAAATTAGTTGTACGTGTTTTATTGCTATTAGCCGCAGTAGCAGGAGTTGCAGGATCACTTTGGTCTCTGACTCGTGGTGGTTGGGTATTTTTAGTATTATTTTTAGGTGGTTTTATTCTCAATCAGATAATAACTGCTCAGAATAAAAGAAAAGCTATTTTATTAGCGTTTGGCCTTCTTGTTACACTATGCCTTATAGCCTTACCATTTACTCAAAAAATAGAATCCCGAATTAATAACGCGTACTCAAATATTGAAAACTATTTTACTAGTGGTAATTCAAATACCTCGCTTGGCTTAAGGTTTGAGTTCTGGCGAGTTTCTGTTGAGCAGTTCATGGATGATCCCATAATAGGAAGTGCTCGGGTTGGGTTCTTGTCTAAAAAGGACCAGATGATATCAGATAATAATTTAGCGCCTTCAGCGAGGGGCTTTGAACATGCACACAGTGACTTATTCTGGACAATGGGTACAAAAGGCCTTTTAGGCTTGTTCAGTCTATATGGCCTATATCTATTTCTTCTGCGGTTTTATTATATTAGTAGTCAGAACAAGGAAGTGCGGTTTTATGCCTTATCTGGATTAACAGTTGTCACCGGTTATATGGTTTATGGCCTGAGTGAAAGTTTCTTTTCAATGAAACTAGGCATAGGTTATTTCCTCATTATCAACTTAGTACTTATTCGCCTAATTAGTTTGGCTAATATCGATGATGAGAAGCCTTTAGTCCTATTCAATCGGGAGTAATAAACTGGAAAACATTGTTTTCTCAGGCGGTAAAAGTAGCTGCTGTCCGCTATATGAATAATTTATATAGCGGCTAATTGAGTGGTTATGTTTTTTTGTAAACTTCTTAGTATTAAATGAGCGATAAGTGGTCACCCCTGCATCGATCCATACTATCTCTCCACGACTATTGGCAAATACATTGTCAAGATGAAAGTCAGAGAAGACAATATGATTATCTCTCATAGATTTAAGACCATCATAAATAGATTTCATGATAATCCCACGAAGTGCTTCATTAAGGGTATCTTCTTTTATTAATTTAGATAGCTCTTGAAAACCTGACTGTATAAGGTTTTCCATAACGTAATAGCCTAGAAATTCATGGTTAACATTTGGAATAATACCATATCCCACTTCATGGATTTCAGGAACCCTAAGTCCTAGCTTTGTTAATAAATTGCTCCCCTCAACTTCTTTTGTTATGCGGCTGTGATTCCATAGTAATTTTAAATATTCATGCCAGCTTCTTGCCCTAATAAATTTAATGATAAGTTTTGAATCATTAAAAATTCCTACGAGTGAAGGGGTATGATCGACTAAAATATCATTTACTAAATTTTCTTTGAACTTGAGATTGGACCTTGTCGTTAAAAAGAACTGTGTTCTTTTATTCAAAAGGTGAAAGGTAGATAGTTTAATCATTCATTATTGCTCATTAGCGCTCGTTCAATACGAGCTAACTTTCGTTCCAACCCCTTCCAAGCTTTATCTATTGATGTGTTTACAAGGCTTTGTAATCTTATTGTAAGAGGGTTGATGTTGGAATTGCTCACGCCATCAATAATAAATAGATTTACTCCATTCAGCGTTCTTTCACAGCTTATATTTGATGGGCTTATATCTCTGACACAAATTTTATTAGCAATAAGGTAGTTTTTTAACTCATTAAGTTGGGGTTGAATCCATTCAATTGAGAACTCTTGTAATTCTAAGCATTGTCGTAGTGTTTTTGATATTTTTTTGTCATGATCTCTAATTAAATCAAATGTATAACCTAAGCCCTTATTGGTTTTGACCTTCCCTCGAAATACTGAAATCTTTGATAAATTAGTGTTTGTTTTATTTAGAAAATTAAAATAACTAACTTCTCGCTTAGACTGTTTGTCATTACTAATAGAAACTTCAATACAGAGACTGGAGTCATGAGGATGCTCATAACAAATACGATCACGTCCTTTTCCAACAATGAGCTTGTCCGTTAAATAAATTGGCGTATCCATCATGAGGGCCCTTAAAAATTATCTAAAGAATTGAGGTCTTTAACATCAACCATTTCTATTTTAAGTGATGTGTACAATGAATAGAGTTGCTCTGAGACAGAGGTTTTGTCTTCTAGAGCAGCAATGACTCTTAAATCTGGACGTAACCAGCGTGCGTTTAGTAAAACGCTAGAAAAATCGCCAAGAATAGTTCTATTTTTGGGAAATATTAACAAAAGCGCTTCAAAGTTGACTTGCTTAGGAATCAATTGGCAGCCAATTGCTTTAATTTCTAAAGCATCTTGTTTTATATCTCGAGGATGATATTTAACGGCAATATTCTTCCCTTGGGCTGTAAGTTGAGATATCAGACTAATAAGGGAGTCTTTGTAGTGTTTATTCTTAGCAATAATAGATTCATGAGGTAATGCGATAAGAACATCAATCGATTGGATGGATTCAGCGTTAATGTCTTTTGTTGCTAAGAGCTGGGCTGAAAAATTATTGAGATTATCGGATTGTAACCACTCTGAAGAAAGCTCAATAAGATTTTTTTCTTCAAGTAAGGGATGCACAAGAGCAGGAAATGCAGCATAAACATTGGATATCCAAGCAGACCCCCCAATAGTTGGAGGATTTTTCCACCAAAAGCCATAGGCTATTTTTTTGATGGTGCTATCGATGACCATATCTCCAATGCCTAATGATGGTGGTCTACCTAAATAGGTATATGTACCTTCATCGATGTAATTACCTTTCGCTCCACCATGCTCTTGGCTTTTAAACATGGAATATTGAAATTCAATGCGGCGATCATTACCAGTATAAATTTGAGCAGGTTTAAATTGCTCAATGATTACATCAAGTGCTGAGAAAATTTCTTTTCTTGAATTACGTTTCTCTATAAATCCTTTAATACGACCAGGAAAGATATAAGTTTCTTCAAAGGGAGAGCCATTCCAATTATTTACTTGCTCATAATAAAAATTATCAGTAGCGCTTACTTGGTCAATAAAAACTAAAATATGCTTTTTATCCGAGTGCTGGGAGGCGATTGCAGATGCTAGAAACAAGTGCAAGGGTGTAGACACTAAATACATCTCATAATCCGTCATATACTACTTTACTTCCATTATTTAAAATTGAGATTGACTTAAAATGCATCATTCATATTAGCAGTATGTTTATTTAGAATGAGTGACATGGCAACTATTATTTAGGCGTGTTACGAACAGGCACTTTTAATTATACAGATGCTCTATGCTGGTTGCTTTTAGGCTAACTAGGTCATATTCTAACATTGATCTAAAGAATAATAGGAGCTTCCTGCCATTATCCGATCAAATATATCTAGCGCATCTTGCTTGGTAAAAAGGCCGTTCTTAACGTTTGGCCAATACTCAGCTTCAGATCGATGAATGAATAATGCTGATGATCTAGATCTTAAGGCAATTGGTATTGTTTTGAATTCAAGCGCAGCCAGTGTCGCAAAGCGGTGTTTACCACCAATATTAACCCATACCCAATCTTTATTATTTACTAAAAATTGACCATGAATATATCCGTATTGATTTGGGTGATAGCCATTTTCCTTGATCGTCTTATATACCGATATCAATCTTTCATATTCAAGCTGGCCGAGGTTTTCAGATATTGGCCCAAAATATTGCCAGCCAAAACTATCTTTTGTTGATAAGCCTAGTTTATGGGCTTCTCTCGAGAGAATATTCGGGGCATTTACATCAATACAAGCGCGTAAGAATTTCTCATCTGGAGTTGCTGTACTCCAAGGCATTACCGTTGCCATTGGATGGTATTTTTCGAGGTTTATATTGTCACTTTCTAATACAGCTCGCATTGAGATAGGACAAAATTGCTCATAATACGCTTCTAATAAAGAGCCAGAGTAACCAGATTCTTTGTCAGAATATGCTTTTAGTGTTTTAACAAAGGGGTTGCCGTTGGTGGTGTAGCCAAGCATATTGGAACGACATTTTTCTATAGGGACTAAAGCAGCAGAACCTGAGAAGCCTTCATAGACTAAATCTTGAGGGTGCTTGCTACTTGTTAAGTTGTAGACTGACGTTAGATATTTTTGACGAGCAATAATATTCTTTATTTTTTTAAAATTCACTTTTCGCCCTAGAAAATAATATCGCGTAATTGGTTCTAAAATACCATAATCATAACCTCTGATCTATTTACAACTGTTTTATTCAGGCTTAATAGGTTAACTGTTGGTTTTAATTGGCTAAGGGCGGGAGTATAAAAACACTGTGTATTAGCAATAAATTAATACACAGCTTCTTAGGTAATTATTTAACATTATCCCAAATAGCCAAGCTAGGCTCAGCCTGATTCATAGTATAAAAATGAATCCCTGGCGCGCCTTGATCCAATAGCTTTTGACTCAAGTTAGAAACAACCTCTTCACCAAACTTCATAATACTCTGGCTATCATCACCATAAGCTTCTAGTTGCTTACGAATCCAGCGTGGAATCTCAGCGCCACAAGCATCTGAGAAACGGGCAAGCTTTGAGTAGTTGGTGATTGGCATGATACCGGGAATGATCGGTATTTCGATGCCCATGGCTTGTACACGGTCTACGAAGTGAAAGTAGCTGTCCGCGTTAAAGAAATACTGAGTAATGGCGCTGTCCGCTCCGGCTTTTACTTTACGTTCGAAGTTTTTTAAGTCGTCTTCAAAGCTCGGTGCCTGTGGATGCATTTCAGGGTAAGCAGCGACTTCTAAGGTGAAGTGGTCACCTGTTTCTTGTCGGATAAATTCAACCAGTTCGTTGGCGTAGCGTAATTCACTATTGGCCATACCGGCACCAGAAGGTAGGTCACCACGTAAGGTCACAATACGTTTAATGCCCATTTCTTTATAGTCGAGCAATATTTCACGCAAGTCTGCTTTACTATCGCCTACACAAGAAAGGTGCGGTGCTGCGGCAATGCTTGATTCTTGTATAGATTGTACGATCGATCGAGTGCGGCCACGAGTAGAGCCGCCTGCACCGTAGGTGACAGAGATAAATTCAGGGTTTTCTTGGGCCAAACGATCACGTACTTTTAATAATTTTTCCGTGCCTGCTTCTGTTTGAGTAGGGAAAAATTCAAAGCTAATTTTAGTCATAACAGCTCCTTTTGTTGTATTGGCGGCAAAAAAAAGACAGATCGAATAATCGACCTGCCTTAATATCAAAATTTTTAGAGCCTAAGTAGAATAGGCTCTATGCCACTCGCTGAAAAAGACAGCTGCGGCGAGTCTTGGTACTAATAATTAATTAGTACTTATAAGACTCAGGCTTCTCTTTAGTACTTATAAGACTCAGGCTTCTCTTTAGTACTTATAAGACTCTGGCTTATATGGGCCTTCAACAGGAACGTTGATGTAGTCTGCTTGCTCTTGAGTCAGCGTTGTTAATACACCACCAAAACCAGCAACCATATCAGCAGCCACTTCTTCGTCTAGCTTCTTAGGAAGTACTTTAACGTAGATGTTTTCAGCTTTATCCGCTTCTGCAAGATCTGCAAATTTAGCATCCCAAAGGTACATCTGAGCCAATACCTGGTTAGCGAAAGAGCCATCCATGATACGGCTTGGGTGACCGGTTGCGTTACCTAGGTTAACCAAACGGCCTTCAGAAAGAAGGATCAAATGATCGTTGCCTTCGCCACGGATTACCTTATGAACCTGTGGTTTAACTTCTAACCATTCCCAGTTCTCACGCATAAACGCCGTATCGATTTCGTTATCGAAGTGACCAATGTTGCTAACAACCGCGCCAGACTTAAGAGCCTGAAGCATGTTCTTATCACATACGTTGGCGTTACCCGTTGTAGTAACAATCAAGTCTGTTTTAGAAAGAAGGTCTTTGTTGATGCCTTCTAAAGTGCCCGTATTGATGCCGTCGATGTAAGGCGATACCACTTCAAAGCCGTCCATGCAGGCTTGCATTGCGCAGATAGGGTCGATTTCAGAAACACGAACAATCATGCCTTCTTGGTTTAGCGATTGAGCAGAACCTTTACCTACGTCACCGTAGCCGATAACCAACGCTTTTTTACCCGCAAGAAGGTGGTCAGTACCACGCTTAATAGCATCGTTCAAAGAATGACGACAGCCGTACTTGTTATCGTTCTTAGACTTAGTTACCGCATCGTTTACGTTGATGGCAGGAACTTTAAGCTCGCCTTTTTCCATCATCTCAAGAAGACGGTGAACACCGGTAGTCGTCTCTTCAGAAATACCGTGGATAGCAGGTAGCATCTGAGGGAACTTGTTATGAACCATTTCAGTCAAGTCACCACCATCATCAAGAATGATGTTAGCGTCCCATACTTTATCAGAGCCAGTTTCAGCCAAGATAGTCTGTTCAATACACCACAAAAACTCTTCGTCTGTTTCGCCTTTCCAAGCAAAAACAGGGACGCCAGCAGCGGCAACGGCCGCAGCAGCGTGGTCTTGTGTAGAAAAGATATTACAAGAAGACCAGCGAACTTCAGCGCCAAGGTCTACTAGCGTTTCAATCAAAACAGCAGTTTGGATGGTCATGTGGATACAACCCATGATCTTCGCACCCGCTAAAGGTTGAGTCGCTTTATACTTAGCACGCAATGCCATCAATGCTGGCATTTCGCCTTCAGCGATATCAATTTCCATGCGGCCCCAATCAGCATCCGCTTTGAATGCTTCTGGGGTTTTTGCTGCAACACTATAATCTGTAAAAGTCGTCATATTTTCTCTCTTAAAATTCTATTCTATAAATTAAACAGTTATTGTCTGTTTAAAATTAAGCTAAACGTTTGCTGCCGCTTTAAGCGCATCAATTTTATCAGTACGTTCCCAGGTAAAAGCAGTGAATGTCTTCGACTTCTTCTCACCACGATCTTCGTATTCGTAAGTATGTTCAAATGGCTCGCGACCAAAATGACCATAAGCTGCAGTTATTTGATACATAGGGTTCAATAACTCTAACTGGTTTTGAATTGCGTAAGGGCGCAAGTCGAAAACTTCGCGAATCACTTTCGCTAACGCGATGTCACCTTCTTTTCCAGAGCCTAGCTTTCCTGTGCCAAAAGTATTCACCGAAATCGACGTCGGCTCGGCAACACCAATCGCGTAAGAAACTTGAATCTCACAGCGCTCAGCTAATTCAGCGGCAACGATATTTTTAGCGACATAACGCCCCATATAAGCCGCAGAGCGGTCTACTTTTGAAGGATCTTTGCCCGAGAAAGCACCACCACCGTGGCGAGCCATACCACCGTAAGTATCAACAATGATCTTACGACCGGTAAGACCTGCATCACCCACAGGACCACCAATAACAAAGTTACCGGTTGGGTTGATGTGGTAAAGCGTATTTTCGGTTAACCATTCGGCTGGTAATACCGGCTTAATGATGTGCTCTAGAACTTCTTTACGAAGATCTTCAAGGCTGATTTCTGGATTGTGCTGGGTCGAAAGAACCACCGCATCAACAACCGGGTGCTCACCTTCGTAGTTGATCGTAACCTGAGACTTTGCATCAGGACGCAACCAAGGAAGTGTGCCGTTACGACGCAATTCAGCTTGGCGTTGAACCAATAGGTGCGCGTAATAAACAGGGGCAGGCATTAACGATTCTGTTTCGTTCGTCGCATAGCCAAACATTAAACCTTGGTCACCAGCGCCTTGATCTTCTGGCTTAGCACGGTCAACACCTTGGTTAATATCAACAGATTGCTTACCAATACCGTTAAGAACCGCACATGTTGCGCCGTCAAAACCGACATCAGAACTGTTATAACCAATGCCTGTGATCACATCACGAACGATGTCTTCAAGATCAACATAGCAAGACGTTGTTACTTCGCCAGCAACAACCGCCATGCCGGTTTTTACTAGTGTTTCTACAGCAACACGGGCATGCGGGTCGCGGGCAATAATGGCATCCAGAACCGCATCAGAAATCTGATCGGCAACTTTGTCTGGGTGTCCTTCTGAAACGGACTCAGAAGTAAAAATCGAATATTCGCTCATGTGTGTCTCCTATTTTCTATAGTAGCTGAGGCTTCATGCCACAGCGCGACGGAATGTTCTGAATTGGATTTGGAATCCATTTCGTAAAGCTAAAAACTGTGTTTGCTCCTCGCATAGCTGAGCTTCTTTGGCCCAGCTGGTTAAATCTTCAGGAGCAAACCCTAACCACAGGTCACCACAAGATTCACGAGCCCAAGTTTGATCATGGGCGCACAAATCGGTAATTAATAAACAACCACCTGGCTTCAATAATTGAGCGCTGTGGTTAAAAATTTCTTTAGGGGCTGGCACATGATGCAGCACCATATTGCAGGTGACTAAATCGGCCTGCACGTTTTGGCTTAATGCAAACAGGCAATCGCCATGCACTAATTCAATGTTCTCTAAATCCTGTTCAGCTACTTTCAAATTGGCTTTTTTCAGCATGGCTTCTGATACATCTAAGCCGATGACTTGCTGAAAACGCTGACTTAATGCGCTAAGCAAGTACCCTTCACCCGGGCCAATCTCTAGCGCCGTTGTGGTTTGTTGTAAATTGAGCGTAGCTACTAAATCTTCTAAGGTTTCACCATACTGTTCATGAGAGGCAATTAAGTCCTGCTTTTCATGAAATTCACTCGCGTGCTTAGTAAAAAATTCTTGTGAGTTCTTTGCTCGTTCTTGATACAAGCCTTGTAAGCGCTCAGTGATTATCTCAGAAGGCGCTATTTTATCTAAGGTACGAAATAAAACCTGAGTTAGATCAAACCAAGCAGAATTAGAACTTCCAATAGCCACATTTAATAGGGAGCGACGATAAAAAATTGAATTGCCTTCGCGCCTGGTAGTCACCAAACCTGCTTTAGCCAAAATTTTTAAATGATGACTCATACTGCTTTGTTTTATTTCAAACAACTCACATAGCTCTAAAACTCCGAAAGAACCTTCGCCTAAAATACGTAAAATATTCAGGCGTAATGGATCAGCGCTGGCTTTGGTATGAGCCGCTAAGGCATCAATATCCGACGCGGTATCTGAGACTAGGTTTAATGCGGTTGTATCTAACATGGAGGGCAGTTTAACAGAAAAGCAATCTATATCAATTTATTTTGATATAGATATTGTGCTTGATTGGCTAGCTCAGAATAGAATCTACCCAGTAAGGAAGTAAACAACCCTTATATCGCTCCACTTTCTCGCACCAACCTTGCCCCAACTGGCCATTTAAGCGACAATAGCGCGCCTTTTTATTCGTCTGATACTTCTGTTCTCTTCTATTGAGAACATTCACTGCAAAACCAGCAGATCAGGCGTTGAATGCTAGTCTTAGAAGCTAGTATCAAAAACTAATTTATAAATCGTAATAGCCGGAGAGTCATTTCATGACATCACGTACAGAGCTTGCCAATGCAATTCGTGCACTGAGTATGGACGCCGTCCAAAAAGCTAAATCAGGTCACCCAGGCGCGCCAATGGGAATGGCTGATATCGCTGAAGTTCTATGGAATGACTTCTTAAAGCACAACCCAGAGAACCCAGATTGGGCTGATCGCGACCGTTTCATCTTGTCGAACGGTCACGGCTCTATGTTGATCTACTCTTTGTTGCACCTTTCTGGTTACGATCTTTCGATTGAAGACTTGAAAAACTTCCGTCAGATGGATTCTAAAACTCCGGGTCACCCAGAGTACGGTTATGCGCCAGGTATCGAAACGACGACTGGCCCACTAGGCCAAGGTATCGCTAACGGTGTTGGTATGGCCGTTGCCGAGAAGGTTCTAGCCGCTCAGTTCAATAAGCCGGGTCACGATGTTGTTGATCACAATACCTACGTATTCATGGGCGATGGCTGCATGATGGAAGGTATCTCCCACGAAGCGTGTTCGTTGGCGGGTACGTTAGGTCTAGGTAAGCTGATTGCTTTCTACGACGATAACGGCATTTCAATCGATGGTGAAGTTGAAGGTTGGTTCACTGACGATACCGTTCAACGCTTCCAGTCTTACGGCTGGCAGGTGATTCCGAAAGTAAATGGCCACGATCCAGAAGAGATCAAAGCAGCGATTGAGAACGCCAAAGAAAATACTGATCAACCAACCTTGATTTGCTGCAAAACCATCATCGGTTTCGGTTCGCCAAATAAAGAAGGTAAAGAAGATTGTCACGGTGCCCCACTAGGTGACGACGAAATTAAACTGACTCGTGAACGTTTAGGCTGGAAGCATGGCGCTTTTGAAATTCCAGAAGATGTTTATAACGGTTGGGATGCTAAAATTTCAGGTGTTGAAAAAGAAAGCAGCTGGAACGACAAGTTCGCTGCGTATGCTGCTGAGTTCCCTGAGCTAGCCGCTGAATACAAGCGTCGTATGGCGGGTGATCTTCCTGCTGATTTCTCTGCGCAAGCCGATGCTTACATCGCTGAATGCCAAGAGAAAGGCGAGAGCATTGCGAGCCGTAAAGCGTCTCAAAATACGTTGAATGCTTTTGGTCCTAAACTTCCTGAATTCTTAGGCGGTTCTGCTGATCTAGCCGGTTCTAACCTGACTTTATGGAAAGGTTGTGAAGGCGTTAGCGCTGAAGATGCTTCTGGTAACTACATGTTTTATGGCGTTCGTGAATTCGCGATGAGCGCGATGATGAACGGTATCGCTTTGCACAAAGGTTTTGTTCCTTATGGTGCTACTTTCTTAATGTTCATGGAATACGCGCGTAACGCGGTTCGTATGGCAGCATTGATGAAGCAACGCGCTATTTTCGTTTATACCCACGATTCTATCGGTTTGGGTGAAGATGGCCCAACGCACCAGCCCGTTGAGCAGGTTGCTAGCTTACGTAATACTCCAAACATGCACGCATGGCGTCCATGTGATGCAGTTGAATCGGCTGTTTCTTGGAAGTCTGCTATCGAGCGATTCGACGGTCCAAGTGCATTGATCTTCTCTCGTCAGGGTTTACCACATCAGGAGCGTTCAACTCAGCAAGTTGCTGACATCGCTAAAGGTGCTTACATCCTTAAGGATTCAGTCGGTACTCCAGAAGCTATCTTGATCGCTACTGGTTCTGAAGTGGGTCTAGCAATGGACGCAGCGAAAGAATTAGAAGCCAAGGGCAAAAACGTTCGTGTTGTTTCAATGCCTTGTGCTGAAATCTTCTGCAAGCAAGATGCAGCGTACATCGAATCAGTATTGCCAGCGTCTGTTTCAGCTCGCGTAGCGGTTGAAGCCTTGCATAAAGATTACTGGTATAAGTTTGTTGGTCTAAATGGCGCAATCGTTGGTATGGATACGTTCGGCGAATCAGCACCGATCGCTGACTTGATGAAGCACTTTGGCTTTACCGTTGAGAAGGTTGTTGCCGCGGTTGAAGGCGTACTTTAAGTACTCCTTCGCTAGCTAAGGGAAATAATAATGCGCATAGCAATTAATGGATTTGGTCGTATAGGGCGAAGTATTTTACGCGCGCTGTACGAACGCAATTTGCAGGACCAGCTGCAAGTCGTCGCCATTAATGAGCTAGCCGATATAGCATCGGTTAGCTATATGCTGCGTTATGACAGCACTCATGGTCGTTTTCCTGGTACCGTCGCTTTAAAAGAAAATGACCAAGGAATTGCCAATGGCATCATCGTTAACGGTGATGAAATTCAAGTATTCCATGAGCCTGAAGTTTCTAGCCTACCTTGGCAAGCCCTAGATATTGACCTAGTACTCGAATGTACTGGCGTTGTTATGGATAGCGAGCACGCAGAATTGCATCTTGTACAAGGCGCTAAGCGCGTATTGATATCGCATCCGGCTGAGTCGGGTGTTGATGCAACGGTGATACAGGGCTTCAATCAGCAAACCTTACACGCTGATAACAAAGTTATTTCAAATGGTTCTTGTTCGACCAATTGTTTAATTCCGGTATTACAGCTGGTGGATACGGCCTTCGGAATTGAGCGAGGCATGACCACGACGATACATTCAGCGATGAATGACCAGCCAGTTATTGATGCTTATCACTCAGATCTGAGAAGAACACGCGCCGCGGTGCAAAGTATTATTCCGGTAGAGACTGGCTTGGCGATAGGTATTACTCGATTAATGCCTGAGCTAGCAGGAAAATTTGAAAGTATTCATGTGCGCGTGCCGACGATCAACGTCTCGGTATTGGATGTGACGTTACAGCTTAAGCAGAATGTCACAGTAGAGCAGGTGAATACGCTATTAAAACAGGCGGCAGAGACTGAGTTGGCAGGTATTTTAGCCTTCACTCAAGAGCCTCATGCGTCTGTCGATTTTAACCATGACCCACATTCGGGTGTTGTGGACGGAACCCAAACCCGCATAAGCGACGGTTCATTGGTAAAACTAATGATCTGGTTCGATAACGAATGGGGTTTTGCAAATCGTATGTTAGATACGGCGTTGCAGTTAAAGAATATTTAGCTTTTTAAAGATTTAAAGAATTGGACGAGACATTATGAATGTAATCAAGATGACTGACCTGGCTGCTGCCGGTGAACTTAAAGGCAAGCGAGTATTGATCCGTGAAGACCTAAACGTACCGGTTAAAGATGGCAAGGTAAGTTCTGATGCGCGTATTCGTGCGTCATTGCCAACCATTCAGCTAGCGCTTGAAGCAGGCGCTAAAGTTATCGTTATGTCTCACCTTGGTCGCCCGACGGAAGGCGAGTTTGAAGAGAAATTCTCTATGGCGCCAGTCGCTGATCATTTGGCTGGCATGCTAGGTCGCCCTGTTGAATTGGTTAAAGACTTCAAGCAAGAGCTGAACATCGCTGACGGTGAATTGGTTCTGTTAGAAAACGTTCGCTTTAATAAAGGCGAAAAGAAAGACGAAGATCCGCTAGCGCAAGCTTACGCTGACTTATGTGACGTATTCGTAATGGATGCATTTGGTACGGCTCACCGTGCTCAAGCATCGACTCATGGTGTGGCTAAGTTTGCACCAATCGCTTGCGCTGGCCCATTATTGGCCGCTGAATTAGAAGCACTCGGTAAAGCATTAGATAACCCAGCGCGTCCTTTGGTTGCGATTGTTGGCGGTTCTAAAGTTTCTACTAAGCTAGACGTATTAGAAAGCTTGTCTGATCTTTGTGATCAGATCATTGTTGGCGGTGGTATTGCCAATACGTTCTTGGCTGCCGCTGGCAAGCCAGTGGGTAAGTCTCTTTATGAAGAAGACTTGGTTCCACAAGCAAAAGCTTTGATGGAAAAAGTATCGATTCCAGTTCCGACGGATGTTGTTTGTGCTAAAAAGTTTGCTGAAGACGCAGAAGCTACTTTGAAAGATGCTAGCGAAGTAACCGCTGACGATATGATTTTTGATATCGGCCCTGATTCTGCCAAAGCATTGGCTGCGCAGTTGAAAGAAGCAAAAACAATTATTTGGAATGGCCCAGTAGGCGTATTCGAATTTGATCAGTTTGGCGAAGGTACTAAAGCATTGGCATTAGCCATTGCTGAGTCTGAAGGTTTCTCTATTGCTGGTGGTGGTGATACATTGGCAGCAGTGGATAAATACAACATTGCTGATAAAGTATCTTACATCTCAACCGGTGGTGGTGCTTTCTTGGAATTCGTAGAAGGCAAAGTATTGCCAGCCGTAGCCATGCTAGAAGCACGCGCTAAAAAGTAAGCTGAGCTACAGCGCTTACTTCCTTAGGGTTTGGTTGCACAAATTAGTAAACCTGCGGTTGTTTTTATAAACCGCAGAAGCCGCTAGAATGGCGGAAAGAAGATTCAAAAAATTAAAATTTTAAAAGGGTATTTCTCATGGCACTTATTTCCATGCGCCAAATGTTGGATCATGCAGCCGAGTTCGGTTATGGCGTTCCAGCTTTTAACGTAAACAACCTAGAGCAAATGCGTGCCATCATGCAAGCGGCTGATTTAACTGATTCTCCAGTGATCGTGCAAGCGTCTGCCGGTGCTCGTTCTTATGCAGGTGCACCTTTCTTGCGTCACCTGATTCTAGCGGCGATTGAAGAATTCCCTCACATTCCAGTGTGTATGCACCAGGATCACGGTGCTTCTCCGACGGTATGTCAGCGTTCTATCCAGTTGGGCTTTAGCTCAGTAATGATGGATGGTTCTTTGGGTGAAGACGGTAAGACCCCAATGAGCTACGAGTACAACGTAGACGTGACTAAGCGTGTTGTTGATATGGCTCACAGCTGCGGTGTATCGGTTGAGGGTGAGCTGGGTGTGTTAGGTTCTCTTGAAACGGGTCAGGCTGGTGAAGAAGATGGCGTTGGCGCTGAAGGTACGTTGAGCATGGATCAAATGCTTACCGACCCTGAAGAAGCGGCTGATTTCGTTAAGCAGACTCAGTGTGATGCATTAGCCATCGCTTGTGGTACTTCTCACGGTGCTTATAAGTTTACGCGTCCACCAACGGATGACATTCTTGCAGTAGACCGCATTAAAGAAATCCATAAGCGTATCCCTGATACTCATTTGGTTATGCACGGTTCTTCTTCTGTCCCACAGGAATGGTTGGCGATCATTAACGAATTCGGTGGCGAAATTCCTGAAACTTACGGTGTGCCAGTTGAGCAAATCGTTGAAGGTATTAAGCACGGCGTTCGTAAAGTGAACATCGATACCGATTTACGTTTAGCGTCTACGGGTGCAATCCGCAAGTTCTTGGCTGAAAACCCATCTGAATTCGATCCACGTAAATACTTCAAAGCGTCTGTTAAAGCGATGCAGGATATTTGTGTTGCTCGTTATGAAGCCTTTGGCACAGCCGGTAATGCACATAAAATGAAAGCACTGTCATTGGATGCGATGTTTGATCGTTACCAGTCTGGTGAGCTGGATCCAAAGATTAAATAATCTTTGAGAAGCATAAAAAAGCCCAAGTTAAGAAATTAACTTGGGCTTTTTTGTTATATGGCTGAGAATAAAATGATACTAATTCAATGATAACCTTATCGGGTGATAGGCATGATGAAAAAAATAATAATACTGATGTTAGCCGTCGCAACGACGGCATGCTCTAGTTTGCAGGGCTTTGTTAAAGATAATTTAAAAGAGCCTGAGGTGACCTATAAAAGCATTTCTATGGGGGAGCTAACCCAAGACAAGATCGAACTTAAACCAACGTTCAGCATAGCCAATAAAAACAGCTATTCCATTCCTGTTGATGGCTTAAAATATGAGCTTTCTTTTAACCAAAAATCCATGCTGAAAGGTGCGACCGATAAAGTCGGTAATCTGCCTGCTAACCAGTCTAAAGAGATAGCGTTAGGAATTGATCTAACAAAAGAGACATTAGCCTCATTCAAAGACCTTCTGCTGAAAGAAGGGCGTATTGATTATGTGATTAAAGGCGAGGTCGAGGTGATGGGCTTAAGCTTTCCTTTTGAAAAATCTTCGACGCTTTATAAGCCAACGGTCAGTTTGGGCAGGCTTGAAATAAAAAGTTCCAGTTTTAAGCAAGTCGACATGATTGTGAATCTAATCGTGAAAAACGACAATGACTTTACCATGCCATTAGATATGTTGAGCTATACGGTTAAAACTGGGAATCAACAGCTAGTGGCAGGTGATCTGAAAGAGCAAAAGATCCAGCAGGGCACGAATACTCTTCAGATTCCTGTTTCGATTCAATTGGGTCAATTGTTCTCTAGTATGTTCAGCTTATTACAAAACCCCCAATTGCCATTAAGCTTCAGCTTTAATGCGGGTGGCTTCGAAAATTCAGTAGAGCAGACATTGGATCTACGCACCTTATTAGGGCGCTAAAGGCTGGTGAGCTAAAGATTGGTGTATTAAATAATGTAGCGTTGAGATATTACAGAAGGCCCAAGTTTAACTTGGGCTTTTTTATGCTTGGCCGAAAGTGAATTTAGTCGGCAAGTCCAGCTATACGTATTATTTAGGAAAATAAGTCATCTCATTGCCTGTTTGCCAGGGCTTATGCTTATCCATAATAGAGATAAATAATTCAGATGCTAACCCTTCATTGAGCCATTTAATTAATCTAGGATAAGGGCTTTGTTCAAACCATTGCTTATCCACATGAGCAAACTGGCGAATAAAAGGGAAAATGGCTATATCGGCTAAGCTCGGTTCAGTCGTAAATATGTATTTATTTTTCTCTAGTAAGGCTTCAAGCTTAGATAAAAAGACTTCCCCCTTCTTTCTATAATGCGCTTCACCTTCTTCGTAGCGATCAGCGTATTTATAACGATCGAGCGCCCATTTAAACGAACCATCATTTTCGTCAATTAGCTCATCAATGTCTAATTGCAGATGAATAGGTAAGTATTGGCTTTTAAGGTTGTCAGAAGAATGCTCAAGCGCCCACAGTACGATGTCTCGGCTTTCGTCGATCACTGGTTTATTTGTGAGTTGTTCCTCTGATAGAAGAAGAACAGGTACGGTTGCTTTTGGACTGATTGCCAATAACTCGGGCGGTTTATTTTTTAATATCACCTCTCTCAATTCTAGGCTGAGCTTAGGTAAAAATACCGTGCATGCTAATCGTGCACGCATGGCATATGGGCAGCGACGAAAAGAATACAGGGTTCCCATAAGTGGTTTGGTAGTTGATTGCGTATGAGGTTGGGAGTCTGGCATGGTGCAGTTCTGATCAATCAATTAAAGAGGTTTAAGCTATTAACACTAACAAACAGACAAAAAAAATCCCAGTATGAATTTAATCAGACTGGGATTTTTATCAGCTTCTTAAGTGAGGCTGATATCAGAAAGTAAGATCTTACTTCTCTTTTTTCTTACCAAAACGCTTACGTTCAGTTTCAGTAAGATATTTCTTACGTAAACGAATGCTTGTTGGTGTTACTTCAACCAACTCATCATCTTCGATGAATTCAAGAGCTTGTTCAAGTGTATGGCGAATAGCAGGAACTAGGTTGATCGCTTCATCCGTACCAGAGGCACGTACGTTAGTAAGCTGCTTACCTTTAGTTGGGTTAACACAAAGATCGTTATCACGAGCGTGTAAACCAACGATCTGGCCTTCATAAACTTCAGCCGCTGGCTCCATGAACATGCGTCCACGATCCTGCAAACCAAACAAAGAGAAACCAAGTACTTTACCCGCAACCATAGAAACCATTACGCCGTTATGACGAGTAGAACCTAGAGTCTTATGAACAGGGCCATAATGATCGAAAGTATTAGTTAAGATACCAGAACCAGATGTCATGGTTAGGAAGTCAGAACGGAAACCGATAAGGCCACGTGCTGGCATGATGAACTCAAGACGTGTACGTCCTTTGCCATCTGGAACCATGTTGGTCATTTCAGCTTTACGGTTGCCCATCTCGCTCATGATTGCGCCAGAGTGATCTTCTTCGATGTCGATCATAACTGCTTCATAAGGCTCTTGAAGTTCGCCATCAACCATCTTCTGAACAACTTCAGGCTTACCAATCGCCATTTCGAAGCCTTCGCGACGCATGGTTTCGATCAATACAGAAAGGTGTAATTCACCACGACCTGATACTTTAAACTTCTCTGGAGAATCGCCTGGCTCAACGCGCAAGGCCACGTTGTGAATCAATTCTTTTTCTAGGCGATCTTTAATATTACGCGAAGTAACGAATTTACCTTCTTTACCAGCAAACGGAGAGTTGTTTACTTGGAAAGTCATACTTACTGTTGGCTCATCAACGCTCAAAGGAGGCATTGCTTCAACATTGTCCATCGCACAAATAGTATCGGAGATACCTAGCTTGTCGATACCCGAGATACAAACGATGTCGCCAGCTTGTGCATCGTTAGTCGTAACACGGTCAAGACCTTTAAAGCCTTTAACGTCTTGTACGCGAGCTTTACGAACCTTGCCTTCAAAATCAACAACTTGAACGTCTGTACCTGGCTTCAGCTTACCGCGAGTGATACGGCCAACACCGATAACACCAACGAAGCTATCGTAGTCTAGTGCAGAGATTTGCATCTGAAGAGGACCTTCAGCGTTAACCTTAGGCGCTTCAACGTGATCAACGATCATCTGGAACAATGGCGTCATGTCTTCAGCCATATCATCAGGATCTGTACCGGCGATACCATTGATTGCAGAAGCATAGATGATTGGGAAATCTAACTGCTCATCAGTTCCACCTAAGCGGTCGAAAAGATCGAAAACTTGGTCAGCAACCCATTCTGGACGAGATCCAGGACGGTCAACCTTGTTAATTACAACGATTGGGCGCAAGCCCTTTTCGAATGCTTTTTGCGTTACGAAGCGAGTTTGAGGCATTGGGCCATCAATTGCGTCAACGATAAGGCAAACAGAATCTACCATCGACATAACACGTTCCACTTCACCACCAAAATCGGCGTGTCCAGGAGTATCGATGATGTTAATGCGGTAGTCATTCCACTCAATTGCAGTGTTCTTTGCAAGAATGGTGATGCCACGCTCTTTTTCTTGGTCGTTCGAGTCCATGACTCGTTCGCCGGCTTGGTTACGCTCAAGTGAACCTGATTGTTCAAGCAACTTGTCGACTAAGGTGGTTTTACCATGGTCAACGTGGGCAATGATGGCGATATTACGTAAGTTCTCGATCACAATTAGGGACCCTGAGTTATGGCCCGACAGGCTAAGCAAAAATGCTCGCTGGGTAGGCTTGGCTATAAAAGGCGGCGATTATACATTAGGTAGGGATAGAATGTAGATAAAAATAAAGGAAGTTGGATGTTTTTTGTACAAAAGGGTGTAAAAAACACAAAAGCCCCCTTTTTGTGCTAATAAAGTTTTATCTTGGGGCATAGATGAACCTATAATGAGGCAATCCACGGTGTGTTTCACTTATATACGCAGCTGTGCACCATTATGGCTCTAAATTATTTTTAACGCGCTATTATGGTGCGTTATTTGTCGATTGTGCTCGGCTCAAGCCTTTAAACTCTCGACCTAGTGGTGGTTTTATCAGATGGCACAGTAGTTGCTATTTGAATACTAAACTTGGTGGTGGCCCCAATTGTGTGGACCACTGATTAGACAAAAAAACATCTGGAGACTAAAGATGTCTGTAAATACTTTGAACTTGATCAAAGAGAACGACGTTAAGTGGGTTGACTTACGTTTCACCGATACAAAAGGTAAAGAGCATCACGTTTCTATTCCTTCTAGCTATGTTGACGAAGAATTTTTTGAAGTAGGCCAAATGTTTGATGGCTCTTCAATTTCTGGCTGGAAAGGCATTAACGAATCAGACATGATCCTTCTTCCAGATGATTCTACATCTTTCCTTGACCCGTTCACTGAAGATTCTACTTTGATCTTGCGTTGCGACATCATTGAGCCTGCTACTATGCAGGGTTATGACCGCGATCCACGTTCTGTTGCTAAGCGTGCTGAAGCCTTCTTACAAACAACTGGTTTGGGTGATACAGCGTTCTTCGGTCCAGAACCAGAATTCTTCGTATTTGATGATATTCGTTGGGGCTCAGACATGTCTGGCAACTTCTATAAAATCAACTCTGAAGAAGCTGCATGGAATAGTAGTGCTAAAATCGACGGCGGCAACATGGGTCACCGTCCTACCGTTAAAGGTGGTTACTTCCCAGTTCCTCCAGTAGATAGCTCGCATGACATGCGTGCTGCTATGTGTAACCTAATGATGTCTATTGGTCTTGATGTTGAAGTACATCACCACGAAGTAGCAACGGCTAACCAAAACGAAATCGGTGTTAAATTTAACACTTTGGTTAAGAAAGCTGATGAAGTTCAGATGTACAAGTACGTTGTTCATAACGTTGCGGCTGCATATGGCAAAACTGCTACTTTCATGCCTAAGCCAATTATTGGTGATAACGGTTCTGGTATGCACGTTCACCAGTCTTTCTGGAAAGACGGCGAAAACCAATTTGCGGGCGATAGCTATGCAGGATTGAGCGAAATGGCTCTTTTCTACATCGGCGGTATCATCAAGCACGCTAAAGCATTGAACGCTTTCACTAACCCTTCAACAAACTCTTACAAGCGTTTGATTCCAGGTTTTGAAGCACCAGTAATGCTTGCGTACTCTGCACGTAACCGTTCTGCCTCTATTCGTATTCCTTATGTTGCGTCTCCAAAAGGCAAGCGTATTGAAGCTCGTTTCCCTGATCCAATGGCTAACCCATACCTAGCATTCGCTGCTATGTTGATGGCCGGTATCGACGGTATCAAAAACAAGATTCACCCTGGCGATGCAGCTGATAAAGATTTGTATGACTTGCCAGCTGAAGAAGCTGCTGCAATTCCACAAGTTGCTGGAAGCTTACGTGAAGCGATCGATTGTCTGAAAGAAGACATGGATTTCTTGACGCAAGGTGGTGTTTTCACTGAAGACATGATCGAAGCTTACATCGAATTAGCGATGGAAGATGTTTACCGTCTTGAGCAAACTACTCACCCAGTAGAATTTGACATGTACTACTCTCTATAAGTTTTAGGCCCACAAGCCTTTTACTAAAGAGTAAGAAAAACCGCTACTTGGCAACAAGTAGCGGTTTTTTTTTGCCATCGTTTAATCACACAGATATAAATTGTAGAAAAAGCCTAAAGTCGCTTCGTCCCCGCTGTAATCTTGACCGAGACTTGCTACTCTTAAGGCAGATTAAAATTTCACGAAGAGATGTGACCCTTGAAAGAAATTAATTGGGATTCAGCCGAATTACAGCATGCGTTAAAGCCGCTTGATTGGCAGTGCTTGCCTGAAATATCTCCCGCTCAAAAGCGTTATCTTCATTATTACAATATCGATTTCTCAGAGCGCTATGACGGCATTAAGCATCACATCGGCTCTTTTTCTGCTGCAGGTTATCAGCTGGCAGGGCAGGCTTTTTTCCATGACAATGTTAAACGTACGGCCAAAGGCACAGCGATCATTATGCATGGCTACTACGACCATGTGGGTATTTATGGCAGCTTGATCGAGTTTTGTCTGCAGCAAGGTTGGAATGTCTTTGCCTTTGACTTGCCTGGGCATGGCTTATCCACTGGAGACCGCGCCGCAATTACCGATTTTGCTGAATATGACCAAGTATTTTGTGAAGCGATGGCGCAAACCCAGTTATTGCAAAACCATACCGCTACCGAAAGTCAGCCATTGCACGTCTTTGGCCAAAGTACCGGTGGGGCGATTATTATCAACTATGTGCTGACCCGAAATATTCAGCAACAGAATTCACCTTTTGCCAGCATCAACTTGTTAGCGCCTTTGGTGCGGCCATGCAGTTGGGCAAGTGCCAAAATTCTTCATACACTACTCAGCCCGTTCGTTAAGCAAATTAAGCGTACTTTTGCGATCAACTCGAATGATATTGAATTCTTGCGATTTATTGCTGAAAAGGATCCTTTGCAGCCTTTAGCCCTGTCGGTTCTGTGGGTGAGCGCCTTAAAAAAATGGGTGACTATGATTGAAGCGAGCGAATCAACGGACCTCGCGATCAACATAGTGCAAGGTGATCAGGATGAAACGGTTCATTGGCAATACAACATGCCATTGCTATTAGAGAAATTTCCCCAGAGAAATCTATTGATGGTTGAAGGTGGGCGACATCATGTTGTGAATGAAGAAATCACTAAGCGTCAGCAGATTTATCAATGGTTGCAACAAGAAATTAACGGCTAATACTAAGTTTATAACTTCTAGGTTTATAAATTCTAGGTTTATAAGTTCTAGATTTACAAATACTAGGTTTATAAATACAGGGCGTGATGAGCGCCAAGCGTTACTCATGTCAAAATGAGAAAGTAGATTCAAGAGCGTGTTCCGGCACCATTTGGGTTTAGCAACAAATAATTGGGAAATTACAAATACGGCATGAAGCACATCCAGGTTAGGGTTTTATTTTTTTGTGTATTGGTTATGCAGCTATCTGGCTGTGCGACATACGGCAGTGGCGTTGATAAAGCCCTGCAGTCTGCGCAAAAAGGGCAATACCTCGAAGCTGAACAAAATATGGCTACTGCCTTAACCCCTACGGGTGTTGATCGTCTTCTTTATCATATGGAGTTGGCCGTATTAAAACATCTGCAAGGGCAGTACCTTGAAAGTAATAATCTACTAGATAAAGCTGAAAGAATCGCAGAAGATCTCGAAGTGAGTAGCTTAAGTAATACTTTCACGGCCTTCATGACCAATCCTCGCAATGGCGATTATGCGGGGGCAGACTTTGAAAAGGTATTTATTAACTATTATAAAACCTTGAATTACATGGCGTTGAGTAATGCCGCAACGACAAACAATGCTCGTTTAGATGCCATAGAGAATGCTCGCATTGAATCCCGCCGCTTGGGCATTCGCCTTAATGTTCTTAATTCTAGTAAAGGAACCTATGCAGAGAAGAGAAATGAAGATGAGCAGGTATTTTCTCAGATACTGAATGTCTTCAGCCGTCTGCAAGGTAACCTAATCGATACCGGTAAACTTGAATATCGTGATGATGCGATGGCGCATTATTTGACGGGTATTACTTATGAAGCCAATGGTGAATATGATAACGCTCGCATTAGTTATCAAAAATCGGCGACCTCTTATGAACAAGGCTATGCCAAGCAATTTGAATTAGGCACAGGCATGACGACTCAGGCATGGTTTGATACAGTGCGAATGATGAGAAAGGCCGGAGGCTATGAGAGTGAGTGGCCAAGACTCGCAAAAAAGAAACTTTCTACGACACAGCGCAAACAGCTTAAAGAATACGATGATGGAGCTCAGCTAGTAGTGATTGAGCATGTCGGAATCGTGCCGCAGCGCAAAGAAATGAATGTACTGCTCAGTGCGGATGCGGGTAACCGTTCATTAATCTTAAGACCTTATTTTAGCTCGGTTAAAAGCCAGCGAGAAAAGTTAGCGTGGTTTTATTTGGTCTATGCCGATAAAAGTTTAGCGAACTTAATGGTGCATTATAGAAATAATGATTTCATGAACTTCATCTTAAATGATTTTCAAAAAACAATTTATCTCGCCGGAGCATGGAATCTAGCGTCAGAGCTGGGTTTTGTCGAAGCCATCGGCACAGGGCTGCGAATAACCGTTCCTTATTACTCACCACTTAAAGATAAGCCAGGAAGCTCTTTTGTGAGAGTTGCGGGCGAACAATATGCCATGGAACCTGCGGCTAATCCTGCAGCAATGGGGCTGAATGAGCAGCTTTTAAATGCCAACAACGACATCAGACTCGCATTATCTCGAGGCATTTTTAAAGCGTTAACGACGCAAAAAGCGGCAGAACTCGCAGGGGGTCAATTGGGTGGTTTTTTAGCGGCAGTCGGCAAGGTTGCTAGTCAGCTATCCGATGCGGCAGAAACACGGAATTGGTTGATGCTACCCTATGAAGTGCGGATTACCCGCATTCCGTTAGATGCGGGCAGCTATGACATCGAAATAAACTCCGAGGTGAATAGGGGAAAACCTTTTATCACCCAAAAACAGCGTATTATCTTGCAAGAAAGTGAAATTCAGGTGGTCGGAGTTAGATCGATGCCCAAACAAAGCGCGGCGGCAGAAGGTCAGACAGGAAATAAAGCAAGAAAGGCATTTGCTTTAACTGAGTAATAATTTAACGTAACGGCAGTTAGTATTTAATTAAGAGCTAAAAGGAAATATTCATGATCAAGACAATGAAATTATTATTAGTCGCAACAGTTGCTGTAGCAGTCGTTGGGTGTGCGGGGACTCGAGTGAGTCGCGTCGATAACGATCAGGAAATTGCATTATCAGATCGCTGGAATGATAAAGATTCACAGCTAGTCGCAGAAGAGATGATTACCGATATGCTGTCTTTTCCGTGGGCACGTGATTTTGAAATGAAAAACAGTACTCGCCCAACGGTTATTATTCAGCGAATTGCTAATAAATCACACGAACATGTTGCGATTGATACGTTTGTGAATGATATAAAACGCTCCATCATTCGCTCTGGGCGAGCGGACTTTGTTGCCGGCGGTGAAGAACGCCAAGCGATTCGTACAGAGCGCCAAGATCAAGAGCTTAATGCCGCGAAAGGCAAAGAACAGGGGCAAGAACAAGCCGCTGATTTTGCACTTTCTGGCAGTTTGAATTCAATCGTTGATCAAGTAGGCGGCGACCGCGTTACATTTTACCAGGTCGATATGAAATTGATTGATATGGCCAATAACCGTGAAGTCTGGAATGGTCAAAAGAAAATTAAGAAGCTGCAAGAAAAAGGCGGTTTTGGATTCTAAATGAAATCGTCACTAAAGCTGTTAACCAGCGTCATAATCGTCTCTAGCCTCGCGGCTTGTTCTGCAACGTCGACTAAGACGGCCTTAGACACTAGGCGTGCCGATAACCAAGCCTCTTTGGAAGTACCCGACTGGGTCAATAACCCGCCACAGCGAACAGGCTTCGCTTATGGCACGGGTTCTAGCGACTTATGGGGTGATAAGGCGGATGCGGCGCGACGTGCCGGGGAAGCGGCGCGGGTTAATCTAGTGAGCCAGCTGCGCGTAACGGTGAGTAGTGACTTTACCAATCGAGTTGAAGAGCGAACGGCAACGGGTAAGCAAACCGAGCTGGTACGTACCGTACAAAATACGGTTCGCAGTAAGGTGCCTGCAGTTGAACTCGATGAAGTGAAAGTAACGGATACCTATTTTGAACACAAGTTTGCCTATGCTTTAGCCGAATTAGACCGAGTGAAAGCAGCCAGTCGATTACGAGCACAGATTGCACACCTCGAAGAACAGGTTGTCGCTCTGGATGCGAAGCCTCGAAAAGGGACGACCTTGCAGCAATTAAGAACGGTATTGCCTGCTTTATCCTTGTTTGCTCAACGAGATCGCCTAGCTGACCAGCTGGCCTTAGTCGGAACCCAGCGCCAGAAGCCTGCACTCAGTACTGAGCTTCTAACAATACACAGTACTATCTACGATTTATTTAATCAGTTACAAGTGCGAATCAGTATGACCGATGAGGGGGCGCAAGAGATTGCGGCAGGCGTCATGGAAGTATTGACCGAGCAAGGGATGCGCATTAGCCAGCAGGGGCGCTATGATTTGATGATTCAAGTCTCAGCCACGTTAAGACCTGTTGTCAAAAAGGGCGCTCACTTTGTCTTTGCCGATAGCCGAGTGACGATTAAAGATGACAATGACCGCATACTGAGCACGTTCAGTAAGCAGGCGAAAGGTGCATCGGGTTATGCTAATCTCGCTAAGGCAAAAGCAGAAAAAAACGTAGCGAATTTGCTGGCACAAGAGTTAGCGGCTGCGTTAGTTGATCGTATTAATTAAATGATTGATATTAAGGGGAGCTATAAACAGGCTCTTACCTTCCATACCTTTGGGGTAGTTCTATGTCCACAGCAATAGAAAACAATAATAGCTTGGAACAGAATAAAAAATTAGTTGAGCAGTTCATTACGCTGACTTGGCAGCAAGGTCGTTTTAATCTGGCTAAAAACCTGGTTCGTCGAGATTTTAAATATCATGTGAGTTTGCTTAACCAACCTTTAGAATATGATATGGCTGCTAAGGTGATGCAGAATATACGAGACTCGATGGAAGACTTTGAGGTGATGCGAGAAGACATCATTGCTGAAGGGAATCGAGTTGTTACACAATCTTCTTTTTGCGGCACGTTAGTAAAACCCATGTTTGGATTCAAACCTAGCGCTAACGTCGTTACGTTTTCAGCGGTATCCTTCTGGGAGGTCAAGAAAGGACTCATTCTAAGTTCAAATACCCTGCTTGATACTGCAGAGCTTATTCGCCAGATGAATCATGAGAGCAATAGTTTGGCGATTGATATCGAGAAACTTAATCCTCGCTAGCTTTTCCTAACCGACGAGTACCTGCCAAGTGTGAGGCAGTCGCTATATCCTTATATTGGGACTTGAAAAAGCTTTTGGAATAATGATAATGGCACTTAAGTATTACGACAGCATGAAAATAATAAAATAAGCGTCTAATACCATACCAGCATTCAAGCAATTTAGAAGAAAGCGAGAGTCTTAACTCCGCGTCTTTATCTCATCTTATCGTGAGGTCATATTTGAATGCGTAATAATAAAAAATATCTGGCTGGCATTAGCAGAAAGATAGATGATCTGTCTAATTGGGGAAAAAATGAACAGTAAACCGGATACCTTAGTCTTATTGGCATGCTTGGTTGCGCTGGGTGCTTTATTAACAGGGTTCATGGCACCCGATGTGGCTCAAACCGGAATGATTGTTAGCGAAAACCTGATCCGCTAAACAGAGATAATACCTTCCAGTTGAATATCCCAGCTTTCTAATGGCAGTTCATTCACTTGCTGACAACGATGCGCCAAGCCAAATAGTTTTGGTTTGATGCTTGATTGCCGGCAAAATTCAAAACTACGATCGTAGAATCCACCGCCCATACCTAATCGATTACCATCACGATCAAAAGCGACTAGGGGTAAACCAACCACCTGCAAAAACTTTGTATTTATACGCTTATTAAATCTAGGATCGGGTTCGGCAATGCCAAAACGATTATGGCGCATGCGGCTATTCGGCTTATATTCCACAAACCACAAAAAGCCTTTTCTGATCGGGTCTAATACAGGCAGATAAACATGTTGGCCATGCTTCCATGCTTGCTTGATGGCAAGATTAGTATTCACTTCGCCATCATTGGGCAAGTAAATCGCAAGAGATTTTACGTATTTGAAACTAGGGTGCTGATTAAAGTGCTTTTTAAGCCCGATTGCTGCGTGATGTTGTTGAGATCGCGTTAAGTTATTACGAGCCGCGCGCATTTTTTTGCGCAATAGACGTTTGTCTTGCTGGCGTTCTAAATGCTGGCTAGATAAGAGGCTTGCAGAAGAAATAAATTGGAGCTCCCCATTGTGCCGCTGTCAAGAATAAAGGCCTTGAACCCAAGGTTCAAGGGTGGTGGGCTAGGCACTATATTAGGTTTTCCGACAGGCGGACATACGCACAATAATACGATAACCCTCCAGGGTATTAAGCATCGGCTCGAGGTCTTTATAGACTGGCAAACACCCTAGGGAGCGATGTCAGTATAGCAATTTTAAACTTGAAAGCGTGTTAAAAATTATAATTATTTGTTGTTTCAAATTACAGTTCAAGCTGAACATCAGCCATAAGCGCTTCTTCAAGGCGCTCATCAATGCGTCCAATCTCTTCTGATACTAAAGCTTGCTGGCGTTGCAGTTGTTGTAATTGATGCGCAATATTTAATGCGGCAATTACAGCAATGCGATCGGTACCCAGAACTTTGCCAGAAGTATTACTGGCATTTCTGATCTCACGCATTTTATCATCTAGCAACTTTGCTGCGCAGGTTAGCTCATCTTGGCTGTCTGCTGGGCAGTTAACCCGAAACTCTCGCTCTAAAATTGAAACCGTTAGAGTATTGGTTGTATTAGCCACTGTTTCGCTCCAAGAGTTGCAAACGCTCAATCATTTCGTTGACTTTGCGGCGTGCAATGTCATTTTGCTGCATTAATTTACCTCGTTCGGCTTGCCAACGAGCCTCTGATATTTTCATAGCAGTCGCTTGTTGCCGCAATTCAGTATTCACTAAAATGAGCTTATCCATATTACGTTGTAAGCTGGTTAGGTCGAGTTCTTTCATGTGTCAGTATCTTTATATTACTTTGTTCGTAAAAGAGTAGAGAAACCGAGGCATTAGAGGGGATTAATGCGCCCATCTTTCATGCTAAACTCTACGCAATACTTTTATTTGTAAATAAGATACCTCATGCAGAAGAATATATCGATTCCCTTTCATCAATTTGCTAACGCCATGGTGGCAATTAATGCCCTTGGTTCACCTTCTGGCCTTCATGGCTGGCTGACGGGTTATTTGAGCACGGGTGCTCGCTTGGCCGATGCCCAGTGGCAAGTAGAAGCAGAAAACTATTTAGAAACCCCAGAAGCCTTACCAAAACCAGTACAAAGTTTGATGACGGTTTTTTATGGTTGGGTTTTACACGGGCTAGAAAGTGAGAGTATGAACTTCACGTTATTCTTGCCTGAAAGTGATGACGCCGAGCTCAGCCAGCAAGTCGATGCGATGGCGCAGTGGTGCAAGGGCTTTCTTGATGGATTTGGCGCGGCCGGGAAAATCAGTGGCAAGCTGGATGACGAAACCAAAGAAGTTTTGCAGCATTTTGATGCATTTAGTCAGGTTGAACTCACCGCAGACGATAGCCCAGAAGATAGCGAAGACTTACTTCATGAGCTAATCGAACATGCACGAGTTGCAGCATTGACGGTATTTTTAGCGTTCAATGAACCTGAAGCGGGTGAACCTAAAATAATCGATGACAATGAATCTTCAACACCGAATCAATTGCATTAATCGATGCATTAAATAGATGCATTAAACAGATGGTAAAAACCAGATCGATTAATTTGCTAGCCCAGCTTGATAAGCCACATTGCTAGCCTAATTTGATAGAGAAAGTTCGTAAAGGAAGCTCAATGAAACTTGCTCAAACAGAATATAGCCAACGTCGTCAGCAGCTTATGGCTCAGATGACGGAAAACAGTATCGCAATTGTGCCGACTGCAATTGAAACCGTGCGTAATCGCGATGTTGAACACCCGTTTCGCCAAGACAGTGATTTTTATTACCTGTCGGGCTTTGCCGAGGCGAATGCCTGCTTGGTGCTGATTCCAGGCCGCGAGCAAGGTGAATACATTTTATTCTGTGAAGACAAAGATCCTGCGCTCGAAATCTGGACAGGTCGCCGTACTGGCCCTGAAGGTGCTGCACGTGATTTCTTTGCGGACGAAGCGTATCCGATCGAGGCCTTAGAATCGGTGATGCCGGGTTTGCTGGAAGGTAAAAGCCGCATCTATACCGAAATGGGGGCTAATAGTCAGTTCGATAGCCAATTATTGCATTGGGTTAATAAAGTTAAAGCCATGGTGCGTAAAGGCGCTGAAGTACCCCATGAATATTCGGTACTTGGCCATTTGCTACATGAAATGCGATTGATCAAATCCCCCGCTGAAATTGCCATGATGCAAAAAGCCGCGGATATTTCTGCAGCGGCTCATTGTCGAGCGATGAAAAATGCCAAGCCTGGTTGTTTTGAATATCAGCTAGAAGCCGACATCGTGCATGAATTTATGCGCGAAGGTAGTCGCTGGCCAGCCTATCCTTCCATTGTGGGTGGCGGTGAAAATGCTTGTATATTGCATTACACCAATAACGATATGATGATTGAAGATGGCAGCCTTATCTTAATTGATGCCGGTTGCGAGCTGGATTATTACGCGGCGGATATTACGCGTACCTTCCCAGTAAATGGTACCTTCAGCCCAGAACAAAAAGCCTTATATGAGCTGGTATTAAACGCTCAGTTGGCTGCGATAGAACAAGTGAAGCCCGGCAATAACTGGAATGCCGGTCATGAAGCCGCCGTTGAAGTATTAGTGACAGGTTTAGTGGAACTTGGCTTATTGAAAGGTGATGTTCAGCAGTTGATTGAAGACGAAAGCTATCGTGAATTCTACATGCATCGCACTGGCCACTGGCTAGGAATGGATGTACATGATGTGGGCGAATATCGCATTAACAAAGAATGGCGTCCTTTAAAACCGGGCATGGTTTTAACCGTAGAGCCTGGTTTATACGTTGCCCCAGATTGTGAAGAGGTTGATGTTCGCTGGCGCGGCATTGGCATCCGAATTGAAGATGATGTCGTAGTAACCGAAGATGGCTGCCATATTCTCAGTCATAAAGTCCCCAAAACGGTGGCTGAAATTGAAGCCTTAATGAACAACTAGCGAGCGATGGCAGTAGTATGACAGCTTCTAAAGCAGCAAAATTTGATGTGGTTATTATCGGCGCGGGCATGGCAGGACTCAGTCTTATTCATTTGCTCGCCGCTAGTATTGAGCAAGGATTAAACGTTGCGCTGGTAGAACGCTTTGAATTACCTGCATTAGACGCAGTCTCTTCAGCAAGCGAGCAGCCGCCAAGTTTTGATGGCCGTGCGACGGCCTTGTCTTATGGCACCCAAAAAATCTTCAGTCAGTTGGATATCTGGCCAAAAATAGACGCGGCAGCTTGCGCCATTCATAACATCCAAGTCTCTGATCAAGGTCGCTTTGGTCAAACGCATATCAAAAATACGGATGCCAATGTGGATGCTTTAGGTTTCATCATTCGCAACCGCGCCTTGGGCCAAGGATTGATGGCCAATCTGCCGCAACAGATTACTGTTTTTGCGCCGCAATCAGTTTCTGCAATTTCCATCACCGACAATCAACAAGCTAGCCTAACATTAGCCAGTGGTGAGGTATTAAATGCCGAGTTGGTTGTGATGGCGGATGGTGGGCGTTCCGATTTGGCGAAACAGCTGGGAATTGAACAACAACAGCAAAGCTACAATACCCATGCTCTGGTTACCTCCGTGCGCATTGATCGTAGCCACGAACATTGGGCCTACGAACGTTTTACCGAAGCGGGCCCGATTGCTTTATTACCGTTGGGGAACGATGAGTTCGCCGTGGTTTGGACCTTAGCAAACGATGTGATTGAAGAGTATCTGGCCGCCGATGACGCCACCTTGATTGCTCGTTTGCAACAGGCGTTTGGCTATCGTGCAGGCCGTATTACTGCTATGGGTGAGCGAGCCAGCTATCCACTAGCGCTAGTTAAAGCGCAAGAGCAAATCCGTCCCCATGTAGTCTTATTGGGTAATGCTGCCCACAGTTTGCACCCTGTGGCAGGCCAAGGTTTTAATCTTGCTTTGCGTGATGCCACAGCGTTAGCAGAGCACGTTAATCAAGCTTATGCCGATAAGCAGCCGATTGGGCAGTGGCCGATGGTTGAACGCTATTATCAGCAACAAAAAATCGACCAACGCAATACCATTTTGGGTAGTGACTTATTACCGCGTTTATTCAGTCAAAAAAATACAGCATTACGATGCAGCCGAGATGCGGGCTTATTAGGTTTAGCCCTGTCACCGACTGCGCGTAAATTATTTGCTCGCCAAGCAATGGGTCTTGGTCAGCCAGCGGCAAAGGTCGCACAGTCTCGAACAGAGATGGAACCGTTATCATGAGCAATTCAGAACAAGGCAATCCAGAACAAGGCTATCAAGAACAAGACTATCGAACTCAAGGCTATCAAGTAGTCATCGTCGGTGGTGGTATGGTGGGTACGGCACTCGCCGCAGGCTTGGCCAATACGGATATATCCGTTGCGCTCATCGAGCCAAACGAAGCGCAGCAACCTTCTGCCGAAGATGTTAGCTGTTTCGATTTTGATACGCGTGTGAGCGCCATTACGGCTCAAAGTGAAGCCTTATTAACTTCGCTAGGGGTTTGGCCGTTAATACCCCAAGCACGTAAGTCACCGTATCAAGGGATGACGGTATGGGATGCGGATGGTACGGGTGAAGTGAATTTTAATGCGAACGAACTGCATGTTCCTTGTTTGGGCACCATCGTTGAGAATCGAGAAGTCGTATGGGCGCTACAGCAGGTTGCTGAGCAAGCCGATAATATCGACATTATTCGTGAAACAGTGACGCACATAGATAACCAAGATGAGCACGGTTTAACCCCCGTTTTCTTATCTTCTGGAAAAATGCTCAAGCCCGAGTTATTGGTTGGTGCAGATGGGGCTTTATCTCGGGTTAAGCAATGGGGTGAATTTGCTAGCTGTGAATGGGATTATGAGCATCAAGCATTAGTCGCAACGATTGAGTTAGAGCAATCTCATCAAGAAACAGCCTGGCAGCGCTTTCGTCCAGAAGGCCCGCTGGCACTCTTACCACTAGCGGGTAGTCATGACCGCATGTGTTCTATTGTTTGGTCGACAAACGATGAAGAATGCCAGCAGCTATTAAGTTTAAATGACGAAGACTTTTGCACTCAGTTGGGTTTAGCGTTTGAACATCGTTTGGGTAAGGTCTTGAACGTTGGGCCTCGCTTCGCGTTTCCATTGCGTCAGCGTCATGCTAAAAATTACGTAGTGCCGGGGATTGCGCTGGTGGGCGATGCTGCTCATACCATTCACCCACTGGCGGGCCAAGGGGTGAATTTAGGCTTTAAAGATGTTGCTGCCTTGAGTGAAGAGATATTACGCGCGCACACGTTAGGCTTGCCAGTGGGTGAACTGTCTAGCTTGCAGCGCTATCAGCGTCGTCGCCAAGCAGATAACTTACTTATGATGGCTGCAATGGAAGGCTTCAAACGTTTATTCTCGGCCGAGCAGCCCATCATTCGATTACTTCGAAACCAAGGCATGCGTTTGTTTAATCAGGCTGCTGCCATTAAGCAGCATGTGGTGATGCAAGCGATGGGTTTGAAATAGCGGTTTTAATCTAAATTAGGCAGGACTACCTGTAAAGACCCTGCGCCCCGACTTAGATTGGAAAGCAGGGTGATAACATCTTGCTTACATTGATCTAAGTTAGTCGCGGCTGTTTCAGCGGCCGCAGTACTAAGACGGTTAATGCAGGCGGTGCTTTGCTGTAACGAATCTGCAAAATCCTCTGCAATACTCATATTACTTTGCTGCATCAAAAAGAATAAGCTCGCTTCTTGTAACTCCGGCTCTGTGGGCATAAACCACTGTTCGATTGCGGCTATTAGAGCGATTAGATCTTGATGGCTGCTCTGGCTGAATTCAGAACTCATTAAACTAAAGCGTTTCTCTAATAACTCTATTTTGATTAATTCTTGGGCTGCAATAAAGGCGGCTTGTAAAATATCTTCATCAGTACTTTGCTGTAATAGCTGAGCGTAATAGCCACTGCTTGGCTCCCAGCGGCGCTGAATACGGTGAAGGTCTTTTTGTAATAACTCACTGAGCAACTGAGTATATTGACGACGGCGATTATGGTTCTGAGGCTGCAAAACCTGAGTTCCTAATGCTGCACTGACGTCGCTTTCGGCCACTTCAGTTATTGCGTCGCTATCGTTGCTCGGAATCGGTGCGGTATTATCTTGCGGAAAAAAATCAGGTGATTGGCGCTTTCCGGTATGGCCCCACAGCATAAACTCGATAGCGTGATACCCAAGGCTCGCATTGGTCGGATCCGTAAAGCCGTGCTGAGCGCGAATGCTCTCTTCATTAATATCTAAGGTTAGATCGTTGACGATTCCGCTATACGGATAGCCTTCAATATAATCAATATAGCCGCCTTCAATTGGCCAGCTGTCGAGTTGCATTAATAGCTGTTTATAGTCTATTTTTTGGCTGTACCAATCAGGTGGATCTTGAATAGGAAGGTATGAAAAGATCAGGCTATTTAAGAATCGATCATAAGCCACGCGCCATGCAGCTTGAATCTCAGTATGGTTAACTGGATTTGGATGGTACATAAATGACGCAAGCTTGCTATCGAATGACTGAGCCGCCTGAGTCGCATCCGATAAACGGGTATAGGCGACTATCCCAACCTGAGCCGTGAAGGCGCTAGTATCAATTTTCTCTGGTGCGTTCTCATTGCTCGGTGCTGCTACTTTCTCTTTAGGGCTGCAAGCACACAACAAAACGAAACTGATTATTAAGGCCAAACGGGTCACAGGTAACTCCTTGGATCTGTTAGTGCTTAAGCGCAACAACTAAAATAGGTCTCTAGTTTAAGCACTTTAAAAAAAGGCTATGCATTTCGTAGGCTAATAATCGGCCAGCCATTACGTGTCGCGGTCGCAGTTAATATCTCATCAGAGTCTACCGCCACAGGGTGATCGACTAAATTCAATAACGGAAGATCATTATGAGAATCACTATAAAAGAAAGCGCCCTCTAGGTTGAGTTCTTTTTCTGCCAACCACATCTCTAAACGCGTAACTTTCCCTTGATGGAAGCTAGGGATTCCGGTGATGCGGCCGGTGTAATTGCCATCAATCACTTCTGGCTCAGGGGCAATGAGATCTGCAAAGCCTAGCAAGGTAGCAATAGGGCGTGTAATAAACGCGTTGGTAGCCGTGATAATAAGCAAATCATCGCCAGCTTGTCGGTGCTTGGCAATGAGGTCTAGTGCTTTTTGAGTAATCAGCGGTTTGATGCGATCTTCCACAAATTCATCACGCAGAGCGAGCATGGTCGCAAGAGGGTTTTCGGTCAGTGGCTTTAAGACAAAGGTCAGGTATTCATGAATATCTAAAGCGCCGGCCTTGTACTGTTCATAGAAATAGTCGTTTTGCTTTTCATAGTGGCTAGGATCAACAATCTTCTTGTCGACTAAAAACTGGCCCCAAGTATGATCACTATCACCTGATAAAAGAGTATGGTCTAAATCAAAAATCGCCAATGCCACCGTAAAAACCCTCAATATAAATGTCAGTGCTTATTCTAATGGCTCGCGGGCTGACTGTCGTCTGTTTAATGAGTTTGATGACAGAACGGTTGAGATATAACCAAGCAGCTATTAAATAGGTACGATATTCAGGTATTACTTGACCTTTGGCCCAAAATACGCAAATTTGGTGACATTAGATTTTATCAGGATGGCATTGTGATTGATGAGGACGGCTACCGTCCCAATGTAGGTATCATCCTGTGCAATAAACAGGGTGACGTACTTTGGGCACGGAGAATTGGTCAAGATGCCTGGCAGTTTCCTCAGGGAGGAATAAAAGAGTTTGAATCCCCTGAAGATGCGCTTTATCGAGAGCTAGCGGAAGAAGTTGGCTTACAGAAGCAAGATGTTGAAGTGCTAGGCAGTACACGAGGCTGGTTGCGTTATCGTTTGCCACGGCGAATGATTCGTTATAACAGTAAACCTGTGTGCGTTGGTCAAAAACAAAAGTGGTATTTACTGCAACTGGTCAGTGGCGAAGAGCAAATCAATGTCGATGCAACCGAAAAACCAGAATTTGATGGTTGGTGTTGGTCGAGTTATTGGTTTCCTTTAGGACAAGTTGTTTCTTTTAAACGAGATGTTTATCGGCGGGCATTAAAAGAGTTATCGCCGAGAATTATTCGGCTGCAAAAACAAACAGAGCAATCACTTACGCGATAAATACGAACACTTAACAGCGGTAATATAAAGAGATGTTGGACACACTCAGAAGCATTGTGCAGGAAGTAAGCGCAGCAACAGACTTAAGTGACGCACTTAAGGTTGTGGTAACGCGTATTCGTAATGCCATGCATACAGAAGTGAGTTCGGTATACCTTTATGATTCAGAGGCTAAGCGCTATTCCTTAATGGCGACCAAGGGCTTGAATCAAGATGCCGTTGGTAAGGTAAGTTTGGGTTCTTCTCAGGGTCTAGTGGGCTTAGTAGGATCGCGTGAAGAGCTGATCAATACGGAAGACGCTCCAGGTCATCCGCGCTATCACTATTTATCAGAAACGGGGGAGGAGAAGTATCATTCTTTCCTCGGTGTTCCGATTATTCACCATCGACGCTTAATGGGTGTGCTGGTTGTTCAGCAACAACAGCGCCGAAAATTCGATGAAAGTGAAGAAGCATTTCTCGTCACCATGTCGGCTCAATTAGCCGGAGTTATTGCCCACGCAGAGGCAACGGGTAATATTGCTGCGGCCGCGAAAGCAACCCAATCGCCAAAAGAAGCTCGTTTTAGTGGCGTACCAGGAGCACCGGGTGTGGCGATTGGTACCGCCGTTGTTATCTATCCCGCAGCCGATTTGGCCAGTGTGCCAGATAAATTAGCCGAAGACGTAGAGCAAGAAATTGAGCGTTTTGAAACCGCACTGATTGCCGTAAGACGAGACATTCGTTCCGTCGGTCAAAAATTATCCAATGAATTAAGGCCCGAAGAAATGGCCTTGTTCGATGTTTATCTGAATATGCTAGATGACCGTGCTTTGGGGGCAGAGGTGATCATCAAGATCCGTGAAGGCTCTTGGGCACAAGGCGCATTGCGTCAAGTTGTGCAGCAATATATTGGACACTTTGAATTAATGGATGATGCGTATTTACGTGAACGTGCATCCGATATTCGTGATCTTGGCGTACGTATTTTAGCCTATTTACAAGAGTCTGAAGGTTTAGGTGAAGTCACCGAATATCACGAAAATACTATTCTCGTCAGTGAAGAATTAACCCCGGCTATGTTGGGAGAAATTCCAACCGATAAACTCAAAGGCTTGGTCTCTGTTAAAGGCTCTTCCAATTCGCACGTCGCCATTTTGGCAAGAGCGATGGGGATTCCCACCATCATGGGCGTAGTGGATGTGCCGTATGCTCAGCTCGATGGGCTTGAGCTGGTGGTTGATGGATATCGGGGCCGTATTTATTCGCAGCCTTCAGATCAATTACGTAAGCAATACCAGCGCATTTATCTTGAAGAACAGGCGCTTAATAACGATTTAGAAGGTTTGCGTGATAAACCTGCGGTCACATTAGACGGATACCGTGTACCTTTATGGGTTAATACGGGTTTAATCACGGATGCTGTGCGTAGTCGAGATCGTGGGGCAGAAGGTGTGGGGTTATATCGCACCGAAGTGCCTTTTATGATGAAAGATCGCTTTCCGAGTGAAAGTGAGCAAACAGAAATTTATCGCCAACAGCTAGAGACGTTTGCCCCTAATCCTGTGACCATGCGTACACTGGATATTGGGGGGGATAAATCATTGCCGTACTTTCCTATCAAAGAAGATAATCCTTTCTTAGGCTGGCGTGGCATACGAGTCACACTCGATCATCCAGAGCTCTTTTTATTACAAGTGAAGGCGATGCTACGAGCCAGTATTGGCTTAAATAATCTGCGCATTATGCTACCTATGATTACCAGTGTTGGCGAAGTCGATGAAGCATTGCACTTAATCTACCGTGCTCATGCTGAGGTAGAAGAAGCTGGGCATAAAGTTGAAATGCCACAAATTGGGGTGATGATTGAAGTGCCAGCGTCGGTTTATCAGATTAGTGATTTAGGCCAGCGCGTCGATTTCTTATCGGTAGGCAGTAATGATTTAACCCAGTATTTATTGGCCGTCGACCGGAATAACCCTAGGGTAGCCGATCTTTATAACTCATTTCATCCAGCGGTATTAACCGCCCTGAATAAAATTGCTCAAGATGCGAAGGCGATCAATAAGCCCATCAGTATTTGTGGGGAGCTAGCGGGTAACCCAGCAGGAGCTGTCATCTTGATGGCGATGGGTTATGAGATGCTATCGATGAACGCTTCAAATTTACCGAAGGTTAAATCGGTAATTCGAGGTGTTACGCAAGAATGGGCAAAAGAGTTGTTAGCGGAAGTGATGCAATTAGAAAATGCACAAGTCATTACCGCAACCATTGAACTCGCACTAGAGAAAGTTGGGTTGGGACGAATGATTGGCCCTGGCCGCAATTAATAGAATTGGCTGACTTCTTCGCCAGCTTCAAGCGCTCATCGTATGTTCGGTACATAATGGCGAACATGCGAACCTTCTTTTCCATCTTCTAGCCAGCTGGTTTCTTCGATCATTAGGCTGCTTTTACCCATAATAAGGCCAGTGCTACAGCGCGTACCATAATTGGGAGTAATGATTTTTTCACTCGATAAAATGCGCTCCATCGCGAGACCGATTCCGGTATCAGGCAAAGCGGAATCTGCAGCGACTTCGGTTGACGATAACAGCTGACACAAGCCCGTGCTTTTCAAGTTTACGGGGTCTTTAGCCGACTCAGCGAGCCAAGACGCTAATTTGAGCTTGGCACTTTTCAGCTTGGGCCAAGGGGAATCTAATAATCCATTGCTCAAACCGTATAGACCAGGCGCTAAAATTTCAGCAGGTTGACCGGATGCATTCGAGTAATAACCGAGCTGATGAGTATCGGCAACCAATAAGTTATAGCCCGCATAAAGCGCGGCCTCTTTTTCTAAACCTCGTAAGTAGTCTAAGGCTGACATCTCTGAGGTCAGAAAGTCGATAACGAGCTTGCCTCTAGAAATGGGATTTTCGGGATCAGAATTTTCGGGATCAGAGTTGCTCATGTCGCGATGATTCGTTAGCGCAGCAAAGCGTCCATTTTTGTGAATACCAAGCCAGCTGCCGCCTTGGCTCAAATCTTTGCCGGCATAAACCCCTTCTGCGCCTAACCAAGCATGTAATGGCTGTGTAGGACGGTGCAAAAACTCATCGCGATTGGCACTGAGTATTAAGCGATTGTCGTGATCGGGCTGCCATTGAAACGTTATTAAACACATAGTTGCTCAGATTTAGAATGTAATGCCATAAAGGTTGTCGAAAATATAGTACAGCAGTTTATCCCAGCTTCGGCCATAATGTCGGCCCTTTGTTATACCTGCATTTAGTGACAATAGCATTCAGTGGCCCAGGCACTCAGTGACAGCAGCACGATGCTGAAATAGGCATAGCGTTGATTATAGAAAGAAGGTTGAAATCAGCATGACATTTTTAGTGTATTTATTAGTAGGTTCAGCAGCCGGCTTATTAGCGGGACTGTTTGGTATTGGCGGCGGCTTAGTGATTGTGCCTGTACTGATTATTACGTTTGGCTTAATGGGTATTAGCGATCAGGTGTTAACGCACATGGCGTTAGCAACCTCTTTGACCACGATTATTTTTACCTCTTTGAGTTCGGTTAAAGAGCACCACGCCCATGGTGCAGTAGATTGGTTGTTGGTCCGCTGGATCGGCGCGGGCATTATTATGGGCACGGCGATCGGTGTTTTTTTATTAGCCGATGTGGCGGGGGAAACCTTGCAGATTGCGATCGGTATCTTTGCCTTACTGATGGCCGCCAAGATGGCGTTTGATCTTAATCCAGGATCAACGCGACAGGTGCCGGGAAAAACTGGCTTGATCGCTTCGGGCAGTATCATCGGTTTTGGCTCTGCTTGGTTTGGTATTGGTGGTGGATCTTTTACCGTGCCGTTTTTAACGTGGGTCAATGTGCCAATGAAACGCGCCGTCGCGACAGCCGCCGCCTGCGGATTGCCCATTGCGATGACAGGGGCGGTGAGTAATGTCTATACCGGCTGGGGGCATACTGAACTACCAGAGTGGACCACGGGTTTTGTTTATTGGCCGGCTGTATTGGGCATCGCTTTAACCAGTGTGCCATGTGCCAAAATTGGCGCGAAGTTAGCGCATAAGTTGGATGCAAAATTACTCAAACGCGGTTTTGCCCTGCTGTTATTAATCGTCGGTTTAAAATTTTTGTTCGTTTAAAATTATTGAACAGTATAGAAGCGTATTAAGAGCGTCAGATACTGCTTTAGATTCGACTGTATTCGAGTACAATCGAGGCGCTAAATTAAGGAAGCTATAGATGTTAACGTATCCAGATATTGATCCAGTCGCCCTATCCATTGGGCCTATTGCGGGTTATGGGCCGCTTGAAATTCATTGGTATGGTTTGATGTACCTAATTGGTTTTGCAGCGGCAATGCTGTTAGCCAATTATCGCGCTAAGCAGCCGGGCTCTAACTGGAACAAAGATCAGGTGAGTGACTTGATCTTTTACGGCGCAATGGGGGTGATACTCGGTGGTCGTGCGGGGTACGTTTTATTTTATAACTTTGGTCAGTTCCTTGATAACCCCATTTGGTTATTTCAGATTTGGACTGGTGGTATGTCATTCCACGGTGGTCTGTTAGGGGTATTGATTGCGCTGTGGTTGTTTGGCCGCAAATATAATAAGAGCTTCTTTGAAGTTGCTGATTTCACCGCACCTATCGTACCGATTGGGTTGATGACGGGCCGTATTGGTAACTTCATTGGCGGTGAGCTCTGGGGTAGAGTGACGGACGGTCCATGGGGAATGATCTTCCCGGGTGGTGGTCCAGATCCTCGCCACCCATCGCAGCTATACCAAGCGGCGTTAGAAGGTTTGGCTTTATTTATTATTGTATGGTGGTTCTCTAGCCGACCTAGACCGCAAAAAGCCGTCGGCGCAGTCTTTATGATTGGCTATGGTTGTTTCCGTTTTATTGTCGAATTTGTGCGCCAGCCAGATTCACATATCGGTTTTGATTTGTTTGGTTGGATGAGCCGTGGTCAGTTGCTTTCTATACCGATGGTCTTGTTTGGTATCGCCTTGTTGTGGTGGTCTTATAAGCAGCAAGATCAGGCCCTTGCGACGCCAGCAAAAAGTAAGTAATCCTTCAGCTCTATAAAGGTTGAGTTGAAATAAGAATTTGAGGTTAGTTGAATGAAGCAATATTTAGAATTATGTCAGCGTATTGTTGATCACGGTGAGTGGGTTGAAAATAAGCGTACCGGTACACGCTGCTTAACAGTGATTAATGCTGATTTAGAATACGATGTTGCCAATAATCAATTCCCTCTGATCACGACCCGTAAAAGCTTTTATAAATCTGCTATCGCCGAATTATTGGGCTATTTACGTGGCTACGATAATGCCGCTCAGTTTCGTGAAATTGGCTGTAATACCTGGAATGCCAACGCGAACGAAAACCAAGCATGGCTCGATAATCCTCATCGTAAAGGTGAAGACGATATGGGGCGAGTTTATGGGGTGCAGGGGCGTTCTTGGATGCGCCCAGATGGCTCTCAGCTCGACCAGCTAAAAAAGGTGATCGATAACCTGTCTAAAGGAATTGATGATCGCAGTGAAATCGTCACTTTTTATAATCCGGGTGAATTCGAAATGGGTTGTTTGCGTCCTTGTATGCATACTCATACATTCTCACTATTGGGCGATACCTTGTACCTTACAAGTTACCAGCGCTCGTGTGACGTGCCGTTAGGTCTGAATTTTAACCAAGTACAGGTTTATGTTTTTCTTGCGCTGGTGGCTCAAATTACGGGTCATAAACCCGGTAAGGCGTACCATAAAATTGTGAATGCTCATATTTATGAGAACCAGCTTGAGTTGATGAAAGAGGTACAGTTAAAGCGCGAGCCTTTCCCATCTCCTCAGTTACGTATTAATCCTGAAATCAAAACGTTAAGCGACATTGAAGAGTGGGTGAGTGCGGATGACTTTGAAGTCGTTGGCTATCAATGTCATGAATCGATCAAATACCCGTTTTCTGTTTAAATCGAATAATGAATGTAATTAATTATTCATCCTGCCTTTAAAGAAAAAATTAGGGTCTATACTCAATCTTAACTGAAGCAGTATAGATCCAAAATGACGACCAATAGCTCCTCTACTTCAATTGAAATGCCATCATCTTGGTTACTTCATTATTTTAATGCAGAGCCTTATGACCGGGCGATCAGTGCGCTACCTTGTTTACAGGAGGCACACCTATGCCTGAATGCCGATGACATTCGAAAAACTTGGTATACCCATAAACTGAAAGCCATCATTTTATTGGTTGAGAAGCACGATACGTTATTAGAGGACTGGGTGTGTCGTCTAATGATGGCCTTGCCGGAAGCCCCGCTATTTATTATTTCTGTTAAAAGTTACACCTTAGATGAGGTCAAACTTTTAGAGCTGGGCCTTCAAGATATCTGGTCGCTAGAAGAATTAACGGAAGCACTACTCCCTCGAATTATGCACCATGGCATTATTCGCAAGCAGGTAGAATATCAAACCCGCCACCTTGCACATTATGATGCGCTAACCGGTATTGCCAATCGCACCCTTTTTCAGGACCGATTAGACCATTCACTGCAGCACGCTCGCCGTGAAGGCCATCTTGTGAGTCTATTGATTCTAGACTTAGATCGCTTTGCTGCGGTTAATGAGCATTATGGGTATGACGTTGGCGACCAGCTATTAAAAAAATTCTCGCGCCGATTAAGTGAAATTATCAGACGCTCCGATACGGTTGCGCGTTTAAATGGTAATAATTTTGCGGTCTTGTTAGAGCATGTAGACAATGAACAGACGATTAATCAGGTCGCCGAAAAGCTCTGTAAAGAATTTAACGATCCTTATTTTATTGCGGGGCATGAAATATTTTGCAGCATAAGCATTGGTATCGAGGTAGCGAGTCGCGTTGCTTTTGATAGTTCTTTATTACTTGGCCATGCTGAGCTGGCGTTACGCCAAGCTAAGCATGATGGTCGTAATGACTACCGTTTCTTTCGTGCCAATATGAGCCCACCCGATATGGTTCGGGCCAGTTTAGAAAGTGCATTGCATCACGCACTTGAGCGTGAAGAGCTTAGCTTACAGTACCAGCCGCAGATTAGGGTCAGTAATAAACAATTCATAGGTACCGAGGTGCTTTTGCGCTGGCATCATGAAACCCTTGGTAATATTTCTCCTGTTGTTTTTATTCCTGTGCTCGAAGAAACAGGGCTTATTAATAAAGTCGGTGAATGGGTGCTAGCGTCGGCTTGCCGACAGCACAATGAATGGATTCAAAATGGGGCCTTACCTTGCGATGCCAAGCTATCGGTTAATTTATCACCGCGCCAATTCAGGCAGAAAGGTCTTGCTGACCGCATCCTTCAAATTCTTGATATTACCGGTTTAAAGCCACAGCTGCTGACCCTAGAAATCACCGAAGGTGTGCTGATGGATAATCTGCAGCAAGGGATCAATATATTAGGCCGTCTAAGGGAAATTGGGGTTTCGATTGCGATTGATGATTTTGGTACGGGCTATTCATCTTTGGCGTACTTAAAAGATTTACCGATTGATTATCTTAAAATTGATCGGGTATTTGTAAAAGACATTGTCAGTGATAAAAACGATGCCGCCATTGCTAATTCGATAATCGCTCTTGCCCATAATCTGGGCATGGAAGTGATTGCCGAAGGTGTAGAAGACCATAATGTACTGGGAATATTACAGGCCTTTGGATGCGATCATTATCAAGGGTTTTACTTCTCTCGCCCCGTTGATCCTGAAGAAATTCCAGCAATTGCCCTGCAAATTTTGGCCGATTAGTCTTTTAGGTTCACACGCTCAAGCCACACAAGTATGATGAGGGAAACGCAAGTAAAAGGTTCCTTCATGAAATGTGCACTCATAGTTGCAATGGCTGAAAATCAGACCATCGGCATCGACAATACTCTTCCTTGGCATTTACCCAACGACCTGAAATATTTTAAGCAGGTCACCATGGCGAAGCCGATTATTATGGGTCGTAAAACTTACGAATCCATCGGCCGTCCATTACCTGGACGCACCAATATCGTTATAACTCGACAAAGCGATTACCAAGCTGAAGGCATTGTTGTGGTTAACAGTTTGCAGCAAGCGCTGGATAAAGCCGATAGTATAAGTGCTGATGCCGGACATGACGAAGTGATGGTCATTGGCGGAGCTGAAATTTATCAGCAAGCGCTTTTACAAGCCGATCGTTTGTACATTACCCATGTTTACGCAGATGTTAAAGGCGATGCTTTTTTCCCAACCGTAAGCTGGAATGAGTGGCAAGAAGTACAGCGTGAAGATCATAAAGCAGACCCTGCTGGTGAAGCGCAGAAAAATCCATACGACTACAGCTTTGTTGTTTATGACCGCTGCTAAAAGCCTGGTGAAAAATCCCTTAGATTTTCATATCTACGCAGGTACAGAAGCCCTTGCTCATATTCAACAGCAAGGGTTACAGCGCGACGACATTAGCATGCTACTTGGCGCTTCTAGTGGTCCAAAATGGTTGGTATTACATGGCTTTGACCAATACTTGTTAAAGACAATGCAAGGGCGAGAGCAAGCTTTAGATTTGATGGGCACGTCAGCGGGTGCTTGGCGCATGGCCTGCTACGCGCAGCAAGATTCTTTTGCTGCGCTACAGCGTTTAACCGATGCTTATATTGAGCAAGGCTATTCAGAAAAACCAACCGGGGATGAAATATTAGCCTCCTGCCGCAACATGGTTAATCGCATGCTGGGTTCCCTTGGTAGCGATGAAATATTAGAGCATCCGACCTCACGGCTGCACCTTATTACCACTCAATGCCATGGTTTAGCCGCAAAGCAGTCACGATTTTGGCAAGGGCTTGGGCTGGTTATTGCGGCTTTAGGAAATGTAATCAGCCGTAAAACTCTGGGCCTACAATTCACTCGTATTGTTATGCATCATCCCCAGCAGCCGCCGCCACTCGAAAGCATTAAAGATTTGCCTAGTCGTTATCAAGCATTCGAAAGAAATCGTTTAGCCGACAGTATTTTATCAACTGGCTGCATTCCCGTTCTCACAAAAGGTGTGAAAGATATTGCGGGTAAAGGAATTTACCAAGATGGCGGCATCACGGATTATGGTTTTGATTTACCGTTAAAGCCTAAGCAAGGGTTTGTGATGTACCCTCACTTTTCTCATATACCGGCACCTGGCTGGTTTGATAAATCGCTTAAGTGGCGCACCCCCAAGCATGATAATTATTCACGTACGATTCTGTTAGTCCCAAAGCAAACCTTTGTGGAACGCCTTCCACATGGAAAGATTCCGGATCGTAATGATTTTGTGAATTTAAAAGACGAAGAGCGGAAGGCGTATTGGCGCAAGGTAGTTGCAGAGAGTGGAATTTTTACTCAGCAGTTAACGCAACTGCAGCCTAAAGATTGGGCCGATTATGTTGAACCGCTACCCTGGTAAGAGACTGAGATTACAGTCTCTTACTATCAGCGCTATTCCTAAAATAAATGATTAACGCCTAGTTACTGCTTTGTCAGACTAATATTCCGCGGCTAAACGATCATCTAATTCAGCGATTTTTGCCTTCATTAAATCATGGCATTCAAGTGCTAGACGTTCGGCATCTTTCTCGTTTAAACCTTCTGTTGAAATAGGCTCTAAAAATTCTATTAGCCCAGGCTTAGGAGCCCAGTCACTCAAAGTGACATTTTTAGTTGAACTAACGCACAATGGCACAATAGGAACACCGGCTTTAATGGCGGTTAAAAAAGCGCCTTTCTTAAACGGCAATAACCCTTTGCCTCGGCTACGAGTTCCTTCAGGCATAATGAAAATAGAACGATTCAAACTGGTGATTTTTTCGACCATCTGATCAACCACTGCATGAGCTTTATCTTTATCACCACGGTTAATAAAAATATTACCGGCTAACCAAAATGCCGCCCCAAAAACAGGTACCCAAGCCAGCTCTTTTTTGCCAACACCTGAACAATTTTTTGGCCAGATTTTAGCAAAGTAAAAAGTGTCTAATAAATCTTGGTGATTCACAATATAAACCACGGGGTAATCGATTTTAGGGTCGTTTAATGGAATGACTTTTAAATTCATCATCCAGTACGTAGGGTATAAAAACTTCAACGCCGTACGAGTATTGTTTGGGTGAAAAGGGCGGATGCATGAATAAGCCACAGCCATAAAACTAAATAATACAAAGTAGAGGCAAACAGCGATTAGACGAACGTAGTACAGCATAGAAAATCACACGTTTATAATTGAGCAAGATGGAAAATGCGCAAGAGGTTAAATGAGTAAATAGTATACTCACCTAACCCTCTTGGCGTAACTGAAAGTTTACTTAAATTGACAGTTGTACCGTCATGACTTAATTACGGATTAGGGTAAATGTTTGATTTGTTCCTATTTCTGAAGAAGCTGCGCTGAGGCCTGCATTGCCACCAAAATCAGCACGTAAATATCTGCCGTTATTCGCTTGAATCGCGAGCTTATTGTTACCTAATCCAACTAGGGTAAATAGAGCGGCATTGGTCACTGATTCTGCTGTGGCTTTAAGAGTGCCGACTAGGTAAGAATCTAACGCCACATAGTGACCATCAAACGCTCGAATAGCGACTTTATCATTACCCTGATCTTCAAAAGTATAACTTTCCCATGTCCCAACATAATCAGATCCGGCAGATATAAAGCTATTACCGCCACTCATGCTGCGCATGTAATGACCATTGGCTGTTTTGAAATGCACGACATCGCCCATAAATGGGAAGGCTGAGCGCTGTGGCTGCACTGCAGAAGGATAAGTAAAAATACCTCGTGCCGCATAATGATCCGAAATATCCCACTCGCCCCAAAGCGCATCTTTAGTACTGCGCGGTGCAAAAATTTCTTGTTCAGCAAAAGTAGGCTGCAAATGATCATTAGCCACTAACGTGTAATCTAGGTATTCAGAATAAACGGCTTCAGCCCAAGTATTTGTTTGTCCGTCGTAAGTCAGATTATGGCCGGTATTGGTTGGCTCTGTGGCTGTCAATACCGCTTCTAAGTAATCACGATCTTCTGGCAGGCCAATTTTATTAACATTGAAATCCCCCGCCATAATCACCGCTTCATCGGCAGGAATATTTAAGCTACGAATGTATTCGCCCATTTCGTTTAGCTGACCTAAGCGTGCTGCACGGTTAGCATCATCATCGGATGATTGCGTATGGGTGGCGAATAGGTGATAAGGATTGCCTTGCTTGTTAATACGCGCGTGAATAACGCCGCGAGTCGCCGCACACTGAATACCGTTGCAAGGATTGTATATGAAGTTATCTTCAAGCACGAAAGGCCAGCGCGATAAGATGCGAGTGCCTGACTTCATAATTTTACCCGCTTTGAAAATCTCAGAGCTTTGGTAAGGGTATTCAGCCCGCAGTTTTTTTAGTAAAGATGCAGTAGCGATATCATCGAACACTTCGGTCAAAACTAATGCATCGTAGCCTGCCATGATGGCGGGCATTTCATCTAAACGAGTATCTACTTTTTTAGAACCAAAAATAGTCGTTGCCCAAATGTTGTAGCTCAAAACATTAAACTGATTCGCGCTGCCTAACGCAGGCTTCTTATCATCTTCTTGTAGCACATAAGTGAGCTGGCCACCGTCGCTTAGATTACTGGCATTAAATGCCAAGGTATTACTATCGCCTGCCAGCTGAGTTGTATGGCGTTGGATCTCGCTATTATCTTGTGGGGCAATATTAAGATCATCGGTATGGGCACCAAATGTTAAGTCGGTGCCTTCCGTTTGCTGGCTAAGATTAATTTGATAGTCGTTATTAGAAAGTCGAATGTTAAGCGCGCTTGAGTCTCCTGTCTGTCGACTTAGCTTAGCCAAGGTCGCAGTCGCTAACGGTGCAACTTGATAAGCTTGCTGAATGGCACTGGCATCGCCTGACAATTCGACCTGCAAGGTGTCGAGGGTACTGTTAGTAAAGACAATGTCGGTTTCTAATACGCTGGGTGCTTTTGACATAGCAAAAGCACTGCCCGCAATTAACGACAGTGCTAATGCCGACAGCATCTGCATAGAATATTTATTATTCATCATGTTTTTTCCTAAGGTGAAGATGGGATTATTATGGTTTTCGCTTCCCATTCTTAGAGCTGATTCTAGCGAAATTCAGCAAAGATTGTTACTTGATAACGATGTGATTTGAACCTTGAGTGAGAAAGGTGTGCGAAATGTGAACTAAACCTACAAGAGAGTTATCCCAAAATTGTGTATTAATTTATTAGCTATGTGATTAAGTTGTTAATTGTTTGTGGATAATATGAGGGTAAGACTGAATAAAAGAATTATTTAGAATTGTTAATAAAATCAAACGATTAGAAGAGATACTTCTCCACAGTTTCTGGGGATAACTACACGCATAACTTAGATATAAGTCATTCAAACGTTTGTTTTAACGCGGCTGTGCTCAATTCGTTGCTTTTTTACACAGCTAGAAAAAGGGGGAAGGAAGAGAGGGATTGGATAGAGACTGGAGAGGGGCTGGAGAGATTCTAAGCCGGAAGATGTCCGACTTTTACCAGAATCACAGTATCTTCTTCGACATACGGATTATGTTTGCTTAAGTGCGGGCTACGCAACCAGCTGCCCGCGGGGTAGCGGCCATGATCATCGATGAACTCGCCACTGATGACCAAAATTTCTTCACCACCAAAATGAGTGTGAGGTTGAAACTTCTCACCGGCTGGCCAAAGCACTAATGCAGTTGATTCACTCATCACTTTATTACTGAATTGATGCAGAGGAATGACCTTTAGGTTTCCATTGCCAGGCTGCCATTCGGTATTACGCGTACCGATGCGAACTTGTTTAGTATCATCAACTTGAAACTGATGCAGCTTCACAAACAAGGTGCAGCCTTCTTTACTAAAAGGTGCGTGCTCAAAGCCTTCAGGATTACGAATGTAAGTGCCCGCAGGGTAGTCTCCGGTTTCATCAGAAAAGACGCCCTTTAAGACAAAGATTTCTTCGCCTAACGGATGAGGGTGAGAAGAAAAGCTTGCCCCTGCGTCATACCTTACAATGCTTGTTGCGTGGCCTTGCTCGGCCTCTTCGCGCGCTAAGCGTTTACGCCAAACACCTTCCATTGGGCTGGGTTGCCACTCTTCTAAATTCGTATTGATAAAAACGTGTTGGCTAAAATCTAGATTTATCATGGCGTCTCTAATGGCTTTTATTTCTGAGTCTCATTCAACGTTCAAAGTTCAATGCTGAATGTCTTGAGGTGTTTCAATGTTCATGGCCGATGTATGAATAATCTTATGATCATACACATAAAAAGAATCGGCATTGCTCTGCTTCCACCACAATAACCATGGCTCTGCGAGTATCTGCTGATCATCGTTTGTACCTAAAAGCACGTTGGTGCTTAAAGAGGGCACTAAGGTGCTTACCGGCATCAGTAAACCATTCGAGGTGCGACGTTTAATCATATGTGGCATTAAGTCATCGGGATCTTCTAAGCCGATGCTGCCGACCAATTCATAAAAACTTTTTAAGGTATTGTGATGGAAATTTTTAACGCGCTCACTTTTTAATGGTACATCCACGGCTTTAGCCCGAGCCGGATCTTGAGTAGCAATACCCGTAGGGCATAGATTGGTATTGCAGTGACGAGATTGAACACAACCAACCGCCATCATCATCGTACGTGCAGCGTTAACACAATCTGCTCCGACAGCAATTTTAGTCAATAAATCAAAACTAGACGCTGTTTTTCCTGAAGCAATAATGCGAACTTTATCGCGCAAGCCAACGCCAGCTAATGCATTATGAACAATATAAATACCTTCTAAGCACATCATTCCTAAGTGATTACTGAATTCGACAGGGGCTGCGCCTGTGCCACCCTCTGCACCATCGACGGTAATAAAATCTGGGGTAATGCCGGTTTCTAACATGGCTTTGCATAAGCTTAAAAATTCAGCGGGATTACCAATACACAATTTGAAACCCACAGGCTTACCGCCACTTAAATCACGTAATTGCTTAACGAAATTTAATAGCTCTACAGGGGTTCGGCATTCAGGATTAGTGGCTGGAGAAACACAATCTTCCGTCATAGAAATATGACGGATATTGGCAATCTCTTGGGTGATTTTAGCTTTCGGTAAAACCCCACCATGACCCGGTTTAGCGCCTTGTGATAATTTAATCTCAATCATCTTTATGGAGGGAAGCATCGCGGTGATTGAAAATAGAGAAGGGTCAAAGTTACCGGCTGAATCGCGACAGCCAAAAAGCCCAGTACCAATCTGCCAGACGAGGTCCCCTCCATGTTTTAAATGGTATGAGCTAACCCCACCTTCCCCAGTATTGTGGTAACAGCCTGCTTTTTTGGCACCTAAATTTAAGGCCTCAATTGCATTTGAACTTAACGCACCAAAACTCATTGCAGAAATATTTAGATAGGACGCGGTATAAGGTTTCAGGCAATCAGGGCCACCAATGATCACAGACTTAGCATCGTCTTTGACCGTCTTTGGTGATAGCGAGTGCCATAAACTAAGGTAGTTATCTTCTAGCAGATTGCGCTGCGTACCGAAGGCAATGGTATCGCGTATGTTCTTAGCACGTTGATAAACCAACGAGCGCTGTTCTCGGTTGAACGGATATTCTTCGGTATTATTGGCAATAAAATATTGTTGGATTTCGGTACGAAAAGATTCTAAAAAATAACGCATATAAGCCACTACGGGATATAAACGGTTGAGGTTGTGAGGACTAAATTTAAGATCATAAAAGCCTACTATTGTGTACGTAAGTGTAAACACCAGTAGGCTAGAATGAAAGTAGCTGACATGTTCATTAACGAGATACAGAGAAATAAGATTTCCGATACTGGCGATAAGCCAATAAACGATCTGCATAATGGTCATGGCAGCTCCTTTGAAATAATTAATTTGTCATTACTTGGATAAACAACACCACTAAAGCATAGCCAGCGGTATAAGCAATAAATAGCTGAGGAAAGAATCTTAAATAACGCATAAAGGTAAGTTCAGGAATCTTACTCATTGCAATGACCCCCGCCGCCGAACCAATCGCCAGTAACGCACCACCAACGCCTACCGAGAAGGTTAGCGCAAGCCATTCGTTATTGGCCATGTCGATGCCTGATTTTAGAATCGCTGAGGTTAATGGTACGTTATCAAATAGCGCCGAAGTGATACCGACCACGTAGTTGGCGATGAGCGTAGGAGTTTGCTTGTAAGCTTCTAAGAATAACTCTAAGACTCCAATTTCTTTGAGCATACCCACCAACAGTAATACGCCTAAGAAGAAGAGTAAGGTATCAAATTCAATTTTACGTACATAGTCCAAAATCGGTTCGTCTCGATCCAATACTCTCGCCACCATAAACATGACGCTTAAACCAAATAGGAAAGATAAAACGGGTGGGATTGAAAAGAAAACGTTGCCAAAAATAACGCCAATAATCGTGAAAAAGAACAGCGCAGAGATCACGGTATCAACCGACGATAACGTGTGTTTTTGGGTTGTCACGTCAATGCGGCCGTTCATACCGAATGACATTAAAATGCATAAAAGAATGACGGAGGTAAAGGCAGGTAATACCAGCATGAGTAAATCAGAAATACTGACCTTGTCAGCTAAGAAGATCATCAAGGTGGTGACGTCACCAGTGATTAATGAAACACCACCCGCATTCACCCCATAAATAACAACGATGGCGTACTTGATCAGTTTATCTCGATCAATATTTAAGCCGAGCAAGATCGTTAAACTGACTAAGGTCGCAGTGATGTTATCGGCAAGAGAAGAAAAGATAAAAGAAAAGGTGCCAATGAAAAACAATAAGCCTTTTTCACTGAGTTGTTTAGGCAGCAGAAAGCCCGCAATGATTTCGATCACACCTTTTTCAGAAAGATAAGCAACAAAGGTCATGGCTGAGAATAAGAATAACCAGAGCGTCGCAATGTCTAATAAGTTTTCATTGAGCGCTTCAGAAGCGGCTTCGGTATGCCCAGAACCACTGGAAGAAATAAAATACACAATCCACGCCAGCGTTCCCCAAAATAATGTGGACTTGGCTTTGTTCACCTTAATCAGATCTTCAGCGATTATGGATAAAAAGCCAATGGATACAATGATGATTAATAGAATTGAAACAGCACTCATATTGTTGATCTCGAATATAAAATCATAAAAAAAACAGCAAAAAAAACCTGCGACGCTGTAATACGAGGCAGGTTTAGATTATTTTTTTCTAGTATTTAGAAAGGTTACTCCAGCCATTATTAAACGGTTTCCAACCAGCCGTATTTATCTTCGGCCTTGCCCCATTGAATATCATTCAATGCTTGGCGCAACTTATTGGTTGTTTCACCAGGCTCACCGGAACCTACGGTAAACTCTTCACCGTTATGAATTAAGGTGCCAACAGGAGTTAAAACAGCAGCGGTGCCAGAAAGTGCGGCTTCGGTGCCAGGCTTTTTAGCGCGTTCTAATAATTCGGTTACGGTGAAGTCGCGTTCGGTGACGGTCATTCCTGCATCACGGGCGATGGTTAAAATAGAATCGCGGGTAATGCCGTGCAAGAAAGAACTGTCTAACGCTTTGGTGATGATCTCGTTGCCATCAATCAAAATAAAGTTAGCCGCGCCGGTTTCTTGAACGTCGCCGTTAGGGCAAAACAAAATTTGGTCGGCATCACATTCTTTGCGTGCTCGCAGGATGGGTCCTAATGCGCTGGCGTAGTTGCCACCACTTTTGATCATGCCCATATGAGGCGCGCAACGCATGCCGTCTTCTTCTAGCAATAAGCGCAATGGCTTAGCGCCACTCTTGAAATAATCGCCTACTGGAGAAGTTAAAATGTACATCATTGAAGACTCAGAAGGCGCGGCAGCTTTACCAACCGCCGCTTCAGTGCCGATGTGCGTCGGGCGAATGTACATAGAGCCAGGAGGGCTAGGTACTTCGTCGGCATACAAAGCAACGCTGTCTTTAATCATTTGAGCCAGCTGTGCTTTATCAATTTTAGGTAGATAAAGCAGCTCGCTGCTTTGTGACATACGCTCAATATTGGCATCCATACGGAAAACATTAACGCTGCCATCTTCGTGCTTAAATGCTTTCAAGCCTTCAAAGCACGTGCTTGAGTAATGCAAGACATGCGCGCCAGGATGAAGCTCTAACTTGTCGGATGGAACGATGCGTGACGCTGTCCAAGAATTATTATCGAAAGATGCCAATGCCATTTTCGGCATGAAAACTGTTCCAAATGCGGCCATTTCTATTCCTAACGTTAGGTGCGGAAACCCGCGTGTGGTTTCCTGATTCAATATTGTATCAAATGCTTATCAACGATCTGCAGTGGTCGCAAGCCAAGATGTCCAAAGTGAGACGACATTGTTGATTTTAATATCAAAGCCTAATTGAACCAACTCTTCTTGGGTCATTAGTAAATCTTGTTTTTGCAGTGCGCGTTTATGGGTTTCAACGCGATAGGCCAGGTAGGTTTCCTGGAGGGTCTGACAGTCTTGTGAACTCATCAGGCCACATTGAACAAAGGCATCTAATAACCGCATATTGTCGGTTACGTGCGTCAGTTCTGGGTGTTGGTGAGCCCAAGCGAGCACACCGTATTGCACCATAAATTCGATATCAACAATGCCACCGGCATCTTGCTTTAGCTGAAAACGCACATCGGTAGTATTTTTCGAGCCCAGATTATCCCTCATTTTTTGACGCATGGCTTGTACTTCTTCACTCAAGATTGCCTTTTCTCGTGTGGCTGTGAGAATTTGCTCACGAATCTGTTCAAATTTGGCTTGTACGGCATCGCTGCCCGAAACTTTACGAGCACGAATCAAGGCTTGGTGCTCCCAAGTCCAAGCATTTTCTTGTTGGTACTTCTCGAATCCCGCAAGAGACGTAGCGATCATGCCGGACTCGCCCGATGGACGCAGGCGCATATCAATGTCATACAATTCGCCAGCACGGGTTTGGGTGCTAAGAATGTGAATCATGCGCTGGCCCATGCGGGTATAAAAGACGCCGTTATCCAGTTCGCGAGTCCCCGAGGTCGACTTTCCTTTGGCGGTATCGTAGAGAAAAACCAAATCGAGATCGGAGCCATAACTCAGTTCTAAACCGCCCATTTTACCATAGCCAACCACAATGAATTCGGGCTCTAGTACTTCTTCGTTATTGGCATCTCTTGGGTAGCCATGTTTGGCGACGACTTGTTGCCAGGCTAGCTGGCTGACTTTATCGAGTAATACTTCGGCTAAGTTCGTGAGGTAATCACTCACTTTCATTAAGGTTAGAGTGCCTTGTACTTCGTTGGCCGCCGCGCGTAACTTGTGGGCATTGGCAAAGTGACGCAGTTGATCCATTTGCTGTTCAAGATCATCTTCGTCGATGCGTAATAATCTAAGATGCAATTCGGTCGCCAAGTCTTGTTTAGTGACAGGGCTATAAAACTGTTGTGGGTTTAATAATTCATCTAAAAGAATCGGTGCTTGGGCAATGTAGTCTGCAACCCAAGGGCTGATCGAGCAAAGTTTGACTAGATGCTTCAGTGCTTGTGGGTTTTCACTTAATAACACTAGATAAACGGTGCGTCGAACGATGGCACTGATAATAGGGAGAATGCGTTCTAAGGTATCAACGGGGTTTTCGCTATTCCAAACCTTCTTCAATAATAGAGGCATCAATGTATCAAGGCGTTCACGACCAATGGCCTGCATCGACTTAACCGCCCTAGATTCTCGGAACTTGGTAATTAGTTCAAGAACCACATCACTTTGCGCACAGGGGAATTGCTGTAAAAAATCGTGTTCAAATTCTTGGCTATTCTGGCTGCCATCACTTTCAGGGTCTTCACCAAAGTTGCCATGCCATAAATCTTGCCATGCTTCTTTCTCGATCGTGCTATTGGCATGTTCTTCGTTTTCATCTTGATCTTCTTCAGCCGGTGCAACGATCTGAGCGAAGTGATGACTTACTTTTTCTCTTTGTTCATTCAGCTCGTTTAAAAATTCATCCCAGGTTGCGAAGCCCATCGCAAATGCCATGCGGGTTTGCGCTTGGTGTGATTGCTGATAATCATCGTTGGGTAACAGCTGAGTTTGTTCATCGTTTAGTGCTTGAATGACATGCTCTGCATCGCGCAAAAATAAATAGGCTTGGCGCAGCTCTTGGCAAGCTTGCTGCGGCAGGTAGCCTTCACCTTCTAATATATTAAGAATGATTAATAGCTCACGCGCTTGTAACTCTTTTTCTTGACCGCCACGAATCAGTTGGAAAGCTTGCACCACAAATTCAATTTCACGAATGCCACCAGAACCGAGTTTTACATTGGTTTGTAAACCGCGACGACGTACTTCGGTGCTGATCATCGCTTTCATTGAACGCAATGATTCAAAGGCCGAAAAGTCGACGTACTGGCGGTAGATAAAAGGACGTAGAATCGATAGCAGTTCTTTGCCTTCTTTACTCTCTTCACCATTAACGATACGGGCTTTCACCATGGCGTAACGTTCCCAGTCACGCCCTTGGTCTTGATAATATTCTTCGATGGAAGGAAAGTTCATCACCAGCGGCCCGCTTTCACCATAGGGGCGTAAGCGCATATCGGTACGAAAAACAAAACCATCAATGGTGGTATTGTCGAGGGCTTGAATCAGTTTTTGGCCAACCTTGATAAAGAATTCTTGGTTGGATAACTCACGTCGGTTGCGTGCATTCTCTGGTAATGACAGGTTGCCTGTGGTCATGCCTGATTCTGGATAAGCAAAGATCAAATCAATGTCAGAGCTGAGGTTCAGTTCGTGTGCCCCGAGCTTACCCATGCCTAAAACTAATAGTCGCTGTTCTGTTTTGCTGTTTTTACCGATAGGCTGGCCATGCTTTTCGGCCAACATTGCATGAACATTATTTAACCCTTGAGTAATACACACATCCGCCATGTCTGACAGCATGCGCGTTGTATCCATGGTTTTTGCCAGACGTAATAAGTCGCGCCAGATAATATGCATTTGAGTACGGCGACGGAAAATACGCAGTGCTTTAAAAAGCTGTTCTTCCGTCGGTAGTAAATTAGCGCTTGGATCTGAAGAAGGGTCGCTTTGATTAAAACTGCCGCCGATTAAACTGAGTAATTCAGCTTCTAACTGGCGGATGCTTAATGGTTGATATATTTTTTCGGACTGAATTTGTTGGAAAAAATAATCTGCTTCAATGGCAATGTTATCGGCGACAAAAGCACTGATACTACAGACCTTTTTCAGATCATTTTGCTGATCAGGTGTTAGTGAACCTAATAGCTGCTGCCAGTTTAGGCCTCTGAATTCACACTCTGTCGCAATCTTATCTTGGCTTGTCAGCCAGTAATCATTGAGTTTTTCTGGAAATGAAAGCGTCGTCATGCTCATACAGCGTCCTAATGTGGTATTCCGATAGGGTATTCGTCGGATAAATGATGTCACTGAGTATGAGGATTAGTGTAGTGGAAAATAGGGCTGGGGAGTAGGGGGTGAAGTCATTGCGAGGGTATTTTGAAAATACAGTACAGAGCCATTCGCAGAATCTTCCAATATTATTTTCAATCACTTTGTCGTCGAGCATTATGATCTAATGCTCGAGGGCCGATTATACCATTTATAAAATACTCTCAATCGGCATTACAGCACTACGTGCATCATCTTTTTCTAATGCTGAGTGCAGATCATCGACTAAAGAGTTTGTCGCTTCGAGTACGGTATGCCAATAAGATTCTCGATCTTCATTCGATAAATTTTCAAAATCTTTTCTATCGGGAATCTTACCGTAGGGTAACTTCGCAATAAAGTCTGCCGAAGGTGCGAGCATCACGACGTTGTCATAATTTTCTGCTTTGGCTTTACGCCAAGGAATGCCTTTATCTAACCAACCAGGGATGATCTTAGGAAAAAAGTGCGGATATAAAACAAGGCCATCGTCTGCATTAAAAGGGCCAGAGAAATGATAATCAACTAAGCCGCCATCCCAATACCAACGATCTTTGCCACCCGGAATTTTTGCCGGAGACATCACCATAGGAATCGCACCAGAAGCGACCAGTGAGTTCGATAGAATGTCGGCGCTTAATTCAATGGTTTCAGGTTTTATAAAATAAGGGGCCGTGCTTTTATTAGGACTAATAATGACTCTAGGATATAAAGCTTCAACCATTTTTTCTGAGGCTAAGTTGCCCACTGCCGCGGTCAGTAGTCCAAAACCTTGCGCTAGCTTTGAGTGGCCGTTTAATAATTTACGGTTTCTAACCGCAACAATGTGCAGTTTTCTTTGTGGATTAGAAACAATGTATTGAGCGCGCTCTGGAGAAAATAATTGAGCCAAAACTTTATCGATGTAAGCCGTTATTTCTTCTGGCTTAATGGCATCGCTATAACGCTGGTTAAGGTAGAGCTGTTCAAATTCTTTAAAAATGGCTAATGGATCTTGCTGTGCATAGCAAGCCATGCGCCAAGATCCAATACTAGAACCTAATAATGAAATGGGGTGAGTTATTTTAGGTAAAAAGTGTTCACTTAAGTATTGATCTAAGCGACTTAGCATCAACCATTTAGGGCCGCCGCTGGCACCTACCATTAACTTAATACGTTCGGGCCTGAGTCCATGTTGCTGTATTTCAGCGTAGGCTTTTTTACCCGCTAATATTTGTAAATTCATTATTTTTTCTCGAAATATTTAGCGCAATGCTGGGCTGCTGTTATATGCACACGCTTTCAGTTTTATACTTTCATTATTAATACTATGACTTTCTATATAGTGCCAAAATTGCTGATAAAATGTAATCATCGAACAAGGGTTAAAGCACTCTCTTGAACAAACACACTGTTGCGAAAACAGACAGAAACTTTTGTACTAAACAACAGATTGTAATCTTCCGATATTATCCTGAATGAAATCTAAAAATAATTTTGTTTTTCTTGGCATCATTCGAGTGGGGTATAAAACAGAAACAGAGAGTGCTTCTAAAGGATAAGGTGTGTTGACTTGTTGTAATGCGCCTAAACGTAAATGACGATCGGCAATATATTGCGGTAGCTTGATCATGCCTAGCCCACGAATGGCGCCAATTAAACGCATCTCTGAACTGTTCATATTTAAGCGACCATTAACAGGAATGCTCACGGTATCTGCTAGCCTTGATGGGTTTTTTCTTGCGGCCCCATTTTCCTTTTTGTCGCGCTTTATAAATTGCCAAGTGTTTTCATTATTTTCTCGAATGACCGAGTAGTGGGTCAGATCATTGAGTTCGCTAATACTAATCTTAGCCGCGCAGTGCGGGCTGCAATAAATGCCTTGTGGCAAACTCATTAACTCACGAGCAATTAAATCGGATGCCGGTAGGGGCCTGTCGTGAACTACGATTGATAAATCATAATCTCGGCTATTATTCGGCAGCTCTCCACTATAGTGATTAATCGTGAGGCAAATTTCTTTGTAGAGATTCATAAACTCTATCGTCAGCTGTCCGATTTGCTGAGTAAAAAACTCTTGCGGTAGCAATATTTTAAGAGACCCGCGTGGTTCATTGCGCCAGCTTTCCATAAACTGAGACACGTCATCCAAGCCTTCCATCAGTGGCGCAGCTTGGTTGTAGAGCAGTTGACCGGCTTCGGTGGCGGCTAGATTACGAGGTCTTCGGTCTAATAAGCGAATATTAAACTCGGTCTCTAGTTCAGTCAGGTGTCGGGATAAGCTGGATTTGGGCATTCCTAGTTCTTTTGCGGCTTGGGTCACGGAGCCTGCTTGCAGGGTTTTGACGAACAGTTTGAGATTATCGAGTTTCATACGTATTCAAATATCCTTAGATATCGTGTGTCTTGTTCCAAATATGGAACTTATGTTTCTGATTATAGTGGCTAGTTCTAGATCTGAGGTCAACTACACTGTACTCAGGTTAACAAAACACCCAATGAATATACGACGAATGAGGTAACAAGATGTCTGATTTAGTTCCTATGATTAATGCGGCTCAATTTGAATCCGATGTAGAAGGTGGTTCTGGCGTTGTTTTAGTCGATTTTTATGCCGACTGGTGCGGGCCTTGTAAAATGATTGCGCCGGTTTTAGAGCAATTAGCAGAAGAGTTTGAAGGTAAGCTGTCTATCGTTAAAATCAACGCAGATGAAGAAGCGGATGTGCTAGCAAAGTATGCCGTACGTGGGCTTCCGACTATGATGGTATTTAAAGACGGCCAATCTGTTGATGTGACCGTCGGTGCTCAGCCGTATCCTGCGATTAAAGCGATGCTAGAGAAGCATTTGTAGTGAGCGCGTAGGCTGCAAATCCAGCCCAGCTAATAACGAGTAAAACCCAAGGAAGGTAGCGGCTAATAGCGCTACCTTTTTGGTTTTGCTCTTTTTGCTGATTGGCGTGCGCCAGTGCGAGTTCTTCTGCTTTTTGTTTTGCTTTTAATTCTAGCTTTCTGTGCTTATCCGCATCTCTTGCTTTGGCTTTTTGCTGTTTTTTATATTCGGCAATACCTTTCTCAATGCCTTGGCTAATAATCTTGGTCTGCTCTTTTTTCTGACCTGGCTTTTGAATGCCCTTGGCTATATTCAACGCCTCTTGTTTAGTCTGTTCTGATAGTGATTTAGGCATGTGTTTTCTGCTTTTTAAAGGTGTTAAATACCGTCATCAAACCCACCAGTATGCCGCCACTCACTATACCCACTAAGCCACCGGCGAACATCGGCAATAAGGTTGTTACGACAGCATTATTAATACTCTCGATTAGCTGATGAAGATAACTTTCTGCACCAGGAATGCCGTGCATTAAAATACCACCGCCCACTAAGAACATGGCAATTGTGCCAACGATGGTTAAGGTTTTCATTAGCCTAGGTGCAAAGGCGAGTAAGCCTTGCCCAATGACATTCTTAATCTTATCAATCATTGATTGCTGATTATTGGACGATTTAATTAAGTAGAGGCCTGCATCATCAATTTTCACGATGGCTGCAACAAAGCCATATACTCCGATGGTAAAAGCGAAGGCAAGCAGGGAAAGAACGGTCAGCTGGGTGATAAAGGTTTCACCTTGAACGATGCCTAATACGATGACGATAATTTCAGCGGATAATACAAAATCGGTACGAATAGCGCCTTTGATTTTCTTTTTTTCAAAATCGACTAAGTTGACTTCGGGTTTTAATAAACTTTGTTTAAGTGATTCTTTGTTCGCAAGATGATCTTCTTTATGAAGAAATTTATGGGCAATCTTTTCGAAGCCTTCGTAGCATAAATAGGCACCGCCGATCATTAATAAAATCATCACAGCCCAAGGTGCGATTGCGCTGATTAAAAGCGCCGCAGGGACTAGAATAAGTTTGTTCAGTAATGATCCTTTTGCTACAGCCCATATTACAGGTAATTCACGGTCGGCTTTTACCCCAGAGACTTGTTCAGCATTTAATGCAAGATCATCGCCTAAAACCCCTGCTGTTTTCTTTGCGGCGACTTTTGATAATATTGCGACGTCATCCAATACACTGGCGATATCATCGAGGAGCATTAATAAACTACTACCGGCCATGGTGGTTCCTTTTGTGATGTTTAATTATCTTTGAATTATTTACTAAATCAGAGAATGGATGACAGTATATACTTTTTTTAGGTCTTCTCGGCTATCAATTATTTAGCCTTTTTTGTAGTGCATTTGAATAAGCGGATATAGCGGGAACCAAGCTGGTGATCATTGCGCTTACTAAAATGATTAGAAGTAGATACAAAATATTATTATCAAAAATATGTGTACTGATCGATAAACTAAAATTCTCGGCGAAAAATCCACGAAACAAGAGTAAGCATAAAGATAATAGTAATAAGGCAAATACTGAGCTCGCAAGTGTTATCAATAACGCTTCAGTTTGAATCAATAAAAACAAGAATGAGGGCGGCGCTCCTAATGATCGCATGATGGCAATCTCTCGTTGCCTTTCTCGAATAGAGGTTAATAACATGGCGCTTAATCCCAATAACGATGCAAGCAATACTAAGATGGATACGAGCATTAGAGTGTTTTCCATGATGGCTGATATTTGCCACAGTTGGGATAGTGCGACGCCCGGTAAAATGGCGGATAAGGGTTCAGGTTGGTAATTATTAATGTCACGTTGTACATGGAAGGTGGCCATTTTTGATGTTAAACCGACCATGAAGGCGGTAATGCTTGTTGGTGTAAGGTCATGGGGTTCTTTGTCATTGAGGGTTTTAAGGTGTACCGCTTCGATACCCTGTAAACTCACATGTACGGTTCGATCGACAGGCGTACCAGTCGGCTGAAGTATTCCAACAATACGAAAGGGCTTGTCATCGTGTTGACTAAAGCTGGTGCTGGCCATTCCGTGTGCCAGTACGATTTTAATTCCTAATTGATAGTTTAATTCTCGGGCGACTTCTGCTCCCAAAACCACATCAAACACTTCGGAGAAAACTTTTCCTTGGGCAAACGTTAGGGCTTGTTTTTGGCCATAATGAAAGTGTTTGAAGTAATCGGTCGTCGTTCCCATAACGCGATAACTTTTATGAGAATCACCGAGTGATATCGGTATCGTCCAAGCAACTTTTGGGTTGGTTGATATGTCTTGATAGCTTGACCAGCTGATGTTGTTGGTCGCATTACCTAAGCGAAATACGGAATAGAGTAGCAGGTTGATATCGCCCGTTCGGGCACCGACTATTAGATCAATGCCTGATACCGTATTGCTAAAACTGGATTTTGCTTGTTGGCGAATATGCTCAATACCTAACAATACAAAAATACTGACCGTGATTGCCAGAAACGTCATTACGACTGCACCTTTGCGACTTAATAAGCTGCGCCAAGCTAGGCGGATAAACATGAGAGATCACCTTTGGCTATATTAATATCTTGCAAAGCAACGATTCTGGAAAAATATTGGGTAAGTGATTGGTCATGACTGACGAAGATCAGCGTGATGTTATGCTGCGTTACCGTCTCCATTAGCAAGGTCATAAAGGCATCGCGACTCTGGCTATCCAGTGCCGAAGTAGGTTCATCTACTATTAATAATTCTGGGGTATTAATTAACGAGCGGGCAATCGCTACACGCTGCTGCTGTCCTGTGCTAAGAGCCGAGGCGGGTTGGTGATGCAATGCCTTATTGATCCCCAATGCGTGTAACAGTTCTTTAGCTCGAGAGTCATCTTTTTTACGAAAGGGGGCGTTGGCGAAGTGCTTAGCGAGACGAATGTTGTCCAATGCTGATAGGTAGTGAATAAGGTTAAACTGTTGGAATACGAGACCAATATGATTGGCTCGGAATTTATCTTTTTGGCGCTCCGACATAAGGTTAAGTGATTGGTTGAGTATTTTAATACTGTCCTCTGTTGAGGTTAAAATACCCGATAAAAGATTGAGCAAAGTAGATTTTCCCGAACCAGAAGGGCCATAAAGAAAGATTTGCTCTCCTGCTGCAACTGACCATTCAGGTATTTCTATAATAGGCTCATGATTTTTATTGTCATAAGAGAATCGTAAGTCGCGTATTGACATTATCACCTAGGCTCACCTCTTGTTGCTTAATGTTGTTTAATACAGACATAATACGCGCTATGTTATACTATAACACTTATTGATTGCGCCAATTGTAAGTTTCAAAGATTGCATTGCAAATACTACGAGGATTCTACTTGTTCCAATTCACTCACTCCTTATTCAACCACCCCAAAGTATGTATATTGTTGTGTGGAGTAATCATGACGAGCTATGCCTTTGAATCAAGAGCTGATGAGAGTTTTTTTTCGTCTATTACTAGCGATATTATTACTGAATATAAAACGATTACCGAATCGTTTTCTGAGCAGCCTGTGGTGAATTATCGCACCATTGAATGGACAGAGTTAATGCCGGAAGACGATCTTGAGGCTATTCTGAATCAACCAGATTATATTGATGACATTGTTGATGGCTCACCGGAAGATCAACTGAGCAATCGCGTTAAAAGTGCCATCGCGACGGCTAGCGATCGCCGTTATCAACAGGCACTAGTCTCGACGCGTGTGATTGAGGCATTCAATAATCAGCCTGTACGAATTGCGGGTTTTATTGTGCCGTTAGAATTTGATGGGGAGCAAACAATCACACAATTCTTTTTCGTTCCTTATTTTGGTGCTTGCATTCATATGCCACCACCACCTCCGAATCAGCTTATTTATGTATCGTATCCTCAGGGTTTAAAACTGAATGCGCTTTACGATCCTTTTTGGATGACAGGGGTAATTAAAACCTCATTGGTTGAAAGCGATATGGCCACGGCTGCTTATTCCATTGCCGTTAATTCGATATCGCCTTATGTGCCTGACTAATTTTTAACATTACTTAAGTGTTTTGATAATTACCTAAGCGGCTTTAATTAAGCGCTGAGGCAATCCAATAATTTTTGTTCAAGATTATCGAATGCCGAATGAACAAGATCGATGCATTCAATGCGACTATCAAACGTTTCATCAACTTCAATTTCTGTGAGTACGGTGTCTGCTTGGTTGTACGCGATAATACCTTGGTCGGTAATGAAGACGGCTTTGATCCGTTCGACATTAAGGCCAGTTAATAATGTCTGCAATTTATTTCGACTGAAGGTAAATGTATTTTTGAATATCCAACCTTGACTGTAAAACCCTTCTCCTTTATTCGTGATGCTGACGTAACCACAAGAAGGAAGTACGGGATCGCTATTAAATGGCTGGTCTGTTTCTTTGGGCAGTGTAGGGTGATTATCTGCCTCATAAGATGACGCGGGTATTAACCATTCTTGTTGAATGCTTCCCATGCTTGTTTTGTAGATAGATTGATGGTTTTTTGATTTTTTACTTTTTATATAATCTAGCAGTGTAGGAAAATCGTTGGGCTGATATTGGTCAGACTTGTTGGCGATAATGACATCAGCAACTTCTAATTGTTGATTAAAGGATGGGTGAGTGATGTAGCGCTCAGTTTGAATCTTTCGTGCATCCACCAATGTAAGAGTCGCTCGAAGATCAATGATACTGCGATAATGTTCACTGCTCAGTATATCTAGTACTTCTTTAGGGTGGCCCAGCCCCGTCGGTTCAATGATTAAGCGATGGGGTTTGGCGTGGGCGATTAACATGTTTAGTGCAATGTGCATGGATAGGCCAGCAGCGCAGCACATACAGCCTCCAGGAACTTCCTTAATAAAAATACCTTGCTCTACTCTGTCTTTTCCATGGAGTAAGCTGCCGTCGATTCCCACTTCGCCAAATTCATTGACCAGTACTGCCCAGCGTTCGTCCTTAGGCTTCTGTTTAAGTAGGTTTAAAATCGCCGTTGTTTTACCAACCCCCAAGAAGCCTGTAATGACATTGGTGGGGATCGCTTTAAATGTAGACATGTGAATATGTATCCTTTAGATATCTTACGTCTCTATTGCACTGATGAGTGGCATTGATGGTCTGTCGCTTTACAGCTTTTGCATAGGGTGCTATTTCTAATATGTCCAAAGGCTATGAAGGCTGCTCCTATTACGGACGCAACTTTTTCTCCTGACTCTCCAAGAAAATCATGACCAAAAAATGCCGTTAAAATTAAGGTCGTGAGACCAAGTAAACCAAATATCATTACACTAAGGTTTTTGTGTTGCCGACACCCCATTGTTAATGCGATAAAGCTGGTAGGAATAACAGCAATCAGTAGCCATTGATGGAACGTTTCGTCACCCAATACATTCAAACTCAACGCAGGTAACAGGGTTAGGATAATAGGAAGAAATAGGCAATGAACGGCGCAAACCGTTGATAGTCCGATGGCGATGTTGTCCATATTCATTGATGCAGATTTCACGTTTTTTCCTTTGGTCGTATTAGTGGATAAAATTTTGGGTTATCGAAAAGTAATGTCATTGTGCTTATGGTTTAGAGTGTTTGTGCCTTGCTGGTTATGAATAATCCATTGAACGTGCAGGGACGTAATATTTGGAAAGATATCGAGAAGAAGAACTCGAGCTGAGTGAAGGCTGTTTGGTTTTTCACAAAGGTATAAATAAGTAGCTTCTATATCCTTATGGGAGTGGGTGTGAGGATCGTTGTCTTGTCCATGAGTTTCGTGATGTTTATGTTCATTTGTTTTTAAAATCTTCGAAAAATCTACAGATCGTTCTTTTAACTGGCATTTCGCGCCACTAAAAATGAAAAGGGCATTAGGATTTTCTAAATGAACACGAGTGTTTTCGACCATCGCCTGATCTTCGGAATTGTGTATGGCATGCTCAAAACCCAGTAGATTCATCGCCGGAGAATTCAGCTCTACCAACAACTGGCTGCCATCCATTATAATATGCAATTCTGCCTTACCATGAATATGTGGGCTCAGGGGTTCGCGTCCAAGGGCTGATACACTTATGATAAATATCAATGCCACTTTTTGTAAATGCTGAAAAAATTGTTGCATGAAACAAGTACCTGATTGTCGTATTCGTCGTTGGATAACTTGTAAGTACTGCGACTCAAGCGAAATCCAAAGTTAATAGAAGGCGCTTCTGTCCATCATTGTTATTGGGTGAGCGGTGAATTAATCCTTTATCTTCATTACCTTGCCAGCGTCCGCCCTTCAGTAATGCTACGTCGCCAGTTTGCATAGATTGAATATGGCAGGGCTGTTTCAATAAACCTGACTCTTCATCACTTAATCCATTATTACCCGCGCCAAGTTTACTTCGATCAGCAAATTCATTAGGCACCCATTCGGTTGCGGGGCCTGCGTAAGTCGTGATTAATCGAGAGGGAATTTGATCAACATGAAACCTTGGACACATTGGGGTATCGATTACTTTTAAGCGGAGCCCGATGGCATCTTGGTCGAACAAGCAGGCGAACATATCAGTGAGTAATGTGATGTCTTCAAGTAATGCTTCACGATTTTCAAATTGTGGCATGTGCAGCGCTAGCTTTTGGGCTACATCGTGAGTCGAAGAAGAAAATTGAAGTTGGCTGAATGTATTCAATGCAAGCAACGCATTAATCGATTTATTCATGGTATCTGAATGGTTTCGTTGCCAGATTGCAAGATGGATATCTTGTTCATAAAAAGATGTCCAAATTTTCGGGTCAGAAGATGTCGCTAGGCCGTATTTATTCTGGATTGATGCTGTGCTGATATTCGTTATTGCTTGTTGGTCTAGTGTATTTGAGGGGCTGCTTGCAGGGTTCATCGCGATTTTCCAATAGAAGAAATGAAAGAATTCATCATCTGTTAATAAGCAAACATTGAGTGCGGTGATGATAGGATGATTAGTGAATTAATTGTTATGTTATACTATAACATAAAGGCTGTAAATAAGCTTAACGATAGAATCATTCAGATCAATGAAGGGTTTTTAATCTTTGACGTTATAAAGCATGGCCTGACGAATTAGGTTGCCTTTCGATATATTAAATTTGGAAATTTTAGCTAAACGATCTTCAGGCCCTAGCAGCGCCACAACAATTTCTGATTCACTTAATCCTTGTGCCATCAATGTTTGTGATTGCCGACACATGTTTAACAAGTTATCTCGTTTTTCTTTTAATGCCTGCTTTCCTTGCTCAACAATACCTCTGTGTGGGCAGAATAGAATCTCGAAATCTAATTCAATTAGGGTTTCTAAACTGGTAATGAGTTGCTGTAAATTTTCATCAGAGCGTAAGTATTTAAGTGATTTTGAAATATACATATCACCACTAAATAAGTACTTCTGCTTAGGGAAAAATAAGCAGGTGAGGTCTTTTGCGTGCCCAGGTGTTGGAATGGCTATTACTTCCGCTTGGCTCGGAGTGCCTTCATTGATTATCAGCGTCTCGGGCAGAGTCTGAGTTTGAACCTTTAAAGGACTTCCCCAGATCAGCTTTTGTAATAACGGGGTTGGGTAGCCTTTGGCTAACTTTTCTTGCCCGAGCAGCGGTGCATAAGGTAACAGGCTTTTGAATTTACTGATGCGGTTGGCATTACCACTATGGTCTTCATGATGGTGTGTGATTAATAGCGTATGAATATCTAGCGGCTTAAGTACACGCTTGATGGTTGGCCATTGATTACTAGGCCCAGCATCAATCAAGGTGCCACCGATTCGGTAAATAATAAAGGTTGTATTGATGCCAAAATCAAAGCGTCCAGTACGAAATCCATAAACGCTATGAGGGCCTTTTTTATATTCATACGTATTGCGAACAGTCATCGAACAAGCCCGTTGTTATTATTAAAATCAACTCGATGTTAGCAGATATATCAATATCTGACTCAGTTTAGTGGTAATCAGATCGTGGTGATGACTGGCCGATGGGGTGAACAATAGGTACAATCTATTCAACTTAAGCAATTAGAAAGAATGATTACGATGGGCAGAGCGTATCAGAACCGTAAATTGTCGATGGCTAAAACGGCTTCGGCAAAAACCAAAGTTTATTCCAGATATGGCCGTGAAATCTATGTTTGTGCAAAAGCAGGGGGTGCAGACCCAACGGCTAACTTGTCACTACGAGGAATGATCGAGCGTGCAAAGAAAGACCAAGTTCCTTCTCACGTGATTGATAAAGCTCTGGCAAAAGCGACTTCTGGTGTTGGTGAAAACTATGTCCCAGCATTGTATGAAGGTATGGCCCCGGGTGGCGTTATGGTACTTATCGGCTGTTTAACCGATAACGGTAACCGTACTTTTGGTGATATTCGTGGTGTTTTCACTAAGAATAAAGTGAAAGTAGGCAGCCAAGGTTCTGTTTTACATATGTTCGATCACCGCGCGATGTTTGTATTCGCAGGGGATGATGAAGATGTCGCATTGGAAGCATTGATGGAAGCGGATGTTGATGTCAGTGACATCGATTGCGAAGAGGGCATGGTGACAGTATTAACCCCGCCAAATGAATTCTTCAAAACGAAAACAGCATTAACGGCTATGAATCCTGATATTGATTTTGAAGTGCAAGAAATTACCTACTTGCCTCAAATGGAACACCCTATCGCGGGTGACGATGCGGCAGCCTTTGAACGTTTTTCTGATATGTTGAATGAACTAGAAGATGTTCAAGAGATCTATCATAACGGTACGTTTGAAGAGTAATTGGCTATTACTGTGTCGGCTTTTAAAGCATTTAAGCTGACAGCATTTAAGCCTGCAGTCGTCACGCTAGCGATATTAAAAATACAGGGAGGATTAAGTTACTCTCTGTATGCTCCTCTTCTTCCTTTATTACCCGTCATTCTACGGCAGGGTAAATCAGTAAAAGCAAATACCATACGGCTTCCCGAAGCGAGTGGCCCCCGTGATAGCGAGGGGACTAACCTGGCTGCTGCCAATTCGACGTCTGCTTTACATTCAAAACCTTCTTTAAATTTAACAACGAGCCTCAACAAAAAATCACTGCTTCATGTGGGTGAAAGTACGGTGGCTGGGGTTGGTGTGGTTGATTTTCAGCAAGGGCTGACGGCTCATGTCATTCGTTATTTAACTGCCACTGATAGCCCTTGGACATGGCAAGCAATGGGTCAAAATGGCGCTACAATTGCCGAGCTGAATAAACAATTAAAAACGAAAGTACTGAAAAATGACCCAAGCGTTATTCTATTAACCATGGGGGTTAATGATACAACCGCAATGACTCGACGAGGGTCATGGGTGAAGAATTTAAAGCATTGCATTGATACGATTGAACAGCGCCGTTTAAATATTGAAAGCCAAGGTGCTCCGGTTAACGTCTGTTTTACGCAAGTGCCACCGATGCATTTATTTCCGGCATTGCCTTTTCCACTCAATTTATTCTTGGGGTTGCGAGCTTGGCAGCTGGATAATAGTTTACGTCAATTATGTGTGCAGCAAGGTTGGACGCACTTAAAAATTGAAATGCCGCTCGAAAAAGAGTGGATGGCGACGGATGGTTATCACCCTAATGCCGAAGGCTATAAGCGTTGGGCCGAGAAAATTGCCGCGTTACTTCGTCCATAATATTAGCACCTGCAAGTTTGATAAAAGTATATTAGTCTAGCAGCACATGTTTAATTATTATTGGGTACTAAAATGAAAAAATGTTATGTCACTTTCGTTATTCCCGCTTTGCTATTAATGGCGGGCTGTGCTGGCCAAGCGCCTCGCGATTTAGGGCTGATCAATGCTTCAGAATTACGCCCTTGCCCCGACAAACCTAATTGCATACAAACCTATCAGCTTAACGACAAAGAACACTTTCAACAGCCGTTAGGGGTTAAAGCCAATCAAGCAGAAACAGCAACGGCTATTCGTTCCGCTATAGCGGATACTGGTGGGACCGTTATTACAGAAAAATCGTTGATGCCAAGTGGTCTGTATTTACATGCGGAGTATGAAAGTAATTGGCTTAAATTTGTGGATGATGTAGAAATTCTCATTACAGAAAGTACTCTTCATGTTCGTTCTGCTTCACGATTAGGTCATTCTGACTTAGGCGTAAATAAAGAACGTTACGAAGCGATAAAGAAGGCTTATGAGAAATAAAGAATGAGTATAAATATGGAACAATGGCAGCAGTCGGGAAACTTTCTTACCTATAGAAGGTTCGGTATTGATTATCGTATTTTCTATCGAGACAGCGCTCAACATTCTTTACAAGAGATGAGTAAGCCCGCGTTATTATTGATTCATGGCTTTCCCACCGCGAGTATCGATTGGCAGCATATTTGGCCAGAGCTCAGTGCACATTTTCGTTTAGTGACATTGGATATGATGGGCTTTGGTTTTTCTGATAAACCACTCGAATACCCATATAGTATTCACGATCAAGCCGATATTTTTCAAACATTATTGAATGAGCTAGATATTCATGACTATCACATACTGGCCCATAATTATGGTGATACGGTCGCGCAAGAATTATTAGCGCGCCAGCATGAAAGAACACAGCAAGAAGCAATACCCTTGGCAGTCATGGGAAAGATTCACAGTATTATTTTATTAAACGGCGGTTTATTTCCGGAAACACATCGACCGGTTTTGATGCAAAAATTATTAATCAGTCCACTAGGTTCTTGGTTAATAAAACTGTATACGTTTAAGAAATTCAAAAAAACATTTTCTGATATTTGTAAGAAAAATATTGCGGAAGAAGAGCTCAGCATTTATTGGCAGCTATTAAATTATAATCATGGCTCTCGAGTGATGCCCAAACTTATTCGCTATATGCAAGAGCGAAAACACTATCGTCAACGCTGGGTTGGTGCACTAGAAAATAGCCGTATTCCTTTGCGCTTAATTAATGGCACTGCAGATCCGATATCTGGTTTGCATATGGTTGAACGTTACCGTCAATTAATTAACAATCCTGATGTCGTACTGCTTAATGATGTTGGTCACTACCCACAGGTTGAGTCGCCGCAGGAAGTGATCGCTGCGGCGTTAATATTTTGGAAGACGCATCGGGTTGTCAATCAATAGCAACCGTCTACCAAGGCGTTTTTACTCCTAGATCATTTGCTACGGCGAGAGATGAGCGAACGCCGGCTTCTAATAGCGGAATACCATCGCCGAGGTAAGATCCACAAAACCAAATTCGATTATTATCTTTCTGCATCGATTTTTTGATCTCTTGAATATGGTTTAACGATTCAAAACTAATGATGGGGCGCTCGAAGGTAACGCTGGCTAATACGGTATCAGGATTGATGGTTTGTGTTGGGTGCCACGTTTGAAAAACAGGCAAGCAATCTTTAACCGTTGGCATTGATTTATTTAAGCATACAGTCGCCATTGGGCGTTGATGATTAGGATTCACCGAATAACAGACAGGTGAAATTTGATGCCAAGGGCGAGGGTAAATACTGCTGTCGCGATGAACAACCATATTACTCGTAGCAAAATCGATTTGTTGAAAATGATGAGCCAGTGCTGGCTGATCTTTCGCTATCATAGGGCCAGCATGTTGAGGTTGTGTTGCAACAACAACCTGATCAAAAATAAATTTTTCTCCCGATACTAAGACGATATCTACCGCTGTGCCGGAAGATGTAATATTAGCAATTTGGCTATGGCTTTTGACTTCGTAACCTTGTGTGATTTTAGCCACAATATCGGCAACACCATGCGTTGCTTTCCACACGCCTTCATTTGCTACGCCACAGGTAAGGTAACCAATAATTATATGAGCAGGATATTGCTTAATATTGTCATAATTACAGGTGCAAATCGTAGCAAGCATTGGCATTAATACACCATCGACAAAAGAGCGATTTGTAGAGGGCCATGATTCTAGAAACTCACCAAAGGTCAGTAACTTGATGTCTTCTATATCTACTTTTTTAATGTCGCGAAAGAATTTTATCGCGGCCATGCCCTGTTGAAAATTGGTACGTGATAAGCGCTTGGGGCTGTTTAAAAATGAGAATCGATATTTACCCACGTTGTAGTTTTTATAATGAAAAACATCACCGCCAGTATGGGTGAAAAATGCTCCGGCATGATCGGTTCTTTCAATCTCGACGCCTAAGGTCTGATAAAGCTTGAACAATTCATGGTAATAACCAGCCGTGATAATTCTAAGCGGGATGTCTATTTCTACACGCTTACCTTGATTACCTACATCAACCGCATAAGCGCCCATGCCTGGTTTGGCATGGCGTTCGAATAACGTAACTTGATATTTATCTTTCAGCAACCACGCCGCTGACAAGCCTGCAATGCCACTACCGATTACTGCTAAGGTTGGTTTGACCATTATCTACTCTATACCGATATTAATTGATTAAATACTATCACTAATTAGCGTGAGATACCGAGAGTATCAACAGTACATATGTACAGACGGCGTGGGTTAATATCATGTTATAGTTTATTTATGTTATAAGAATCTTGTCGATCATCTGAAGGAATACACTTGAGCAAGTTCACACGTTTTATTCGCCATCAGCAGCGAGTTCGTCATGCTGTCTATCAAACGGATAAAACCATTAAGCGGGCGGTCATGCGTACCGCCGCTATTATGCTTGTGTTAATAAGCATTCATGCAGGCTTAATGGTTTATTTAGAAGGTATGACGTTGTGGCAGGGGATTTGGTTAACTCTAACAACCCTTACAACGGTAGGGTTTGGTGACTTATCTCCGGCAACGCCCTATGGGCAAGCTGCCACCATTGGGTTGATCTATTTTTGTGGCATTACGCTAATGACATTTTTAATCAGCGATTATGTCGATTTTCGTATCGCCCGCAGAGAAAAAATTCGCACAGGACATTGGAATTGGAATATGGAAGAACACATCTTAATCATCAACGCGCCTAAATATAATCGCGAGCACTACTTTATTCGGTTGATCACACAAATTCGTGAAAATTCTGATTATGAAAATATTCCTGTCCAGCTGTTAAATACCGATTTTACATCGGGCCTGCCTGACTCACTGCGTGAATTAGGCGCTGTGCATGTTAATGGCACGCCAAGTAATCCTGCTGATTTAGAACGTGCTGGCGCAGAACGGGCTAAGCACATCGTTGTTTTAGCACGCAATGAATATGTTAGCGATAGTGATAGTTTCACCTTTGATGTTGCTCATCGCCTGAATGAGCTACACGCGTGCCATAAAACCATTATTGAATGCGTGATGGATGAAAATCGACCACGAATGAAAGCACTCGGTGTGAAATCGGTATTAAGACCGATTCGTTCGTACCCAGAAATTATTGTTCGCTCGATGGATGCTCCAGGATCAGAAGTAATCATTGAAGATATGTTTACTCGTGCTAACGACCACCCTCATCGCTACCCGGTATGGCTTGAAGGTGAGCCGTGGGCTGATGTTGTAAATGCCTTGATTCAAGCCAACTTAGGTACCGCATTAGGCTATGTGACCAAAGAAGGTAATGTGGTTGCTCATCCAAAAGGGGATGAGCATGTTCATGCGCAGTCTTTAATTGTACTGGTGAAAACAGAATTTCAGCCGACAGAAAAAGCGGTGACAGAAGCACTAGTTGATTACTTTCAAGGCCAAATCTCTGCGAGTCGAGCGGCTGCAGAAGAAGTCGCCGAAGAGAAAGCAGAAGCCGAGTTAGAAGCACTGAAAGAAGAAAATGCGCGCTCTGATGATCAGACTTCTGATGTCGATGACACAGCCAGTGATGACGAAGAGTTTGGTGTAACAGACAATGATGAGCCGGACACAGACGACACGCCAAAACGCTAAGCTGACACGGGCTTTTAATATCCGATATAATGGATCTCTTTTATCGTCAGTTTGTATAACTCGTTTTATTGATAGCTTTTATAGGTAGCCATTGTGACTCAGTTTCGTCCGTGTATCGATCTTCACCAAGGTCAGGTTAAGCAAATCGTAGGTGGCAGCTTGAATGATCAAGGTGCCGATACTAACTTTGTTAGCCAGTATGACGCTGCTTATTATGCCCAGCTTTATCGCCAGCATAACCTACAAGGTGGCCACGTTATTGCGCTAGGCCCTGGCAATAAAGAAGAAGTGTTAAAGGCCTTAGCGGCTTGGCCTAATGCATTGCAGTTTGGTGGTGGTGTTAATCAAGGCAACGCCGCTGAGTTCCTACAAGCCGGTGCAAGCCATGTAATTGTGACCTCCTATTTATTTGAAGACGGACAATTCTCTTGGCAGCGCTTAGAAGCTTTAAAGGCCGAAACCGGTAAGGATCGCCTGGTATTAGACCTGAGCTGTCGCCGTACAGACACGGGCTGGAATATTGCTACCGATCGCTGGCAGACTGTGACAGAGACGGCTGTTGATGGCCAAACATTATCTGAGCTAGCAAACCATTGTGATGAGTTTTTGATTCACGCTGCCGACGTAGAAGGCTTACAGGCCGGCATTGATGAAGAGCTGGTAACTTTATTAGGCCAGCACGCCTCCATTCCTGTGACGTACGCAGGTGGCGCTCGCTCTTTACAAGATTTGAAACGTGTCGATGAACTGTCTGCTGGCAAGGTCGATCTCACGATTGGCAGTGCTTTAGATATCTTTGGGGGTAAAGGCATTACCTTAGAAGAATGCCTTGCTTGGAATCGCCGCTAGTATACGTCTCACTCTAGACCGCATAATTTTCTAAATAAACTGACTCTAAATGCTTTAACCATCTTTACTTTGGTTAGAGCTTTGTGCAGAATAGCGCCAAATTGTTATTTTATAACATATCATAACCATCTGTTTGATCAAAGCAGTGCGTCTTACTTTAAAGTAGGTTGTTTTTGTGACTTCAAGATTTACATTCACGCGTTGGCTGCGTTCTAAGCAGCTACCTATGCTGCTCAGTGTGCTGCTGATTGCTGTGGCCGCATTGCAAAGCTTGCATGAGCAATTAGCCCACGATGCTTTAAGCACAGATACGCATTGTGAATTTTGTTTATTAAGCCAAAGCGCAGATGGAGGAATCATTCCCCCTGCGATCAGCTTGCCAAATCTGTTCTTTGATCAACCGCTCGTAGTTTTTGCACCACTGCACTTGTCTTTTAATCGAGATTACTCGCCACCAACCCGCGCGCCACCCCTTACTTTCTCAGCTTAATCTTTATCCGTTATGACACCCAATCGACAGTTATAGAATGTATAAATGCTGCTTAATGTGCGCTATGTAAAGCGTTCATGCGTGAGCATTTATGTGTAAGAGAAAGTATTTCAATGAAAAAATTATTAATTCAGCCGCGTCTAAGTCGCGTTATGGCGATGCTGCTGGCATCATCCGTTTTAAATGCTCAAGCAGACACTAGCCTAGACTCTGGCTCAGACACCCGCGATCAGAGCATTCAGCTTGATAAGGTCGTAATCAGTGCGCATAGCTTTGATCAAGGTCAAAATGAGATGGCACAACCTGCAACACTGCTGACAGACGAAGATCTAAACAGACAGCGCGCAACCAGCCTAGGTGAAACCCTATCAGCACAGCCCGGCATTCATAACTCAAGTTATGGTTCGTCTGTGGGGCGCCCTGTCGTTCGTGGTATGTCGGGTGCGCGGGTTAAAGTTTTACAAGATGGTATTGATACTTTAGATGCGTCAACGATTAGCCCAGATCATGGCGTGAATGCCGATGCTCAGAGTGCAACGAAAATTGAAGTCCTACGCGGCCCTGCGACGCTAATGTACGGCAGTGGTGCTTTTGGCGGTGTGGTAAATGTAGTCGATGAACGTATTCCAACGGGGTTAGCCCAGCCATCAACCAATATTCGAGTACAGTATGACACGGTAAATAAAGGAAAAACGGCGGCGATGAACCACTCGAATTCTGTCGATTTATCTTCAGGTAACGAAGTGCATTGGCGTGTATCGGCCAGCCACTTTCGCAGTGACGAATATGAACTGCCTGAATTAGCTGAACATGACGAGCACGAGGAAGGGGAAACTGAAGAGGCGCATGACGAGCATGATACTGAAGAGACATTAGGTAATTCCGATACGTCTTACAGTAATAATCTTACGTTTGGCTCGAGTTATGTTTTTCCGTCTGGCTACGTGGGTATTGCGCTGAGTGAAAGTAAAAGTGAATACGGTTTGCCAGGTCATGTGCATGAAGAAGAGCATGTAGAAGGCGAAACAGCTGAAGAACATGAACACCACGAAAGTGAGGGCGCTCGTATTGAGATGCGTCAGCGTCGAATTGATTTAGACAGTCGTGTTGATCAACCAATAGAAGGAATAGATTCGGTTAAATTCCGCATAGGCTTTAATGACTATCGCCACGATGAAATTGAAGATGGGGTTATAGGCACTAAATTTCGCCGCAAAGGATTTGAAGGGCGCAGTGAAGTATTACTTGCTCCAGTAGACGGTCTTTTTCAAACTAAGCTTTCTCAAGCAGTAGGCATTCAGTTCTCGCAAGATACTTTTAAAGCGGTGGGCGAAGAGGCCGTGGTTCCCAAAACAGACAGCTCGCTTGTCGGTGTATTTTGGTTAGGAAAAACCAAAGTCTCTGATTGGGGGATAGAGCTGGGAGCACGTTTAGAGCAGGCTAAGCTATCACCTAATAAGCCAGACAGTATTAATCCCATTTGTGAAGCCGAAGGCTTGAGCGCTGAACAGTATAAGAACAAAGATTTTGATACTCATAGCTTATCATTAGGCTTAGTACGTGATCTTAACTTTGCAGGTTCACAGGGGTGGCAGCTAGTGGGCTCGTTGACTTCAGCTCAGCGTGCGCCAGCAACCCAAGAACTGTTTTCTTGTGGTGCTCATGCGGCTACTCAGACTTTTGATGTGGGTAACCCTAATTTAAAAGTTGAAGAAGCTTTGAATATAGAAGTTGGCGTGCGTAAAACTAAGGGCCAATTAACAACCGTATTAAATCTGTATCAAAACAACATTTCAGACTTTATCTATGCCCAAAATGCCAACCGTGAAGTTGATGGTTTTGGCCAGTACAACGTTGTTCAGCAAGATGCGACTTTTGTGGGGGGCGAATTAGATGTGGCTTTCCAATTAATAGAGGGTTTAACATTAACGGGCATGGCCGACCGAGTAAGGGCGAATGATCTGCCACGTATTCCGGCCGATCGTATTGGTTTGGGTTTTGAAGCGTCTAGCATGGCGTTATTTTCAACCCAATCTGACTGGATGCTATTTGGACAGTGGCAGCAAATTCAAAAGCAAGATCAAGTCGCTGAGAATGAAGAAGTAAGTTTAGGCTATGACTTACTAAGCTTAGGCGTAACGTATCAGGCAATGCTTGCCAAAAATGAGTATCGTATTGATTTAAAAGCGAATAATTTACTCGATGAAGAGATCAGGCAGCATACTTCTTTCGTAAAAGAGCAAGCCCCGCAACCTGGTAGGAATGTCAGTTTAGCGCTTAGCTTAAAGTTCTAGAGCGCTCATCTTTTAAGAGTAATCGTAGTAAAAGACCCATCAGAGCTTCCTTTTTGTTATATAAAAGGAAGCCAACTCAACAATATCGTCATAAACCCTCCAGCTTACTTAGACTCATCTATACTCAATGAACGTAGAATTATTTTCAGGGTATTAGAATGAATTTTCTAAGTAATATTAGCATTAAAAATAAACACTCACTTATCTTATGTTGTGTCATCATTGGATTGGTTCTGACCACCGCGGTTAGCGTTTATGAGTTCGGTCGAATCGGACAATTAAACAATATATTACTTATTAAAGAAGAGTTGAATAGTGACGTATTAACCTTGAGGAAGCATGAGAAAGACTTCCTTACCCGTAAGGATGAAAAGTACAGTGAGAAATTTACTGCCTCTGCCATGGCAATGAAAACCAGTATTCTTCAATTAAGTGATGCTTTGGCTGCTCAAAACTTAGAGACCGCGCAAGCTGTGAAGTTGTCGCAACTGATTAATGATTATGAAGAAATTTTTAATCAAATCGTCACTCTTCAAACAGAAATTGGGCTTGATTCAGAAAGTGGACTGTATGGCACATTACGCTCTGCCGTTCATGATATTGAGAGATTATCAGAAGAAGCGGGGCAACATGAAATATTAGTTCATTTACTCATGTTAAGACGTAATGAAAAAGATTTTATGTTGCGCCGAGATATGAAATATCTGGCAAAGTTTGAAAAGAATTATACAAAATTCACCAATGCTTTAGATGAGTATGAACCTTATACCATTGAAGAAATGACCGATAAAATTAGCCGTTACCGCGAAGATTTCAAAAGCCTGGTGGATAATGAAATGACGCTGGGGCTAGATAAAAACTCAGGTTTATTGGCTGAATTGAGAGCAACCGTTCATTCAACAGAAGAATCTTTTGATACATTAACCGAATTTGTAAATTCAGAGATCGCTAAGACAACAGCGTTAGTCTATATCAATCTTACAGTCATAATTATCGTTATATTCTCATTACTGTCAGGTTTGATGATCATAATCTCACGCGCAATTTATCGCCCCGTTCAATCTATTACTGAAAAAATCCATATTATTGCTGATGACTTAGATTTAACAAAGTTAGTGAATCATATATCTCATGATGAAGTAGGAGCGTTATCGCGTTCTTTTGATGCGTTAATTTCTAGCTTGCGAGATACCGTGAACCAAGTCAAAGATGGGTCGATCCAAGTTGCGCAAGCGTCGGAAGAAATGTCGTGCATCACTAAAGAGGTGGGAGATGCGAGCGAGCAGCAGCAGCAAGAAATAGAACAGGCTGTGACCGCGATTAATGAAATGACTGCGACGATACAAAGCATTGCTGAAAATGCAGATACCGCCGCTTCTGCGGTGAATGATGTCACCATTGAAATCGGTCGAGGAAAAACGGTAACCGATGATGCTCGAGTTGAAATTGAGCGTTTAAATAACGAAGTGGAAGGCGCTGCTCAAGCCATTGAAGAATTACAAAAAAACAGTGAAAGCATCGGAGATATTTTATCCACAATTAGCGCAATTGCTGAACAAACAAATCTACTTGCATTAAACGCTGCAATTGAAGCAGCCCGAGCGGGTGAGCAGGGGCGAGGCTTTGCTGTTGTAGCCGATGAGGTGAGAACACTTGCAAGTCGTACTCAAGAATCTACCGAATCAATACGCGAGAATATTAACCAATTCCAGAAGGGAACTGCGGATGTTGTTGAGACCGTTACTCGTTCTCGAGAGAGAGCAAAGTCGGGTATCGAAAAGGTGTCGCAATCCAGTAAAATTTTAGATTCGATTTACGATAATATTTCAAATATTAATGATATGAATACCCAAGTAGCGACCGCTGCGAAAGAACAGGGCTTTGCTTCGGAAGAAATAAATCGCAATGTTGTTCGAATTAATGAACTGGCTCATGTGTGTCATGAACAGGCAAATCAAGCTGCCCAAGCGAGTGGTGAGTTAGCTAAGTTAGGGTCTGAGCTACAAGGTACTGTTCAGCGCTTCAAAGTTTAAAAATTAAGACTTTAGACGTTAGGTTGTTAATCTTTGTTAGCTTATTTATTTACAGAAATAAGGTTAATAAAAATTAGTTAATTTACACTTTGTGCTTTGATATACGAGTATATTGCAGAGACATTATCAATGAAGAATAAAGTCCTTATTGTTGAAGATAGTCCCATTATTCTAAAGATACTGAAACACCTTGCTCAGCAATCACTGGAGCTTGAACCTTTTTTTGCCTCTTCGATGAAGGAAGCAAAATTACTCTATAACGAGCATAAAGAAACATTATTTGCAGGCATTATTGATTTGGTATTACCTGATGCAACTAATGGTGAGTTAGTTGAATTTTTATTGGAAGAAAAATTTCCTGTCATCGTACTTACCGGAAGCTACCAAGAGGAGCGTCGAGAAGAGTTAGTGAAGCTAGGCGTTGTAGACTATGTGATAAAAGAGACACGATACTCGTATCGATATGCGATTAATATGGTTAATCGCCTCTATAAAAATCAGAGTATTCAAGTGTTGGTTGTTGAGGATTCTAAGCAATATCGTAAACACATCACCCGGTTATTAATTGCGCATAAATACCAAGTGCTAGAAGCTGAAAACGGTATTGAAGCGATGGCGCAATTAAAAATACATCCGCATATCAAAATGGTAATTACTGATTACAACATGCCTGAGATGGATGGTTTTGAGTTAGTACAGGCGATACGTCGACAGTATGAAAAATTTGATATGATTATTATTGGATTGTCGGGTGAAGATGGCGGTTTGTTATCGATTAAATTTATTAAAAATGGGGCTGATGACTTTCTGAACAAACCTTTTCAGCAAGAAGAATTCTATTGTCGAGTAACGAACAATATCGAAGCGTTAGAACAGTTAAATAAAATTCAGAATTTGGCCAATCGCGATTATTTAACCTCGCTCTACAATAGGCGATATTTTTGTGAAGCAGGCGATAAGCTATTGAAACAAGCGATAAATAGTCAGACTGAATTATCGTTGGCTATTATCGATATCGACAGCTTTAAGTTTATAAATGAAGAGTATGGACATGAGGCAGGAGATGAAGTGCTGAAGATATTTTCTAGAGAATTAGAGAGTATGCTTGGCAGGTTTTTGGTATCTCGATTGGGAGGGGTAGAGTTTTGTGTACTTATACCTGGGCTGAGTAACGGGCAAGCGATTCAGGTGATAGATAGTTTTAAACAACACTTAGCCGCAAAACTTATCGATGTGAATGAAGAAGAATTTATACGTTTAGCGTTTAGTGCCGGCATCACTAATATAAAATATGAAACACTTAATGAAATGATGAATCAGGCTGGTGAATACTTATTGCGTGCAAAAGACGCGGGTCGAAATATGGTGGTGGGGGATGATTGATAATCATCCCAGATTCTAAAATTCAGATTAGTAGAGCCTCCCTAAAAGTCAGCCCTACTAACGGAATGATTAATCTGTTGTTTTAGGCTCTTCAATAGCTGTGGGAGCCTCAATGACTTCCGGTGCTTCAACAACTTCTGGTGCTTCAACAACTTCTGGTGCTTCAACAATTTCTGGTGTCTCAACAACTTCTGGTGTCTCAACAGCTTCTGGAGTTTCAACAGCTTCTGGAGTTTCAGCAACTTCTGAATTATCAATATCTAAGGCTTTAATAACAACGTCTGTGGACGTTCCTTTAGTTACCTTTTGATAGGATAGCTGTTTTTCTAACTCAGCAATTCGCTTTTGTAACGGAACAATTAAACGGCTTGCTTGAGTTTCAGCATTTTGTGCTAATGCAGTCGCTTGGTCTTGCAAAGCCATGTGGCGAACGTCTTGAGCTTTTAATGTCACGCCGATCTGGGCTAATAGCGATTCAAATCTTAATACCGCTTCTTCCGCTTTTTCATTATTAAGTTTTAATAATTGTTCTGCATCTCGAGCAACATAAAGTGCATGTTGAGCTGACCTTAATGCAGCAAGCCCTTTTTCACTTACTAATTCTCGGTTTGAGTATTGAAGACGAATTTCTTCTTCGGTTTTCTCAACCAGTGTTTCTGCCACTAAGAATGTCTTAGGTGCAAACTTATCTGCATCTTCATCTTCGGCTTTATCTAGAGTTTCTTGAGCTGGCTGCCAATGAATCTCAAGTAATGTATCGAGCTCGAGTTGGTTTAGGTCTTTGAGAACTGATTCGATCTCAGAAGGCGTGATATCTTTTTCACCCTCTTCAATTTTGGTAATTAAGTCTTTAATTTCTTCTAGGCTATCTTCAAACTCATCAGGTAAAACTCGGGGACTGTTCAATTGTTCCAGTATGAGTTTCTGTTGAAGAAGAGGCTTCAATATAACTTCAACTTTTTGCTTATTATTATTGGCAAACTGCAATAAGGTAATAACCTTTGCAGAGGCAATAATACTTTCGCTCTGTAAACCCTTTAACTCAGCAATGCGTGCAGCAGCTAGAGCTTCATTGGCTTGAATTATATGCAGTGGTGCATAGAAATTCATGTCTGCATTAAGTGCAGCTTCGTATTTTACTTCAGCTTCCATTAGGGCTTTTTCGGAGTCGCCTTCAAACTCAGAGGCTTTTTCTAATGCGGAGAGGTCATAGCTTTCATTCTGAGCAAGGCGTTTGCTGGCGCAACCTGTAGTCAGTATGCTTGTAAATAAGACGGTTAACAAAAGTGGACGCAGCATAATCGTTCCTTGGGAGAACAAAGGTATTTAACATTAGCGTAAATACCTTTGTGGGTTTTATTGAAGAATTAATCCAATAAGCTTAAATCACGAACAGCACCCTTATCGGCACTTGTCGCAAACTTAGCGTAGATTTTCAAGGCGCTGCTCACTTTACGAGGGCGATCTTCAACGGGCTTCCAGCCTTTAGCATCTTGTGCAGTGCGACGAGTCGCTAGTTCTTCATCCGTTAGCTGTACGTTGATGCTGCGGTTTGGAATATCAATGATGATCTCATCACCTTCTTCCAATAAACCAATAGCGCCACCAGAAGCGGCTTCTGGAGAACAGTGACCAATGGATAGGCCAGAAGTACCACCCGAGAAACGACCATCGGTTAGCAAGGCACAGGCAGCCCCTAAACCTTTAGATTTCAGGTAAGACGTTGGGTATAGCATTTCTTGCATACCTGGGCCGCCTTTAGGACCTTCGTAGCGAATGATAACAACATCGCCCTCTTTCACTTCGTCGGCAAGGATGCCGGCAACTGCGCTATCTTGAGATTCAAAAATCTTCGCTTTACCGTGGAAAACGTGGATTGATTCATCAACACCCGCGGTCTTAACAACACAGCCATCTAAGGCAATATTTCCGTATAAAACAGCTAGGCCGCCTTCAAGGGAATACGCGTTTTCGAGATTACGAATACAACCATTTTCACGGTCGCCATCGACCGTTGGGTAACGAGTACTTTGGCTAAACGCTGTTTGCGTTGGAATACCAGCAGGACCCGCACGGTAAAACTCAATCACTTCTGGAGATGGGTTACGCATAATATCCCACGTATCCAAAGCTTCGGTCATGCTCTTGCTGTGTACCGTTGGTAAATCGTTGTGCAATAGACCTGCACGATCAATTTCACCCAAGATACCGAAGATACCGCCAGCGCGATGAACGTCTTCCATGTGATAAAGCGGCGAGTTTGGTGCAACTTTACACAGCTGTGGGACCTTGCGAGAAAGACGGTCGATGTCTTTCAGATCAAAGTCCATTTCAGCTTCTTGCGCAGCAGCCAATAAGTGAAGAATGGTATTGGTAGAACCCCCCATCACGATGTCTAGAGTCATCGCGTTTTCAAACGCTTTGAAGTTGGCGATTGAACGTGGCAGTACCGAGTAATCATCTTCTTCGTAATAACGCTTAGCGTTTTCAACGATTTGACGGCCAGCCTTTAAGAAAAGCTGTTCGCGGTCAGAGTGAGTTGCCAAAGTAGAGCCGTTACCTGGCAAAGCCAAACCTAAAGCTTCCATCAAGCAGTTCATTGAGTTAGCGGTGAACATACCTGAGCAAGAGCCACAAGTAGGACAAGCGCTACGTTCGAATTCGGCTACTTTCTCATCAGATGCTTCGTCATCAGCGGCAATAACCATTGCATCAACTAGATCTAGCTTATGCTCAGAAAGCTTGGTTTTACCCGCTTCCATTGGGCCGCCGGATACGAAGATTACAGGGATGTTTAAGCGTAATGACGCTAATAGCATTCCCGGTGTGATTTTGTCGCAGTTAGAAATACAAACAATGGCATCGGCGCAGTGAGCGTTAACCATGTATTCAACCGAATCAGCAATGAGTTCACGGCTTGGCAAGCTATAAAGCATACCGTCGTGACCCATTGCGATACCGTCATCAACGGCAATGGTATTGAATTCTTTGGCTACGCCACCGGCTTTTTCGATTTCACGAGCAACTAATTGGCCCATGTCTTTAAGGTGTACGTGCCCTGGTACAAACTGGGTGAAGCTGTTGGCGATCGCAATGATTGGCTTAGAAAAATCATCGTCTTTCATACCTGTGGCGCGCCATAGAGCACGAGCACCCGCCATATTACGGCCGGCAGTGGAGGTTTTGCTGCGATATACTGGCATTTTTAAAGTCTCACTTGTCGAGAGCCGTTAACATTGGCTCAAATCAATAATAAGGGTAAAGCGGTTTGCAAGAATTGTAGCAGAGTTGCGCCTTGTAATCAGTACAAAGCGCAGGGAAGACTACTCGTTATCATCCGAGAAATTGTAAGCCATGCCAGTTTGTGGCGCTTGTACGTAGTAGCCTTGAATGAAATGGGTGCCTAATTGCCATAATGAGGCAACGGCTGTCGCAGACTCAACCAATGGCACAATGGTTTTTATGTCTTGTTCATGCAGTTCCGCTAAGACTTCTTTTAGGGTTGCCAAAGATTCTGGTTTATTAAGCTCATGCGTAAATGAACCATCCACTTTCACGTAGTCGAGGCTTAAGTGCTTTAATGTCTGGAACGGCTTTAAGGCACAACCAAAGCGGGATAGAGAGCATGAGTAACCGTTCTCTTTAAGGTTGGCGGTAAATTCTTGGGCTTGGGTTAAAAACTTGGTGGCATCTTCTTCATGAAACTGAAAAATGACTGAGTCTTTATCGAGTTTGGCTGCTTTAAGCGCCACGGCAATCCAGCTTGTTAACGTTTTATCCATTAATGATGCCGCGGTCAAGTTAACGAATAAACGGGTATTCATATTCTGCTGTCGGTGTTCACTTAGCAGTTTGGTTGAGTGCAGTATTACCCAGCGATCAATCTTACGCTTGAGGTCTTCACTAATAATAAAGCCATTTAAGAAATCTCCCGCGGAAACTTCTTGACCATTGCTTTGGGGCATACGCAGTAGAGTTTCGTAATGCTCTTGCTCATCACCTTTTAAGTTGATTAATGGCTGAAATAACAAATTAAATGAGTTTGTTTTTAGCGCTTCTAGAACCTGTTGCTCAATGCCATCTGCACTATTATCAGGGGCCGCTTCTTCAGCAACAAACAGGTGAACCCCATTCCCTTTTTCATGACCTTGGTCATTACGAACGGCATCAGCAGCTTGATGAGCACGCTGTAATATTTCACCCGGTTCACTGCAGCTATCGTTAATTAATGCAACGCCAATGCTGGCAGTGATGGTGACTGTTTGAGAGTGAGCATCGATGACTAAGTGCTCGATGCCATCGCGAAATTCTTCTGCTGTTGCGAGTGCTTGCTCAGCATTAATGTCAGGTCTGATCCAAGCAAATACATCTTCACCTACGCGAGCTAATGTATCTTCTTTGTTTATTGCTGATTTTAAGTAATTGGCGACACTGCAAAGTACGCTATCGGAGTTGTTTATGCCGACTTGCGATTTTATTTTACCGTAATTATCTAGGTTGATGTATATAGCAGCACTGGTATTGCCTTTTAAAACCGCGCGATCAACCGCTGTTTCTAATTGTTCAATGTAATACGGTTTGTTGTGAAGGCCGGTTAATAGATCACGGCTGCTGACTTCTTTTAGTTTGGCTTCTAGGTCGGCATTACCCGATAGGGCACGGATTACAATTTGGGTGCACGGCTCGTCGGCATAAGTTCCCGCAGACAGAGACATGGTTAGCGGAAATTGAGTTTCATCGGTTTTTAAACCGCTGTAATTAAGATCAATATTACCGCCGGTTGTTAAGAAACTTTTTAATGATTGCTTTAGGTTTTCTTGGTCGCTACTGGCAACCATATCCATAACAGGCATGCCTTCAAGGTCATCTACAGTATGGTAACCAAATAGATCTAAGTAAGCTTGGTTGGCATAAATATGCATACCGTCATGAATGTAGGTGATGGCATCTTTGGAGCTTTCTAATAAAGACTGGCAGCGTTTTTCTGCATCACGTAATTTAACCTGAGTCGTTCGTAGGGCACGGCGGCTATTGAGATTGGATAGCTCACGTTGAATCACCAAGGAGAGTAAATTACTTTCATCTTCAGGCACCACATCACAGGCCCCAAGTTTTAGATAAAACTCGAGCTGCATTGGATCAACATCCTCAGCAAGGATGACCACTGGAAGATCTTTATCGAGACGTTTAATTTGTTTGAATAACTCTTTCGGCTCTATGTCTTGAGCTTTAGGTTCAGCTAATACCAAATCCCAAGTTTTTTCTTGAATTTGAGTATTAAAATCATCCAGTGAGGAAACCATGTGAGCGCGAGTCGCACGACCTGAGTTGCGTAATAGGCTAACTAAGTCTTCAGCGTCGCTTTGTTTGTGAGTTAATAGCAATAAATGGAGCGTATCTCGACTACTAGCAAAATGCATGTAATGAAACTCTTTTACAGTGAATGCTGATTATAAGGTGGGTGGACTTAAATGACAGATAAAAAGTGTAAAATAAGTCACATTTTGACACTGTGTGTCACAACTTATTCCACAAGGAGTCAAAGTCATCATCCTTTAGCTCGTTATCCTGATGCAGAGTTTGAGCACTAGGTTTAATACCACTGTCTCTGAACTGGAATTGACTGAAGCTATTGGTAGAAATAATGCGTTTAACCAATTGATATCGACCGTGATTATCTAGGTGCATAAGGTGCACTTTATTACCGGTACGAAAAGGCATGCGCGGTAAAATAAGTGTCGCCGGCTGGGCAATTGCTTTAATCCCAGGCAAAAGCAGAGAGCGCATATAATCGCCGTTACTGCCTGTCTTTTGTAAAAGCTGTGCAGCACCTGCTTCGGCTTTAGGTGCTAATAATTCGATACCTAGCTGGGTTCCTGATTTTCCTAAATGACGTATCCATCGAATAGCGGCAATAGCCCAGTGTTGAACGCCTGCCTCTTGGATACCAAGGATTTCCCCTGCTTGAATGCTCGCGGGTAATTCACCTAACCACTGCAGACAATAGCCGCCTGGGCTGGTATTAATTAAGCTCACTTCATGAGCGGGGTACTTAGTCGTGGTATCCAGTTCATCTTCTTGTTTATGCTTATTGATGAAATCGATCGTATCAAGATTCATACTGCTGTTTTCAGGTATAGCAGAACCGCCTGCATCAAAAGCGCCATCCCAAACATCGCCGCTAGAGCGCTTTCCAGTATCTATATCGGCCCCAGGGCGTTTTTCAGTTTCTAAAGGACGCAGCTCTGCTTTGACTTTTTCGAAATCTTTTTTGCCCGCCACATAATAATGAGTGGCACTTAGACCAATACACAGGCGTAAGTTGCCGTCTGTCGGCATCCTGCGGAACGAGCGCTGCCAATGAATCCCCCAGGCTTGAATGGCATGGGTTAGTAAATTGTCCGTCATTTTGCCAGGAACGGTGATGTTAGAAGCGCCTTGAGGATTGGCCGCATAAGAGGTCAAATCTTCAACTAAGCCTGAAGTATTCAAGCTGCAAAAGAGGGGCTTTTGCTCATCGCGTAAATGTTGACGATATTGAGCTACACGGTCTCGGTGCAGATTAATAATGAACAATGCAGATTCATCATCGCTGTCGGTTATGTAGACCCTATGAGCCCAAAGCTCTGTTGCATCGTACAGCTGAATAAGATCCTGTTGACGCAAGTTGTTGGGTTTAGCGGTGCCTAATAAATGTGCACGAATAAAGGCTGCGCTGATATCGCTGGTACTGAGGTAACGGTTTTGGGTGTCGTTAACTTTAAAATTTTCTAAATCGCGAAGTTTCGCCAAGAAAAATAGCTGATTAATTTCAGACCATGCATGTTCTGGAGGGTGGCAATATAATTGGAACGCTCTCAAGATCGTGCTGGTGGTATCCGTGATCGCTCTATGAATAGAGGTTGTCACTATTTTTGAGGGTTTATCGCTAGGGGACAATGCAGCGATGCTATCAACCACGACGAGCTTATAGCCCGTGGCGAGGTGAGCTTGTAACGACTGACTCAGGTTAGCAATTTTTAATTGTCGTTCGTTTAGCGATACTGAGGTTTGTAAAAAATGTTTTGCGAGCAATGTGCCTATTGAGTAAATATAAGGGCGCATGACCTCGAGTAATTTGAAGCGTAGTAAAGGTTGAGCGTGTAATTGATTCAACTCACGAATGGCTTGATACAACTGCCTTGCTGCTTCCCCAGTATTGGCCATGGGAAGATTCTTTGCCCAATTCGTAATCCCATCGACATTTGCCTGGCAAAAAGACAACTGCTGCTGGGTCGGGCTAGGTACGTGTAGTTTTATCGGTGTTCTATTGCTTTCCATGCCTTTTTTATTACCACTAATGCAAATTAACCATGTCTATAGTCTTAATTATAGCGGATGTTTTATTATCCATACTAAAACCACCACAGACTAACCTGTTTGTTTCTGTCTCGCCACTATTTGCTTACTCTAGGATATCAATACTAGTGGGGTTTTGCTTCCTTTGCCAGATTCTTCCTTAACGAGCTTTGGCACTAAGTAGCCCGACAGTTTTAATAATAGTTGTTGATGTAATACCAGAGCGTCTTTTTCACTAACGTTAAAGTGATGGGCGCCCGTCACTTTATCCAATAAATGCAAATAATAGGGCAGAATACCCGCCGCAAATAACGCTTTACTTAAGTCTATTTGAGTCTCTAGATTATCGTTTATGTCGCGCAGTAAGACCGCCTGATTTAATAAGGTAATACCAGCACGCCTTAACGAGTCTAACCCTTTGATTAATATAGGATCTAGCTCTTGGCTGTGGTTAATGTGCAGCACTATCGCACAACTGAAACGGCATGAATGTAAAATATTGATTAATGTAGTGGTAATGCGTTGTGGAATGACCACCGGTAGGCGTGTATGAATGCGCAGACGTTGCAAGTGAGGGATTGCCTCAGCCTGCTGAATGAACTTTTTGAGTTGCTGATCGCTTAACATCAGCGGATCACCACCGCTTAGAATAAGCTCTTCAATGGTTGGGTCTTGGCTGACGTAATCGAGAATGCCTTGCCAGTCATTTTTGCCAATTCGGTTTTCACTGTAAGCAAAGTGACGTCGAAAACAGTAACGGCAATTAATAGCACAGCCCGTGCTGAGCAATACTAGGACGCGGCCATGATATTTGTGAATAATCCCTTTTTGCAAATTGCTGTGTTTTTCCGCAAGTGGATCATTAATAAAGCCTTCGGCTGCTTCCAGCTCTTCTCGCTGAGGAAGTACCTGTAATAACAGAGGATCTTGGGCATTGCCTTTTTCCATTTTGTCGATAAAAGGCTGGGGCACCAATAACGGAAAGTCGAGACATGCCTGCTGGCGTAGCGTTAGTTCAGTGACAGGAATGTTGAGTTGTTTGAGTAATGCCTCAACCTTTTTGGCTGCCCCCGCGAGCACCTGATTCCAGCTATCTGGGTCTGGAGACTGACTAATATCGGTTAAAGATTCGATCACTAACGGGGTTTCGGTTATCATAGCTCTTTTTTCTGGGGCAGGTTTGCTGAACCCCATCAATATTCTGTCGAGGTCACATGGCTAATTATTCTACCAGCGAATTCAAATCAGGTCTTAAAGTAATGCTGGATGGCGATCCTTGTGCCATCGTAGAAAACGAATATGTTAAACCGGGTAAGGGCCAAGCCTTTAGCCGTGTTAAATTGAAAAACCTGAAGAACGGTCGCACATGGGAACGTACTTTCAAATCTGGCGAGAAGCTAGAAGGTGCAGACGTAATGGACGTCGAAATGGAATACCTATACACCGATGGTGAGTTCTGGCATTTCATGATGACTGACGGTTCTTTTGAACAGTTGGGCGCATCCGAAGAAGCAATCAGTGAAAATAAAAACTGGCTGAAAGAGCAGTTGGTTTATGAAGTAACGCTATTTAACGGCGAAATTTTAAGTATCACTGCCCCTAACTTCATCGATCTTGAAGTGACAGAGACCGATCCAGGCCTGAAAGGCGATACGGCTCAAGGTGGTTCAAAGCCAGCAACGTTAGAAACGGGCGCAGTAGTCAGCGTTCCTTTATTCATCGTGATTGGTGAGCTGCTACGCATCGATACGCGTGTAGGTGAATACGTGAGTCGCGCTAAGTAAATCGTATACGCTGCCATTTGATGGTAGCGACGAGTTGGTTGCGAAAAAAGGAAGCTTTATGAAGTGACCCCCAATAGTTAGACAAATAACTTTGGGGGACTTTATGTCCAAAT